>JAITLQ010000017.1 GCA_031277795.1 Arthrobacter sp.
GCCCCGACCATCCCGAACCCCACCGGAACCGCGGGCCCCACTGGCACGAGCGGTGCAGCCTCTGGTGTGTTGGGTGCCGGAGTGCAGGTCAGCGCCACGGGTTCCCTGGGGGTCGCTGGCCTGGAATGGCTCGGCGCCCGGGCGTATGACCCCTCCACGCGTGCGTTCCTCTCCACCGACCCCCTCGCCCCGACCCTGGGCGCGGGATGGGACGGCAACCCCTACGCCTATGCGGGGAACAACCCGCTAGCCTTCAGCGACCCCAACGGCCTCAAGCCCCTGACGGATGAAGAACTCAAGGCCTATGACGCCTCGGCTCGCAATGTGTTCCAGAAGGTGGGGGATTGGGTCGGGGACAACTGGGAGTACTTTGCTGGTGGTGCGATGGTTATCGCCGGCGGTGTGCTCATCGCGACCGGTGTGGGCGGTCCGGCCGGCGCCATGCTCGTCAGTGCGGGTGCTGACACGATCATCCAGAAAGCCACGACGGGTGGCGTGAACTGGGGCCAGGTGGCCTTGAGCGGTGCACTCGGTGGTTTCGGCGGGGCGAGCATTGCCGCCAAGGCCGGTCTGTCCGGGATCAAGGCGACGATGGTTGCGGGCGCGAGCTCCGGTGGTATCGGCGGTGGCATCCAAGGCGCTTACGGTTACTTCACAGGGCCCGGCCCACACACCGTCAGCGGCGCACTCGGCGCGACCGCACTAGGTACCGTGAGCGGCGCTGTGCTCGGCGGAGCTGGCGGAGCAGCCGGACACAAGATCGGTGATGCCATCATGAGCAGCGTGACAAGAAACGCGGGCGCCGACACCGTGGTGATGGGCCGGATGATGGACCAGAGAGTTCATCCATACGGCAACAGTCACGGGTTCGCCACGTACGAGGCTCTGCCAAAACCGATCTATGACTTCACTAACAAGTACCTGCCAAACGCGCACGATGCAATTCATCTTTGGGCCAACAAGAAATGGATCAATTATCAGATGATGGAGGGTCGACAGATCGTGGACATCGGTGCTCCGGATCCGGCACTCAACCCTCGAGGCCCGGGCGCGCTCCCTTCCAGCAGTTACTACGATATGGAGCAGGCTCAAGTCGCTGGCTACTCGGGTTACAGCACGGATCCTCAAGGGAGTTGGGATCTGAGATGAGCGTTCAAGGACCCCCGCCGGCAGAGGTGTTGTTTCGGATGGAGGCAGAGGTACTGCGCGGTCGTATCTTCCCGCGGCGCGAGTCGACTTTTCGAGTTAAAGCGCCCAACAGGCCGGAACTCATCGTGCCGTACGACGACCTCAGAAACGCGCTGGGTTCGACGCCGGATGATGAACAGAGCTTCCAAGAATGTCATCGCTTGAGCCGAGAGATGTTCGAGCGAGGCAGGACCGCCGATTGGGTCGTCTTCCCGAGCGGCGAAGTGGTGTAGCGACCAGCCGGAACGTGGGCTGACGCCAAAGATCTGCGCCGTTTGCCTGACGGGGCATGGTGAGTTCGCGCCGCCTTCTGTTCCCTCGAGTTCAGTGACCCCAACGGCCTCAAACCGCTGACGGGTGATGAGCACAAGGCCTACGATGCCTCGGCGCGTATCGCGTTTCAGCAGGTCGGGGACGGGGCACAGGACATCGCTTGCCTCGTAGGTGGTGCGATGGTCATCGCCGGGAGTGTGCTCATCGCGACCGGCGTGGGCGACCCGGCGGGCGCCATGCTGATCAGTGCGGGTGCTGACACGATTATTCAGAAGGCGACGACGGGTGAGGTGAGCGGGGGGCAGGTCGCCTTCACAGGTGCTGTGGGGCTGGTTGCGGGGCCGTTGGCTTCGCGGGTTGGCTCGGTGGTCTCGGGGGCTGCGAGTCGTGTGGGTTCCGTGGTGACGTCTCGGGTTTTGCCTGCTTTGGGGCGGACAGGAAGTGCGATTGCTTCGGGTGCTTCGAAGGTGGCGTCGGCGGCTTCCAGCGCGGCAACGCGTTTGGGTTCCATGGCGGCCAATGGTGCCTCCCGTGTTGGGTCGGCGGTGACGAATGTTGCCTCGCGGATGGGTGCAACTGCTTCGAACGCGGCCTCGAGCGTGGTCAATGGTGTGAGTAGTTATGCCTCGCAGCTCAGCGGGCAACAGATGTTGCGTGGCGCCGTGTCGAACGGTATCGGTGGTGGCGTGTCGAATACTGGGATGTACTTCATCACAACGCCTCAGGACGAGTGGTCGTTTAGGGGTGCTGGTGCGGCTGCGGCCGGTGGAACGGGCAGCGGTGGACTCAGTTCCCTGAGTGGCTTGGCTAAACCGCTTGACGGGCTTGGAGCATCTGTAGTGAAAAACACTGTAGCCGGAGGATCGTCAGCACTCGGTGGTTTCGTCGATAACGGGATTGCTGGAGAAGAGTACTCGGCTGGGGAGATGATTTTCGACGGACTGGCGGGAGTTGCGTCGTCAAAGTTCCCTGGGGCCGAGGAGCTCGGCGGTGCCAACGCTAGCTGGGGCAGCCATATCGGGGCCGCATACGCCGGTGGTCACGTCTCGGCCATCACGGACAGTGTGAAGTTTGTAGGGGAACAGGTAGGTGCACCGTGGTAGACAATAGCTCAGCCGAATCGGCGCAATCAGACTCGGCAAGGAGCTACACGCAAGAGGACTTGCAAGCCGGCGCTCGCGTCGTGCGGTTTGCACTGTGGTGTGTGAGTATTGCCCTGATCGCCGTCCTGATTATGGCTGTGTATACGTTTTTAAACGTTCCGTGGGAGACACGTTTGGACTACAGCGGCAGGTATGGCCGCGATGGACTGCCGATGCAGGTGGTGCTCATGGCGGCACCGGTGATGTTCTGCATAATGCTGTGGCAAATGCGCAAGCCATCGGCGGGTCGGATGGGAAAGTCAAGCCGCGTGATTGGCATCTTCGGGACAATTGCATTCGTGATCTTTGGCCTGTGGGGTCAGTGGTATTTGGCTCACGAGTTATTGGTTGCTGGCGGTGCGCTGTCCAGTTAGGCGGCGTTTCTACCGGCGCGAGGTGTCAAGCCTGAGTTGACTCTTTCGCCGTAGTGACGGCTTACGTCCGCACGGCTCGAGCGTCAGCGGGCAGCCGGCGTAGCTGCGTAGCCAGGGTGGGGCTGAGCGCAGGTTCGCGCCACGGGTGCCCCGGGAAATGTGGGTTGGGGGTGAATTGGCGCCCGGGCGCACGACCCGTCCACGCGGGCGTTCCTGTCCACCGACCCTCTCGCCCCTACTCTGGGTGCAGCAGACCCCTCGGTGAGCTCGCCGGCGTGAATGGTGAGGACGTGTGGTGGGATACCGCCGCCGGGATGCCGTCCCTGGTCGGGGTCGGCCAGGAGCAGGTTCTGACTTTGCCTGGTGGGCTGACGGGTGTGGGGGAGTCCTGGTTGGTGCCGGGCTTACACAGACAATCTGACAGGCTCGACAGGCTCCTGGGCCATCGCCGATCACCTACGCACCGAGCTCGTCACAGACGCCTTGGAAATGGCCCGGCAACGCCGAAAACCGCAAGGGACTTGCGGTGCACTCGGACCGGGGAGCCCAGTACACCTCCTGGCTGTATGGGGCACGACTGCGCCAAGCCGGCCTCATGGGCTCCATGGGCAAAGTCGCCTGCGCCTATGACAACGCGCTCATGGAAACGTTCTGGGGCTCGCTCCAGATCGAAGTCCTCGACCGCAAGGCCTGGGCTACCAGGGCCGAGCTCGCAAGCGCGATCTTCGAATGGATCGAAGCCTTGTACTATCCGCACCGCCGCCACTCAGCCCTGGGCTACCGGACTCCCCTCGAGTACGAGCACCTTCACATCAGCGCCGCAGTCGCGGCATGATGAGCCAACCGAAACTGTCCAAGAAACGCGGGACATGTCAGCTGTGCGGCCGGGGGCTGACAAGTCTGTCGGCGGCTTGCTCACCGCAGGAGCCCAAGGAGTATTCATCGGGGCCGATGGGCCTACTGTGGGGACACACCGCCGATCGGTTGGACTGGAGAGCAGATGGAGTGCCGGACAGGACGCGAGAAGTTGTCAGGGCGAAGCAAGACTGGGCAACGCAAGCCGCGGCGGTGGTTGGCGATCGTCACCATCGTGGTGATGCTTGTTGGCGTTGCCGTTATTCTCTTCGGCGCTCCGCTACTCCGGACTGTGGACTCAACGAATCCGACGGATCTTCGCTGTACGGTGACGGGTGCCGCCGCCGGCACGGCGTCCGCCGGCCAACGCGGGGGAGCGACGTGGTCGAGGGTACTCATCGAAACGTCTGATTGCGGTCAATTGACCTTGACTCAGGGTATCGACGAGCATAATCGTGACTCCGTCGCTGCGGACCTGAATGATGGGGGCGTCTATACCTTCAGCATCGGTGGGGGAACGAAATTCCTCCTGCCGGGGCTGAGATTGTTTGGTCTCACCCCGGAGGTCACGGGCTTCGAAAGGAGCGTGAGCTGAACACGGATACGTTCACCGAGGGGAGATCGCCGCATCGTTCCACGACGCCGCGCTGATTAGAAGCTGGTAGGGACCGCGATGACCGTTTGTGCCGGTCACAGTATGTCTGACGCGCCTAGCGTTGGGGGCGCGGCTGGCTCAGGCATCGCTACCTCGTGGGGCAGAGAGACGCGTGGATCGGGAGCTGTCCGCATGGCTTCCGGAACTGCTCGTGCAGGTCGACTGGTGGAGCAAATCCCTTTTGTCGCGTCAGGAATGAGTGCCACTCGAACGCGATCCACTGCCCGGTTCGGCCGATGAACGCCCGCCTCAGTGGCCCGCGAGCGCTCCCACGGAGCGTGACTTCGGAGGAACACCATGAAGCGCCCGAACCTCGAGCAGGTGCTCGCTGCCCTGGGTACCTGTGCCGCCTTCGCAGACACGCCAGCGATTCCGGGGCTCGCGCGCATGCTGCACGACGTCGCGGCAGAACTGAGCGCTGGCGTGTCCCGGCGAAGACTTGGCACCATCCAGGAAGAGATGCGCTTCCTGGCCAGGGCGGGCAACGGGTCCTTCTCGGACCAGTACACGGATGACCCGCTCAAGAATGAGGAGTTCGACGGGGCCATCGCCACGCTCAGGCGTTTCGCCCGGGCCAGCACACGCCCGCTGTGGAGGCGTTTCTCGCGGGACGCCCCAACGCCCCCCGGACCTCCCCGTGGACTTCCGCGCCGAGGTGCGCGTGGAACCCAGGGGTCTGACACGACGCCTGGGGCGTGTGCTGCACTTCGACGCCCGCTGGACCGACGGCACGGTGCGGCGCGACATCGACCTCGCGGAACTCATGTATCGCCGCGCCCCCGCCGATGACGCTGTCATGCGAACCGCGCTGGCGACGAGTTGTCCCGGCGAGGGCAGCGGACCGTGGTTGCGTTATCCGGACGGTGGGCCAGCGGCGGACTGAGCCACTCGGCTCCCGGGCCCCACAACCGGCATGGCCGGCCCAGCCAGGCGCAGTGTCCGCCCCGGCCCCATTCCCAACACCGTGATCTAATGGGAAGAACATTGATCCCGTTGCGAGAGGAACTCTCATGCGCCCCGTCTTTCTCCGCCCCGCAGCCCTGACGGCGGCCGCCGCGGCCGTCGTCCTGAGCGCCACCGCCTGCGGAGGGGCGTCGTCGACGCCCGCGACGTCGGCCGCCCCCACGAACGACGCCTCGCAAAGCGCCCAGAGCACACCCAGCGCCTCGAGCCAGGACGCGGCACCGGCCACGTCCGCCACGGCGACCTGGCCGCTGGACGATTCCAAGGGCAGCTACGCCAACCCGTACAAGATCGGCGAGGAGATCGCCGATGGCGACTGGCGCCTGACCGTGGACAAGGTGAACCTTGACGGCAACAAGGAGGTCGCTGCCCGCGACGACATCTACGCGAAGGTGAAGCCCGAGGCTGGCAAGGTGTGGGTCACGGTCGAGGCCACGTGGAAGTACGTGGGCTCCGAGCCTGCCGAGGGTGCCACCAACTTCTGGTTCGTCGACAAGGCCTGGGACGGGGTGAACCCCATCGACGACGATGTTCGCTTCACCTCCCTCTGGGAGTCGGTGACGACCGCGACGAAGGGCGAGATCCCGGCCCCGAAGGCCACGCCGGGCTTCAGCGTGACCGGCGATGTGGGCATCCAGGTCCCGAAGACCAGCGCCAAGAAGGGCAACTTCATCGAGGTCTCGCTGAACCACGCGGCGATGAAGAGCTACATGGTCGTCATCGACTAGTCCTGCGGGCTGATGGTCTGCACCAGGGCTACTTGGCCGCCCACGGCCAGGTAGCCGCGTCCCGCGGTGAGCGCCACGGGGGCGCGCCTCGGCAGCGAAACGCCCAGCAGCTCGCCGTCGTAATCGATGTCGGGCTGCAGCACCACGCCCAGCCGGGCCTTGCGCAGCGTCTTGGTCCAGTGGCTGTAGAGGCTGCGCAGGTCAGCGGAACGCCCGGCCGCGATGATCAAGAGGCCGGTCTGACCCGCGGCGACGAGGTTGGCCAGCGACTGGTCGGAGTCCTCGAAGCGCTCGGCATCGTCCACCAGCAGCACCACGGGCCCGCGCTCCATCCGCAGGGACGCCAGCAGCACGGGCAGCTCGTCCGCGCCCACCGCCACGCGGTCCAGGTCCGCCGTCGCGAGCGGTGAACGGCGGTCGCACAGCCCCCACACCTGCACGGCGCCCTGCGGCGTCTGCGCCCCGCGCAAGGATTGGCCCAGGGCCAGCAGCAGCGAAGATTTTCCGGAACGGGCCGTGCCGCCGATGAGTGCGTGTTCGCCCTCGTACACCTCGAGGTAGGCGGGGGAGAGGTCCGCCTCTTGGATGCCGACGGGGATGCGCCAGGGCTCCCCGGAGAGCTGCGGCGCCACGCCGAGTTCGGCCAGGGTGATGTTATCGGGAAGGCGCCCGATCGCCGGGGCCTTGGGCTCGGCGTCCGCCCAACGCTGCCTGACCTGCTCCACCGCGGCCTCGAGCCCCACGCCCGGCGTGGCGATGTGCATCTGCAGCGCGGAGCGTGGGTCAACGCAACGACCGGGGACGGGCGCCGGAACGGCCTTGCCCTTCACTCCCAGCGAGGAGTAGTCGTACGTGTCGGCGAGGCGATAGAGCCACTTCTGCAGCGTCACCTCGTCCATCGCAGAGGGGATGGCCTTGGCGCGCGTCGTGGAGACCGCAAAGGAGAGCCCCAGGGCGGGCCCGTCGGCATAGGCGCGGTAGAGCAGGTCAAGGAGGGCCTGTCCCTCGTAGTCCTGGAACTCGTCGCGCAGCGACGCCAGACCATCCAAGAGCACGACGGCGCGGGGCCGGGTTCCCGGCGCGGCCCGCCGGGCCTCGAGTTCCGTGCGCAGGTGGCGCAGGAAGCGGGCCTGCTGCTCTTTGGCCCCCGCGCCGGTGCCGACGTAGGCCACGGTGTGCGGAAGTGTGGCCAGGGGTGCTAGCTCGCGGGATCCCATGTCCAGGATCAGCAGGTCCAGCTTGGCCGGATCAACCTCCTGCGCCAGGGTCAGCGCGAGGCTCGCGAGGGTGGTGGTGGTGCCGGAGCCGCCCACACCCATGAGCATGAGGTTGCCGGTGTTCAGGTCCCATCCCGCCGGGGACTGGCGCTGCAGGTCCGGCTCGTCCACGAGCGCCACGAGCGCCGTGGAGCCGCGCACCCCGCCGACCACCGGCAGGGCGGGTGCCCCGCCGCCTTCCTGGCCCGGCGCACCCGAAGGTGCCGCCGCGTCGTCGGGCGCTGGCTCCTGGGCCACGAAACCCGCGAGCTCCACGCGCTCCCCCAGTGCCTCGGGCCAGACCTGGCGCGGGGCGGCGAGGCCCAGCTCGCCGTTGGCGGCGAGCACGGCGTCGATCAGCAGGTCGAGGTCGTTCTCGTCCGTGTCGGACGAACGAGGCGCGGCGGGGGCCGGCGCGGGCACGCCGAAGGAGAGCACCTCGCGCACATCCACCGGGGAGGCCCCCCCCACCACGGCCCGGCCGGTCACGAGCGCGGTCTGCACCGGGGTGATGTCGTCCTGACCCAGTTTCACGTAGGCGCGGCCCATCTGGGCGCGAGAGATGGCCGAGGCGGCCGGCACGCCGATGACGTTGTTGGAGTCCTCGCGGCTCTGCACGCGCAAGGCCACGCGCAGGTTGGTGTTGGCGAGGATGTCGTCGTTGACCACGCCGGCCGGGCGCTGGGTCGCCAGGATCATGTGCACTCCGAGGGTTCGGCCCACGGCGCCCACGCTGACGAGCGCCTCCAGCACGTCGGGGAAGTCCTTGGCGAGCATCGCGAACTCGTCGATCACCAGGAGTAGGCGCGGCATGGGTTCGGCCGGGTTGGTGGCCAGGTAGGCGTTCAGGTTGTCGATGCCCTCGCCAGCCTGGGCAAACACGCGCTGGCGCCGCTCCATCTCCGCCTCGAGCGCGCGCAGGGCTCGGTCGGCCAGCTGCTCGTCCAGGTTGGAGATGGTGCCGATGGTGTGCGGTAGACGCTCACACGCCTTGAACGCCGCACCGCCCTTGAAGTCGATGAGGATGAAGTTCAGGCGGGTGGGGTCGTTGCGGGCGGCCAGGCCGGCCACCAAGGAGCGCAGGAACTCCGACTTGCCGGAGCCCGTGGTGCCGCCGACCAGGCCGTGGGGGCCGTCCTTGACGATGTCGAGGGTGAGCGCGCCGTCCTCACCCATGCCGATGGGCGCGGACGTCCCCGTGGGGGCCTGCCACAGCCGCTGGATGGTGCCGGCGTCCGGACGGTCGTAGCCCAGTAGCTCGGGCAGCCGCACGAGCGAGGGCAGGGAGGCACCCGGGACGCTCAGCTCCGGATCGTCGAAGTGCGCCACCTGCATGGCGGCCCGTTCGGCCGTGGGGCGATCGAGCCCGGCGATGACGACGTCCTCGACCCGCGTGAGGTCCCCTGGCTGGTTGAGGCTGGCGGCCGCGTCCTCGCCCACCGCGATGATGGAGGTGCAAGCGGCCGGGAGCTGGTCGGCTGAGGTGGCAATGACGATGCCTGCCACACGGGGCTCGCGCTTGAGGGGGTCGCGGCTGACGCCGGGCACGGCACGGCCCAGGCCGAGCAGCGCGCGCGCGGGCGCGTCGCGGCCCTCGGTCAACACCTCGGAGTCCAGCACCACCAGCAGCGCCGGGGTGGGAAGCTCGCGGACGCCCTCCTTGAGGGCGCGCAGCATGGAGATGCTGCCCTCGCGCTGCGAGGACATCCAGCGCTGCCCGGTGCTGCTGCCCGCCTGACGCGTGTGCGGCAGCCACGACGCCCACTGCCACTCGTCCGCGCGTCCCTTGTCGCAGAAGACGCCCACGGTGAGGTCCGCCGGGCCGACGTGAACCGCGGTTTGCACCAGGAGCGAACGAGCCAGGGCCAGGGCGCCCTCGCGGTGCCCCACGATGCCGACCACGCCGGCGTCGCTCAGGTCAACGAGGACGGGCGCGGACTCCAGGTGGGCCCGTCCCAGGGCGTCCTTGACCTTCTCGTCCATGCGGGTGCTCGCGGCCCGATCCAGCTCCGGCGTCCACGGCACATTGCCGGTGCCGGCGTGCAGGGCTAGGAAGTCGTCGGCGTCCGCTCGGCGCTGCCACAGTGACGTCGTCGGGAACGCGGGGCGGCGAATGACGGTGGCCGGATCCGGGATCATGCGGTGGCGCCGCGCCGTCTCCGCGGCGGCCGCCGTGCGCATCTGCTCCTCGAAGTCGGCGATGGCCTCGTCGAAGCGCTCGGCCTCTTCTTTGACGTTCTTGGTATGGCGGCGCTTCTGCTCAAACCACATGCCGATCGCCATCACGGGGCTGAGCATGGCGAACATGGCAAAGCGAAGGTCGCGCAGGATGATCACCATGGCCACGGCCATGACAAGCGGCGCCAAGACGGTGATGACGCTGAACTTGTTGGCTGGGGGGATGTCTTTGGGGGACGGCGGCACGAGCGGATCGCCCGCGGGCGGCTGGCCGGGGCGCGGCGGCCGGTTGAAGGGGGCCGTCCCGGCCGGGGTGAGGTTGTGTAGCGAGCCGGGAGCGGGGGCGAGCGGCTCCTCGAGCCGGGGCCGCAGGAGCAACACGGCTCCGCCCGCGGTGAGGGTCGCGGCTTCCGTGACCAGCACGCCGTCGTCCTCCACCGCGACGCCGTTGACCAGCGTGCCGTTGGTGGAGCCGGCGTCCACCACGCGGATGCCGTCCTCCTCGCGCCGCAGGCGCACGTGTTCCCACGAGGCGGTTTCGGTGGGCAGGGTGAGATCCGCCTGCGGCGAGCGTCCCACGACCATGTCGCGGGCGTGCGGCAGGTCGACGATGCCACCCGCCTTCTCGCCGCCGGCAAGCGTGAGGTGCCAATCCCGCGGGCGGTTCGGCTGCGCCCACGGGGCGCGCGCAATCCGGCTGCCCTCCAACAGCACCAGTTCCGACAGCGGCGTGGAACCGGAGACCTGGGCGGCATCCACGAAGACCGATTCATCGGGCCCCAGGCGGGGTCCGCCCGCGGATTCGATGATGGTGCTCAGTGGTGTGGCCGGCGCGGCATGAGCCACCTCGACCTCAAAGCTGCGCTCGTCAAGATTGATCAGCACGCGCACCGGCGCGCTCCTTCCGCGTGTTGGCAGGGGGCAGGGACGACCGTCCGGGTCCGCGGGATGGCCACGGGCCCGGACGGCCGACGTTACGGCGTGGCCGGGCCGGGAATCCAGATGAGAGACGGATCGTCACGCCCCAGCGTGCGCAGGCCGAGGGACTGATTCGAGGCGTACACCGCGGTGACCTCACCCGTGGACGGCGTGTCGGTCGAGAAATCCAGCGGTGATCCGGCGATCCCATCGGCCGCGCCCAGCTTCAGGCCGGCCAGAGCCGCACCGATCTTTTGGGCATCGGAGCTCTTGGCCGCGGAGGCGGCCTGCGCGAGCGCCACGACGGCGTCGTGGCTGCGGGCGTCGGCCGCCCACGCGTCGTCGGAGAACGGGGCGTCGCCCGCCAGGTTCTTCGTGGCCGGGTCGGCATCGACCATCCGCACCGCGGTGAGGAAGGCGGACATGGCCCGTCCCTCGTCGCTGGTCTCCAGTGCGGTGGCGTCGCTCCACGGACCGGAGATACTGACCAACTGGGAGGAGACCGAACCACCACGCTCCTGCAGGGCGGTCGCGAAGAGCGGGCTCGTCGCGTTGTCGCCGAGGATCAGCGGGGTTGAGGTGCCGCTGGCCTGGAGGGAGCGCACCACGAGGGCCGCGGTACCGGGGTTGGGCGCGGAGACGACGACGGCGTCCGACGGGTTCTCCTGACGGCTTGCTTTGGCGTCCTTCGGCGCATCGTCCGCCGGCTGGCGGAGCTGGTCGCCCGTGAAGATCGCGGCCTCCTTCGCTAGGGCGTCCGCGTCGTCGAAGTCCTCCAGCTTGAGCGTCCTCGCGGCCTTGACGCCGGCAGGGATACCCCCGCCGGCGTCGACCAACAGCACGTTCTTGGCGCGAGCGAGTGCCTCCTGCCTGGCCTGCGTGACCTGCGCGGCGGTGGGGGCCAGGCTGAAGACGCCCTGAGGCTTCCCCGCGAGGGGGGCATAGGGAGCGATCGCCGGGATCCCGGCCTCGGCTGCGGCGTCCGCGGCCGCCGTGGCCGAGGCCCCGGTGTTCATGATGACAACGGAGCTCGCCCCGAGCCGGACCAGCTGTTCGACGGCTGTGCGGGCGCCGGCCTCGGTTCCCTTGTCGCTCTGCGACACGAGCGTGACGGGATGGCCGCCTTGGGCCAGGCGTTGCGCCGCGACGACGGCGCCCTGCGCCGCGCCCACATACTCCGTTCCGTCCTCGCCCGTCTCCCCGAGCGGGAGGACCACGCCGATGCTCAGGTCCTTGGGCAGGCTGGCCGCGGAGATCGGTACAGGCACCGTGACCGCCACGGGAGCGGGTGCGGCCGTGGGTTCGTGCGGCTGACGGAGCATCAGGGGGATGGTGACGGCGGCGGCCACGACGAGCGCGGTGCCGGCGCCCGCCCACGCGATGACGCGCGACTTCCTCATCGGTTCCTCTCGATGCGTGTTCACTTCTCTCCGCCGATGCTGAGGGTGTAAAGCGTCTGGTGTGTGGCGCTCGCCGGAACCTCGTAGTGGAACGCCGGCAGTTCGTCCGCCGCCGTGAGCGACGCCTTGAACTGGGCCTGGCGCAGGAGGAGCCCGGAGACGTCCTGCGCGCGGATGTTGGCGTAGCCCTGGGCATTCTGGGTAGCCAGGGCCATCTGATAGTCCGCGGTGCCGGCCTTGGCGGAGTTGGTCGTCATCGAGCCGATGAGACCCGAGCCCTTCACCTTGCGGTCGCCGAGGTCCAGCATCACCTTGTTGAGGCTGGAGCTCAGGAGAGCGCGGGCGCCCTCAACGTCCTTGCTGGAAGCGGAGGTGGATGCGGCGATGGATTTCAGCGATGCCTCGGTGGTCTTGTCCATGGCGCTAGCGAGGCCGGCGGCCTGCTCCTTCAGCTCCCCGCGCTGCTGATCCACCGTATCCTTCGCGTCCTCCACCACGTCATTGGAGGTGGACCGCAGACCGTTGACGGAGTTGTTGAAGGCGGCGATGACGGCCTCTGAGCCCCGATCGCCCACCTCGGCCATGGCACGCGCCTGAGTCTGCGTGGCGTCGAGGACCTGCTTGACGGTCGCGGCGGAGAGTCCGGTGAGGGCGGACTTCAGGGTGTCTCCCAGCCCGTCCTGCTGCTTCTTCAGTTTCTCGAGGGCGGCCGTCAGCTCGGTGGACGTCTCTTGCGTGGAATCCAAGGTGGAGTCCAACTCCTTGAGCAGCTGATTGATGTCGCTGCTGTGGCCGGTTGCCGCACCGTCAACCTTCTTGACGGCCTCGTCGACGGCGTCGAGCTTGGCGACGATGTCGTCGTAGCTGTCCTCGCTGGTCTTGACCGCGTCCTTGGCCTGCGAGAAGGCCTCCCCGATCTCGGTGTCCGCGTCAGACGTATCCGTGGCCTTGTCCACCGTGTCCCAACGGCTGGCCTGATCGTCCAGTCGCTCGTCGAGCGGTGCCGAGTATCCCCACGGTGTATCCAGCGGCGGGTTCTGCGCACCCGTCTCGTCCGTGGCCTCGCACGGCTCGGCGGTCAGGTAGGAGCGCAACCGTTCGACCTGCGCATCGCTCAGGCGCCCATTCGCAGGGGAATCCCCGTCGCCCAGGGCGCAGAGGCGATCCGCGAGATCCTGATTCTGGGCCTTCATCGACTTGTTGGCGAATCGTCCACCCGTGAGTTCGTTGGTGGCTTCCTCGGCCGTCGGCTTGAGGTCGGTGAGCCGCTTGCGGAGCAGGTCGACCTTGTCCTCTGCGGTGTCGATGGCGGCGGTGATCCCCTTCAACGTCTCCTTTGAGGCATCGGTGGCCCCTCGAGCGGCGGTCACGGCAGCTTCCAGGTCCTTGAGGGACTGGTCGTATTCGGTCGCCCCGGAATCATCGTTCACGATCGCGGAGATCTGCTCTCGGGCCTTTGCGATGAGGGTGTTCGACTTGCCCTGTTCTGTGAGCGCCTGCGTGACGAGCTCCGGCTGCAACTCGGCCACCAGGTCGTCGCTCTTCTCCACGAGCGAGTAGAGCGCCACGGTGACCGCCGCGGCCGAACCGTAGAGCGAGCACGTCAGGCTGCCCTGCTCCTTGCACTCCTCCAGCGTCGGCTTCTCGGGGCCGATGGAGGTCTTCAGCGCGCTCACCACCAGGTCCCGGCAGCCGGCGTTGACCGTCGCGTAGGCCTCGAGCTGCGAGGACATGGCGAGCAAGCTGGAGTACACGGTGGAGGACTTGGGTGGCTTGGCCACGGTGGCGGAGCAATTGGCGCCCTTGATGGTGGCGGTGCCTGGGGTCGCGGAGGTGTCGCCCAGCATGGCGTCGATCGAGGAGACGGTCTGGGTCAGCTGCGAGGTGGTGGCGGATTGGGCCGATGTCGTGGCGGATTCGAGGGACGTACGCAGGTTCCCTAGTTCACCCTTGAGGGACTTCATGGTCCGGGCCAGCGCCTCGGAATTGGACTTCAGCTCGCCGGCGGTCTTGACGCCAAGCGTCGTCGCGCTGGTCTCCAGGCTCTTGCGCACGTCGGTGATGGTGGCACCAGCCTTGGTCATGACCTCGGCAACGTCCGAGACCAGCGAGATGGTGCGGCGCTGCAGTGCCATCTCGGAGCTGTCGGAGGTGTTGAGCGCGGAGGCGACCACGCCCTCTCCGCTCAGGTCGGTGCTGAGGCCCGGCTGGATCGCGATGTCCACGGTGGGGACGGTGAAGTCCTTGACGTTGGCCACCAGGCGGAGGGTGCTGCTCGCGCCGGACTGCGGCGGTGCCAGGATGGTGGCCCACTGGACCACGGCGGAACCGTCCTGCGTGGAGCTCAGGACGCCGTTGGTGCCCTCGGAACCGTCGGCGGATCCCGCGGTCACGTCATTCGGGCGCACGCCATTCAAGGTGGTGGAGGCGGCCACCGTGAGCGGGGCGCCGACGAGCGCGTTGCTGGTGCGTGAGGTGCCGTTCACGTCGTACTGCAACGCCGTCGAGTGGACCGTCAGGTTTTCGAGGGTGACATCCACCTGGAGGGGACCGGAGTAGCCCTTGAGGTCGGCCAGGTCCGAGCCGCTCTTGTCCTTGGCCGTGTAGCGCAGCGTTGCCCGCACGGGGAGGTCGCCCACGACCTCGGAGGTGGCGTAGTCCGTGGAGGCGGACGACGACGCGCCGTCCGCGCCGACCGAGACGACGGTGCCGTTGATCGCCTGAACGCCGGCGGCGCCGGAGAGCTGCACGTGCACGTTCTGGAGGACCTTGGTGGGGTTCTCCACCGCGGCCTCCTGGGGCGCGGGTGCGCTCGTGCACGACGTCGTGATCAACAGTCCCAGCGTCGCGGCCGCGATCGCGGCCGCCTTGAGTGGTTTCTGGCGCGATGTGATGGGTCCCCCCGTGCGCATGAGGTCCGTTCCCTCCTACGGTGCAATGAGCCTCCAGCAGGATAGTCGGTTTAGCCCTTGAATGGAATAAAACCGTTAGGAAACTCTGACGATGCGCTTTTTCCGAGCGATGAACCCATTTAGAACAGTGTTGGACAAACATTGGCAAGTCAGTAGCTGGCGTCCCCGCAGGTCCGGGAAAGGCCCTGGGCTGGGAGGGCCGGGGGGGGGGCGGCTCCAGGACTACTCAAGGGGGGTTTCATGTCGCGTGTTTTGTCGACCGAGCACGCCAAGTCTGCGATCCAGCACGTGCAGAACATCATCAACGGAGGCCTGACGGATCAGATCTCTGCACTGGACGGGCAGGGCAAGATCCTGTCCGATCCGAACGTGTGGGACGGTCCGCTGGCCTCGCAGCTCCGTGGTTCGACGTGGCCGGAGACGAAGGCTGCTTTGGATCAGGCCAAGCAGGAGATGGAGCAGCTGCAGCAGCAGCTGCAGAAGATCAGCCAGGACATTTTCTCCGCCGGCGGCGGGCCTGAGATTGATGTGCGGTGGGCTCTCGGCTGTCTGAGCTCCCACCGCGGTGGTGACCGGCGAGGCCCCTGTTCGCGATGGACGGGAGCCTCGCGGGTCATCGACCACTTGGTGGACGCATCAACGCACTGGAGAACCAGGGGGATGGGTAACCGTGACCGATGTTGAACCGATGCCTTGGTGCAGTCGTGGGGCTACCGCGGCGGGCTCTTGCGCGAGCACACCCGGAGCCGCGGTGGGAGCGTCCTCCACACCGACCTGGGCCACGACGATGAGGGGCGGGTTGCCAGCGTCAGCGCGGGTGGCTCAGGCGCGCGCTACTCCTACGACGAGCTGGGTCGCAGGACCCGCGCCATCCACGCGGATGGTTCATGGGAGGAGTACTCGTGAGGTGCCTTGGGCTACCTCAGCGGCATTCTGCGCCGCGACGCGGACGGGCGCGAGGTCTCAGTGCATGCTCTAGCCGTGGATGTGCTGGGTGAGCTGAGCGGCGTGGACGGGATCCAGACCTGGTGGGATTCGGCTTCGCCCCTGCCGGCACTCGCGGGGACTGAGTGGGTGGATGACCGGCGGGCCGCGGAAGCTGCACGGCGGTCGGCACGGTTGGCCGAAGGTGCCTGAGTCGCTGCCGCGCCGGCGGTCTCGAGCAGGGTGCATGAGGGCGAACGGGCGGCGAGCAGCAAGGCGCCGACGCGGTGCAGCAAGAGTGGTGGTGCTGGCGGCACTGGCCTTCGTCCTGGGCGGGGTCGTGGCAGCCCGTGGATCGAGCGTCAGGACGTGCAAGTCCGCGAATGCACCGTGACGTCGGCGTCCGCCGGCTCTACGTCTGGCGCTGGTAGGGGCGGCATCGAATGCGCAGTCAGTGACGAGAGTCCGTAAGTCAGCATCGCGTATGTGGGCGTCAGCAACTCTCCGGGTAGTTCGGGTAGCGGACCTGGATGAGCTTGCTGACCTGCTTGTCCCAGAGTTCCTTGAGTGCGGCTTCGGTGGTTGGGGTGGCGGTGGTGTTGTTGATGCGGACCATGACGACCGTGTCGCAGATCTGCCCGTAGGCGCGCGGTGGAGGTGACCTCGATGTGTTCGCTGGCGACGGGCGCCGTAGGTAGCAAGGCTCCTTCCGGCCGGATACCTTTCTTGAAGTACCAGCTCACCGCTTCGAAGGCGAAGACGTCTTTGCCGCCGAAGTTTTCGAAGGGCTTGACACGCCAGTTTGCAGAGATTTTCCCGTACGCAACAGGCGGTGACTTCACGTCGTCGGCGCACCCACGTGCGTACTGTCGACGGATCCTCTCGGCCACTCCCTGATTCTTGGTCGTGGAGACGTCCCACAGGGCGAGAACCCGTGACTCGTCGCCATCGGCGACTCGGATAACGTCATTCCTGTACTCGGTGTCCGAATCAGAGCGACCGTAGTAGTGACCCTCCATGTCGGGGCCGCAAGACGTTGCGCTGGCCCTGACGTCCGGTTCCAAGGCGGTCTGCTCACCGCCCCCGGCCTTCTCGAAGGCGTCGGCGATGCCGGTGATCCAGGTGGAGTCGGCCTTGTTTTCTTGGACGAAGCGCTCCCAGCCGCTGATGAGCGTGTTGGGGGGGGACGTGGACCCAGGAACAGGCGCTGACGAAGGAGCTCAGTGCGGTTCGCACCGCTTGGAGCTGTGTTTCCACCGTGCCGGTGGACTGATCGGTGCTCGAAGCGAAGCCCCGCAGGTTCGCCGGGGTGGCCGAGGAGGTCCCCCGGATGAGCCCGTGGCGATCCGCTCGCGAGCCGACGCGGAGAAGCTCGCCACAACAGCTGGTGCGGGGACCGGGAAAGTTGAGGGCTGGAAGAGAGGCGCAGGCGCGAAGGTGCGGGGACTACGGGGACCGAGTGAGCTGCTGGGTGTGGGAGTAAGCAGCCCGAACCGGTCACGTTCGCGTGCCTTCTGTTGCTGTTCCCATTGCTCGCGGGCCTCGAGGCGGGCGCGTTCGCGCGCTGCGGCGGACTTGGCCTCCCCGACGTCCCCGGCCAGGTCATGCAGCGCTCGGGCCAAACGACCGCGGTCCTCGGATTCGACCTGGCACACGGCGGTGAAGGTCTTGGAGTAAGCGCCGGCGAAGCCCTCGAGCGCCGCGGTGGCGGCGTGAGAGCGCCCGGTGGCCATGCCCGTGAGCGCGTCCCCGGCAATCGTTGCCGCGCTACTCAAGGCATCGGCCGTGCCGTCGTCGAAAACGATGTCAGTGAATGGCACGCCCATGTCCCCCGGGCGGTGTCTCCATGCCGTGGAACCCACGCTAGCCGGGACCCGGGGCATATCCAAACGGTGTGATTCTGACGAACTTGTCCCGACACTTCGGACAATTGGGGTTCCAAGAGCCGAGAAGCGTCTTCGGCGAGGGCCCGCCATGGCCCCGTTTCGTAGACTCGCCCCATGACCTCCCGTAGCCCCGGCACGCAACAGCGTGGCTCGTGGCGCCGGGAGAAGAGCACCGTGGTGCTCACCGAGGTGGACTCACCGGAGCGCATCGAGCCGCCCTTCGCCATTCACGCCGAGCGCGCCCACGTCCCGGTCCCGCTGCAATTTGAGCCGCACTCGCATCCGCTCCACGAGCTCGTGTGGGTGCGCGGCGGCACCATGACCGTGCAGCTGAAGCACCTCGTGCTCACGGTGCCGCAGGGGCACGGGGTCTGGCTCCCCGCCGGACTCGGGCACGCCGGCCGCATGACCGCCAACACCCTCCTCTGTGATGCGCTCTTCGACCCGGACCGCTCGCGGCTCCAGCCGGCCTTCCTGGCGGGCGCGCCGGTCGCGGTGCACATGAGTCCCGTCCTCGAGTCCCTTCTCACCCACCTCGAGCAGGCCGACCTCTCCGAGCGGGCGCGGCTCAACGCCGAGGCCGTGGTCTTTGACGTCTTGGCGCCCGCCGCGCGGCAGCTGGCCCTGCAGGTGCCCAGCGTGGGCCGCCTGGATCCGGTGGTGCAGGCGCTCCTGGACGATCCCACCGACGCCCGTGGCCTGGGGGAGTGGTCGGAGCAGCTAGGCCTCAGCGAACGAACCATGACGCGACTCTTTCGTTCGGCCACCGGCCTCTCGTTCCAGCAATGGCGGCAGGTTCTGCGCGTGCATCACGCCGTGGAGCTGCTCGCCGAGGGGCTCGAGGTGCAGGAGGTGGCGGCGCTGCTTGGCTATGCGCAGCCGAGCACCTTCATCGCTTCCTTCAAGCGGGTTATGGGCGTGACGCCCGGGGCGTTCGACGCGGATGGCCGAAACGCCGTATCGCCTGGCCTTGAGGCTTGATTGCGGACATGAAGCACGGGTTCTAGCCTTAAGGAAGCAAGGCTCACCTAAGTTCACGTGGGCGCAGGCTCCCACCCCAGGACTTCACCCATGGCCCCACCGCGACCTCGTGCCGCAGACGCCGCCGCGCGCACCCCGCGCGAGCTGCGCGGCACAGAACTCCGCCTGGGCTTCGGGAACACCCCGGTGGTCCATGGGGTTTCGATCGCGCTGCAGCCGGGCCGCGTGACGGCGCTGGTCGGCCCCAACGGCAGCGGCAAGTCCACGCTCCTGCGCGGCTTGGCTCGCCTCCACCGGCTCGACGGCGGCCGGGTCGCCTTGGGTGCTGCCCCCGCCCAGGCGGGGGCAGGGGAACGGCCCGATGACGCGGGACGGTCGCGTTCCGACGAGGGGTTCGACGCCCTCAGCCTCAGCCCGCGGGACTTCGCCCGCGAGGTCACGCTCTTCGCGCAGTCCCGCACCGCGCCCCAGGGCCTCTCGGTCAGGGAGGTCGTGGGCTTCGGCCGCCACCCCTACCGCCGGCCTTTTGTCGGCCAGAGCACCCAAGACCGGGCGGCGGTGGAACGCGCGCTCGCCTCCACCGGCGTGGCGGCGATGGCCCACCGAGCCGCCGGCGAACTCTCGGGAGGCGAGCTCCAGCGTGTCTGGTTGGCCGCGTGCCTGGCCCAAGAGACCGGCGTCGTGCTTTTGGACGAGCCCACCAACCACCTTGACCTGCGCTACCAAGTCCAGACCCTGGATCTGATCCGCGACCTGGCGGAGGACCACGGCGTGGCCGTGGGCGTGGTCCTGCACGACCTCGACCACGCCGCCCGCGTGGCGGACGACCTCGTGCTCATGAGTGCCGGCCGCGTGCTGGCCCAGGGGCGCGCCTTCGAGGTGCTCACCCCGGACCACCTGGAGGCCGCCTACGGGCTTCCGGTCGACGTCACCCATGACCCCACTACCGGGCGCCTGCGCATCGATCCGCGCGGCCGCCACGCTCACCGCCCACTGGGCGCCCAGCCGAACCCCTACCCCGCCCCTTGAGAGGAACCCCCATGCATCGCGCCCCCCGCCTGCTGGCCGCCGCCCTCGGCGTCGCCGCCTTGGCCCTGACCGCTTGCGGCACCACCGACGTGAGCACCGAGGCCTCCTCGGCCCCCGCCTCGGCGGAGTCCACGAGCTGCGCCGCCGACACCACGAAGACCTCCACCGATCCGGTGAAGCTGACGGATTCGCTGGGCCGCACGGTAGAGCTGGACAAGCCGGCCGAGCGCGTCGTGGTCCTCGAATGGCAGCAGACCGAGGACCTGCTCACGCTCTGCGTCACGCCCGTGGGCGCCTCGGACACCGAGGGGTACGGCACGTACGTGAGCGCCGAGAAGCTCCCGGACTCGGTGAAGGACGTGGGCGAGCGCGGCGAACCCGACCTGGACACGCTCTACGGCCTGAACCCGGACCTCATCGTCATGGAGTCGGCCGGTGCCGACGACGAGCTGCTCAAGACGCTCGAGAAGCGCGATGTCCCCGTGCTCGCCACGAAGGGCGCCGACGCCTCCGGCCAGATCGCCAACATGAAGAACGTCTTCACCCTGATCGGCGAGGCCACCGGCCGCTCCGAGCGTGCCACACAGGTGGTCTCCGAGTTCGACGCCCACCTGGCCGAGGCCAAGGCCAAGGTCGCCGACACCCAGCTCGAGACCACCGACTTCCTCTTCTTCGACGGCTGGATCGAGGGCGGCAACGTCGTCATCCGCCCGTACGGCAAGGGCGCGCTGTTCACGGAGCTCGGCGAGCAGCTCGGCCTCAAGGCCGCCTGGACCGACGAGATCAACGAGTCCTACGGCTCCGGCGGCGTTGACCCCTCCTACGGCCTGGCCCAGACCGACATCGAGGGCCTGACCGCCGTGGGCAGCGCCAACCTCATCTACTCCAACGACGAGACGGCCGAGAGCTACGTGACCGAGCTCGAGAAGAGCTCCATCTGGACCTCCCTCCCCGCCGTCAAGGACGGCCGCGCGCACGCCTTCCCTGCGGGCGTCTGGGGCGCCGGCGGCCCCCGCTCCAACGAGCAGGCCATCGACGCGTTCGTGGACGTGATCCAGGGCAAGTGAGCACCCCCAAGAGCACCCAGGCAGTGCCCGACGACGCGGCACGGCTCGCGCCATCGGGCGCGGCCTGGTTGCCCGGCCGGGTCAGCGGGTCGTCGGCTGAATCGGTCGACGCGCCCGTTGCCGCCCCGGTTGTCATGCCGGCCGGGGCCGGCGGCCCCGGCGCCGCCGGCTCCCACGGCGCGCCGTCGCCCCACCCGTCCCCGCGCCCGTCTCAGCGGGGCGCGGGGACGGGCGCGGGCGTCGTCGTGCTCTTGCTCCTTGCCCTCGCCGTGGCCGTCACCGGCCTGTGGCACCTGACCCAGGGGACCTCCGGTGTGGGGCCCGCCGAGCTGCTGCGGGCGCTGGCCGGGGAGCAGATCAGCGTGGGCGGTGTGCCCGTCTCGGAGGTCTTCTCCGGCTCGCGCTTGCCCCGGCTGCTGGCCGGGATCGCCGTGGGCGTGGCCCTCGGCGTGGCCGGCGCCCTGCTGCAATCCGTGACGCGCAACGCGCTGGCCTCCCCGGACACCCTGGCCGTCAGCGCCGGCGCGTACTTCGCACTCACCGCCGTGGCGGCTTTCGGCCTGGCCGTGCCGCTGTGGCTCTCCGGCGGCGTGGCCTTCGCCGGCGGCTTGCTCTCGGCGGCGGTGGTGCTCGGCCTGTCCGGGCGGGCCTCCGGCAGCGGCACGACGCGCATGATCCTGGCCGGATCCGCGATCGCCATGGCGCTGGACGCCGGCACCGCGATGCTGTTGATCCTGTTCAAGGAGAACACCACCGGCCTGTTTGCGTGGGGCTCCGGATCGCTCGCGCAGCTCAATCTCGACGCCTCGCTCCGCGCGGTCCCGCTCATCGTGGCGGTGGTGGCCGGCGTGCTCTTGATGTCGCGGCGCCTGGACGCCGTGGGCCTCGGCGACGACGCGGCGGCGAGCCTCGGCGTGCCGGTGCGGGCCACGCGCGCCCTGTCCGTGGGGGCCGCCGTGCTGCTCACCGCGACGTCGGTGACGCTGGCCGGGCCCATCGCCTTCGTTGGCCTGGGTGCCCCGGTCCTGGTGCGGCTGCTCGCCTCCAAGGTGAGGGCGCTGCACCGGCACGCGTTCCTGCTCCCGGCCACGGGCCTCATGGGCGCGCTCGTGATCCTGCTGGCCGACGCTGGCGTGCGCGCGGTGCTCGGTGCCCAAGGGGCGGCGTCGGTGCCCACCGGCGTGCCGACCGCGATCCTGGGCGGCATTGTCATCGTGGCGCTCGCGCTGCGTATGCGTGACGCCGGCACGGCGCGAGAGCACCAGGGCGGGCGGTCCTCCCTGCGCACCCGGCGCCGCTTCGCGCTGGTGGTGGTGGCGGCGGGCGTCGTCCTGCTCGCGCTGATCGTGGTGGGGCTGCTCGCCGGCAGCCTGTGGCTGCGGCTCGGCGATGTGGTGCTCTGGGCGCAGCAGGCGGCGCCCTCGCTCATCGACTACGCCCTGGACGAGCGCGCGGCCCGCGTGGCGGCGGCGGTGCTGGCCGGTTCGGCCCTGGCGCTGTCCGGCACGCTCGTGCAGGGGACGGTGCGCAACCCGCTCGCCGAGCCGGGGTTGCTTGGCATCACGGCCGGCGCCGGGCTGGGCGCGGTGTTTGTGGTGACGACGGGGTTTGGCGGGGGCGGGCGCGGTGCGCTCATCGGCGCGGCGCTCGTGGCCGGATTGCTGACGTTTGTGGTGATTGCCGCGCTGGCCTGGCGCGGGGGCCTGCTCCCGGACCGCTTTGTCCTGATAGGCATCGGCGCCGGCTACACGCTCAGCGCCGTGAGCACGTTCCTGCTGCTGCGGGCCGATCCGTGGGAGACCCCGCGCATCATGACGTGGCTGTCCGGCACCACCTACGGGCGCAGCCTGCAGGATGTGGCACCCGTGGCCCTCGTGCTGCTGTGCGCCATCCCGCTGGCGTTCTTGGGGCGGCGCCAGCTGGACCTGCTCTCCTTGGACGAGGACACCCCGCGGCTACTCGGTGTGCGGCCCGTGCGGGCCAGGCTCGGCATGCTGACGCTCGCGGCGGTGCTCGCGTCCGTGGCGGTCGTGGCCGTCGGCACCGTGGGATTCGTGGGGCTCGTGGCCCCGCACCTGGCGCGTTCGCTCGTGGGCGCGCGGCACGGCCGGGTCATCCCGGTCTCGATGCTGCTCGGGGCGGTGCTGGTGTTGCTGGCCGACACCTTGGGGCGCACGCTCATCGCCCCCTCGCAGCTGCCGGCCGGGCTCATGATCGCGCTGATCGGTGCCCCGTACTTCGTGTACCTGCTGGCCAAGCTCAAGGACTGACGCCGGGGGCGGAGGGGCTCGGCACGGGCCTTGCCGGGCGCCGGTGTGGTGCGGTTCGGGGCCTTGCCGGGCGCTGCCCCGAAAACCGCGTCTCGCTGAACAATCCACGCACTCGAGTGCGTCGATTGTTCAGCGAGACTCGGATTTTGCCGGGTGGCCGGCCCCCGCGTGCGCCAGTCCTCGGCCCCGCGTGCGCCAGCCCGCAGTCCCGCCTACGCCAGGAACTCGGCGATCAGCAGCGAGATCAGCGCCGGCCGCTCGGCCACGAGCCCGTGGCTGGCCCCCGGCACGATGCACAGCTCGGCGTTGGGCAGGGAGGCGGCGATCAGCAGCGAGTGGTCAACGCGGATGCTGTCTCGGTCCCCGGCCATGACCAGCACGGGCGCCGCCACGTCGGCGAGCGCCTCGGGCGCGATGCTCGGTTCGGCCCGCCAGAGCGTCATGAGCTTCTCCAGCACGGCGTCCGCGTGCTCCGGCCCATCGGGGGAGAGCCGGCGGTAGCGCTCGAGGTCCTGCTCGAAGCTCGTCCCGCTCACGCCTGCCTCCACGCGCGAGTCGCGCGGTGGCAGCACGGGCGCGCCCGCGTCGGTGTCGCCGAAGCCGCTCGGGTCCAGATTGGCGGAGATCGCCACGAGCCGGCGCACGCGCTCGGGGTGGCGCAGCGCCAGCAGCAGGCCGAGGATGGCGCCGTCGCTGTACCCCACCACGTCCACGGCGCCCAGGCCCTCGGCGTCGAGGTACGCCACGGCCTCGGCCAGGCTGTGCTCGTAGGAATAGGGCCCGTCCACGTCGGCGCTGCGCCCGTGGCCGGGGCGCTCGTAGGCGTGCACCGAGCGCGCGGGGGACAACGCCGAGATCTGCGGCCCGAACGCCTCGATCGTCCCGAAACCGCCGTGCAGGAACAGCACGGCATCGGACGTTCCGCCCGCGCCGCGCACCTCGCGGTAGAGCCGATTCCCGAGCGCGATGACGTAGCCGGCCACGCCGGAGCCGTCCCGGCTCACGGGCGCGCCCAACGCAGCATGGCCTCGCTGACACGGGCCAGGGAATGCTCGACGGCGGGTGGTTCCGTCTCGCTCGCCGCGGCGGACCGCGCGCCCTCCTGAAAATCGGCGACGGCGCCGAGCACGAGGTCAAGCGCGCCGCGCGCCCAGACCTGCCGCTGACTCACGCCGGCGCCGACGCCCGCGGAGGAAGCGAGCTCCTCAAAGGCCGCGAGGACGCTCACGGCCTCCGGCCGCCAGGCCAGGGCCACGCGCACCACATCGGCGGCGTCGGGAACCGGCAACAGCGTGGAGGCGAGCCACCCGCCCAGGCCTTGGGCGTCGTCGTGCACCGGAAGCGTGTCCATCAAGGACTCGGTGACGGCCACGAGCAGGTCCTGCTTGCTGGCCACGTGCCAATAGAGGGCGCCGGGCTGCACGCCGAGCTCGCGGGCGAGGCGGCGCATGGTGAGGTCGGCCAGCCCGTACTCGCGCAGGATACGCGTGGCGGTCTGCACCACGGTGTCGCGCGAAAGGGCCATGCGCACCACCCTATCGGCGCCGGCCCCTTCCCCGGGTAGCGGTGACTGCGGCACGCTGGGGGGATGAGTGAACCCCTGCGCATCGCGATCATCGGCACCGCCTTCATGGGGCGCGCCCACGCCCACGCTTGGCGCAGCGCGCCGGCCTTCTTCGACCTCCCGCGCAAGCCGGAGGTGGTGCTCGCCGTGGGGCGGGACGCCTTCAAGACGGAGGAGTTCGCCGGCACGTGGGGCATCCCGGAGAGCGGCGTCGACTGGCGCGAGGCGGTGGCGCGGCCGGACATTGACGTCATCGACATCTGCACGCCGGGGGACTCGCACGCCGAGATCGCGCTGGCTGCGCTGGCCGCCGGCAAGCACGTGTTGTGCGAGAAGCCCCTGGCCAACACCCGCGCCGAGGCCGAGGAGATGGCGGCCGCCGCCGAGGCCGCGCACGCCGCGACGGGCGCGCTGGCGATGTGCGGCTTCAGCTACCGCCGCACGCCGGCGCTCTCCTATGCGCGTCAACTCGTGGAGGAGGGGTTCGTGGGGCGGCTGTGGCAGGTGCGCGCGCAGTACCTGCAGGACTGGCTCGCCGATCCCGAGGCGCCGTGGGTGTGGCGGCTCTCCTCCGAGCTGGCCGGTTCCGGCGCGCTCGGTGACATCGGCTCGCACATCATCGACGCGGCGCAGTGGGTGTCGGGGCATCGGATCGAGGCGGTCTCCGCGCTGACCTCGACCTTCGTTGACGCGCGGCCGTTGCCCGACGGCAGCCGCGGCGAGGTGGACGTGGACGACGCCGCGGTGTTCTCCGCGCGCCTGACCGGCGGGGTGCTCGGGGCCTTCGAGGCCACGCGCTACGCCACGGGCCGCAAGAACGCGCTGCGTGTGGAGCTCTCGGGGACCGAGGGCGCCATCGCGTTCGACCTGACCGACTCCAACTTCGTTGAGCTCTACCGGGTGGCCGACGGCGAGCGGGCCGGCTTCACACGGATCGACGTGACGCAGCCGGGGCACCCGTACGCCGAGTGGTGGCCGCCGGGGCACGCGCTGGGCTACGAGCACGCCTTCAGCCACCAGGCGGTGGACTTTGTGCGCGCCGTGGCGGCGGGGGAGCAACCGCGGCCGTCCTTCGCCGACGCCGCGCAGGTGCAGGCCGTGCTCGACGCCGTCCAGCGTTCGGCCGCCGCCGACGGGCTGCTGACGCCCACGGCCTGAACCTGCTCACTCCCCACGTTTCCTTCAGCTCCCCGCGGGGACTTCCGGGGCTGTGAAGGAAACGTGGGGAGCGAGCCCGGGCCGCCTTCCGCCCGTGCCGCCTCCCGCCCCGCGCGTCGTCCACGGCGGGGAGAACGGCGCCGCGCGGGCTCCCCAAGACACACCCTTTAGCGTTTCTCCCCTGGGCGGGTAAACTTTGATCGCAAGAGCCTCTTGCACCCGTCGTCTCCAAAGAAGAGCACGCGGCGCGGGAGGCGTTCCTGTGTCCGGGCAACCGGGCCCCGGCACCGAGCCGGAAACCGCCGCTGAAACGCGGCAACGGAGGGGAGAACCCGATGCCAGCGATCGTCATCGTCGGCGCCCAGTGGGGCGACGAGGGCAAGGGCAAGGCCACCGACCTGTTGGGCGGCCGCGTGGATTACGTGGTCAAGCCGAACGGCGGCAACAACGCCGGCCACACCGTGGTCGTGGGCGGGGAGAAGTACGAGCTCAAGCTCATCCCGGCCGGCATCCTCTCCGAGAACACCACCCCGATTCTCGGCAACGGCTGCGTCATCAACCTTGAGGCCCTTTTCGAGGAGATGGACGCGCTGGAGTCCCGCGGCGCCGACACCTCGCGCCTCAAGGTCTCCGCCAACGCCCACCTGGTGGCCCCGTACCACCAGACCATGGACAAGGTCTCCGAGCGCTTCCTCGGCAAGCGCGCCATCGGCACCACGGGCCGCGGCATCGGCCCCACCTACATGGACAAGGTCGGCCGCCTCGGCATCCGCGTCCAGGACATCTTCGACGAGTCCATCCTGCGCCAGAAGGTGGAGGGTGCGCTGCGCCAGAAGAACGAGCTGCTCGTGAAGATCTACAACCGTCGCGCCGTGACGGTGGACGAGATCGTCGAGTACTTCCTGGGCTTCGCCGAGCGTCTGCGCCCCATGATGATCGACTCCGAGCTGGTCCTGAACAACGCGCTGGACGAGGGCAAGGTGGTCCTCATGGAGGGCGGCCAGGCCACCTTCCTCGACGTCGACCACGGCACCTACCCGTTCGTGACGTCCTCGAACCCCACGGCCGGCGGCGCCTCGGTGGGCGCGGGCATCGGCCCCACGCGCATCCAGCGCTCCATCGGCATCATCAAGGCCTACACCACGCGCGTTGGCGCCGGCCCGTTCCCCACGGAGCTCTTCGACGAGATGGGTGAGCAGCTGCGCACGGTCGGCGGCGAGTTCGGCGTGAACACCGGCCGCCCGCGCCGCACCGGCTGGTACGACGCCGTCCTGGCCCGCTACGCCGCGCGCGTCAACGGCTTCACCGATTACTTCGTCACCAAGCTGGACGTCCTCACGGGCATCGAGCAGATCCCGGTCTGCGTGGCCTACGACGTGGACGGCGTCCGCCACGACGAGGTCCCCATGACCCAGTCGGACTTCCACCACGCCAAGCCGATCTTCGAGTACTTCGACGGCTGGACCGAGGACATCTCCGGCGCCAAGACGCTCGAGGATCTGCCTGAGAACGCGCGCAAGTACGTCCTGGCCCTCGAGGCCATGTCCGGCTGCCGCTTCTCCGCGATCGGCGTGGGCCCGGACCGGGATCAGACCATCCAGATCCACGATCTGATCGGCCCCGTGGTCTGATGCCGGCGGCGCCCGCCGGGCGCCTTGAAGGGTTTCACTGCACGACGCCGCGGCCTCGCCTTCTCCGGGCGGGGTCGCGGCGTTTGCCGTCCCCGGGGCGCCGGGACGCCGTCGCCCGCCAGCGCTAGGCTGGTGGTGACACCGTCAGGAGTCCAGTCGAGGGGACACGCATTATGAACGACGCCGCCATCGCGGCCGTCCGCGCCGCTGTGGCAGCGGACCCCGGCAACGCCGAGCTGCGCCTGGCGCTGGCCGAGCTGCTGGCCTCGGCCGGCCGGGGACCCGAGGCCATCACGGAGGCCGCCACGGTGCTGACCACCGCCCCGGGGAACGCCCGGGCCTTGGCGATCCTGACCGGAGCGGCGCGGACCGTGGCCGAGGCCCCGGCCGCGGACAACCCGCCTCCCGTGGCCCCCACGGGGACGCCCGCCGGGGACGCCGGGACCCGGCCCGCCGAGGAGGCCGGTGAGGCACCCAGGCCGAGCGAGCGACGTCGGGCACAGGACCCGGCCCAGCCGGCCTGGGCGTCGCCGCCCGAACCCACCCCGGGCGCCGGGACCCGGCCCGCCGCTCCGGCCGCGCCGGAGCCGAGCGACGGCGTCGCGCCGGGGTGGCCGGAGAACCCACCCGCCCCGCTCGCCGCCCCGGCCCCGGGCGAGGCGATGGGCGCCGCCCCGCCCAACGGCGGCTCGGCACAGCCGTCGGCGGAGTTCGATTGGGGCCAGGCGGAGGGCGCGTTCTCCGGGGAGCTCCCGCCGCCCTTCATCGAGCACACCAACGGCGACGGCGGCGAGGACGAGGGCGTGGCCCCCATCGAGCCGCAGCTTGCCCGCGTGAGCTTTGCCGACGTGGGCGGCCTGGACAACGTCAAGGCTCGCCTCAACGAGTCGTTCATCCAGCCCATGCGCAACGCGGCGATCGCGCGGGCCTTCAAGAAGTCGCTGCGCGGCGGGCTGCTGCTCTACGGGCCGCCCGGCTGCGGCAAGACCTTCATGGCCCGCGCCGTGGCCGGAGAGCTTGAGGCCGACTTCATGGCGGTCGTCCTCACCGACGTCGTGGACGGTGTGCACGGCCGCACCGAGAAGAACATCCACGCGGTGTTCCAGGAGGCGCGCGTGAGCGCGCGGAAGAAGCCCACGGTGCTGTTCCTCGACGAGATCGATGCCCTGGCGCTCAAGCGCTCCACCATGTCTGGCTCCTCGTCCTGGCTGCGCTCCACCGTGAACCAGCTCCTGCTGGAGATGGATTCGATGTCAGGCAACAACGACGGCCTGTACATCCTGGCCGCCACGAACCACCCGTGGGACCTGGACGAGGCCGTCCTGCGCCCGGGGCGCCTCGACCGTTCAGTGCTCGTCTCCCCGCCGGACGCTCCGGCGCGCGGCGCCATCCTGCGCCGCCAGCTGGAGTCCAGGCCGGTGGCCGGCATCCACCTCGACACGCTCGTGGGCGGCACCGAGGGCTTCTCCGGCGCCGACCTCGAGCACCTCGTCACCACCGCCTCGGAGAAGGCGATGATGACCTCCATCGCGGCGGGCGAGGTCCTCCCGATCGGTATGAACCACCTCGCCGAGGCCATGGCGGAGGTGCGCCCGTCCACGGCCGAGTGGCTCGCCTCGGCCCGGAATGTGGTGCGCTTTGCGGCCGACGGTGGCCGCTACGACGATCTGCGGGACTACCTGAATGCCTCCGGCGCCGGAACCGAGAATAAGCGGGACCGGCGCAAGGGCTGGTGGTCGTGAGCGATCTGAGCGAGCAGATCGCCAAGGCCTCGGCGCTCTCGGAACTGGGCCAGGTCGATGCCGCTGAACGCGTGCTCATAGCCTGCGTCTCGGAGGGTGTCTCTGACGCGAGCTGGCATCAGGCCCGCGGCGTTCTCGAGATCCGGCGCGAGCGCAACGAGGCGGCGGAGGAGGCCTTCCAGGAGACCATCCGGCTTGAACCGGACAGGGCCTGCCACTGGCACAATCTGGCCTTCTCGGTCGTGAACCAGGGCGAAGCGCGGGCTCCGGAGGCCCTCGGGCTCATCAACCGGGCGCTCGAGCTGGATCCGAACGACGGCGATCTACACCTCTTGGCCGCGCGCATCCTCGTCGCGGCGGGGGACGCACGCACCGGCGCGCGCTCCGCCCTGCGCGCCCTCGATGAAGCCGAGCGACTCGGCACGGACGGCGCCTACGCCGCCGTGACGCGCGTCTGGATCTACGAGCGCTGCGAGAACCGCGACGCCGCCATGCGCGCGGCGGTGGAGGGCCTCGAGCTCTACCCGAACGACTCGCGCCTGCGCACCCGCTACGCGGCTTTGCTGGGCCAGGGCGCCTCGGCCCAGGCGGAGGCGGGCGCGCTCCTGCGCAGCACGCTCGCCGCGGACCCCACCAACGCGATGGCGCGCGAGGAGTTGCTCCGGCGCCTGCAATTGCTCATGGTGCGTTCGCGCTACGCCGTCCTGGTGGCGCAGATCCTGGCCGGCGTGGCGCTCATCCTTCCGCGCCCGGCCCCGGCCATCGCGGCGGCCGCGGGGCTGGCCGCCACCCTGGCTTTCCTTGGCCTCGATCGCCGCACGGCCCGTCGGCTGGCCGGCGCCGAGCTCGTGGACGAGTACCTCGCGGGTCACCCCGGCCTCCGCGTGGGCCGCCAGCTGCAGCTCGTGGCCGCCGTGTGCGCATGGGTCCCGGCACTGGTCGGCGGGGTCATCCCCGGCACCCCGCCGCTCGTGATGGCGGCGCTCGTCTCGGTGCCGCTCGGTACGGCCCTGGCGTGGATCGGCGGCGGACTGGCTGTGCGCTCCGCCGCCTCGGACGCGGACGTCGAGGATTTCGGTGGGTCCGCGCGGCTCACGAGGATCGCCTGGCGCGAGGCTCGCATCGGCAAGGCCCTGCACTACGAGCGCTGGGCGACCACCCTCAGCATGCTGCCCCTCGGCGTCTTGTCGGCCCTGCTCCCGCAGGGCTTCGGGATGGCGGCGGTCGCCGCGGCGGCCGGGGCCATCATGGCGGCGGCCACGGACGGTTACGCCAAGGTTGCAGGCGTCTTTGGCATGCGCCGAGCCAGCGCCCCGGCGCAGCTGCGCGCCGATGCCCGCGCGATCAACCCCTTCGTGCTGGTCGTGGTGATGCTCTCCCGCCAGTTGGTGGTCATCTTCCTCGCGACCGGCGCCATGGTCTTCGGGTGGATGAACGTCTCCGGCCACCAAGCCACGCCCCAGGACGAACCGGCGCCCGGCCGCCCCTCCCTGGTGGTCCCGAGCATCCCGCGGGTCACGGTCCCCAGCACCTTCGAGCTGCCCTCCATCACCGTGCCGAGCCTCGAGGTGCCTCCCGTCGTCCCCACCCCGTCACCTTGAGCGCCGCCTCACGCAAGCCACGGCACGACGGCGCGGGGGCGCCGTCGTGCCGTGGCTTGCGGCGGCCGCCGAATGCGCGGAGGGCGTAGCGCCCGGGCCGGGCGAGGCCCGGCCGGTGCGGCTACAGTGAGAACACGTGCGGCGCCCGGCGGGCGCCACAAGAGAAGGGGAACACCATGAAGATCAGCGTTGGCCAGTTCGCACCGACCGGGGACGTCTTCGAGAATCTCGAGACGCTTGATCGTTTGGCGGGCCAGGCAAAGGCCGACGGCGCCGAGCTGGTGCTCTTCCCCGAGGAATCGATGCTCGCCATCACGCGCGTCGAGGGGGACTTCCGCGCCGCCGTGGCCAAGGACTGGACGCGCTTTGTGCAGCGCCTCTCCTTCATCGCGGCCGGGCACGGCATCGCCGTGGTGGCCGGCGGCTACGAGGCCAACGGCGAGGACGCACCCTACAACACCGTGGTCGCGGTGGACGCGACGGGAGCCATCGTGGCGACCTACCGCAAGATTCATCTCTTCGACGCGTTCTCCTTCAAAGAGTCGGCCAAGATCACAGCGGGCCCCGCCGATCAGCGCAGCACCTTCTCGCTGGGCGGCCTGACCTTTGGCCTCATGACCTGCTACGACATCCGCTTCCCCGAGCTGGCCCGCGACCTGGCGCTGGCCGGCGCAGACGCGCTGCTCATCGGCGCCGCGTGGTACAAGGGCGAGCACAAGGTGGCGCACTGGCACACGCTGCTGAAGGCGCGCGCCGTGGAGAACACGGTGTGGGTGGCCGCCGCCGGCACCTCCGGGGACCGCACCGTTGGCTACTCGGCGATCCTCGATCCCATGGCCCAGCCCGTGGAGTACCTCGAGGACGAGGCGGAGGGGCTGGTCACGGCCGAGCTCACGCGCCAGCGGGTCGACGAGGTGCGCGAGTTCCTGCCGGTGCTCGCCAACCGCCGCATCGGCGTGCCGGAGCCCGCCGTTTCCTGAACACCGCGAGGGGCCCGGACTGTGTGGTCCGGGGCCCCTCGCGTTTCACCAGCGGTTCCCCCGGCCCCGTCGGGGTCGCGCCGGGTTCCTCACCAGCGGTTGCGGGCGTCCTCCGCCCAACCGGTCAGCCCCTCCAGGCTGACGTTGCGGCCGTCGCTCAGCGTGGCCTCGCCGCTCCAGGTGCCGAAGGCCTGCACCGTCTTGCCGGCGGCCACCACCGCTTGGGTCGCGGCCGTGCGCACGTGCTCTGGGGTGAGCCGGGCGTCGATCCAGCTGCCGCGGATCCTCCAGGGGTCCTGCGGGTCGCTGAGCGAGTACTCCCACGCGGCATCGGGCCGCGGGCCGTCGAGCACGCCGTCCACCACGAGGGCGTTTTCGGTGCTTCCGGTGCCGTCGGTCCACTTGGCGCCGAGGGTCAGGCCCACGCGCTGGCCGGCGGGGTTGATCCCCGAGCCGGCCGCCCAGTTCCACTCGGTGGTGTAGCGCCAGCGCCCGCGGCCGCGATCCAAGGTGGCCCAGGCGTCTTCGCTCACCTCGATCTCGCGGCCGTCCACCATGACGAGGCCGCTGACCGGCAAGGCCGGGCCCTTGACGGTGTACTGGAAGCGCGTGGGGGACCACGGGACGACCACCGAGAGCGACTCGCCGCGCGCGTCCACCTCGAGAACCGTTGAAACGCGCGGTGTCTCGACGCGCAGGATCGTGTGGTTCTCTCCCGCTGCGTCGAAGCGAATCGACGTCTCGCCGAGGGTGCCGTGGACGAAGAACGGGGGCAGGCCGGTGGGGAGTTCGATGCGGCCGCGCGGAGTGGGGAGCTTGGTGATCTCTTCGCTGACGCTCTCGCCCGTCACGCGGTCGTGGCAGTAGAGCTGCAGGACGCAGCCGAAGTCGAGGTCCGCCACGGTCAGGCCGAGGAAGAGATCCGGGCTCGTGACCGCCCAATAGTCCCAGCGCTTGGTGCGGAAGCCGTGCAGTGCACCGGAGGGCAGCCGGTCCGTGGTGTGCAAGGGGCGGCGCGAGAAGCCGACGGCCTCGGGGATGAGGCCCCCGCCGCGGGCGACGAGGGCGGTGGGGGAGGTGATCTCGCGCATAGGCAGATTCTAGGGCCGTGCGGCCGGCGGGGTCATCGTGCCCGAGATTCCGGCGGCGTGGGCCGACCAGCGGGCCTCGGCCGGCAGCCGGCGCAGCTGCGGGGTGGCGAGGGCGAGCGCAGCGGACACGGCGCAGAGGGCGGCGCCGCACAGGAGCGTGGCCTCGCGCCCGATCAGGGCGAGCCCCAGGCCGGCGGACAGCGGGGCGAGCGGCATGGCGCCCGTGGCAAAGAGCTCAAGGATGGAGGTCGCGCGGCCGATGAGGGTGCTTGGGGTGGCCACCATGAAGTAGCCCAGGAGTGCGGCGTTGAGGGCCGGCGTGCCGGCCATGCCCAGGGCCAGGATGGCGCCCACCGCGCCGGGGTGATGCACGAGTGGGAGCAGGAGGGCCGCCGCGGTCACGAGGCACAGCCCGACGCCGGTCAGCACGCCGGCGGGCACGCGGGAGACGAGCGCGGGGCCGGCGAGGGCGCCGAGCAGCATGCCCGCCCCGATGCCGGTGGAGACCAAGCCGATGGTGGCGGGGGCGGTGCCCGCTTGTTGGAGGGAGTAGATCACCGTGGTCACCACGGTGTTGAAGCCCAGGTTCACGATGGTGCACACGAGCAGCGCGCCCCGCAGATCGGGGCGGCCCCACAGCCAGGTGAAGGCCTCGCGCAGCTCGGCACGCGCCGATGCACGACGGCGTGGGGCAGGGTCGGGCGCGGGTCCCGCCTCTGGGTGCGGGGCGGCACCTGCCCCCGCGGGCTGTGCGGCGGCGGGTGTCGCGTCCGGTGCCGCGTCCGGCGTGGACACGGGCGCGCGGCGCACCGAACGCAGGATCAGGGCGGCGATGGTCGCCGTGGCCTGGCAGGCGATCATGACGGCACCCACGAGCCAACCGCCGACGGCCAGCAGCATCCCGCCCAGCGGGCCGCCGCTCAGGGCGATCACGGCGTCGCGTCCTTGGTTCGCGGCCTGCGCCCGGCCGAGCGCGGACGCTGGCACCGCGTCCTTGAGCGCCGCCGACGTGGCCGTCCCGAAGGCGCCGTTGCGCGCGGCCATGAGCGCGTTGAGCAGGAGCAGGCTGGCGAAGCCCAGGGCCGGCCCGAGCGCCAGCACGGTGAAGCCGGCGGCCAGCACCACCCCGAGCAGGCCACCCAGGACCATGAGCGTCGTGCGGTCGCGGCGATCGGCCAGGACGCCCCCGGCCACGGTGGAGGCGGCGCGCACGGCGAGGCCGACGGCGCCGATGACGCCCGCTTGGGCGGGGGAGCCGGTGGCGGCCAGGGCAAGCAAGGGGATGGCGAAGCCGGCGAGCGAGGTGGACAACGCCGTGGCCGTGTCGGAGGCGAGCCACCACGGGTACGCGCGGCCGAGGCGGCGCGCGGTGGCCTCCTTGCTGGGCTGCGGCGCGGCGTTCGGTTCTTCTGCTGGGCCGGGAACGCAATCGGCCGGGGGCTGCTGGAGGGTCATGCCGACGATCCTAGAAGCGCAACTAAAGTTGCGCAAGAGAAATTGCGCAATGAAATTTGTTGATCCCCGTGTCGCGATGGTTAGGGTGAACGGGTGAGCAACCATGAGCGATCCACGGCCGGGGAATCGGCCGACCAGCCAGCCGCGGAGCGTCGCGAACCCACGACCATGTCGGCCGAGGTGCTCAAGGCCCTGGCCAACCCGCTGCGCCGGCGCATCCTCAACGCGCTCTCCGTCCTCCGCTCCGGCCGGGCCGCCGACCTGGCCCAACGGCTGGAGGTGCCGGCGAACAAGCTCAGCTTCCACCTGCGGGTCCTGGCCGACGCCGGGCTCATCCGCGAGGACGCAACCTTGGCCAGGGATCGGCGCGATCGCGTGTGGGTGACGGTGAGCGGCTCGCGGGCCATCGGCTCGCCCGAGGACCCCGTGGCCGATCCGGCCCTGGGGCAGGCGGTGCTGGCGGGGGTCGTGTCGGATCAGGTCGAGGTCCTGCGCCGGATCTCCGGCTGGGTTCCGGCCTACGTCACGGGCGAGGACCCCGAGGTGCGCGGCGCCCTGACGAACTACACCCTGCGCCTGAGTCGCGAGCGTTTCAGCGAGATGGTGGACGAGATCGACAAGGTCGTCGGGCGGTTCAAGACTGACCCCCACAGCGACGAATCCCTCGGCTGGAACTTCGTGGTGATGGGCGCCAGCGAGGAGATCTAGGCACCGCGTGCGCCGCGCCCGCTCACGGAACCGGGCCCCGCGCCGTCGTGCACTGCGGCACGAATCCTTCCCTTCGTCCGCTCCCGCGGGCTCGCGAGTGCCTGATGTCGTTTCCTGGGTTTCGCGAGTGCCGCGTGTCGTCCGGAGGGCGCTCTGGGCGACACACGGCACTCGCGAGCGGGCCGGAGCAGCACAGGGCACTCGAGAATGTTCGTCCGGGACCCGCGGCCGTGGCCCGGCGTTGGATCAAGTGCACAACGGCGACCGGAGCGGCAAACGTAGTCTGGGTCACACCCGGCCGCCGCCGAGCGGGCGAGCCGGCGACGAAAGGCGGGCCCCGTGCCGCACCCCCTTCCCGCGAGCCAGCCGCGACCCCTCGAGGGCCTCATCGTGGCCGACTTTTCCCGCATCCTGGCCGGCCCGCTGGCCACCATGACCCTGGCCGATCTTGGCGCCCGCGTCATCAAGGTGGAGCGTCCGGGTGCGGGGGATGACACCCGCAGCTGGGGGCCGCCGTTCTCCGAGGCCGGGCAGGCCACGTACTTCGAGTCGGTGAACCGTAACAAGGAGTCGCTGACCCTGGATCTCGCGGATCCGGCGGACCGCGAGGTGGCGCGCGCCCTGGCCCTGCGCGCCGACGTGCTCGTGGAGAACTTCAAGGTGGGCGGGATGGACAAGCTGGGGCTTGGGTACGAGGAGCTCTCGGCCGAGCATCCGGGCCTCGTCTACGCCTCGGTGTCCGGCTTCGGCGACCGCGAGGGCGCGTCCCTGGCCGGCTACGACTTTGTGGTGCAGGCCCTCGGCGGGCTCATGGATGTCACGGGCGAGGCGGGCGGCGAGGCCATGAAGTCGGGCGTGGCCCTCGTGGATGTGCTGACGGCCAAGGACGCCACGATCGGCATTCTCGCGGCGCTGCGGGCCCGCGAGAACACGGGCCGCGGCAGCCACATCAAGGTCAATCTGCTCTCCTCGCTGCAGGGCGCGCTCGTCAATCAGGGGCAGGCCTTCCTCGGTGCAGGCGCGGTGCCGCAGCGCAAGGGGAACGTGCACCCGTCGATCGCGCCGTACCAATCGCTGCGCTGCGCCGACGCGCCGCTGGCCGTGGCGTGCGGCAACGACGGCCAGTTCGCGCGCCTGTGCGCGGAGCTGGGTCTGGCCGGGCTGGAGGCGGACGAACGCTTCGCGAGCAACCCCGCCCGCGTGCGGCACCGCGAGGAGCTCGAGCTGCTGCTCGAGGCCGCCCTGGCCGCCGACATCGCCGCTTCGTGGCAGGAGCGCCTCACCGCCGTGGGCGTTCCGGCCGGCAAGGTCGCCACGATCGCCGAGGGCGTGCAGTACGCCAGGGAGCTGGGCCTGGAACCGGAGTTGGTGGTGCACGACGACGTCGGCTCGCCCGTGGGGCGCCAGTTTCGCCACCCAGCCATGTGGGTCCCGGCGTTCCCCGCGCCGGCGGCGGCGCCGCCCGCGCTCGGCGCCCACTCGGAGGCGCTGCGCGCTTGGCTGGAGGCCGGCGCCTGAGCCGCCGCGCGTCGTCGGGCATAGGACTGCCCGACTTATGCAAAAAACCTATGCATAGAACTTGTGCATAGCGTTCTGGCCTGCCACGCTGGGGTGCATGAGCACGTCAGAACGCCCCGCCGAGTCCCTGCGCCTGGACGCCCGCGCCCTCAAGGTGCTGGCGCATCCCCTGCGCTCGCGCCTGCTGAGCCAGCTGCGCATCAACGGACCCGCCACGGCCACCGAGCTGGCCGCGGCGCTCGGCACCAACTCCGGAGCCACGAGCTACCACCTGCGCGAGCTCGAGGGCGTGGGCCTGGTCCGCGACACTCGGGAGGGGCAGGGGCGCCGCCGCGAGTGGGCCGCTGCCACCGCCTCCCACTCGTGGAGCGACGCCGAGCTGCGCGACACCCCGGACGCCCGGGCGGCCCTGACATGGCTGAGGCAGCACTACTCGCATCAATTCTCGGAGCAGATGCAGCGCTGGAACGAGGCCAAGGATGCGTGGAGCGACGAGTGGGTCGACGTCTTGGGACTCAGCGACACCCTGGTCACGGTGACGCCCGAGCAAGCCGCGCAGCTGCACGCCGAGTTGGACGAGGTCCTCGCCCGCTACCGCGAGATCGGGGCGGGGGACCCCCGCGCGATCCGCAGCCAGGTGCACGTGCACGTGGCGCCCCTCGACCCCTTCGCCGTCCCCGAGAACCCGTGATGCACGCACCGCTGGGGGAGCGCGCGGCCGCGCGCCGGTTCCTGTTCCTGACGTGCACGCGCTGGCTGCCCGTCGGCCTGACCTTCGGCATGACGGTGCTCCTGCCGGCCGAGCGCGGGATCCCGCTGGGCGAACTCGGGATCATCCTGGCCGTGCAGGGCATCGTGACCCTGCTCCTCGAGGTCCCCACGGGGTCGGTGGCCGACACGTGGGGGCGGCGCCCGCTCCTGGTCCTGGCCGGATGCCTCGCCGTCCTCGCCACGGCGCTCTTCCTTCTGGCCGACTCGCTCTGGCTCTTTGCCCTCGCCTCGGCGCTGCAGGGGGTCTATCGCGCGCTCGAGTCGGGGCCGCTCGAGTCCTGGTATGTGGACACGGCACAGGCGGCCGCCCCCGGCGTGGCGATCGAGCGAACGCTCGCGCGGGCGGGAACCGTCCTGGGCCTCGCGCTCGCCGGCGGGGCCGTGGTGGGCGGCGCGCTGGTGGCCTCGCATCCGCTGCCCCACGGCTCGGCGCTGCTCCTGCCCTTCCTCGTCTCGCTGGGGTTCAGCGTGGCGCACACCGTGTTCACGGCGGTCCTGGTGCGTGAGCCGCGGCACGGCTCACGCCATGGGGGTCCGGTGCCCGACGGCGTCGTGCCCGGTGAGGGCGGGGACGGTACCGTGCCAGACGGCGTGGCGTCCGGCATCGGGCCCGACGGTGTCGTGCCCGGCGAGGGCGGGGACCGCACCGCGCGCGGCGCGCGGGAATCGGCTCCCGCCGCCGTTGGTGCCGGGACGGGGCGCGAGCCCGCCCCCGGGGCGCGCGGGATGCGCGCCCTCCTGCGCACTACGGCGAGCGGTCTGGGGTTGCTCTGGCGTTCCAGGGTGTTGCGCTGCCTCGTGCTTGTCGAGGTGTTCTGGGCGCTGGCCATGATCGGCTTCGAGACGCTCACTCCGCTGCGCCTCACCGACCTGCTGGGTTCGGAGGCCTCCGCCGCCGCCCTGTTTGCTCCCGCCTCCGGCGCCGCCTGGGCGCTCTTTGCCACGGGCTCCTGGCTCTCCGGGTTGGCCAGCGCTCGGTGGGGCGTGGCGACGGGCGCCATGGTGGCGCGGGTCGCCAACGGGATCTTCGTGGTGCTCATGGGCCTGAGCGCGGGAGTGATCGGCTTGCTGGCCGCGTACGCCCTGAGCTACCTCAGCCACGGGGCGGCGGGACCGTTGCACAACACGTTGCTGCATCGCTGCGCCAGCTCGGAGAACCGCTCGGTGGTGCTGTCCCTGAACTCCATGGTCTCGTCCGGCGCGTACTCGCTGGCCCTCTTGATCGTGCTGCCGGCGGCGCAGGCGTGGGGCACCGGGGTGGTGCTCGTGGCGCTCGGCGCGCTGAGCGTCCTGGGGGTGGTGTTCTACCTGCCGGCCCGGCGTGCTGAGCGCGAGGCGGTGCCGCACCCGCGGGGTGTCGTGCGGGCGTCCTGAGCCGTGGGTGATGCCGGCGAGGGCGAAGCCGCCCCGGGCGAGCCATGCCCGTGCGCCGATCCCGACCCGCCCGCCCGCCCCGATCGCCCGCCGTCGAGCCGTACCCTGTGTGCGGCGCCCGCCCCGGTCGCCCTACCCGCCCGCCGTCGTGCCTCCCCGGCTTTGCCCACCCCCGTTGCGCTTTGCCCCGGGGTTTTCTCGGGGCAAAGCACCATAAGGGTGGGCAAAGTTCGACGGCTCGGCGCGCGCGGCCGGCGTGAGGAGGCCCACGCCGCCTGGCGCCGGGGGCCGCGGCGGGGCTAGTGTTCGTCCCAGTGCCTGCGGCCGTGCCCGCCGCAGGGCCAGGACCGAGCGAGGGGAGGTGGGGACCAGATGAGTGACAGTCCTCATCGATCGTGCACCCCGCGCCGCTCCCGGTTGACCAGCAACCCCTGAGCGCAGCGCCCCGAATCACTGCGCCGTCCTGAGACCGCCCTGCCGCACGTGCGGTGCCGGGCGCGTCGGCGGCGCCAGCCCTCAGGAGCTCAGCCATGACCAATGCCACGCGCCGCACGCCCAACGCGGCAACCAACGCCCATCGCTTCGTCGACATCTTGGGGCGCCGCAATCCCTACCCGGGCGGTCACCGGATCGCCCGCGGCTCGCTCACCGTGTCGCTCTTTGAGGGCGGCGAGGCGCGCGACACCCAGCAGTTCCAGTCCTCGAAGACCCGGGCGGCCCTGGCCGGGGCCCTCGAGTGGGTCGACGCCGCGCGCGAGGTGGGGGAGGCCTCCGTTCCTACGGTGGGTGGAGTGGCCGCGACGGCGGGGACCGCTTCCGGGGACGATGAGGCGGAGCGCGCGCCCGAGCGTCTCGTGGTGGTGGGGATCGACCTGCCGCAGGCCGAACAGATCGCCGAGCTGGCCACGGTGTGGGACCTGCACCCGCTGCTCGTGGAGGACCTGCTGAAGGCGGGGCAGCGCCCCAAGCTCGAGCGCTACGACGACGTGCTCTTTGTGGTCACGCGCGCCGCGACCTACCTGGATGCGGAGGAAGAGGTCGCCTTCTCCGAATTCCACGTGCTGTGCCGCGGCAACGTGGTGGTGGTGCTGTGCCAGGAACGGCAGTCGGAGGTGCCGTGGGCCGGCGCGCGCGTTCCGCGGGACCCCGAGCTGCTGCGGCTCGGGCCCGAGGCCATGGTCTACGCGTTCCTCGACTCGCTCGTGGACGGCTACTTCCCGGTCCTGCGCGGCCTGGACATCGACAAGGAACAGATCGAACGCCAGGTGTTCGGCGGCGACGCCGCGGTGACCGAGCGCATCTACCGCCTGAGCCAGGAGGTCATCGACCTGCAGCACGCGGTCTCCCCGCTCGCCGCCGTGCTGGCCGGGCTGCGCTCGGGCTTTAGCAAGTACGGGACGGGTGACGAACTGCGCACCTACCTGCAGGATGTCAGCGATCACCTCTCGCGCGTGAACACCACGGTGGCCGAGTTGCGCGATTCCCTGAATCAGATTCTCCAGGTCAATTCGACCCTCGTGACGCAGCGGCAGAACGAGGACATGAAGAAGATTTCGGGCTGGGCCGCCATCCTGTTTGCGCCCACGCTGATTGGCGCAATCTACGGCATGAATTTCGATGAGATGCCGGAGCTGCACTGGAGCCTGGGGTATCCGCTGGCGGTGGGGGCCATGGTGGCGCTCGCCGTGGGGCTGTGGGTCGTGTTCCGCAAGAAGAAGTGGATGTAGGGGCGGAGTCGTTCGCGCGCCCACGGTGCGTGCGCGCCGCCGGGCACTGAGGCCAGCGTGCCCGCCCAAGCCGGCCCGCCGCCGTCGGACACTGGGACCAGCCGAACCCGGCGTGCCCGCCCAAGCCGGCCCACCGCCGTCGGGCGCCAGGGGTCTTCCCCTTGGGAATCGGAGTCGGTTTGGTACGTTTTTTGGACCAAAAACGTACCAAACCCACTCCGATTCTGGGGTGAGGTTCTGGGGTGTGGGGTGACGCTCCGTGGGCTCTGGGGGCGGAGATGGGGCGCGCGGCCGAGCGGACCGCGGGGCGGATTTCGATGCGCGTCGGGCGTTGGGTGCGCCGCGTTCACCTTCCCGTTACCCGCCCCGCCTAGCTTGGCCGCATGTTTGACGACGTGCGCGCCTACATCGACCGCCTCCAGACCGAGGGTTACTCGCTGGGCGAGGACTTCGACGACGATCCCGAACTGATCGACCCGACGGGCCGCGCGGTCGACACGTGGCGCGAGAACTACCCGTACGACGAGCGGATGAGCCGCGAGGAGTACGAAACCGCCAAGTACGACCTGCAGGTGGAGCTGCTCAAGTTCCAGGCCTGGCAGCAGAACACCGGTCACCGCCATGTGATCCTCTTCGAGGGTCGTGATGCCGCGGGCAAGGGCGGCACCATCAAGCGCTTCACCGAGCACCTCAATCCGCGTTACGCCCGCACGGTGGCGCTCTCCAAGCCGAGCGACCGCGAACTCACGCAGTGGTATTTCCAGCGTTACGTGAAGCACCTTCCGGCCGCGGGTGAACTGGTTCTCTTCGATCGCTCTTGGTACAACCGGGCCGGCGTTGAACGCGTGATGACGTTCTGCTCCGACCGCCAGTATCGCGAGTTCATGCGGGACGCCCCGCTGCTTGAGCGCATGCTCGTGGAATCGGGAGTGCACCTGACCAAGTTCTGGTTCTCGGTGACGCAATCGGAACAGCGCACGCGCTTCATCATTCGCCAGATCGACCCCGTGCGGCAGTGGAAGCTCAGCCCCATGGACCTCGAGTCGTTGGATCGCTGGGACGCCTACACGGAGGCCAAGGAGGAGATGTTCCGCCGCACCGACACCGAGTGGGCGCCGTGGATCACCATCAAGTCCAACGACAAGAAGCGCGCACGGCTGAACGCGATGCGCCACTTCCTCTCCGGCGTGGAGTACGAGGGCAAGGATCCTGCCCGCATCGGCACGCCTGACCCGCTCATCCTCCGGCGCGGGCGCACGGCGGTCGGCGACTGAGCGCCGCCGCACTGTTCGTGGACCCAGCGCCCGACGGCGCGTGGCCGGGCGGGTGCAGAGGGACGCGTCGGCGGGACTTCCTTTGGTGCCTGGCGGGACCGGAACCCGTGGCACGAAGCTGACAGTGTGCTAGTTTCGCGGCCAAGGCGAACGGCACGCCGGAGGGGGAACGCTGCGGATGCCGCGCGCCCACACGTCTGTGCAGGATTCGCTCATCACCCCTTGAAACGAGGAACCATGCTTTTCCCTGATCCAACCACGTTGACGGCCGCGGACCTTGCGGCCCCCGGACTGGATGCCGAGGCGCTGGGGCAGGTCGCCACGTATCGCCCCGACCTGCGGCACGCCGTGGCTGCCCACCCCAACGCCTCGCAGGAGCTCATTGCGTGGATCGCTGCGCAGCCGAACACGCCCGCTGCACCCGCCGCTCCCGTGACCCCCGCCGCGCCGCCCGCGCCGGAGGCGCAGGACCCGGCGGCCCCGGCCGCGCCTGCCGCCCCGGCCTGGGGTGCACCGCCGGCCGAGCCGGCCGAGCCGGCTCGGCCCGCTCAGCCCGCGGCGTGGGGCGAGCCGCCGGCCCAGCCCTCCCAGCCGGCCCAGCCGACAGCGTGGGGGACCCCGCCCACCGCGCAGCAGCCGGGCCAGCCGGGTCAGCCGGGTCAGCCGGGCTACCCGGGTCAGCCGACGCAGCCCCAGCCGGGCCAGCCCGGAGACGAGAATGGCTTCGACAAGGCGGTGCAGCAGGGAGCGGAGGCGGCACAGGCCTTCGGCCGCGATTTCGCCGCGCGCACGCAGGAGATCGCCGGTCAGAAGGACTGGAAGGCGTGGCTGCCGCTGGCCGTGCCGGTCTTCGCCCTGCTGGGATTCATCTCCTTGCTCCTGCCCTTCGCCTCCGTGAAGGTGTCCTTCCTGGGCCGGAGCGCCTCGCAGAGCGTCAACGGCTTCCAGATGATCAACGGCTTCGTTGCCACGCTCATGGCGTTGGTGCTGTTGGCCCTGGCCGCCTTCGGCGCCTATGTGTTCGCCACGCGCAAGGCGCAGCTCGGCAAGCTGCTCTCCATCATCGGCATGGTGGCGGGCGCCTTGGGGATCCTGCTGAGCATCCTCGCCTTTGCCTCCGTCGGTGACGCCGCAGGCAAGATGGGCGGTTTCGGCAGCGCCTCGGCGGGCTTTGGCCTGATCCTGTTCCTGATCTGCTCGATCGTGATCGCCGCCGTGTCCGTCATGGCGTTCATCAACGTGCGCAAGCAGAACGCCTAGGCACGCCTAGCGTGGGAGAGGCCGCACGGCCGACGGAAGGAGGGGCGGGGCACTCCCGTCCCTCCTTCCGCGTCTAGCCGGCCGAACCCGGCCCGGCGCCGTCGTGCGCCCGCAACGCGAGCCAGAGGCGCGCGCCCACGTCGGGATCGTCGAGGTCCAGACCCAGCGTCTGCCCGATCAGCCCTAGCCGGTGCCGCACCGTGTTGCGGTGGACCCCGAGCTCCCGAGCCACGTCCTCCCAGCGCCCGCGATGGCGCAGGTAGGAGCGGGCGGTCCCGAGCAGGTCGGCGCGTTCGAAGCCGGCCAAGGCGGCGACCCACGCCTCGGCCTCGCCGCCGCGGCCGCTCAGGGCCCCGGCAAGAGAACCCTCCCGCGCGTCGATCGCCGCCTCGCGCAGGCCAGCCGGAGGCGGGCCCAAGGGTTGTGAGGGCCCGACGGCGCCGCCCGCCCAGGCGGGGGGCCGGGGCGCGCTGGGGGCCGAGGTTGCGCCGGTGACGGGGTCCTCCTTCGTCCCGGGTGCGGCGGCCGTCTCGGCCTGCGCGAAGGCGGCGGCGGGGAGGGGCACCCAGGCCAGCCCGTCGTCGTCGAGCCGATAAGGGAAACCGGACGCCTGCGGCACCCTCCCGCCCTCCCAAGCCAGGCGCGGGGCGAGCGCGAGCGCCGCGGCGGCGTCGCGCTCGGGGCCGGTGCGCAGGCACAACCAGCGCACGCGCTCGGGGAGCGGGCCGAGGCCAGCGTCGTCGGCGGCGAGCCGCGCTGCCTCGCCGAAGCCCGAGTGCAGGAGCAGCACCACGGCGGAGCCGAGGCTGGCGGCGGCACCCTCCACGGTCTCGCGCTGCCTGATTCGCAGGGAGAGCAAGGTGCAGGCGGTCGCGATGAGGTCGCGGTCCGGGCCGGTCAGGCCGCGCCCGGCGCCCACCACGAGGAAGCCGCGCGCCGGCCCCGAACCAGCGATGGGGTGGGCGACGACGGCCTGCCCGTTGACCTCGAACGTGCCGGCCGCGGGTGTGCCGCTGCGGCCCAAGCGAGCGAGGTCTGGGCCCAGCGCGCGCAGCGAGGTGGCGGCGGTGGCGGGCCAGAGGGTGGCCGCGCCGGGTGCGGCGCCGGGTGCGCCGGCTCCGCCGGGCGCAGCGAGCTCCGCCGGATCCGTGGGCAGGTACGCGGCCCAGCCGCCGAGCGCCTGGGCGACGGCGCGGACCAGCTCGGCCACGGCCTGCGGGCGCGTGGCCGAACGCACCAGCTGGGCCTGCACGCCCATGGCCTGGCGCAGCCCGGCGGTGTCGTCGCGCAGGGCCAGGCGCCAGTACGCGCGGGAGACGTTCTGGAACGGAACACCGTCCGGCACCACGGCCACGGCGAGGCCGTGCTCTCGGCAGGCCTGCGCCACGGGCAACGGCACGGCGCGCGCCCAGGGACCAAGCCCCACGCCGAGCGCCGCGACGCCGCGGGACACCAACCCGGCCACGTACGCCTGCGCGCCGCCGCGGCCCCACGGCATGCCGGTGGTGAGCAGCAGCTCGCCGCCCTCGAGGTACGGCGTGGGGTCCTCGAGCTCGGAGACGTGCACCCCGCTCAGCTGCACGCCGCCGGCGCCTGGGCCCTGCCCCGAGGCCAAACGCAGGGCACCGGAGGCGGCGGAGACGAGCTGTTCGAGGGTGATCACGCAAGAGATCATCGCCCGCCGTTGGATGATTCGTCCAATGACGCGCCTCACACCCGCGCCTAGCGTTTCCCTCGGCGGCGCGCACCGTGCCGTCGCGCCGCCGGCACCGCATCGCCGCACCGCAGGGCGGAGCAAACAGCCCGGAGCAAGCAGCACCGCAGTACGCCGCCCCGCCCGCGAACCAGCACACACCAGGAGTCAACGCCATGACGCTGAACGGCCCCAGCCCCGCAGACCTCATCGACTTCGACGACCTGCTCACGCCGGAGGAGCTGCAGACGCGCGCCACGGTGCGGAACTTCGTCAACGAGACGATCAAGCCCAACATCGCCGGCTGGTACGACGAGGCCCGCTTCCCCGTGGAGATCGTCCCGGAGCTGGGCCGCATGGGCCTGCTCGGCATGCACCTGAAGGGCTACGGCTGCGCCGGCCGCTCCGCCGTGGAGTACGGCCTGGCCGGCGCCGAGCTGGAGGCCGGCGACTCCGGCCTGCGCACCTTCGTCTCCGTGCAGGGCTCGCTGGCCATGTCGGCGATCCACAAGCACGGCTCCGAGGAGCACAAGCAGGAATGGCTGCCGCAGATGGCCACGGGCGAGGCCATCGGCTTCTTCGGCCTCACGGAGCCTACCGCCGGCTCCGACCCGGCCTCCATGAAGACCTTCGCCCGCCGCGACGGCGACGACTGGGTCCTGAACGGCTCCAAGCGCTGGATCGGCCTGGCCTCCCTGGCCAAGGTGGGTGTCATCTGGGCGCAGACGGACGAGGGCATCCGCGGCTTCGTGGTCCCCACCGACACCCCCGGCTTCAAGGCCACGCCGATCGCCCCCAAGATGTCGATGCGCGCCTCCGTGCAGTGCGACATCGAGCTCACCGACGTGCGCCTGCCCGGCTCGGCCGTCCTCCCCGAGGTCCGCGGCCTCAAGGGCCCCTTCTCCTGCCTCAACGAGGCCCGCTACGGCATCCTCTGGGGTGCCATGGGCGCGGCGCGCGATGCCTTCGAGGACGCCCTGGCCTACTCGCAGGAGCGCATCCAGTTCGACAAGCCCATCGCCGCCTTCCAGCTCACGCAGAAGAAGCTCGTGGACATGGCCCTCGAGATCAACAAGGGCTTCCTGCTGGCCCTGCACGTGGGCCGCAAGAAGGACGCCGGCACGCTCAAGCTGCACCAGATCAGCGTGGGCAAGCTCAACAACGTCCGCGAGGCCATCGAGATCTGCCGCGAGGCCCGCACCATCCTGGGCGCCAACGGCATCTCCGCCGAGCACCCCGCCATGCGCCACGCGGCCAACCTCGAGTCGGTGCGCACCTACGAGGGCACGGACGAGGTCCACACGCTGATCCTCGGTCAGCAGCTCACCGGCATCGCCGCGTACCGCTGATGCACGACGGCGGCCGGGCACCTTGGGCGCCCGGCCGCCGGCCCACCACCCCAGGTGCCGCGAGGCACCTCCCCAGACCACCCGCCGTCGGGCACTTTTCTTGGCAGCCCGCGCCTCACCAGGAGGACCACCATGAGCGATGCAGTCGAGTTGAAGAGCCTGATCGGCGGGGCATGGCGTGAGGGCGCCGGCGCGAGCATCGAATCGACCAACCCGGCGCGCCCGGGCGAGATCGTGGCGCGCGGCTGTGCCGTGGTGGCAGCGGACGTCGACGCCGCCTTTGCCGCGGCCCGCGCCGCCGCCCCCGCCTGGGCCGCGACGCCGCTGCACGCGCGCGGCGAGGTGCTCGCCCGCGCCGCCGCGATCATCGACGCCAACGCTGAGGCGTGGGGCGCCGAGCTCACCGCCGAGGAGGGCAAGACCCTGGCCGAGGGCATCGGCGAGGTGCGCCGCGCCGCCGCCGTGCTGCGCTACCAGGCCGAGGCAGGCAACCGCGAGCAGGGCTCCGTCTTTGCCTCGCCGCGCGCGGGCGAACAGATCCTCGTGACGCACAAGCCGCTCGGCGTGGTGGGCGTCGTGACGCCCTTCAACTTCCCGATCGCGATTCCGGCGTGGAAGATCGCGCCGGCGCTCGTGTACGGCAACACCGTGGTGTGGAAACCCGCCTCGGCCGTGCCGTTGCTGGCCTTCCGCCTGGCCTCCGCCCTGCACGACGCCGGGCTCCCGGCCGGCGTGCTCAACCTGGTGCTCGGCGGGTCGGCGCTGGGCGACGCGATCGTTGATCACGCCGAGCTGGACGGGTTGACCTTCACCGGGTCCACGGGCGTTGGCCGCTCGTTGGCCGGCCGAGCCGCCGCGCGCGGTGTGCCGATGCAGGCCGAGATGGGCGGCAAGAACGCCTCGGTGGTCTTGGCGGATGCCGACCTGGACCTGGCGGCCGAGCAGGTGCTCTTCGGCGCCTTCCGCTCCACGGGCCAGAAATGCACGGCCACCTCGCGCCTGGTGCTGGACGAGGCCATCGCCGATGACTTCCTGGGCCGCCTGCGCGCGCTGCTTTCGAACTGGCGCGTGGGGGATCCCTCCTCGCCCGCCTCCGACATGGGCCCCGTGGTCTCCGAGCGGGCCGCGTCCGACATCGCCGCGTCGGTGCTCGCGGCGGTGGAGGGCGGCGCCCGCGTGATCCTGGGCGGCGAGGCCCCCGAGGGCGCGTTTCTCACCCCCACGCTGCTCGAGATGCCCGAGGGGGCCGCTGGTGAGGAGAACCTGGCCTGGAACGAGGAGTTCTTCGGCCCCGTGGTCTCCATTCGCCGCGTTTCCGGCGCGCGCGAGGCCTTCGAGGCCGCCAACCATGGCGACCTTGGCCTCTCCTGCGCCGTGTTCACGCGCGACATCGCCACGGCCCTCTCCGCCGTGGACGGCATCGACGTGGGCATGTTGCACGTGAACTCGGAATCGGCCGGCGCCGACCCGCACGTGCCCTTCGGTGGGGCCAAGCGCTCCGGCTACGGTCCCAAGGAACAGGGCCTCGCCGCGCGCGAGTTCTTCACGCACACCACCACGGTGTACCTGCGCGGCTGAGCCCCGGCGGGGCGCGGGCTCTCCGCCCGAATCGCCCTGGCGCCCCGCTCTGCGGCGCCTGCCCCCCTGCGGCGGCTTCCTCCCCCGACGTCCGGCCCTGCCCTGAGGCCCAGTCCTGCGGCATCCTCCCCCGGAATCGGAGTGGGTTTGGTACGTTTTTCGGCCGAAAAACGTACCAAACCCACTCCGATCCTGTTGGGGACGGGCGGCGTTCGGCTGGAGAGGGGCGGGAACATGGCAAGCGAGGGGACGGGGAGCGCACGACGGCGCGCGGCCGGGTGCCGCTCGACGCTCGCTCGGGTTTCGTGACAGTGTGGGGCCAAGCGGCCCCACAGGGGGAGGCCGCACCGACGAGGGGAAATCCACGTGGCCCAGTTCGTGATCATGGCCGAGACGGATCTGCGCGGCGCGAGCCAGGGTGGCAAGTACGCCTACCTCGGCCCGCTGGAGGAGGACGAGGCGCGGCGCCACTTCCTGGACATCCAGGCGGGACGACCCCATGAACTCGTGGCCGACCGCAAGAACGGCGTGCGCACCCTCGAAGCCCCGAACCGCGTGAGCGTCCTCTCGCGATCAAGCCTGACGCGCGGCGTCGTGCTTGATCGCTACACGCTCTCCGAGGTGCTCTGAGATGGCCTCCGCGTGGAACCTGGGCTTCGAGGTCGAGGGCGGGCTGGCCAAGGATCCCGGCGGCAAGGCCGAGGTGCCGGTGCCTGAGCACGCTCCCTCGGGCTGGGCCGGGACCGACGGGCCCAACATCCCGTGGGAGAACTGGCCCCGACACAAGGTCTTGGGGCTGCCGCTCATGCACCTCGTGACGCTCTTCCTGCCCGAGGAGTACCGCCGCAAGGGGCCCGAGTACGTGGGCGTGGCGTTCTTTGCCGCCGGCGGTGAGAGCGACCCGGAGGCCACGGGGGAGTCCCAGTGGGAACTCCAGGACGGCCCAGCATGGGAGGCCTTCAACGCCGACCTCACCGCGGCCGTGGAGAGCGAGCAGACCTCGTATCGTCTCGACGTGCTCGGCGGCCCGTGGGCGCTCGTGTGGCTGACCCAGGAGCAGATCGAGGCCGGTCCTACGCCGCCGCACGCCGACCCGCGACCGGAGGCCGCCCGCGGCGAAATCGAGTACGGCGACGGCGAGAACGCGTGGGACAGTGTCTCGCCCACCACGCGGATCTGGCTGCTGCCTCGCGAGGACCCGAACGCAGGCGTCGAGCCCGTGGAGTACGCGGGGGACGAGGATGAGTACGAGGACCCCTATCCCGATGGCGACGAGGCCCCGTGGGCGGGCGCCCTCTTCGGCTGGTCGCACCTGGGCGGCACGGTGTTCAACGTGCAGGCCCTGCCGGAGGGGCTCTCGCCCTGGTACCTCGAGTTCGAGGAGTTCGGCCATCTGAACCTCGGCGACGCCGGCACGCTGCAGGTGGACCTCGAGACCGACGTCCTCGACTGGGCCTGCGGTTGACGCCGGCGAAGGGGCGAACCTGAGCGAGGAGATCCACCACGCACTCCAGGCCAGCGGGCGGGCTCGAATCCGCGAGGAGCTGCGGGCTGCCAGCGCCCTGCCGCCTGCCGCCCGCGACGAGACGGTGAAGGCCTATGGCGCCGAGAAGACCGACGATGAGGGTCTGGCGGACGGATGGACGAGCGGAGCCGGGCCGCATATCAGCCCCGAGCTGTGGCCGCGGCTGCCGGATACCGGCGAGCCCATGGGACTTGTCTTGGTTGCGCGCCTCCCGCGCGAGTATCAGCGTCGGGGTCCAGCGTTTCCCGGCGTCGCCTTCTTTGGAGAAGTCGATCAAGGTTTCGAGGAGGAGGTCGGCGGGTTCGCGCCGACCGCTAGGGCGATCCAGGCCGAGCACCCACAAGCGAGCTACTTTCGGGGCATCATTGACGGCTTCTTCGCGCTGATCTGGCTGACGGAAGCAGAGCTTGCTGGGGATCCGGTGCCTGACCCGAGCCTTCCCCACGACGAGCAGGAACCGGGATGCTTCTTTCGGTGGGTGAGGATCGACGATCCCAACGCTGGGCTCGCGCCGAGCGATGACGAGGCTTCACTCGAAGCGGGAGGCTACCTTTCTCCGGAAAACCCGGACGAGGAAGCGCGGGAGCCTATCCTGCCGTGGGCCGAGCCGCTGATCAACTACGTAGCGCACCTGGGCGGCACCTGCTTCCCTGGCCAGGGCGTGCCCGAGGGGCTGAGCCCGTACTACCTCGAGTTCTCGCAGGAGTTTGTGCAGCTCAACATCGGCACGGGCGTGGCCCAGCTGGACCTGGAGCGGAACACCTTCACCTGGTCCTGCTGACACCGCCCTGGCCGCGCATGCTGTTTTTGCGTTTGGCGCGTGAAAGATCCGCGCCAAACGCAAAAACAGCATGCATCGCCGGGGTCCGTGTAGCGACAGCATCGCCACCTGACCAGGCTTTCACCGTGTGGTGAACGGAACCATGGTGGGCGCCTCCGCCGGGGTTAAGGTGAAGGCATCATGTCGCGGCGACAGTAAATGTCGTCAGGCGACGGGCCGAGCCGGAGCATCCCCACCGGCACCAGGAGTAGAGGAAGTCACAGCATGTCTGAGCAGCTTGCGGGCAAGGTCGCGATCGTCACCGGCGCGGCCGGAGGCCAGGGCGCGGCGGAGGCCAAGCTCTTCATCGAGCGCGGCGCCAAGGTGGTCATCACCGACTTCAACGACGAGCTGGGCGAGAAGACCGCCGCGGAGCTCGGCGAGAACGCCCTGTTCGTCCATCACGACGTCTCCTCCGAGGCCGACTGGGTCGGGGTGATCGAGAAGACCATCGAGGCCTTCGGCACCATCGACATCCTGGTCAACAACGCCGGCATCCTGAAGATGGCCCCGATCGAGGAGATCGACGTCGCCGGCTTCGACCGCATCATGTCCGTCAACGTTCGCGGCGCCTTCCTCGGCATCAAGGCCGTCCTGCCCACCCTGAAGACCAAGGGCGGCTCGATCGTGAACATCTCCTCCCTCGCCGGCATGCAGGGGCAGCCCTACGCCACGGCCTACTCGGCCTCCAAGTACGCGGTGCGCGGCCTGACCAAGTCCGCCGCCCTCGAGCTCGGCCGCTACGGCATCCGCGTGAACTCCGTGCACCCGGGCACCATCGCCACGCCCATGACCATGGCCAACCTGCGCGATCTGGATGCCCCGTTCCCGCTCGCCGCCATGAACCGCATCGGCACCCCGGCGGACATCGCCCCGCTCGTGGCCTTCCTCGCTTCGGACGAGTCCAGCTACATCTCCGGCGAGGAGCACGTGGTGGACGGCGGCTCGCTGGCCGGCCAGTCGGCGCAGCTCATGGACGCCATGATGACCCAGAAGGATTGACAGCTAGCTGTCGCATTGCGCACAGGGGGCCCGACGGCGGGTGGTGACCACCCGCCGTCGGGCCCCGTTCTTGTTCTGCGCGCGGTGCGCGCGGCACCGGCGCGTACGGAGTGCCGGATGCGCGCCAACAGCGCGCTCGAGCGGAGGCTAGGCGCGGACCTGCCGCTTCGAGGAGATGACGCCGGTGTCGAAGCCGGCCAGGTGCAGCCCACCGTGGAAGCGGGCGTGCTCGATCTTGACGCAGCGGTCCATGACCACGGCGAGACCGGCGGCCTCGGCGATCGCCGCCGCCTCCTCGTTCCAGGAACCCAGCTGCAGCCACAGCGTCTTGGCGCCGGCATCGATGGCCTCCTGGGCCACGCCCGGCAGATCGTCGTGCTTGCGGAAGACGTCCACCAGATCGGGGGACTCCGGCAGGTCCGCGAGGGACTTGTACACCGGCTGGCCCAGGATCTCCTTGGCCACGGGGTTCACGAAGTAGACCTTGTACGGCGAGGACGAGAGCAGGTACGTCGCCACGAAGTACGAGGCGCGCGAGGGCTTGTCCGAGGCGCCGACGATGGCGATGGACTTCGCCTCGCGCAGCAGGTTCAGCCGCTCGCCGGCGCTGGGGCCCACCCAGGTGCGCTGCGGCTGGGCGGCCGCATCCGTCGTCGTGCTCACTTGACACCTCCCACGGGAATCGTGCAGGCCTCGTACTCGGGGGCGGCGAATTCCTCCGCGGCCTCCGGTTCGGTCTGCGAGGCGGTGAGGGCCTGGTCCAGGTCCCACAGGATGTCCTCGAGATCCTCGAGCCCCACGGAGATGCGGATGAGGTCATCGGGGATGCCGCCGGCCACGAGCTGCTCGGGCGTGAGCTGCTGGTGCGTCGTGGAGGCCGGGTGCAGCACCAGCGTCTTGGCGTCGCCGATGTTGGCGAGGTGGCTGGCCAGCTGCAGGTTCTCGATGAAGCGTGCGCCAGCCTCGCGGCCGCCCTTCACGCCGAAGGAGAAGACGGATCCCACGCCGCCGGGCAACAGGGCCTTGGCGCGCTCGTGCTCCGGGTGGGAGGGCAGCGAGGCGTGGTTGACGTAGGTGACGAGCGGGTGCTCGTCCAGCCACGCGGCCACGGCGTTGGCGTTGCGCACGTGCTCGTCCATGCGCTGCGGCAGGGTCTCCACGCCGATGAGCAGGTTAAACGCGGACTGCGGCGCCAGGGACGGCCCGATGTCGCGCAGCTGCTCCGAGCGCAGCTTCGTCAGGAAGCCGTACTCGCCGAAGTTGCCCCACCAGGAGACATTGCCGTAGGAGGCCACGGGCTCCGTCATGGACGGGAACTTGCCGTTGCCCCAGTTGAAGCGACCGGATTCCACGACCACGCCGCCGAGGGTGGTGCCGTGCCCGCCCATGAACTTGGTGGCGGAGTGGATGACGATGTCGGCGCCGTGTTCCAGCGGGCGCAGGAGGTACGGCGTGGTGAGCGTGGAGTCCACGACGAGCGGGATCCCGTGACGGTGCGCCACCTCGCCCAGGCCGTCCAGGTCCACGATGGCACCGGACGGGTTGGCCACGACCTCGGTGTAGATGGCCTTGGTGTTCTCCTGGATGGCCGCCTCGAAGTCGGCGGCCTCGGAGGAGTCCACGAAGGTGGTCTCCACGCCGAAGCGGCGCAGGGTCACGTCCAGCTGCGTGATGGTGCCGCCGTAGAGGCGCGAGGAGGCCACGATGTGGTCGCCGGCCTGGGTCAGCGCGGCGAAGGTGATGAACTCAGCGGCCATGCCGGAGGCGGTGGCCACGGCGCCGATGCCGCCCTCGAGGGAGGCGATGCGCTCCTCGAAGGCCGCCACCGTGGGGTTGCCGATGCGGCTGTAGATGTTGCCGTACTTCTGCAGCGCAAAGAGGTTGGCGGCGTCGTTGGCGTCTTGGAAGACGAACGAGCTGGTCTGGTAGATCGGCACGGCGCGGGCTCCGTGCTCGGAGTCCGGCGTCCCGCCGGCGTGCAGGGCACGCGTGCGGAAGCCGAAGCGGTGTTCGGGCGTGGTCGAGGGCATGAGACTCCTTCCATCGACTCCCGGCGGTAGCACCTGGCTTCCCTGCACGACGACGCGTTCTCGCCTTGAGGGGGCTGGTTGCTGCGGTCTCGACGGGCCGGGTCCCTGAACCGCTCTTGATGGTCGTGTTCAGTTTGTCAGCGCGGGTGAGGTCACGCGAAATCATGTTCCGTCACACGGCGCAAAGCGACGCCCGCCTCGAAGCATCTTCGAAGGCGGGCGCCGCTGTGGGCCGGTGTCGGCCGGCGCTACGGCAAGGCCACCTGGAACGGGCCGCTCAGCGTGATCTCGGAGCTGCCCGCCCCGCCACCCGTGCGGGTGAAGCTCAGCTGAGCCGTGATGGTGGTGTTGAGGTTGTTCCACTCGAACCAGGGCTCCTGCCCCCAGTCGCCCGCGTCGAAGCCCAGGCGCAGCGGCTCGTTCGAGGGGTGATTCCAACCCGTGTACGTCAGGGTGCGGCTCATCGTGTTGTCGGGTTCGCCGCGCTGGACGATGGACTGCACCCACGTGATCTTCAGGTCGCACAGCGCCTGGCCGTCGACGGTCCCGCGCTGCAGGATCTCCTCGATCTGGGCCAGGGCGTCCTCGCCGCCGGCGTTGGTGGCGTTGTCGTCTGCGGAAACCTCGTAGGACTCGCCCTGCAGCCAGCCGCCCTGGGTGGTGTGGGCCGTGAGCCAGGCCGGAGGAGCGGCGCACTCGCGCGGCGCGGTCTCCGTGACCGTGACGGTGGGGCCGGCCGCGGTGGCGGTCGTGGTCGCCGTCTCGGTTGCGGTCTCGGTGACGGTGGAGCCGGGCAGGGTCTCGGTGCTGCCGGGCGCGGTCTGGGTGACCGTGGACCCGGGGAGGGTGACCACGGTGCCAGGCAGGGTGACGACCGCGCCGTCGGCGGTCGCCGTGACGGTGGAGCCCGGCACGGTCACCACGGTGCCGTCGGCGGTCACCGTGGGGCCGGCCGCCGTCTCCGTGGACGTCTCGGTGACGTAGACGGCGTTGGCACCGTTGCAGTCAACGCCGGCGGAGGCCTGCGGGGCGCCGGCCAGCGGCAGCGCGCCGAGCAGGCCGACGAGGCACAGGGCCATGAGTGCGCCGGCGCGGGCGCGGTGGGACTTGATGATGAGCACGATCGCCGCCGCGATGAGCGCCAGGGCGATCGCGACCAAGGTGATGGTGGTGCCGGCGCTGAGACCGGTCTCGGGGAGACATTCCATGGGGGAGTCCTTGGGGGCAGGGTGAGTGCCGCGCGCCGGGAAGGCGCGCGGGTGACCCCCGAAAGATATCGGATCCGGGGTGCCGAGGGGGCCTCGGAGTCCTTGCCCGCCTTGGAAGGGTGGCTGGGAGCCGTTCCCAGCCGAACGTCGTACCGTTAACCGCATGCCCGTCAGCGATGCTTTTTCCTCCCCGCTTGCCCTCGTCCGCCACGGCCAGACCGATTGGAATGCGGCGGGGCGCCTGCAGGGGCAGGTGGATATCCCCTTGAACGACACCGGCCGGGACCAGGCCCGTGAGGCGGCCGCGCTCCTCGAGGGAGGCGGCTGGGACGCCGTCGTGGCCTCCCCGCTCGGCCGGGCGCTGGAGACCGCCAGCATCATCGCGGAGCACCTGGGGCTGCCCGCTCCCACCACCGACGAGGGCCTCATCGAGCGCGGCTACGGCGAGCTCGAGGGCGCGGTCGACGCCGAGCTTCCGGCGGAGACGCGGCGCGTGCTCCACCCGGGCCACGACGGCGATCCTGGCCCGATCGAGGAGGTGGGCTACCGGCTGGGACTGCTCCCCGGCGTCGAGCATTCGCGTGCGACGGGCGAACGCGGCCTGGCCGCGATCCGTCGCATCGTGGCCGCCCGCCCGGGCCAGCGCGTGATCGTGGTGGCGCACGGCACCATCATCCGCTTGACCCTGGACGCACTCGATGACTGGCAGCGTTTCCACTCCAGCCCGCGCAACGCCGAGGTGATCGAGCTCGACGCCGCGCAGTGGGCCTCGGCGAGCGGCGTGCCGCGCGCCTGAACGGTCGGATGCGAAGGGGGTGGGGAGCCGCGGCTCCCCACCCCCTTTTTCGTGCTCCAGGGAGCGCTCAGCCCTCCTTGGGCGGCTCGTTGACCATGTCGATCGTCGTGGCCTCGAAGCGCTGCAGCGCCACGAGGAACTCGCCGCGCTGGCGGGCCGTCCACTTGCTGAGCATGTGCTCCATCGTCAGCACACCTGCGTCGTCGAGCCGGGTGGCGGCGGCCCGACCGTTGGCCGTCACGTTGACGAGCGTGGCGCGGGCGTCCTCGGGATCGCGCTCGCGGATCACCAGATCCTGCGCCTCCAGGCGGGCCAAGATCTTCGACACGTTGGAGGCTCCGGTGGCCATCGACTCGGCCAGGATGGAGGGTCGCACCGGTGCGTGGCGCCACACGAGCGTCAACACGGTGACGGCGGAGGCGTCCAGATCCAGGCCGGCCTCCCGGCCCATCCGTTCGAGGAAGCGGGGGTTGGTCCACTCCGCGAGGACCCGCTTGAGCGAGTCGAGCAGATCGATGGACTGCTGACGATCGGCGGGGCTCATCGGATCAGCGAACCCCCGTCGACGGCCAGGGTCTGGCCCGTGATGAACGAGGCCTGATCGGAGAGCAGGAAGGCCACGGCGTTGGCGATGTCCTCCGGCTGGCCGAGGCGCTTCATGGGGACCTCCGAGGCGTACTCGTCCTGGGCCTCCTGGGGCAGCGAAGCCAGCGCGGCCGTGGCGATGGGGCCCGGGGCCACGGCGTTGACGCGGATGCCGCGGGCCGCGTACTCCGAGGCAACCGACTGCGTCAGCGAGAGCACGCCGTGCTTGGCGGCGCCGTACGGGGTGAGGTTGGGCGTGGGCTGCAGCGAGGCGATGGAGGAGACGTTGACGATGACGCCGCCGCCGTGGGAGACCATGTGGTCAATCTCCTCGCGCAGGCTCTGGAAGGTGCCGGTCAGCGTGATGTCGATGGTGCGGGCCCACTCGGCGTCGCTGAGGTACTGCACGGTCTTGGGCTGAGCGCCCACGCCGGCGTTGTTGACGGCGAAATCGAGCGAGCCGAATTCGTCGACGGCGCGCTTGATGAGCGCCTTGACCTCGGCGGCGTCGCCCACGGCGGTGTGCTGGTAGACGGCGCGGCCGCCCGCGGCGGTGATGGCCGCGACCACCTCGGCGCCGGCGGCGTCGTTCACGTCGGAGACCACCACATTGGCGCCCTCGGCGGCGAGCCGCTCGGCGATGGCACGGCCGATTCCGGCGCCGGAGCCGGTCACCAATGCGGTCTTGTTCTCGAAGATCATGTCCGTCTCGATCCGTAGAAGGTGGGGGATATCGGCAGTCTAATACTGTCCGTAAGACATTAAAAGGCCGATGGCGTCAGACTACCTCGTCCCGGAGGCGTCGACCTGCGGAAGGCCCCTCGTCTGCGCGTCGCTGAACCGTCCGGGCGCGGGTGGCTCGCTGTCCTCGAGGAAGTCGAGGTCGCCGCCGTCCGCTTCCGCCCGTTGGCCGGAGAGGGACGCCAGCAAGAGGAGCAGACACGCCACCAGCGGGATCGAGAGCGTCGTGAGGAGCTGGACCGGTTCCCACCAGTCGCCGCTGGTGCCGTCGAGGGATACCTCGGTGCCGGCCAGCGGCTCGTAGCTCCCACCGAAGACCACAAACGAGGTGCCAATGTGCGGCATCAACACGAGCGTGAAGAACGCGGCGGGGACGCCCCAACGCAGGAACCCGCCGCGCGCGGACACCGCGACGTGCAGGCCGAGGGTCACGAGAGCTACGGCGATCGACAGGGTGATCGGCGTGCCCCAGTCCACCACGGTCCACGCGGCGCCCTCGGTCGCCGACGCGGCGGGGACGCCCCACGCCGACGGGGAGTTCGCGGCCAGCTGGCCGGCCAGGGTCGCCGCGCCCAGGCAGAGCGCGGCGGCCACGCCGCCCACGGCCCGGGGGGCCGCGCGCCAGGCCGAGATGAGCGGGAGCGCGGCGGCGCCCAGCAGGACGCCAGCGGCGAGGCAGCGCAGGCCGGCTCCGGCGGGCGAGGGCGGATTCACCGACACCCCAAAGACGGTGACCGGATCCCACGGCCAGCTCACGAGGATCGTGCCGAGGGTGAGCGCCCACGCTAGGCCGAGCGCCCACAGCGCGGCGGGGGAGCGCCGCCCGGGGCGGGCCTCGGTGCGCCGCAGCGGGCGGGGCAGGAGCCAGGCCGCCAGGCCGGCGAGCAGCGCCGGGAGCGTCGGCAGAGCTGCGTCGTGCATCTGCGAGAGGCGGGGATTCCCCGCCGCGTCCAGCGCCGACTGCCACGGCAGCGTCTGGGTGCCGACCAGCCAGGCGAGGCCGAAGGACGCGGCCAGCGCAACGACGATGAAGATGAGGGAACGGGCGGCCGCGAGCGGGCCGCGCTGCGGCGCCTCATCGAAGGGATGAGTCATGACGGCCTCCTGGGGTGATCGCACCACCGTACGTCGCCGGGTGCTGAAGGCGGCGCAGAAACGGCGAAGGGCGGCAGAACCTGTCCCGTTCGTGACCGGGGGACGACGGCGGCCCGGCCGGCCTCCCGCTGGCCCGCCGTGGACGCCCGGGAACAGCCGCCCGGCATCCAGCACCCGGGATCACACACCCGTTAGGCGCCTACCCGAGGCGATCGTCCGCGACGGGCCTGGCGTGTTGGGCCAGGAGCCCGCGCACCAACCAACGTGCGCAGTTCCTCCGCCTCGTCCTCGCGTCGGGTCCCGGAGCTGAGCGCGAAGGGGTCACCGGAGGCGATGGCCTGGTAGTAGACGCCGTCGCCGATCAGGAGCATGAGCCGCGCGAGTGCCTCGTGGCCCGTCACGTGCGACATGACGCGCACCCATTTGCGCGTCATGTCGTGCATGAGCTCGCGGATCTCCGGGTGCTCCGCGCCGGAGAGCCGGGGCGCGGCCAGGATGGTGCGGTCAAGATCCGAGGCGGGCGGGGCCGCCGAGAAGATGTAGTACTCCACCGCGCCGGCCGGGTCGGCGAGCATGCGGGCGGCGCCCCGGTCCCCCACCTTGGCCACGCGCTCCTGGAAGCCGGCCAGCAGGGCCTCCTTCGTGGGGAAGTGGTAGATCAACCCGCCCTTGGAGAGGCCGGCGGCCTCGGCCACGCGGTCCATGGTGAGCACTCCGGCGCCCTCGTCGATGAGCAGGGTCTCCAGCTCATCCAGGATGCGCTCGCGCTGTTCCTCCCCCTTACGCAAGGGCCACCGGGCCCTTGCCAAGCGCCAAGCCCGCCAGCGCCTCTACGGCGCGAGGCAACACCGCGTCGTCGAACACCGCCAGCGGCGAATGGTTGGTGGGGGCCGTGTGCGGATCCGCGCCCGGCGGCACCGCGCCGAGCAGGATGTAGGCGCCCGGCACGCGCAGGAGCACCTCGGAAAAGTCCTCGCTGCCCGGCTCCGGCGCCGGGAGCTCCTCGTAGGACTCCTGGCCGAAGAGATCCTCGATCACGCCGCGCGCGTAGTCGACCTCGGCCGGATCGTTGACGGTCACGGGGAATTCGCAGTCGGGACGGACGTCCACGCCCAGCCCGTGGGCGTCGGCGATCCCGCGCACGAGTCGCTCCACGGCCGGGATGAGGCGCGCTCGCGCCTCCGCGGAGAAGGTGCGCAGGGTGATCGCCAGGGTCGCTGAGTCGGGAATGATGTTCGACGCGGTGCCGGCCGTCAGGTGCCCCACGGTCGCCACCACGGGGTCGAAGGCGTCGAATTGCCGCGTCACGAGGCTCTGCAGCCCCAGCACCATCTCCGCCGCGACGGGAACGGGGTCTTGCGACAGGTGCGGGACCGAGCCGTGCCCGCCCCGTCCCCGCACCGTGACGATGAGGTCGTCGCAGCCCGCTTGGATCGTGCCCGCACGTGAAACGAAGCGCCCGTGCTCGTACTTGGCCGAGTAGACGTGCAGGGCGAAGGCGGCGTCGGCGCGCTGGCCGGCGGCCTCCAGCAGCCCCTGCTCGATCATGCGCAGCGCGCCGCCGTCGGTCTCCTCGGCCGGCTGGAACATCCCGATGACATCGGCCGTCAGCTCCTCGCGCCGCTGCGCCAGCAGCGCGAGGGCGCCGTAGAGCCCCGCCGTGTGCAGGTCGTGGCCGCACGCGTGCATGGTGCCGGCGGGATCCGGGGCGTACTCCAGCCCCGTTTCTTCGGTGACGGGCAGCCCGTCCATGTCCCCGCGCAGCAGCACCACGGGGCGGCGCGTCCCCTCCGGGAGCGCGGCGGCACCGCGCAACACGGCCACCACGGAGCTCATCCCCTCTCCGGTGGTGACCTCGAGCCCCTCCAGGCCGGCCAGCCGCGCGAGCACGGCGGCCTGCGTGCGGGGCAAATCCAGGTCCAGTTCTGGGTGGGCGTGCAGCTCGCGCCGGAAGGCGATGACGTCGGCGGCGAGCTCGGCGGGGATGGACACGTGACCTCCGGGTGAAAGGGACGAGGCTCCGGACCCGAGGCAGGCCCGTGAAGCGAGCCTACCCAAGCCGGGCGGGGCCGCCCCCCGGAGTGCTCCGGTCCCGGGCGGCGCTGCGCCGCGCCCCATGGGCGGCCATCGCCCTCGGGATGCTCGGTGTGGTCATCGTTGCCGTCCCGTCCATCTCCGGGGGCGGCTCGTGGATGGCCCACGCCGCGTGCCTGCTCGCCACCGCCTGCTACGGCTTTGCCTACGAGTACCTCGCCCGCTTTGTGGTGAGGGCGGGGCAGTCACCCTTGGTGCCCACCATGTGGCAGCTGGTCTTCGCCGCCGCGATCCTGGCCCCCGGGCTCCTGCTACCCGGGCAGCTTGAGGCCACGTACAGCCCGTCGGTGGTGTTCGGCATCGTGGCGCTTGGCGTGATCGGTTCTGGCCTGGCGTGCGTGTGGAACAACCTCCTGGTGGCCGAGTGGAGCCCCACGCGCGCGGCCATGAGCATGTACGTCACGCCGTGTGTCGGCGTGATCCTCGGCTGGCTCGTGCTGGGCGAGAGCCTCACGTGGAACCTGCCGCTGGGTCTTGCCGAGGCGCTCCCCGCGCCCTAGCCGGAGGGAAGCCAGCGAGATCCCCGACGCCCCGTCCCGGGCGCGTGCGCGCCGATCCTGCCGCAGGGGCGAGGGCTGCCGCTCGCGTCACACACCGGACCCCACCGCGGGCGGATGACGCTGCGTGACGACGGAAGCGCGTCACACGACGGCTTGCAGGCGTCATATCAGCGCCCTCGTCCCGCTTCAGGGGCGCCGAAGCGCGTCACGCGGCGACATGCGACCCGGCGTGACGGGTGCGATTGGGGGCGCGGGGACATCGACCGCAGGCTGGTGGAACGCGGGTGACCCCCGCACTTCATCCAGAGCGACCGAGAGACCTGGCTCAGCGACGTCGCAGCAACCATCGCCCCGTGGTGGGCGAGGGTGCTCCCGCCAGGACCGATGGAAGAGCAGTCCTCTCCGTAGCGGTCCCTCCCGGCCACGTGCCCGAGCGCCCGCGCCGGAGCGCGCCGTTTCCTTCGTCGGTGCCGACCCACGAAGGAGCAAAGCATGCCCACCGCGCGCTACATTGCCTCCCGCCTCGGCCAGGCCCTGCTGGTGATCTGGCTGGCCTACACCGTCGTGTTCGTCGCCGTGCAGCTGCTGCCGAGCGACCCGGTCACGATCTTCCTCTCCACGGACGGCACCCCCAGCGCGGCGACGCTGGAGGCCATGCGCCACCAGTACGGCTACGACCTGCCGCTGTGGCAGCAATACACGAACAACCTGCTCGGCCTGCTGCGCGGCGACGTCGGTTACTCGCTGGCCTCGGGGCAGCCCGTGGGCACCCGCATCGGCTCCGTGGTGGGCTCCACCCTGCAGCTCGCGGGCGGCGCCTTCGCCCTCGCTGTGCTCTTCGCGCTGGCGCTCACGATCGCGGCGGTCCTCGCGCCGACCTCGTGGCTTGGCCGCAGGCTGCGCGCCCTGCCTCCCTTCCTTGCCTCGGTTCCGGTCTTCTGGCTGGGCCTGGTGGCGTTGCAGCTGCTGGCGGTGCGGTGGGGCGTCATGTCGCTGTTCCCGGACGGCTCCTTCCTCGCGACCGTGGTTCCCATGGCCGTCCTGGCGCTGCACGTGAGCGCCCCGCTGGCCCAGGTGCTTCTCAAGTCGCTCGACGGCGTCTACGCCCAGCCGTTCATTGAAGCGTTGCGGGCCCGCGGCGTCGGGGAGGCCCGCATCCTCTTCGCGCACGCCCTGAAGAACGCCGCCCCGCCCGCCCTGACGGTTGCCGGCGTCACCATCGGCACGCTCCTGGCCGGCTCCATCATCACGGAGACCGTCTTCTCCCGGGCCGGCCTCGGAGCCCTTGTGCTGCAGTCCGTCACGGCGCAGGACGTGCCGCTCGTGCAGGGGCTCGTCCTGCTCACCGCCCTCGTCTTTGTGGTGGTGAACCTGCTCGTCGACCTGCTGCATGCCGCGCTCGACCCGCGCGTCCTGCGCTCCACCCGCACCCAGTCCGCGTCGGCGCTCGCCGCCTGATCCGCCCGGAACCACGAGGAGACGCCATGAGCCTGTCGACCACTTCCGAACAGCCCGTCGCCGAGCCCGCCGACGCCGCGTCCGCCCCGGTGGCCACCGCCGGCGCCCCAGTGGGCGCACCGCAAGGGGACGCGACGGCGCGTGGTTCCGCCTTGGCGGGGGCCCAGGAACCGGCGTCTCTGGCCGTCGGGCCGCCCGAGGGGCGCCTCGCGGGGTGGCGGGGGCGCCTGCCCGGTGTCGGGACCGCCGTCGCGCTCGTGATCCTGTTTGTCGTGGCCCTGTGGGCCATCGCCCCGTGGCTACTGGCACCGGGGAACCCCGTGCTCGGCACCCCGGCGGACAAGTTCCTCGCCCCGTCGCTCGCCCATCCCTTCGGCACCGATCATCTGGGGCGCGACGTCCTCACACGTGTGGTCCACGGCACCTGGCGCACGCTCGCCACAGCGGGCCTCGCCGTGGGGCTCGGCGTGGTGGTCGGCACCCTGCTGGGGCTCCTCGCCGGCACCGGCGGTCGGCTGGCCGACGCGGTGACCATGCGCCTGGCCGACGTGTTGCTGGCCATCCCCGCGATCCTCATCGCGCTCGTGGTGGTCACCGCCTACCAGCCCGGCCCGGTCTCGCTCGGTATCGGCGTGGGGCTGGCCTCCATCGCGACCTTCGCACGGCTCACGCGCACCGAGGTGCTGCGCGTGCGCGGCCTGGACTTCGTGGAGGCGTCGTTCCTCTCGGGGGCCTCGCGCCTCGCCGTGGTGCGCACGCACGTGCTGCCGCACGTGCTTGGACCCGTGCTCGCGCTGCTCGTGGTCGAGCTCGGCGCCGCAATCCTTGCGATCTCCGGCCTGGGCTTCCTCGGCTTCGGCACGCCGCCGCCGGCCCCCGAATGGGGCCTGCTGGTGGCCGAGGGGCGCCAGTACCTGGCCAAGGCCTGGTGGATGAGCACCCTCCCCGGCGCGGTCATCGTCACCGTCGTCCTGTCCCTGGCCGCCTGCGGCCGCGCCCTGGCGCGCCGCGGCCGCTACTGATCCGCCCCACCCCACCTCGAGCGAAGGAGAAGCCATGAGCCACAAGGGCGACGAGGTGCTGTCCGTGCGCGGCCTGCGCGTGAGCTACGCCGGGGCGCCCGCGCTGCGCGGCATCGACCTGAGCCTGCGGCGCGGGGAGATCCTCGCGGTCGTCGGCGAATCCGGCTCCGGCAAGTCCACCCTGACGCGCGCACTGCTCGGGCTGCTGCCGGCCTCGGCCCACTCGGACGGGAGCATCGTCCTGGCCGGCATCGAGGTCACGGCCCGCACCGCCCCCGGGCTGCGCGGCGGCACGGTCTCCCTCGTCCCGCAGGATCCGGGCGCCTCGCTGGATCCCGTGCGCAGCATCGGGTCCCAGCTGCGCGAGACCCTGCGCCTCGGCCCCGGTGCCCGCCGCGCGTCCCGCGCCGAGCTGGGCGCCCGGGCCGCCGAGCTCCTGGCCTCGGTGGGCATTGATCGCCCCGAGGAACGCCTGCGCCAGTACCCCCACGAGCTCTCCGGCGGGCAGAAACAACGCGTCCTCATCGCCCTGGCGTTTAGCCGCCACCCCGAGGTGCTCGTCGCGGACGAGCCCACGAGCGCGCTCGACGTCACCGTGCAGCGCACCGTCCTGGAGACCTTCACCCGGGTGGCGAGGGAGCAGGGCAGCGCCGTCGTCTTCATCACGCACGACATCGCCGTCGCGACCGACCTGGCCGATCGCGTCCTCGTCCTGCGCCACGGCGAGGTGATCGAGACCGACACGGTGCCCCGGCTCGCCGCGGGCGCCGCCTCCGAGTACACACGCACCCTGCTGGCCGAGGTGCTGTTCGCCGGTGCCGGCGTCGGCTCGGGATGCAAGGACGACGCCGCGTCCACCGGCACCGGACACGCGCCCGCCGAGCCGCCGGCGCTGCGGCTGAGCGGTGTGAGCAAGCGCTTCGGGCACGGAGCGGCCGCGCGCACCGTGCTGCACGACGTCGACCTCACCCTGCCGCGTGGGCGCACCCTGGCGCTGGTGGGCGAGTCGGGTTCCGGCAAGTCCACCACCGCGCGGATCGCGATGCTGCTCAGCGCGCCAGACGTCGGCACCGTCGAGATCCACGGGCGCGACGTCACGGGTGCCTCCGGCGCGCTGCGCCGCGAGACGTGGCGTTCGCTGCAGCTGGTGCACCAGAACCCCGACCGCTCCCTCGACCCCCGCTGGTCCGTGGAGCGGATCGTGGCCGAGCCCCTGCGCTACGGTGCGGCGACGGGTGCGCCAGAGCGTGCCGCCGCCGTCGGGCGCGCCCTCGAGAGCGTGAAGCTCGCCGACCGGCTGCGCCACGCGCTGCCCGGCGAGCTCAGCGGTGGGCAGCGCCAGCGCGTCGCCATCGCCCGGGCGCTGGCCGTCGGCGCCACCACCCTCGTGCTCGACGAGGCGCTCTCGGCGCTCGACGTCGTCACGCAGAATCACGTCCTCGACCTTCTGGCGGAGCTCCAAGCCGAGCACCGCCTGAGCTACCTGTTCATCTCTCACGACCTGGCCGTCGTCGAGCGCTTCAGCGACGCGACCGCGGTCCTGGCCGGCGGGCGGGTCGTCGAGGCAGGGCCGACGGCCCGGCTCTTCGCCGACCCGCGGGCCGACGCCACCCGTGCCCTCCTCGATGCTCGCCCCGGCACGCGGCTGCGTGAGCTCGTCGCCTAGCCGCCTGCCCCACGTTCTCCGCCACTCACCCAAAGGAAAAGCACTATGTTCTCCCGTCCCTCCGCTCGACGCGGCCGCACCGCTTTCGCCGCGCTCGCCCTCGCCGGGGCCCTCGGCCTCTCCGCCTGCGGCGGCTCGGCGCAGTCGGCGTCCCCCGCCTCCGGCTCCTCCGCAACCGGCGACCCGGTCAAGGGCGGTGACCTCGTCTTTGCCGAGGTCACGCCGATCAACCAGTGGCAGACGCAGAACGCGCGCTTCTACGAGAAGGCCAACGTCCTCAATTCGGTCCTGGATCGGCTGACGTACTTCGACCCGGAGAAGAAGGAGCTCGTCGGATGGATCGCCGAGGGCTTTGAGGCCAACGACGCGCAGACCCGGTTCACGTTCACCATCCGTGACGGGGTCACCTTCAGCGACGGGACGGCGCTGGACGCGGCCGCCGTCAAGGCCAACCTCGACGCGCTCGGCGAGGGCATCGCTTCGGCGCAGATCCAGCCGAACGTCGATTTCGGGGCCTACAAATCCTCCAAGGTCAGCGGCAACAAGGTCATCGTGACGCTCTCACGTCCCGACGCGAACTTCCTGCGCTCCACCTCCTCCGTGGCCGCCGGCCTGGTCTCGCCGGCCACGCTGAAGGGCGACAACGCCGCCCAGAACGACATCTCCAAGATCGTGGGGTCCGGGCCCTTCGTCTACGCCTCGCAGGTGCCGGATCAGGAGGTGAAGTTCACCTCCCGCGACGACTACGCGTGGGCGCCCGAGACCGCCGCCAACCAGGGCGCGGCCTACCTCGATTCCCTCACGATTCGTTACCTCCCCGAGGTCGGCAACCGCGCGGGCGCGGTGCAGACGGGCCAGGTCGACCTGGCCCGCGGCCTGCAGCCGGTGGACGAGGAAGCCGTCTCCGGCTCCGGCAACCAGGTACTGGCCGTGCCAGGGCTGGACCTCACCGCCAACATGGCCGCCCTGCGTGTGGGCTCCGGCCAGCTCGCTGACGTCAAGGTCCGCCAGGCGCTGGGCAAGGCCATCGACCGCCAGAGCATCAAGGACACCGTGCTCTCCGACAGCTACACCGTCGCCGCGTCGATCCTGAACCACGGCGCCCCCGGCTTCGTTGACCTCTCCAGCGACCTGGCCTACGACCCCGAGGGTGCCAAAGCGCTCCTGGAGGAGGCCGGCTGGAAGGTCGGCTCGGACGGGATCCGCGAGAAGGATGGCAAGAAGCTGGAGATCACCGTGACCTCCTCGAATAATTCCGTGGTCATCAAGCCCGCCTTCGAACTGATCGAGCAGCAGTGGGCGCAGGTGGGTATCAAGCTCGTCAACCGCGCCGCGGACAACACGTTCCTCGCGACCGCACTGACCGACCCGAAGGTCGAGATCTTCGGGACGCGTCAGTTCGCCTACGGCGGCCTCGGTCCGGTGTTTGGCCCGGAGACCAACACGCAGACCCTGCACACCGACGCCGAGCGCGACGCTCTGTACACGAAGGAGCAGGCCGCGAGCACCACGCAGGAGCACGTGAAGCTGGTGGGGGAGGAGCAGCGCAAGCTCGTGGTGGACGACGCCGCGATCCTGCCGCTGTGGGACGAGGTGCAGGTCTATGGCGCGCACGCCGGCGTGCACGTCGACTTCACGACAGGCACCGCTCCCATCTTCCAGGGCGCCTGGAAGTCCGAGTCGTGAGCGCCGCCCGCAAGCGCCTGCTCCTCGGCGCGTTCCTCATGAACACACCCAGCCACATCCTGGGCGGGGGGTGGCGTCACCCCGACGCCCAGCAGCTGCGCTACAACGAGCTCTCGCTCTGGACTGATCTGGCCAAGCGCCTCGAGGAGGCGGCCTTCGACACCCTCTTCCTCGCCGATGTGGTGGGCGTCTACGGCGATCACGACGGCGGGTGGGCCTCTCACGTGCGCCGCGGCCTGCAGGTGCCCAGCAACGACCCGCTGGTGCTGGCCTCGGCCCTGGCCGCGGTGACGGACAAACTCGGGCTGGCCTTCACCTCCTCCGTGGTGCAGGCACATCCCTTCCAGTTCGCCAGGCAGCTCTCCACGCTGGATCACCTCACGAACGGCCGGGTGGGGTGGAACATCGTCACCTCCGTGCTGGAGAACGCGCACCGCAACTTCGGTGCCACCTCCCTCGTGGCGCACGACGATCGCTACGAATGGGCCGAGGAATACGTGGATGTGGCCTACCGGCTCTGGGAAGGCTCCTGGGACCGCGACGCCGTGCTCGCGGACAAGGCCGGCGACTTCGCCGACCCGGCCAAGGTGAACAAGATCGGCTTCGAGGGGCATACCTACAAGGTCGACGGGCCGCACCTGGTGACGCCGAGCCCGCAGGGCACGCCGTACCTGTTCCAGGCCGGGTCCTCGGATCGGGGCCGGCGCTTCGCGGCCAAGCACGCCGAAGCGACCTTTCTCTTCGCCCCGCATCCCGAGTATGTGGCCAAGCAGGTGGCTTCGCTGCGGGCTCTCGAAGCCGAGGCCGGGCGCACGCGGGGCTCCGTCAAGGTCTTCGCCGGGCTGCACGTGCTGGTCGGCTCGACCGAGGCCGAGGTCTCCCGCAAGCTCGACGAGTTCGAGGAGTACCTGGACCTGGATGCCATCGTGGCGCACATCGGCGGCGGCATCGGCGTGGATCTCGGCGGGCTGCCGCTGGATGCCACGCTGGCCGATGTGGAGACGGAGGGCGCCCGCGGCGTCCTCGAGGCGCTCTTTGCCGCCGTGCCGAACGGCAACCCCACGATTGCGGATGTGGCCCGCTACCGGGCGCGCGGCCAGCTCGTGGCCGGCACGCCCGAGTCGGTCGCCGACGAGCTGGAGCGCTGGCAGGATGCCGGCACCGACGGCATCAACCTCATCAACTTCCGGCTCCCCGGCACGTACATCGACTTCATCGAGGGCGCCCTGCCCGAGCTGCGTCGCCGAGGACTGGCGCAGTCCTCTTACGGCGAGGGCGCCACGCTGCGAGAGCGGCTGGGCGACACCGTCGGCGATGGGCAGATCGCCGCCGATCACCCCGCGGCCCGCCACCGGGGCGCGTTCTCGCACCTCTCCGCCGCCGCCACCAACCTCCAGAAGCAAGGACACCGAGCATGAGCACCGCCACCTCCGCGCCCGCCGTCGTCGCGAGCGACGCGCCCCCGTCTTACGAGGCGCTCGCCGAACGCTTTGCCCCGCTGTTTGAGCGCATCGCCGAGGGCGCGCTTCAGCGCGACTTGCGGCGCGAGCTGCCCTTCGAGGCGGTCGCCGAGCTCGATGCCGCAGGCTTCGGGGCGCTGCGCGTGCCCCGCGAGCACGGGGGCGAGGGAATCTCCATCGAGACCCTCGCGCTGCTGCTCGCGGACCTCGCCGCGGCGGACTCCAACGTGGCGCATCTGTACCGCTCGCACCTGGGCTTCCTGGAGACGTTGCGCTTCCAGCGACCCGAGCTGCAGGACTACTGGTACCCGCGCGTCCTCGCTGGGCAGACGGTAGGCAACGCGTCCACCGAGCGCGGCGGCAACGCGCTCGGCAGCCTCAACACGGTGCTCAGCCGCGACGCGTCGGGGTGGAGCATCTCGGGGACCAAGTACTACGCGACCGGGTCCATCTTTAGCGACTTCACGCGCGTCTCCGCCGCGCTCGAGGACGGGCCTGGCCGGCGCTTCGCCGTGGTCCCGACCGACGCCGAGGGCGTCACGCTCGAGGATGATTGGGACGGCTTTGGGCAGAAACTCACGGGCACCGGCACGGCCGTGTTCGAGTCCGTGCGCGTTGAGGAAGAGTGGCTCTTCGACCGCGTGGCCGGCTCGCCCGAGGCGACGCACGAGGCGGCGTTCTTCCAGCTGGTGCTGCTGGCCGTGCTGGCCGGCATCGCGGAGGCGGCCCTGCGCGACGCCTCCACCACGGTCGCCGGGCGCGCCCGCACGTTCAACACGGGCTCGGGGCTGCCCTTCCGCGACGACCCGTTCATCCAGGCGGCGGTCGGCAAGCTCGCGGCCAAGGCCTTTGCGGCGCGCTCGTCGGTCCGCGAGGCCGCCCGGGTCCTGGATCAGGGGCTCGACGCCGCGGCGGCGGCCGGGGCGCTCTCGCCGGACTTCGCGGGGGAGGCGCCGCGAGAGCTCTTTCTCGGTGAGCTGGCCGTGGAGAAGGCGCAGGTGATCGTTCCCGAGCTGGCGCTCGCGGCGGCCCAGGGCCTCTTCGAAACCGTTGGGGCCTCGGCGACGAGCACCAAGAAGGGCCTGGACCGGCATTGGCGCAACGCCCAGACCGTGGCCACGCACAACCCCATCGCGTTCCGGGCGCGCTCCATCGGCGACTTCCACATCAATGGGACGCTGCCGGAGGGCCTGAACGCGATCGGCGATGCGGTGAAGCAGAAGCGCTAGCCGCGCAGAACCAAGCGGTGGCCCGCGGCGCATCCTCATCGGGGTGGGCCGCGGGCCTCATTCTGGGCGCGTGGGGTCGCCTACGCGCCCGCCGGGCACTGGCAGGCGAGGGACCGTGGAGCGGTGCTTACGCGCCCGCCGGGCCCGGGGTCGCGGAGAAACGTGCCGTCGAGGTGTCGCCGGCTCGCGAGAGCAGCAGCGCGGCGCCGCCGAGGAGCAGTACGGCGATCAGCCGGCCGGGGTCCAACCCCAGCGGCGCGAGCGCCTGGGTCATGGCCGGGACCGTCAAGGACACCGCGAGCCCGATCAGCTGTGTGTAGGTCAGGGCGAGGGCCACGACGACGCTGCCGATCACCGTTGCGGCCAGTACCGATCGCCCGGAGAGCAACGCGGCGAGACCGGCGTAGAGGAAGCCCCACACGACGCCTGAGACGATCAGGCCGAGAAGGGTCGAGCCCCATGCCGTGGCGGCCTCCCCGCTCAGCTGCCACGGGAGCAGCCCGATGAGCGCCGGGGGGAGGGCGAGGGTGACGCCGGCGGCCAGTCCGGACGCCGCCGGGGAAAGCACGCGGCCCCAGAGCGGGGCGAGGATGCCGAGGGCGATGAACGCCTGGATGAGGGCGCCCGGCAGCGACTGGAGCGCGAGGGTGAGTCCGGAGGCTGCGGCGGTGGCCACCCCGGCCGAGTCGCTCCACGAAGACACCCCGGACTGCGCAAAGATCAGCACCAAGGCGAGGACCGCCGCGCCGGCGACGAGCGCGAGGATGCGTCCGGACCCAACGGCAGGCCGCGCCGTCGGGCGGCCCGCCGGGCGTGGGACGAACCACGCCAGCAGCGCGGCCAACAGCAGCGGAAGAGCGCCGAAGACAGACGCGATCGCGAGGAACAGCCATGGCGGCGTCGTGCCCACGAACTGCTGGAGAACGGAGCCAAGGGGCCGCTCGAGTGCGATGGCGAGAGCCACTCCACCGGCGATGAAGAGGAACATCCGCAACCACAGCTCGGCGGATCCCGATCGTTTCGTGTTCATGGCGTTCCCCTCGGTTCTTGGTGGTGATCGCGGGAGTCGTGTCACCCAGGCTAGGTGGGCGGGCCCGCGAGGTATAGGCGGGGTGGGCTTCGTTGTGGCTTTGTGAGACGGCGGCCGTCCAGGGGCTCAAGCTCGGAACCGCCGGTCAGCTTGCCTCGATACGTGGTCACGGAGCCGTGGCAGGACGGCACGACCTTGCCGTTGCCACCCGTGACCACCAGGGCGTTGGCGGGATCCACAGAGACGAGTGTGAGGCCGGTGGCGGCGGCTGCCGTCGCGAATCCGAGGGGGACGCGTCGCATGAGTTCGTCGATGGCGAGACCATTCGTCGAGGTGCGAGCCGGTTCTCGCGCATGATCGACGTCATGGGTGTTACTCCCGAGGGTGGAAATACCTCCCGGTCTGGACGGCTTCGCGGTGCGACTTCCGCGCGGGGACGGGGACGTCGCACGTTGTGTGACGTGGGTAGTTAAACCGGTCCCGGCGCCCCGCTAGACCGAGAGCCCCTCGCTGCGCACGCCGTCGCGGAGCCAGGTCTCTCAGGTGCTCTGGATGGGCACCCCTCTGTGGAACTCGTGGGGGACTGGCCGCACCAAGCCGTGAGTCAGCGCATTGCGGCGTCTCACACGATTCCCTCCAACCCGGCCAGCATGGTGCGGAACTTGGCCTCGGTTTCGCGGTGCTCGGCCTCGGGATCGGACCCCTCGACGATGCCGGCGCCGGCCCGCAGCTCGAGCCCACCCGCGTCCATGCGCGCCCCACGTAGCACGAGCGAGAAGCGCCCGTCTCCACTCGCGTCCATCCATCCGACCAGACCGGCGTAGAAGCCCCTCGCCTGCGGCTCCAGCTCGGAGATGATGCGGGAAGCGCTCGCCGTCGGCGTGCCGCAGACCGCAGGCGTCGGGTGGATCGCCAGCGCTGCGTCGAGCGCGCTCGTCTCGGGGGACACCGAGCCGGTGATGCGTGTGCCAAGGTGCCACATGGCGTCGGTGGCAAAGACCTCCGGGGCCGCCGGCACCCGCAGGGAGGCCGTCAGACCACGGAGCGCTTCCTCGATGTGGGAGACCACAAAGTGGTGTTCTCGGCGATCCTTCTCGGAGGCGGAGAGCAGGGTCACCGCGTCCTCACGGCTCACGGTCCGGGCGATCGACCCGGCCAGCGGGTGGGTGAGGAGCCGGCCCTGGCGCACGTCCGCGATGATCTCGGGGCTGGCTCCCAGCCATAGCTGCCCCTCCGCGTCCGGCGCGCAGTACACGTCGGCTGCCGGGTTGAGCTCCGCGAGCCGGTCGCAGATCACCTCCGCGAGGCCTGCGAGGTCGGCCCCCGCCGGTAACGCATGCCGCGCCGTGCGGGAGAGGACCACCTTGTCAGCCTCACCCCTCGCAAGGCGCCGCAGGGCGTCCGAAACGGCCGCGGTGTAGCCGTCGTCGCGAGGGGTGGCCGGCGGCCGCTGCACGAGCGGGGCGCCTGCCCCGGACGCGGCGGTGCGCGTGCGGGGCAGGAAGCCCGCCCGGCTAGTGAGGCGAAGGTGCGCCGGCTGGGACGTGTCGAAGGGGATCAGCCCACACAGCACGTGCGTGCGTCCCGTCCTGGCCTCGGCGGCGCGCAGCTGGGCGAGGAGTTCGGCGGAGGCGGCCGCAGGGTCCGGGCCGAAAACCGGACTCAGGAGGCGCCCGCCCTCGGCTTGCAACAGCCAACGGCCGGAGGCGAAGCGGAAGGGGTGGGCCACGGTCACGTGGGCTGCGGCGGTGGCGCTCATCGCTGGGTCGCACCCCCGTCCACGCTCAGCTGGGCCAAGGTCACGTGGGCGGCGCGCGGGGAGACAAGGAAGTCGACGCTCTCCGCGATGTCCTGCGGCTGCGCGATCCGACCGAGCGGGATGCCGGGTCTGAACAGCGAGGGGTCACCCGCGACGGCCTCGCGGGAGCGGTCCGCGCCTCCCCACATGGCTTCGACCATGCGTGTTGCCGTGGTGCCGGGGTCAACCACGTTGCAGCGGATGCCCGCCGCGCCCACCTCGAGGCCGAGGCTGCGCGTGAAGCTGGCCGCCGCGGCCTTGCTTGCCCCATAGACGGAGAAGTTGGCCCGCGGGCCGTTGGCGGCGTTGGAGGCGATCGTGGTGATGGAACGGGTGTTGTCACGCCACCGCTCGCGGTCTTGGGAGAGCATGGTGGCCGCAGCCGCGGAGGCCACGAGGATCGTGCCAAGCGCATTCACGCTGAACAGCTCGCGGGCCGCGGCGGGCGGGGTCAGGACGGCGGGCCCGGTCGCCAGCACGCCAGCGGCGTGCACCACGGCCCGCAGATCGTAGCCGGCCGCCACCTCGGCGAAGAGCTCGTCGACGGAGCCCGGGTCCGAAACGTCGAGGTGGCGATGCAGCACGTCACGGCTCTCGCCGCCCCCGGCCGCCGTCGGGTAGGCGGTATCGGCGGCAAAGAACGTTGGGTGCCCGTGCTCGGCGCTGCGGTGCATGAGGGTGGTCAGCACGGCGGACCCGATGCCCCCGGCGGCGCCGGTGACGATGATGGCCTGGGGTGTGTTCAAGGCGGTGCGAGCACCGGTGGGGGAGATCATGCCTGTTCCTGCTGGTGTGAGAGTCGAGTGAAGATGCCGTGTCGGGTGAGGCCGGCGGCCAGAGGGCCGGGGAAGGCCTGGACCAGCGCGTCGATGATGCCGACGCGCCAACACACGAAGTCGTGGCCACCCTCGTATTCGCGGGCGTTCACCTCGACCCCGGCGGCGGCCGCCAGGGCGCGGAACTCCCGGTTGATACCGCGCAGGTGGCCCTCCTGCGAGCCCACCTCGTGGAAGAGGCGCACGCGACCCGCCAGGCCGGGACCCGCGTCCGCCCAGAGCCGGAGCTGCTCGCCCTCGGCCAGGTCCGGGTCGCCGGACGGCCACCAGAACGAGCCGGATTGGACGAGCGCGTTGGCGACCAGGTCCGGTGCGCGCCGCACGACGTCGGCCGCCGCCAGCCCACCCAGCGAGGCCCCGGTGACGAGGTAACGGTCAGGATCGGAGGGCAGCTCCCAGCTGCGCGCCGCCCACGGCAACAGCTCCCGCTCGATGAAGGCGGCCAGTCCGGGGTTCATGCCGAGCACCTCGTAGCGATCCGAGGGGTCCTCTGGGGCAAAGAGCAACGTGAGGGTCGGGGCTAGCGCGCCGGTGGCCTGCGCTGCCGCAAGGGCACCGAGCACCGGAACCTCGGAGGTGAGGCGGTCCCCGTCGCTCAGGAGGGCGACGGCGTGGGGTTCGCTGGGCGACGGCACCCCGGGCGCCACGGGTGCCCCGGCCCAGACCCGCATGCGCACTCCGAGTGCCGCAGAGTCGATGGCGTGTTCGGCCGGCACCACGAACGTCTTGTCCTCGCCCGCCAGCTCCACAAAGCCCGACGGCGAGGCCCCGGGCAAGGTCAGCACGCTCGCTCGCCCGCCGCCGGCGGAACGTAACACCTCGCCCGTGCCGGCGAGCTCCACGGTGCGGGAGCACACCCCCGCCCAGCTGGAGCGCTCGGCAGCGACGCTCGGGTCGAAGCGCTCCTGGAGCAGGAATGCTGCCGTGCAGCGCAGCCCCCGCGGCAGGTCGAGGCTGATCGCCTGGAGATCGCCCTCGTCGGTGGCGATGCGCTCCAAGAGGAAGTGCCGCAGCCGGTTGCGGTGCAGGTGGGTGAGCGTGTCGAGGAGGAGGATCACTGCCTGCTCTCCCGCGTCATCGTCGGCAGCCCGCGCGAAGGTCACCCGTACGGCGCCGTCGGTGGGTGACTCGCTGAGGAGGAACCCGCCGCTCGCCTCGAGAGCGGCCAGCGCCGCGCCGCGCCCGCCCGCCTTGAGCCACGGAGCGAGCTCCACGGCGGGGTTGGAACGCGGTGGAAGCGGGGGCAGGAACTCGGGCCCGTTCACTTAGTACCCGCCTGCAGCGACGCCGCCCTCGTCTTCCCCACGGCGGTGCGCGGCAGGGAATCGCCCACGAACACCTTGTCGGGGAGCTTGTAGCGGGCCAGCCCACGCCCGCTGAGGTGGGCGCGGACGGACGTGATCAGTCGCGGCGCGGCGAGCCCCCGCAACGCGTCGCCCTCGGGGCCGGGCTCGAGTAGAAGGTGGGCCACGACGCGCTCGCCGAGCGCTGGGTCCGCTTCGCCGACGACGGCGGCCTCCAGGATGCCAGGGTGGGCGAGGAGGTGGTTCTGCACCTCCTCGGAGGCAATCTTCTCGCCGCCGCGGTTAATCTGGTCCTTGGATCGTCCCACCACGCTGAGGTGCCCGGTCGGCCTGCGCACCACGATGTCGCCGGTGCGGTAGAAGCCGTCCTCCGTGAAGGCGGTGCGGTTGTGCTCGGGTGCCCGGTAGTAGCCACGGATCGTGTAAGGCCCACGAGCCAGCAGGTGCCCCGGCTCGCCGTCGGGCACGTCGCGCCCCTCATCGTCCACGACCCGCACCTCATCGAGCGGGTGCATGGGCCGGCCCTGGGTGGTCGTGACGAGGTCGAGCGGCTCGTCGAGGCCCGTGTAGTTCACGAGGCCCTCGGCCATCCCGAAGACCTGTTGCAGCGTGCAGCCGAGCTCCGGTCCGATCCGCCGCGCCGCCTCGTCCGAGAGCCGCGCCCCGCCGACCTGCAGGCTGCGCAGCCGCGGGACGCTGGTTCCAGCCGCGCGCAGGCGTGAGGCCGCCGAGAGCCAGAGCAGGGCGAGCGGGGGCACCAGCCCCGCCACGGTGACGCCCTCCTCCCGGATGAGCGCGAAGCACGTGGCGGGGGACGGATCCCGCGTCATGATCACGGTGCCGCCGGCCATGAGGGCGCCGAGCACTCCCGCCGAACTGAGGGCAAAGTTGTGGGCGGCCGGGAGCACGCACAGGTAGACGGTGTCGGCGTCGATGCCGCACCACGGCAGGCTCGCGCGCACGCTGCAGAGATAGTCGGCGTGGGTGCGGGGGATGAGTTTGGGGGTGCCCGTGCTGCCGCCGGAGAGCTGCAGAAGGGCCAGGTCGCGAGCCGACGCCCGGGGCTCGCCGTGGGTGCCGGGCGTGGTCCGGCTTGGCAGCGAGGCCCCACGCGACGTCGCGGCCTCGCCCCGGGCGAGCACGTCACCGTAGCTGAGCGTGGGACCGCCGATCCGAGCCGCCCCTCCCCATGAAGCCGCCGCGCTCGGCGCGCCTGCTGCCGTGCCGTCTCCCGTCGCGACGTCGCCCGCGGGACCCGGCCCGGTGGCGTCTGGCACCACGACGTGGAGCAGCGAACCGTCGCCGAGACGGCGGGCCGCCGCGAGGTGATCCAGGCCCGGGGAGGTGACGGGGCTGATGTAGGCCAGGGCCTCGGCGTGCTGGGCGAAGTGGCCGAGCTCCGCCTCGCGGTGATCGGGGAGAGCCATGATGGGCACGAGGCCGGCCTTGAGCAGCGAGAGCAGGCTCGTGAGGAACTCGACGGAGTTCGGCAGCTGCAGGATGACCCGATCGCCGCGGCGCAGGCCGAGCTCCCGCCAGCCGAGGGCCAGACGCGTCGCCTCGTCCTCCAGCTCGGCGTAGCTCAGGCGACGGGTCGCGTCCGCGACGGCTGGCTTGGAGGCCAGGGTGGGGTCCGCGGCGGCGTGAGCCGCGATGTCCCCGATGAGGTCATCCGTCCAGACGCCGCGCTCCTCGTAGCGGCGGGCGGTGTCCTCGGGGACGGGGGTGACGTCTGAAGGGGGCGCGGCGGTCGGCGCGTTGCTCATGCTGAGGCCTTTCGGAACGAGGCAGCGGGGACATGGGACAGGATGGGGGCGTGGAGCGAAGCGAACGGGCAGGGGTGAGCGTGGCCTGGCTGGCCGTACCCTCCTCCTCCGTGCTCGCGGCGTGGGGGAAGGACAAGGTGGAGTCGTTGGCCGGTCCGGCGGCGGTCGCGCGCGCCGCGGAGCTCAGGCGTGAGGTGGATGCCCTCGATCATGTGGCGGTCCGGGCCCTGGCGCGGCGCCTGGCGGCCCACGTCTCCGAACGGCCTGTGAGCTGCGTCGCGTTGCGGCAACGTTGCCTCGAGCCGGGGTGTCGTCGCGCGCACGAGCACGGCGCGCCCGAACTCACGCTGACCGGTGGCCCGGCGGCGAGCGTGTCGTGGTCCCACTCGGCCGGCTTGCTGGCCTGCGCCGTCGCGCTCTCCGGGGCACCCGGAGGCCCGCCCCCGGTAGGGATCGATCTCGAACCGATCGGGGAGGGGGCCCCACCGCTCGTGGACACCTGGGCGCAATGGGTGCGCGCGGAGGCCTGCGTGAAGGCCGGCCTCGCCGACCTCGACGAAGCGCTCGCGGTAAGCCAGGCGGTGGGTCCCCTGCCCGGGGCACCCGCCGCCGAGCGCTCGAGTGTGACCGGACGTGACGCCGCGGGTGCCTTGTCCGGCGCCCCGCGCGGCGCCTTGCTGGGGGCTTCCTTCGCATGGGACGGCGAGATCGCTCTGCCGAACGGGCCGGCCGCCGTCGCGATCGTGCTCGGCCGCCGCGCGGTCAGCCGGGAGCAGGCCGCGCGCCGCGTTGCGCTCGCGCGCCTGGGGTTCGACTCCCTGTCCTAGCCCGGGATTCCGCGGATGTGCACGGCGCGGGCGAGGCGCACCGGGCGCGTTGCGGTGCGCTGCGATCCAGGTCCTGGGCACGCTGGGTCGCCTCCTTCCGTGGGGTTGCCTGACGGCGTGACTCTCATTGTGCAACATTTCAAGCCACTGTTGCGCCCAAATTTGCTTAGGTCTATCTTGGTCAATGCTCGGACCATTACGTAAGGATTGTGTTGTGTATTTGGCGCGTCCCGACTCCGCTGTCACGGCGGGCACCGTCGCCTCACCGCCCTCCCCGCTACACCTCCCGCGCCTCACGGTGCGACGGTGGGCGGCGCTCGGCGTCCTGCTCATCGCCCTGCTCGTGAGCGTTCTTGCCTCGCTGAGTTGGGGGTCCTCCGTCATTCCGCTCGAGCGGGTGTGGCATTACCTGCAACACCCGGACGAGAGCAACGACAGCTACATCGTCAACGGGCTGCGCGTGACGCGAACGCTCATCGGAATCCTCGTGGGCCTGGCCTTGGCTGTGTCCGGTGCCGTCATGCAGGCCGTCACCCGCAACCCGCTGGCCGACCCCGGCTTGCTCGGCGTGAACTCGGGCGCGTCGCTCGCGATCGTGCTTGGGGCCGCCTGGGGTGGCCTCACGAGCGTCGGAGCGCAGTTCGCTTTGGCGTCCGTAGGGGCCTTCGCGGCGGCGGCCCTCGTTTACGCGGTGGGCGCGTTCGGCTCCGGCGGAGCCTCGCCCGTGCGGCTCGTACTGGCCGGCGTCGCCTTCTCCGCGGCGGCCGGCGGCATCATCTCGATGATCCTGCTCCTCAAGCCACGCGTCTTCGATGCCTTCCGCTTTTGGGACGTGGGAGCCCTCACCCGCATGGACGTCTCGCCTCTCGTCGGCGCGGTACCGATCGCGGTTGGCCTCGTGCTGGTGTCGCTCGTCGCCCGCGGCCTGACCGACGTTTCCCTCGGCGACGACGTGGCGGCCGCGCTCGGCACGAACGTTGCGCGGGTGCGCGTCGTCGCGCTCGTCGCCCTGACCTTACTCTGCGCCACCGCGACCGCCCTCGCTGGCCCCATCAGCTTCGTTGGTCTCATGATCCCGCTCGCGTGCGCCTGGTTCGCCGGCCCGCACCGAGGCTGGATCATCGCGCTCAGCGCGCTCGCCGGGCCCGTGCTCATCCTGGCCGCCGACGTCGTCGGGCGCCTCGTCGCCCGCCCCGCCGAGCTGCAGGTCGGGTTGCTGACCGCCTTCGTGGGCAGCCCCGTGCTGCTGTACATGGTCTTCAAGCTCAAAGGGGACCGGCGATGAGCCGGCGGACCGCCGCAGAAGGCGCCCTCCCCGGAGCGGGCGGCGCCGGGGGATCCGGCGCGGCGCCGGCCACCGCGGAACGCGCCCCGCGCGTAACGATCCGCCCGGCTGGTCACTGGTGGCCGCGCCTGGGCAGCTATTCGCTCCTCCTCCCGCGCCGCGTCACGCTGGTGACGGGTCTGCTCGTGGCCTGCTGCACGGTGCTCGGCGTCGCGGCCCTCGGCCTGGGAGCCACGCACCACGGCGTGGACGAGGTGCTGGCCGCTCTGACGGGAGAGGGCAGCCGGGCCACCCGGCTCGTGATCCTCGAATGGCGCGCGCCGCGCATCGTGCTTGCGCTGGCCGTCGGTGCCGCCCTGGGCCTGGCGGGCGCAATCTTCCAATCCATCACCCGCAATCCCCTGGGAAGCCCAGACCTCATCGGCTTCACGGTCGGCGCCCAAACGGGCATTCTCGTGGGCGTCCTCTTTCTCGGCTCCAGCTTCATCTCCGTCTCGCTCGCCTCCCTCGTGGGCGGCATCGCGGTCGGCGCGGTGATTTTCGCCCTCGCCTTCCGCGGCGGATTCGGAGGCCTGCGGCTGATCCTGGCCGGCATCGCCGTGAGCTCCATGCTGGGCGCCTTCAACCGATGGATGATCCTCAACGCTGACATCGACTCGGCCTACGGCGCCCTGCGCGCCACCACCGGGACGCTGAGCGCCGCCGATTGGTCGGTGGCCGGGTCAAGCACCCTGGGGATCGCCGCGCTGACGATCCTGCTGCTCGTCCTCGCCCCGCGCCTGCGGGCACTCGAACTCGGCGAGGAACTGGCTGCTTCCCTCGGCTCGCGCACGAAACGCGACCAGGCGCTGCTGGTCATCCTCGGCACCATGCTCGTGGCGCTGGCCACAGTCGCCGCCGGACCCATCGCGTTCGTCGCCCTCGTCGCGCCGCACCTTGCCCGCATGGTGACCCGCGCCCCCGTCGCACCGCTCGGGGCCTCGGGTGCCATGGGTGCGTTGCTGCTGCTGAGCGCCGATGTGGCGAGTCAGACCCTGCTCGAGAGCATGCCGGTCGGCATCGTGACGGCCGCCGCCGGCGGCCTGTACTTCATGGCCCTGCTTCTCCTGCAGGCCAAGACCAGGAGGGGCGCATGATGTCGCTTCGTACCACCGCACAATCCGCCCCGACGGCACGCCCCCCGGAGGGCAGTAACCGCCTGAGCGCGCGAGCCGCCACGCTCGCCTACGACGGTCGCACCATCGCCAGCGAGCTCAGCCTCGAGGTGCCGGCCGGGGAGTTCACGGTGGTGGTGGGCCCCAACGCCTGCGGCAAGTCCACCCTGCTACGTGCGCTCTCGCGCCTGCACCGGCCGGCTGCCGGTTCGATCGTGCTCGACGGCGAGGACATCCACTCGCTCGACACCAAGTCGGTCGCGCGGCGGGTGGGCCTGTTGCCGCAGAGCGCCATCGCCCCGGAACGCATGGTGGTGCGTGACCTCGTGGCCCGCGGCCGCTCCCCGCATCAGGGCCTGTTCCGCCAGTGGAGCGAGGCGGATCATCGTGCGGTCCAGCGGGCGCTTGAGCTCACGGGCACGACTGAACTGGCCGCTCGCCCGGTGGACGAGCTCAGCGGCGGCCAACGCCAGAGGGTGTGGCTCGCCCTCGTCCTGGCCCAAGACACCGAAACCATCCTGTTGGACGAGCCGACAACCTTCCTCGACCTCGCCCATCAGCTCGACATCCTGGGCCTCTGCCGCCGGCTGCGCGGGCAACAGGGGCGCACCGTGGTGGCGGTGCTCCACGACCTCAACCAGGCCGCCCGCTACGGAACCCACCTCGTGGCCATGAACGAGGGGCGCATCGTGGCCGCCGGGCCGCCGTCCGAGGTCGTGACGAGTGAGCTCGTGCGGGAGGTCTTCGGCGTGGAGGCCCTCGTGACGACCGATCCAGTCACCGGGACGCCGCTCGTGGTGCCGTACGAGCGCGACCCAGAGCCGGCCCCGGAACCCGCCGGGCCAGCCTCCCACGGCGCCCCCGAGCCCACCGCCGATTGATCTCCCGAGGGGACCGGATCGTGGCCGAGGACCCTCCCTCCGTTCGCTTGACCCATTACCGCTCGCGCCACTCCGGCGCGGGCGTCCCCCACGCGCGGCCCGACGACGCCGCGCGCCATGAAAGGAACACCATGTCATCTCAGCGCATCACCGCGCGTCGCACCGCGGCCGGCGTTGTCCTGGCCGGCCTCGCGGCGCTCTCGCTCGCCGCCTGCGGATCCGCGGCGTCCTCCACCGAGGCGGGGGCCTCGGGCGGCTCCAGCCAGTCCGTTTCCGCCGAGGCCTCGTGGCCGCGCACGGTGAGCACGGACGACGGGGAGCTGACGCTGAAGGAACAGCCACAGCGCATCGTCTCCACCTCGACCACGCTGACCGGCGCGCTCCTGGCCATCGACGCGCCCGTCGTCGCCAGCGCGGCGACGAGCCCCAACATCGACGGCCTGAGCGATGCCAACGGCTTCTTCTCCCAGTGGTCCTCGCAGGCCAAGGCAGCCGGAGTGGAGAAGCTCTACGAGAACGCCTCCCCGAACCTCGAGAAGGTTGCCGAATACGAGCCCGACCTCATCGTGGTCGCGAAGAACAGCGGCGACTCCGTCATGAACAGCGTTGATCAGCTACGCAAGATCAGCGACGTGCTCGTGGTCGACTACTCCGGGTCGTCGTGGGAGGACGTGACCACCATGGTCGCCAAGGCCACGGGCCACGAAAAAGAGGCCGAGGGGAAAATCGCCGACTTCAACGCTCACCTGCAGGAGGCGAAGTCCAAGATCGCGGTGCCCGAGGGCGACACCTCGGCCCTCATCGTCTTCGGTGACGGCTCCGGCGCGGCCGCGCTGACCGAGGAGGCCTCGCAGGTGCAGATCATGAACGAGCTCGGCTTCCAGATGGCCACGATCCCCGATTCCGTCAAGGGCGACACCTCCATGGGTGCGGACCGCAAGGACATCGTGAACCTGTCCATGGAGAACGTGCAGAAGGGTCTCACCGGTCAGAACTGGATCGTGGTCTCCGCCGACGACAAGGCGAAGGCGCAGATCAAGGACGACAAGGCCTTCAACACCGCCCCGGCAGTCAAGGCCGGCAAGGTCGCCTACACCCCCGGCGAGACGTTCCGCCTGGACTACTACTCAGCCATCATGCTTGTCGATTCCCTCGTGGAGTCCTTCGGCAAGTGAGCCAGCGTTGGGGCGGGCTGGGTCGACAAGACTCCGGTCCTCCCGCCCGTCCCGGCGCCCACGTCCTCTACGCCGCCGCGCCCGGGCGCCTTCCGCCCGGTCGCGTCCCGCCGCACCGCACCCGCCCTGCCCTCGATCTGCCCTCCCGCTCGAAAGGCTCCGCCATGCTCCCGCAGTCCATCGCCTACCCGCTTCCCAGCCTCGATCAGCTCCCCGCGAGCCGCGCCCCGTGGAGCCTCGAACCCCACCGCGCCGCCTTGCTTGTGCATGACATGCAGGAGCACTTCGTGGGCGCCTACGCCGACGGCCACGCGCCGATCACCCCGGTCCGGGAGGCGATCGCCGGGCTCATCGCGGCGGCCCGGGCGGCGGGCGTGCCGATCTTCTACACCGCTCAGCCCACCGGCCAGCTTCCCTCCCAGCGCGGGCTGCTCACGGATCTGTGGGGAGCCGGTTTGGGGGACGACACGGAGCGGGCGCGCATCGTGGCGGAGCTCGCGCCCGAGCCGCACGACACCGTGCTGACGAAGTGGCGCTACGACGCCTTCGAGCGCTCCGACCTGCGGGAGCGCTTGGCCGCCGCCGGCCGCGATCAGCTGATTATTTCCGGTGTGTACGCCCACATCGGTTGCCAGGCGACAGCGTTGCGGGCCTTCATGCTGGACATCCAGCCGTTCTTCGTGGCCGATGCCGTCGCCGACTTCAGCCGCGACGAACACGAAGCGGCGCTACGGCTCGTCGCCGATTGCGCGGGGGTCACGACGACCCGCGCCGAGGTCGTGGAGGCCCTCGCCGCGCCCGCTTACCCGACGGCGGCCGCGGCCTACCCGCGCTCTTGGGACGCGCTGCGCGAGCAACTGGCCGGGCTGACCGGCTGCGAGGCACGCGACGTGGAGTGGGAGAGCGACCTGGACGCGCTGGGTCTTGATTCGGTGCGCACCATGGAGCTCAGCGACCTGTGGAGCGAGGCCGGAGCCGAGGTCGCGTTCGCCAGGATGGCGCGCTGCGCTTCACCGTCGGAGCTGGCGGGGGTGCTCAAGGAGGTGCACGGCGTCGAGCTGAGCGGGGCCACGGCATGAGCCTCGCCGACGTCAGGGAACGGGCCGGGGCGGTCGGGCTCAGCGCGGCCCAGCGCGGCATCTGGCTCTCGCAACAGCTGCTCGGCTCCGAGGCCGTGTACGGCGTGGCCGAGCTGACGGAGCTGCGCGGCGAGCTCGATCCCGGGGTGTGGGCTGAGGCAGCCGACGCCGTCCTGGCGGCCACCCCTGCGTTGCGGCTGAGGCTCGTTGACGCGGGGGACGGGGCGGGGCTGCCGGCCGCGCGCTATGACTCCGAGCCGGCACGCTGCGTTGTGCACGACCTCAGCACCCTGCTGGACCCCGAGTCCGAGGCGAGGCGGCGCCTCGACGCGGCGCTGGGAGAGGACATCGACCTCGCGGACGGGGTGGTGAGCCGGGCCGAGCTCTTGGTGCTTGGCGGCGACCGGGCCCTGTGGTTCCTGCGCGTGCACCATGTCGCGACGGATGGCTACGGCTTCGCACTGATCACCGATGCCCTGGCCCGCGAGTACACGGCCAGGCTCGAGGGCGAGCACGCGGACGCGAACGCGGCGGACGGCGACCGCGAGGGGCCCGACGACGCCGCGCTGGCCGAGTTGCTCTCTCACCGCGTGGCGCGGGAGGCCGCCGAGTCCGCGGCCAACGCGGTTCCCCCCGCCCGGCCCGGCGTCCCGCTCTCGACCGGTCCCGCCGACGTCTCCGCGGCCCCGGCGCGCGTGCGCGTCCCCCACAGGGGGACGCCCGGTCCTCCGGATCCCGCCGTTCACCTCGCCGCGCTGGCGATCCTCGCCGACGCCGTGCACGGCCGCGGGGATGCGATCGTGGGCGTCCACACCATGAACCGCCCCGATCGGCGTTCGCTGCGCGTCGTGGACTCGGTGCAGAACGTCGTCCCGCTGCATCTTGTGCTGGACCCGGACGAAACCCTGGACGCGCTTCTGCGGCGCGTGCGGGATCAGTGGGCGTCGGCCCGCCTGGCCCCGGCACCCCGGCACGAGGCTCTGCGCGCACTCGCCGGTCTGGCCCCTGACCAGGCACTGTGGGACGTGGCGCTCAATGTTGTTCCGTTCTCCCAAGAGCTGCGCTTCGGCCGTGCGCGGGGGCGCTCGCTCCCGCTGTGGGACGGACCCGCGGACGCCCTGACGGTGGACGTGCGCTCCGGCGGCGAAGGGGAGATCGTCACGCTGCTCGCTCCGGACGGGGCCCTCGACGCCGTCGCCCTGTCCGGCCAGGCCCTCCTGCTCGGCCGTGCGCTGACCGCGTTGGGCGAAGTGGCCAAGGCCCGGAGTGGCGGGGGTCCCGTTCCCGGCACGACGCTTCGGAGCCTTGATCTGCGGGGGGACGCCGAGGCCGGGATCGCCCCCGGCGGTTCGCTGTGGCAGGAACGCGATGAGGAGTACCCGGAGTCCTCCACGTGGGTGATCGGAGCCATCGACCGTGCCTCCGCGTCGGGCGCCGAACTGCATGCGCCCGACGCCGAGCTGGACGGACCCGCCGCCGCCGCCGCCTCCCACCGCCTCTCTCGCGCCCTCCTGGGCCTCGGCGTGCGCCAGGGCGAGCGCGTCGCCGTGTGCTTGCCGCGCAGCGCATGGGGAATCCTTGCCTTCCCGGCCGTCTGGGACGCCGGCGCCGCGGTGATCCCCCTCGACCCGGCCTGGCCGGCCGCCCGCCTCGACGCGGTGCTCGCACGCTCTGGCGCGCGCTGGCTGCTCGTGGGCCCCGGGGCGCCGGTGGCCGCCACCTCGCCGCGCGAGGGTGTGCGGATCGTCGACCTGGGCGAGGAGGCCACGGAGCGTTGGATCGACGCGCAGCCGCCGGGACCGATCCTGGACGAGGAGCGCGGGCGGGCCGTGGGGCCCGCTGACCTGGCCTACATCCTCTTTACCTCCGGTTCGACGGGCACCCCCAAGGGCGTTGGCGTGGAGCATGCCCAACTCGGCAACTTCGCCCGCACGCTCGCCGAGGTACACCTGCCGCGCCAGAGGGCGGCGGCGGGCGCGAGCGTGCTCGACATCGCGCACGAGCACCCCCTGGTCTTCGACTCGGCGCTCAACCCGCTCGTGAGCTTCCTGCACGGGCACCGGCTGCACGTGCCTGCCGAGGCGGTCCTGCGTGATCCGGCCGCACACCTCGAGTTCCTCATGAGCCGCAGGATCCAGGTGCTCGACGTCTCGCCGGCCGTCCTCGAGGGCTTGCTCGACGCCGGACTGGTCGTGGGCGAGGGCGGCGTGGCAGCGGTGACCATCGGCGGTGACGCCTGTTCTCCGCGGCTCTGGGACCGCCTGCGGGGCTTCGCCTTGCGCGGCGCCGCGGTCTGCAACGCCTACGGCCCCACAGAGAACACGGTGGACGCGAGCGTCGCCTGGCTCGAGGAACGTGAGCGCCCGAGCATTGGCCGCATCCTCCCGCGCCAGCGGGGCGACGTGGTGGATCACCTCGGCCGTCCGCTCCCGGCGGGCCTCGTTGGCCAGCTGGTGCTCGCCGGGGAGTCCGTGGCGAGGGGCTACGTGAACTCCTCCGACGCCGGCGGCTTCGGCGAGGAACGCGGCGGCGGCCGGAGTTACGCCACGGGTGACCTCGTGCGCCGCGAGGCCGATGGCACGCTCACCTTCTTGGGCCGGGCGGACGAGCAGCTCTCCGTTCGCGGCGTGCGCGTCGAGCCGGGGGAGGTCGAGGCGGCGCTGCTGGCGCTGCCAGGCGTCTCGCGCGCCGTCGTGACGTTGCGCGACGACGGGCAGGGGCCGCGCCTCGTGGCCCACATCGTGGCCGGACCGGGCTGGAACGACCGGCCGGAACACACGCGTGCCGCCCTGCTGCGGCGACTGCCCACCGCCATGATCCCTGCGCACGTGGTGCGGCTCGACGCCCTGCCGTTGACCGATCGCGGCAAGGTGGACAGGGCGGCGTTGCCGGCGCCCGAGGCCGGCGCCGAGGCCGGTCGACCGCTTGAGGCGATGGACGCGGCGGAGCGCTGCGTGGCCTCGGCCTTCGCGCGGGCCCTCGGCCTCGAGGCGCGGGCCTTGACCTCATCCGCCGACCTGTTCGAGCTCGGTGGGCACTCCCTGACGGCCGCGGCCGTGGCGGCCGAGCTAGAACGCGGGGGCTACGCCCCGCCGGGACTCGCCTCCGTGTTCGGGGCATCCTCCATCGAGTCGCTCGCGGCGACGCTGCGCCCGGCCGGCCGGCGGGCCCCCGCTCAGCCGGAGGCCGCGCGCGCGGCGACCGGGTCGGCCGAGGACGCTGCCGGTGTGGCCGCCGGAACAACCTGTCCTGAGCTCGCCGCTGCACGCGGCATCGCGCCCGGGCTCACCGCGGCCCAGCGCCGGATCTGGGCGATCGAGGCAGCGGAGGGCCCCTCGGCCCTGTACGCGATTCCCCTGGCGATCGACCTGGGACCCACGGTGGACGAGCGCGCTCTCGAGCGAGCCGTGCTCGACACCGCCCTCGCCCACCGGGCCCTGCGCACCGTCGTCGCCGCCGATGCCGAAGGTCTCCCCGCCCCCCGGGAGCTTGGTGGGGCCGAGCTTGCCCGGGCCCTGGGCGTCGAGCGCGTGCCGGGGGAGGCAACGGATCCGCTGCGCGGGCTTGACCTGGCCATCGACGTCGCGACGCAGCCGCCGTTGCGCGCCTGGATCGTTGGAGAGCCGGGCGGGCGTCAAGCCCTTGTGCTCGCGGTGCACCACATCGCGGCGGACGGTTGGGCCCTCAGCCCGCTCCTTGACACGTTTGCCGCTGCCTACCGGGCCCGCTGCGGCGGCGAGGGGCCGCCGGCGGCACCCGATCCGACCGTGAGCGAGCCGGGCTTCTCGCCGGCCGACGTCGACTGGTGGCGCTCCGCGCTCGCGGGCCTGCCGGAGGAGACCTCTCTGCCGCTGGACCGGCCCCGTCCCGATGCGCGATCGCGCGAGGGTGGCGAGGTGCTCACGGACCTCGAACCAGCGCTCGCGGCGCGGCTGCGCCGCCGCGCGGGGGAGCTCGGCGTTTCGCCGTTCGTGCTCATCAGCGGCGTCCTCGCGGGGCTGCTTCGGCGCTGCGGTGCCGAGGAATCCGTCCCGCTCGGGCTGGTCGTCTCCGGGCGGGAGCCTGGGGCCGCTGCCGTGACGTTCCAGGCGAACACGGTGGTCGATCGCATCGAGGTCGGGGCGAACCCGCGCCTCGATGAGCTCATCGAGCGCGCCAAGGCCGGTGCGCTCGCGGCGATCGAGCACGCCGCGGTCCCTTTCGATGCCGTCGTCTCCGCCGTGAACCCGGCGCGCAGCACGCGCCGTCACCCCCTCTTCCAGGTCATGCTCGTGGCACAGGACACGGCAGCGGAGCGCCTGGACCTGGGCCACGGTGCCCCGGCCCGGGTGCGCGTGCTTGGCACGGGCACCGCGAAGTTCGACCTGAGCCTGGCCGTGAGTTTCCCGGCTCCGGGCGAGGCCAACGCGGGGCTTCGCTTGCGCTGGGAGTACGCCCGCGATGTGTTCGACGCCGCGACGGTTCAGGATCTCGCACGATGGTTCGTCACGCTGCTGAACCAGGCCCTGGCGGCTCCATCGTCCCGGCTCTTCGATCGCCCGCTCGACGAGGCCTCGCTTCGAGGGGCCCAAGCGGAGGCGGCGCGCTGTCTTTCCTGGCGGCAGGAGGAGGCGCGCCGCGTCGGTGCGGCCCACTCCGCCGAGAACGCGCCCGGCACCGAGGCCGCCCCGGGATCCGGTCCCGACCCCGTCGACGAGCCGACCCTCGCAGGAGCCGTCCGTTCGGCCCTGCGCCGCCACGCCGAGCGCACCGCACTGGTGGGCGTGGGCCCGGACGGGCCTCGTAGTGAGGTCAGCTACGCGGAGCTGGCGGCGCGGGCCGAGGCCCTCGCCGCTCGCCTGCGCGCGGCGGGCGCTGGCCCCGGCGAGCTCGTGGCGCTGCTGCTGCCGCGCGGTGTGGAGCAGGTCGGCGCCGTGCTGGGCGTCGTGCTCTCCGGCGCGGCCTACGTCCCGCTCGACCCCGACTACCCCGTCGCCCGCCTGGCCGACGTGCTTGAGGATGCCTCGCCGCGCGTCCTGCTGCACGCAGGGGAGCCGGACCCGCGGCTGCTGGCCGCCCTCGGACCGCAGGCCCGCGTGGTGGATCTCTCGGATCCTGGAGCGGATCCCGGGCCCCCCGCGCCGGGCCCCGGCAACACCGCGCCGACGCCGCGGGACCCGGCGTACGTCATCTTCACCTCGGGCTCGACGGGGCGTCCCAAGGGCGTGCAGATCCCGCAGGCCAATGTGCCGCGGCTGCTGCGCAGCACACGGCACTGGTTCGGCTTCGGCCCCACGGACACGTGGACGCTCTTCCACTCCTACGCCTTCGACTTTGCGGTGTGGGAGCTTTTCGGGGCGCTGCTGACGGGTGGCCGCCTCGTGGTGGTTCCCCCCACGCTCTCCCGCTCACCGGAGGAGTTCCTGGGGCTGCTCGAGGCCGAGCGAGTCACCGTGCTGAATCAGACGCCGTCGGCCTTCGCCCAGCTCGTGACGGCAGACGCCGCGCGGGGCGGAGACGACGGGCTCGCCCTGCGCACCGTGATCCTGGGTGGCGAGGCGATGGACCCGCTGACCGTGCGGCGCTGGTTCGGCCGGCACCGGCCGGGGACGCCGAGGATCGTGAACATGTACGGCATCACCGAGACGACGGTGCACGTGACCTACCACGAGGTGGGCCGGGAGGACGCGGGACGCTCGCCCGTCGGCGAGGCGATCCCCGACCTTTCCGTGTACCTGCTCGACGCCGGCGGTCACCCCGTGCCGCCCGGTGTGATGGGGGAACTGCACGTGGGAGGCGCCGGGCTCGCGAGCGGCTACATCGGCCGGCCGGAGCTGACGGCGGAGCGCTTCGTGGCCGACCCCTTCGCCGAGGCGGCGGGGGAGCGTGGGGCACGCATGTACCGCTCCGGCGACCTGGCCGTCCGCACGCGCTCCGGCGTGCTCGACTTCGTGGGGCGCGCCGATCGCCAGGTCCAGCTGCGCGGCTTCCGGATCGAGCTGGGGGAGGTCGAGGCGGCGGCCGCAAGCCTGGAGGAGGTGTCCGAGGTCCACGCCAGGGTGGTCCTGCTCGGGGCCGACGACGCGCGGCTCATCGTGCACGTTGTGGGTCCGGATCCAGCGACGGCGGATCCAGTGCGGTTCAGGCGCCAGATCGCGCAGCGGCTCCCGGCGCAGATGGCCCCGGCCGCCGTGGTGATCCACGCCGCCTTCCCGCTGACCGTGAACGGCAAGCTCGATGCCGCCGCGCTCCCGTTGCCAGTCGTGGCCGCTACGGGTGGGCGCGGGCCGAACGGCCCTGCGGAGGCCGCGGTCTGCGAGGCGTTCGCCGAGGTGCTCGGACTGCCGGCCGTCGCGGCGACCGACTCGTTCTTCGATCTGGGCGGGCACTCGTTGCTGGCCGTGAGCCTGACGGCGCGGTTGCGCGAGCGGATCGGGGTGGGACCGCGTGTCGGCTACCTCATGACGCACCCGACGCCTGAACTCTTGGCCGCCGGGCTCCTGCGCACGACGGCAGGGACCGACGCTGACGGAGACGACGGCGCCGACAGCGACGCGGCCGAGCCGGAACTCGGGATGCTGCTGCCGCTGCGCCGGCCAGCCACGGACGCCGGGCCAGGGGTGTTCTGCATTCACCCGGCGGGCGGGCTGTCCTGGTGCTACGCGGGACTTCCGCGCGAGTTGCCCGGAACGGTGCCGGTGTGGGGGCTGCAGGCCGCCGGCGTCCTGGACCCGGGGGCACAGCCTGGCTCGCTCGCCGACATGGCCGAGGCCTACATCGAGCGGATGAGGCAGGTGCAGCCGGAGGGGCCGTACCACCTGCTCGGCTGGTCGCTGGGCGGGATGGTGGCCCAGGCCATGGCAGCGCGCCTGGGCGGCGAGGCAGGCGTGGTTGCGCTCCTGGACGCCTACCCCTCCGAGGCCGAGCGCGGCATCGAGGAGCCGCCGCTCGAGGACGCTATCTCGGCGGTGCTCGCCATGGCGGGGTGGGACGACGACGCGCTGGGCGGGGCGGAGCCCACCGTGGGGCAGCTGGCCCGGGCCCTGACGGAAGGCACCTCGCCCCTGGGCGGGCTCTCCGCCGAACGGCTCGGCGCGCTCGTCGCGACCTATCGCAACACGGCGCGGATCCTGCGCGAGTTTGAGCACGAGCGTTACGACGGTGACGTGCTCTTCTTCCGTGCGGCGCGTGGAGGCGTGGGGCCGGAGCACGATCCGGCGGAGTGGGAGGGCCACGTGGGCGGCCGCGTCGAGGTGATCGATGTGGACTGCACGCACCGCGAGATGACCCAGCCAGGGCCGCTACGCCAGATCGGGGCCGTCCTGCGGGAGCGGCTCTGAGGGCCGTTCCCCGGCCGTGCCTCTCGGAGGGGGCGCGGCCACAGAGGGGCGGGTGAGCGGGTGGCCCACCCGCTCACCCGCTCGCCCGCCGGACTAGAGCCGCAGCCCCGCGCGGCACACCGCGTCGATCCCCGGGATGCAGGGCTCGTTCTGCAGCGAGGTGGTGTCGCCCAGCGTGGTGTCCTCGAAGAGCTGGGTGAGCAGGCGCCGCATGATCTTGCCCGAGCGCGTCTTGGGGACGTCGTCCACGAGCACGATGTCGCGCGGCTTGGCGATGGGGCCGATGTGCTTGGTCACACCGGCCCGCAGCGCCGCCGCGAAGGTGGCGCGCCGCGCCTCCCACTCCTCGCGCGTCTCCGCCGCGCCGCCCCGGCCGGTGGGCAGGGAAGGCGAGGCGCCCTCACTGCCCGACGCCGCGGCGTCGGGCAGGTGCCCGAAGCTCACCAAGGTGCGGTCGAGGGGGACGACGAAGGCGACGGCGGCGTGGCCGGTGGAGGCGTCGACGCTGGGGCACACGCCGGCCTCCACCACACCGGGGTCGGTCACGAGGGCCGACTCGATCTCGATCGTGGAGAGGCGGTGGCCGGAGATGTTGATGACGTCGTCCGTGCGGCCGAGGATCCAGACGTCGCCGTCCGCATCGAAGCGCGAGCCATCCCCGGCCAGGAACCAGCCCTGCGCCTGGTACTTCTCCCAGTAGGAGCTGTAGTAACGCTCGGGGTTGCCCCACACGGTGCGGGCCATGGCCGGGCCCGTGCGGGTGATGACAATGTTGCCCTGGATGTTGGCCGGCACGCGCTCGCCGGCGTCGTCGACGATGTCCACCGCGAGGCCGGGCAGGGCGCGCGTGGCGGAGCCGGGCTTGAAGCTCACGTCGGTCTGGCGCGGGGAGAGCACGGTGGCGCCGGTCTCCGACTGCCACCACGTGTCGACCATGGGGATGCCCTCGGGGGTGTCGCGGCCCACCTGCGTGCGCAGCCACTGCCACGCCTCGGGGTTGACGGCCTCGCCCACGGTGCCGGCCAGGCGGATCGAGGAGAGGTCGTACTCGGCGGGGATGCCGCCGGGGAAGTTGCCCATGTGCGAGCGCACCAGCGTGGGCGCCGTGTAGTAGGAGGTCACGCCGTAGCGCTGGATGATCTCGAAATGGCGCCCGGCGTGCGGGGCGTTCGGCACGCCCTCGTAGATGACCTGGGTGACGCCGTTGGAGAGCGGGCCGTAGATCTCGTAGGTGTGGGCCGTGACCCACGCGAGGTCGGCGGTGCACCAGTGCACATCGTCGGCGCGCCGCTCGGGATCCGGGTGGGAGAAGAGGAACTCGTGGCTCCAGGACGCCTGCGTCAGGTAGCCGCCCGTCGAGTGCACGAGGCCCTTGGGCTTTCCCGTGGTGCCGGAGGTGTACATGATGAACAGCGGTGTCTCGGCGTCGAAGGCCTGCGCCTCGTGTTGCCGCGGCTGCGTGTCCACGACGTCGTGCCACCAGACGTCGCGGCCCGGCGTCCACTCGATCTCGCTGCCTGTGCGCTTCAAGACCAGGACGTGCTCGATGTTGTTCTCGCCCGAGACCGCCTGGTCGGCGTTGGCCTTGACCGGCACGGACTTGCCGCGGCGGAACTGGCCGTCCGTGGTGACGAGCAGCTTGGCCCCCGTGTCCTCCACACGGAACTGGAGGGCCTCCGCGGAGAAGCCGCCGAAGACGAGGGAATGGATGGCGCCGATGCGCGCGCACGCCAGCGTGATGACGATGGTCTCCACGAGCACGGGGAGATAGACGACGACGCGATCGCCCTTGTCGATGCCGAGCGCGGTGAGCGCGTGGGCGGCCTGGGAGACGAGCTCCGTGAGCTCGCGGTAGGTGATGGTGCGGGTGTCGCCCGGCTCGCCCTCGAAGTGCAGCGCCACCTTGTCGCCGTTGCCGGCGGCCACGTGGCGGTCGGCGCAGTTGACGGCGGCGTTGAGTGTTCCGCCCTCGAACCATCGGAAGTCCGGGCCTCGGCGGGTGTCAGCGTTGGGCGCCGTGGCGGAGTGCACCGTGTGCCACGGGGCGTCCCAGGTCAGGCGCCGCGCCGCGCCCTCCCAGAACGCCAGGCGTTCCTCTTCACTCCAGAGGCGCTGGGCGCTCTCGTCCTCGTCGCGGGACACGGCGAGGTTGATCGGCTGATTCCGGGCAGGTGCGTAGGTGCTCACGCGCTTCCTCCATCGAGTCCTGGCATGAGCACCGGCCGTTCCCCACGCGTGCGTGGGGGTGGTGGTTGCTGCGGCGTCGCGGAGCCAGGTCTCTCAGCCGCTCTGGATGGGTACCCCTCTATTGAGCACGCGGGGACTGGTCGCACCAAATTGTGTTGCGCGCGGTGTGGTCCGTGCGTCGCGCCGGCCGGCGTGGGCGTCTGGCTGACGCGGAGCGGGTGGCGGCCGGCATGGTCAGCGGCGTCAACCAGGGCTTCGCGCCCGCCCCGCGCGGGGTCTGCGCGCGCGGGTGGGGCAACGTGCGCGGCATCGTGACGTCTTGCTCCGTCATGTGGGCGTCCCCGATTGCGCCGCGTGTCCGCGAGACCCCAAGATGAAGCTGTGGGTCCTGAGAAGGACCCGCAGCTCCATCCAGAGCGGCCGAGAGACCTGGCTCGTTGACGCCGCAGCAACCATCGCCCCGAGGCGAGGGTGCTTCCGCCGGGACCGATGGAATCGAGGCCATGCATGTCGTTGTCCGCGCGCCCCTCTCTCGAGGCGTCCTACGAATCGCTCTCGCTGCGCTACGCGTCCCTCTTTGCCCAGATCGGGGCCGGGGCGCTGCAGCGCGAGGCGCGGCGCGAGCTGCCGCACGAGGCCGTCGCCTGGCTCGACGAGGCGGGGTTCGGTGCCCTGCGGGTGCCGCGCTGGGCCGGCGGCGTGGGTGCGAGCGTGCAGACCACCGCCCGGCTCATCGCCGACCTCGCTGAGGCGGACTCCAACGTGGCGCACCTGTACCGCTCCCACTTCGGGTTCGTGGAGGGGTTGCACTTCCAGCCGGAGGCGGTCCGGGAGTTCTGGTACGGGCGCGTCCTGGCGGGGGAGACCGTGGGCAACGCCTCGACCGAGCGCGGCGGCAACGCGCTGGGCGAGCTGAACACGCGGCTCTCGCCGGACGGCGAGTCCTGGCAGCTGGACGGCTCGAAGTACTACGCCACCGGCTCGCTCTTTAGCGACTACACGCGCGTCACGGCCGCCGTGGAGGGCGTCGACCCCACGGTCATCCAGGTCTTTGCCGTGGTCCCGACGGGCGCGCCGGGAGTGGCGCTCGAGGACGATTGGGACGGCTTCGGCCAGACCCTCACCGGCACGGGGACCGCCAGCTTCGACGCCGTGCACGTGGAGGCCGGTGCGGTGCTCTCGCGCCAGGCGGCCGGGCCGGAGGCGGTCCACGAGGAGGCCTTCTTCCAGCTCTACCTGCTCGCGGTGCTGGCCGGGATCGCGCGGGCGGCGCGCCGAGACGCGGTGGCCACCATCGCCGGGCGCACGCGCACCTTCAACACGGGGACGGGACTGCCCTTCCGCGAGGACCCGCTGATCCAGCAGGTGGTGGGCAGGATCTCGGCCAAGGCCTTCGCCGCCGAGGCCACAGTGCTGCAGGCGGCCCGGGTGCTTGACGAGGGCCTGGACGCCGCGGCGACCGCCGGGGCCGACGCCGAGGGCTACGCGGGCCCGGTGCCGTACGAGCTCTCCCTCGCCGAGATCGCGGTGGAGCAGGCCCAGGTGATCGTGCCTGATCTGGCGCTCGGGGCAGCCCAGCAGCTCTTCGAGACCGTCGGGGCCTCCGGCACCTCCATCTCGAAGGGCCTGGATCGGCATTGGCGCAACGCGCAGACCGTGGCGACGCATAATCCCGTTGCCTTCAGGGCCAGGTCCATCGGCGACTTCCACCTCAACGGCACCCTCCCGGAGGGTCAGCACGCGGTGGGCGAGGCACCGTACTCGCTGTCGCAGGGCTCCCAGGGGAGCGCCGCCTGAGGCGGGGCGCGGGCGGCCCCACACGTTGGGCCGCCCGGCGCGCGCGCTTTGGTGTCACCTAAGGTGCGCCCCGGGGGACGGGGCGGCCCCGGCAGCGCTCCTGTCCGAGGCGAGCGCGGGGGTGTGGCAGATCACGGATGAACAAAGATTCTTCGGAGAGGGCGGCCCCGCCGCGCAGGCGGCAACGGATTCAATGGTTGCTCGGGCAGTCCAAAATCCTTGAGGTGGCGCGGACTTTGCCCCGGGGATCGGGGCGGGGCCGGAACGGGGCGTCGCCCGGCGCAACGAAATCGCCAGCGGGAGCCCAAAGAAAGTCGTTCACTTTCCGTTCACTTATCCGGGGTCGGAACGTAGTTTGGCGGCACTAGACCTCTTCCTGGACGCACCAAACGCAGCGGCGCCGCCGCAACGCACGGTGTCCGCCCTCCCGGGCCGTCCTTGAAACCTCGGAAGGATCGCACCCACCGTGAAACGTCATCACCTGCTCGCCACCGCCGCCCTCGTCGCTCTGGCCGGATCGCTGACCGCTTGCGGCGGTTCCGGCGACTCCGGCAACGCCGACTCGGGCTCCGTGGACGCCAAGACCGCCACGTCCGTCTCGGCCTTCGGTTCCATGGATCAGCTCGTCGAGGCCGCCAAGAAGGAGGGCGAGCTCAACGTCGTGGCCCTGCCGGACGATTGGGCCAACTACGGGGCCATCAAGAAGGGATTCGAGGACAAGTACGGGATCACCGTCAACTCCGACATCCCCGATGCCTCCTCCGCGGACGAGATCAAGGCGGCCAAGGACCAGGCCGGGACCGACACCGCGCCGGACGTCTTCGACCTCGGCGCCGCCGTGGCGCTCGCCAACACCGACATGTTCGCCCCCTACAAGGTGAGCACCTGGGACGACATCCCGGAGGCCAACAAGGAATCCACTGGCCTGTGGGTCAACGACTACACGGGCATCATGTCCGTGGGCTACGACTCAGAGAAGGTCCCGGAGCCCAAGGCGCTCGATGACCTCCTGGGTGCCGACTACAAGGGCAAGGTTGCCATCAACGGCGATCCCACGCAGGCCGGTGCGGCGTTTGCCGCCATCGGCAACATCTCCGTGGCCAACGGCGGCAGCGTGAGCGACTTTGGACCCGGCATCGACTTCATGCAGAAGCTCAAGGACGCCGGCAACTTCCTGACCGTCGACCCGACGCCGGGCACGATCGCCTCCGGCGAGACCCCGGTGGTCTTCGACTGGTCCTACAACAACGTGGCGGCGGCGAAGGACAAGCCCTCCTTCAAGACCACGGTGCTCCCGGGCAAGGCCTACGTCTCCTTCTACAACCAGGCGATCAACAAGGAGGGCCCCAACCCGGCCGCCGCCCGCCTGTGGCAGGAGTACATCTTCTCCGACGAGGGCCAGAAGCTCTTCCTCGAGGGCAACGCCGTGCCGGTCCGCGCCGATGCGCTGAAGAAGGCCGGCGCTGTCACCGAGGCGGACCTCAACGCCGTCACCTTCGGCACCACCTCCGCCGACTGGGTGTCGCCGACCACGGAAGAGGTCGACACGGCCAATGCCCTGCTGAAGGAACGCTGGTCCGCCCTGACCAAGTGAGGTGACGGGGAGGGCTCCTTGGGGGACCTCCCCTCCTCCTCCACCCCGATCCATCGCGTGGCTCGCCCTGCAACGCCAGGCGGGCCACGCGGTGCTTCCGGTCGGCCAGATCCTTCGCTCCTTCCCCAAAGGTGAACCAAGATGAAACGTCTGAGCGCGGCGCTGGGCCTGGTGCCCTTCGCCGCCTACGTATTGCTCTTCCTGCTGGTGCCCACGGTGTTGGCCATCGTGAGCGGATTCCAGGACAAGCAGGGCGGCTTCACGCTCGCCAACTTTGCGGCGTTCAAGGACTCCGCCGTCTGGGACTCGTTCTGGGCCTCCACCTGGCTGAGCGTCGTGACGGCGGTGGCGGGCGCCGTGATCGGCGCGCTGGCCTGCTGGGCGCTCACCGGCGTCAGCAGGGACGGGTGGATCCGGCGGTGCATGGACGCTGCGAGCTCGGTGCTTGCGCAGTTCGGCGGCGTCATGCTCGCCTTCGCGTTCATCGTCACGATCGGCATGAACGCCGTCATCACGGTCTTCCTGAAGGACAGGTTGGGGCTCGACATGTATGCGGGAGGGAACTGGCTCTACACGGTGCCCGGACTGATCCTGCCGTACCTCTACTTCCAGATCCCGCTCATGATCATCACCTTCCTCCCGGCCATGGAGGGCCTCAAGCCGCAGTGGGCCGAGGCCTCCGCGACGCTGGGTGGGACCCGGAGCAGCTACTGGACGCGCGTGGGGTTCCCCGTGTTGGCGCCCTCCTTCCTCGGTGCCCTCCTTCTCCTCTTCGCCAACGCCTTTAGCTCCTACGCCACGGCCGCCGCCCTCATTTCCCAGGGCGCCCAGATCGTGCCGCTGCAGATCAGGGCTGCCCTCGTGGGCGAGACGGGCGCCTCGAGCGCCAACACCGCCGGCGTGCTGGCCCTGGGCATGGTGGTGGTCATGACCGTGGTCATGGTCGTCTACTCGGTGCTCATGAAGCGGGCAGCGAGGTGGCAGCGATGAGCCGGTCCCTTTCCGTGGACACCGCGCCCCGCCCCTGGCTGCGCCGCCTCATCCTCACCGTCGTGGCCGTGCTCCTCGTGGTCCCGCTGCTGGCCATGCTCGAGTTCTCGCTGCGCCAGACCGGCGGCGGCTACGGCGCCGAGCACTGGACCGGGCTCTTCGACCCGGAGAACGAGCGCAAGTACCGCGCCATGTTCAAGGGCCTCATGAACTCCCTGGTGCTGGCGCTCCTCGTCTTGGTCCTGGTCCTCGTGGTGTTGTTCCCGACGATCGTGCTGGTGCACCTGCGTTTCCCGCGGCTGCAACGCATCCTCGACCTGCTCACGATCCTCCCCATCGCCATCCCGGCAATCGTCATGGTGGTGGGATTCGCCCCCATCTATCGGTGGATCGGCCAGAACATCTCTACCGAGACCTGGACGCTGTTTCTGGCCTACGGAATCCTCGTGCTGCCGTTCGCCTACCGGGCTATTGTCACCGACCTGGCCGGCGTGGACGCGAGGACGCTCTCCGAGGCGGCCCGCTCGCTCGGCTCGAATTGGTTCGCGGTGCTCGTGAAGGTGCTGGCGCCGAACGTCCGCCGCGGCCTGCTCAACGCCTCGCTCCTGACCATCGCGATCGTGCTTGGCGAGTACACCGTTTCCGCCCTGCTCTCGCGCCGCACGTTCCAGGTGGCCTTGCTTCAGCTCAATCAGTCCGATCCTTTCGGCGCGGTCATCATGTCCTTCCTCTCGCTCGTCGTGATCTTCGGGCTGCTCGTCCTGGTGGGGTGGCTCACCGCCCGCCCGCGCAAGGGCGAGCGCAAGGCGGCCGCGTCGGCGTCGCGGGGCGCGGCCGGGGACGCCACCGGGGCCTCCCCGGCGGTTCCCGCCGTGCCCGCCTCCGCCGGGCGGAACGCCGCCGCTCCGTCCGTCCCCGCCTCCCAGAAGGAGGGCCCAGATGCCCGTTGAATCGCCCACCCAGCCCAGCCCCGCGACGTCGGGCGCCGGAGGCGTGTCCGTCAGCCTGCAGGAGGTCGTGAAGACCTACGGCTCCAACACCGTCCTCAAGGGGGTGACGCTCGACCTGGCTCCCGGTGAACTCGTGTGCCTGCTGGGCCCGTCCGGCTGCGGCAAGACCACGGCGTTGCGCTGCCTGGCCGGCCTGGAGGAGGTCTCCGGCGGCGCCGTCACGATCGGCGGGGAGGACGTGTCGAACACCCCCGTGAACAAGCGCGACATCGGCATGGTGTTCCAGGCCTACTCGCTCTTCCCGCACCTCACCGTGGCCAAGAACGTGGCCTTCGGTTTGGAGCAGCGCAAGGTGCCGCGGGCGGAACGCGGGCCCCGCGTGGCCGAGGCGCTCGCGGTGGTGGGCCTCGAGGGCTTCGAGGAGCGCTATCCGCACCAGCTCTCCGGCGGCCAGCAGCAGCGCGTGGCCTTGGCCCGCGCCCTCGTGACGCGGCCCAAGGCGTTGCTGCTCGACGAGCCGCTTTCCGCCCTCGACGCGAAGGTGCGCGTGCGCCTGCGCGAGCAGATCCGTGCGATCGTCACCGAGCTCGGCATCACCACGGTGTTTGTGACCCACGATCAGGAGGAGGCCCTCGCCATTTCCGATCGCGTGGCGGTCATGAACAACGGGCGCATCGAGCAGCTGGGGACGCCGGAGAAGCTCTACCGCTCCCCGGCCACGCCCTTTGTTGCCGACTTCGTTGGCCTCTCCAACCGCCTGCACGGCGTGCTGCACGAGGCGGGCGTACTGGTGCACGGCTCCATGCTTCCCGTGGGGTCGACGGACGGCGCGGTTCCCGGCGAGAACGTCCTCGCGTTCGTCCGCCCCGAGAACCTGCGGCTCGAGCGGGCGGGGGTCACGACGCCCGACGCCGCGCGCGGGCTGCGCGGGACGGTCACCTCCTCAGGATTCCTGGGATCCCTGCGCCGCACCGTGGTGCGGCTCGACGTGGACGCGGCGGGCGGCTCCGAGGAGCTCGCGGTGCAGCACGCCGCCGATGATGCCTACGAGCCGGGCGAGGCCGTGGCGATCACCCTCGCGTCGGAGCCGGCGGCTCTGCAGAAGGCGTAGCCCCGGACGGGGCGGCCGCATGGTCCGCGGGGAGCCCGCGGGGTGGTGAGGGCGCCCGGTGCAGCCGCACGGTGGAGTGGGTTTCTAGCTCCGCTCCCACTCCCGTGCCCGCGCGCCCGTCAGGGTGGCGCCTAGCTCGCCCGGCATCGGCAATCGCCGCGCGTGAATCAGGGTGAGCGGCCGTCGGGTCTGCCCCACGATGCGCGTGGCCAGCCCCAGCACTGCCTCGGGCCCCCAGGCCGGCGCGATGAAGGTGCTCAGCACCTCCTGGGCCCGATTGGTCAGCACCAAGCCGTAGCGCGTCTCGCCCCGCACGAAACGACCAGGCGTGGAGCCGCGCAGGGTCGACGGCCGCTGGCCTTCGGCGACAAAGACGAAGCATTGGCCCAGCTCGGTCCAAGGAATCCGTCCGGCGGGCCGTGCCCGCTCGACCGGCGTGACGCGTGGAAGCGTGAGCCCGGCCGCGTCCACTCGCACGCTCGCCCGGCCCAGCCCGCGCCACAGGGTCACGGAGATCCAGCCCACGAAGGCCGTCATGAGCGTCAGCACGATCACGCCGACGAGCTGGCTCGGATCGCCGAGGTCGTGCTTCAGGGCAAAGACCAGGGCCACGGCCGTCCCGACCGCGAGGCAGAGGCCGAGGAGGGCGAGCGCCTTGGTGCGGTTGCCCGGCCCGTGCGACCCGTCCGGCAGCGGCGGCACGGTGGGTGGGGTGCTGGCTGGCGGCTCGGGTGCGGCGGACATGTCACGAGGGTAGCGGCACGGGCGATCACGGCGGCGACACGGCAGAATGGGGAGCATGACTTCCCCCGCGCAGAACGCCCTCCAGCTCGAGATTGCCGTCCAGGACGTCGAGGGCGCCCTCGCCGCCCAGCGCGCCGGCGCCGACCGCCTGGAGCTGTGCGTCTCCCTGGGCTCCACGGGCGGGCTGACGCCGTCGATCGGCCTGGTCTCCGAGGTGCTCGCCGCCCTGGCCGCCGACGCCGCCGCGACGGGCCGCCAGGGCGGCCCCGCGGGCGTGTGCGTCCTGGTGCGTCCGGCCGAGGGTGGCTTCGTGTACGACGACGCGGCGGTGCGCGTCACGGTAGCCGACGTCGCCGCGCTCGCGGCGCTGGGTGCTGACGGCGGGCAACGCGTGGAGGGTGTCGTGGTGGGCGCCCTGCTGCGCGAGGGCGGCGTGGACGTCGAGGCGATGCGCCGCATCGTGGCGGCGGCCGGGGACCTGGACGTGGTCTTCCACCGCGCGATCGATGTGGTCTCCTCGCCGGAGGAGCTCATCGAGGACGTCATCTCGCTCGGTTGCGTGCGCGTGCTGACCTCCGGCGGCGCCGCCGCGGCGGGAGACGGCGTCGAGGTGCTCTCGCGCCTGGTCGCCACGGCCAGCGGCCGCACCCAAATCATGGCCGGCGGGGGCGTGAGCATCGAGGCCATCCCGGCGCTGGCCGCGGCCGGCGTCGACGCCATTCACCTCTCGGCCAAGGGCCAGCGCGAGTCCGATCCCACGGGTCCCGGCGGCGGCGCCCCGCAGGTGCTCTTCACCGACGCGGGCGTCGTGGCGGCGGCCCGCGCGGCGATCGATGCAGCCTCAACGTTTTGACGCATACCCTCGATTGATTCGAGACTCACCTTTCCATGAAGCCGCACGGCCAAAAGAGGCTTCATCGGGGTCTCCTACCTGCGCGCTGTCTCACACCTCGCCTGAGACGAGATAGACGCTGGTATGTGTAGTCGGCCGCCCGGGGTCGGCATGCGGTCGCACTTTAGCGACACCGTGGTGAGATAGCTCAGGTACAGGACAAAGCTTCCCGTCTCCAGAGCAGCCAGTCGCTAGGCACAGGTGAAGCATGAAACGACTGTCACGATGAGCCAGGTCTCGATCCGAATGGTCCAGTTCACGGCGGTGGACACCGCGCGGCGCGGGAGCCATGCGGGGCTCCGGGAAGACGTGCTCTTTTGCATGACGCCCACCTCACTGCGCGAGTACGAAGCAAAGGAGCGGCTCATGGTGGGTGTGCGTCGTTGATTCCACCGCTCTGGGCAGCGGAGCCTCGGGCAGAAGATTGGCTCCAGAGACGTGCCCATTGTCGTCGCAGACAGCAACAGCGCAATGCAACCCTGACACAGCTTTCCGGCCGCTCGAGGGCCAGCTAATGTCCGAAGAGCCACTTTGGCAGCAGTTTGGAATGAATCTGTATCAACAGCTGTGCCCACAGCTTGGTCCCCGCTAGCAAAAAACTTGGGGTGGTGTGAAATAAATCTCCACACCACCCCAGTGTCATCTTCAACAACAAACAACCGGACTGCGGATGAAAGTTGGCGGCCTTTGTCGCGATCGTTTCTCGCAGACCTCTCACTTTGAAGAAAACTGCCCGCTCAGGCAACGAGAGTGCGACTAGGCCACGAAAGCCGGAGCATCCCGGAATCTTTCACCCCTCAGTCAACGATCCGTCGCCCCTCAATGAGCCTGACAACTACCCACGAGATAGAACCCGCAACAACGATCAAGAGCGGCACAACCCACCACGCATAGTTGGTTGTCACCAACAACAGTGGGAGGACTGTCACAACCCCGATGAGGGCCAGCAGTAGAGTGAAGACTCCCCAGATCCAATATGTACGCCTAGTCATGGGCCATCCTCTAATGTCTCAGGCTCGGTTAGGAATGGCGCAGACAGGAATCTTTTGGTCACTACGCTGACCCTTGCGGCTGCTGCTCCAAACTCGTACTATTTCGCCGTGAGTTGGCTGAGGCGCTGCTTGGAGACGCCAAGCACGAACGCGGCGTCGTTGACACCGAAACTCTCGCGCGCCTTCGTGTTCGTGGTTGCTGCTCGGCCACGAGCTGCCGCCGCTTCAACCTCGCGGTGCGCGCTCTCCCCATCTTCTCCAGCCTTGACCCACGCCGTACGTGCTTCGGCTGCGTCGGGCACCTCCACGGTCACGTTCACCGAGTGCTCGGGCACCTGACGTGTGACCGCCACGACGCCACGGGCCATGTCTTCGACCTCGGCCAAGTGCCGCGCCTGGGTGACTTCCTCGACGCCGGTCTTCTCTTGGCTGTGGTGCGTGAGTATTTTGGGAAGCCGTACGGACGGACCCACCATCAACTTGTGCCACCGCTTCCGCTCACACTCGCTCGACGGCAGCGGTGTCGATGAGGTGCGGGGCGACCGTCCGAGGCGGTCGAGCTTCCAGGCCACCAGGGAATCGCCGGACCTCAGTACCTCCAGTGCTGCGGCTAGCTGGGGGCGGTCATCGCGCCCCGATAGCGTGCTCGGTAAACGCCCGTGCGTATCCGGCACGCTCCAGGGCGTCGATCTGCGTGTGGGTGCGTTGCTCGTCGGTGGAGACGCGGGCGTAGCCGATGAGCAGGAGGCCGGAGGTTTCGTTCATGCGGTGAGGCTAATCCGGCTTCAACCCCGTGCTCGGCGAAGCGTTCGGATCCGTGAACGTGGTGACCTTCATCAACCTGGTGCTCTGGGCCCGCGCGCAAGCCTGGCCCCGCCGGCGGGCAATGACAAGGGCGACAGTTCGTTCGAACTGTCGCCCTTGTGCTGCAAAGGTCGCCACGTTCCGAGCCTGCCCGGTCCAACGGAGGCGGCTGCGCGACATGGCTGGGTGGTCTGGTTACTGAGCCTTACCGATCGAATTGGCTAGCGCCTTCCAGCTGTCTTCTGCTCGCGACTCCATAAAGGCGCGCGCTCCGTCCTCTACGCTCCCGAAGTTGAGCTTCGGGCCGGTGGTGTGCACGTTCAAGTATGTCTTGTTGGCTCCGGAAACGACGCGGAAATTCATCACGGCGCCCTTCATGACCCCTTCTACGCCAATGAATGAAATTCCATTTGTTCGGACTTGAATGATTTTCATTCGCCCCGCACTCGGCTGTACTAGTCCGCGATCGAGAAGGGGGAGTGATTTCTCATACCCGATCCAGAACGTAGACCCGCAAGTAGCATTGTTCATTGACGTATTGAGCTTGGAAAATACCTGTTGGTAATAAGGTTGTCCAGTGACTGAATCAAAACGCATTTCGGCTTTCACGCTTGACCAGTTATATAGCGGGAACGTCTTACCCAGGTTGGGGCTCACCTTTGCCCAAATGCGGTCTCCGGTCTTTAGCCCATAGGGGTCATTTTTGAGTAGGCGGGTCCAAGCGGAACTGGTCAGGGGAATGGTCGGGTCTTTCTTGTAGCCATAGCCATTTCCACCGTCTTTGTAGGCTCCACAGATCGTTGTCCCGAAATATTTGTCGATGTCTGGTGTTGCTTCCCCTGCCGCTTGCGCTGGAGCAGCAACCGCTAGGGCACTGGCGCTGACCAGTGCTGACACCGCAGTGAGGGACAGTAGATGCTCGCGTAGTTTTCTCATGGTGTTACGTTACGAAGCGCCCGGTGAAGCGTCAATAGCGACGGTCCGGAATGGACCGAATTAGGGCCACCGGCGCCGGCGGCCCGCCACGCCGAGGTAGGGCGGTCCGAAACGCTGGCCCAAAATCCTTTTGTGGCCCACAAGTGACCCGATGGCCGCTCTGGATGCATGGACCTGTCGATGGGGTAGTCAGACGGTGACCTGTTGCTCTTGGTGCTGGGGATGAGGGGGGGCTATGGAGATGACCTCGGGTGTAGCGCGCAGGTTCTGGAGCGACGAGGCTAGGGTTCTGCTTCACCACGGCTCTCGTTGGGCGGGTCCGGCTCAGGGGCGCAAGGCTTTGCTGGAGCTTTCGATCCCGCACACGAGTGCGGCGACTCCGGACAAAGCGGCTACTGCGGCGACAGGCGCCCAGGGGATGCTGCCGATGAGAGCGCCGGCAGTCGCGGTGCCCGCCGAACCTGCCGCGATCTTCAGCGCCCCGACCCAGATGAACACCTGCCCGCGCGCTTCGAGCGGGGCGTACTCGCTGCGCGCGGCCAGGGTTGCGGCGAAGAACAGGGCGTTCGCGATGCCTGCGACCGTGAACGCGGTGAGCGCCGCGGCGAATCCGGGCACCAGGATCACCGTTGCGACCGCTGCCGCGACCACGCCGGCGAGCCACGCGGTGAGCTTGTCGGCGTCGCCTCGCAGCGGCCACACCATCAGCAGCGCGGAGCCGGCAAGGTTCCCCACTCCGTAGCCTGCGACCAGGGCGCCGGCGAGGGCGGCATCGCCCAGGCTCGGGGCGATCGCGACCGCGTAGATCGGCATAGCGGCAACCGAAAACGCGATCACGACGGTGAGGCTCAGCGTGCGGCGCAGCGGACCTGACCGCCAGATCGTTGCGAGGGTGCGCGCTGGAGAGGGCACCGCGCCCGGATCGGAAACAGGCGCCTGACGGGGCAGGGCGAGCACCGCTCCTGCCCCCAGGATGGCAGCGGACGCGAGGATCAGCGTTGCCACCATCGGGCCGGCGGTCGCGGCGATCCACGCGACTATGGCAGGGCCGAGGGTGCCGCTGAGGCCGTAGCTGGCGACGTCCCAGCTCTGCGCCCGGCGTTGGCTCTTCTGCGATGGCCCTGCGATCGAGGGCAGGCGGCTGCTGATGCCACCGGTGAGCATCGGACCGAACAGGCCCGAGACGACCAGCAGGAGCGCCGGGATGATCGCCCAGGTGACGGGGAGCAGCAGTCCGGCGGCACCGAGGAGCGCTCCATGGGCGACCGCGGAGAGGGCGATGACTTTGCGCCCGTCGTGTGCGGTGTCGAGGCGGCGGGCGATGAACGGGCCGAGCAGGTGCGGGGCGGTGATCGAGGCGCCGAGCAGCCCGGACACCCAGTCGGGCAGCCCGCTGGCGTGCGCGAGCAGCACGATTGCGACGACCGCGCCGCCGTCGGCGGAACGCACGAGTGTGGCTGCGAACACGTACCGCGCCAGCGGCGAGATCCTGACGCCCATCAGCTTCTTCCTTTCAGGACAGTGCCAGGAGTGCGCAGCCGCCGAGCGCCGCGGCGATCCCGATCAGGTGCAGCGCCCGGAGGTGCTCCTTCAGGAACACCCAGGCCAGCACGGCGGTGGTCACCGGGTAGAGCGAGATCACGACGCCGACCGCGGCCAGGGACCCCGCCTGCAGGGCGAGGACCTCGGTGCTGTTCGCGGCTGCCAGCACCACCCCGCCGATGACTGCGATGCCGATGGCACGTCGCGACGGCTGCGCGCCCGGCCGCGTGCTCCCGATGGATCCGAAAGCGTAACCGATGCGTGTCGAGCCGCGCACCGCGAGCAGCAGGACACCGATGATGCCGAGCCCGATCACCATCTCCACCGCGGGCGTCAACAGGCCGGCGCTGTGCGGGGCCATGCCGAGTGCGGTGACGGTGCTGCCGAAGAAGAGGCCTGCGATCACGGCCCAGATGATCGGGCGGAACGTCGCTCGTCCCGCGCCCCGCCCCTCGGCGATGCCAATGAGCACCGAGCCCAGGATCGCGATCCCCATCCCGGCGAACGCGACCAGTCCGAGCGTCTCGTGCTTCCAGATCACCGCAGCGACGACCGGGACCACGGCCTGGGTCGCACCGACGATCGCACCCATCGGCCCCATCGGGCCCGACGCGAACGCGGCATAGAACGCGAGCAGCCCGAGGACATTCGTCACGCCGGCGACGGTCGCGGCCACCAGCATCGCCGTCGACCACTCCCCGGAACGGGCCATGACCACGATCAGCATCGTCACGGTCGCGCCGAGATACGCCCACGCGGTCGCGCGGAGCACGGTGCTGCCGCGCGCCGCGATACCGCCGAGGACATCCGAGACACCCCAGAACACGCTCGAGAGGAGCGCGATGAGCACCGCCACCATCAGCTCACCTGTGCTGACGACTTGCGGACCGCAGTCCGCGGTCGTCGGTTCCGGCGATGGTCAGGAATCAAGACCGAGATCCTCCACCACTGCAGCAACCCGGGCCCGCTGGGCGGCATCGAGCCCCTGAATCGGTAACGGCAGGCACCGCCTGGGGGCGAGCCCGAGATGCTCGGCGATTGCAGCGACCACGCGCAGGCTGCCCCCGAACTCGGTGAACAGCGACCAGAGCGGTGAGAGCCGTTCCGACTCGGCGAACGCTGCAGCGCCATCGCCTCGCAGTGCCGCACGGGTGATCGTGAGCGCGGGCTCGGGGAGGGTGCCGCCGATCACCGAGTACCAGGCGTCGCAGCCCGCGTTCAAGCCCGCGGCAGCGAACGCATCTCCCGAGACCCCGATCGTGACATGCTCCGGGATCGCCGCCCGGATCTCCGCGATGTGCTGCCGCGCCGCATCGAGGTTCCGGGGATCCGCCGGATCCAGGGGAACGCCGGGGATCTTGATCGACGTGATCCCCGGCAGCCCGGCGATCCGCGCGTACAACTCCGTCGTGAACGCGAAGTGAGTCGTGCCGGGGTTGTCGTAGACGATCACGGGGAGATCGGTGTGCTCGGAGACGGTTCGGAACAGCTCGAACACATCATCCGCAGTCAGCGGCTGATACGTCATCGGTGCCAGCAGCACACCGGCCGCTCCTGCAGCCTCGGCGGATGCGACGTGCGCGAGGACATGGGAGGTGCGCAGTCCCCCGACCCCGACGAACACCGGCGTCGATCCCGCGTGCTCGACGGCGAGGCTGGCGACGCGGGCGCGCTCATCCGGGGTGAGGTAGGCGTAGGAGCCGGTCGAGCCGAGTGCGGTGATCGAATCCACCTCGGCTGTGGCGAGCCGTTCGATGAGTCCGGTGAAGGCTCGTTCATCGACCTGATCGTCGTGCAGCGGGGTGAGGGGGAACGCAGAGAGGCCGGTGAAAAGCTGGCTGGTCATGACTGCTCCTGGTCGGGTCGGTGTTCGAGGCCGAGGATCGGATTGCCATACACCGATTGCACTTCGGAGATCACGACCCGGTACTCGCCCAGCCACTCCCCATACCGAGACTTCGCGAGACGGTGGGTGTCCATACCCATGAGCTGTTTCAGGGCGTCCATGTCGGTCCAGTAGTAGACCTCAGCATGTAGGCCCGTCTCTTCGTTGTGCCAGGCCTCTTCCCCGAGAAAGCCAGGGATCTGACGGGCACGGGTCGCGATCTCACTGTCGATCCGATCGAACTCCTCGGTGAGATTCCGGGTCTCGAAGATGAACGTGGAACTGTATTTCGGGGTGGCGGTCATCGGGTCTCCTTCGCTGTTGATGCGGGCAGGTCAGTTGTCGCAACGGGTTCGGTCGTTCGTCTGCCTCCGCGTTGCGCGGCTGCTCCCGCGAGAACGACCAGCGCGATACCGGCCAATTGCACGAGGGTGGGGGTCTGGGCGAGTACGAGCAGGCCGATGAGGATCCCGAACGCGGGCTCGATTGACAGCAACGTGCCGAACGCGGTGTGGGTCATGCGGCGCAGGGCGAGCATCTCGAGACCGAACGCGATCACCGGCGTAATGAGCGCGATCCCCGCCGCGGCCGGGAGTACCCACCAGGTGAACTCGCCCCCGATCACCTGCGGCAACCCCACCGGCAGAGTCGCTATTGCTGCGACCGGGATCGTCAGCGACAGCCCGCTGATGCCGGAGAACCGGTTTCCGACATGCTGGGTGAACACGTTGTACAGACCCCAGCAGGTTCCCGCGGCAATGGAGAATCCAACGCCTGCGAGGTCAATGGTGCCGTGCCAAGGCTCTGTGAGCAGTACGACCCCGATGAGGGCGAGCAGTGGCCAGAGGAGGGCCTTGCGCTGCTTGCTCATGATCCCGGCTACCGTCAAGGGGCCGAGAAACTCGATCGCGACCGCGGTGCCCAGCGGGATACGGTCGACCGCGGCGAGGAAGAACGTGGTCATGAACCCCGTCACCACACCGAGCACCAGCAGCGCTGGAATGTCTTTCTTGCGTAGGGAGCGGAGCGCGGGCCGGGCGATGAGCCAGAGGAACACGACGCCGAAGCACATGCGCAGCCACGCGGTACCCGCCGGCCCGACCTGGTTGATGATGGGCACCGACAGGGCGTTGGAGAGCTGCACGGACAGCATGGCCGCGATCGCCATCGTCCACGGGGGTATCCCCGTGATGCGTTGCCGGATCACGCGCTCACCAGGCGTCTCGCTACCTGCACGTCCTTGCCCAGGCTCGCCAGCACCTCGGCAAGTGCGTCGCCCGCGGCCTGCAGCTCAGCGTCGGTGATCGGAGCGAGGGCGTCGAGGATGAACAACGCCGTCCGAGTCGTGTCCGTCAGGCCGGTGCGTCGGCCCTGCCGCCAGTTCCACCTGCGGCACGTCACCCCGGCCCCGTCGCACCAGACGACCTCGCCGGGCTCGGGGTGCTCGATCACGCTCTCCCCGTTCGCGGTCGTGTCGAACGGCTCCTCACCCGTGGCCCGGACCAGACGTGCAGGCCCGTCGTAGCGCTCATAGTCTTCCCCGCCGAGGGGGATCTGGTGCAGCACGGAGATTGCGTTGTAAATGTCGGTGAGCGCGTTCACTCGCGGCAGGCCTTTCTCGGCACGGCGAGTAAGGGCTTCGAGGCTGTTACGAGTGCGCTGCGGCTTCGCGCCGAACCCCCGATACGCCTCCCGCCACGAGGCGACGTGCGGAAGCACTTCGACGGCAGCTCCCGACAGAAGATCACGCGCGTGCGCCTCGGCTCTGGTGATGAGCGCGTCGACCGCGGTATTCCCCTCACCAGATGTGGCCGGAGCGAGGCCATCGACCACCAGGAGGAGGGTGCGGTAGTCCGGACGTAGTTCGAACACCGCCGTATCTACGGTGCAGCGGTCCAGGAACTGTTCGGGGGTCATGGCCTCAGGCATTCGAGGTTTCCGTTCGGTGTGCGGCTCCCACGCCCGGCTCGAACACCGTCAGCGAGAACCGGGCAGAAGCATCGGTCGAGTTGATGTAGGCATGGGGAGCATCGCCGTGGAACGACAGAGCGTCGCCGGGTGCGAGGTCATAGCGGTCGCCGTCAACTTCGACCGTGACCGTTCCCTCCTGGACGTGCAGGAGCTCGCGGGTGCCGTCGCTGTGCGCCTCACTGTCGTGCCGCTCACCCGGCGCGAGCACCCAGTCCCACAGCTCGACCACGTCCGGTGGCTCGGTGCCCGCGACCAGCACCCCCTGACCACCCGACTCGCCGGCCCACAACACAGCACCCTGTCCATTCCGGGTGAGCTTCGCTGTACGCGAGGCCGGAGGCTCCACCAGGGCTGGGAGCCCGACCCCGAGCGCGTCCGAGAGCCGCAGCAGAGTGCCCACGCTCGGATTCACCGCACCCTGCTCGACGTTCACGAGCATGCGGCGGCTCACTCCGGCGAACTCAGCGAGTTGGTCGAGCGTCCAGTCACGACCTTTGCGATACTGCTTTACGCGTGTTCCGATCGCATGTGCCAACGACTCTGTACTTGTACCCATATAAGGCATGATAATGCACTATGCGGGGGCTGTAGCAGTATCTGGTGCTCCTTGTGGGCAACCTCCAATGGGGCTCATCGCGAATGAGGGTGTAGTTGGGGTCTGAATCCTCCGGCCTCGAGCAGGCTGCGTGGGACGTAGTTCGTGAGATTGCGGAACCCGAGTGCGGATCGAAGGTGTTCGAGCCTGCCGTTGGTCGCCTCCGTAGGACCGTTCGAGGTGCCGGGACGGTCGAAGAACGCGAGCACGTCGACCGCGCGCTGTTTCAGCGTCCTGCCGAGCCTGCGGATCTCGACGAGCGCAGCGGGAACGCCGTTGCTGACAGAGTCGATCACGTCGCGCATCATCTGCTTGGCCTTGCACTTGTCGGGTTCGCGGTAGGCGGCGACGGTGCGCTGGTAGATGCACCACGTTGCGTCGACTGCGACGCGCTCCTCGATGGCGAACACGGCGTTGAGGCGAGCGTGCTGCTTGTCGGTGAGCAGGCTCGCGCCGGTGTGCAGGGTGCGGAGGGCCTTGTAGAGCGGGTCGCCGGCAACCACCAGGTGCCCAGCAAACGTTGGAGGCATCTCGGAAGAGAGAGCTCTGTGTGGACGCTTGCGGAAGTTGCCTTCGCGGTGCATCCAAGCACCTCTTGTTCTTCGAGAGGTCACGGGCTAGATCAGTCCTTGCCGGTCGTCAAGGAACGCTGTCTCGCGGATCTGCGGAGTTCGACGGACGCCCATCGTGGTTCACGTCCGCGTCCTGGCTGTAACTGGGTCGTGGTTGGGTTGCTGCCCGACGAGCATGTCGGCCTGTGATCGGAGCGACTGGTGCGCTCCATCGATTGAGCGTTGGCGATGAGAGGGTCCACTACTGGCGAGGTTCATGCATGGGTCAACACCCGCCGGATCGGGTCGTGCGTCGGCTGGCGCCGCCGGACGGATGAGCCGAGCAAGGACGGCCCGAAACACTGGCTCGAATACTGCCGGGGCCAATTTTGGTTCGCTTCTGACTGGGGGTATGAGAAGGCCCCACGGGCGTGTGGACCGGCGGGGTCCAGAGCATGTCTGACAATTGTGGAGTCCAGGCGATGATGCTGTGGAGGAGGACAGCAGTGCGGTAAGTGACGGCGTGTTTGTCGTATCGGGTGGTAAGGCCGCGCCATTGCATGAGGTGGCAGAAGCGGTGTTCGATGACGTTGTGGTTCTTGTAGTCGACAGTGTCCGGCTGCGGCGATACCAGCAGCTGCAGCGATACTGGTCAGTCTTCTTTTTAAACTCATGGTCCCCCTGGGCGTGTTGCGAACACCGTTATGATAACCAGGGGACAGTAAATGACTACTACTTGGATTAATTCGTTTGGGAGCCGTCTGCGGTCGCCCGGGTTTGATTGGCGTGTTGTTGGTGTCGGTAGAGCGTCGCCCGGGACCAGCCGACGGCCGCAGCGGCTTGTGCTGCTGTTCGGCCTTTCTGGCGTTCGTCGGCGGTGATGGCGAGTTTGCGTGCGATGGTGTCGGGGTTGACGGGTGGGCGGCCGAAGCGGGTGCCTTGGGCTTTGGCTGCTTGGATTCCGGCGTTGACGCGTTCGGTAATCAGCTCACGTTCATATTCGGCCAGGGTGGCGAGCATGCCGAGCATCATGCGTCCGGAAGAGGTGGCGGGGTCGATCCCGTCGGAGATGGAACGCACTTCGACGCCGCGGCCACGGAGTTCGTTGACGGTGTTGAGTACGTCGATGAGGGATCGGCCGAGTCGGTCGATGCGCCAGACCACGACGGTGTCGCCGGCCTCGGCGTAGTTCAGCAGCCTCTTCATCTGTGGCCGCTCGCGGGCGTTCTTCGCCCCGGAGGTGACGTCGGAGAAGATGTCGCGGCGCTGCACCCCGGCGCCGACCAGGGCATCGAGCTGCAGGGCTGGATCTTGTGTCTGGGTGGAGGCGCGTGTGTACCCGAGAAGCCTCATGGCCCCAGTCTGTCTCAAAAACACCTCTGCACGGTGAACGCGACACGCTTCACTGTGAGACAAGTTTCTAAGTCAACGCCCGTCCTGATTTGGCGCGGGAGCTCGGATGCGAGTCGGGGAGTGGGGGACTGTCTCGTAAAGCTACAGATTTATGACGCGCTGGGGCGTGGCTTCCACCGTGAGTAGGTATGTGCAGTGCCGCCGATGAGGATAAGGACCAGCGCCGCGATCAGGAGTGACCCTGGGCCGAGCAGCGAAACGGCCGTGGCTCCTATGCCTGCACCGAGGGTGATGGCAGCCCACATCGCCAGCGGTCGTTTCCATGAGGCTGCTGCTTGTTTGGTGGCTTTGGCTGCGATGGCAAGCCCGAGGCTGACGAGGGTGCCGGTGGCGTAAGTGATGGCTAGGCGCGCGCGGCCTTCGTCGGCGAAGAGAGTATTCATGGCGCCCATGACGGAAGCTACCCCTGCCAGGGCGAAGCCTGGCGCTGGCCAGGCGAGTACCGGCCCGGCGGCGACTAGCAACGCTACGCCTAGCCCCGTAACTCGCAGGGGGAGGCCGAGTTGGGGGAGGAGCCGTTTCGAGGCTTGGGCTAGAACTACGCCGCTCAGGAACCCGCCCACGAGCGTGAGGGCGACCACTCCCTTGAGTGCGGCGCCTGTTATGAATTCAACTCCACTTTGTGTGGAGTTGCCACTCATGAACGAGACGAACAGGCCTCCGGAAAGGACGAAGCCGATGGCGTCAATGAACCCTGCCAGGAGAGCTAACGCCACAGATCCGACAAAGGCGACGCGGGGAACTGTCTTCACGGCCGGGTGGGCGCCTTGGTGACGAAGCGGGCATACAGCTGGGCGACTAGCAGTAGGAACGCTGCGTAGAAAAGTCCCGTGGAGGTGGTGCCTGTCCAAACGTTCGCGGGACACCATTGTGGGGCGGGCAGGAAAGCAACGAGGGCGCCCGCGGTTGCCAGAAGCACGGTGGCCAGCGCGCCCCAGTGTGTGCCTGGCCTGCGCCGACTGTGCTGCGTTGGGGGCTGAAATTCAAACTCGGGCATGAGGTGATTCTCCCATCCGACGGAGGTGGCTTCTCCGCGAGAGCAAACAGGAACGCCGGAGCGGACGCCGCGCGGGATCCCATGAGTGCGGCCCGCGGCGAGGTATCTCGACGCTCGGGGCCGTCTCAATATCCATGGGTGGGTTGAGACCGCCATTTGTTTATGAGCCACAGCTGCTCGCCGTGCGGGGCCGAGCAGCTAAGGCTTCACCTCACTGGGACTGTGTTCTTGGTGAAGTAGGCACCGGTGCTACTGGTGTTTCCGGTCGCGTCTAGGTATCGGACCACAAATTGCCGTTCATCTAGCACGTAGAGGGGTAGGGAGATAGTGCCGATTCCTGCAGGATCGAGAGTGGTACGTAGGGGGAGAAGGTGCGGGATGGGCTTGAGCGTCGAAGCATCGACGATCTCGATTCGCTGCCCTGGAAGGCCCTGAAATTTCACGGTGCTGCGGTTGAGGAATCCGACTGTGCGCTCGAGGACTGCTGGCGTGATGGGTACGTCACGTTCCAACGGTGTGTCAGCTGGATCAGTGCGCAACGAAGCAGAGAGTACGGGTGTCTTGACGGGGTCTAGCAATGCCAACTGCACGATCCAGTCTCCGTTTTCGGCCACAGTGGCATTGCCTAGATCACTGTCAGTCGAGCTGGACACGGTGACGATGGCACCTGCTGTCCCGGTGCCCTGGAGACAGGTCGCGGTGGGCGTGCACTGGTGCGCGGAGAATGTGGTGGTGTCGGGGACGTTTTCCAGGAGCAAAGTGGACTTCGCTCCTGCGTTCTGCTCACCCCTCGTTGATGTGAGGTAGATGTCCAGCTGCCCGGGTGGAACTCGGTCCAGCTCAATCTCCCAGTTCTCGCTGGGGCTTTCCGGGACCAACGTCGTTCTGCCGAGTTGCTGGGCATGAATTGCCAACTCGGAGTCGTGTGTGCGGTCGCCCTCCAGGCGAAGGGTTTGTGCCTCTGCGTTGTAGTCCCACCTGAGCAAGGTGGGTGCCTCCATCGGCGGCTCCGGGGGAGGTGTTGTCAGCACTTCGCTGCTGGGTGCCGTCGTTGTCAGCGAAGACGAGGAAGGTGCTGCATACGTCGGTGTCGGTGCAATGAATGGAGAACTGGTTGCAGGAGATGTCGTGCGCGTACTTGATGGGGGTTGGGGTGTTGGAGTTGAAGCTGGGTGTATGGGCGATATGGGGGCCTGAGTGTGCGCGGTAGTAGGCGACTGAGTGGGGGAGAGCGGCGCTGAACTGTGGGTCGCTGGCAGAGTGGAGTCGTTTGGTAGGCGCGGGGTGGCGATGATGCCGAGAACAACTGTGGCGCCAGCGAGAGTTGCTCCGGCGGCGGTGAGCGTCACTAGGACCGCCTTACTTGAGCTAACTGCGGCGGTTTTTGCGAGGGCTGAAGTGCTCGGAGCAGTGAAAAGTTGGCTGGAAGGGGCGAGCCAGGCCCGTGTTCCTTCGAGTCCGAGAATGGATGGGATGAGCACGAACCCGAGCCGTTGGCTGCTGATCAGGGCGTCCTGAGTCGCTCGTGAGCACACCGGACAGCCGGCAATGTGTTCCTGAACAAAGGTTGTCTTCTCAGAGCTGGCGCTGCCAGCTTCTACAGAACCGACGAGTGAGAGTACAGCCTTGCACAGGGGTGCGGTGGTAGGGGACTCAACATGTTCTTGAATCCACTGGGCTCGTAGGCCGACGCGTGCGCGTTTGGCTAGGTTGGTCAGGCCGTTGGGCGATGTGCCCATGAACTTCGCGACCTGGCGGGGTTTGAGCTCTTCGACGTGCAGGTACCACAGGACGGCCTGCCACCGCCGCGGCAACCGGCTGAAGGCCTGTGAGAGAAGCGAGGTGCGAACCTGTAGGTCATGGCTGCTGGCAGGGTTCACTTCGGCGTCGTCGTCCGGCAACTCTGGAAGCGCAGCTGGGTCGGCGGCGAATTCGTGCGCCTTGCCGGAGGCGGCATTTCTCACTGCTGTGTAGAGGTACGCCCGAACTGAGTCCCGCGGACCCTTTCCAGCATGGAGAGCTTGGAGCGTGTTGGTGAAGGCTTGTGAGACGAGATCTTCAGGGTCTTCGTTTCGCGCGTAGATCTTCGCCACACGTAGGACTGCTGCCGAATGTCGGGCCCACAGGACACCGAACGCATCGTTGTCCCCTTGCCTGACACGGTCTAGCAGTTCGCCATCCGAGATCAAGGAAGCGCCTTTCACGTCGCCTCGCCGGCATCCGGCGAGGGCAGAGGGTTGAAGGAAACAGCTGAAGGGGGGGGCGGCGCACCGGCTGATGCCGGTGCGCCGCCCCATCAGACGACCAGGTGAGTACTACTCCTACTGCTGGTCGTCAGCAGGGACCGGTTCCTCGCGGCGCCGGCGCGTGGCCAGCACGACGATCAGACCAGCGGCCAGGAGTGCGGCAGCGGCCGAGCCGATCGCGACACCACCAAATCCGGTGTGAGCCAGATCCACGTCAGGAGTGACTCCAGGCGCAGGCTGCCCCGGCACAGGGGTGGACGGAGTCCCCGGAGTCACCGGCTCTTCTTCGACGGTGACGGTCTGGGCGTTGTCGTCGATGTCCTTGTGGGAGGCGACGACTTCGCCCTTGGAGAGGAGGTCTTCGAAGGCCACGAGGGTGGAGCCGGCGTGGCCGGCGGGGACGGTGAAAACCACGTCGACGGTGCCCGAGGCGGTTTCGGGGGTGAAGGTGGTTTCGCCGGTGATGCCGGTGCCCTTGCCCGTGGCCTTGTCCATGAGTTCGCCCTTGAGGGTGTACTCCTGGCCGGGGGTGAGGTTCTCGTACTTCACGGCGTCGACGACCTTGCCGCCGTCCCAGGAGATGACCTTGTCGCCATCGGCCTGGTCGGTTGCGGACGTGCCGATGCTGGGCTTAGCCGCAGTAGCAGTGAGATCGAGCTTGCCCGTGACCTTGTTCTGGTCGACGGTGATCATGTTCTGCGGACGCTGTGCACTCGTCCAGCCAGTGGGCTCGCGCATCATGACCACTGCCGCAGGTGCCAGGCGCGAAGCCTCGACATGGACATCCGTCGCGGTGATGTCAATGGGAAGAGTGAACTTGCCGTTTGCATCGGTCGTCACTTCAGCGGTTGCTGGCGTGGCGCCGGTGACAGCCACGTCAATTTCGCGCTGGGGAACCGGTGTACCGGTGGCTGCAAGCAGCGTTCCAGTAACGGCTGTAGTCTCGCCCACAGCAGGAGCGACCGGGTCCGCACTCAATTCCAGGGTCCAAGGACCGTGATACTTCGCAGCATCAGCCTTGAGCTGGTTGTAGATGGCCGGGACGCTGCCGGGCTTCTGGCCGCTTCCGATCGGATCCTCGTTCGCAGCGAAAGCGCTGAGCGCCCAGTTCGGGTCATAGACGCTCGTGCCGCCGGAATTCGTCCAGTCATGCACGATCACGGATACGGCGGCGGCGTAGTCGTCGGCGACCTTGCCCTTCTGTTTGATCACCTTGTGGCTGGCTTCAGAGACGATGTAAGCCAGGTCGGCCATGCGCGAGGCGGACAGTGCAGAGCCATCGTCACGCGTGAGCAGTCGAGGGGCCGTCCATCCTGTCGCGTTTTCAGGCTCGGGAGCCCAGATCGACGCGCACCAAGCCTCCAGCCCATCAGGCATGCGGTAGGTGCCTTCCCAGTTGGGAGTCCCGCCCTGCCAGAGATAGCCACGGACCTCACCGTTGGTGCCGTCAGCTTGTGCTGCTGGTGCGAGAGCAACCGCGCCTCCGAGGGTGGCCAGCGCTGTGCTTACTACGGCGACGGAAGCCGCCCATTTTCTACGTGTTCTCACGTTGAACCTTTCATTCAGGGCCGGCAGGGAGTCCAGGCCACGTGGAAGCCAGGCGCGACGAATCTCGCGGCGCCGCATGTCTTCGATTCATGTGAGTTGTGCGGGGGGTAAAAGTGCCGTAATTATAGTCAACTTGTGAGATAGATCACACTTGGATCCGCGAATATGGCATGTGTCACATCTTCATGGATTTCATGACACCTCACGCGATCCGCCGACTCTCATCCCTGTGAGCAGTGCGAAATAAGGGTGGGTGGAGTGAGATCGGATGACGGCGGGGCTGGCCATCTTCGCGGTGGTGTGCTGGTAGAGGGGAGTGATCGAAAGCCGTTCACTCGCAAGGATTTCCGGCAGGACTACGCCCTGGGCTGGAGCGCCGGGACTTTTGCCCTTTGCTTGGGATTCCTGCCATGGGTGATCGTGCACGCAGCAGCGTTGGGAGCTGGAGGAAGTCTGGTGCTGGGCCTGATGCACTTGGCGGCGGCCCTATCGGTGTGGACGATCTGCGTAGCCCTCATTGGGTTGGTCGTCGCATTCGTAGTTCCTGATGCCACTCGGTTGTGGGCGCACGAAGTGCGGCTCTCGATTGGCTTTGCGGCCGCCTCGGTAGCGCTGTCGATGTGGCTTGCGGCAGGGGTGACTGCTTGGGGGGACCTGGAAGCATGTTTCGTCGGGTACGCCACCGGTGTGTCGGCGGTCATCTTGTCCATGGTTTCTGCGCTTCGTAGGCGTGAGGGATAGCCCTTGCGGTCGACCTGATTTTTGTGATCTCGCGCCTCGGCGGCCAGATGCCGGCCGAGGGGTGCCCGCGAGGGGAAGGGGGCCGGGGCGGACCAACGAGCATTGCTTATAGTCCGCGTCGGTCTACTTGACCCCGTGACATTTTCACCCCAGTAACTGGGGGTGAATGAGCTCCGACTGTTGCCCCCCCGGCCAGTCGGAGAGCCCTGAGAGTCAGGGCTCTGCAGAGCGGAACGCATCATTTGCGCATGACAGGATCCGCTCTGCGAAGGGCTGTTCGGCTCCTGCTTTTCCCCTGAGTATGCAGGAGCCGGGCAGTTCTTCATTTTCGCGGTATCAGGTACTACAGCCAAATGAGGCACGGAATATGCACCGTGTGGCGATGCGCCGACTAATCCCGTGGAACAATACTTACGTGTGGTGACACTATTGGTGTGTGATCCAGTCATTCGCGGACCGAGCTACCGAGAAGGTGTGGGACCGTGAGGTCGTGAAGCGCTTCTGTCCGGAGCTGCAGCGGATGGTACACGTGAAGTTGAGATTGCTGAACGCCGCTGATGACATCAACGATCTGCGCATCCCGCCGGGGAACAGGTTGGAGAAGCTCAGCGGCGACCGGGCAGGGCAGCACTCCATCCGCGTCAATGCTCAGTTCCGCATCTACTTCCGGTGGACCGCAGGCGGACCCGTTGATGTTGAGATCGTCGACTACCACTAGGAGGAACCATGACTGAGAAGGCGCACGAGCCGGTCACCCCCGGCGAGATCCTCAAGAGCGAGTTCTTGGAGCCGTTGGGCGTGAGTGCCTACAGGCTCGCGCAGGCCACCCGCCTGCCGCAGACCCGCATCAGCGAGATCATCCGCGGACGCCGGCGCATCAGTACCGATACGGCCCTGAGGCTCTCTGCCGCGCTGGGGACCAGCGAAAGGTTCTGGCTGAACCTTCAGACCGACTACGACATTCAGCTCGAGCGGGATCAGCACGCCGAAGAGCTCGCTCACATCAGCCTCCTCACGGGCCTGAGGCCGACGAAGCGCCAACCAGGAGACGCTCGGCCCCAGTCCGTCCGCCGAGGGGCGCACTGAACGCTAGGCCGGCACGGTCAAGCGTGGGAGCGACTCATGCCAAGAGGCGCGGAGCTGGCTGTGCCACCTTGGCGCCTCGAGAGGAACGTAAGGCATCAGGCGTGGGGTGGATCGAACCGCTGCCGTTTTGGCACTTCTTAGCTGTACCTAGCGCCGCTCTCGGTGCCCGCCCCTGGCGCGCAGGAGGCGCGCGGGGGTGAGCCGGGGCCCGGAGCGGGCGGCGTCCGCCTCCTGTGCCCCGCGCCCGGCGACCCGGCGGCCCGGGCCGGGCACGGCGTCGTCGTGCGTTGACTCCTGGCCGCGCCCACGGCGCTTGAGGATCGCCGGAAGGCGCGGCGGGCGCCACTCCTCGAGCCACTGGGCCGGCCCGGGCAGCTTCCATCCGAAGCGGCGGGCCAGCACGGTGAGGGCCGCTGCCGTGACGATCGAGGCGGCCATGCCCACGCTCGGCAGCCCCAGCTCCCAGAAGATCACCATCTCCACCGAGCCGATGAGCGCGCCCGTCGCGTAGAGCGTGTTGCCGCCAAAGACCGCCGGGATGCGGCCCACCAACAGGTCGCGGATCATCCCGCCGCCCACGGCCGTGACGAGGCCGATGAAGACGGCGGGCAACCAGCTCAGGCCGGCGGAGAGCGCCTTCGCGGTGCCCGTGGCCGCCCAGCAGCCGAGCGAGAGGGCGTCGGCCACGGTGAGGACGCGCCGCGTCCAGCGCCCGCGCATCGGCACGAGGTAGGCGATCGCCGCGCCGGCGAGGGCAAAGACGAGGTAGAGCGGGTTGGTTAGTGCCACGGGCTGGCCCACGTTGAGCAGGGTGTCGCGCAGGAGGCCGCCGCCGAGGGCCGTGATGATCGCCAGGAACACGAAGCCGACCGCGTCGAGCTTGAGCGACCTCGCGACCACGCCGCCCAGGATGCCGTTGGCCAGCACGCCGGTGAGGTCGACGACGTCGAAGGCGGCCTGCGGTTCAAGGAACACGGGTCTCCTCTGGGGTCGTCTGCGCGGCGGCGGTTCACGCTACCACCGAGAACGCGCCAAGGGCCGTCGGGTGTGACCCCGACGACCCTTGGGTGCTTCGTCCGCGGTGCCCTGCGGTGCGCCTGGAGGCGGGCCCGGAGGGGAGCCCCCGGCGGGCCCGGCGGGGAGCCCGCCGGCGGTCCCGTCCCGGCGTCGGGTGCGGCGCACCCGGCCCAGGGGGAACGGCTCAGCCGAGCAGCGCCCCCACGGCCCCTGACCAGCCGCCGAAGGCGGCGGGCACGAGCTCCGGCAGGTGGTGGAAGGTGGCGCGTTGCCTCGCCAGCTCGGCCGCCCGCACCGGCAGCTGCGGGTGGGCCTCGGCCACACCCCCGCCGACGATGAGGCGCCCGGGGTCGACGAGGGCCGAGAGCACCAGCATCGCGGAGGCGAGCGCCTGCGCGGCCCGCTCCAGGATGGCCTGCGCGGCCTCGTGACCGACCAGCGCTGCCGCCTGCAGGCCCTTCAGATCGCCGGGTTGGCCGGTGGCCCGCTCCCACGCCGCGGTCAGCGCGGGGGCGCCGATCACGGTCTCGAGGCAGCCGATCGCGCCGCAACTGCACGGTGCGGAGGACTCCGGCACGCGCACATGCCCCAGCTCGCCTGCCTGCCCGTGCGCCCCAGGCAGCATGACGCCGTCCAGGACGTGGGCGCCGGCCACGCCGGTGCCGAGCACGGCAACGAACACATCAGCGGCGGCGTCGCCGGAACCCAAGCGGGCCTCCGCCAACGCCGCGGCCAGGCCGTCGTTCATGACCGTCACCGGGACGCCGAGGACGAAGCTCAGCTCGCCCACGACGTCGAGCCCCACCAGCTGCGGGACGTTGGTGCACGCGCGCACGATGCCGTCCTGCACGATCCCGGGAACCGTCAGCCCCACGGACATCAGCGGCGCACCGGCCGCCACGGCGCGAGCCGCCGCCACGAGGTCGTCGATGACGGCCTCGCCCGGGGACTGGCTGCGTAGCTTGTGGATCACGCGCGGAGCGCCGTGCGCCGGGCTCGCCACGGCCTTGATGCTTGAACCGCCGATGTCGAGACCCACCCGGACGGCGCCGGGGGCCTCGGCGATTCGTTCAGGCTGCGTCGCCATGCTTCCCTTCCCAGCGAGCCGCGCGGCGCAGGGCCTGCACGGCCGGATCCGGCACCGGAACGGCGGCGAGCAGGCGCTGCGAGTACTCCTCCTGCGGGGAGATGAGCACCTGATCCACGGGGCCGAGCTCCACGATCTTGCCCCGGCGCATGACGGCCACGCGGTCAGACATCTGGTGCACCACCGCGAGGTCGTGGCTGATGAACAGGCACGCGAAGCCGATCCGCTCCTGCAGCTCGCCGAGCAGGCGCAGCACGGTGGCCTGCACCGACACGTCGAGCGCTGACGTCGGTTCGTCCGCCACGAGCAGCTCGGGTTCGAGCGCCACGGCGCGGGCTAGGCCCACGCGCTGACGCTGGCCACCGGAGAGCTCGTGGGGGTAGCGGTCGGCGTACTCGCCCGGCAGCTCCACGGCCTCGAGCAGCTCGCGCACGCGGGCGACCCGGTCGGCGCGGGACTTGGGCGCCAGCTGCGGCTGCACCTGCATGGGTTCGAGGATCGCTTGGCCCACCGTGATGCGCGGATCGATCGAGGACCCCGGGTCCTGGAAGATCACGCCGACGCGCGAGCGCACCTTGCGTTCGGCGCGCTCGTTGCGCCAGCGGCCGGTCATCTGGGTGCCGAGCACCTGCACCCGGCCCTCATCCACGGGGATGAGGCCGAGCGCGGCGCGGCCGAGCGTCGACTTGCCGGAACCGGATTCGCCCACGAGGCCAACGATCTCGCCGGGGGCGACGGTGAGGCTGACGTCATCCAGCGCGTGGATCGTGGCGCCCTTGACGCGGTAGCTGAGCTTGGCGCCGCTCACGCTGAGCGCGGGGGTGGCGCCGGCGGAGCCCTCCGCAATGCCCGACGGCGTGTGCTCGCCCGCCACTGGCAGGCGCGGCACGGCGGCGAGCAGCCGGCGCGTGTAGTCGTGCGCCGGCTGGGTGAGCACCTGTTCGGTGGTGCCGACCTCCACGAGGTCGCCGCGGAACATCACGGCGACGCGGTGGGCCACATCCGCCACGACACCCATGTTGTGGGTGACGAGCAGGAAGGCGGTCCCGGATTCCTCGGCGAGGGAGCGGATGAGGTCGAGGATCTCGGCCTGGACCGTGACGTCGAGGGCCGTGGTGGGCTCGTCGGCGATGATCAGCTCCGGCTTGCACGCCAGGGCGATCGCGATGACCACGCGCTGCCGCTGGCCGCCGGACATCTCGTGGGGGAAGCCCTTCGCCTTGGCCTCCGGCTCGGGGATGCCCACGCGTCGCAGCAGCGCCACCGCGCGCTCGTGGGCCTCGGCCTTGGGGAGCTCCTCGTGGTTGAGGATGGCCTCGGCGATCTGATCCCCGATGCGCATGGTCGGGTTCAGCGCGGTCATGGGCTCCTGGAAGATCATGCCGACCTTGGCGCCGCGGATGGAGTTCATTTCGCGCTCGGAGCGGCCAACGATCTCCTCGCCGCCGAGCGAGATGCTGCCCTCGAGCGTGGCGGTCGCCGGGAGCAGACCCATGATCGCCAGGGACGTCACGGACTTGCCCGAGCCGGACTCGCCGACGAGCGCGAGCACCTCGCCCGCGCGCAGGTCGAGGCTCATGCCTTTGACGGCGCGCACGGGGCCGCCATCGGTGCGGAAGGTGACCTGGAGGTCATCCAGGGTCAGGAGTGCGGGCGTGGTGGGGGTGCTCATTCGCCCTGTCCTTTCACGTCGAAGAAGTCGCGCAGGCCGTCGCCGATGGCGTTGAACGCGCAGACGATCAGCACGATGCACAGGCCGGCGGGGAGGATCAGCCACCAGGCGCCGGCGTAGGTGTAGGTGATGCCGCTCGTGAGCATGGCTCCCCAGTCGGTGGAGGGCTTCTGCACACCCATGCCAAGGAAGGAGATGTACGCGACAAGCAGGATGGCGTCCGCCACCTGGAAGGTCGCGTTGACCACGATGGTGCCCACCGAGTTGGGGACGATGTGCTTGAGCACGGCGCGCCCGTGGCCGCCGCCCATGGCTCGCAGCGCCACGACGTAGTCGCGCTGCTTGAGCGAGATGGACTCCGCGCGCACGAGGCGTGCGGGGACCAACCAGGAGACCAGGCCGATGACCAGGATGAGCAACGGCACCGTCGGCTTCACCATGGCCGAGAGGATCAGCAGCAGGAACGTGGCGGGGATCGCGATGCCGGCATCGACGATGCGCATCATGACGGAGTCGACCCAGCCGCCCACGTATCCGGCGGTGGCGCCCCACAGGGTGCCGACCACGGTGGCCAGGACGCCGGCGGCGAGGCCAACCATGATCGAGACCTGGCCGCCCACCATGAGCCGGCCGAGGATGTCGTAGCCCACGTCGTCGGTGCCGAGCGGATGGCCCTGCTCGCCCGGCTTCAGGAGCGCCGAACCCAGATCGGTGTGGGTCTGGTCCGTCTGGTAGACGAGCGGACCAACAAAGCAGAAGAGCACCAGCAGCACCAGCACGGACAGGCCGGCCACGGCCAGCTTGTTGCGCAGGAAGCGGCGGGCGCCGCGGCGCCAGGGGGCGTTGCTGCGCGGGGCCTGGGCGGGAGCGGACGCGGTGGCTCCGGCTTCCGGCAGGCGCGGGGTGGGCAGGGTGCGGTTCACTTGAGGGCTCCTCGCGTGCGCGGGTCCAGGGCGGCCTGAATCAGATCGGCCACGAGCGATCCGATGACGGTCGCGATGGCGATGATCAACATGCAGCCCATGAGCACGGGGTAGTCGGACTTCTGGGCGCTGGTCCAGAAGAGCAGGCCCATGCCTGGGTAATTGAAGAGCGACTCGACCACGATCATGCCGCCGAACATGACCGGCAGATAGTAGCCAAGCATGGCGATGATGGGGGTGAGGGAGTTGCGGAAGACGTGCTTGACCACCACGCGGTTCACGGGCGTGCCCTTGGAGCGGGCGGTGCGCACGTAGTCCTCGCCCAGGTTCTCCAACGTGGAGGAACGCATGTAGCGCGAGAACGTCGCGATGATCGGGATGGCGCCGGTCAGCACAGGCAACACGAGGCCCTGCGGCTTGGCCAGCACGGCGGCCACGGTCTGGCCCTGCGGCGCCGTCGCGGGGAGCAGGTGCATCCACTGCGTGAAGACGATGACCAGGATGAGGCCAAGGAAGAACGACGGCGTGGAGTACAGCACGAAGTTGATGGCCGTCATCACGGTGTCGAAGGGCTTGTTGCGGCGCACCGCCTGGGCCACGCCGAGCGGGATGGAGACCAGCAGCGCCACGGCCATGGCCAGCACCGCCAGGAGGAGGGTCTTGGGCAGGCGCTGCGCCAACAGATCGAGGACGGGGCGCTTGGCCTCGAAGCTCGTGCCGAAGTCGCCGGTGGCGATCTGCCCCAGGAAGTTCACGTACTGCTGCCACACGGGCAGATCGAAGCCGTGCTCATGGTTGAACGCGGCGATCTGGACGTCGGTGGCCTGCATGCCGAGCACGCCGGAGCCGGGGCCGTCCGGGAGCGCCAGGTGCATGAGGGCGAAGACGATGAGGGTCACGATGAGGATGACCGCGATGCCTTGCGCCACGCGCTTGGCCAGGTACCGCCAGAACCAAGCGCTGGCGGCGGCGCCGCCGCGCCCCTGACGGGACGCGGCGGCGGGTGCTGCTGTGGTGCTCATGTTTACTTCCAGGACCAACGCTGCGGGTAGAAGGAGGCGCCCGGATCCTGGTGACCCACGTCGAGGCCGTTCTTGATGACCGAGACCTGGTAGACCGGGTTCGGCATCCACATGACCGGCAGATCCTTGGCCAGCAGCTCGGAGTACTTCTGAGCGATCTGGGGATCGGTGGAGGTGGTCATGGAGGTCACGAGCTTCTCGGCCTCGGGGTTGTCGTACTGGCCGGCGTTCCACTTGGTGTCCTTGGCGAACACGCGCTCACCGGTCGGGTAGGCCGGGAAGTACCAGGAGCCGGCGGTGCCGAAGAAGACGAACTGCCAATCGCACTTGGTGCCCTGCTTGCAGGTCTGCGCCTCGGCGAGGACGTTGTCCAGCGGCTTGGCGTCGATCGTGACCTTGACGCCCACCTGGGCCATGGCCGACTGGATGGTGGCCATCATGTTGTCGGTCTCCTGGGATCCGTTCTGGGTGGTGAAGACGATTTCCATCTTCTTGCCCTGCTCGATGCCCTCGCCGCACTGGTCGGCGCCGGTGCCCGGGTTGGTGCACTCGAGGACGTCGCCGTTCTTGGTCCAGCCGTGATCGGCGAAGAGCTTGGAAGCGGCGTCGAGATCGTACGGGTAGGGGTTGTCCTTCTGGGCCTGCGAGAGGTAGTCGGACTCGGGCGTCTGCGGGATCGGTCCGTAGTCCGGCGTCGCCGCGTCATGCCACACGACCTTGGACAGGCTCGGCTGATCCACGGCGTGCTGCAGGGCCTGGCGCACGTAGAGCTGGCTGAAGACCTTGCCCATCGAATCGGACTTGAAGTTGTACGGCATGTAGGTGATGGACCAGCCGTCCCACGGCTTGACCTCGTAGCCGTTGTCCGTGAACTGGGCCTTGTTTTCCATCTGCGAGGCGGTGATGTAGCCGTAGTCCACCTCGCCGGCGCGGACGGTGTTCATCTCGGCGTCGGTGGAGGTGTAGGGCAGGAACTTGACGGTCTTGATGCTCGGCTTGTCCTCCCCCGTGTACTTGTCGTTGGCCTCGAGGGTGACCTCGCCGGAATCGCTCCACGTGCCCACCTGGTAGGGGCCGTTCACGACCTTCCACAGCGGGTTGGTGGCGTAGGAGGCGAGATCGCCGGCTTCCTTGAAGAGGTAGTCGAGGACCTGCTTGGAGCCGGCCTTGTCGCGATCAAGATCGCCGATCTCGCCGTCGGCGCTCGTCTTGTCCCAGGCGTGCTGGGGCATGGGGCGAACCAGGGTGAGCTGGTTGGCGAGCAGGAAGTCCTCGTTGTAGACCTTGTCGAAGGTCAGCTTGAAGGTCTTCTCGTCCACCGTCTCAAACTTGGTGATGTTGTCCGGGATCATGCCGGCGGAGTAGCCGCCCGTGGCCTCGCCGTTGAAGCGGACCAGGTTGTACCAGAACTCCACGTCGCGGGACGAGAGCGGGGTGCCATCGGCCCAGTTCAGATCGTTGAGCGTGATGCTGATGGTCTTCTTGTCATCGGAGAACTCGTAGGACTTGGCGGCCGAGGCCTTCTTGTCCCATTCCATGGTCCCGCTGGTGCCGTTGAACTCGAACAGCGGGACGAACAGCGTGGACTTGATGGCCGAGTTGTGGGTGGCCATGGTGTCCGGGCTGGCGATCGGGAGCAGCCAATTGGGGCCGGTGCCCACGGGAAGGGCGTAGGACACGGTGTCCTTGGCGGAGCCAGCGTCGCCGGAACCGGAGTCCCCGCTCGAACAGGACGTCAGGGCGAAGCTGGCGGCGGCCAGGATCGCGAGAGGGGCCATGAGGGCCCGGCGTTTTGTGGACAGCATGGGGGACTGCTCCTCAGGAAGGCGACGATGACTTGCTTCGAGAATCGATGCAACTCAAATTAATACCGAACAAAGCCCCGAGCGCAATGCGCAGAAGGTCACAAATGTGTCACGGGCGTCACAGTCGCTCGGCGCGGGGGAGGGTGTCTGGTGCCCTACGGCGGTGGGGTGCGTCACGAGGCGGGCGCGCGTGGGCGCGGGAAACGGCCCGCCCCGTCGCGGCGCGGGCGGGGTGGGGGGAGGGTGTGCTGAGGCGGGGGAGCGCTGCGGGTGAGGTGGAGGCGGCGGTGAAAGGGCCGCTCGGGGCGGGCTCTAGGCCCCGGCCAGCTGCAACACGGCGTCGACGTTTTCCGGCTGCAGACTCTTCTCGAGGGTGTCCCACGCGATGCCCACGGCGCCGGCCGCGCGGCCGGCCTGGGCCACACTGATCTCCAGCAGATCGGTGGTCATGGGCAGGCACTGCGTGTAGATGGCCTGGCGCACGCCGGCGGTGAAGGCGTCGGAGGTGGCCAGGAGGCCTCCGAGGGCGAGCACCTGCGGGTTGAAGAAGTTCACGATCGTGGAGAGCACCTCGCCGATGCGACGGCCGGCCTCGCGCAGCACCTCGCTCGCGCCGGGATGCCCCTGCTTAGCCAGCCCCAGGACGTCGTCGATCGAGGCCGCCTCGCCGCCGCGCTCCCGGACGGATTCCACGATGGCGGAGCCGCTGGCCACCATGTCCAGGCAGCCGACGCGCCCGCACGAGCAGGGGATCGCCGGGGCGTTGGTGAGGGTCGTGTGGGAGATGTCGCCCGCGACGCCGCGGAAGCCGGTGTAGAGCGAGCCGTCCACGATGGAGCCGGTGCCGATGCCGCTTCCGGCCTTCACAAAGAGCAGGTCGCGGACGCTTCCCTCGCGGACGGCATACTCGGCCAGGGCCATGGAATTGGCGTCATTGCTGGCGCGGGAGGGGATCCCGCTCAGCGCCTCGAGCCGCTCGCGCACGTCGACGCCGCTCCAGCCCGGCATGCGCGTGGGGGAAAGGAGGCGGCCGGTACGGGCGTCCAGCGGGCCGGGAAGGCTGATGGCGAGGGCCGCCAGCGTGCGGCCGGGCGTTGCGTCGGTGAGCTGGCGAACGTGCTGAATGAGGGCGCCGAGCACCGTGTCCGGATCCGCACGCAGGCTGACCTCGTGCACGGCCTGAGCCACCGTTTCTCCGCGGCGGTTGAGCAGCACGATGATGGCGTGGTTCTCGCCCAGATCGATGCCGGCCACCACTTCCGGGGCGTCCCGCACCGCGAGATTGCGCGGGCGGCGGCCGCCGGAGGAGGCACCCTCCCCGGATTCCTCGATGTAGCCGGCCTGCAGCAGCTCGTCGATGCGCAGCGCCATGGTCGAGGCCGAGGCCCCGGTGTGACGGGCCAGCTCGGCCCGGGTGGTGGCCGCCCCGGTCTTGATCAGGTGGAAGATCGTCCCCGCCGACGTGGGTGTTGACTGGTTCACGAGCATCCCTTTCGAAGGCGGCACCGGGTTCAGCCGTCCGCGTGAGAATGTCACCGATGCGCCGACGCATTCAAGTCACTTGACGAACTGCTTCGTTCGACATCGTAGAGACTTTCTCCATTTTTGCGATAATGTTCCCGCGAAGAGTGCCTGCGCAGAGGGTGTGCCGTGCCTCGACTCAGCGAAGCGTCAAGCGAAGGGAGCGGAAGTGTCCGCCTCGATTCCCCCATTGCCCTCCGAGATCCGCAAGGGACCCCTGCCCGCCGTGGCCGAGAGCGGCCTGAGCGCTCCGCGCATCGGCATCGGTGGCATCTCCATCGAGTCAAGCACCTTCTCGCCCCACCGTTCGGGCCGCGAGGCCTTCACCCTGCGCGAGGGCGAGAGCCTCGTTGGCTACTACGACTTCCTCGACGAGGGCGCCGAGCTGCGCGAAGCGGCGCAGTGGATCCCCACGCTGCACGGACGTTCCTTCCCGGGCGGCGCCGTGGAGCGCGCCTTCTACGAGGAGATGAAGCAGGGCATCGTCGCCTCCATCCAGGACGAGGTGGCCAAGGGCGGGGCCTTCGACGGCTTCTTCTTCGACATTCACGGCGCCATGAGCGTCGAGGGCATGCAGGACGCCGAGGGCGATCTGGCCCTCGCGGTGCGCGCGGCGCTCGGCCCGGACACGCTGATTTCCGCGTCCATGGATCTGCACGGAAACGTCTCCAGGACCCTGCTGGAGAGCGTCGACCTCATCACCTGCTACCGCATGGCCCCCCACGAGGACTGGATGGAGACCAAGCAGCGCGCCGTCTTCAACCTGCTGGAGCGGCTGCGCTCGGCCACGGGTGCCGACCCGGTGGCCCGCCGCCCCTTCAAGGCGTGGACGCCGGTCCCCGTCCTGCTCCCGGGCGAGAAGACCTCCACCCGCGTCGAGCCCGCCAAGACGCTCTACGAGAAGGTCCCGGAGATCGAGGCCCGCGAGGGCGTCGTCGACGCCGCCATCTGGATCGGCTACGCCTGGGCGGACGAGCCGCGCTGCATGGCCTACGTCGTCGTGACCGGCGACGACGAGGAGGCGGTGCGCGCCGGCTCGGCCGAGCTGGGCCAGGACTTCTGGGACGTCCGCAGCGACTTCGTCTTCGTTGGCCCGGTTGACTCGCTCGACGGCGCCCTGGACACCGCGCTCGCGCCCGGCGCGGCGCGCCCCTACGTCATCTCTGACTCGGGGGATAACCCGACCGCCGGCGGCGCGGGAGACGTCTCGTGGACGCTGGCCCGCCTGCTGGAGCGCGGGGACCTGGCGCAGGAGGGTCGCGTGGTCATCCACGCCTCGGTGTTCGACGCCGCGGCCGTCGCCAAGGCCTCGGAGGCCGGCGTGGGTGCCGAAGTTGACCTCATGGTGGGCGCCAACGTCGACGCGGGCCCCGAGGGTCCCGCCCGCCTGCGCGGAGTGGTGCATTCGATCGTTGACGGCGACGCCGACGCCGGCCGCCAGGTCGTCGTGCGCGCCGGCTCGGTGTTCTCGATCGTCACCGAGCGCCGCAAGCCCTTCCACCACCTGGACGACTTCCGCATGCTGGAGCTCGATCCGGAGGCGGCGGACATCGTCATCGTGAAGATCGGCTACCTCGAGCCGGAGCTGTTCAACCTGGCCGCCGAGTGGACCATGGCGCTGACCCCGGGCGGCGTTGACCAGGACCTGCTGCGCCTGGGCCACCACCGCCTGGCGGAGGGCGTGTACCCGTTCGATACGACGGGTTCGGGCCCGCGCCCCACGCTCGTGACGCGCGGTCGCTGAGCCGAGGGACGGGTTCCCTCTCGAGTGTTCGTCGCCGGGGGTGTAGGTACCCCGGGCGGCGAAGGGGCGGCGCGTGCGCCGGCGGCGACGGCTTGAGCTGAGGTGGGCGACGGCGCGCGCAAGCGCCCGGATCGAGGGGCCGGCGGGAGGATCCCCGCCGGCCCCTCGTGGTCTCCGCTCGGGGTGCCTAGTCCAGCATCCCGAAGCGGGAGCGCAACGCCGCCCTGACGAACTGCGCCCCGCTCGCGCCGCCGTAGTTGGCGGCGAAGCGGGCGTCGGCTACGTAGAGATCGGCGAGGCCGAGCACGTACGCGCGCACCGTCTCCTCGCTCCCGCCGGCCGCCGGGGTGCCGGGGATGGAACCCAGCCAACGCACGTGCCGCTCGGCCAGGGCCCGTGCGGCCTCGCCGCTCGGATCCTCGCCCGCCGCCGCGGCCGCCGTCCACGCGGCACCCAACGCCGCGGCGTCGTGCTGGAATTCCTGCCTGTCGTCCTTCTCCAGCGCCGCCCACCAGGCGTTGGAGCGCCTCGCGTGCTCCGCGCCCCAGCGCTGCTCGACCTCCTGCTCGTACTGGCGGTGGTCGTACCCCTTGAACATCTCGCTCATCTTCGGATCCCTTCCGTTTTCCCTCGCCGCGATGCTGTGGCGCACCGCCGCGAGGCGTGTCTCCAGGCGGGTGCGCTCCCGGTTGAGCTGTCCGGCGTGTTCGCGCAGCGCCTCGAGCTCGTCGCCCTCGGCCGCCAGCGCCCGCTTGATCGCGGCCAGCCCGAGGCCGAGCCCGCGCAGCACGAGAATGCGCTGAAGCCGCAGCAGGCCCGCCGCGTCGTAGCGGCGCTCGCCGCCCGGGGCGGTCGAGGACGGGAGCAACAGCCCAACGCTTTCGTAGTGACGCAGGGTGCGGCTCGTGACGCCGCTGGCCCGGACGACGTCGCGCAGCGCGTGTTCCATGCCGCCTCCTTCTCTGGGGTGCCTTGCCTGGGTCGGCGTTTCGGTGGCCGACCCCAGGGACGCTACTGGTTGACGTTACGTCAAGGGCAAGCGCGTCTGCCCCCGGCGGGGGAGGCGCGCCCGGCAGACCTCATCCCTTGGATGGATGAACTGAGGTGGAGAGCAGGGTTGGATGGGGGCATGCGAACGAGTGCGGAGACGGCCAGCCACCACGGCTCCGTGGCCCCCGCACGCCCCGCCGGCTCCCGCCATCCCATGGGTGTCATCTCCGTGATTCTGGCCGGCTCCGCGTTGCTGATCGTCACCCTGACCGTGGCGATGGTCGGCACGGCGGCGGCCAACATGCAGAAGATGTACGGTCGCCGCCTCGTGGAGATCCCCTTCGCCGAGTTGCCGCCCAGCATCAGCGTCTACGTGGTGGTCATGGGCCTGGCCTGGGCCGTGTGGCTGGCGTCCCTCGTGCTCGCGGCGATCGCCGTGCTGCGCCACCGCTGCTTCGTGTGCGGAACGGCGGCCCTGGCGGTCTGCGCCGCCACGCCCGTCCTCGCGGTGGTGCTGTGGAGCCTGACCTCCGCGGGGCTGTAGGCCCGGCCACGCCGGAGGAGCGACCCGTGACGGTGCGCGATGAACGCGCCGCCGTCACGCACCACGCCGCCGCGTACCAGCGCACGACTCCGCAGAGCACCACGCCGCCGCGCACCTGATCGGTCCGCGGCGGCGTTCTGTGTTTGCTCGTCCCCCCGGCTTTGCCCACCCTCGTTGCGCTTTGCCCCGGGGAATACTCGGGGCAAAGGGGCATGGTGGTGGGCAAAGCCGGCGGGGATCAGGTCCAGCGGCGCTCGGCCCAGCGCTCCACGAGGCCGAGCATGGTGTCGGTGATCTTGCCGATGATCGCCAGCAGGATGATCGCGAGGATCAGCCGGTCGAGGCGACCGTTGTTCTGCGAGTCGGTCAGCAGGAAGCCCAGGCCCATCGAGGACGCGATGAGCTCGGCCGCCACGAGGAAGAGCCACGCCTGCGCCAGCGCGAGGCGCAGGCCGGAGAAGATCGCGGGGACCACGGCCGGCAGCTGCACCGTGGTGAGCAGGCGCCCCCCGCGCAGGCCGAACGCGCGGGCCGCCTCCACGAGCTGCGGGTCAACGTGGCGCAGGGCCTGGGACACCGTGGTGAAGACGGGGAAGAACGCGCCGATCGCGATGAGCGTGACCTTGGAGGTCTCGCCGATGAGCAGCCACGTGATGAGCAGCGGCACCCACGCGAGCGAGGGGACGGCGCGCAAGGCACCGAGCAGGGGCGAGAGCAGCTCCGAGGCGAAGCGGGAGAGGCCAACCAAGGCGCCGACGGCCAGGCCGAGCACCCCGCCGATCGCGAAGCCGAGCAGGACGCGCTGCACCGAGATGCCCACGTGCTTGGCCAGGTCTCCGCTGGAGGCGAGGTCGCCCGCCGCCGCCACGACCGATTGCGGCGTGGGCAGCTTGTGCGCGGGGACCCAGCCCAGGTTGGTGGAGAGCCACCACAGCACCAGCAGGACCACGGGCACGATCGCGCCGATGAGCGCGCGGGCGCCGCGTCCGCTCAGGCGGCCGGGGCCCTTGTCCACGGAGGTGGCGCCGTAGCGGGCGCGGGCCGCGGCGGCGGCGACGTCGGCCGGCGCGGTGCCGGCCGACGCCACGACCGTCCCGAGCGACGGCGGGAGCTGCTCGCTCATCACTCGCCCGCCACGCGGGAGGCGTCGGCCTGGGAGGCGAACTGCGGATCGAGCAGGGAATCCAGGGCGGCGTCGACCGTGGCCTGCGAGTCGACGTCCTTGGACTCCACGAGGAAGCCGCCCACGCGCTTGAGCACCTCGGTCTGGGCCTCGCCCGGGACCACGGACACGTCGAGGTTGGAGCGCTCGTTGATGACCGTGGTGGCCACGGCCGGCTCGATCGAGGCGACCTTGGCCAGGATGTTGGCGGTCTCCTCGGGGTTCTTGGCGGCCCAGGCGCGCGCCTTCTCGTAGGCGTCGAGGACGGTCTGCGCGGTCTCGGGGGACTTTTCGATGAAGGACTCGGTCGCGGCCAGCACGTCGTAGGTGTTGAAGTCGACGTTGCGGATCGCGAGGACGTCGCCCTTGGACTCGGCGTCGCCCATGATCGGGTCGAGGCCGGCCCAGGCCTGAACCGAACCGTTGTCGAGGGCGGCGCGGCCGTCGGCGTGCTGGAGGTTCTGCACCGTGACGTCGGTGGGCTTGAGGCCGGCCGTGTCCAGGGTCTGCAGCAGGAAGAAGTAGGGGTCGGTGCCCTTGGTGGCGGCGACCGTCTTGCCCTTCAGGTCCGCCGCCGTCTTGATGGCGGAGTCCTTGCCCACCACGATCGCGGACCACTCGGGCTTCGAGGCGATGCCGATGATCTTGATGGGGGACTTGTTCGAGCGGTTCAGCAGCGCGGCGGAGCCGGCCGTGGAGCCCACGTCGATCGCGCCGGCGCGCAGGGCCTCGTTCGCCTTGTTCGAACCGGCCGACTGCACCCAGTTCACGGTGACGCCCTTGTCCTTGAGCGCCGCCTCGAGCCAGCCCTTCTCCTTCAGGACGAGGGAGAGCGGGTTGTAGGTCGCGAAGTCGATGTTCAGGGTGCTCGACGCCGCCTCGGCGTCGGTCCCGCCCGAGCCCTCGCCGGCGCAGCCGGTCAGGAGGGCGGCCGCGGCGGCCAGGGCGGTGCCGGCCAGGAGCGCGCGGCGGGTGAAGGGGGAGCGGGGGCTGGTCATGGTGATTCCTTGGGGTGATGTGATGTGAGGTGCGGCCCGGGGCGTTGGCCGCCGGAGATGAGCGAGATGGGTGAAGCTGTGAGGTGCGGGTGGAGCTGGTGAAGCAGGTGCGGCGGATGGTTCCCGGCCTCCAGACCTCGACCCCCCTCCCTCGCGTACTGCACGGTCACCTCGGGGATCGGTCGTGGTGACCGTGCAGTGCGCGAGGGATGTGCCGAAGGCGGCGCCGTCGCGACGCAGGGGGCCACAGCGGCTGGGCCGCGTGGGAAGGCGGGGCGTCCGGGGCGTCCCGGACGCGGGTGCGGGGCTGCGGCTACGCCGCCGGCGCGTGCACGCCGAGCTGGCCCAGGATGCGATGGCGCAGGGCCACCAGCTCCTGGTGCACGTCGGCGCGCGGACGCGGCGCGGTGACGGTGTGGACCTCGGCGATGCCGGCCGGGGAGCCGGCGGGTGCGCCGGGCTCGCGACCCAGGACCACCACGCGGTCGGCGAGGCGCAGCGCCTCGTCGACGTCGTGCGTCACGAGCAGCACCGTGGTCGGGTGGGCGGCGTGCACCGTGAGCAGGAGCTCCTGCATGCGCAGGCGGGTCAGGGCATCCAGGGCGCCGAAGGGTTCGTCGAGGAGCAGGACGCCGGGGCGGCGGGAGAGCGCGCGGGCCAGCGAGGCGCGCTGGGCCATGCCGCCGGAGATCTCGCGCGGCCGGCGGCCCGCCGCCTCGGCGAGGCCCACGAGCCGCAGGAGCTCCTCGACGCGCTCGGCCGCCTCGGCCTTGGCGGTGCCGCGCGGGACGCCCAGCTCCACATTGGCCTTGACGCTGCGCCACGGGAGGAGGCGCGGCTCCTGGAAGCCCACGCCGCAGCGCGGGTCCAGGCCGTCCACGGCGCTCTCGCCGATGACGACGCGGCCGCGGGTGGGGGCGTCGAGCCCGGCGACGGCGCGCAGCAGGGTGGACTTGCCGCAACCGGAGGGGCCGAGGATGGCGAGAACCTCGCCCGCCTCGATGTCCAGGTTGATGCCGTCCAGCACGTGCGTGGCGCCGAAGCTCTGGCCCACGCCCTCGAGGCGGACGGGCAGGGCCTCGCGGGACTGAGGGGCGTGCGGGGCCGGGGCGGCCGCCGGCGCGCCAGGGCTCACGGGGGCGTCGATGATCGACATGCTCTCTCCATCGTTCCTGGCGTGAGCACCTGCCCGTGAACCGCGGTTCCCCGTGTCGGGGAACCATCGGTGGGGTGGTTGCTGCGGCGTCGCTGAGCCAGGTCTCTCGGCCGCTCTGGATGGTGCCTCTACTGTGCAACATCCCGTCACATGAGCGGAAATTTCGGTTGTTGTTCGGCGTAACAAAGCGCCATGCCGACTCAATCGAAGATTCTTCGGTCATCTTCGCTTTCGAGGGGGTGCTCGTTCGCCTCTACCCCCACAGCCCGCGCCCCCGCGCGCGTCAGCCTCCCCGGCGGCCCTCCCAAGGAGCGCCGGGCGCCGTCGTCACCACGCGACGTCGGGCACTGAGAAATTCGCGAGCGGGCCCCGGCCCGTGCACCATGGAGGCGTACCCATCCAGAGCGGCCGAGAGATCCGGCTTGTTGACGCCGCAGCAACCCCCACACGCGTGGGACGGTGCTTCCGCCGGGATCGATGGAGTGGTCGTTACCTGCCTGCTTTCGCGGGAGGGGCACGTCTGGCTTCACCACGACGAAAGGAGCGACCTTGTCGCAGAACCCCACGCCCCGCGTCCGCCTGAATGCCTTCGACATGAACTGCGTCGTGCACCAGTCGCCCGGCCTCTGGCGCCACCCTGAGGACCGCGCCCGCGACTACAACAAGCTCTCCTACTGGACGCACCTGGCCAAGGTGCTGGAGAAGGGCCTGTTCGACTCGATCTTCATCGCCGACGTGCTCGGCACCTACGACGTCTACGGCTCCACCAACGAGATCCCGCTCTCCGCCGGCGCCCAGGTCCCGGTCAACGACCCGTTCCTGCTCGTCTCTGCCATGGCCGCCGTGACCGAGAACCTCGGTTTCGGCATCACCGCAGGCACCGCCTACGAGCACCCCTACGGCTTTGCGCGCCGCCTGGCCACGCTGGATCACCTCACCGAGGGCCGCTTCGGCTGGAACATCGTGACGGGCTACCTGCCCTCCGCCGCCCGCAACTTTGGGCACGAGGACCAGATGGAGCACGACACCCGCTACGACCACGCCGACGAGTACCTCGAGGTCGTCTACAAGCTCCTTGAGGGTTCGTGGGAGGACGACGCCGTCGTGGCCGACCGCGAGAGCGGCGTGTTCGTTGACCCGTCCAAGGTCCACGAGATCAAGCACGAGGGCCGCTGGTTCAAGGTGCCAGGCATCGCCATCACCGAGCCCTCCAAGCAGCGCACGCCCGTGCTCTTCCAGGCCGGCGCCTCCAAGCGCGGGCTGGCCTTCGCCGGCGAGAACGCCGAGGCCGTCTTCGTGAACTCCCCGACCAAGGAGATCCTGAAGGAGCAGGTCACCAAGATCCGAGACGCCGCCGAGGCTGCCGGCCGCAACCGCGATGACATCAAGATCTACACGATGCTCACGCCCATCATCGGCGAGACCCCGGAGGCGGCCCAGGCCAAGTTCGAGGAGTACACCTCCTACGCCGACCTCAACGGCGCGCTCGCGCTGCTCTCCGGCTGGACCGGCATCGACTTCAGCGAATACGACCTGGACGACGTGATCGGCGAGGACGTGCAGTCCAACGCCATCCAGTCCTCCGTGGAGACCTTCAAGAAGGCCTCCGGCGACACCGGCAAGCCGTGGACCATCCGCCAGCTGGCCGAGTGGATCGGCGTGGGCGGCTTCGGCCCCACGGCGATCGGCACGGGCCGCCAGGTGGCCGAGCAGCTCGTCGAGTGGGTCTCGGAGACCGGCGTCGACGGCTTCAACCTGGCCTACGCCATCACCCCGGGCACGTTCGAGGACGTCGTGGAGTACGTGGTTCCCGAGCTGCAGGCCCTCGGCGCCTACCCCGAGTCCTACGACGAGGGCACGCTGCGCCAGAAGCTCTTCGGCGAGGGCGACCGCCTGCCGGCGCGCCACAAGGGCGCCAGTTTCCGCGTTTCTCAGGCCGCCGCGGTCTGATCCGGCGCGGGTCCGGCGGCGTGGCCGCCGGGGTCCCGCGGCGTGATCCGGCGGTGCGGATCGCTGGGTGCGGGCGGGTGGCGCTTCCTCCTAGGCGCAGCCTTCCCTTGTACCCATGGCAGTGCCCGACGGCGCCCGGTCCCCTTGAGGGGGCCGGGCGCCGCGGCGCGTTCGGGGTGGGTGAGCGGGTGAATGCACAGCGCATTCGCAGGCGTTGAGGGCGCCCACATTCATTTTGGATACGTGTATGTTGTTTATATGACAACCGCGCAGCACGATGTGGACCCCACCCGCCAGATGACCCGCCAGATGCATGACCTGGGTCGCGGGATCATGACCGTCTCCCGCGTGGAGGTGATCGGTCCGGAAATGGTGCGCGTCGCCCTGGCTGGCGAGCGCGCGCAGACCTTGCCGTTCCCCGCGTGGGCGGCCGGCGACCACGTGAAGTTTGTGGTGCCGAACGCGGCCGGCGAGCTCGAGCTGCCCGCGCCGGGGGAGGGTGCGGGGCCCGGTCCCGGCGGGCGGCCCGAGGGGCGCGGCGAGGGCCCCAAGCCCTCGCTGCGCGACCTCATCAAGGGCGAGGTGCGCGACTACACGGTCCGCGGCGTGGACCGCGAGGCCGGAGAGGTCATCGTGGACGGCGCGGTGCACGAGCACGGCCCCGTGGGCCGCTGGTTCGCGAACGCCCGCGTGGGCCAGCGGGTGGGGCTCCTTGGCCCCCGCGGTTCCAAGGTCTTCCCGTCCGGCTACGCGCATTACATCCTGGTGGCGGATGAGACGGCGCTGCCGTCCCTGGGGCGCTGGCTCGAGCAGGAGGGGCTGAGCGCGCGCGTCACGGTCATCACCGTGAGCGCCGTGACCGAGCCGTACCCGTTCCCCGAGCCGGCCGCCGCCGAGGTGGAGCCGCACCACCTCGTGTTGCCACTGGGATCCGAGGTGCGCGGGCCGGCGCTGGCCGAGCACCTGCGCGTCGCGCTGCGCACGAGCCCCGCCCCGGACGACGTGTTCGTCTGGGCGTCTGGCGAGGCCAACGCCCTGCGCAGCGTTCGGGCCCTCCTGAAGGAACTGGACTTCCCCCGCCATGCCCGCCACATCGAGGGCTACTGGCGCGAGGGCGTGGTGGCGATGGATCACCATCAGCAGGATCCCGACGACTGAGCCCGGCCGCCCGGCGCCGCACTGCCGCGGCTCCGCTGCTCTGCGGGGCGGCGGCGGGGTCGCCGGGTGGCGGCCGTGGGGCGCGGGCGCTGCGGAGCGGTTCGCCTGGTCACCGGCCGGCGCGCTGCCCCGGCGTCACCCCGAACTCCGCCCGATAGCGAGCGATGAACGACGACGCCGTGTAGCCGCAGGCCGCTGCGGCCTCGGAGACTGTCGCCCCGTCGCGCAGTAGGGTGGTCGCCCTGGCGAGCCGCCAGCGCGCGCGCCACTGGGTGAACCCCAGTCCGGTGTTGGCCTGGAAGGCCCGCTGCAGCGTGCGCGCGCTGACCCCCAGGCGCTCGGCGTGCTCCTGCAGCGTCATTCGCCCTCCCGGGTCGCGCCTGACCGCCTCGGCGACGGCGGCCGCGCGCTCGTCCAGCGGCCACGGCGGGCCGCCCTCGGCGTCGTGCCCGCGCAGGGTCCGAACGAAGGCGCGCGCCTCGCCCGGCAGGTCGGCGCCGGGGTGCGGTCCCATGAGGGGAGCCGCGAGCGCGTCGAGCGCCGGTGAACGCCGGACGCGGTGCGCCTGTGGTCCCAGCGCGTGCATCGAGGGGAGGAAGAGCGGCGCCAGCATCGCCTCGGCCGGAACCTCCACGTGGTGCGCCACCCCCGCCGGGACATAGACGGCGTGCTCGGGGGTGACGGCCAGGGCGGTGTCGTGCACCTTGACCCACGCCGTGCCCTCGAGGGACCAAGCGAGCTCGTCCACCGGATGCCAGTTGTGGCTCAGGCGCACCGCCACGCCCGGCTGTGCCGTCAGCCGCTGGCGGCGGGGAGGGGTGGCTGGCTCCGCTCCGGGGAGCGGCGGTTGCGCGCGCTCGTGCCGCTGGACCCGTGTCACATACATGTCGCCTTCTCCGCATCCGTGTCGCTTTCGCGTGTCAGGACCACCGTACTGGATTAGAGCATGCATACCTTCTCTATATAGCTAAGGTGACGGCGTTTGCGAGCCGACGGCTCCGCACCCAGCGCCGCGCCAGCCCCTGATGACGAAGGACCCTGATGTTTGCATTGCACCGCCGCGCCGGGCGCGCCGCCGCCCTCGCCGCCGTCGCCGCCCTCGCCCTGACCGGTTGCGGCTCCTCGGCCGAACCCGCGTCGTCCGCGTCCCAGAACGCGGCCGGCTCCACCGCGAGTGCCAACGCCTCGGAAACCGGGTGGCCCCGCACCGTCAAGCACGCCAAGGGCGAGACCGAGGTCAAGGAGGCGCCTCAGCGGATCGTCTCCACCTCGATCACGCTCACGGGTTCCCTCCTGGCCATCGATGCCCCGGTGGCGGCGAGCGCGGCCACCGACGTTTCAGCGATCACCGACAAGAACGGCTTCTTCTCCCAGTGGAGCGAGGTCGCCTCCGAGCGCGGCGTCGAGGTGCTCTACCCCAACCTCGAGTTCGACGAGGAGGCCGTGATCGCCGCCGATCCCGACCTGATCGTCGTGTCGACCTCGGGCGCCGACTCCACCGTTGACCAGTACGAGAAGCTCTCGAAGATCGCCCCGACCATCGTCCTGGACTACGGCAAGCAGTCCTGGCAGGACCTGGCGCAGGAGCTCGGCGCCGCCACGGGCCACGAGGCAGGTGCGCAGCAGGCCATGGACACGTTCGAGACGCGGGTTGACGAGGTGAAGGCCAAGGTGGAGACCCCCGCCAAGGACGCCAACGTCGTCGTCTGGAACGGCACGTCCAAGGACACCGCCTTCGCCAAGCCCGGCTCGCCCCATGCCGACCTGATCGACTCGCTCGGCTTCACCACGGTCGGGGCCGATGACTCCATGGACCTCTCCGAGAAGGTGCGCAGCGACTTCGCGTTCGTCTCGCTGGAGAACGCCGTCACGTCGATGAGCGGCTCCACCGTCTTCGTGGCCAGCGGCAACGAGGACACCGTCAAGGACCTCAAAGCGACGTCCGTGCTCAAGAACGCCCCCGCCGTGAAGGCCGACCGGGTGGTCGCACTCGGCGATGACTCCTTCCGCATCGACTACTTCTCCGCGCTGAACATCGTGCAGAAGGTCGAGGACGCGCTCTCGTGAGCACGCAGCACCCCGTCAACGCCCCGGCGCCCGCGCGCCGGGGCGTTCCCGCGTCGGCCGCGGGGCCCCACACCGCCGGCCGGGGCGGATCCGCCGCGCTTCCGGGTGGGGGAGCCGCGAGGTCGAGGGCGGCGCGCCGCCGCGTCCTCTGGGCCATCGGGCTGGTGGTTGCCGTCATCGTTGCCGCGATCGGCAGCGTGTTTGTGGGGGCGCAGGCGCTTGCCCCGGCCGACGTCGTCGACGCTCTTCTGGGGCGCGGCGGCGAGGCGGCCCTGTTCGTGCACGAGCTGCGGGTGCCGCGCGCGCTCCTCGGCGTCGTGGTGGGGCTCGCGCTCGGCGCCGCTGGCGCGCTCATGCAGGCGCTCACGCGCAATCCGCTGGCCGAGCCGGGCCTCCTCGGCGTCAACGCCGGGGCCGCCGCGGCGGTGGTCACCGGCCTCGCCTTCGGCGGGGCCCTCGGCCTGCGGGCCACTGGGATCGCAGGCAGCTACGTCACGATGGCCCTGGCCTTCGTCGGGGCCGCCGCGGCCTCCGCGCTCGTGCTCCTGGTGGGAGGGGCAACGTCCAAGGGCACCGACCCCGTTCGCCTGACGCTCGCCGGCGCCGCGCTCACCGTCGTCCTGGGCGCGTACACCAACGCCATGACCCTCAATCAGCCCCAGCTCTTCGAGGACTTCGTCCACTGGTCGGTGGGTTCCCTGCAGGGACGCGGCTACGAGAGCCTGTGGCCCGTCGCGAGCGTCGTGCTTCCCGCCCTCGTCGTGGCGTGCCTCAGCGGCCGCTGGCTCAACGCCCTCGCCCTCGGCCCCGAGATGGGCCGGGCGCTCGGCGCCGACCCCCGCCGCCTTGCCGTCGCGGGCGGTGCGCTGGTCGTGGCGCTCGCCGGCGCGGCGACGGCGGGCGCCGGCCCCATCGCCTTCGTGGGCCTGGCCGCCCCGCTGGTGGTGCGCGGGCTCGTCGGCCCCGACTATCGCTGGGTCGTCCCGCTCTCGGCGTGCGTCGCGGCCGTCGTCGTGCTCGTCGCCGATGTCATCGGCCGCGTGGTGATGCCGCCCTCCGAGGTGGAGACCGCCGTCGTCGCCGCCCTGCTCGGCGCCCCCGTGTTCATCGCTGTGGTGCGCCGCCGGCGGATGGCTCGCTTGTGAACGCGCCCCTCCACCCACCCGCCCCTCGCGTCCCGGAGCAAACCATGCCTCCCTCTCTCTCCGCCCCCGCGCGGCCGGCCGCCGGTGCGCCGCTGCTGCAAGCAACGGTCGACGGCGCCGTCGCCCTGCGCCTCGGGCCGTACTCCCTGCGCACCACGCGCCGGCGCCTGATCGTCGGGGCCGCGCTCGTGGTCGCGATCGCGGCGCTCGCGGCCCTGGCCCTCGGCGTCGGCACCATCGCGCTGAGTCCCGAGCGGATCTGGCAGGCCCTGCTGGGGGAGGGCACGCCGCGCGACGGTCGCGTCGTGTGGGGCATCCGGGTCCCGCGCATCGGCGCGGCGCTCGCCGTCGGGGCGGCGCTCGGGCTCTCCGGCGCGCTGTTCCAGAACCTGACGGGCAACCCCCTCGGATCCCCCGACGTCATCGGCTTCGTGACGGGCGCCGCCTCGGGCGCCATCGTCGCGATCGTGATCTTCTCGGCTTCGGCCGTGGGCGTCGCGCTCGCCGCCGTGGGATCGGGGTTGGTCACCGCCGCCGTCGTGGTGCTCCTGGCCGGACTGTGGGGCCGCCGCGGCGACGGGGGAGGCTACCGGCTCGTGCTCGTCGGCATCGGCGTGGGCGCCTTCCTCGCCGCGCTGAACGACCTGCTGCTCACGCGCGTCTCCGGCGAGATCTCCATCGCCGCGCAGACCTGGCTGGTGGGCAGCCTGAATTCGCGCGATGGGGACATCCTCGCGGTCTCCCTCGTGCTCATCGCCGCGTGCCTGCCGGCGCTCGCGTTCCTTTCGGGGCGCATGGGTGCCCTCCAGCTGGGCGACGACGCCGCGAGCCAAGCGGGCGTGCCCGTCACCGCCACGCGCCTGGCCATGACCGCCGTCGGCGTCCTGCTCGTGGGCGCGGCGACCGCCGTGACGGGGCCCATCTCGTTCGTGGCGCTCGCCGCCCCGCAGTTGGCCTGGCGCCTGGCGGGTCGCGGGCGCCCAGCGCTCGTGATCACGGCGCTCTTCGCCGCCGTGCTCCTGTTGGGGGCCGACGTCATCTCCCAGCTGCTCCCGTCCGCCCTGCACCTCCCGGTCGGCCTCGTGACGGGCCTGCTCGGCGGCATCTACCTGCTCGTCCTGCTCTCCAAGGGGAACCGAAAATGACCACACCAGCCCCCCAGGACGCCCGGCTGTGTGCCAGGGACCTCAGCGTCGGTTACAAGGAGGCGACCGTCGTGAAGGGCCTCGATCTCGACCTGCCGGTGGGCCGCTTCACCGTGATCGTCGGCCCCAACGCGTGCGGGAAGTCCACGCTGCTGCGCGCCCTCGCCCGGCTCCTGCCGGCCCGCAGCGGGGCCGCCCTGCTCGACGGGCGCGAGGTGCATCGCTACCGCTCGAAGGACTTCGCGCGGCGGCTCACGCTCCTGCCGCAGGCCGTCCCGGTGCCGGAGGGCATCACCGTGGCCGACCTGGTGGCGCGCGGTCGTTTCCCCCACCAGGGGATGCTGCGGCAGTGGTCGCCGCAGGACGAGGCGGCGGTGCGCGAGGCGCTCGCCGTCACCGGGGTCAGCGCGCTGGCGGATCGCCCCGTGGACGACCTCTCCGGCGGGCAGCGCCAGCGCGTGCTCATCTCCATGGCGCTGGCCCAGGACACCGAGCTGCTGCTCCTGGATGAGCCAACGACGTACCTGGACATCACGCACCAGATCGAGGTGCTGGAGTTGTGCTCCGAGCTGGTGCAGCGCGGGAGAACCGTGGTCGCCGTGCTCCACGATCTGCAACTGGCGGCGCGCTACGCCGATCACCTCGTGGCGCTTAGGGCGGGCGAGCTGGTGGCGCAGGGCGGCCCGGCCGAGGTAGTCACGCCGGAGCTGATCGAGGCCACCTTCGGCCTGCGCGCGAGGGTGCTGGAGGATCCCGAGACGGGGGCGCCGCTGGTGGTGCCCCTCGCCGGCCGCGCCGCGCTGCCGGGCGGCGCCGTCCCGGGTGCCGCCGGGTCAGGTACCGCCGCGCAGGGTGCGGCCGTCCCGCCGGGCGACGCCGCGCTTGTCGGGAGCGAGGCCTGATGCGCGCCCGCCCGCCCGTCGCGATCGAGACCCCGGTCCTCGCCGCCCTGCGCGCCGGCGTGGCCCCGCCCCACGCCGCCCCGGCCTGGCCGGCCGTCCAGACGCCGGGGAGACTCGACGCCGCGGGCATGGGCGCGCCGGCCGGCGCCCCCACCGAGCCCCCGACAGTGGGCGAGCTCCCCGCCGGAACGGTCGCCGTCACCTTCGCCCACGAGGCTCCGGCGGGCGGCGAGGTTCTCCTGCACCTGAACGGCATCACGGACCGCTTCCGCACCGCCTTCGAGTGGGCCCTGCTGCCCGAGGTCCATCGCGACGGCGATCGCGCCGTCCACGCCGCGGCCTTCGCCCTCCCGGCGGGGCTGAGCTGCTCCTATCGCCTCGTGTCCGCGCCGTCGATCCCGCGCGACGCCGGGACCTCCCGGCCGGGCTGGAAGGCGATCCACGAGGCCGGGCGCCCGGACCCCCTGGCGGGGGAACGCATGCCGACCGTGCTGGGAGGGGAGAGCTCGCTCCTGGCGCTCCCGGGCGCCGTCGTGCACCCTGCCTGGCATCCGGCCACCCGGCCGCGCCGCGCCGCCCCGCGCGTTCACGCGCGGGGCGAGGGGCTGCGCCTGATCGACACGGGAAGACACGATGCGCTCGTGGTCCTCTTCGACGCCGAGCAATGGGAGTCGGTCGGGCTGCTCGAGGCGCTGCGGCGCCTGCGCGGGACGCCCCCGATGATCCTGGCGGTCGATTCGGACACCGGCCGCCGGCGCGCGGAGTTTCTGCCATACCCCGATCGCGTGGAGTACGTGGTGCTGCCGGCCATCGAGGCGGTGCTGGCGACCACCCCGGGACTCTCGCGGGAGCGGATCATGGCCAGCGGGCAGAGCTACGGCGGCCTGGCGGCCGTGGGGCTGGGCACCGTCGGGGCTGCCCCGGCGCGCGCGGTCCTGGCCAGCTCGCCGTCGTTGCACTTCGTGCCGGGACACGGGCGGCCGCAGGGCCTCGGCGAGACGGGCGAGCTGATCGAACGGCTGCGTGCCCTCCCGGCGGTGCGGGCGGGATCCGGGGCCAGGATTCAGCTCGCGGCGGGGACGGAGGAGCACGGCATGCTCGAGGTGGCGCGGGCCGCCGTTCCCGTCCTCCGCGCTGCTGGCCATGAGGTCAGCCTCACGCCGGTGGTGGGCGGCCACGACTACGCCTGGTGGCGCCATGCGCTGGCCGCGGCGCTGGAGGCGTGGTGAGCCGGCCCTGCGGCCTGGCGGCCCTGCGGCCCGCTGGCTATGACGACCCGCCGGCTCGCCGGGCCTGACGGTTCAGCGGCCCTGCTGCGCGCCCTTGGCCCGCCGCCGGACCAGGAAGAGGTACGCCGCCCCCGTGCCCGCCCCGAGCACCAGCACGCACACCCCGAACGGGACGGCGGAGTGTTCGCCGGCCAGGCCCACGAGCGGGGCGACGATCGCCGCGATGCCGAACTGACACGTGCCAAGGAGCGCGGAACCGGTGCCGGCGAGGTCGCGGACCTGGCCCAGCGCGAGGGCGGTGAGGTTCGGGTTGATGAGGCCCATGGACGCGGTCAGCACGGCGCAGGCCGGCAGGAAGAGCACCAGCGGCGTGCCGATGAGGGCGGCGGTGAACAGGAGCGCGGCCGCGAGGACCAGGCCACCCACCCCGATCCCGATGAGCCGACGGTACGGAATCCGCCCCGCGGCGCGCGAGGAGAACAAGGAGGTGGCCGTCATCGCGAGCGCGCAGAGCGCGAAGCTCGCCCCGAAGCCCAGCGTGCCCATCCCGTGTTGCTCGCGCAGGATGAACGAGGAGGCGGAGACGTAGGCGAAGAACGCGCCGAAACCGCACACGAACGTGACGAGCAGCCCGCGGAAGAGGGGGCGGGAGAGCGCGGTGCCGATGCCGCCCACCGCGGTCGCGAAGCCGCCGCCCGCGCGCCGTTCGGGAGGCAGCGTCTCGGGGATGCGAAGCCACGCGACGACGGTGACGAGCGCCAGCGTGCCGGCCACCGCCCAGAACACCCCGCGCCATCCGACGCCCTCGATGAGCAGGGCCCCGAGGAGCGGCGCGGCCACGGGGGCGATCCCCACGATCACGGTGAGCAGCCCCAGCAGGCGCCCGGTGCGCGGCTCCACGGTGGAGTCGGCGATGATGGCGCGGCCCAGCACCACGCCGGCCGCCCCGGCCAGGCCCTGCAGGCCGCGCGCGGCGATGAAGACCTCGATGCTCGGCGCCAGGGCGCACGCGGCCGAGGCGAGGACGGCGAGCGTGCCGCCGAGCAGCAGGAGGCGCCGGCGCCCCAGCGCGTCGGAGAGGGTGCCGAAGAGCAGCTGACCCACGGCCAGGCCGATCATGAACGAGGTCAGCGTGAGCTGCACCGCCGAGGGCGTGGTGCCGAACTCGCGCATGACGTCCGGCATAGCCGGCGTGTAGATGTCGGTGCACAGGGGCGAGACCGCGGCAAAGACCGCGAGGGCGGCGAAGCCCAGCCCGCGCGAGGCGTCGCGGCGGCCGGGCGGGCGGCCGGGTTCCGGGCCGTGGCCCGGACCGGTGGGAGGGGTGGGCATGAAGGCGTTCCTGATGCTCGACGTCGCCCGGTCACCGCGGGCGCTTGGGGCCAGCATGCCCCCTGGCCGGGCCTCCACGCGGAAGCGTGACGCGGGTCCCGGGGCGGAGCACCGTGACGCGGGTCCCGAACGTGCCCTCCGGCCGCGCGGGGGCGAGGAGGACGCCTAGGCTGGAGCCATGATTTTCATTGTGGTGAAGTACCAGGTCCTCCCCGAGCACGCGGAGGGCTTCATCGAGGCGACGCGCCCCTTCACGGAGGCCACGCGCGCCGAGCCGGGCAACATCTTCTTCGAGTGGTCGCGCTCGGTCGAGGATCCCCACGAGTTTGTGCTCGTGGAGGCCTTCCAGGATGACGCGGGCGCCGCGCACGTGAACTCGGAGCACTTCGCGGCCGGCCTGGCCTCGATGCGCCCGCTGCTGGCCGCGACGCCCAAGATCGTCTCCCGCCTGGTGGACGGCGCGGGCTGGGAGCCCATGGGCGAGCTCGTCATCGACTGAGCCGTGGCCTGGGACCCGCTGGCCAAGCTGCGCCGCACGCTGCACGTCACCTTCGGCGGCAGCGAGGCGGTGCCCGCATGGCAATACGAGCTGGAGGAGGGCGAGGACGGCGGCTACTTTGCGCCGCACTCGGCCGTCTGGAGCGTGCACGGCGGGATGACGCCGATCGCCGCTGGGGTGCGGGCGCTGCTGGTGCAGGCGCTGCATCCCGGGGCGCTGGCCGGCGTGGCCGAACACTCGAACTACGAGCGGGACGCCCTGGGCCGCCTGGCCGGGACCATCCGCTGGATCTTCACGGTCACCTACGGCTCCACCGACGCCGCGCGGCGCGCCTGCGAGCACGTGCGCAAACTGCACGTGCCGGTGCGCGGGCACTACGAGGGCGTGGGCGGCGCCTCCGAGTACTACTCGGCGAACTCCCCGCACCTGAGTCTCTGGGTGCATTGCGCCTTCGCCGATGCGTTCCTGCGTGCCTACGAGGAGCACCGCGGGCCCGCGCCCGTTCCGCCCGACGCGCTGCCGGGGGAGAGCGGCGCCGACGCGTACGTGCGCGAATGGGCCGTGGCCGGGGAACTCATGGGCGTGCAGGACCCGCCGCGCTCCGAGGCCGAGCTGACGGCGGCCCTGGCCGGCTTCGATGAGCGCGGTGAGCTGCGCTGCGACGAGCGCACCCTGCGCGTGGTGGGCTTCATCCGGCGCCCGCCCCTGGACGCCTCCCTGCGCTCGGGCTACGCGCTGCTCTTCCGCGGCGCCGTCGACTCCCTGCCCGCCCGCTGGAGCGAGCTCCTGGGGCTGCGCGGATCCGGCTTCTCGTTGCCTGGATGGTTCCGGGCGTCGGGGCCGGGCTTCAACGCACCGGGCGTGGGCGGCACCGCGGACGCGGCCCCGGGTGCAGTGGGCGCCCGTGGCGCCCGGCAACCCGGTGCCCGACGTCGGGTCCAGACCCCGTGGGTGGGTCGCCTCGGCGCGGGGCTGGTCTTGCGCCTCGCGGGCGCGACGCTCGTGAAGGTGGGGCCGGCCGAGCTCTCGGCACGGGCCCGCATGAAGCGGGTCGGCGCTCACGGGATGTGAGCGTCTGGTGCGGTGCGCGGCCAACCCCGCCCCGCGCCGTCGTGTCCCGGCCACGCAACGCCGTCGGGCCTCCCGGCTACCCTGGGCGCATGGATCTCGCCGCGCTCGCCGACCTCTGCCTCGCCCTGCCAGGCACCTCGGACGATGAGCCCTTCGGGCCGGGGACCACGGTCTTTCGCGTGGATGCCGGGCCGGGCAAACCCGGCAAGCTCTTTGCGCTCATGAACGGCGGCACCGACGCGGGCGGCGCCACGCGCTTCAACCTGAAGTGCGATCCCTCGCTGGCCCAGGGCCTGCGCGAGCGCTTCCCCGAGGTGGTGCCCGGCTACCACATGAACAAGAAGCACTGGAATACGGTGCGCATCGGCGGGGACGCGCCGCGCACCCTCAGCGACCAAGAGCTCGCCGAGCTCATCGAGGACTCCTACGACCTCGTGGTCTCCGGCCTGCCTCGCGCCCAGCAGGAGCGCCTGCGCTGGGTCGGGCTGGCCCAGCGCGGCTAAGCGAGCACAAGCGGCGCCCGTCTCCCCAAGGGACGGGCGCCGCCGCAGGTGTCGCCGACTGGTGTGCCTACCGCGTCCCGAAGCCGATCGCCCCGACCAGCACGCCCACCGTGAGCATCACGAGCGAGACCACGAGCGCGCGCCACAGCACCTTCTTGTGGTGATCTCCGAGGTTCACGCCGGCCAGCGAGACGAGCAGCAGGATCGCCGGCACCAGCGGCGACTGCAGGTGCACGGGCTGGCCCGTGATGGAGGCGCGCGCCATGTCTACGGCCGGGATGCCGTAGTGCGCGGCGGTCTCGGAGAGCACGGGCAGGATGCCGAAGTAGAACGCGTCGTTGGACATGAGGAACGTCGCCGGGATGGAGATCAGGCCCGTGATGACGGCCATGAACGGCCCCCACGAGGCCGGGATGACGTCGACGAGCCACTGGCTCATGGCCTCGACCATGCCCGTGCCGGTCAGCACACCCGTCAGGACGGCCGCGGCCATGACCATCGACACCACGGCGATGATCGCGTCGGCGTGTGAGGCGAGCATCTTGGCTTGGTCCCCGACCTTGGGGAAGTTCACGAGCAGCGCCAGGGCCGAACCGACCATGAACAGGTACGGCAGCGGGATCTGGTCCAGGACCAGCAGCACCATGATGATGAGCGTGAGGCCCAGGTTGAACCAGAGCAGCTTGGGACGGAGCGTGGGGCGGTTCGGATCCAGCGCGGTGGCCGTAAGCGAGCCGCCGGCGCCGTCGGCGTAGTCGGCCTCGGCCGCATCGCGCGAGTCGTCGCGCTTGAACTCGGTGCCGCCCACGCGCAGGCGGTTGGCGCGCCCGCCGGAGCCGGCCCCGCCGCCCACGGTCGCGAGCTCGCGCTCGGCGGCCTCGCCCGCCTCGGCGTCGGGGGAAGCGGTGGAGGCCCCGCCGGAGCCGGCCAGCGGCTGGGAGGAAGCGCCCGACGTCGTGCGCTTGGCCTGGGTGCCCTTGGCACTCTTGGCGCGGGAACCGCCGGTCACGGCGGCGTCGGCGACGAAGTCAGGGACGGCGCCCGTGCGGTCCCACTGCAGCGCGCCGGCCTTCTCGAGACGGCGGCGCTCCAGGCGACCCAGCTGCCAGGCGAAGACGAGGACCACGATCATGCCGATCCCCAGCGAGGGGAGCATGGGGACAAAGATGGCTGAGGCGTCCACGTGGAGCGCGGCGGCGGCGCGGGCGGTCGGGCCGCCCCACGGCACGATGTTCATGGTGCCGTTGGCGAGGCCGGCCACGCAGGTGAGGACCACGGGGGAGAGCTGCATGCGCTGGTAGACCGGCAGCATGGCGGCGGTGACGATGATGAAGGTCGTGGAACCGTCGCCGTCGAGCGAGACCGCCGCGGCGAGCACCGCGGTGCCCATGACGACCTTGACGGGGTCGCGCCCGGCGATCTTCAGGATGAAGGTCACGAGCTTGTCGAAGAGCCCCACGTCCACCATGAGGCCGAAGTAGATGATGGCGAACATCAGCAGGGCGGCCGTGGAGGACATGGACTTCACCGCGTCCATCACCATGTCGCCGAGGCCGAGCCCTGCGCCGGCAAACAGGCCAAAGACCGTGGGGACGATGATGAGCGCCAACGGCGGGGTCAGGCGCTTGGTCATGATCAGCACCATGAACACGGCGATCATGAGAAATCCGAGAAGAACCAGCATCGTTGGGGCTCCCTTGTCTCGTAGGTGGGTGACGGACCTCACGAGGCTAGGACCGATTGTGACGCGGGACACCTCTTGTGCTCACGGCGCTCACCCATGCTCAAAGCGCGCATTTTTCTCTTTGTGCTCAGGGGGGTGTGGTGGGCGTTGCGGCCCTAGGGTGGGGGCATGGGGACGGCTCGGGATGCGGTGCACGACGGCGCGGTCGCCGGGTCGCGCGCCGGCGTGAGCTTTACGGGGCGGCTGGTCTTGACGCAGCTGCTCGTGGTCCTGGCGGTGCTGGGGCTCGCGCTGGCGGCGGCCGGTTGGCTGCAGCGCGAGAGCGTATGGAAGCAGGCCGAGGAGGAGGCGCTGCGGGTCGCCCGCGTCATCGCCGCGGATCCTGCGGTGCGCGAGCGCGTTTCCGCCGAGGCCGCACGGTCGGTGCTCGACCCGGCCGCGCTGCGCTCCGGGCCGCTGCAGGCGGCGGCGGAGGCCTACCGGATGAGTGCCGATCTGCTCTTCGTGGTGATGACGGACGAGGACGGCTTGCGGCTCACGCACCCGACCCCCGAACTGATCGGTTCGCACGTCAGCACCGACCCGCAGGCACTGGACGGGCACGAGGTGGTGCTGCAGGAGCGCGGCACGCTGGGCGACTCGGTGCGGGCCAAGGTGCCGGTCTATGAGCCGCGTCTTGACGCCTCCTCCGCGACGGCGGGCGGTGATCCCGGGGCCGGCGTGGTGGGCGAGGTGAGCGTTGGGCTGAGCGTTAAGGCGGTGAACGCCGAGGCCGGGGCGGCGCTCTGGCCGCTGGCCGGCGTCGCGGTGCCGGCGCTGGCGCTGGCCGGGGTGGCCGCGTGGTGGCTGGCGCGTCGCCTGCGCCGGGGCACGCTCGGCCTGGGGCCGGAGGACATCTCCGAGCTGGCGCGGAACCAGGAGGCGGTGCTGCACGGCGTGGCGGAGGGGGTCGTGGGCCTGGCGCCGGACGGGCGCGTGACGGTCATCAACGACGCCGCGCGCGAGCTCTTGGGCGGGGCGGCCGCGTCGGCGTGGCCGGCACCCGTGCGCCGCGCGCTGGAATCGGGCGCAGCGGGCCCGCTGCGGCTGCCGGTGGGGGACAAGGTCCTGGTGCTCTCGCGCCGGGCCGTGGTCGTGGACGGACGGGACCTCGGCTCAGTGCTCACGCTGCGGGATCTCACCGACGTGGAGGATCTCGGCATGCGGCTGGAGGGCGTAGAGACGATGGCCCAGGCGCTGCGCGTGCAGCGCCACGAGTTTGCCAACCGCCTGCACACCCTGGGCGGTTTGCTGGCCGCGGGCGAGGTGGCGGATGCCTCCGCCTACCTGCGCGGCATCACGGGCGTGGCGCCGGCCGGGGCCCATGTGCCGGGCCTGGAGCTGGTCTCCGATAGCTACCTCGCGGCGTTCCTCGGCGCCAAGGCCGTGCAGGCGGATGAGCGGGGCGTGCGGCTGCGGGTCGGGGAGCGCTCCGATGTTTCGGGCTCGGTCGTGGCGGCGCAGGACGCCACCGCCGTGCTTGGCAACCTCGTCGACAACGCAATCCGCGCGGCGGCCGAGGGGGCCGGGCGCGGTGGCGGGGCGACCGCAGTGGGGCCTTCCGGGGTCGCGGAGGCCGCGGGCGACGACGAGGGGGCCTGGGTTGAGGTGGACCTCGTGCAGGACGGGGACACGCTGCACCTCGCGGTGGTGGATTCGGGAACGGGCGTGCCCGCCGGGCTCGACGTCTTCGCCGACGGGGTGAGCTCCTCCGCGCCGGACGCGAGCGGCCACGGCCTCGGGGTGGGGCTGCCCTTGGCACGCCGGCTGGCGCGACGCCGCGGCGGCGAGGTGTGGCTCGCGGATGCCGGCGGCGTGCCGGCAGAGGGCGGGGAGCGGCTGGGCGCGGTGTTCTGCGCCCGGCTCCCGCAGGTGATGGCCGCGGAGGGCGCGGCGACCGGCCAGGGGACGAACAACTCGACGATTCAAGGAGGCGGCGCGTGAGCGCTCAGGGCATGGGCGCGGACTTCTCCGTGCTGGTGGTGGACGACGACTTCTACGTGGCCAAGCTGCACGCCAAACACGTGGACGCCGTGCCGGGTTTCAGGGCGCTTGAGCCGGAGCCGGATGGGCGGCGGGTCCTGGCGAGGGTGCAGGCCGAGGCGCCGGACCTAGTGCTCCTGGACGTGCACCTGCCGCAGGTCTCCGGGCTGGAGCTGCTGCGGACGCTGGACGTCGACGTCATGATGCTCTCCGCCGAGGCGGAGGCCGGTGCCGTGCGCACGGCGCTGCGCCGCGGGGCGCTCGCGTACCTCTTGAAGCCCTTCGATCCGGCGGCGCTCGGGGCCAAGCTGCGCTCCTACGCGCGCTACCGCCGCATCCTCGAGTCCGCCTCGGCGCTTGACCAGGCGGCGATCGAGCGCGCGCAGCGGGTCATGTTCGGAGGGGACGAGGCCGTCTCGGCCGGGCCGGCCCCCACCGAAGCCTCCATCCTCGAGGCGGTGGCTGCGGCACCGGGCGAGCTGACCGTGGTGGAGGTCGCCGAGAGCGTCGGCGTCTCCCGCGCCACCGCTCAGCGCTACCTCTCCTCGCTCGCGCGCGACGGGCGGATCCGCCTCGAACTGCGCTACGGCCAGCGCGGACGCCCGGAGCACCGCTACACGATGCCCTGATCCCTACCCCGGACCTGCCCCGGCTTCGTCCCCACCCCGGACCGGCGCCGGCCTCGAACCCCGACCTACCCTGATCCCCACCCCGGACCTGACCCGGCTTCGTCCCCACCCCGGAATCGGAGTGGGTTCGGTACGCTTTTGGGCTTAAAAACGTACCAAACCCACTCCGATCTTGAAGGGGAGGGGGCGGTCTCTGAAGGGGATGGGCGAGGCCACGGGCGTCCATGCGGCCGGGCAGTAGGTGGCGGAACCCATCGGCCAGCCGACCGGCCGGACTCTGCCCCGGGACTAGGCTTGCTCACCATGCTGACCTGGGACGCGCCACTGCCCGCTCGCCCGCGCCGCGTCCTCGTGGCCGGGCCCTCCGGCGTGGGCAAGACGACGCTCGCGGCACGCATCGCCGGCGTCATCGGCGCCGGACACACCGAGATCGATGCCCTCTTTCACGGCCCCGACTGGACGCCGCGCGCCGACTTCCTGCCCGACGTCGAGCGCTTCAGCGCCGAACCCGCGTGGGTGACGGAGTGGCAATACGGCAACGTCCGCCCCCTCCTCGCCCGGCGCGCCGACCTCCTCGTCTGGCTCGATCTGCCCTTCTGGCGCGTGACGTTTCCGCAGGTTGTCAGCCGCACGCTGCGCCGCCGGCTGAGGCGCGAACGCCTCTGGAACGGCAACGTCGAGCCGCCCCTGCACACCATCTTCACGGACCCCGAACACATCGTCCGCTGGAGCGTGAGCACCCGGCACCTCTACCGCGAGCGCATCCCGCTCGCCGCGGCAGCAAACCCGGGGCTCACCGTGGTGCGCATCCGTAGCCGCCGCCAGCTCAAGGCGTGGCTCGCCGGGAGCCTCGCGAACGCCGTCGGTCGGTAAGACGTCAAGATCGGCGTGCCTTGGGTACGCTTTTTTGCCAGAAAGCGTACCCAAGGCACTCCGATTCTGGGGGGTGGGCAGGGCCCTGCCCGACGGCGGGTGGTTCAGTCGCGCGGGGCGGCGGCGGCCTCCGCCGTGCCTCCGGCCGCGGCGCTCGCCGCCGCTGCCTCGGCCCTGACGAGACGGACCGCGGCGGCCTTCGCCTTGGCTCCCCCGAGCCACACGGCCCCGAGCAGCGCGAGCCACACCACGCCCACCACCAGCGCCACACGCGTGTCGGCAAACACCGCAAGCAGCGCGATGACGAGCACGATGAACGCCACGGCAAACCACTGCCCGGCCGCGCCCAGGGGAACCGGGAACCGATCGGCAGGCACGGCGTCGCGGCGCATCTGGCGGCGCATCGCGAGATGGGCCAGGAGGATCATGAGCCACACCCACACGGTGGCAAAGGTGGCCAGAGAAGCAACCACGGCAAAGGCGTCCTCGGGCACCACGGCGTTCAGGACCACGCCGATCGCGAGCGCGCCGAGCATGATCAGCACGGCCGGCCACGGCACACCGGAGCGCGTGGTGCGACCCAGCGCGGCGGGCGCTTGCCCCTGCTTGGCCAGGGAGAAGAGCATGCGGCCGGCGCCGTAGGTGTCCGCGTTGATGGCGGAGATCGCCGCGGTGATGACCACGGCGTTGAGCACGTGGGCGGCGCCGGGCAGGCCGAGCGTCGAGAAGATCTGCACGAACGGGCTCGCGTCGCCCGTGATGGAGTCCCACGGAACCAGCATCATGATGATGCCAAGCGCCAGCACATAGAAGAGCAGGATGCGCACCGGCACGGTGTTGACGGCCTTGGGCACCGCCCGCTCGGGGTCCTCGGCCTCGCCGGCGGTGATGCCGATCGTCTCGACGCCGCCGAAGCTGAACACCACCACGGAGAGCGCGGCGAGCAGCCCCAGCGCGCCGTGCGGCGCGAAGCCGTCGTGCACCCAGAGGTTGTGCACCCCGGGCGTCGCCGCGCCCTCGATGGAGGTGCCGAAGAGCAACAGCGCCACGCCGCCGACGATCATGGCCACGATCGCCGCGACCTTGATGAGCGAGAGCCAGAACTCGGCCTCGCCGAAGACCTTCACGTGGCGCAGGTTGATGCCGCCGATGATGAGGATGACGACGCAGACCCAGATCCAGCGGGGGGCGTTGGGGAACCAGAGTCCTAGGTAGATGGAGAACGCCGTGACGTCGGCGATGGCCACGACCACCATCTCGAACACGTAGGTCCAGCCGGTCACGAAGCCCGCGAAGGGGCCGAGGTAGCGGCCGGCGTACTCGGAGAACGACCCGGGCACGGGGCGGCGAACGGCCATCTCGCCGAGCGCGCGCATGACGAGGAAGACGGCGGCCCCCGCCACGATGTACGCCACGAGCACGAGCGGCCCGGCGGCCTGGATGGCGCTCGAGGAGCCGTAGAACAGGCCCGTGCCGATGGCGCTGCCGAGCGCCATGAACTGGATATGGCGCAGGGTGAGTCCCCGTTGCAGGCGGGCGGCGGGGGTGGCGGGCGCGGTGCTGGCATCAGACATGACCCCATAAAGGTAGTACCTGCATGCCGTCAAGGGGTGGCCGCGTGACGAACGCGACGGGACCGGGCGCGGCCGGGCCGGGCCCCGGGGGCTCGCTTGGCTCACGGCTCGACGGCGCGCTGTCGGCTCTGCCGCTCAGGCCCAGCCAGTGGGCGGCGGCTCGCCACAGCCAGCGCAGCACCTCGGCGCTCGCGACCACAACAAAGTGCACGAGGAAGAGCGTCACGAGCCCCAGGGCGGCGAGGGCGGCCAGCAGGAGGGGACGGGGCGACGACGTCCCGGCGGCCACGAGCGCGAGGAGGCCGTTGACGATCTCGGCACCCTGCATGGCCCACCACCACAACACGAGCGCCGACGTCCACAGCAGGCTCGGGACGGAGAGGAAGTGCAGGCGAGGGGGCGCGGCGTCCGGCGCGCGGGCCGGCTCGCGTGTGGGCCCGAGCGCGAGCCCGGAGGAGCGGGGCATCGCCTCGGCGCCGGGCCGGCGCGAAGGGCTCAGGGAACGCATTGACCGTACTTTCGAGGGCCCCAGCGGGGCGAGGCGTAGGGGCGAAGGTTCCCCCCAAACCTTTCTCGGACGTCGTTGTTTTTTATCACCACCCCGACGGCAAAACCAGGGGTGTCCCGGGTATCCGCGCGGGTGGAAGGCCAGCGGCCGGGGGGAGGTGACAAGATGCCTGCATGGCAGAGGCGAGTAAGGTCCCGGCGGCCCACAACACGCTGCGCATCCTGCGCTGGCTCGCGGAGCGCCCGCGCCCGGTGTCGGCGGCCTCCATCGCGCGCGCCCTCGAGCTGCCCCGCTCCACGGTGTACGACCTGCTCGGGGTCATGGCGGCCAACGGGTTTGTGGTCCACCTGCCGGAGGAGCGCCGCTACGGCCTGGGCGTGGCCGCCTTCGAACTCTCCAGCGCATTCTCGCGCCAGGATCCGCTCGCGCGGCTCGGCGCGCCGCTGCTGCGCGCCGTGGTCGATGAGCTGGGCGAGAGCGGGCACCTTGCGGTGCTGGACGGGCGCGACGTCGTGTACATCGCCGAGGAGCGCGCGCGGCATCGCCCCTCCCTCGTCACCGACGTGGGGGTGCGCATCCCGGCGCACCTCACGGCGAGCGGGCGCTCAATGCTGGCAGGGCTCAGCCCCGCCCAGCTGCGCGCTTTGTATCCCGGCCGCGAGGCGTTCGCAGCGCGCACCGCGCTCGGCACCGTCACCTCGCCCGCCGCGCTGAAGGCCGAGCTGCAGCTCACGCGGCAGCGGGGCTGGGCCGGCGAGGACGGGGACGTCACCCCGGACTTCGCCTCGGTTGCCGTGGCCGTCCTCGATCACCGCGGCCTGCCCGTAGCGGGGATCGCGCTGACCTTCCTGAGCGACCGGCACGGGGACGCCGCCCGGCCCGCGCTGGCCGCCCGCCTGCGCGAGGTGGCCGCGGTGCTGTCGTCCCGGCTCTACGGGGCGGCCTCCTCAGGCGATCCCGTCGCGGCGGGCCGCCACGCCCCCTGAGCCGCGCCGCACCGCATCGCGCGCGGTCGAGGGCCGTCCCCTGGCGCCCCGTTTGTCCGGAATCCCGGACATTGGGCGCGAGATGCCCGTATCGACGGGGCTGCTTGCGTGGTGACATGGGACAAGTCGACGACGGGCCCTCCCGTCGCACGCCGCCAGACCCCCGAGGAGTCAGCCATGTCCCTGCCAGGAGCCCGCCCCGTTCGCGCCCCGCGCGGCACCGAGATCTCGGCCCGCAGCTGGCAGACCGAGGCGCCCTTGCGCATGCTCATGAACAACCTTGACCCGGAGGTCGCCGAGCGCCCGGACGACCTCGTGGTCTACGGCGGCACGGGCCGCGCCGCCCGCTCCTGGGAGGCCTTCGACGCCATCGTCGAGACCCTCAAGGACCTGGAAGAGGACGAGACCCTCCTGGTGCAGTCCGGCAAGCCGGTGGGCGTCTTCCGCACCAATGTGTGGGCCCCGCGCGTGCTTATCGCCAACTCCAACCTCGTGGGGGACTGGGCCACCTGGCCGGAGTTCCGTCGGCTCGAGGCGGAGGGCCTCACGATGTACGGCCAGATGACGGCCGGCTCGTGGATCTACATCGCCACGCAGGGCATCCTGCAGGGCACCTTCGAGACCTTCGCCGCCGTCGGCGCCAAGCTCCACGCCGAGGGCCGCGCCCCCGAGGCCGGCCTCAAGGGCACCCTGACCCTGACGGGCGGCTGCGGCGGCATGGGCGGCGCCCAGCCGCTCGCCGTCACGCTCAACGGCGGCGCCGTGCTCATCGTGGACGTGGACGAGAGCCGCCTGCGCCGCCGTCAGGCCAAGCGCTACCTCGACGAGGTGGAGACGGACCTCGAGGTCGCCCTCGGCAAGGTCCTGGCGGCCAAGGCCGAGGGCCGCGCGCTCTCCGTCGGCTACGTCGGCAACGCCGCCGAGGTCTTCCCCGCGCTGCTGGAGCTCCACCGGGCCGGCGATTTCCACGTGGACGTGGTCACCGACCAGACCTCGGCCCACGACCCCCTCTCCTATCTGCCCACCGAGTACACGGTGCAGCAGTGGGCCGCCGAAGCCGCCGCGGATCCGGACGGCTTCACCAAGAAAGCCCGCGAGGCCATGGCCGCCCAGGTCAAGGCCATGGTGGAGTTCCAGGATGCGGGCGCCGAGGTCTTCGACTACGGCAACTCCATCCGCGACGAGGCCCGCCAGGCCGGCTACGACCGCGCCTTCGCCTTCCCGGGCTTCGTCCCCGCCTACATCCGCCCGCTCTTCTGCGAGGGCCTCGGCCCCTTCCGCTGGGTGGCGTTGTCCGGCGATCCGGAGGACATCGCGGTGACGGATGCCGCCATCAAGGAGCTCTTCCCCGACAACGCCCACCTGCACCGCTGGATCGACGCGGCGGGCGAGTTCGTGGAGTTCGAGGGCCTGCCGGCGCGCATCTGCTGGCTCGGCTACGGCGATCGCGCCAAGGCCGGCCGCCTCTTCAACCGGCTGGTCGCCGAGGGCAAGGTCAAGGCGCCCATCGTCATCGGCCGCGACCACCTCGACTCCGGCTCCGTGGCGTCGCCCTATCGCGAGACCGAGGCCATGCGCGACGGCTCCGACGCGATCGCCGACTGGCCGCTGCTCAACGCCCTGACGGCCACCAGCTCGGGCGCCACGTGGGTCTCGCTGCATCACGGCGGCGGCGTGGGCATCGGCCGCTCGCTGCACGCCGGCCAGGTCGGCGTCGCCGACGGCACGGCCCTCGCGGAGGCCAAGCTCACGGCCCTGTTGACCAACGACCCGGGCATGGGCGTGATCCGCCACGCCGACGCCGGCTATCACCGCGCCATCGAGGTGGCCCGAGAGCGCGGGGTCGCGATCCCGATGCTGGCCCAGGACGAGGAGCTGGCCCTGCGCCTGGACGCGCGCGACGCCGCGGGCGGCGCCCCCGCGGCCGCCCTAGCCCCCAAGGCCCAGGCGTGAGCTCCTTCCTGGTCACGGGGCTCTCCGAGCTGACCACGCTCGAGGAGTCAACGGGCGTCATCCGGGACGCCGCCGTGGTGATCGAGGACGGCCGCTTCGCTTGGGTGGGCCGGGCGCAGGACGCCCCGGCGGCCGACGACGCCGCCGACCTGGGTGGACGGGCCGCCTTGCCCGGGTGGGTGGATTCCCACTCTCACCTCGTCTTCGATGGCGACCGGTCCGCCGAGTTCGAGGCCCGCATGGCGGGCCGCGAGTATGCCGCGGGCGGCATTCAGGTCACCACCGATGCCACGCGGGCGGCCGACGACGCGCGCTTGGCCGCGCTGCTGAGCCGCCGCGTGCGCGCCGCCGTGGCCGGCGGGACCACCTACCTCGAGACCAAGACGGGCTACGGCCTCACGGTGCCGGACGAGGCGCGCGGCGCGGCCCTCGCGGCGGCGGCCGTGGACGAGGTCACCTTCCTTGGCGCCCACCTCGTGCCGGCCGGCTCCGATCCGGAGGAGTACACGCGGCTCGTGTGCGGCGACATGCTGGCCGCCGTGGCGCCGCATGCGCGCTGGATCGACGTGTTCTGCGAGCGCGGGGCGTTCACCCCTGAGCAGTCACGCCGCGTGCTCGAGGCCGGGCGCGCCGCAGGCCTTGGCCTGCGCGTGCACGGCAACCAGCTGGGCCCGGGCGCCGGCGTGGAGCTGGCCGTGGAGCTGGGCGCGGCGAGCGTCGACCACGTCAATCACCTCACGCCGGAGGACGTCGAACGGCTCGCCGCCTCCGGCCGCGACGCGGCAGGAACGTGGCGGCCCGGCACCGAAACGGTCGCGACGGTGCTCCCGGCCTGCGATCTCTCCACCCGCGCCCCGCTGGCCCCGGCCAAGGCGCTCCTCGAGGCGGGCGCCACCATCGCCATCGCCTCCAATTGCAATCCGGGCACCTCCTACACGAGCTCCATGAACTTCTGCGTCGCCACGGCGGTGCTGCAGATGGGGCTCAGCCTCGCCGAGGCCATCGAGGCCGCCACCCTGGGTGGCGCGCGGGCCCTGCGTGCCGACCGCGAATCCCTCGCCGCCGGAACCCGGCCCCGCGCCGCGGGGACCGAAGCACCCATCGGCCGGATCGCCGTCGGGCACCGCGCCGATCTGCACGTCCTCGACGCGCCCGCCGCCATCCATCTCGCCTACCGCCCAGGCATGCCGCTCACCCACGCGGTGTGGCGTGCTGGCGAACGCGCCGCCTGAGCCCACCCTCCCGAGCCAAGGACCACCCATGCAGAAAACCGTCACCCTCTCCACCTCCGGCACCACGTTCGAGGACGTCCTCGCCGTGGCCCGCGGCGGGGCCCAGATCCGGATCGCCCCCGAGGCCACCGAGGCCGTCGCCGCCGTGCGCGAGCACGTGGAGCGCCTGGCCCGCGCCGAGACCCCCGTGTATGGGATCTCCACCGGCTTCGGGGCGCTGGCCACCAAGCACATCCCCACGGAGCAGCGCGTGCAGCTGCAGAAGTCGCTCGTCCGCTCGCACGCGGCGGGCATGGGGGATCCGGTCGAGGCCGAGGTGGTGCGCGCGCTCATGTTCCTGCGCGCCAAGACCCTCGCCTCCGGCCGCACGGGCGTGCGCCCCGTGGTGCTGCACACCATGGTCGAGCTGCTCAACGCCGGCATCACGCCCGTGGTGCGCGAGTACGGCTCGCTCGGTTGCTCCGGCGACCTGGCGCCGCTGGCCCACTGCGCCCTGGTCCTCATGGGCGAGGGCGAGGCCACCGGCCCCGACGGCGTCCAGCGCCCCACGCCCGAGCTCTTGGCCGCGGCCGGCCTCACGCCCGTGACGCTCGAGGAGAAGGAGGGCCTGGCGCTCATCAACGGCACCGACGGCATGCTCGGGATGCTCATCATGGCGCTCGCCGACCTTGACCAGCTCCTGAGCGAGGCCGACATCACGGGCGCCATGAGCGTCGAGGCGCTGCTCGGCACCGATCAGGTCTTCCGCCCCGAGCTGCACCTGCCCCTGCGCCCGCACCCGGGGCAGGCCACGGCCGCCGCCGATATGTTCTCGGTGTTGGCGAACTCGGGGATCGTGGCGAGCCACCGCGAGGGCGACACGCGCGTGCAGGACGCCTACTCCCTGCGCTGCTCGCCGCAGGTGGCCGGCGCCGGCCGCGACACGGTGGCGCACGCCAAGCTCGTGGCCGCCCGCGAGCTGGCCGCCGCGATCGACAACCCCGTGGTGCTCGCCGACGGCACCGTGACCTCCAACGGCAACTTCCACGGGGCGCCCGTGGCCTACGTCCTGGACTTCCTGGCGATCGCCGTCGCGGACCTGTCCTCGCTCTCGGAGCGGCGCACCGACCGCCTCCTGGACGTGGCGCGCAGCCACGGCCTGCCGCCGTTCCTGGCCGACGACGCGGGCGTGGATTCCGGGCTCATGATCGCCCAGTACACGCAGGCCGGCCTGGTGGCGGAGAACAAGCGGCTCGCGGTGCCCGCCTCGGTCGACTCCATCCCGAGCTCGGCCATGCAGGAGGATCACGTCTCCCTCGGCTGGCACGCCGCGCGGAAGCTGCGCCGCGCGGTGGACAACCTGCGCCGCGTGCTCGCGGTGGAGGCGGTGGCCTCGGCGCGCGGCATCGAGCTGCGCGCGCCGCTCACGCCATCCCCGGCCACGGGTGCGGCCGTCGCCGCCCTGCGCGCCGGCGGGGTCGAGGGGCCGGGCCCGGATCGCTACCTCTCACCGGACCTGCTGGCCGCCGAGCGGGTGCTCGCCTCCGGCGCGCTGCTGGCCGCCGTCGAGGCCGTGACGGGCCCGCTGGGTGCGCCGGTCGCCTAAGGGCGCGGGCGCCGGTCGCCCGGTGAAGCCAGCCCGAAGCGCCCGGTGATGCGCGCCAGCTCGCGTTCGAGGAGCTCCCCGCCGAGGGGCGTGAGCTCCGGGCCGAGCTGGCCAAACACCTCGGCACTGATGGTGCCCACGAGTGACGTCCACGCCCCCACCGCCTCCACGGCGGTGGGGGCGTCGGCGTGCAGGCCCCACTCGGCCGCCGCCGCCTTCATGAAGGTCCCGAGTTCTTGGCTTGGTGACTCGGTCCCGCGCGCGGAACCGGCGGACACGAGGCCGAGGAAGCGTTGCATGACGCGCGTTCCGGCGCCCGTGGTCTCCTCCGCTGGTGCCGCGTAGCCCGGCACGGGCGAGCCGTAGAGCAGGGCCCAGCGGCGGGGGTGGGCCACGGCCCACGCGCGCATGGCGCGTCCCAGTTGTTCAAGCCCCGACGCCGGGTGCTCGCGCGGGGCGCCCGGCGCGCCGGCGGGCGCGGGGCCGGGGACCGCCGGGCGGGGTTCCGCGCCGGGGCCTGCGCTGGGATCGGCGTCGCCGGCGGCCTCGGTGCCGGCGGCGAGGGCGGCATCGACGGCGTCGGCCAGCTCCGTGTAGGCGTCGGCGATGAGCAGGGTCAGCAACTCGTCGCGGCTGGCTACGTGGCGGTAGAGCGCGGAGGAGGCGACGCCAAGGCTGCGGGCGATCTCGCGGAGGGAGAGCTGGGCCGCCCCGACCTCGTCCAGCTGGGCCCGCCCCTCGCGCAGGAGGCCCGCGGCCATCTCGGCCCTGGCCTGGGCGTGGGTCCTGCGCTGCGCGTTCATGCCTGGCCGCCCTTCGGAAATTTTGTGAGCACCGCTCTTGATTCTGTCCACAGCATGCCATAGCTTCGTGTCGGCAAACAGAGAGCAGTGCTCACTATTTACGTGGAGGGGTCATGAAGTACCTGGTCATCGGCGGGGGACAGATCGCACGGCAGCTCGTCGGCGACATCGAGGCACGCGGCCACGAGGCGGTGGTGCTGCGTCGCCGTGCGGAGCCCGTGGGCGCGGCCAGCGTCATCGCCGGCGACGCGGCGGACGGCGCGGCGGTGCTTGCCGCCGCCCGGGGCACCGCGGCGATCCTGCATTGCGTTCACGCCGCCTACAGCCCGGAGGCCTGGCGCCGCGAGCTGCCGGGTCCCGAGCGCGCCGCGATGGAGGCGGGCGCCGCGCTCGGGATCCCGGTGGTCTTCCCGGAGTCCGTCTACGCCTTCGGGCTGGGCGCGAGGCGACTGAGCGAGGCCAGCCCCGTCGCCCCGGTGTCGCCGCTGGGGCAGGTGCGCGCCGAGCTGCTCGCGGCCCGGGCCGCCCACCCGGCCCTGACGGCCTCGGTCGTGGCCTCGGATCTGCTGGGCCCCACCTCCACACGGGGAGGCTCGGTGTTTCTCGGGCAGGTCATCGCGCCCGCGGCGGTGGGGAAGACGGCGTGGGTTTTGGGAGACCCGGGGCAGCCGCACGCGATCACGGCCATCGCCGACCTGAGCGCCGCCATGCTGATGGTCGCCGGGGACCCGGGCCGCTGGATCCGCGGTGGGGACGCGATCCTCCTGGCCCCCACGGGCGAGGCCAGGCCGCAGCGCGCCGTGGCCGAGGAGGCGGCGCGCCTGGCCGGGGCCCGCCCCGCCCGCCTGAGAACCCTCCCCGCGTGGATCCTGCGCGCGCTCGGTACGCTCTCGCCCACGATGCGCCAGCTGCACCGCCAGCTCTACCTGTGGGACGCGACCGTCCGGCTGGAGCCCGGCCGGCTGAGCGTCGAGGGCGGCCTCGATCCCCAGTCGTGGGAGGAGCTGCTGCGTTCGAGCCTCCCGGAGGCGCTCGGTGCGGCGCCGCGCGCCGCGTGATCATGTCGTGGGTGAGGCGCGCCGCCGCCGTGGCGGCGCGCGCGTCGACGCCGGTGGGGACTGCGGAGAGAAGTCGGGGTCCCAGCACCTCAAGGTGAGGCGGTCGCGGAACCCGACCCCACGCCGTCGAGCGGTGTCGAGTCCGCGCCCGGACCGCTACCGCTCGCCGGGCCCGCCGGCCTCCGTGCGGGTGCTCTCCTTCGGTGCGCTGCCGGCCGCGGTGGAGGCGGACACGGGAGCGCTGGACGCGTCGGCCGCCTGAGCCACGCGGCCGTGCGCGCGGCGTCTCCACCACCAGCACCAACCCGCCACCAGCAGGAGCGCCGCGCCGACGCCGAGCGCCAGCGCGACGATCTGGGCGCGGAGCCCCGAGGCCAGCGCATCGGCCACGGTGCCAGCCGTGCCGCTCAGCCCGAGCGGCATCCACGCCGCCATCGCGCCCAGGATCACCAGCGCAGCGCCGGTGAGCAGGCCCCAACGGACGAGCCCCGCGCGCCGGTCCCGGGCCCACCAGAGGGCCAGGGCACCGAACACGATGCCCAGCGCCCACGGCAGCGCCAGCAAGGCGGGGGTGACGCGGGCCGCGGTCCTGGCCTGGGCGAGGGCCGGGTGTTGCACGAGCTTCAGATCCGCCACCCGATCGGTGGGAAGCAGGCCGGCCACCACCCGCGAGCGCGACTCGATCTGCGCGCGGACGGCGTCGGCCATGTTCGACGTGCGCAACCACAGGGTGCCGTCGGCATCCAGGCGCACGAGCGCGGTGGGGGAATCCGTGGTGAGCGGCGTCATGATCGCGCTGTGGACGGTGCGCAACGTCGCGTCCCACGCCGTGGCGAAGGTATCGGACGCGACGACCCTGCCGATCTGATTGCGTGCCGTGGCCTCGACCCCGGCCAGCGCAAACTCCGAGAGCCTGCCGACGCCGGTGCGCAGCCTCGACGGGGCGCCAGCCTCGGCGAGATAGTCCTCCAGCTCCTGCGTGAGGTCTTGGGCGTGTAGCTGATCGACCACCGCGTCGCCCAACGCATCGGTGATGATCTGCTGCACCGCCTCATCGCGAATCGTGGGGGCAAAGGCCCTCTCGAAACCGCGTGAGTCGAGGAGCGCCGCCCCCACCACCGACGACACGAGGCCGACCAAGACGCAGAGGGCGGCCAACGCCCCCGCCACCGCCGAACCGCTCGTTCGGACCATCTTCATGCCTGGCACCTCCACCGGGCGAACGCGACGCCGAAGCCAGAGCGACGACGCCGTACGAGTCAAGGCGACGCTCGCCGCCTGCCCTCCGCTTCCCAGCGTCCGGGCCGGGCTGCTTCCGAACCGTCGCGCCCCTGGGCGGGAGACAAGGCCGGAGTGAACGTCGCTCCGGGCCACAGCGTACGGCCGGGAGTGGGTGGGCCACGCGCGGGGCGGCCTACATGACGGCGGGGGCGGCGGCGGGCCGCGCCGGCGTGCCCCGATCCGTCGGGGCTACGAAACGGGTGCGGCCGCGGATAGGTTGTCAATGAGCACCATTCACAGAAGAAGGCAGGACATGAACGACGCGATGTTGGCCGAGCTGGCCGATCTCTACCGGGACCTCCACGCGCACCCCGAACTGAGCTTCGAGGAGGTCCGCACGGCAGGGATCGCGGGGGACCGGCTCCGGGCGCTCGGCTACACCGTCACCGAGGGGGTCGGCCGGACGGGCGTGGTGGGTGTGCTCGAGCGCGGCGACGGGCCGACGGTGCTCTTGCGGGCCGACATGGACGCGCTCCCGGTCGAGGAGAAGACCGGGCTTGACTATGCGAGCACGGCCCGGAGCGGAGACACGCCCCTCATGCATGCCTGCGGCCACGACATGCACGTCACGGCACTGATCGGTGCGCTGGGCGTCTTGGCCTCGCAGCACGATTGGGCCGGAAAGATCGTGGCCGTCTTCCAGCCCGCGGAGGAGGTCGGCGCGGGTGCGCGCGCGATGGTCGAGGACGGCCTGTTTGATCGCTGGGGCACGCCGGACGTGGTGCTCGGTCAGCATGTGGCCCCGATTCCCGCGGGGGTGCTCGGGGTGCGCTCGGGGGTCTCCTTCGCCGCGGCGGATGCCCTGCGCATCACGCTGTACGGCCGCGGCGGACACGGGTCGCGACCGGAGACGACGGTGGACCCCGTGATCATGGCCGCCGCCGTGATCCAGCGGCTGCAGACGATCGTGTCCCGCGAGATCGCCGGATCGGACGTTGCCGTGCTGACCGTGGGTGCCATCCACGCCGGCGACGCTGCCAACATCATCCCCGACAGCGCCGAGCTGCGGCTGAGCATCCGCACCTTCGACGAGGCGGTGCGGGAGAAGGTGCTGGCGGCGGTGGAACGCATCGTGCGGGCGGAGGCCGCGGCGGCCGGCGCCGACCGCGAGCCCGCGTTCGAGACGCTGCACAGTTTCCCCGCCGTCCGCAACGACGAAGCGGCCATTGGGCGGCTCTCCGCGGCCTTCGGTGAGCATCTCCCCGAGCTATTGGTCGTGGACCCGGGGGCCGTCACGGGCAGCGAGGACGTGGGGATCCTCGCTCTCGAGGCCGGAGCCCCGTGTGCCTACTGGATTCTGGGAGGGGCCGACCCCGCGCCGTTTGCCGGGAAGAGCAGCGCGGAGGACATCGCCGCGGTCACCGCGACCCTACCGTCGAACCATTCGCCCTTGTTCGCTCCGATCATCGACCCGACGATTCGCATCGGTGTCGGGGCGCTGACGACCGCGGCTCGCGCCTGGCTGGTGCCCGGCGAGGGCTCCGCCCCGGCTTCGCCCACGCCGTAGGCACCAGCCCCGAGGACGGCACCGATTCCCACCCCGGGGAGGAGGTGCCGTGCCCGGGCGTGCCGGCCGTGGCCGCGCGGTCCGCTCAGCTCCGGCGCGGCGACGCTGGCGCCGCACGCCGCGTCACGACGTCGTGGATGAGCCGGGCCGCCGCCTTGGCCGTGCGGGAGTCCACGTCGTAGAGCGGGTTCAGCTCGACGACGTCGAGGAGCGCGAGCTTTCCGCTCGCCGCCGCCTCCATCGCTGCGGCCCGGACCACGGGGTAGGGGACGCCAAAGCCGGCAGGTGCCGAGACCCCGGGGGCCACCGAAGCGGGCAGCACATCGAGGTCGATGGTCAGGTACAGCGCGTCGACGCCCGCGGCCACGCCGCGCACGAACTCCCGCACGGCCTCCAGGTCCGCCTCCTGGCAGTCCTCGTCGAGGCGGTAGCTCACGCCGAGCGCCTCGGCGGTCTCGAACAGCACGGGGGTGTTGTTGGGTTCGCTGATACCCACCACGGCGTAAGTGAAGTCCTCGCCCCTGGCCGCTGCGTCCCGCGCGATCTGCCGGAACGGCGTCCCCGAGCTGGGGCGCTCAGCCTCACGCAGATCGAAGTGGGCGTCGAGGTTGAGGATGCCCAGACGCGGTGCCCTCGTGCCCGACGTCGCAGGCTCGCCGCCCGCGCTCCGCTCGCCGCCCGCCGGGCTCACCCGGGCGGCCGCGGCGGTCGGCGCTGCGCCGCGGGAACCGGGGGTGCCCGCGGCGGGGGGTGAGGCGGGAGCGGAACCCGGCCCCGCGCCGTCGAGCAGCGCCTCACGCACACCAAGGTAGGACCCCCACGCGGTTTCGTGGCCGCCGCCGAGCACGGTGACGAAGCGCCCGGCGCGCAACTGCTCGGCCACGGCGGCGCCGAGGCGCTCCTGGCCCTCCTCGAGCGCGTCGCCCGTCACCACGACGTCGCCGAGGTCCACGATGTTGGCTGACCGGCCGCGCCACGCGAGCGGCGCGAGCGCACGCCGCAAGGCGTCCGGGCCGGCGCCGGCCCCGGTGCGGCCGGCGTTTCTGGCCACCCCGGCGTCGCTCGCGAAGCCCACGAGGGCCAGGCCCGCCGGGCCGGCGGCCCGATCCTGCGGGGAGGTCACGGCCTGGTGCCAGCGGCGGTGGCCGGGGCCCTCGCCGTCGTTGCGTCCGGTCCAGGCGGGAGGGGGCAGCGCGCTCATGGGGCTATCAAATCCTGCGCAGGGTGGTCTGCCAGGGGTTCGCGAGCCCCGGGTGTCCGGTATCCCGGACGTTGCCCGTTCCTGCGCGTGCTCGTCACGCCACCCGTTCGCTCGGCCGCCCTCGTGCCTGCCGCGCCCTGCCGCCCTCGCCCGCGGTGGTGGGCGGCACGGGGGCCGTGGGGCACACTCTCTGCATGGAGACGTTCGGGGAGGACCAGGGCGGGAGCGCACGACACGACGGCGGGTCGGCGGACGAGGCGCTGGCGTGGGCCGCCGGAGTGCTTGGCCTCGAGCCCGAGCGGCTCTCGGTGGGTTGGGAACGCCAGCGGGAATGGTCCAGCGTGCGCCGGCTGGACCTCCCCGACGGGCGGCGGGCCTGGCTCAAGGAGACGCCAGCCGGTCTCCGCTCCGAGATGAGCCTGTCCGCCTGCCTCGCCCGTGCGGCGGTGCCCGGAGCCATGCCCGTGCTCGGCGTGGAGGAGACGCGCGGCTGGCTCCTGACACCGGACGGCGGCCCGACGCTCACCGAGCGCTACGGCGACGGCGAGGCGGACGCGGGAGCCGCGATCGCCTCGCCCTGGGAGCAGGCGCTGCGCGGCTACGCCCGGCTGCAGCGCGCCGCGGCGCCGCTGGCCCGGGTGCTCCTCGCCTCCGGCGTTCCCGATCTGCGCCCGGAGGCGCTCCCGGCGCTCGCCGAGCGGCTCGTGCTCGAGGACGCTCCGGAGCTCACCCGCCTGCTTCCGTGCTGGGAGCGCGACGCCGCCCTCCTCTCCGACTCCGGGCTGCCGGCCACGGTCCAACACGAGGACCTGCACGCAGGCAACGTCTTTGCCGACTCCCTCGCGGCCTTCGACTGGGGAGACGCGAGCGTCTCGCACCCGTGGCTCAGCCTGACCGTGGCGGTGCAGGAGCCCTGGGAACTGGCCGCGCAGGAGGCCTACCTGCGCGAATGGGGCCGAGACCCCGGCGACCCCCGCACCGCCAGCGAGCTGGCCGCGGCCCGGCGCCTGGGGCGCGTGGGCCGCGCGGCCTCGTGGGCGCGGGTGCGCGACGCCGTCGGCGTGCCGCCGCGCTTCGGTCACCCCGTGGCCGCGTGGCTCGCGCGGGGCGAGGATTTCTGAGGCGGGCCGACCGGCCTGCCCGGCCCCACGCCGTCGGGCGCTGGGCCTCCAGACCCCGGCCGAAAACTCACGGCCAACGCGGTTTTCTCACGGCCACGTTGGCCGTGAGAAAACCGCACGGCCGTGAGAAATCAGCGTCAGCGCGAGCGGCGGGCTCAGCGAGCCTTGAGTGCCGCCTCGGCGTTGAGCGTGCCGGAGCCGAAGAAGCTGGTGCGGCCCTTCGAGGCCCGGCACGGCTGCCTGCTGACGATCGTCCCGGCCTTGGCACACGTCCGGTGGGTGGCGGAGGAGCGCAGGCGCACGGCGATCTTCGCCGGGGTCCAGGACGGATGCTTGGCCTTCAGGAGCGCTGCGGTGCCCGCCACGGCGGGGGAGGCGAAGGAGGTGCCGGTGACCGTCTCGAACGTCGTGCGGCCGGAGGCGAGCTTGGCCGTGCCCTGGGCAGCGAGGTCGACGAGCCCGAGTCCCACCGTCGACCAGCGGTCGATCTTTCCGTTGCGCTGGGTCATCGAGGCGACCACCACGCCGGGCAGCTCCGCCGGCAGGCCGAGCATCGACTTGCTCAGCCGCTGCCCGGTCTGCGCATCCTCGAGGCTCGACTTGTCGGAGAAGTCGGCGCCGTCGTTGCCCGCGGCCGCGACGGTGAGCACTCCGCGCTTCTGCGCGTAGGCCTGCGAGCGCTTCATGGCGGTGATGACGGCGGCCTGATCCGCGTTGCGCGGGTTCCAGAGGCCTCCCACGAGCGTGCCGGCCCAGTCCACGCCATAGCTCATGTTCAGCACAGGGAGCCGGTGCTTGATCGCCCACTGCTGGGCGCAGATGGAGGCCTCAGCGAAGATCGATCCCGCCGCCGTGACCACGCGGACCGAAGCCACCTTGGCCCCGGGGGCGATGCCGCGGCTGGGACCCACGCTGGCTGATCCGGCGATCACGTTGGCGACGGCGGTGCCGTGCCCTGCGTCCGCGGCGGTGGGACGGCCCTGGGTCGAGCCGCTGACGAGCTTGCCGCCGGCCAGGCACGAGGCGCCGAGCTTGGTGTTGACCTTGCCGGCCACGGCGGGGTTCTCGTCGAAGATGCCCTCGTCGGCCACGCCCACGGTCACGCCCTTGCCAGTGGAGATCTTGTTGGCCTGCACCGAGCGCGCCATGGTGGCGATGGCACCGACGGAGTTCGCGGGCCGGCGCGCCACCGTGACCCGGCGGACGATGCTCGGCTGCGGCGAGATGACCCCGCTCACCCCCGCGGAGGCCACGGAGGCGGAAGCGCGCAGGGCCTTGACGAAGGCGTTGGCCTTGGCCTGCGAGGCGCCAGCCGGGAGGGCGTAGACAGCCACGGCCAGGCTGGGCCACGAGGCGGTGCGGGAGGCCCGGTGCTTCTTGGCGATGGCGTTGGCCCGCGAGAGCCCGCCGGCCGTCTTGAGGTTCACGATGACGGTCAGCCGTTCGCGCGCGCCCACCCTGATCTTGCCGGTGGAGGTCGCCGCGACGGAGGCGCGCTGCGTTCCCCGCGCACCCTCGGCGCTGGCCGCCATGGAGTCGAGCCCGGCGCCGACGGTGAGGGCGGAGCCGCCGAGTGCGGCGTCGAGGGAGTAGACGCCGTTGTCCTGGCGCAGGTTCACCGTGGGAGCGCCGGCCGACGGCGGTGCCTCGGGCCCGCGCGTGTCTCCGGCGGGCCCCAACGAGGCGGCCACGAGGCTGAGCCCCGCGACCAGGACGGCGCCGATGCGCCACCGGCGTCCCGACACGCGAACGCCGCCGGGAGGGGTGGAGGCCGGCCCGGGGGACGCGGCGGAGAGGCGGCTCATGGCTGCTCCTGTGATGCGAGTGAGAGGAGGCGAGTCTAGGCCCATCCGAGGGCCAGGATGCGTGGTCCGACGATGTGTTGCACCCATGCCGCCGCTGCGACGTCGCTCAGGTGGAAACCGCCGCGGTCGGCGAGGCTCGGGGGGAGGCGGCGCGCGGCCTGTGCGTCACGGTCGGCGGGCGTCGGTTCGACCCCCACCTGCTCCCACAACCGGTCCCCGGCCAGCCAGGCCTCGATGTCGAGGAAACGGGCGCCGAGCGTGGCGCGCCCCCAGGCGTTGACGGCGTCGATGCTCTCCCGCACGGCACCATGATCCGGCGCGTAGGCGTTGGCGAAGAAGCCCTGGCGCAAGAACGCGGGGCGCTGCGGCGCCAGCCACGCGTGCTGGGCCTCCCACCCGGCCACGATCTCCTCCGCCGTCACGCCAGGGGCGGTTGCCGAGTTCTTGCCGCCGCCGAGGAAGAGGGTCAGGTCGGCCCGGTGCTCCGGCGCCTCGGTGGGCAGGAAGCGCACCGCGTCGGGGACGGGCACGGCCCGGCCGCCGTCGGTGCGGATGAAGGACGGCACGCCGCGCGTGGCGTCCCATCCGAGCACGCCCCTCACCGAGGTGCCCTCGAGCAGCCCGGCGTAGGGGCGCGAGGCGCGGGTAGTCAGCGGCGAGGCCACGCCCCACACACGCCCGCCGCTCGGCACCTGCCGGCCCGGGAAGCTCAGCCGCGCTGGGGCCAGCCCCATGCGGGAGGCGATCTGCGCGTCCGTTTCCCCCGCCTTGGCGTCGCTGTAGAGGTAGGCCCCGAGGCGCTCGGCGAGCGCTGCGACGTGCGCGCCGGCGTACTCGGCGGTGGAGGAACCGACCAACCACCAGCGGCTGGTGTCCGAACGCAACGGGTAGACGGTGGAGTGCGGGTCCCACGCCACCTCGGCATAGCCGGAGGGGGCGGGGAGCAGGTCCGGATCGGTGACGGCCGTGGCCGGGGCCGCGCGCAGCGGGCGCGGGGCGCTCGACTCGGGCACGGCGGTGAATCCGGACAGCGCGGCCACCGCCACGCCTGCGCCGAGCAACAGCTCACGGCGCCGAATCCCCCTGATCGACCTCATGCCCCCATGCAATCACCGAGCCGAGCCGCGGGGATCCACCCAGGGGTGACGATTGGGTATCGCTTGTGTCCACCCCAGGGCGGACAGCGCCACTCGCCGTCGTGCCTCGGGGTCGGCCGGTGGGTTCCGGCTCCGCTCGGTGCCGCTCGGTGCCGCTCGGTGCCGTGCGGTGCGGTGCGGTGCCGGCTGCGCCCCGCCCGCACCTCCCGAATCGGAGTGCGTTCGGTACGCTTTTTGGCCGATTTGCGTACCGAACCCACTCCGATTCGGGAGAGGAGAGGGGAGGGGAGGGGAGAACCCGGGCGACGCGACCCAGCGAACCCCGTGAGGATTCGGGGCCCGGGCGTGAGGGGAGCGTGAGGGGCGGGGCGGCGGCGGGCGCCCGCGGCGAGGCTGAGTGCCGTTTGAACCCCCTATCCCTTGAAGGAGTCCCCTCGTGGACGTGTTGATCCTCGCCGTGGTTGCGGCGTTGTTCGTGGGCTTTGCCGCGCTCGCCGCGGCGCTGTCCAAGCTGGATGGTGACGCATGATCGCCTTCAGCGTCGTTGCCTTGGCCCTTGGCCTCGCCACGGCCGTGTACCTCGTGGTGGCCCTCGTGAGCCCGGAGCGTTTCGAATGAGCGTCGTCTGGGCCGTGGCCGCCCTGGGCCTCGTGGTGGTGCTCCTCGCCGCGGTGCACGTGCCGCTCGGCGACTACATGGCTCGCCTCTACACCTCGCCCCAGCACCTGCGCGTTGAACGCTGGCTCTACCGCGCCACGGGGGTGAACCCGGACGCCGAGCAGAGCTGGCGCCGCTACCTCGGCGGCCTCTTGGCGTTCTCCGCCCTCGGCCTGCTGGCCGTTTACGCCCTGCAGCGCCTGCAGCACTGGCTGCCCGGCTCGCTCGGCCTGCCGGCGGTTGAACCGAGCCTGGCGTTCAATACCGCCGCCTCCTTCCTCGGCAACACCAATTGGCAGTCGTACTCGCCGGAGGCCACGGTGGGCCTCACGGTGCAGATGGCCGGCCTAGCGGTGCAGAACTTCCTCTCCGCGGCCGTGGGCCTGGCCGTCGCGATCGCGTTCGTGCGCGGCCTCACGCGCCGCGGCGAGCCGACGCTCGGCAACGTGTGGGTCGACCTGACCCGCGGCACGCTGCGCCTCCTGCTGCCCCTCGCCGTCCTGGGCGCCGTGCTGCTCATGCTGGCCGGCGTCATCCAGAACCTCGGAGAGCCCACCACGATCTCCACCCTCACAGGGGCGACGCAGACCATCCCGGGCGGTCCCGTTGCCTCGCAGGAGGCCATCAAGATGCTCGGCACCAACGGTGGCGGCTTCTTCAACGCCAACTCGGCGCACCCCTTCGAGAACCCGAACGCGTTCTCCAACCTGGTGCAGATCCTGCTGGTGCTCCTCATCCCGTTCTCGCTGCCGCGCACCTTCGGCACCATGGTCGGCTCCCGCCGGCAGGGCGTGGCGATTCTCGCCGTCATGGGCGGGCTGTTCCTCGTCTCCTACGCCCTCCTGACCTGGGCCGAACTCGTCGGCGCCGGTGCGGCCCCGCAGGCGGCGGGCGGCGCCATGGAGGGCAAGGAGCAGCGCTTCGGCATCATCGGGTCCACGCTCTTTGCCACCACCACGACCGGCACCTCCACGGGTGCCGTGAACTCGATGCACGATTCCTACACCGCCCTGGGCGGCGCCCTGCCGCTCTTGAACATGATGCTCGGCGAGGTGGCCCCCGGCGGCGTCGGCTCCGGCCTCTACGGCATGCTCATCCTCGCGATCGTGGCCGTCTTCGTGGCCGGCCTCCTCGTGGGGCGCACGCCCGAGTACCTCGGCAAGCGCATCGGCCGCGGCGAGATCACCCTCGCGAGTCTCTACCTGCTCGTCACCCCCACGATCGTCCTGCTCGGCACGGCCCTCAGCTTCGGCATCCCGGCCCTGCGCGAGTCGATCGAGGGCACCAGCATCCTGAACCCCGGCCACCACGGCCTCTCCGAGGTGCTCTACGCCTTCACCTCGGCCGCGAACAACAACGGCTCGGCGTTCGCCGGCCTGACCGCCAACACCCCCTGGCTCAACTGGGCCCTGGGCCTGGCGATCCTGCTCGGCCGCTTCCTGCCCATCGTGTTCGTTCTCGCGCTCGCCGGCCGGCTGGCCGCCCAGCGCCCGGTCCCGGTCACGGCCGGCACCCTCCCCACCCACACCCCGCTCTTCCAGGGGATGCTCGCCGGCGTCACGCTGCTCTTCACGGCGCTGACCTACTTCCCGGTGCTTGCCCTGGGCCCGCTCGCGGAAGGAACCCTCTGAACATGTCAGCCCCCGTCCTCTTCTCCCCCGCCTCGGGCGGGGTGCCCCCGGAACCCCACCGCCCGACGTCGGGCGCCTCCTCCCAGCCCCGGCGCGCCTTTGGCGCGCGGGCGCTGTTGGCGGCCCTGCCGCTTGCCCTGAGGAAGCTGGACCCGCGCGTCATGGTGCGCCGCCCCGTCCTCTTTGTTGTTGAGCTGGGTGCCGCGCTGCTCACGGCGCTCGCGATCGCCGAGCCGTTCCTCGGCCGCAGCGAGAGCGCCACGCCGATCCCCGGCGGCTTCACGTGGGCCATCGCCGCGTGGCTGTGGGCCACCGTGCTCTTCGGCAACCTCGCGGAGGCCGTGGCGGAGGGCCGCGGCAAGGCGCAGGCGGACAGCCTGCGCACGACCCGCTCGGAGACCCCGGCCCGGGTGCTGGCCACCGCCGGCGACGGCGCGTGGGACCGCGCCGCCGACCCGGCCGGGCTCCGCGCGCGCCTCGAGGAACGCGCCTCCTCCGCCCTGGCGATCGGCGACGTCGTGCTCGTCGAGGCCGGGGACGTCATCCCCGGCGACGGCGACGTGATCCACGGCGTCGCGAGCGTCGACGAGTCGGCGATCACCGGTGAGTCCGCGCCCGTGGTGCGCGAGGCGGGAGGCGATCGCAGCGCGGTCACGGGCGGCACGCGCGTGCTCTCCGACCGGATCCTCGTGCGCGTCACCTCCACGCCGGGGCAGACGTTCGTGGACCGGATGATCTCGCTCGTGGAGGGCGCCTCGCGCCGCAAGACCCCCAACGAGGTGGCGCTCGACGTGCTGCTGGCGACGCTCACGCTCGTCTTCCTCGTGGTCACGCTGACGCTCAACCCCATCGCGTCCTCGGTCGCGGCCCCCGTGCACCTCGCCGTGCTCGTGGCCCTGCTCGTATGCCTCATCCCCACCACCATTTCGGCCCTGCTCTCGGCGATCGGCATCGCGGGCATGGACCGCCTGGTGCGGCGCAATGTGCTGGCGCTCTCCGGCCGCGCCGTCGAGGCCGCCGGCGACGTCTCCACGCTGCTGCTGGATAAGACGGGCACCATCACCTACGGCAACCGCCGCGCCGTGGGCGTGAACCCGCTGCCCGGCGTGGAGCTTGACGCCGCGTGGAGCGCCGCCGTGGAGGCCTCGCTCGCGGATGCGACGCCAGAGGGCCGCTCGGTGCTCGCCCTCGCGCTCTCCGACGGGCCGCGCACGGCTTCGGCGCTGGCGCACGCCGCCCTCGGCGGCACCGACACCGTGGCGCCGGCCGGTTCTTCTGAACCTGCCGCGCCGGAGGGCGAGGCCAGCGCGGAAGCCGGCCGCACGCCGTCGGGCGTTCTGCAGCTGACGGGAAGCCCCGTTGCCTTCTCCGCCACGACCCGGATGTCCGGCGTGGACCGCCGCGACGGCTCGGCGCTGCGCAAGGGCGCCGGCTCCGCCGTGCTTGCGTGGCTCGACGCCGCGGGCAACGCCCCGAGCGCCCGGGTGCGCGCCGCGCTCGAGGCGGACGTCGCCAGGATCGCGGGGCAGGGCGGCACGCCGCTCGTGGTCGCGGAGCAGGAGGCGGACGGAACCGGCCGCGCTCTGGCCGTCATCCACCTCAAGGACGTCGTGAAGGAGGGGCTACCCGAGAAGTTTGAGCAGCTGCGCGCCATGGGCATCCGCACCGTGATGATCACGGGCGACAACGAGGTCACGGCCCGCGCCATCGCCGCCGAGGCAGGCGTCGATGACGTGCTCGCGGAGGCGACGCCGGAGGACAAGCTCGCGCTGATCAAGCAGGAGCAGGCCGGCGGGCGCATGGTCGCCATGACGGGAGACGGCACCAACGACGCCCCGGCGCTGGCGCAAGCCGACGTGGGCGTGGCGATGAACACCGGCACGTCCGCGGCCAAGGAGGCCGGCAACATGGTGGACCTCGACTCGGATCCGGCCAAGCTCATCGACATCGTGGCGATCGGCAAGCAGCTGCTCATCACGCGCGGAGCGCTGACGACCTTCTCCATCGCCAACGACCTGGCGAAGTACTTCGCGATCGTCCCGGCGATGTTCATGGGGGCCTTCCCGCAGCTCGGCGCGCTCAACGTCATGGGCCTGTCCTCGCCGGCCTCGGCCGTGCTCTCCGCGGTCATCTTCAACGCGCTTGTCATCCTGGCGCTCATCCCGTTGGCCCTGCGGGGTGTGAAGTACCGCGCCGTCGCGGCATCCAAGCTCCTGGGCCGCAACCTCCTGATTTACGGGCTCGGCGGCGTCGTCGCGCCGTTCATCGGGATCAAGCTCATCGATCTTGTTGTCTCGCTTCTCCCGGGCTTCTGACATGCCCGTCCCTTCTATGAAAGGCCTTCCCATGTCCCCGGCCACCGGCCGTTCCCGCGGCCCCCGCCGCACTTCAGCTCTCGGGCAGCTCTCCACGGCTCTGCGGCTGCTGCTCATCATGACCGTGCTGCTCGGCGTGGCCTATCCGCTGGCCATGGTGGGGGTCGGCCGGCTCGTCGCCCCGGCCCAGGCGGACGGCTCCTGGGTGCGCGACGGCTCCGGTCAGGTGGTGGGCTCGGCCCTGATCGGTCAGAGCTACCTGCTCGCCGACGGTTCGCCCGATCCCCGGTACTTCCAGTCCCGGCCCTCGGCCGCGGGGGAGGGCTACGACGCCATGAGCTCCGGGGGCTCCAACTTGGGCCCCACCAACCCCGAGCTCGTGGAGGCCATCAAGGAGCGCCGCGCGGCGGTGGCGGTGTTCGAGGGAGTGGACGCGGCGCTGGTGCCGGCCGACGCCGTGACCGCCTCCTCCTCCGGCCTGGACCCGGACATCTCGCCGGAGTACGCGGCCCTGCAGGTGCCGCGCGTGGCGAAGGAGCGCGGCCTCGAGGAGGCACAGGTGCGTTCGCTGGTCGAGGCGGCGACCGAGCGCGTGTGGGTGGTGCTCCCGGGGCAGGCACGCGTCAACGTCCTGCGGCTCAACGTGTCGCTCGATGCAGCGAAGCCGCTCGAGGCCGTGAGGTAGGCGCGCTCGCCTGTCTCTAGATCGGAGTGGGTTCGGTACGCTTTTTGGCCGATTTCTGTACCAAACCCACTCCGATCCGGGAGAGGGACGAGGCGAACGGGGGAGGCAAGCGGGGTGATGAGAGAGAGTGAGCGAGAGGGCGGGGCGTGAGGAAAGCGTGAGACTTCCGGTGGTCCGGGCCAGAACCGGCCCGACGCCGCGATGGGCCGCGTAGGCTCGGCGCCAGTTCCACTCCACTCGAGTTCACGAGGACGGCACGGCATGAAGGAAGGGCGGCTGAGGGTTTACCTTGGCGCGGCGCCCGGCGTGGGCAAGAGCTTCGCCATGCTCGAGCAGGCGCACGAATGGGTGGAGCAGGGGCGAGACGTGGTGGTTGGCCTCGTGGAGACCCACGGTCGGGCGGCCACGGCGGCCCTGACCGAGGGCCTCGAGGTGCTCCCGCGGCGCGGCGTGATGCACCTGGGCGCGGCCCTGGAGGAGATGGATCTCGACGCCATCCTCGAGCGCGCGCCCGAGGTGGTGCTGGTCGATGAGCTGGCGCACTCGAACGCCCCCGGATCCCGCCACGCCAAGCGCTGGCAGGACGTCGTGGAGCTGCTCGGCGCCGGCATCAACGTCCTCACCACGCTGAACGTGCAGCACCTCGAGTCCCTCTCAGACGTGGTCGCCGCGATCACGGGGGTGCGCCAGCAGGAGACGGTCCCCGACGACGTGGTCCGCCGGGCCGAGCGCGTGGAGCTCGTGGACCTCGACCCGGGCGCGCTGCGGGAGCGGCTTTCCGCCGGCCTCGTCTATCCCGCCGAGCGCGTCGACGCCGCCCTCTCCCACTACTTCCGCCTCGGCAACCTGACCGGCCTGCGCGAGCTGGCCTTGCTCTGGCTCGCGGACGGTGTGGAATCGGCCCTGCGCGACTATCGCCGCGAGCAAGGCATCGGCGAGCAGTGGGCCACGCGGGAGCGCGTTGTCGTTTCCCTCACCGGTGGCTCGGAGGGCGAGACCCTCCTGCGCCGCGGCGCCCGCATCGCCGCGCGCACGGCCGGCGGCGAGCTGCTTGCCGTGCACGTGCTGCCGCAGGACGGGCTGACCCGCTCCGAACCGGCCGAGCTGGGCCGCCAACGCGAGCTCGTGGAGCGCCTCGGCGGCAGCTTCCACGAGGTGCGCGGCGAGGACGTGCCCAGCGCGCTCGTCGACTTCGCGCGCGGCGTGGATGCCACGCAGCTGGTCCTGGGGGCGAGCCGCCGCGGACGCCTCCGAGCCCTCCTGACCGGCCCGGGCATCGGCGCCACCGTGGTGCGCGAGGCCGGCGACATCGACGTGCACCTCGTCAATCACGCTCAGGCGGCCGGCGCGGCGGCCAAGCGCCTGCCCCGTGGCGGCGCGCTCTCGCGCTGGCGCCTGCTCATGGGATTCGCGCTCGCCGTGGTGGGTGGGCCGGCCCTGACCTGGCTCATGTCCCACCTCCACGGCGACGAGGCCCTCGTGGCCCACGCCCTCACCTACCAATTGCTGGTGGTGGGCGTGGCACTCGTGGGCGGCTGGTGGCCGGCGCTCTTCACGGCGGTCCTCTCCGGCTTCTCGCTCGACTTCTTTTTTGTCGCCCCGACGACCACGGTGTCCATCGCCGAACCCATGCACGTCGTGGCGCTCATCCTCTACATCATCAACGGGCTCCTGGTCTCGTGGGTCGTGGATCAGGCGGCGCGGCGGGCCCGGGTGGCGGGCCGCGCCGCGGCCGAGTCAGAGCTCCTCGCCCACGTCGCGGCCGCCGCGGTGCACGGCGAGTCCGCCGTGCCGGAGATGCTCCTGCGCACCCGCGAGGCGCTCGGGGCCCGCCGCGTGGAGCTCATCAAGGCCGGCGCGCTGGTGGCCTGGGACGAGGAGCCCGGCGCCGAGGGGGCGGCGGGTGTTCTTCCCCTGCCCGACGGCGTTCGGCCGGCTGTGGGGGTGGTCTCGGCTCCCGGGGACGGGCCTCAGGCCGCCCCCGGCGGGGCCACGCACCCTGCCGCGCTCGGCGGGGAGCTTGCGCTGGAAGGCGAGCGGGCGGCGTCGGGCGTTGAAGACACCGGGCGGGAGGGGGACGAGCGCGTGCCCTGTCCGGCCGTGGCCGGCGAGGACGTGCAGGGCGAGCCGGTGGGCGAGCACGCGGCGCTGCGCGTGCTGGGCGGCAATGCGACGGCGGCCGATCGGCGGCTCCTGCACGCCGTGGCGGGGCAGCTTGCGGCGGCGATGGAACACGCGCGCCTGCAGAAGGCGGCGGTGGAGAGCCGCGTGCTCGAGGAGGCCGACCGTGTGCGGACGGCCCTGCTCAACGCCGTGGGACACGACCTGCGCCGCCCGCTGGCCGCGGCGGTGACCTCGCTCGGGGCGCTGCGTTCCGAACAGGTGCGGCTCACGGCGCAGGATCGCGGAGAGCTGCTCGACACCGCGGCCGAGGCGCTGGAGACGCTCACCGATCTGGTGACCAATCTGCTCGATGTCTCCCGCCTGGAGGCGGGGGCGCTGGCCGTGATGCCCAAGGAGGTGCGCCCGGAGGACGTGGCGCTCGCGGCGCTCGATGAGCTGGGGGCCGGGCCGGCACAGGTGCGCTTGGCCTGGCCGGAGGATCCGGTGCTGGTGCTGGCCGACCCTGTCCTGCTGCAGCGCGTGCTGGTCAACGTGCTGGCCAACGCGCTGCGGTTCCAGCCGGAGGGAGAGCCGGTGCGCCTGGGGCTGAGCGCCTTCGGGTCGACGGCGCAGGTGCGCGTGGTGGATACAGGGCCGGGGATCGAGGCCGAACGCCGGGAGCGGTTGTTCCAGCCGTTTCAGCGGTTGGGGGATACAGACAACTCCACGGGCCTGGGGCTGGGGCTCGCGGTGGCGCGGGGCTTTGTGACCGGGATGGGCGGCGTCATCGAGGCCGAGGACACCCCCGGTGGCGGGCTGACGATGGTCATCACGCTGCCGCGTGCGGTGCCGGAGGCCTCGACCGGCGCGCTGCCGGCCTTCGGACCGGGGCGCTGAGGCGTAGCCGCGGGAATGTCAGAAAAGCAAAGGACACAGAAGACATGAAGGTGCTCATCGCGGACGACGACGGGCAGATGGTGCGCGCGCTCGGCTTGCTGCTACGCGCGCGGGGCGACGAGGTCATCGCGGCGCGCGACGGGGCGGAGGCGCTGCAAGCGGCCACGGCCAGGCACCCAGACGTCTGCCTCGTGGACCTGGGGATGCCCAAGCTGTCCGGCTTTGAGGTGATCGAGGGGATCAGGGCGTTCTCGGCGGTGCCGATCCTGGTGCTGTCGGGGCGCACGGATTCGGCCGACAAGGTGCGGGCACTGGATGCCGGGGCCGACGACTACGTGACCAAGCCCTTTGGGGTCGACGAACTCTTGGCGCGGTTGCGGGCGCTGGTGCGGCGGTCCGGGCGCGAGGGCGCCGCCGAGCCGCTGCCGGAGGCGGTGGTGCGGATGGGCGAGGTGAGCATCGACCTGGGGGCCCACGTGGTGGAGCGGGCCGGGGCGCCCGTGAGGCTGACGCCGACCGAGTGGAAGTTCCTGGAGACGCTGGTGCGCCATGCCGGGCGGCTGGTCACGCGGCAGATGCTCTATCGGGAGATCTGGGGGACCGACGATGTGCAGGACACGGGGTACCTGCGGCTCTACGTCTCGCAGCTGCGGCGCAAGCTCGAGGCCGATCCGGCACACCCGGTGCACCTGCTGACGGAGCAGGGCATGGGTTACCGGCTGGTGTTGGCGCCCTAGTGTGCGCGCGTTCCCGCCTGTTGGGAAGGGGTGGGAGGGCCCGATTTGGCATGGCTCAGATTCTTGTGTAAGCTTGTCTCTTGTCGCCGAGACGCCCTGGGAACGGGGTGAGGGCCTGGAAAGGTTTTCTTGGTCCGGCGGAATGAAGCTTCATTGTAGTGATCCTGATGCGTTGGTGTTGGGGGTAGCTGGTGGGGTGTTCGTTGTTTGAGAACTCAATAGTGTGCCAAGTTTGTTGACACCGTTTTTTATTTGAAATGG
>JAITLQ010000005.1 GCA_031277795.1 Arthrobacter sp.
GCGGCGTTGTTGTTCGTAGCGCGGTTCTGCTCCGTCGGGGTCCAGGACCAGTCCCCAGCCTTTGGATTCTTCCTTGATGCGTTCAAGGCCCACGCGGCCTCCGGAGATCGCGGAGCCGGCGCCCCGGCGGGAGGAACGTTCGTCCATGCTCGGTGGGAGCACGGGATTGAACGGCACCGGCGGCTCAGGCCGCTGCTGCTGCGCCTGGTGGTGAGGCCACGCCCCGCCCGCGCCAGCACCAGAACCGAAGCTGGGATCGGCGCCGAAGGGTGAGCCAGCAGCAGGGCCGTAACCTGAGCCCGGGTCAGTGGCGGAGCCGGTCCCGGCGCCGGTACCGAAGGGTGCGCCTGCATCCGGGCTGGAGCCGTAGCCCGCGCCAGGGTTGGAGCCTTGGCCGAAGCCGGCCCCGGCGCCGAAGGGGGCGCCAGCATTCGGGGTGGTGGGGTCGTTTTGGTGGCCGAACCAGGCGAGTCCGGCTCGCGCGCGTGTGTCCTCGCTTGGTGGGTATCCGCCAGGATTCATGCTGCTTTCCCCGCGTTCCCATGGTGCCCCACCGAGCTGTCCCCACGGCGTCATGCGAGAGTCGGGTTGGGAGTCCGGTGGTGGGGTGGGGAACTCGAGGAAGCCCTCACCGGGTTCTTCTGGCCCACCGGATTGAACCGGCGCGGGCCCCGCGGCAGGGGCAGGCTCGGCTGGGTGTGTGGGTTTGAAGAGGTTGATGCGGCCGCCGGTGGCGTTGGCGACGAGGGCGGCTTCTGCGACGGCGGTGCCGCCGTTGACGGTTTCGCCGGTGAGTTTGGAGAGTTGTTCGACGATGGCCTTGGCGATGTCTGCGCTGAGTTCGCCTGCTTCGAGGGCGGCGGCCACGGCGGGGCGGGCCGGGGGTAGGTCTCCGGTGGAGATCCCGGTGCGGGGTTGCACGGCGGCGGCGACCTCGATCCACGCCCCGGCCACGTACCCGTTGACGCCGAAGACGTCCATGACGAGGCGGCGCGTATTCGAGTGTCCTAGCCGGCGGGCGAGTGATTCGATGGGGGTGAGCGGTTCGGAGCGCCTGGCCACGGCACCGGCGGCCGCGATCTTCACGGCGTCGCAGCTGCGGGAGAGATCGGCGGCGGCGCCGAGGGCCGCGACGACGACTTCTTCTGGGGCGCCGTCCCAGGCGCGGGGACCGGCGGCGATGAGGGAACGCAGTGTGGCGGTGGCCTGGGTTAAGGCCTCAACGTCCAACATGTTCTACACCTCCCGCCATGGCGCGTGCGCGTACCGAAAAAGAAACCTGAAACCCGGTCACAGACCGGTCAGGGGTCACCCTGTTGTCTTGCTGTTTCTCGGTGCTGGCGAGGGTTCTATTCTACTGATTTTGGCTGGGAATGGGCTGGGAAAATTGGTGCAAATGATGGCAAACAATCACAAGCACTAACCCCTGACAGTTTGAACAACACCTCAGAGGCGGCCCTAGACACCTCCCACGCGCCCTCCGAGCGCCCCCGCTCAACACCCCTTTCCGCCCCCTTGGGCATCCCTCGGACGCCCTCTCGGGCGCTCCTGCAGGCGCTCGAGTGCCGCCGTCCCGGGCGCCGCATCAGGCGCCGCATCAGACACCCTCTGCGGGCGCCCGAGCGCCGGGCCCCTCCCCCACCCCGCGCCGAAGGCGACTCCGTCGCCTGACGGCACCCCACGCCGTCGTGCACTGGGACAGCGCTTGTCGCGCCCCCGACACCGAGCCGCGCCCGTTGACACCCCCTCGGCCCGCGGCTTGGATGTGAGGCGTCACACATCAAGCGACACGGGAGCAGGAACATGCAGCAGCAGGGCTTCGCGCGGATCAACGTCGCCTCCGTCTTGGCAGAAAGCGCCAAACGCTACCCCGAGCACACCGCGGTGACGCTGGGCCCGCAATCGCTCAACTACACGCAGCTCTGGGCGCAGACCCGGGCGTACGCCGGCGCCCTGAGCGCGCGCGGCGTGGGCCAGGGCACCAAGGTCGCGCTGCTCATGCCCAACATCCCCCACTTCGCCTTCGTCTACTACGGCGCGCTGGCGCTCGGCGCCACCGTCGTCCCGGTCCACGCGCTCCTAAAGCGGCACGAGATCGCCTATGTCCTGGAGGACTCCGGCGCGAGCCTCCTCATCGCCGCCGCCCCGCTCCTGGGTGAGGGCGCCCCGGGTGCCCAGGCGGCCGGCGTCGACCTCTTGAGCGTCCTGGCACCAGAGGAGCTCGGCACCACCCGCCTGGAGGACCTCGCGGCCGCCGCCACCCCGATCGACCACCTCGAGCTGCAGGATCCGGGCGCCATCGCCGCGATCCTCTACACCTCGGGCACCACGGGCAAGCCCAAGGGCGCCATGCTTTCGCACTTTGCCCTCCTCGAGCAGACCAGCGCACTGCTCGTGGACACCTTCGACATGACGGACACCGACAAGATCTTCGGGGCCCTCCCGCTCTTCCACATCTTTGGCCAAACCGTGGTGCTCAACCTCGGCATCCGGGCCGGCGCGGAGCTCGTCCTGGTGCCCAAGTTCAATGGCCCGGAGGCCTGGGACGCGCTTCTGGACCAGGGCATCACGATCATGGCGGGCGTCCCCACGATGTATGTGGGCCTCGTCGAGGCGGCCCGCGGGCGCGAGGGGACGCCGCCGGCCCTGCGCTACGCCGTCTCGGGCGGAGCGAGCCTGCCCGTCGCCGTCCTCGAGCGCTTCGAGCAGGCCACGGGTGCGCGCATCCACGAGGGCTACGGCCTGACCGAAACCAGCCCCGTGGTGAGCTTCAACGAGGTGGGCACGGACCCGCGCCCCGGGACCATCGGACGCCCCATCTGGGGCATCGACGCGGAGATCGCCGACCCGGCCGTCCCCGACCGCATCGTCCTCCTGCCGCGCGGCGAACTCGGCGAGGTGGTGGTGCGCGGGCACAACCTCTTCTCCGGCTACCTCGGCCGCCCGGAGGCCACCGCGGAGGCGGTGGTGGAGGGCTGGTTCCGCACGGGCGACCTCGGGACCAAGGACGAGGAGGACTACCTGCGCATCATGGATCGCAAGAAGGACATGGTCATCCGCAACGGCTACAACGTCTACCCGCGCGAGGTGGAGGAGGCCCTCCTCACCCACCCGGAGATCGCCAACGCCGCGGTGTACGGCATCAGCGACCCGGTGCACGGCCAAGAGATCGCCGCCTCCGTCACGCTGACCCCCGCCAGCACGCTCACCGCCGACGCCATCCTCGCCTACGGCCAGGAGCGGCTGGCCGCCTACAAGTACCCGCGCATCGTCAAGATCGTCACCGAGTTCCCCATGGGACCCTCGGGCAAGATCCTCAAGCGCGAGCTCGTCCGTGTCGCCGAGGACGGTCCGGACGCGGCGCCGGAGGCCGGCTAGCCAACCGTGTGAACGCGCTCCAGGGGCGGGCGCGTGGCTGGCGGTGTCGCCGCGGGCGCGGGAGCAGAATGCCCGACGGCGCGTGGTCCCGAACCTGGGGCTTGTGCCCGACGGCGCGTGGCCCCGAACCTGGGGGCCCGTGCCCGACGACGCGGGCCGACGCAGGTGCTGGGGGAGTGCGGCGTGCCGCTTCCGTGGCGCCGCTCAGGCCTCGGCGGGGTGGCGGAACGGGTTGATGAAGCCCCGGGTGGCCCGACCGTCGTCGTCCAGGAGCTGGCCCATGTGCTTACTCATGGTGACGACCACCGAACGGTCCATGATGCGGGCGCCTGGCAAGGCGGCCTCCATGGCCGCCTCGAAGCGTGACACGTCGGAGAGCTGACGCAGCCACACCGCCATGACGAGGTTGTACTGGCTGGCGGCGGCCATGGCGGTGCGCGCCTCCGGAACGCGTTCGAGCAGCCGGCGAAGGTTGGGGATGAGCGCGGCTGGCGTGTTCATGTAGTACCAGGCGTAGATGGGCGAGGGGGTCCTGGCCCGCGAGATGTCGGTACGCACGCGCAACAGGTCCTGTTCAAGGGCGCGGGCGAGCCCGTCTGCGACGCGTTGCTCGCTCAGGCCGTGGCGTTGGGCGATGACCGAGACAGGGACCCTGCCATCCTGGGGGAGCTCGGCTCGCAGCGCGGCCTCGACGTCCGGATGGACGGTACGCGGTGCGCGGGGCCGCGGCGGCTTGGGACCGGGAACGCGGGCCTGTTCGCCGGGCGACAGGGCGCGGAGTCGCCAGCTGGAGGCATCCATGATGACCTCAGTGACGAGGTGGCTCTGCGCCTGTCGCACGCCGTCCAGTGCGCCGATCTTGTGGGTGACGACGTCCCAGAGATGGGCGGTGCTGTGCATCATCGCGGTGGCGATGATGTCCCGGCCTCCCGTGGTGTGGTCGATCGTGATGAGCTCGGGGATCGCGCCGAGCGCCTGAACCACCTCGTCAACGCGTTGGGGCACGCAGGAGATGTCGATGAGCGCGCCCTGTGGCGCGGTGAAGTAGCCGGTCACCCAGGCCTCACCGGCGGACACGAGCCGCTCCCAGCGGCGGGAAAGCGTCACGGCGTCGGCGCCGACGACGGCCGCTAGGGCACTCCACGGGGCACGCGGATTGATCTGCAAGGCATGGATGAGTCGCTCGTCTAGTGGTTCAAACAAGGAATCCGGCATAGGCACGAAAGTATCACCGCTTTCCTGCGAAACAAGGGGAGCGAGTGCATCTGAACTCCAGACTGATGTGATCCGGTTCACGCTTCTAGTTGGAGTGCACATGAATTCAACAACGCTCCGTCCCTCAGGCGCTGGTGCCGCCGTCGGCTTCCTCGTGGTGATGGAGTTTGGCAGCGGCATCTTGCAAGGCTGGCTGAGCCCCCTGTTCTCCACCATCGGTCAGCAGTACGGCGTCAGCGCCGCCTCCCTCAACTGGGTGAGCGCCGCCTACCTGCTCGCAACGGTCTTGGTGGTTCCCCTGCTGTCGAAGCTGGGCGACATCTACGGGCACAAGAAGGTGCTGTTCATCGCGACCATCGTGGTGGCCCTCTCCTCCGTTCTGGTGGCCTTTGCCCCGAACTACGGTCTCTTCCTCCTCGGCCGCGCCATCCAGGCCCCGCTGGCCGTGTTCCTTCCGTTGGAGTTTGCCATCGTGCACCAGCGCGATCCCGAGAACGCCGGCCGCAGCATCGGCCGACTCGTTGGCGCGCTGACGCTGGGCGCCGCCGTGGGCGGCCTGCTTTCCGGCGTGGTGCTTGACGCCACGGGAAGCCTCTCCGCCACGCTGATGGTTCCCGCCCTCTTCATGCTCCTGTGCGTCATTGGCGTCAAGGTCTTCGTGACGGAAACCGAGCTGCGCACCCAGAGCAAAGTCGACTACCTCGGGGCGTTGCTCCTGGGCGGCGGCCTCGTGCTCTTCCTTGGCGGCCTCTCCAACATGGCCACGCTGTCCCCGGTGATCGCCGCGACGGCCATGATCGTCGGCCTGGCCCTCTTGCTGGGCTGGGTGGTTTCGGCCCGCAAGGTGGAGCAACCGCTCATCGACTTGAGGGTGCTGCTGAAGGGCGGCATCGGCCTGCCGATCGTGGTGGCCTTCTTGTACGGCGCGCAGATGTTCGGCTCGCAGAGCCCCACGTCGGTGTACCTGCGCTCCGATCCGGGCGCGCAGGGCTTCGGATTTGGCGCCACCGCCACGGTGGCCGGACTGGTGCTCTCGCTCATGGCGGCGGCCTCCTTTGTTGGCGCAGCCTTCAGCGATCGAGTGGCGCGCGCCACCTCGGGCCCGCGGGCCGTGACGTTGGGCGGCGTGGTGAGCGCCGCCGGCTACGCCTTGATGATCCTGGTCCCTGCCTCGCTGCCCGTGTTCACGGTGTGGCTGGTCATCTGCGGCCTCGGCGCCGGCGTGGTGATCGGCGCGCTGCCGACCATCGTGGTCAAGCGGGCCGACCCCGACGCGGTGGGCATCGCCTCCGGCCTCTACAACACGGCGCGCACGGCGGCCGGCGCCGTCTCCGGGGCGCTCTTTGCCTTGCTGATGGCGGCCCTTGCCGACAAGGGAACAGGCGGCGCGAGCACGTCCACGGCCACCGGCTTCCACGCCGTGTGGTGGATCTGCGCGGCCCTCTGCGTCACGTTCGCCGTCGTGGCCATGTTCATTCGAGACGAGCCCGGGCAGCCCGCCGAGCAGGAGTCCGTTTCACCCGCGGCCACCGGCCGGGACGACGCGCAGCTCGTCGGCGAGAACTAGATCCCTCCCCGGCCGGCGCAGCACGCGCCCCGGCCCTCAAGATTCCACACAGATCGATCCCGGTTTCTGCCGGGGCAACCCATCTTCGAGGAGAAGACATGACGATCCAGAGCGAGACCATCAACGCCGAGGCTCTGCGCCAGCGCGTCCAGGACACGGTGGCCCAGGTGGGCGACGGCCTGGTCAAGCTGAGCCACGACATCCACGGTTTCAGTGAGGTCTCGTGGCAGGAGCACCGTTCGGCGCGGGCCGTGGCCGAGGTGCTGCGGGAGGCGGGCTTTGCAACGGAGGTCGGAGCGTACGGTGTGCAGACCTCGGTCGAGGCGACCTACGGCGAGGGCGACCTGACGGTGGTCCTGTGCTCCGAGTACGACGCGCTGCCCGACGTGGGCCACGCGTGCGGCCACAACATCATCGCCGCGGCCGGCGTGGGTGCCGCTCTTGCGCTGAAGGAGGTGGCGGACGAGGTCGGTCTGCGCGTGAAGTTGCTCGGTACCCCGGCCGAGGAACACGGCGGCGGAAAGGTGGCCCTGCTGGAGGCAGGCGCTTGGGAGGACGCCGCGTTTTCGATGATGGTGCACGGCATGTCGGGCAAGGAGCAGGGCGTGCGCTACATGTCCATGACCGCCGTGGAGCGCTTCGAGGTTACCTTCACCGGTCGCGAGGCCCATGCGGCCGGCGCGCCGGACAAGGCGATCAACGCGGGCGCCGCCGCGAGCCTTGCCCTCGTGAACCTGGCGATGTTGCGTCAGCACCTGCCGGAGCGCTCAAACACCAACGCCTACATCTCCGACGGCGGCGGGGCGACCAACGTCATCGCCGGCACCACCAAGGTTCAGGTGGAGGTGCGTGCCTCTGAGCTTGACGCGTGGCGCGAGCTCAAGAAGCGGGTCCTGGCTTGTTTCGAGGGTGCCGCCATCGCGACCGGTTGCGGGTGGGAGCACCGCCAGACTGAGCACCCCTACGCCCCCGTGAACACCGATGACGCCATCGGCGAGCTGTGGGACAGGAATATGGAGGCCCTGGGCCGTCCCGTCGATAACACCCCGTCCTATGGTGGCGGTTCCACCGACATGGGCAATGTGTCCCAGGTGGTCCCCACCGTCCACGGCATGGTTGCCGTGCGAGGCTCCCAGGCCGTACCGCATCACCCGGACTTTGCCGCCGATGCGATCTCGGCAGGGGCGGACGACGCCGTCGTGGACGGGGCGGCCGTGCTTGCCCTGACCGCGCTCGACGTCGCCCTCAATCCCTCGCTGCGCGCCAGCCTGCTGGAGCAACAGGCTGCGCGCGGTGCGGGTGCGACCACGATCACGCTGCAGGCCTGAACGTGACACCCACGTACGTCTCCGCTCTGGAGATGTTCTCCATCGGCATCGGCCCCTCGAGTTCCCACACCGTGGGGCCGATGCGCGCTGGGGAATGTTTTGCGTCCGGGTTGGCCAAGCTGGGCCTGCGCCATCGGGTGGCGAGGTACAAGGTGGTCCTCTATGGCTCGCTCGCCGCCACGGGCGTCGGGCATTCAACGCCCGACGCAGCATTGGCCGGCTTGGATTCGTTGGATCCAGCGACGTGCGATCCGGCTCTGGTGCACGGGCGCTATGCCCGCCTCGAAGCAGGGGAGACGCTGCGAGTGGCCGGCGTTCCCCTGGTGCTGGCGGATATTGAGTTCAAGCCCAGGGTCAGGGACAAGGGTCACGCCAACGCGATGTCGTTCGTGGCGCTTGATGCCGTGGGCGAGGTGCTGAAGGAGCAGCTGTTCCTGTCCATCGGCGGCGGCTTCATTGTGCAGCCGGGCGCGGACCCGGTGCAGGTGGATGCCCCCGTCGAGCGGGTGGTCGGCTCGGACTACGCGAGCATGGACGAGCTCCTGGCCGGCCTTGGTGCGCGTTCCCTGGCCGACTTTGCCCGCGAGGCGGAGGAGGCTCTCCACGGGGTAGACGGACTCGAGACGGGTCTTGATGCCATCTGGGAGAACATGAAGGCCAGCGTGGAGATCGGCCTGCGCACCGAGGGCACCCTTCCCGGGGGCCTGCGAGTTCCGCGCCGAGCCGCTGCCCTGCACCGTCACCTGCTGGCCGCAGACGAGCATCCGGCCGAATCGCTGGTGAGCGCCTATGCCATGGCGGTCAACGAGCAGAACGCCGGTGGCGGGCGAGTGGTCACCGCCCCCACCAACGGGGCGGCCGGCGTGGTTCCGGCCGTGCTGTATCACGCCGTTCAGCGTGGGGCCGGACGGGAGAAGGTGCACGAGTTCCTGCTCACGGCGTGCGTCATCGGTTCGCTGATCAAGGCCAACGCCTCGATCTCCGGGGCCGAGGGCGGCTGTCAGGCGGAGGTCGGTTCGGCCTGCGCCATGGCGGCGGGTGCGTTGACCGCCGTCCGCGGTGGCACGCCGGCGCAAGTGGAGAACGCGGCGGAGATCGCCCTTGAGCACCACCTCGGGCTCACCTGCGATCCGGTGGCCGGTCTGGTGCAGATCCCCTGCATCGAGCGCAATGCCGTGGCCGCCTCGACGGCGCTGCTTGCCTCGCGCATGGCGATGCTTGGCGACGGAAGCCACCTGGTCTCCCTCGACACGGCGATCGAGACGATGCGCCAGACCGGCGCCGACATGTCCGAAAAGTACAAGGAGACCTCCACCGGAGGGCTGGCCGTCACGGTCCCCTATTGCTGAGGGGCCCTTTGAGGTTGGCGGTCACCGCGGGGTGGCCGCCGACCTCAACGTGCTCCCGCCTCCCCTCGGATGAGACCATGGCGGCATGAGCACGAACCCGTTCCCGGCCCTGCCGGCGCAGCCGTGGGCCGTCCCACCGCTGCCGGGCGCGCCCGGCGTCGAGACGCTGGCCAGGGCGCTGTCCCCGGAGGAAAACCAGGCGCGCGCACGCGTCGTGTACGGGCGCGCGCTGATGCAGGGAGCCGCTCCCATGCTGGGCATCGGCGGCGTGGTGTGCGTCGTGCTGATGGCCATGCTCGCCGCCGCGGCGGGCCTCAGCCCCTGGATCGTGGCGCTCGTGACGGCCATCGTCTGGGTCCTCGTCTGCGCCCTCGGCATCGGCATCGGCGTGCCTCTCGGCCTCGCCCTGTCCCGCCGGCGCGCCGAGGCCGAGCTGGGCCCCGGGCGCGTGCTCACCGTGGCCTGGAACGAGTTCGGCTTTTCGGTGGCGGGGTTCAGGGGCGTGCGCAGCGTGCCTCTGTCTGATGTGCGGGCGGTGCGCCGCGGCGGCGTCAACGACTGGTTCGTGGTGGTCCGCACCCGCATGCGGTTCGTCTCCACCGAGCCCTACATCCTGGCCCTTCCGGCCGATCTGGTCCCCCAGCGGGCCCTCGACGCGCTGTTCCGGACGGAGGTCAAGCGATGAAACCTCCCGCCGACACCCACCCCACCGCCGAGCTCGCCCGCGAACTCCTGCGCGAGCAGGCCCCGCACTGGGCCGAGCTGGAGATCCGCGAGGCCGCCGACGGCTGGGACAATGTCATGTTCCGGCTGGGCGACAAGCTCGCCTTGCGCATGCCGCGCCGCGCGAGCGCCGTGGCCGCCCTGCGCGCCGAGGCCGAGTGGGCCGAGGAAGCCGGCTGGGGCCTCTCCCTCCCCGTCCCGGTGTCGCAGTTCGTGGGCGAGCCGGGTGCCGACTATCCGTATCCCTGGCTCGTGACGCAGTGGTTCGAGGGCAGCGTTGCCTCCTCGCTGAGCCTCGAGCAGCGCGATGCCTACGCCGAGCAACTCGCCGGGTTCCTGGTGGGCTTCCACCGGCTCGCCCCGCTCAACGCGCCGGACAACGCGGTGCGCGGCGTCTCCCCGGCCCGCCGCGCCGCGGCCTGGGAGGACGCCCTGGAGGGTGCGCCGGCGGCACACCTGGCCGAGTGGGAGCATTCGATGCAGGTGGCGCTCGACGCGCGGCCGTGGGACGGCCCCGCCCGCTGGCTCCACGGGGATCCGCACGCCGGCAACCTCGTGGCGGTGCCCCGCGGCAACGAGGCCCGGCTGGTCGCCGCCGTCGACCTCAGCGACCTCACCTCCGGCGATCCGGCCAGCGATCTGGGCCTGGCCCAGGCGCAGTTCTCGGCCGACGGAGCCAGGCGCTTCCGCGCCGCCTACGGCCGCGGGGCCTTCTGGGCCGACGCCGAGCTGTGGGACCGCGCGGAGGGATGGCGGGTCTTCTTCCTGGCCATGATGCACGACGACGAGTCGGAGCTGGGTGCCGTGGCTCGCCAAGTGATGGGGGAGGCCTAGGTGGATCCGGCCGCCGGCCGGATCGTGGTCGGGTGCGCCCAAGCGGCCGACCTGCCCGGCTTGCTGGCGCTCGACCCGCCCGGCTCCGGGCTGAGCGCGCGCCGGCTCGAACGGCAGGCGGCGGGTGAGATCGACTTCCTCGTGGCGTGGATAGACGCCGCGCCGGTGGGGGCGTGCGAGCTGCTGCTCGGTGCGGATCCCGAGCTGCGCAGCCTGCACGTGACGCCCTCCTCCCGGGGACGGGGCGCCGGAAGCGCGCTGGTGCAGGCGGCCGAGCGCGCCGTGGCCCCCGGCAGGCTCCGCCTGGCCGTCGGGCTGGACAACCCGCGGGCCCGCGCCCTCTACCTGCGCCTCGGCTACGAGCCCACGGGGCGGCTCCAGACCGACAGCTACGACTATGTGGACGAAGCGGGGAGCACGCGGCACGCCACCGAGACGAGCGAGTGGCTCGTCAAGGACGTGCCCGCCTGAGAGCGGGGGAGCCACCGGAGGGCCCGGAGCCGCGACGCGGGACGGCCGCCAGCACCGGCCGCCAGCGCCGCGCGCCGGCCGAAGCCGGGAGGTGCGTACCCGGCGTTGTCGGCGCCTGGACACCGGGCGCCCAGCCCAGCCGGGCGACGTCGTGCGGGCGCGTGGGTGGGCCGAGCGCTCAACCCAGCCGGGCGACGTCGTCCCGGCGCGTGGGTGCGACGAGCGCTCAACCCAGCCGGGCGACGTCGTGCCGTTCGGCCTCCGCGAGCCCGTGACCCACGAGGCGGGCCGCCTCCTCGAGGCGTTCGGCGGGCGTGCCGGCAAAGTTGAGCCGCAGGAATCCGGCCGGGGCCTCGGCGGGGAAGGCCCGCGCCCCCGGGAAGACCTGGACGCCGGCCCGGGCGCAGGCCAGCGTCACCGTCGCCTCAGAGAGCTGCTCCGGCAGCCCCAGCCACAGGTTGAGGCCGCCGCGGGGGAGCAGGCCCAGGCGCAGCTGCGGCGCGTGGGTGGCCAGCGCGGTGGCCAGGAGATCGCGGCGCTCTCGCAAACGGGCGGGGAGCGCGCGCCGATGCGCCGCCCATCGCGGGCTCGTGACGACGTCGAGCGCGGCATGCTGCAGCACCGGGCTCACGTAGAGGGACTGGGCCTGGACCTCAGCGAGGATGCGCGCGTGGACCGGGCCCCTGGCCGTCACGGCGGCGACGCGCAGCGCGGGGGAGACCGACTTGGTGAGCGAGCGCAGGCCGATCACCGCGCCGTCCGGGTCGGCGGCCGCGAGGGGCGCCGGGACCGCGTCCATCGAGAAGTCGGCGGCCCACTCGTCCTCGATGATGAAGGCGCCGAGCCTCCGCGCCAGCGCCAGGATGTCCCTGCGGGCGGTGGCGTCCCACGTGGCGCCGTGGGGGTTGGCGAACGTCGGCTGCGCGTAGAAGGCCCTGGCGCCTGAGCGCTCGAAGGCCCGCTCGACCTCCTCGGGGTCGGGGCCGTGCGGGCCGCTCGGCACGGGAACGAGGACGACGCCGGCCTGGGCAGCGGCGAGGCGGGCGCCCCAATACGTGGGCGACTCGATGAGCATCGGCTGGCTGCGGCCCACCACGGCGCGGAAGATCGCGCCGAGCCCGGACTGGCTGCCCGGCAAGACGAGGACGTCCTTGGCCGCCGCGCTGGCCACGCCGGCGGGGGTCCGCGAGGCCAGGTCGGAGGCGACCCAGGCGCGCAGGCCCTCGACTCCGGCCACGGGGGCGCGCTCGCCGAGCGCGGGCGTGCGGGCCACCCGCTGCAGAGCCGAACGCACGGCCTCGAGCGGCAGCAGGCCCGGTTCCGGGTACGCCTCGGCGAGGTTGAGCTCACCCGGTGCCGCCGGGGCAAAGGCGGCGGAGAGACCGGGCACCTCGAAGGGGGCGGGACCCAGGGCCGTGGTCTGCCACGAGAAGTCGGCCGCGCCGGCTGGCCTGCTCCGCGCCGCGAAGGTGCCGGCGCCCGGCCTGGTGATGACGAGCCCCTCGGCACTGAGACGGGCCAGGGCGGCGCGGACCGTGGCGGCGCTGACGCGGTGCGTCGCGACGAGCTCGCGGGTGGAGGGCAGGCGGGCCCCGGCCGGGGCGGAGGCGATCCACGAACGCAGGCTCGCGGCCAGTCGATCACTGCTACTGTGGTTCATGAAAGAACACAGTAGCGTTACTCTCGATTTCCCCGAAGCGGTACCGGCCCCGGTGCGCCCCGCGCGCCACGGCCTGGCCTGGGGAGCCCTCGGCATCCTCGCCTTTTCCTTCACCGTCCCCATGACCCGCATTGCGGTGCAGGGAGGGCTGGATCCGACCCTCGTTGGCACGGGCCGGGCCGTCGTCGCGGCCGCGCTGGCCGCCGTGGTGCTCGCCGTGGTGCGGCCGCCGCGGCCCCGCGGCAGGCAATGGCTCAGTGTGGCCGTGGTGGCCGCCGGCGTGGTGCTCGGCTTCCCCCTGCTGACCTCGCTCGCCCTGCGCACCGTCGAGGCCTCGCACGCCGCCGTCGTCATCGCCCTGCTGCCGGCCGTCACGGCGGTGCTCAGTTGCCTGCGGACCGGCGAGCGACCCAGGTCCCGCTTCTGGTGGGCGGCTGGCATCGGGGCCGCGGCGGCGGTGGGATTCACCGTGATCCAGGGCGGCGGGTTGAACGGCGTGGGCCCGGCCGATCTCCTGCTGCTGGCCGCCGTGGTGTGTTGCGCCGCCGGGTACGCCGAGGGCGGTGTCCTCTCGCGGGTGCTCGGATCGTGGCAGACCATCTCGTGGGCGCTCGTGGTCGCGGCGCCGTTCATGGCTCTCCTGAGCGCGCAACGGCTGACCCACGGCTGGCCGCACGCCGAGCCGCAGGCGTGGCTCGCGTTTGCCTACCTCTGCGTGGTGTCGATGTTCCTCGGTTTCCTTGCCTGGTACCGGGGCCTGGCCATCGGGCCGCTCGTGCAGGTCTCGCAGGTTCAACTGGCCCAGCCGCTCCTGACCCTCACGTGGTCAGCCCTCCTGCTGGGGGAGAGCATCGGCTGGGCAACGCTCGGGGGAGGGCTCGTGGTGCTCGCCTGCACGGCGCTCGCCGTTCGTTCGCGCTGACCGCGCAATGCGGGCCATGGGTCGAAGGCGTCGGTCCCGGCCGTGCGCGCTGAACCCGGCCGTGCGGCATCGGGCCCGTGCTCCGCGCCGCGATCGCCTTGACGGGTGCCGGGGCCGGTGCCGAGGACTGAGGCCGGGCCTCAGGCCCCGGCTGCCCCTTCGAGCGGCAGCATGCGCTCGTCCACCACCGTCTTCATGACCAGCGTGGTCTGGAGCCGGTGGACGCCAGGGAGGGCGGCAAGGTGCTCGTCGTAGAACTGCTGATAGGCCTCGAGGTCCGCAGACACCACGCGCAACAGGTAGTCGGGGTCGCCGAAGAGGCGCTGGGCGTGCAGGACGCGCGGCAGGTCACGCACGGCGGCCTCGAAGGGCGGGATGCTGCGGCTGTTGGCGGCGTCCAGGGTGACAAAGACGAGGGTCTCGAAGCCGAGTCCGAGCGCCTGGGCGTCGAGCATGGCGCGGTAGCCCGTGATGATGCCGTCCGCCTCGAGCGAGCGCAGGCGGCGGTGGCAGGGGGAGACCGAGAGCCCCACGCGTTCGGCCAGCTGGGTGACCGTGAGGCGACCGTCCGCCTGCAACTGCGAAAGAATTTCCCGGTCAAGTGCGTCCATGCGCACAATTCTTCCACGCATACTGACCAAACAGGGTGAAAGTGGGAAGCACCTTCCACGAGAATTTCCCTAGTCTTGCGGCGTTCGCCCGGTCGGGGCGACCGGGACGAAGGGAAACAACCATGGACGCCGCAATGATCTGGGCCTTCTGGGGCGTCTCGCTGCTCTTCATCCTCACGCCGGGGGCCGACTGGGCCTACGCCATCTCCGGCGGCCTGCGGCAGCGCGTGTTCCCGAGCGTCTCGGGGCTCTGGATGGGGCACGTGCTCTCCATCGCGGTGGTCGTGGCCGGGGTGGGCGCGCTGCTGGAACGCTTCCCGTCCATCACCCTTGCGCTCACGCTCTTTGGCGCCGCCTACCTCGTCTGGCTGGGCATCGGCGTGCTGCGTTCCACCGGCGGCATCGGCGAGGCAAGCGACGTCCCCCTCGGCTCCTCCGGGCGCTGGTTCGCCAAGGGGATCGGCGTCTCGAGCTTGAACCCCAAGCTCATCCTGCTGCTGACGGCGGTGCTCCCGCAGTTCACGAGCCACGCCTCGGCCTGGCCCGTGCAGGGGCAGATCGCGGTGCTGGGAGCCTTCCACCTCCTGGGTTGTGCGGTGGTCTACCTCGCGGTGGGCGCCGGATCGGCCAGGGTGCTGGGCACTCGGCCCGGCGTGGCCCGCGTCGTCACCCGCGTCTCCGGCCTGGCGATGATCGCGATCGGCCTGGTGCTGCTTGCCGAGCGCGCGGCCGAGCTGATGGCCTAGCCGCGGCCCTCCTCGGTGGCCACCGGCTCCGCCGGGCCCTCGCGCAGGCGGCGCAGGGCCGGGAGGCAGGCCACCAGCGCGAGCGCGGGCAGGATGAAGGCCCACTGCAGGGAGCCCACCATGGCGATGACCCCGGGCACCACGGCGCCGATGACGGCCGCCGCGTAGTTGAAGAGGTTCACGCGCGCGATGACCTCGTCCGATCGCCCTGGCACCAGCTCGCCGGCGCGGCCGAACGCGAGCGGAACCAACCAGCCGGCCCCGAGGCCCGCCAGGGCGAAGCCGGCGAGGGCCAACCATGCCGGCCCACCGGCGACGAGCGCCAGGCAGCCAACGACGCCGCTGGCCGCGGCGGTGAGCGCGAGCGGCGCGCGGCCGAAGCGGGTGATGAGCGGATCGGCCACGAGCCGGGCCACGAGCACGGCGGCCAGGTAGCTGCCGTAGCCCAGCGGCGTCAGCCTGGCCTCGAGCCCCAGGACGTCGGTGCTGTACACCGTGCCCCACGCCGAGGCAGCCGTGTCGATGACAAACGCGGCGAAGACCACGAGCCCCACCAGCAGGATCCCCTGGCGCGGCAGGGGAGCGGCCGGCTTCTTGGCGTGGGGTTCCCGGGCCGCGCGGGCCGGGTCGAAGAACCTGGCCCCCAGCACCGCGACGATGGCGTGGAACGCGGCGGCCACGAAGAGCGTGGTGGTGGCCGGCATGCCGTTGGAGAGCACGGCGAAGGTGACGAGCGTGGAGACGATGCCGGCCGCGGTCGCCGTGGCAAAGAGCCGTCCGAAGAGCGGACGGCCCGCCGCCCGCTCGGCCAGGGATCCCTGCATGTTGCTCGAAGCGTCGACAAGACCGAGGCCCAGCCCCTGCAGCATGAGCAGCGGGATCAGCAGGCTGGGCCCGCTGAGCGAGGCGATGAGCAGCATCGCGATCGCCTCGAGGCCGAGGCCGGCCACGAGCGCCGCGCGGCTCCCGGCGCGCACGGCGATCCAGTCAGCCACGAGCGTGCCTGCCGCCGCGCCGACGGTCATGCAGAGGATGACGATGGACAGGCCGCCGTCGTCCAGCCCCGTGCGGTCGCGCAGGGCGGGGAGGGAAGTGGTGAGGGCCGCGTAGCCGAAGGCCTGCGAGGCGTAGGCGGCGCCGACGCTCGCGCGCCGCAGCGTGGGGCTGGGACTCATGGATCCTCCGTGGTTCGCCCCGGCAGGGGGTGGACGGTGCGGGAGTCTCACTGCGGCTCGGCGCTGGGTTTGGAAAGATCCTGCACCCGCGCCGCCGAAGGCGGGCGGCGGCGCGCCGCCGGCCCGTGCGGCTTCCCGCTCGCGCGGGAAGGTGGCCGCGCGTCGGCCGGGCGGGAAGGTGGCCGCGCGTCGTCGGGCCGGGCTGGCCCGGTGCCGCGCCTAGCGCTCCGTCGCGCCGGGTCGCACCTGCCCGACGACGCGGCGCAGCGCCTCGAGCACGCGCGTCACCGCGGGGCGCTCGAGGGTTTCGGGGCGGGCGAGGGCCTCGATGAGGCGCACATGTGTGGTGCCGCGCAGGGGGCGCAGCACCACACCCGCCGGGATCTGGGACCCGGCGGTGAAGCGGGGGATCGCCGCGACCACGCCGGCGTGGGCCACGAGCGAGGCCACCGTCGCGTAGTCGTTCACGCGGTGCGCGACCCGCACAGGGCGATGCGCCGCGGCGCCCACCTGCGCCACGACGTCGGCGGGGGAGTAGCCCTCGCGGGAGCTGACCCAGGACTCGTCGGCCAGGTCGGCCGGGTCGAGGACGGAGCGTGCGGCCAGCCGGTGCCCGCTGGGCAGGGCGATGTCGAAGGGCTCGCGCAGCAGCTCGATGGCCCGCACCCCGCCCGACCACGGCGGCGCGTAGTCGACGCGGTGCGCCACGACGAGGTCGTAGCGCGAGGTGAGTGCGGGGAAATCGCCCTCAGGCACATCCTCGTCGGCGATCGTCACGGCGGGGTCGCCGGCCCGAGAGAGCTCGGCCACGAGCCGCCCGCCCAGGACGGGACCCACGGAGTGGAAGAGCGCGATGGACACGGAGGCGTCTGGCGCCGAGCCGTGGGCAGCCACGGCCGCCTCCGCGCGGGCCATCGTCACGAGCACGTCCTGGGCGGCGGCGGAGAGCGCGCGGCCGGCCTCCGTGAGGACCAGGCCGCGCCCCTCCTTGCGCGTCAGCGCCACGCCCACCTCGCGCTGCAGCTGCGTGAGCTGCTGGGACACCGCGGACGGGCTGACGTAGAGCGCGGCGGCCACGGCGCGCAGGGAACCGAGGTCGTCGAGGAGGCGCAGGGTGCGCAGCTGGGCGATGTCCATGAAGCTATTCTGAACTATCAGGTTGTGAACATGCGCCATTCCTGACCTGTTGCACCGGCAGTAAGCGGGGAAGACTGGCTTCTCGTGAAAGCCCTCTTCAAGCCCTCGCTCGACGCCCCGCTCCAGCTCGTGGATCGCCCCGAACCCACGGCGGGCAGCCATGACGTGAAGATCCGCGTCATGACCGCCGGCATCTGCGGCACCGATCTGCACATCCAGGCTGGCGACGCGGCGGCGGCCGCCATGATCGTCCCCGACCTCATCCCCGGCCACGAGTTCTACGGCGAGGTCGTGGCCGTGGGTGACCTGGTCGACCACGTCAAGGTCGGCGACCGCGTCTCCGGCGAGGGCCACGTGGTGTGCGGCATGTGCCGCAACTGCCGGGCGGGCCGCCGTCACCTCTGCATCGCCACGCAGTCGGTGGGCGTGCAGCGCGACGGCGCCTTCGCCGAGTACGTCGTGATCCCCGAGAGCAACGTCTGGGTCCACGCGGAGGGCAACATCACCCCCGAACTCGGCGCGATCTTCGATCCCTTTGGAAACGCCGTGCACACCGCGCTGACCTTCCCCATGGTGGGGGAGGACGTCCTCGTCACCGGTGCGGGCCCCATCGGGGTCATGGCGATCGCCGTGGCCCGCCACGCCGGCGCCCGCCGGATCGTCGCCACCGACGTCTCGCCGCAGCGCCTCGAGATGGCGCGCGCCGCCGGGGCCGACGACGTCGTCAACGTTGCCTCCGAACGCATCGTCGCCGCCCAGCAGCGCTTGGGGCTCAAGGAGGGCTTCGACATCGGCCTGGAGATGTCCGGCGTGCGTTCGGCCCTCCCCGAGATGGTCGAGAACATGAACCACGGCGGCCGCATCGCGATGCTGGGGCTGCCCACGGGCGAGATCCCCGTTGACTGGTCCCGCATGGTCACCCGCATGATCACCTTCCAGGGCATCTACGGCCGCCAGATGTTCGAGACCTGGTACGCCATGAGCGCCATGCTGGACTCCGACCCCGTGCTGCGCGAGCGCATTGCCGGCGTGGTCACCGACGTCCTGCCCGCCACCCGCTGGGAGGAGGGCTTCGCCGCCGCCCGCTCGGGCAGTGGTGGCAAGGTGGTCCTGGACTTCACCGCCCTCTGAGCCCCACCCTCTTCACCCGCCGCCCGCCTCACGCGAGGCCGCGGCACCCCGCCCGGCCCCGCGGCGTCGGGCATTGACTCCTCAAGCGAAGGACCCCCATGTACACCTCCATCAAGGACCAGTTGGCGGCGCAGCTCGCGCAGATCGAGGCCGACGGCCTCACGAAGCACGAGCGCATCATCACCTCGCCGCAGGGCGCGTCGGTGCAGGCCGCCGATCCGGGTGCCGAGGCCCGCCCCGTGCTCAACTTCTGCGCCAACAACTACCTGGGCCTGGCCGATGACCCGCGGCTCATCGAGGCGGCCAAGACCGCCCTCGACGAGCGCGGCTTCGGCATGGCCTCCGTGCGCTTCATCTGCGGCACGCAGGACACCCACCTCGAGCTCGAGCGCCGCGTTTCGGCCTTCCTCCGCACCGAGGACACCATCCTCTTCTCCTCCTGCTTCGACGCGAACGGCGCCGTGTTTGAGCCGCTCTTCGGCGCCGAGGACGCGATCGTCTCCGACGCGCTCAACCACGCCTCGCTCATCGACGGCATCCGCCTCTCCAAGGCGGCGCGCTTCCGCTACGCGAACCGCGACATGGCGGATCTGCGCGCGCAGCTCGAGGCAACGCGTTCCCTGAACGACGGCGCGGGGGCGCGTCGCGTGGTCATCGTCACCGACGGCGTGTTCTCCATGGACGGCTACCTCGCCCCGCTCGAGCAGATCTGCGATCTGGCCGAGGAGTTCGGCGCGCTGGTCATGGTGGATGACTCGCACGCCGTGGGCTTCATGGGCGCCACCGGCGCCGGCACGCCGGAGCACGCGGGGGTCTCCGATCGCGTCGACATCTATACCGGCACGTTCGGCAAGGCGCTCGGCGGCGCCTCGGGCGGCTACGTCTCCGGCCGCGGCGAGATCGTGGCGCTGCTGCGCCAGGTGGGCCGCCCGTACCTCTTCTCCAACTCCCTCGCCCCGTCCATCGTGGCGGCGACCCTGGCCGCCCTGGATCTCGTGGAGGGCGCCGGCGAGCTGCGCGAGCGCCTCTTCTCCAACGCCGCGCTCTTCCGCCGCCGCATGGCCGAGGAGGGCTTCGAGCTGCTGGAGGGCGAGCACGCCATCATCGCCGTCATGTTCGGGGACGCCGTCGAGGCGGCCCGCGTGGCAGCGGGCATGCTGGAGCACGGCGTCTACGTGACGGCCTTCAGCTACCCCGTGGTGCCCAAGGGGCGGGCCCGCATCCGCGTGCAGCTCTCCGCCGCGCACTCGCCCGAGGACGTAGAGCGCGCCGTGCAGGCGTTTGTCGCGGCGCGCTGAGTCGCGCACGCGAAGGGGCGCACGGCCCGGCCGGCGTTGAGGCGCCGGCCGGGCCGTTCCGTGTTGTCCCGCGGTTCGGCTTGCTGAGCCGTCGGCCGCCCGTCCGCCGACCGGCCGCCAGCCGGCGCCCTTAGCCGGCCGACCGGCCGACTCTCTGCCGGCGCCCTTAGTCGGCCGCCTCGAGCAGATCCTCGGCCAGCTGCACCTGGACCCCGCGCTCGGCGTACTGCGCCAGCAGGTCAGGGTGCGCCGCGCGCGTGGTCAGGAGCCCGCTCACGCTCTCCACCCCGGCGATCCTGAAGGTGGAGGTGCGCTCGAGCTTGTCCGGCGTGGCGACGAGCAGGGTGCGCGAGGCCGAGTCGAGGCAGGCGCGCTTGAGGCGGGCGTCCTCCGGGCTGGTTGACGTCAGCCCGTGCTCGGGGGAGGCCGAGCAGGCGGCGAGGATGGCCAGGTCGACGCGCAGCTGCCGCACGTAGTCGGCCGCCTCCCCGCCCTCGAAGGCGAGCGAGTCCGGCGCGAGCGGCCCGCCCGGCACGAGGACCCGGGTGCCCTGGCGGCGCGCCAGGGCGCTCGCCGTGTGCAGCGAGAGGGCGAGTCCCGTCACGGCGCGCCCGGCGAGCTGGCCGCCGATCGCCTGGCCCGTGGTGCCGCCGTCGACGATGAGCGACTGGCCGTCGAGGACCAGCGTGTCCACGGCCGCGGCGAGCAGCCGCTTGCTCTCCTGCAGCGCGTCGGCGCGCAGGGCGAAGGGCATCGGGGCCCCTCGGGCCGGGGCCGACGCCGCCGCGCCGTGGAGGCGTCGGAGGGCGGCGTGGGCCTCGAGCTCCGCGAGGTCGCGACGGATGGTGATGGCGGAGACGCCGGTGAGCTCGCTCAGCGCCGAGACCGAGACGGGCTGGCGGGAGCCGAGCACCGTCGAGATGATCGTTTGGTGCCGAAGTGATCGTTGCACGCGATCATTCAATCGATCACTCTGGCTGGATGCAAGAGCCGAGCCCCTCCTTGACCGATGCCCAGGCCGCCCCCGCCGCCGCGAGATCCGGCGGCGCCGGGTCCTCCGGTGCGCCCGGCGGTGCGCCCGGCGCGAACCGGAACCCGAAGCCCTCGCCGGCCCAGCGCACGGCCCGCCTCGCCACGATCACCGTGTTCTTCGCCGCCGGCCTGGGACTGGCCTGGTGGGTCGTGAGCATCCCGGGCGTCGAGGCGCGCGTGGGTCTCAGTCATGCAGTGCTCGGCACGTTCCTGCTCCTCTTGGGGCTGGGCTCCTTCCTCGGCATGACAGCCGCCGGGCCGTGGGTGGACCGCCGCGGGAGCCGCCGCGTCGCGGTGCCCGGCGCGGTGGGGGTGGCCGCCGGCCTCGGGCTCATCGCGGCGGCCCACGAGCCGTGGCAGCTGGCGGCGGGCCTGCTTGTCTTCGGGCTAGGGCACGGCGTCCTCGACGTGGCGATGAACGACCAAGCGGTGCTGGTCCAGCGTTGGTACGGGCGCCCCATCATGTCCAACTTCCACGCCTTCTTCTCCGTGGGTGCGGGCGCCGGCTCGCTCCTCGGCGCCCTGGCGCAGGGGCTCGGCGCCGGTGTGACGTGGGTGCTGGGGGTGGGCGCCGTGCTCAGCCTCGCGCTCGTCCTCGTGGCCGGCCGCGGGATGGTGGCGGGCGGCGCTGAGGCGGCGGCCGCGACGGTGACCGGCTCGCCGGCCGACATTCAGACCGGCGCGGCGGCCGGCAGGCCGTCCGACACAGCGACAGGCGCCGCGGCCGACACCCAGGACGGCACCCGGGCCACCGCCCTGCCCGGCGCGGGGCTGGAAGGCGCTTCAGCGTCGTCGTCGGGCGGGGGAAGGCCCCGGCGCCTGCCCGGCTACCTGCTCCTCGCGGGCCTGGCGTTCCTGCTGATGCTCGCCGAGGGGGTGGCGAACGACTGGAGCTCGCTGCATGCGGTGGACGAGTTGGGGCAGAGCCCGGCCGGCGGGGCGCTGGCCTACGCGGCGGTCGCCGTCGCGATGGTCGTGGGCCGCTTCTCCGCCGATGCGGTGGTGGCGCGCGTGGGCGGCGTGGCGATCATTCGCGGCGGCTCGCTGGCGGCGGCGCTCGGGCTGTTCACCGTGGTGCTCTCCGCCTCGTTCCCGCTCACGCTCGTGGGCTGGGCCGTGTTCGGGCTGGGCGTGGCGGGGATCGTGCCGCAGATCTTCACGGCGGCGGGCGAGCTGGGCGGCGAACAGCAGGGCAAGGTCATGTCCCGCGTGGTCGGGGCCGGCTATCTCGGCATGCTGGCCGGGCCGGCGATCATCGGCTGGGTCTCGCCGCTCTTCGGCTTGGGCTGGGCGCTGCTCATCCCCGTGGCGTGCTGCGTGGTCGGCCTGCTCTGCGCGGGGCGCGTGCGGCTGCCGCGCTAGCCGCCGGGCGATCAAAGCTATCGCTAGATGAAAATGTCGTGTCGCTTAGCGGAAACGTGGTGACGGCGTGGGTGGGGCGTGCGAGGATGAGGTCATGGCTACTACTGCATTCACCGGTACCCCCGCCCACACCGTCGGCGAGCTGCCCGCCGTGGGCTCCAAGGCCCCGCACTTCGAGACCGTTGGCAACGATCTCGCCACCGTCTCCGACGCCGACTTCGCCGGCAAGCGCGTGGTCCTGAACATCTTCCCGTCCGTGGACACCGGCGTGTGCGCCGCGTCCGTGCGCCAGTTCAATGAGCGCGCCGCCGGCCTCGAGAACACCGTGGTGGTCACGGTCTCCGCCGACCTGCCGTTCGCCCTGGGTCGCTTCTGCGGCGCCGAGGGCATCGAGAACGTCGTCACGACCTCGGCCTTCCGCTCCTCCTTCGGCTCCGACTACGGCGTCACGCTGACCGACTCCCCGCTGGCCGGCGTCCTCGCCCGCTCCGTCGTGGTGGTCGACACCGACGGCACCGTGCTGCACTCGCAGCTGGTCCCCGAGATCACCACCGAGCCCGACTACGAGGCCGCGATCGCCGCCCTGGCCTGATCTTCGCTCGGCTTCTCAACGCCCCGGCCCCGCACGCGAGTGCGGGACCGGGGCGTTGCGCGTTGGTGCGGGTGGCGGAGGACGCCGCTTCTCGCCCCGTCGGTGATTTCTCACGGTCATCGCGCTTTCTCACGGCGACGATGCGCGTGAGAAAACGCGATGACCGTGAGTTTTGGGGGCTGGGACCTTGGGCTGGGACGGGGGGAGGGGCTGAGGCTGGGGGCGGGGCCTTGGTTCACCGCCCGACGTCGGCCGCTCGCCCTTGGCGATATCCCTCGCGTGCCGCCGCGGGCCGGATGCCGGTCGACGTCAGGTTCGCCCCGAACACCGCCAGCGCCTCGTCGTCCGGGTGGATCACCGTCACCACTGACCCGCCGGACCGCAGCGCCGCCACCTGGGAGCCCAGCGTGGTGCCCCACGCGTCCTCGCGGCGCAGGCCCTCGAACTGCCGTGGCGCGGCGCTCTCCTCGGGGCGTGTCAGCGGGGAGAGCACGATGACACGCTCGAAGCCGGAGCCCAACTGCGCGTTGTCGGCGGAGAAGACGCCCCCGTCAACGTAGCGGCGCCCGGCGATGGGCACCGACGCCGTGCCGCCCGGGAGCGAGGTGCTCGCGGCCACGGCCTCCGCGAGCGAAGCGCCGCATTCGCGATCCAGCACCACGAGCTCGCCGCTGAGCGCGTCCACCGCCGCGATCCCCACGTATCGCTCCGGCCACTGCTGGGACGGCAGCCGCGAGGCCACCTGCGCCAGGCGGGCGGCGGCTCGCGGTGCGAGGGACGGGTCGGACTCCAGCGCAAAGGCCCCCATGCCGCGGCTCACGTCCAGCGCCGAGGACGCCGCGGCGCCGATGGCGCGCATGCGCTCGAACACGGCCCGCGGATCGCCGCCGGGCCCGGTGCCCGAGTGCTGCCTACCGTCGGGGCCGTTCGGCCCACCCGCCGCCCTTCCACCGCCCGGCCCGGCCGGGGCGGCCGGTGGTGCCTGGGTGGCTGCGTACAGCTCGGCGATGCTTGGCCCGCCGCGCAGCTGGGCCGCGGCCGTGGCGCCCGCCGAGGTGCCGTAGATCGCGTCGGCCAGCCGAGCGACGTCGAGCCCTTGCTCCGCCAACCCGGCGCACACGCCGATCAGCCACGCGTTGCCGGCGGCCCCGCCGCCGCCCAGGACGAGCGCGAAGTTCTTCTCCATGGGCCCATGGTGCTCCTCACGGCCCGCGGAGTCATCCGCACTTTGAGTCTGCACCCGCTGAGGGTGGGTGCAGACTCAGGGTGTGGGGGGCGAAACCGAGGTGGGGGAGGCGCCGTCCACGCGCTTGGCGAAGTTCACGCGCCGGTAGCCGCCCTGGCCGCCGCGCCCGGTCTCGGTGAAACCCCGGCGCGGGTAGTAGGCGACGTTCTCGGTCATGGCCTGGTTCGTGTAGAGCCGCACCTCGGGCAGCCCCAGCGCGCGGGCCCGGTCCTCGGCCAGCGAGAGCAGGCGGCCGCCCAGCCCGCTCCCGCGCTCAACGGCGTCCACGGCCACGGTGTCGATGAGCACGTGATCGTCCTCCAGCAGCAGGTACAGCGCCCCGACCAGGGCCTCGCCGCGGACCGCGAGGCTGACCTCGGCGCCGGGCACCCGGCCCGCCAGGATCTTGGGCCAGTCCAGCACCATGGGCGCCGGTTCGCGGTCGATCCGCTCCACGTACGGCGCAAACGCCGCGCGCACAAGCGCCCGGATCGCCGCAGCATCGGCGGGACGGGCCGGCACCACCCGCACCACGTCGCGCGGCCCGCTCACGCGAGCACCTCGCCCGCGCCGGCGGTCGCGGCGAAGTCGAGGCGGGGAAGGGTCTTGCGCAGCAGGCGCTCCCAACGCCGCACCGCGCCGTCCTCCGCCGCGCGGCGCAGGCGGAAGAGTGCGTGGTGGCCCACCCAGAGGGCGGCGCGGGCGGCGAAGCGCGCGTCCGGGGCCGCGGGGGCGACCACGTCCACGCCGTGCCACAGCGCGAGGTGGGACAGATTGATGGCGGGGTCCCACGCCGCGGCGTGGTCCCAGTCGATGACCCCCACGAGGCGCTCCACCTTCCAGCGCATGTTGTGCCCGGCGAGGTCGCCGTGGACGAGCCCGGTGGCCTCACCCTCGATGCCCTCGAGCCCCGCCCAGACGGCCTCGGCCGCGCGGCGCGCCTCGGCCGGCAGCACGCCGAGCACCGCCTCGCGCCCCGCCGGGTCCCAGGGCGCTGAGCTGACGTAGGGCCCTGTCACGAGGGACTCCCAAGCGGCGGTGGGGACCGCCGCGAGCGCCTCGAGCACGCCGCGCAGCGCGGCCGGGTCGCCCTCGTGCGGGGCGTGGGCGCCGCCGCTGACGAAGCGCTGCAGCACCGCGGCGGGCGCCGCGTCGTCGCCCAGGACCACGTCGGAGAGCGGCTCGGGGCTGAGCCACGGGAGGTGAGGAGCGAGGGCGCTCAGCAGCGCCATGCGTCGTCCAAGCTCGCTCGCCACCTCGGGGCGGCGCGCCAGTCGCAGCACCACGCCGGGGGCACCCCCGGGAGCTGGCGCGCCCGGAACCAGCACGAGGTGATCGTCGCCTCCTTCCTCGACGAAGCCCTCGGCCCAGGCGGGGGCGGGATCGAGGCGGCGGGCCAGGGCGAGTTCGGAGGGTAGGGGAGCGCGGGTCACAGGCAGAGCCTAGCGAGGCGTGGGTAGGCTCGCCCACGTGAGCCAGTCATCAGCGCCCGGACCGAGCCATCCGGCCCAGCCAGCCAGCGATCCCGGCGGACCCGCCAACCATCCCGGCGACCTATCCAACGGCGAGGCGCCGGCGGGGCGGGCGGCAACCCCGGCGCTAACTCGGCCCACCCTGCCGGCTCTCCTTCCCGGCACCGGCGCGCCCATGACGAGGCGCTTCATCGGCTGGGAGATCGTCATCGTCCTGGCGCTCTCGCTCGGCCGGTCCGGGGTGAACGCGCTCATCAACCTCATCGACCTGGCCACGCGGGGCCCCATCTCGCAGGGCCAAGCGAGCCTGAACGGCTCGGCCAGCGCGCGTCCCTGGATCGACCTCGCCTACCAGCTTTCGAGCCTCGTGTTCTCGATCGCTCCCGTCGCGCTTGTCCTGTGGCTGCTGTGGCGTTGGCCGGGAGGCAACCCCTTCCGTCGCCTCGGCCTGGACTTCAAACACCCGCTGCGCGACGCGTGGCAGGGGGCGGCGCTCTTCCTCGTGATCGGCGCCGGAACGCTCGGCGTGTATGCCGCCGGCCGCGCCCTCGGCATCACCACGTCCATCAGCACGAGCGGCCTGGGGGAGTACTGGTGGACCGTCCCGATCCTGCTTCTCGCCGCCCTGCGCAACGGCCTCCTGGAGGAGGTCATCGTCATCGGCTACCTCTTCGAGCGGCTCAAGACCCTCGGCTGGAACACGTGGGCCATCCTGCTCAGCGCCGCCGTGCTGCGCGGCTCGTACCACCTCTACCAAGGCATCGGCCCGTTCATCGGCAACGCTCTCATGGGGCTGATCTTCGGCTGGTTCTACCTGAAGACCCAGCGCGTCGCGCCGCTTGTGATCGCCCACTTCCTGCTCGACGCCGCCGGGTTCGTGGCCTACCCCCTGCTCGCCGCGGCCTTCGGCTACGGCAGTTAGCCTGCCGAGGGGGAGGGCCCCGCGTCGATCCGCCGCCGGGCGCCGGGGCGACGTTGGCCGCCCGCGTTTCGCGAGTGCTGTGTGCCGATGCGGCCCTTTCGCGAGTGGCTTGTGTCGCCGAAACCGCGCTTTCGGCGACAGAAGGCACTCGCGAATCGAGGGGAACGACACAGGGCACTCGCGAACGGCGGGGTAGGGGGATCCGGAAGGTCTGCGTTGAGCAGCGGGACGCGTTCGTGAGGTCGTGAGGGATGCGGGGATCGCGGGGCGCCGGCCGCAGGCGGCGTCGTGCGTTCAGGGTCCGCGTGGGCTCGGCGCGTGGGCAAGCCGGGCGGCGCCGTGCCCCGAGGGCTCCGGGCCCGGAGCCCGGTGGGGCGCAGGCGTGGCCGGCCCGGTCAGGCTCAGAGCGTGACGGAGCCCTTGGGGGTCTCGAAGGTCACGGACATGAGCCCCGGCGTCCCGGAGGGCGCCGAGTACTGCACGTTGAGGCCGGCGGCCGGGGAGACGGCCGGGTCGCCGAGCCACTCGAGCACGCGGGAGCGGTTGCCGGCGAGGGCCAGGCCCGTGATCTCGCCCTGCTGGCCCTCGAGGGCCTGCGAGGGGTGGAGATCGGCGGTCTCCTCGTCCCAGCGAATGATGTAGGGCAGCTGCGGGTCGGCGATGAGGCCCTTGATGCCGATCTGGCGCCAGGTCAGCTCGCGACCGTCGGGGAAGCGGCGGTTGCCGGGGACCGACTCGCGGCCGAGCCGCTCCTCGAACGGGGCGAGGTCGTCCACGGAGACGACCCAGCCCATCCATCCGCCGCCCTCCTCGGAGCGGGCGCGGACGGCCTGACCGAAGGGGGCCTTGAGGCTCGCGGGGTGCTCGAGCACCTCGACGACCTCGAGGTACTGGTGGTTCTTCAGCGGGAAGATGACGTTGCGGGTGCCGAAGCGCGGGTGGACGCCGCCCTTGACGAACTCAAGTCCCAGCGTGTCCGCAATGCGCTCGGACGTGGCGACGAGACCTTCAGGGCCGCAGGCGTAGGAGACGTGGTCGAGTTTCATGGCCACAGACTTCCACCCTGTGACGCCGATCTCTACTTAGGGTGACCTAACCTCCGTATATCCCCGGAATGACAAGGAACTGCGCATGAAGCGCGGGTGACCTCCCGGTACGTTTCACAGCGTGACGCGCTCGGGCTTGCCAAGAGTGCGGCGCACCGGGCACAGTGTCCGGTAGGTCATGAGTGCCAGCAGATAGCCCCGGCTTGCTGGCCGGCAACCCTCCCACCGCGGCGGGGTGCCCCGGGTGAAGACCTGGTCGAGCGCTCTCCTGCGTCTCGGCAAGCGCGGGCGCACCTGGCGTCCTTGAGGCGTACGTGCGCACTCAAGGTACGGCGGGCGCCCCACCCAACACGAAAGTGGGACGCCATGAGCTCCTGGAACTTTGAGACCCGCCAGATCCACGCCGGCCAGCAGGCCGATCCGACCACGGGCGCGCGGGCCCTGCCGATCTACCAGACCACCTCCTTCGTCTTCCCCGACGCCGACGTGGCAGCCAATCGCTTCGCCCTGGCCGATCTCGGCCCCATCTACACGCGCATCGGCAACCCCACCACTGACGTGGTGGAGCAGCGCATCGCCGACCTCGAGGGCGGCGTGGGCGCGCTCCTGCTCTCCTCCGGCCAGGCGGCCACGACCTTCGCCCTGCTGAATGTTGCCGAGGCGGGCGACCACATCGTGGCGAGCCCCTCGCTCTACGGCGGAACGCAGAACCTGCTCAAGCACACCCTGAAGAAGGTCGGCATCGAGGTCACCTTCGTAGAGAACCCGGACGACCTCGAGGCCTGGCGCGCGGCCGCGAGGCCCAACACCAAGGCGTTCTTCGGCGAGACCGTCTCCAACCCGCGCCAGGACGTCCTGGACATCGAGGGTGTCGCTGCCGTGGCGCACGAGGTGGGCGTCCCGCTCATCGTCGACAACACCCTGGCCACGCCCTACCTCATCCGCCCGCTCGAATGGGGCGCCGATGTGGTGGTCCACTCGGCCACCAAGTACCTGGGCGGCCACGGCACGGCCATCGCCGGCGTCATCGTCGACGGCGGCAGCTTCGACTACGCGCAGGATCCCGAGCGCTTCCCGGGCTTCAACACCCCGGACGAGTCCTACAACGGCCTCGTGTTCGCCCGCGACCTGGGCGTCGGCTCGGCCCTGGGCGCTAACCTCGCCTACATCCTGAAGGCCCGCGTGCAGCTGCTGCGCGACCTGGGATCGTCCGTCGCGCCGTTCAACGCCTTCCTCATCGCCCAGGGCCTCGAGACCCTCTCGCTGCGCGTGGAGCGCCACGTCTCCAACGCCGAGGCGGTGGCGACCTTCCTCGAGGGGCGGGACGACGTCGCGTCGGTCGCCTATGCGGGCCTGGAGTCCAGCCCCTGGTTCGAGCGCGGCCGCAAGTACGCCCCCCAGGGCGTCGGCGCGATCGTGGCCTTCACGCTGGACGGCGGAGCCGACGCCGCCCGCGCCTTTGTCGATGCCCTCGAGCTGCACTCGCTCGTGGCCAACCTGGGCGACGTCCGTTCCCTCGTGATCCACCCCTGGTCCACGACGCACGCGCAGCTCTCCGAGGCGGAGAAGTACGCGGCGGGCGTGGAGCCGGGCCTCGTGCGCCTCTCCGTTGGCCTGGAGCACGTTGACGACATCATCGCCGATCTGCAGCGCGGCTTCGACGCCTTCGCCGCGGCCGGCACCTCCGCCGCGGACGCCGAGGCGGCGCAGACCGCGGAGGCGGCGCAGGCCACGGCCTGAGCCGTGCCGCAGCCAAGCACCGGCGCCTCGGCGCAGCAAGCAGGACCCAAGGAGTAGTACGTGAGCATCGATGCCGAGCCGGTGGCGGCTGGCACCACCCAGGCCTCGGGCCCGGCGGACGGGACGCCCCGTTCGCTGGACCTGGGTGCGCTGGAGCTGGAAACCGGGGGGCGTTTGCCCGAGGTCCGGCTGACCTTCCAGACCTGGGGGCGGCTCGAGGCCGACGGCGGGAACGCCGTGCTGGTGTTGCACGCGCTGACGGGAGACGCCCATGTGGCGGACGGCCCGGAGGACTCCGATGGTTGGTGGCGGGACCTTGTCGGGCCCGGCAAGGTCATCGACACCGACCGCTTCTTCGTGGTGGCGCCGGCGGCGCTGGGCGGGTGCGCCGGCAGCACCGGCCCGGCCACGCCGGCGCCGGACGGGGAGCCGTGGGGCTCCCGCTTCCCCTTCGTGACCCTGCGCGACATGGCGGCCACGGAGTTCGCGCTCCTTGGCCACCTGGGCATCGACGCGTGGCACACCGTCATCGGCGGTTCGATGGGCGGGGCCCGCGCGCTCGAGTGGGCGGCAACGTACCCGGCGCACGTGCGTCGCTGCGCCGTGCTCGCCTCCTGCGCCGCCTCCACGGCGGAGCAGATCGCGCTGTCGCAGATGCAGGTCGAGGCCATCCGCCTCGATCCGGCCTTCGAGGGCGGGGACTACTACGGGCGTGCCGACGGCGGGCCCATCCGCGGTCTCGGCCTGGCTCGCCGCCTGGCGCATCTCTCGTACCGCTCCGAGGCGGAGCTGGGGCAGCGCTTCGGCCGCGACCCGCAAGGAAGCGAGCAGCCCCTCGGCTCGGCGGACCGCGAGCGCCGCGGCCGCTACGCCGTGGAGTCCTACCTGGATCACCAGGCGGCCAAGCTCGTGGGCCGTTTCGACGCCAACGCCTATCTGACCATTACCGAGGCGCTCATGAGCCACGACGTCGGTCGCGGGCGCGGGGGCATCGAGGCGGCGCTCGGGGCGCTCGAGGGCATCGAGTTCCTCATCGCCGCCGTGGATTCCGACCGCCTGTACCTGCCGGAGCAATCCGAGGCCATGGCCGCCGCCCTGCCGCCGGGGGTGAGCGTCGACTACATCCGCTCGCCCATCGGGCACGACGGCTTCCTCACCTCGGCGGCCACGCAGCTGGAACCGCCGCTGCGCCGCTTGCTCGGCTAGGCGGGGCTTCACGGAACGCACGACGACGCCGCGGTGACCTTGGCATCCAAGGTCACCGCGGCGTCGTCGTGCGTGGGGACGGGGGCTACTGGCCCGCTAGGGCCGCCCGCCTGGCCTCGGCGCGTTCCTCCTCGCTGATGAGGCCATGCTGGTAGGCGTCCTCGATCTCGGCGAGGCGGGCGGCGAGGCTGGGCGCCTCGGCGCCGTCCCCCGGCGCCTGCGCCGCGGGCCCCCGGCGCTGGGACAGCTTGATCACGAGGATCACAAAGCCGACGGCAAAGGCGATGGCCACGAGGGCCACCACGGCGAGGACAACAACGATCAGGAGCGAAGTGGTGTTCACGCCTTAATCCTCGACGAGGATGGCGTCGCGTGCACGTTGGCGCTCCTCGGCATTGATGGTGCCGCTGCGGTACATGCCCTCGATCTCCTCGAGGCGCTCGGCCTTGGTGCGGGTGCCCCGGGTCCCGGCGCCCGGGACCCCTGCCTTCTGGTCGGCCGGGGCGAGCAGGGCCGAGTTGTACACGCGGCCGGCCAACTCGGTCTCCACGGCAAAGGGATCCATGCCCTGGCGCTTGGCGGCCCGGTAGTTGCGCACGGCAACGAAGATCCCGAAGCCGAGGATGAGGACCATGGCCACGGGAATGATGATGAACATGACATCGACCGTGTCCGAGACGCGGTTGAACGAGTCGTTGAACCCGCTCACGGGGTCGCCGCCGTCCGCGAAGGTGGCGTCGTCGAGGGGGAAGCCCTCTGCGCGGAACAACAGGCTTGAAAGCAAGGCCGCCTCTCGTGTGGATCGGGTGGGCCCGGCGGGCCCGCTGGGGCCAAGTGTTGCATCGCGCCCGGCGCCCGGCGTCATCCGCGCGGACGAGGGACGGTTACGATTCGGCGTCCTCCGATGCGGCGTGGGCTTCGGTGTCCGGGTCGGGGGCGTTCGAGACGCCGAACACCGGCTGCGGCAGCGGGCGCTTGGGCGTCACGCCGTCCCCGGAGGAGCGGTGGCGCAGGCGGCGGACCACCCACGGGAGCAGGTGCTCGCGCGCCCATTCGAGGTCCTCCGCGCGGGCCTCGCGCCAGGGCTTGGTCGGGGCGGGGGCCGGCAACTCCGGGTCCAGGTCGTGGTCCACGCCGAGCGCCGTGAGCACCATCGCCGCGATGGTGTGGTGCCCCAGCGGCGAGAAGTGCAGCCGGTCGGGGGCCCACATGGGCTTCTCGTGCAGCGCGCGCAGCGCCCACAGGTCGGCGACGATCGCGTCGTGGCGCAGGGCAATCGTGTGCACGTTTTCGTTGTAGATGGCCACGCGCCCGCGCAGCGCGCCGAGCACGGGGGTGTCGCCGATGTCGGGGCCCGTGAAGACCACCACGGTGGCGCCGCCGGAGGAGAGGCGCTCCACCATGGAATCGAGCCGTTCGGCGATGCGGTCGGGGTTGCCGCCGCGCGTCACGTCGTTGCCGCCGGCGCAGAGGGTGATGAGGTCGGGGCGCAGGGCGAGCGCGGCTTCGACCTGCTCGTCGTCGATCTGCGCGATGAGGCGGCCGCGGATGGCCAGGTTGGCGTAGGCCAGATCGGGGACGCGCAGCGCGAGCTGCTCCGCCACTCGGTCGGCCCAGCCGCGGTTGCCGCCCGGCACCTCCTCGGAGGGATCGCCGATGCCCTCGGTGAAGGAGTCGCCCAGGGCGACGTAGCGGTGCCACGGCAGGTCCTGCGGCGGCTGGGTCTGGGATTCGTTCCGGGTCTCGGTCACGGACATCGATGGTGCCACCAACCGCCCGCGCGCGCCAGGACGGTACCGGGTACAGCCGGCGTCGGCGGCGCGTCGGCGGGGCTTCCTCGCGGGTGTGGGTCCCGGCGCGGGCGTGGGCCCCGGCGCGGGCGTGGGCCCCGCGGTGCCGCGACGGCCCGACGCCGCGCGGTGGGGTGGGTGCCCCACCGCGCCGGGGCGCGGGGCGGAAGGGGTGGCCGCGGAGGCCGCGCGTGCCGCGAGTCAGCGCCGCGCGTGCGAGAAGTCGGCAGCCAGGACCTCGGCGTGGGGCAGCGCGTAGGAGCGGTGCCCGTCGCGCCCCTCGACGTCCTCGTTGTTCACGAGGGCGTTGAGCACCGCCTCCTCCACGGCCTCGACGGCCGCGGTGTAGAGGGGATCCACCTGGCCCCACGCGACAAACTCGAGGGAATCGTGCGTGGCGGCGCCCGGGGCGCTGGGCATGACCGAGCGCAGCGATCCGGCGTTGGCCGTGGAGAAAGCCAGGAAGATGTCGCCGGAGAAGTGGCCGCCCGCCGTGCCGGTGCGGGCCAGGCCAAGCGATGCGCGCCTGGCCAGGCCGGCCAATTGCTGGGGGAGGAGCGGCGCGTCCGTGGCCAGGACCACGATGACGGAGCCGGCACCGGGCACGCTGCGGTGCGCGGCGCCGAGCTCCTGCGCGAACCACTCCGTGCGCTCGAGGGGGCACGGCGCCTCGGAGCGGGAGCCGAGCGGGACGCCGAGCACCGTGAACTCGTCCCGGTCGCCGAAGTTGGCCTGCACCAGCGCCGCGACGGTGAAGCTGGCCTCTCCGAGTGGAACCACGCGGGAGGAGGTGCCAGTGCCGCCCTTGAACCCGTAGCAATTCATGCCGGTGCCTCCGCCCACGCTGCCCTCGGCCACGGGACCGGTCCGCGCGGCGTCAAGCGCCTGCACGGCGTGCTCCGGCGTGACCCGTTCGGCATTGATGTGGTTGAGGTAGCCGTCCCACGTCTCGCCCACGACGGGCAACAGCCACGCGGCCGAGGCCTCGGGGTGGTGGGCATGCATCCAGCGATCGGTCCCCGTGTGGGCCGCGCCGACGGCGTGCGAATTGGTGATCAGGACGGGGGTGGAGAACTGGCCGGACTCCTCGATCCACGTCCGCCCGGTCAGCTCGCCGTTGCCGTTGAGGGAGAAGGTGGCCGCGGCCACCGGCGTTCCGGCACCGTCCCTGCCCCTCGGCAGGATCGCCGTGACGCCGGTGCAGGCCGAGCGGTCGTCGGGGCGCAGCGTCACCAGACCGACCTCCACGCCGGGGACGTCGGTCAGGGCGTTGAACGGGCCGGGGATGCCGGGGAGGGGGATGCCCAGGTCCCTGGCTCGGGCGGTGGGTGAGGCCGCTGAAGCGGCCGAAGCGTCGTCGTGCATGGGGACCATGCTGGCAGGAGGCGACGATCCAATCAAGGGAAGGAACTGAACCTTTGTTCAGTTCAAGGGCGAGGCATCCACTCTTTCTTCTCTGACTGTTGACGATGTGGTGGCGATCACTTTGAATGGTGGTTCAGAAATCAAACGAGGAGGACTCTCATGCCGTCGAACGCACCAGCGTCTCAGTCCGCCGGGCGCCGCCGCCTGGGTGCCTGGGGCATCGCCTTCCTGGTCATCTCGGCCGCCGCGCCGCTCACGGTGGTGGTGTCGGCCGCGCCCATGGACTTCCGCCTGGGTGGGATCGGCGCGCCCGGGGCCATGCTCCTGTGTGGCGCCGTCCTGCTGCTCTTTGCCTTCGGCTTCACGGCCATGACCTCGCATGTGCCCAACGCCGGCGCCTTCTACGCCTACGCGAGGCACGGCCTGGGGCGGGGTGCCGGCGTGGGCCTCTCGCTCGTGACGCTCTTCTCCTACGTCTTCCTGAACCTGGCCTTCTACGCGTTCATCGGCTTCTTCGGCTCGCTGCTCTTTGAGAACCTCTGGGGCCTGAGCGTGCCGTGGTGGCTCTGTGCGCTCGTGGCGGCGGTGGGCGTGGGCGCCTTGGGCGCCCGCCAGGTGGACGTGGGGGCCAAGGTGCTCGCGGTGCTGGTCACCGCCGAGGTGGCCATCCTGCTGGTCCTGGCCGTCGCGGTGCTGGCCCAGGGCGGGCCGGAGCCGGTGTCGGGCGCCGGCTTCGCCCCCAGTCATGTGCTCTTCGGCGGCGGCCTCGCCGCGCTGCTCGTGATCGGCTTCGGCGCCTACCTCGGCTTCGAGGGCACGGCCATCTATGCGGAGGAGGCCAAGGATCCCGACCGCACGGTCCCCAAGGCCACCTACGCCGTCGTGGCCGGGCTCGCGGTGTTCTACGCCTTCACCTTCTGGATGCTCACGGTGGCGTTTGGCGTGGACGGTGTGTTGGCCTTCGCCCTGGGGGATGGCTTCGCGGACATGGTGCCGGTGGCCGCCACGAACTACCTGGGCGCGTGGGCCGGGGATGTGATCAGCGTGCTGATCGTGACGAGCTTCCTGGCGTGCGCCCTCTCTTTCCACAACGCCTCGACGCGCTACGTGTTCTCCCTGGCGCGCGAGGGGCTGCTGCCGCGCCGCTTCACGCGCCTCGGCGCAACGACGCAGGCGCCCGTGACGGCAAGCCTCGCGATCTCCGTGCTGGCCTGCGCCGCCCTGGTCGTGGCGGCGCTGACGATCTCCGATCCGTACCTGGGCCTGGCGCTGTGGAGCTACGCGACCGGTGTGCAGGGGCTGGTGTTCTCCCAGGCCGTGGCGGCGATCGCCGTGGTGGCGTACTTCGCCAGGAACCGCCGCGGCCACAGCGTGTGGCGGGTGCTCGTGGCCCCGGCGCTCGGGGCCCTGGGCCTCGGGATCGGCTTCGTCCTCATCGTGCGCAACTTCGAGATGACCTCGGGCATGCAGGGGTGGGTCAACGCCCTCATGATCCTGCCCACGCCTATCCTGTTCCTGGCCGGCTTTGCCGTGAGCGCCGTGCTGCGGCGCACCCGGCCCCAAACCTGGAAGGAGCTCGGACGTGCCGACGAAGAACGCCAAGCCGGTGGGCAACCCGCCGCGCAGGCAGCGCTCCGGGGATAAACGCGAGGCGCTCGTGGCGGCCGCGCGCGAGGTGGTGGCGCGGGACGGCATCGCCGGGGCCAGCGTCCGGGCCGTGGCCGCGCAGGCCGAGGTGAGCGTGGGCACCGTGCTCTACCACTTCGAGGGTGGGCTCGAGGAGCTGCAGCAGCTCGCCCTGGAGCGGGTCATGGAGCAGCTCTATGCCGGGCGCCTCAAGATCCTGGCCGGACCCGGCAGCGTGGTGGCCAAGCTCTCCGCCATGGTGGAGCTGGGCGTGCCGGACGAGATCGACGAGGACCTTGCCAGCGTCTACTTCACCCTGCCGCAGCTGCGCGAGAATCCGCTGCGCGCCGCCGCCCACCGCGAGCTCGTCGAGCGGCAGGTGAGCCTGTATCGCTCGCTCATCGAGATCGGGGTGGAGCTGGGCGAGTTCCGGGCCGAGGAGGTCGAGGCGGCCGGCGGGGCGGACGACGTGGCCCGCACGGTCGTGGCCCTGGAGGACGCCAACGACCTCTATCCGCTCCTGGGCCTGGAGGCCGGCGGCGGGGCGGCACGCCGCCGCAGGGTGAGGCGCTACCTCAGCCTGGCGCTCGGCGCGCAGATCGCGGGGCAGTAGGCGCATCGCGCCCGGCGCGGGAGGCCGGTTCTTCCGCCGGTGTGTCCGCCGGCGTGTCGGCGCACCGGCCCGCGCGGGTGGGGTCTGCGAGGATGGACGCATGAGCTTTGACTGGGATCCGTCCGTCGACATCGAGACCCGCGAGGGCAACACCGATCTCTCGCCCCTGCTGGTGCTGTTCCACGGCTACGGGGCCGACGAGAAGGACCTGCTTCCCGTGGCGGACCTGCTGCCAGCGCAGTTCACCGTCGCCTCGGTGCGCGCGCCGTTCAGGCAGGGGCCCGGCTACACGTGGTTCCCGCTCGTGGCCGACCCGGCCTTCGACTTCTCCATCGTGAGGAACGTGGTGGGGCGCCTCGAGGAGTGGCTCGAGGAGATGAAGACCAAGCACGACACGATCGTGCTGCTCGGCTTCTCCATGGGCATGGCCGTGGCCACCTCGCTGTTGCGCCGCCGCCCCGACCTGATCACCGCCGTGGTGGGTTGCTCCGGCTTTGCCCTGGACGCCGCGCTGGATCCGGCCCAGGACTTCTTCGACGACGCCGCCCTGACGCGCCACAAGGTGCCCCTGTTCTGGGGGCGCGATCCGCAGGATCCGGTGATCACCGAGGACAAGGTGGAGTACACCAACCACTGGGCCCGTTCCCACACCAAGCTCACCAAGGTGAACTACGCCGGCATCGGCCATGGCATCGGCCCCCAGGAGATCTCGCACATCGGCGAGTTCCTCGACGCCGAGGCGCTGGGCGCCCGCCGGTAGGTCCGGTGGGGATGCACCATTCTGGACACGAGTGTCCAGAATGGTGCACACTCGTGTCATGACACCACGCCCCCCGGCCTTCGACGAGGCCGCCGTGATCGACGCGGCCATCGAGACGTTCACCCGCCACGGCTACGAGGGCGCGGATGCCAGCACCCTGTGCCGTGAGGCGGGGCTGTCCCGTTCGAGCCTCTACAACAGCTTCGGCTCGCGCGAGGCCCTCTTCGTCAGGGCGCTCGGTGAGTACTCGCGACGGGGCGTCGAGCAGGCGGCGGCGCTCGCCGAGGCCGAGGGGTCCGCCCTGAGCCTGCTGCGCTCGCGTCTGCTCGACGGCGTGCAGGCGCAGGCCCGCAAGGGGAGCCGGGACGGTTGCCTCACCGTCAACGTGGGCATCGAGTTGGGGCGCAGCCTTCCCGAGGCCGCGGCGATCGTCGACGCCGATCGGGAGGCCTGGGTGCGCTGCTACGCAGCGCTGCTCGAACGCGCCGCAAGGCAGGGGGACCTAGCGTTCGACGGCGATCCGCTCGCCTTGGGTGCCGCGCTGCACACGCTCCTCGCGGGGCTGCGCGTGGCGGCGCGCACGCTGGCTCCCGATGAGCTGGGCCGCGAGGTGGATGCCGTGCTCGGCACGTGGGCCACGGCCGCCGGCCGCGAGCTGCTCGGGCGCCTCGCCTCCCGCGGGGAGGAAGCACGATGAGCTCCAGCCCCAAGGTTCCCGGCGTCGTCTGGCTGCTGGCCAGCGTCATCTTTGCCCTCGGCACGAGCGAGTTCATGATCGCCGGCCTGCTCGAGAACATCGCCCGCGACCTCGAGGTCAGCCTCTCGGCCGCCGGCCTGCTCGTGACGGGCTTCGCTCTCGGCATGATCGTGGGTGCCCCGCTCATGACGGTCCTGACCCTCCGGCTGCCGGTCCGGGTCACGCTCGTGGGGGCGGCCGCCGTGTTTGCCGCCGCGCATGTGATGGGCGCGCTCGCCCCGAGCTACGGGGTGCTCATGGCCTCCCGCGTCATCGCGGCGGTCGCCTGTGGCGCCTTCTGGGCCGTGGCCAGCGTGCACACCTCGCGCGTCGCCTCGCCCGCCGTGCTCGGCCGCTCGCTGGCCACGCTTGTAGGCGGCATGACCATCGCCAATGTGGTGGGGGTCCCCGGTGGTGCGTGGCTCGGCAACGCCCTCGGCTGGCGCAGCGCCTTCTGGGTCCTGGCAGGGGTGACCGTGCTGGCCGGCCTGCTGGTGGCCCTCACCGTGCGCCCGGCCCCGCGTCGGGATCAGCCGCCGCTGCGTCAGCTGATCGGGCGCGAGCTGGAGGCCTTCAAGCACCGGCGGATCTGGCTCTCGCTCAGCGTCACGGCGCTCTTCCAGGCCGCCGTGTTTGCGTCCTTCTCGTACTTCTCTCCGCTGCTCACGCAGGTCGCTGGCCTGCCGCTCGACGCGGTGCCGGCCGTGCTCGCCGCGTTCGGGGTGGGCACGTTCATCGGCGTGAGCATCGGCGGGCGCCTGGCCGACTACAACCTGTTTGGCAACATGATCGGCTCGCTGGCGGCGCTCGCAGCATCGCTCGTGATCCTGGCGCTCACCGCCGGGTGGGCCCCCGGGGCCATCGCCGCGATGGTGCTCGTGGGCATCTCAGGCTTCTCGATCGCCGGGGCGCTCAACGCCCGCGTCTTCCAGGTGGCCGGCGCGGCCCCCACGCTGGCCTCGGCGGTCAACACGAGCGCCTTCAACGTGGGCAACGCCCTCGGCCCGGCGCTCGGGGCGTGGGCGCTCGCGGCCGGCGCGCCCGTCGTCACCACGGTCTGGCTGGGGGCCGGGCTGGCCGTCGCGGCCTGCGTTCTGGCGGTGTGCGTGCGCGCCACCGATGCCCGCTGGGCGGCGCTCGAGGCGTGAGGCGACTCGGGGGAGACGCGCTCCGCGGCGCGGTGTTGGTGAGGTGGGTCCCGTCGTCGCCGGCGCGGCGTCAGCCGAGGGTGATGCGCCAGGCCTGCCCGTTGAACTCCACCACGGAGCCGGCGGGCAGCTGGGCGCCGCGGCGCTCCTCGATGTCGCCGTTGAGCTTGACCATGCCGTTGGCGATGGCGGCCTTGGCCTCCTGGCCGTCCTCGACGGCGCCGACGAACTTCAGGAACTGACCGAGGCGGATGCCCTCCTCGGCAAAGAGGACGTCTTCGATGCGGGGGGTGGCGTCAGACATGCCTTCCAGCCTACCGCCCGGCACAAGGTAGCGTGGTCCGGCCATGACTCAGACGCGCGCCTCCTTCCTCCCCGTCCCGCTCGGCCTCTTGCTCGCCTTCATAGCGGGAGCGGCCATGCCAGCCCAGGGCCGCGTCAACGGCCAGCTCGGCACCTACCTGGGCAACGGGATGCAAGCGGCCACCATCAGCTTCGGCACGGGGCTGGTCATCATCCTGATCATCGCGGCGCTGCTGCCCTCCGGCCGCCGCGGCGTCCGCGCCATCCCCGGCGCGCTGCGGGCCAAGGCCTTCCCGTGGTGGTACCTCTTCGCCGGCGCGATCGGCGCCTACTTCGTGTTCAGCCAGAGCCTCGTCGTCGGCATCATCGGCATCGCCGTGTTCACGGTCGCCAACGTCACGGGCCAGACGCTCGGCTCGATGATCGTCGACGGCACGGGCTTCGGCCCCGGCGGCAAGCGCCCCATCACCGGCCTGCGCGTGGTGGCCGTGGTGCTCATGCTGGGCGCCGTGGTCTGGGCAGTGTCCCCGCAGCTCGGGGACGCCGTGGCCCACCCGGGGCAGCTCCTGCTGCCCATGCTGCTCCCGTTCACGGGAGGCATCCTCAACGGCTTCCAGACCGCCATGAACGGCACGCAGACCCAGTACTACGGCACCTTCGTTCCCGCCACCGTGTTCAACTTCGTCGCCGGCTTCGCGGTCCTGGCGATCGCGCTGGGCATCCAGGCGGCCGTCGCCGGCCTCGGCTGGAACCTACCGCGCGAGCCCTGGTACTACCTCGGCGGCGCGTGCGGCGTCTTGTTCATCTCCCTCGCGGCCTACCTCGCCAAGCACCTCGGGGTGCTGCTCACGAGCCTCGGCATGATCGCCGGCCAGCTGCTCGGCTCCCTCGCTCTGGACGCGCTGTGGCCCACCGACAACGAGGGCGTGAGGCTCGCCACGGTGCTCGGCAGCCTCCTCGCCATCGCCGCCGTGGCGCTGGCCTCGGTGCAGCCCGGCGCGCGCATGCCGTGGGACAAGCGGGACTGACGCGCTCCCATCCGAGGCGACGCCCCGGCGTCGCGCTCTTTTCAGGAACCTCCCAGGGTGTGAGGATGAGGCGGTCAACGCAGGCCGCCCCGCCCCCCGTAGGAGGCACCCCTTGTCCTCGCCGTCCTCGCCCGCCCCGCCGAGCCAGCGCCCGCGTCTCATCGAGACCGCGGGCATCGAGATCATCCCCGAGTCGGCCCGCACGGCTAAGCCCCGCCAGCTCTTCTGGCCGTGGTTCGCGGCCAACGTGTCGGTCTTCGGCATGAGCTACGGCTCCTTTGTGCTGGGCTTTGGCATCTCCTTCTGGCAGGCCACGATCGTGAGCGTCGTCGGCATCGTGGTCTCCTTTGCCCTGTGCGGGCTCGTGGCGATTGCGGGCAAGCGCGGCTCGGCGCCCACCATGGTGCTCTCGCGCGCCGCGTTTGGGGTGGAGGGGAACAAGGTTCCCGGCATCGTCTCGTGGCTCGTCTCGATCGGCTGGGAAACCTCGCTCGCCATCACGGCCGTGCTCGCGACCTCCACGATCTTTGAGCGCCTGGGCCTGGACGGCGGCACCGCCACCAAACTCGTGGCCACCATCGTCGTCGCGGCGCTCATCGTCGGCGCCTCGGTGCTCGGCTACCACACCATCATGAAGCTGCAATCGTGGCTCACGTGGATCACGGGCCTCATCACGGTGCTCTACCTGATCCTCGCGCTCCCGCACGTGGACCTCTCCGCCGTGGCGGCGGTCCCGAACGGCTCGCTGGCCCACATGATCGGCGCGCTCGTCATGGTCATGACGGGCTTCGGCCTGGGCTGGATCAACATCGCCGCCGACTGGTCGCGCTATCAGCGCCGCGACGCTCCAGACGGCGCGATCGTCGCCTGGAACACCCTCGGCGGCGCGGCCGCCCCCATCATCCTGGTCGTCGTTGGCCTGCTCCTGGCCGCCTCCGACCAGGGCTTTGCCGAGGCCGTGGGCGGGGATCCGGTGGGGGCGCTCGCGAGCATCCTGCCGACGGGCATCCTCATCCCGTTCCTCATCACCGCGATCCTGGCGCTCGTCTCCGGCGCGGTGCTCGGCATCTACTCCTCCGGCCTGACGCTGCTGAGCCTCGGCATCAAGATGCCCCGCCCGGCGGCCGCCGGCATCGACGGCGTCATCCTGACCCTCGGCACCATCTTTGTGGTGTTCGTGGCGCAGGACTTCATCGGCCCGTTCCAGTCCTTCCTCATCACGCTCGGCGTGCCGCTCGCTTCGTGGGCCGGCCTGCTCATCGCCGACGTGCTGCGCCGCAAGCGCCCGTACGCCGAGGCGGATCTCTTCGATAAGCGCGGCCGGTACGGCTCCTGGGACCTCGTCAGCCTCGCGACGCTCGTGGTGACCTCCGTGATCGGTTGGGGCCTCGTGGTGAACACCTTCGCCGAGGCCGCCGCGTGGAACAACTGGCAGGGCTACCTGCTCGGCCCGCTCGGCCTCGGCGGGCGCGAGGGGGACTGGGCCTACGCCAACGTCGGCGTGCTCCTGGCCCTCGTGCTCTCCTTCCTGGTCGGCTACTTCCTCCGCGCGCCCAAGATCGCGGCGCAGGAGGCGCTGCCCGTCCCGCAGGCCCAGCCGTGAGCCACCCCTGGCTCGTGATCGTCGACCCACAGGTGATCTTTGCCGACCCCTCCTCCGAGTGGGCCACACCGGAGTTCGACGCCGCGGCCGAGACCGTCGAGTCCTTGCTTCCGGCGTTCGGAGACCGCGTGCTCGTGACGCGCTGGCTCCCCACCGCCAGCCGCGACGGCTCGTGGGGCGAGTACTTCGCCGCGTGGCCGTTTGCCGACGTGCCGGCCGACGACCGGCTCTACGAGCTGGTGCCGCGGGCGCGCGAATGGTCGCGGCATCCTCCGATCGATCGGCCCACCTTCGGCAAGTGGGGCCCGGAGCTCGTGGCACGGCTGGGGGAGAACCCCCGCCTGGTCCTTGCCGGCGTCTCCACGGATTGCTGCGTGCTGTCTACGGCGCTCGCGGCGGCCGACGGCGGGGCGTGGGTGAGCGTGGTGAGCGACGCGTGCGCCGCCTCCACCCCGGGGAACGGAGCGGCTGCGCTGCACGTCATGGGCCTCTACCCGCCGCAGCTACGGGTGATGGGCTCGGCACAGCTGCTGGCCGAGCTCGGCTGAGCCGACGGCCCGGCAAACACCCCGCTCGTTGCACGAAACCCCGTGCACTGCACGGGGTTTCGTGCAACCGCCGGGGTATTCCGCGTTGGGCCGCCGGTCAGCGTCCGCCATCGCTGCTCGGCGCGGCGGCCCTCCTTAGTCCGCGCCGGCCCCGGTCTCGTCCGGGCCTGCGCCGCCGGCCACGGCCCCCCACTCCATGTCGTCACCCTCCAAGGCCTCGAACGTCACCTCGCTGGAGTAGGCGGCGCTGGCGACGTGGAAGACCCGCTGATCGGTGCCGACGCCGCCGAGGCGCGGCTCCGGCCCTGCGCCGCCGGTGACGAAGCCGAAGTCCTCGCCGGAGTCCTGATCGAACACCTCGCCGTCCTCCGGCCGCGGGTCCGCGCCCAGCAGCCGCCGGGTCAGGGTCGCGTTGGCGTCGAGCAGGGAGGCCAGCGCCGCGTCGAGGTGGTCGTCGCCCAGGCGCTCGCGGCGTTCGGCGGCCAGCAGCACCGCGCGGCGCATGAGCTCCTTGGCGAAGGAACCGGTGGTCCCCGCCGCCTCCTCGGCGGCCTGATCCAGCGCCGCCGCGGTGAAGTTGAGGTCCCGCGCGTACGCGCCGAAGAGCCGGCGGCGCTCGGTGAGCGCCGGGAGCCCGATCTCCACGGCGAGGTCGACGCGCCCGGGCCGTTGGGCCAGCGCCCGCTCCAGGACATTCACGCGGTTGGTGGTCATGAGGAAGGCCACGTCGGCGTCGCCGTCGAGCCCGTCCAGGGCATCGAGCACCTCGAAGAGCAGGGGCTGCGGCGAGTGCCCACGCTGCATCGCCACGAGGTCGATGTCCTCCATGACCACGATCGAGGGCTGGAAGGTCCGTGCCAGCTCGGCGGCTTCCGTGATGAGCGCGATCGTTGAGCCCGTGAGCAGCACGGCCGTGGTCCCCTCGGTCACGCTGAGGAGGTGGCGCACCGTGAGCGTCTTGCCCGTGCCGGGCGGGCCGTAGAGCAGCACGCCGCGCTTCAAGTGCTGGCCGGCCTCGAGGAGTTCCTCGCGGTGCTCGGCGATGCCGACGACGTGCCGGCTCACCCCCTCGAGCACGCCGTCGGGCAGGACGACGTCCTCGGCCCAGACCCGGGGCCGCTCAACAAACGTGGCACCCGCTGCGCCCCCGTATTCGCTGCGCTGGAAGGAGAGCACCTGCCCGCGCAGGACGGAGAGCTCGATCATGAGCTGCTTGAGCCGGGCCTGGAAGCCGGAGGCGACGGCGGTCTCGGCGCACAGGATCTCCAATTGGGCCTGCCCACGCCCGTACTGGGGCGCGGCCCCGCGCAGGAGCGCGGCGAGGGGCACGCCGTCGAACTCCAGCAACCAGACGCCAAACGTCACGACCTGCTCGGTGCTCTCCGGCCCGGTGGCGCGGAAGGCGTAGTCAACCGGCCCCTCGCCGAAGGCCGCCCAGGCCCCGGCGTTCAAGAGGTCGGGGAAGGCCTGGTGCTGGCGCTGCTCGCCGCCGCTCACGCCGATGAGCCGCCCCTCGCCGAGGAGCTCGCGCAGGGCGCGGTCGGCGTCGACGAGCCGGTGATCGCCGAACTGCTCGACGGCGAGGGGCACCCCGGTGGGCGGCACCCCGAGGTGCGACTCGACGATCTTGCCGAGCGCCGTGATCTCGGTTGGCCGGTCCTGGGACGCGAGCGCCGTGGCCTGCTCGAGGTAGGCGGCCACCGTGAGCATGATGTCCCGGTCAAGCTTCGGGAGCGAGCCCCCGATCTTGGCCCCCTCGCGGGTGCCGTCGGCGCCCACCTGCCGTGCGTCGTCGTGCCGCTTTGCCTTGTTCTTCTTGCCCACGCAGCGCCCCGCTTCCCCCGCGCCCGCGGCGCCGGCTCGGAAAAGAGGATGCGGCGCTCGCCACACCCGTTCGCGACGCTACCGGGCGCGCGCCTCCCGCGCGAGGGGGCCGGTAGGCTGGTCACACCCATCTTTCGCGCGGACCGCAGCCGGCGGCCCGCCAAGATTCTTACGGAGTGCATTCTCATGGCAGCTGCCACCACCCTCGACAAGGTCATCTCCCTTGCCAAGCGCCGCGGATTCGTTTTCCAGGCGGGTGAAATCTACGGTGGTTCGCGCTCCGCGTGGGACTACGGGCCGCTCGGTGCCGAGCTGAAGGAAAACATCAAGCGTCAGTGGTGGCAGACCTTCGTGCGCGGCCGCGCCGACATGGTCGGCCTCGACTCCTCGATCATCCTGCCCTCGGCCGTGTGGGAGGCCTCCGGCCACGTCGCGACCTTCACCGACCCGCTCGTCGAGTGCCTCTCCTGCCACAAGCGCCACCGCCAGGACCACCTGCTGGAGGCCTACGAGGCGAAGAAGGGCCGCGCCCCCGAGAACGGCATGGCCGACATCGTGTGCCCCGATTGCGGCACGCGCGGTCAGTGGACCGAGCCCCAGAACTTCTCCGGCCTCATGAAGACCTACCTCGGCCCGGTCGACGACGAGTCCGGCCGCCACTACCTGCGCCCCGAGACGGCCCAGGGCATCTTCGTGAACTTCGCCAACGTCGTGACCACCGCGCGCAAGAAGCCGCCGTTCGGCATCGGCCAGATCGGCAAGGCCTTCCGCAACGAGATCACGCCGGGCAACTTCATCTTCCGCACGCGCGAGTTCGAGCAGATGGAGATCGAGTACTTCACGGCCCCCGAGGACGCGCCGGCCAAATTCGACGAGTGGGTCAAGGACTGCTGGGCTTGGTTCGTCGACCTGGGCATCAAGGAAGAGAACATGCGCCAGTTCGACGTCCCGGACGGGGAGCGCGCGCACTACTCGGATCGCACCATCGACTTCGAGTACAACTTCGGCTTCGGCGGCGACGGCTGGGGCGAGCTCATGGGCGTGGCCAACCGCACCGACTTCGACCTGAAGTCCCATATCGAGGCTTCCAAGCAGGACCTGTCCTACTTCGACCAGGCCTCGGGCGAGCGCTACGTCCCCTACGTCATCGAGCCCTCCTTCGGCCTGACGCGCTCCATGATGGCCTTCCTCGTGGACGCTTACACCGAGGACGAGGCCCCCAACGCGAAGGGTGGCGTGGACGTGCGCACCGTCCTCAAGCTGGACCCGCGCCTGGCCCCGGTCAAGGCCGCCGTGCTGCCGCTCTCGCGCAACGAGAAGCTCTCCCCGGTGGCCCGCGAGCTCTCCGACAAGCTGGGCAAGCACTGGAACGTCGACTTCGACGACGCCGGCGCGATCGGCCGTCGCTACCGCCGCCAGGACGAGATCGGCACGCCGTTCTGCATCACGGTGGACTTCGACACGCTCGAGGACAACGCCGTGACCGTGCGCGAGCGCGACACGATGAGCCAGGAGCGCGTGAGCCTCGAGAACATCGAGGCGTACCTGGCCGGCAAGCTGTTGGGCGCCGCGTGAGCGAGGGCCTCGGCCTGGACGGCCTGAGCTTCCGCCCCTGGGAGGACGGCGACGATCTGCGCCTGCTCGAGGTGTGGGGAGGCCCCCGCACGCCGCAGGCGCACGAGGACCGCACCATGCTGCGGGCGAGCTCGGACACCCCGTTCGCCCGCTGCGTGGTGGCGGAGGACTCCGGCGTGCCGGTCGCGGCCGCCGTCGTCTACTCCTCGAGCCTGCACCCCCAGCGCTTCTGGTTCTACGCCGAGGTGGCCTCCGGGCTGCGCCGGCGCGGGATCGCCTCGGAGCTGCTGCGTCTGCTGCGCCTCGAGCTGCCGGACGGCGCGGCCCTGAAGGCCCGCTACACGGTGGCCGCGGCCGGCGAGAACCCGGACGCGGAGGGAGCAGACGGCTTCCTGCGCGCCGCCGGATTCAAGGACCTGCAGCGCTCGCGGCTCGTGGTGGTGGAGCCCGGCTCCCTGCCGCTGCCGCAGTTCTCCGACGGCGGGTTGACGCTGGACGAGGCGGCGACCGGCTCGGTGGAGCTCTCGCAGCTCGTGGCCGAGTTCTACAACGCCACGCACGAGTGGGACCCGAGCACCATGACGCTGGGCCTGGCCCAGACCATGCTGCTGGGCGATCACACGGGCGCCAAGGGTGCCGTGGTGCTGCGGGACAAGCCCAAGGCCGACGGCGGGCGCATCCTCGCCTTCGCCGTCTCCTACGATCCCTCGCGCCCCGAGGCTCCCACCGAGGTCTTCCTCGGCTGGGACCCCGCGCTTGGCCTGCAGGACGCCACGATCGCCACGCGCGGCCTGCTCGGGATGCTGGTGCACCAGTTCCCCGTTCAGCTCGAGGTGGACGACGCGATGGTGCCGCTGGCCCTCGTCATCGACGAGCTGGGTCCGCAGGAGAAGGCCACCGTCGTGGCCACGAGCGAGATCGTCGCGACGGACGCCTGAGGCGCCCGCGAGACAACAAGCGCACACCGCAAACAACGCACGACGCCGCTGCGGTCACCGCGAGGTGACCGCAGCGGTGTCGTTGTGCATGGGGCGGGCGCGAACGTGCCCCGCGTCGGCGGATCAGCGCACCATGGAGGCGGGGTCGAGCTCCTGGTGCTCCACGGCCCACTTGGTCAGGCGCGGATACACCCAGAACAGGTAGATGCCCAGCGTGATCACGCTGAGCAGGAACCACTTGATCCAGTGTCCGAACAGGCCAACCGAGGTCCCCGTGAAGCGCAGGCGCTGGCCGTTGACGATGGTGTGCTTCGACTTCCAGCGGTACTGCATGACAAAGGCCCACGGGTAGCAGATGCCGAGCGTCAGCACCGTGACGAGGAAGCCGCCGATCTGCACTCCGAGCCAGCCGAGCGCGCCGCCGTCGAAGCCGAAGTGCAGCGGAGGAAGGCCGACGGGGGCGAACGCGGGGGTCGGCTCGACCGGATACGGGGGATGGCCGGGGTGCGGCACTGACATGAGGACTCCAGGGTGGGATGACAACGACACGGTGGCGGGCCGGGCTGGCCGGTCCGCCACCGACCCCGTCGTGGCATCCGCTCCTGACGCGTTGAGTGCCGTGTCCCCGGCCCGCGCCCGCCCAGCGGAGCGCGGCCGTCGGGACCGGGCGGCGACAACGATGGGGCAACGCCCGCGCTCACGGCCTTGCGGCCCGGCCGAGGGCCCGCCAGGCTGGACGGGAACCTGATCGCCACCACGGGAGAACACGCCATGGATCCCAGCCCCTCCGCTGCGAGCCTGCGCGCCGGCGCGGTCGTCCTGCTCTTGGCCGTGCTCGGCACGCTGCTGGCCTGGGGAAGCGGCACCGGCTTCCTCACGGTCCTCGGCCTGGCTGGGGGCGCCTCGATCCTGCTGGGGTGGATCGCCTGGCGCGAGCGCCGCCGGGCCCTGCTCTGGGCGGCGCTCGCGTGCCTCGCCCTGGTGGGCCTGCGCGCCTGGCTCTTCTCGCTGCGGCTGAACCCGCCGCGCTACGCCGACTACTTTCCCGAGCAGCAGGCCACGCCGCTGCAGGAATGGATCGGCATGAACGGCGCGTGGCTCTGGTTCGGCAGCGCGGGGGCCCTGCTCATCGCGATGGGCCTGGCCTTCGTGTGGGCCGCGCGCGCGGCCGTCGGCACGCCGGGGCGTCGCCTGGTGCCTCGGGAGGCGGGGGCCTGAGGCGCCCCGCCCCAACGCGACCTCGCCGCCTCAGACGACCACGCGCCGTCGGGCACTGAAAGGACCAGTGCCCGACGGCGCGTGGGGACTCACGCGCGCGAGCGCGCCCGATGCGGGGGAGGGACTCAGAGGCCCTTGCCGCTGGGGGAGACCAGGATCTTCACGGCGGTCTCGTTGTGGTTGATGAGGGTGTCGAAGCCCTTGCCAACGATGTCCTCGAGGCCGATCTTGCCCGTGATGAAGGGCTTCAGGTCGATCTTGCCCGACTCGACGAGCGCGATGGTCTCCGGGTGGGAGTTCACGTAGCCGATGGTGCCGCGGACGTCGATCTCCTTCATGACCAGCTTGTGCATGTCGAAGGAGGCCTTCTTGCCCCAGATGGAGACGACGACGATCACGCCGGTGGGGCGCACGGCGTCCATGAGCGTGTCGAAGACGACCTGCACCGAGGTGCACTCGAACGCGACATCCGCGCCCTTGCCGTCGGTGAGCTTCTTGACCTCGGCGACGACGTCGACCTCGGCGGGGTTGAGCGCGACGTCGGCGACGCCGGCATCCAGGGCCTTCTGGCGGCGCAGTCCGGAGAGCTCGGAGACGATGACCTTGACGCCGATGGCGTGCAGCACGGCGGCGGTGAGCTGACCGATCGGGCCGGCGCCGCCCACGATGGCGGTCTGGCCGGCCTGCACGCCGGAGCGCTTCACGGCGTGGTAGGCCACGGACAGCGGCTCGATGAGGGCGGCCTCGTCCAGGGCCACCGAGGAGTCGATCTTGTGGACCCAGCGGCGCTTGACCACGATGTTCTCGGAGAGTCCGCCGCCGCGGCCGGCGAGGCCGATGAAGTTCATGTCCTCGGAAAGGTGGTAGTCCACCGAGTCCGGGCCGGTGTAGACGTCCTCGCGCAGGATGTAGGGCTCCACGACCACGTGATCGCCCACGGCCAGGTCGGTGACGCCCTCGCCCAGCTCGGAAACCACGCCGGAGAACTCGTGGCCGAGGGTCACGGGGGAGTCCTCGCCGGAGATCGGGTGGGGATGGCCGTGCTGCGGGGCAAAGATGGGGCCCTCGAGGTACTCGTGCAGATCGGTGCCGCAGATGCCGCACCAGGCGACGTCGATGCGGACCGTGCCGGCCTCGAGCTGCTGGGGGGTGATGTCCTCGATCCGGATGTCGCCGCGATCGTAGAAGCGTGCTGCCTTCACCGTAGAAACCTCTTTCAAGTGGTGTCCGAGTTCGGTTGGGGGAATCGGTGGATTCGATTCCCACGCTAGGACGCCGGGGAAACGAATGCCCACAAAGGTGATACGAAAGACAGTGTAGGGCTCGACGCGGGGCGGGCGCGCCTGGTATCCGCATCGCGCGGGCACGGGCGGCCGCGCACCCGCCCGCGCGCGCATCGCGCGAGCAAGCAAGGGCACGCCGGGCGGGCGAGCGCCCTGCCCGTAGGGTGGAGCGCATGGGTAGCAGCCACAGCCACGACGCCCCGATCACCGATCCGGTCCGCAAGCGCCGCGCGAGAGTGACCCTCCTGGCCCTCCTGATTCCCCTCGCCGCGGCCACGCTGGCGGGGCTGATTCTGCTCTGGCCGGGCCCCGGCTCCGAACGCGTGAGCCTGGGCCAGCCATACTCCTCGCAAGACGGGGTGCAGCTCATCTCGGCCACCGTGACCCGCGTGGACACGGGTCAGGAGGCGTGCACCGAGACGTCCTCGGCCGACGCCTCCGGTGCCTGCGTTGTCCCGTACGTCTGGCCGGCCGGCGCCGCGGCGGAGGTCCCCGTCGACATCTCCCCCGAGCTGCGCGATCAGCACCCGCCCAAGGTGGGCGATGCTCTTCGCCTCGTCTACTTCGCGGCCTCGGGCACCGGGGACGCCGCCTCGGCCACGATGATCGACTACGACCGCTCGGTGCCGCTCGGCCTCCTCGCGGCGCTCTACGCCCTGGTGGTCATCCTCGTGGCCCGCTGGCGCGGCGTGCGCGCCATCCTGGGGCTCGGCTTCGCCTTCCTCATCATGGGACTGTTCATGTTCCCGGCGCTCGTGGCCGGCAAACCGGCCCTGTGGGTCGCGCTGGTCGGCTCCGTGGCGATCATGTTTGTGGTGCTCTACTTTGCCCACGGCTTCACGGCCCGCACCTCCACGGCGCTGCTCGGCACGGTGTTCGGGCTCGCCGTGACGGCCGGACTGGCGATCTGGGTGACCGACGCCGCCGGGCTCATCGGCCTGGGCGACGAGTCGACCTACGCCCTGAACTCCCAAGTGCCGCAGCTCTCGCTCTCCGCCCTCGTGATCTGCGGCCTCATGGTGGCCGGCCTCGGCGTGCTCAACGACGTCACCATCACCCAGGCCTCCGCGGTCTGGGAACTGGCCGAGTCCAGCCCGGAGGCCTCCGCCCGTGAGCTCTTTGGCCGTGCCATGCGCATCGGCCGGGACCACATCGCCTCCACGGTCTACACGATCGCCTTCGCCTACGCCGGCGGCGCCTTCGCGACGCTGCTGCTCCTGAGCCTCTACGACCACTCCTTCACCGAGTTCCTCACCACGGGCGCCCTGGCCGAGGAGGTGGTCCGCACGCTCGTCGGCTCCATCGGGCTGGTGCTGGCCATCCCCGTCACCACGGCGATCGCCGTGGCCGTGGTCAAGGCCGTGGGGCCGGGGAACGTCGGCGCCCACCCGCACGACGACGCCGGCTGGCCCCGTGGGGGCGAGCTCGCCTCGGTTACCTCGCCTACCTCGGGTTCCGCCAGAGCCACCGCGGGTGTGGCTGCCGTTCCCGCGCGCGGCCGGCGCGCCGCCCGCGCTGGCGACCCCGCGCCGTCGGGCGGTGAAGGCCCCTCGCCCTCCGGCGGTGAAGCCCACGTGGCGGCGTCGCCGACCGCCGCGACCCCGCCCGCCGGAAGCGGCCGCCGGCGGGCACAGCCGGCGCCGGGGACGCCCGGCTTCGACGACGATGAGCCGCTGCCGAGCCTGCACGAGGTGGTGCGCTCGAGGCCCCGCGATCCCCAGGGGTAAGCCGCGCCACTGCGCCATTTGACGCCCGGTGGGAGAATGGTGGGGTGACCCTCACTGCCCCTCACCCCGTGACCAGCACCGAGGAGGCCCCGGACGCCGTCAAGCTCAACCTGCCGCCGCTCAAGCTCGGCAAGCTGACGATCGACACGCCCGTGGTCCTCTCGCCCATGGCCGGCATCACCAACTCCGCCTTCCGGCGCCTCTGCGCCGAGTACGGCGGGGGCCTGTACGTGTGCGAAATGGTGACGAGCCGCGCCCTCGTGGAGCGCACGCCGGAATCCATGCGCATCATCAAGCACGCGCCGGAGGAGGAGATTCGCTCGATCCAGCTCTACGGCGTGGAGCCCAATACGGTGCGGGCCGCCGTGCGCATGCTGGTGGAGGAGGACCGGGCCGATCACATCGACCTGAACTTCGGCTGCCCGGCCCCCAAGGTGACCCGCAAGGGTGGCGGCTCCGCCCTGCCGTGGAAGACCGACCTCTTCGAGGAGCTCGTCCGCGCCGCCGTGGACGAGGCGCACAAGGGCGAGATCCCGCTGACCGTCAAGGTCCGCAAGGGCATCGACGACGAGCACATGACGTTCCGCGAGGCCGGCAAGATCGCCCACGACCTGGGCGTTGACGGCATCGCGATCCACGGCCGCACCACCAACCAGCACTACGCGGGCAAGGCGGACTGGGGTTCCATCGCCGAGCTGCGCGAGCAGCTTCCTGACATGCCGGTCATCGGCAACGGCGACATCTTTGCCGCCGAGGACGCCGTCGCCATGGTGGAGCAGACCGGCGTCGACGCCGTGCAGATCGGCCGCGGCGTGCAGGGCAAGCCGTGGCTCTTCGGCGACCTGCAGAACGCGCTCTCCGGCTCCGCCGAGCGCTTCCACCCCAGCCTGGGCGAGGTCTCCGGCGCGTTCCGTCGCCACGCCGAGCTGCTGATCGAGCACTTCGAGGACGAGTTCCGCGGGCTGCAGGATCTGCGCAAGCACGTGGCCTGGTACTTCAAGGGCTACCAGGTCGGCGGCGAGACCCGCTCCGGCCTGGCCAAGGTCTCCTCCATGGAGGAGCTGGACGAGCTCCTGGGTCAGCTCGACGCCGACGCTCCCTACCCGGGCCGCGCCGCCGAAGGCTCCCGCGGCCGCGCCGGCTCGGCCAAGCGCCCGCACCTGCCGCAGGATTGGCTGGAGTCCCGCAGCATGAACTCGGACCACAAGGCCATGATCTCCCACGCCGAGCTGGACATCTCCGGTGGCTGAGCGCCCCGAGGTCTCCGTTCCCACGGCCGCCCGCACGCCGGGCTACGGCGAGTGGGACGAGGAACGCTGGGTGCCGGAGCCGCCCAAGAAGGCGTACCGCACGGCCTTCGAGCGCGACCGCGCCCGCGTGCTGCACAGCTCTGCCCTGCGCAGGCTCGGCGCCAAGACGCAGGTCGTGGCGCCGTACTCGGACGACTTCGTCCGCACGCGCCTGACGCACTCCCTCGAGGTGGCGCAGGTGGGCCGCGAGCTGGGCGCCACGCTCGGGTGCGACCCCGACGTGGTGGACACCGCGTGCCTCTCGCACGACCTGGGTCACCCGCCCTTTGGGCACAACGGCGAGAAGACGCTGGATCAGCTGGCCGCCGCGTGCGGCGGCTTCGAGGGCAACGCGCAGACCCTGCGCCTGCTCACGCGCCTGGAGACGAAGACCTTCCGCGCCAACGGCGCCTCGGCCGGGCTGAATCTCACGCGCGCCTCGCTCGATGCTGCGTGCAAGTACCCGTGGCCGCGTTCGGAGGCCCCGCAGACCTCCGAGGGCAAGCCCACGCGCAAGTTTGGCGTGTACGAGGACGACGAGCCGGTGTTCCGCTGGCTGCGCGGCGCCGGCAACGCGCTGGCGCCCTCGGGCGACGTCGCGGCGCCGGGGCAGAGCTGCCTCGAGGCGCAGGTCATGGACCTCGCCGATGACATCTCCTACTCGGTGCACGACGTCGAAGACGCCGTGAACGCCGGGCGCTTCCAGCTGCGCTGGGTGCGCGAGGGGTCCCAGCGCCAACGCGTCATCGAGTACACGCGCCGCTGGTACCTCCCAGGCGCCGCCGACGACGAGATCGACGCCGCCCTGCGCCGGCTCGAGAGCACCGACGAGTGGGTGCCGCTCGTGGACGGCACGCGCCGCTCGCTCGCGGCCCTGAAGGACATGACGAGCCAGTTCATCGGCCGCTTCTCCTCCGCGGCGCTGCGCGCCACGCGCGAGCAGTACGGCCCGGCGGCGCTGACCCGCTACCACGCGAGCCTCGTGGTCCCGCGCGAGACGGAGTTCGAGATCGCGGTCATGAAGGGCCTCGCCACGGCCTACGTCATGACCTCGGAGGAGCGCCAGCCCATCTACGAGCGTCAGGGCGAGGTCCTCTCGGGCCTCGTGGAGCTGCTCTCGGAGACGGGGGACCGGTACCTCGAGCCGATCTTCGCCGAGGACTGGACGCACGCCGCGGACGATGCGGGGCGCCTGCGCGCCGTCATCGACCAGGTCGCCTCGCTCACCGATTCCTCGGCCCTCGAGTGGCATCAGACGCTCGTGGCGGGCAGCGCCTACGAGGCGCGGCTCTTCTAAGGCCCCCGCCCACCGTCTGACGGCGCCCGCTCACGTGAGCGGGCGCCGTCGAGCATTTTCGGGGCCGGGGCCGGGGCCGGGGCCGGGGCCGGGTCAGGCGCTCAGCGCTCTAGATCGGTGACGACGACGCGCGCGATGGAGCCGTCCTTCAGGGCCTCGTAGCCCTCGTCGATCTGCGAGAGCGAGATCGTCTTGGTGATGAGCTCGTCCAGCTTGAAGCGGCCCTGGCGGTAGAGCTCGGCGTACATGGGGATGTCGCGCTTCAGGTTCGAATGACCCATGTAGACGGTGCGCAGGTTCTTGCGCGCCACGAGGAACTCGAGGGCGTTGATCTCGAGCTTCGCCTCGGGGCCGCCGATGCCGATGATGTACATCGTGCCGCCCTGCTCGAGCATGCCGGCGGCCTGCTTGAGCGTGGGGGCGGCGCCGACGAAGTCGAAAACGTGCGGGGCGCCGCCGCCGGTGATCTCCAAGACGGCCTCGACCGGGTCCTGCTTGGCCGAGTTGACGACGTGGGTGGCGCCGAAGTGGGTGGCGCGCTCGAGCTTGCCGTCGTCGATGTCGGTGACGATGATCGTGGTCGCGCCGGCGACCACCGCGCCCGAGATGGCGTTGAGGCCCACGCCGCCCGCGCCGATGATGACCACGGTCTCGCCCTGCTTCACGGCGGCCGTGTTGAGGACGGCGCCCGCACCGGTGAGCACGCCGCAGCCGATGAGGGCGGCCTGCGCCCACGGCATGTCGGCGGGCACCTTGGCGAGCTGACGATCGTCGATGAGGGCCTGCTGGGCAAAGCCGCCCAGGGCCATGCCCTGCGTCAGCTTGCTGCCGTTCAGGGACAGGCGCGGCTCGGCGTCGGCCGGGCGCTCGGTGCGCTCGGGATGCTCGCAGTTGACGAGGTCACCGCTCAGGCAGTGCAGGCACTGGCCGCAGGCCTGGATGAGGGAGCCCACCACGTGGTCGCCCACCCGGAACTCGGTGACGTCGGGTCCAACGGCCGAGACGATCCCGGCCACCTCGTGGCCAAAGATCGCGGGGAAGGCCCCGCCGATGCCGAAGTTGCGGGCCGAGAGGTCCGAGTGGCACAGGCCGGAGGCCTGCACGTCGATGAGCACCTCGCCGCCCTGCGGGGCAGCGATCTGCACCTCCTCGACGGTGAACGGAGCGCCGGCCTCGTGGACAACTGCTGCCTTCATGTTGCACTTCACCTTTCATCACGGCCGCGCCGGGGGAGCGCGGCTCCTGGCCGCGGGATCTGACCGGGGCCATCAGCACGGGAGCCTAGGCTCGAACCAGCAACTGTGCAACAGGTGGTGCAGAAATGATGCGGGGGAGTGCTTGATGCGCGGCGATGCGGGTCGGCCATCCTCCCCTTGTGGATGCGGCGTGCATCACATAGTGTTACCGGTCACATTCTTGTTTCTGTGCTCGCTTCCCCGCGGGCCGTCAGCGCCGCGCTCAGGAGGCCAGCGACGCCGGAACACGCCGCGACCGCCGGTCGCGTGCGGTGAATGTGCCGTGTCCCGCGCCCCCCTTCAGAGGAGCCACGCATGTCATCACCGTTTCCTTGTCCCTCCGTTGCGCCCAGGCGGGGGAGACGACCGCGTCAGCGGGTCCTCGCCGCGACGTTGCTCGGCTCGCTCAGCCTGGGGCTGGGCCTGGTCCTGCCGGTATTGCCCACGGCGGCGGCGGTGGCTCCGTCCCTGCTGAGCGACGAGCGGGTGCGTCTGGACTTTGACGGGTCGCTGGCCGATAGCTCCGGCCACGGCCGCGACGCCTCGCTCTTGAGCTCCGCGGCGCCGTCGTCCAGCGAAAAGTACACCGAGGGCATCGCCGGGAAGGCGGCCGAGTTCGACGGCGCCACGGCGCTCACCCTGGGGAATGACGCCGCGCTCCTGCCCGAGAGCATGACGCTCTCCTTCTGGTTCAAGCCGGACGGCACGATGGGCTCGGGCGAGCAGATCTTTGCGTGGAACAAGCGCGAGTACAACACCGACGGCTGGTACCTGAGCTCCGAGGGTTCGGGCATCCCGCTGGCGTTGTCGGTCGGCACGGGCAGCTCCCAGCCGTACAAGGTGTCGGTGCGCGGCAGCCGCGACGCCTTCTTCCCCAAGGATCGCTTCACGCATGTGGTCATCACCTTTGATGCGGCGAGCCACGAGGTGCAGATCTATCGCAACGGCCGCAGGCAGAGCACGCAGATCGACTACGCGGTGGGGAGCGACTCGCCCGGCCTCATCAAGGCCACCGCGAACACCCAGAGCACGCTTGGCTTCAACGGTCCCGTGTACAAGGGCGCGTTCTTGAAGGGTGCGCTGGACGAATACCGGATCTTCGGCAGGGCCGGCGGCGACGCGGACGCCGTGGCGCTGTACGCCGAGCACGAGCCGGACTTCACAACACGGACCGTGGCCCAGGAAGACGTCGATGCCCTGAAGCTCGCCTCCAGTGCAGCGGCGTCCTTCCGGCTGAGCACCACCGGTGCGCAGGGGACGGCCTTGGAGTGGTCCTCCTCGGATCCCGCCATCACGGTGGACGGCGAGACCGCCACGGTGCACCGCGGGGCCGAGGACCGCGAGGTGACGCTGACCGTCCAGGGCAGCTACGCGGGCTCGGCCGTCGTCTCGCGCACCTTCACCGTGGTGGTCAGGGCGGCCGCCGCCACCGCAGCCGACGAGGTGTATTCCTCCGCGGGCCTGAGCGAGGTCTCGCTCGGCGACGAGTACCTGGTCAACGCCAACGAACAGACGGTGAAGTACCTCCTGAGCCTCGATCCGGACCGCCTGCTGAGCGGCTTCATGACCGAGGCCGGGCTGACGCCTCAGGCGAAGCCCTACACCGGGTGGGAGGCCCTGACGGGGACCCGCTTCTCCGGTCACTTTGGGGGCCACTACCTCTCGGCGCTCTCCCAGGCCTACGCCACCACCGAGGACGAGGGGACGCGCGCCCAGCTGCTCGCCAAGATCACCACGATGGTGGAGGGGCTCGAGAAGGCGCAGAAGGCCTACGCCATCAAGGACCCCACGAACGCCGGCTACGTGGCGCCGTTCCCCGTGAGCTACCTGCCCTCGGGCAAGGATGGGCTCCTGGTGCCGTTCTATAACCTCCACAAGGTCCTGGCCGGCCTGCTGGACGCCCAGCGCTACGCCCCCGGAGCCATCGGTGACCGGGCGCTCGCCGTGGCGGACGGCTTCGGCACCTGGCTGGACGGTTTTGCCACGCGCTACAACAACCCGCAGGCGCTGCTGCGCACCGAGTACGGAGGCATGAACGAGGCGCTGTATCGGCTCTACGAGATCACCCACAAGAGTGAGCACCGCAAGGCCGCCGAGGCGTTCGACGAGGTGAGCCTGTTCCGCTCCCTGGCCCAGGGCAAGGATGTGCTGGATGGCCTGCATGCCAACACCACCATTCCGAAGCTGACGGGTGCGCTCAAGCGCTACACCGTGCTGACGCAGAATCCGGAGCTGGAGGCCACCCTCACGGAGTCCGAGCGGGCCGACCTGGACATGTACCGCCAGGCCGCGGAGAACTTCTGGCAGATGGTGGTGGACGATCACACCTACGCCAACGGCGGCAACAGCCAGTCCGAGCATTTCCACGCCGCGGATACCTTGTTCGAATACGCCAACAACGGCGTGGCGACGGGCTACGGAGAAAACTCCACGTCCGAGGGCTGCAACGAATACAACATGCTCAAGCTCTCCGCCGCCCTGTTTTCCCTCACGGGTGAGGTGAAGTACGCGGACTACTACGAGGAGACCTTCCTGAACACCATCGTGGCCTCGCAGGACCCGGACACGGGCATGGTCACGTACTTCCAGCCGATGACGGCGGGCTACTCGAAGACCTTCGGGCATCCCGAGGGGGAGTTCTGGTGCGATCACGGCACCGGCATCGAGAGCTTCACGAAGCTGGCGGACGGCATCTACTTCACCCGCGGCAACGACGTGGTGGTCAATCGCTTCACGCCCTCCACGCTCGTGGACGATCAGCGTGGCCTCAAGCTGGTGCAGAGCGGCGAGGTGCCGTCCCAGGACACCGTGACCTTCACGGTTCAGGATGCCCCGGGTGCCACCCTGCGCTCGGGGACCCGCCTCAAGCTGCGGGTCCCCTCATGGGCGGCCTCCGCCCCCGAGGTGCGCCTCAACGGCCAGCGCCTCGACCTCAGTGCCGTGGCCGGATACCTCAGCGTGCCGGTCAAGACCGGGGACACGGTCGAGTACATGCTCCGGGCCGGCCTGCGCGTCGTGGCCGATGAGCAGAACCCGAACTGGGTGGCGCTGAAGTATGGGCCCGTGCTGCTGGCCACCGAACTGAACCGGGACCGGGTGGGTGAGAGCTACATCGCCGGGGTGCTGGTGCGCATGGGCACGAGGGACGCCTCGGCGGACGCCACCGTCACGGTGGCCTCCGCCGATGACTTCAGGGCGGACCCGAGCCTGCGGATTCAACGGGTCAAGGATGCCCACGGCGTCACCGGCAACGCGGCGATGCGTTTCGAGCTGGCCGGCGCCGGGGCGGAACCCGGGCGCACCCTGGAGCCGTACTTCTCGCTGCACGAGGCCCGCTACGCGGTCTACATGACGCTCGTGGAACCGGATTCGGAGGCCGCGCAAGCCGCCATCTTGAAGAAGAAGCAGCAGCTGCGCGATCAGGAAACCACCGTGGACCAGCTGACCTCCTTCGACAACAACAACTCGGAGGCCGGGAAGAACTACGCGTACAACCGCTCCGGGGTGGGCGTCTGGAAGGGACGCGCCTTCCGTGACGGCGAGGTGTCCGCGGACGCTTGGTTCTCCTACGAGCTCGCCGTGGACCAGTCAGCGCAGAAGAACTACCTCTGCGTCGACTACTACGGCGGCGACGTGGGGCGGACGTTCGATGTGCTCATCTCGGGGCAACTGTTCAAGCACGAGGCCGTGACCGATCGGCACGGCGCCGAGGACTTCTACCAGCAGTGCGACGAGATCCCGGCCCAACTGGTGGCCGAGGCCAAGGACAAGCTGGACAGCAACGGCGAGGTGCTCCTCGACGCCCAGGGCCACGCCATCAAGGTGGTCACGGTCCGCTTCCAGGGCAACGGCAAGAGCAATGTCGGCGGCGTGTTTGGTGTCTACACCCGCACGAGCGTCGAGTACGACACCCGCGCGCAGCTGAGCGTCCTGGAAGCCGCGCCGGGAACGGTGGCGCCGGGCCTGGCGGAGGGCGTCCACGAGTACGAGGTCAGCGTGCCCGCCGGCACCGCATCCGTGGCGCTGACCCTGCGCCCCGCCGTGGGCAGCGGCCTGGTCTACGTGGACGGCGTGCTGATCGACGACGCTCAGCCCCGCATCGCCTCGCTGGGGTCCGGCGCGGCCGCGGCCAAGGCCGGCGGGTCCGGGGACGCGCTCCGAACCCTTGCCGTGCGCGCCGTGGCTCAGGACCACTCCACCTCCGCGGAGTACACGGTGCGGGTGGTGCGGGAGGCCGTGGAGCCGTCCGCCTCGAGCACGGAGGCGACCCCGAGCGGTGGCGGAACGACGACCCCGACCACCGGTACGACCCCGACCAATGGTGGAACGACCAACCCGACATCCGGCACGGACGGCACCGACACGCCCTCGACGGGCGGGTCGACCGCGGGCACGGGTGGCACCACCCCTCCGGCCTCGAGCGTGCCGGGCGGTTCGGCGGGGAGCAACGGCACCGGCGGGAACGGGGCTCCCAGCTCCTCCGCGGCCGGGGACCCTGGCTCCGCTGGCGGGTCCTCATCGTCGCCGTCGCTGAGCTCGCACGCGGCGGGCCCCGGTTCGAGGCAGGGGCAGGATGGAGGCCAAGAGCCCTCGGAGGAAGCGGGCTTGGCCGCCACGGGTGCCGTGGTGGTGCCCCTCGCACTGCTGGCCGCGCTGCTGCTGGGCTGCGGTGCCTGGTTGATGCGCCGCGGCGCGAGCCGTCGTCACGGGTGAGGCGCCTCGCCTGGCCCAGGGGTTGAGCCCCTGAAGCGACCGGGCCCCGCCGTGGTCTTCACGGCGGGGCCCGGTCGCGTCTTAGCTGGGGAGGTCGAAGAGCCAGGACGGGAGGATCGCCAGCGTGGTGCGGGCGTAGGCCTGGGCCGAGCGAGGTTGCGGTGTTTCGAGCCAGGCCCGGATGAGCCCCACCGTACCGGAGCCGATGTAGCGGGCGTAGACCGTGGCCGGGAGCGGCTCCGCGCCGTCGTCGGCCGGGGGAAGCACGGACGGATGGGCCTCGAGGTACTGCTCGATGGAGCTCTCGAAGTGCGAGGTGGTGATGCGCAGCAGCGCCGCGGAGGGGAGCTCGGGATCCCCGAGGCCGGTTTCGTAGACGCCGCGGTGGCGGTCCACGTGGTGGGCGATGCGCAGGGAGGCCTGGCGCCACGCCTCGCGCATGGGCTCGCCCAGGGGGAGGGTGCCGAGCACAGAGCTCCGCCACACGTCGAAGTCCTCGTAGAGGGCGTCCCGCAGGAGTGCCTCCGGAGAATCGGCGTTACGGTAGAAGCTGGAGCGATTCACGCCGGCCGCCGCCGCGAGCTCCGAGACCGAGATGTCCTCGATGCGCCGGGTGGCGGTGAGCTCGAGCACCGCGGTGCGCAGCGCCGCCCGGGTGCGCTGGGCGCGCGGATCGAGGGTGGGAGTGGGCTGGGCGCGGTCGACGGGCATGGGCGCCAAGCTAGGTGTCCTCTCAGGGGTGACGCAAACCGGGTGACGCGTGGGCACCCACGCCACGCGCCGCCCGCTCGAGGCGAGCGGGCGGCGTCGTGCAGGGAAGTTCACGCCCCGGAAGGGGCGACACTCAGCGCGGGAATCAGTCCCCGTACTGGGCGATGTAGCGGCCAACCACGCCGCCCTCGCGCAGGTGAGCCAGCGCGTCGGGGATGCCAGCGGGGGAGATGACGTTCATGGGCGGATTGAGCTGTCCCGACCTCATGAGCTCGTACAGGGCCTCGAGGTCCTCCTTGGTGCCGGACTTGGAGCCGAACACGCGCAGCTGCTTGAGGATCAACGGGAGGGTGCTGATCGTGGACTCGAGGCGGCCCATGCCCACCTGCACCAGCGTGCCGAACTCGGCGAGCGTCTCCAGCGCCTGCGCGGTGGTGGTGCCGAAACCGGCGTAGTCCACGATGAGGTCCAGGCCCCGGTCGGCGAAGTCGGTGATGGACTCGGCCACGCCGGCCAGGCCAATCTCGTCCTTGAGTTCGCGCGCCGAGGGGCTCAGGTCCGCGCCGTAGACCTCGGCGCCGAGCAACACGGCGACGCGGGCGCCGATGTAGCCGAGGCCGCCCAGGCCGATGACGCCCACCTTCTTGCCCTGGGCCGCGCCGCCGACGGCGACCATGGCGTGGTAGGCGGTCAGGCCGGCGTCGGTGGCCATGGCGCCAAGTTCGAAACTGACCTCGTCGGGGAGCCTCACGAGGTTGGCCTCGGTGGCCCGCAGGTACGGGCCATAGCCGCCGTCCCAGGCGCCGTAGCCGATGGCGTCGCCGTCGGGCATCATCGGCGAGAGGCCAACGCGGTCGCCCACCTTCCACTGCTGCATGCCTTCGCCCACCTCGGTGATGACGCCGGCGTTCTCGTGGCCGAGCGTCATGGGCAGGCGGGGGAACATGGACATCCAGCCGGCGTCGTCCAGCGCGGTGACGTCCGAGTGGCACACGCCGGCGGCGTGCACCTTGACGACCACCTCTCCCGGACCGGCGGTGGGGACGGGCACCTCCTCGAGGGTGAGGGGCTGGTCGGTTCCGTGGAAACGCCACGAGCGCATGATGAACTCCCTTGCTGTTGTTGAGGGAGGCGGCGGCGTCGGGATGGGCGTCGCGCCCTGTTCCCCAACTATAAGACATATGTTGTTTAGTTGGGATGCGGGGGGTGACGGTGCAGGACGGTGCAGGACGGTGCGACGGCGCGACGACTCAGTGGCTGGCGTCGGCCGCGTTGCCGTAACGGCGGGCGAGGACGGCGAAGGCCTCCGCGAGCTCGGGCGGGCCGAGGACCTGCATTGGCGCCTCGAAGCGGCCGTACGAGGCGGCCAGCGCGCCCCAAGACCACGAGCCGGACTCGAGGGTGCAGCGACCGTCTGCCTGCGGGCGCACGGTGCCATCGCCCGCGAACGGCAGGACCTCGTCCGCCGGCAGGTCGAGGAGGACCGTGCCGCGGCAGGGCCACCGGTTCGTGTCGGAGCCCTTGAAGCGGGCGGAGACGAACTCGTGGACGTCGGAACCGGGCACCTCGCGCGGGCTGAAGCGCGGGCCCGTGGGGGTGCGGGGTGTGAGGCGGTCGACGCTGAACAGGCGCCAATCGTCCCGCTCCAGGTCGAACGCCAGGAGGTACCAGCGGCCCTCCGCGGTGACGAGGTGGTGCGGCTCGACCCGGCGCGGCGGTGGGAAGGCGGCAGCCGGCGACGCGGCGCGGGGTGCGTAGTCGAAGCGCAGCACCTCGCGGGCGCGGATCGCCGTCGAGATCGAGAGCAGCACCTCGATCGATACCGACCCGGGGGTTCCGCTTCCCGGCCCCCGCCGGATCGCGGTGATTTCCAGGGCGTCGAGGCGTTGGCGCAAGCGGGAAGGCATCACCTGCCGCATCGTGGCCAGGGCCCGCAGGGCGGCCTCGCCGATGTCGGCCCCGGCGGCGGTGGCGCTTTGGAGGGCGACCGCGATCGCGACGGTCTGCTCGTCGTCGAACAGCATGGGCGGCAGTTCGCTGCCGGCCGCGAGCCGGTACCCGCCGGTGCTGCCCAGGGTCGCGTCGATCGAGTAGCCCATCTCGCGCAGGCGTTCGACGTCGCGCCGGACGGTCCGGTCGCTGACCCCTAGCCGCGCGGCAAGGAGCGACCCCGGCCAGTCTCGCCTGGTCTGCAACAAGGACAGGAGGCTCAGGAGTCGCGAGGTCGGGGTGGTCATTCTCAAACTCTAGTTTCCAACTAGGACACGAACTGACCTAGTGGCCTGGGAGGCTGGTGTGACCGACCTGAACCGGTCGAGACTCGACTCGAGGGAGCAGCGATGAGCATCCAGACCACCACCCACCTGAACTTCCGCGGCGACGCCCGTGCGGCGCTGGAGTTCTACGGTTCCGTCTTTGGCGGCCACGTCGTCATCAACACCTACGTCGACTTCGGCATGCCGGCCGAGGTGCCAGGCGCAGACAAGGTCGTATTCGGCCTCGTCGCCGCAGAGAACGGATTCCGCGTCATGGGCTACGACATCCCCGGGCGCAGTGAGGGTGGCATCGCCGGCGGCGGTGCGACCCGCCGCGAGAACCACACCACGGTCACGGACCAGGCCCTGTTCGTCTCCATTGGCTCGGAGAGCTTGGAGGAGCTGCGGACGCACTGGGACGCGCTCGCCGTCGGCGCCACGATCGTCGAACCCCTCGCCGCTTCGGAGTGGAGCGCCGGATTCGGGATGCTCACCGACCGGTTCGGTGTGACGTGGAGCGTCGGCGTCACTGCGCACTGATGCCCGACGGCGCGGCCTGGACCGCCGGTCGGTGTCCGGCGCCCGGTGTTGGCGGTCCCGGGGCTCGGCCCCGTGGTCCCGGGGACCTACTCGCCCGCGGCGCGCGGCGCCGGCGCCAGCAACCACGCCGGCATGACCGCCATGGAAATGGCGGCGTAGTCGGCCGGGTCGCGGGGGGCGGGAGACTGCACCCAGGTGCGCATGAGCTCCACGCTGCCGGCCGCAACGAAGCGGGCGCTGGCCAGCTCGAGGGCGTCGCTCGCCTGGCTCGAGACCTGGGGGATCAGCCGGGGGAAGCGTCGCAGGTAGCCGTGCATGGAGGCCTCGAAGTGTTCGGCCGCCATGCGCATGAGGGCGGGCGAGAGTGCCGCGTCGTCGCCGAGGCCGCGCCGGTAGATCGGCAGGAAGTGCTCGATGTGCTCGGCGATGCGCGAACTCACGGCAACCCACGCCGCTCGGTAGTTCTCCAGGTCGTTGTCGATCGTGAGCAACTCGGCGCGGATGACGTCGAAGTCCTGGTAGAGCGCCTGCCTGAGCACGTCGGCGGCGGAATTCGCGTGGCGGTAGAACGTGGTGCGGTTGACACCCGCGGCGGCCGTGAGCTCGGAGACCGAGATGTCCTCCACCCGCTTCTCCGCGGCCAGGCGCAGCACGGCGGCGCGCAGCGCCTCTTGGGTGCGCACCGCGCGGGGATCGCTGGGGCGTTCGTCGGGTGGGAACTGGGTGGGCATGGGCCAAGCTTGGCGTCCCGGGCCGCCGCACGCCACCTCGGCGCGCGGGGAAAGACACGGTGTGAGCTTTCTCCCGGGGCGCACCGCCCGGGACGGTGGGGCGTCGCGTCCACGTCGGCCCGGCGCGAGCGCCGAGCACTCAGGCCGTGCGCACGCCGGTCTCGCCCGTGATGAGGACACGGCGGCCGGTCAGGTCGGGGTCCTCGGCGAGGCCCAAGAGGGCGGCGGCGGCGTTGTCCAGGGGCAGGGTGGGCATGCCGGGGACGCCCGCCACGCGCTCGAGCGGCAGGGCCAACTGCGTCGGGAGGGCTGCGGCGTCCTTCAGGTTCACGGGGTACGCGATCGTGAAGGGCAGCCCGGAGTCGATGAGCAGGAGATCGGCGGCGGCCTTGTCGGCGAGGAAACCGCGCAGCACGGTGGAGTAGACCAGCCTGGCCAGGGGCGAGGCCTTGGCGGCCGTGTCGCCGGCGCCGAACACCGAGACGAGGAGCACGCGACCCACGCCCGCCTCGCGGCAGGCCTCGAGGATGCCGGGCAGGCGATCCTGCATGAAGCTGCGCTCGCTCATCTTGCCGGTGATGGACACGACGGCGACGTCGGCGCCCCGCAGCGACTCGAGCAAGGCCGCGCGATCCTCGACCGCGACCTGAACCACGCTCAGCCCCTCCGTGTTGGGCAGAGCCGCTGGGAGCGTGCCCGGGTTGCGCACGAGCGCCGTGATGTGGTGCCCGGCCGTGAGCGCTTGGGCGGTGAGTCGCGAGCCGACGTTGCCGGTGGCTCCGAGGACGGAGAGGTTCATGCTTGCCCCTGCTGGGAAGAAGGGGTGGAAGCCGCCGGCGACGCCTGCGGTGTCGCCTCGGACGGGGTGCCCGTGGAAAGCCCGCCCGCGGACGGCCCGGCCATGGACGCCGTGGACAGCGGGGCGCCGAGGAGTCCCTCGAGGGCCCTGACGCACAGCGCCTTGGCCTCGCCGCGGGGGAGCGCGGCGTGGCCCACGGAGCCAGCGGCGATGGTTTGGACCAGGGCGAGCCAGCCGCTCAACGCCAGCCGCAGGGCCGGCTCGTCCGGCCGGCCGCTGGCCTCGATGAGCCAGGGAAGATGCCGCTCGTGGTTGCCCTCGACGAGTGCCTCCGCGTCCTCAACAGGGGAGTGGCCCGCATAGAACGCGCGCAACTCGCCGGTGCTGGAGGCGAAGAAGTCGAGGTAAGCATCGAGGGCCCGGTCCACGTTGGCGGCTGGGCTGAGGTGCGCCGCCGGTTGGGTCGCGACCAGGAGCCGGTGCGCCTCCGCCTCGAGCACGGCGCCCAGTAGGGCCTCTTTGCCGGCGAAGTAGTGATAGACCAGTGCGCGGGTGACGCCGGCCTCTCGCGCGATCGCGCTCATCGACGCCGCTGCCACGCCGCGCTCGGCAAAGTGGGCCGAGGCGACGCTGACGATCTGCGCTCGCCGCGCATCGGCCTCCATGCGGGCCGGCAGTTCGTTTGACATGTGTCTAAGAGTAGGCCTTATTCAACACCTGTCAAAGACAGTGCACGCCCGCCGCGCGACCCCATTGCGCCCCTGGGGAAAGCGCGGGCGGCGCGGGCCGGGCGGCACTAGGATGAAACGGTGCCAGGACTGATCAAACGCGACGACATCGACGAGGTGCGCTCACGCACCGACATCAAGGCCGTCGTCGAGGCTTTTGTCTCCCTCAAGCCCGCCGGCATCGGTTCCTACAAGGGGCTCTGCCCCTTCCACGACGAGCGCAGCCCCAGCTTCCACGTGCGCCCGCAGGTGGGTACCTATCACTGCTTCGGCTGCGGCGAGTCCGGCGACGCCATCAGCTTCCTCATGAAGATGAACCACACCACCTTCGCCGAAACGGTGGAGCAGCTGGCCGCGCGCGCGGGGATCGAGCTGCACTACGAGGACGGCGGCAAGGGGCCCGACCGCGAAAGCGTGGGCAAGCGTCAGCGCCTCTTGGATGCACACAAGGTGGCGGAGGAGTTCTTCCGCGCCCAACTGCAGACGCCGGAGGCGGCCGTGGGGCAGCAGATGCTCGCCGAGCGCGGTTTCACGCCGGCCGACGCCACCCAATTCGGCGTGGGCTACGCGCCGCAGGGCTGGGACTCGCTCCTGCGCCACCTGCGCAACAAGGGCTTCACGGACGAGGAGCTCAAGCTCACCGGCCTCATGTCCGAGGGACAGCGCGGCATCTACGACCGCTTCCGCGGCCGCCTCATCTGGCCCATTCGCGACCTGACGGGCGCCACGATCGGCTTCGGCGCCCGCAAGCTCTACGAGGACGATCCGGGCCCCAAGTACCTGAACACCCCGGAGACGCAGCTCTACAAGAAGTCCCAGGTGCTCTACGGCATCGACCTCGCCAAGCGCGAAATCTCGAAGCAGAAGCGCATCGTGGTGGTCGAGGGGTACACCGACGTCATGGCGGCGCAGCTGGCCGGCGTCGGCACCGCCGTGGCCACGTGCGGCACGGCGTTTGGCACGGACCACATCAAGATTGCCCGCCGCCTGCTCTCCGACTTTGGCGGCGGCGGCGAGGTGATCTTCTGCTTCGACGGCGACGCGGCCGGCCAGAAGGCCGCCCTGCGCGCGTTCCAGGAGGATCAGCGCTTCGTGGCCCAGACCTTCGTGTGCGTGGAGCCGAGCGGGATGGACCCCTGCGAGCTGCGCCAGGAACGCGGCGACGAGGCCGTCGTGGAGCTCATCGAGAACAAGCGCCCGCTGTTCGAGTTCGCCATCAAGGTGGGCCTGGTCAAGCACGACCTCAACACCGTGGAGGGGCGCGTCACCGCACTGCGCGAGGCGGCGCCGGTGGTGGCGGCCATCCGTGACCCGGCTATGCGCCCCGGCTACGCCCGCGAGCTCGCAGGCTGGCTCGGCATGGACCCCAACGAGGTCATGCGTTCCGTCAGGGCGGCCGGCGGCCGCGCCCGGCATGCGGCAGCCAGCCCAGGGCACGACGACGCGGGGCAGGGCGAGGCGGGCAACGCGCAGCAGGCGCCGGGAGCCGCGCCCGTCTGGGAGCGCCCGGACACGCGCGACCCCGTGGTGCGGATGGAGCGCGAGGCGCTCGAGGTGGTGCTGCAGCACCCCAACTCGCTGACGGCCGACGCCTGGCAGGCGGTGTACGCCGCGCACTTCGTGGCGCCGGCCCACGCCGCCGTGAAGGACGCCATCGTCAACGCCGCCGCCGCGCAGACGCCCATGAGCCGCTGGGTCGAGGCCATCCGGGAATCCGTGCCGGAGCCGCTCGCGGCGTTCGTGGCGGAGCTGGCGGTGGTGCCGTTGCCGGCCGGTAGCGACGATCAGCTCGCGCTGTATTGCCGCGGCATCATGAACCGCCTCTTCGACATCCAGATCAACCATGCCAAGGCCGAGCTGATCGGCCGGCTCCAGCGCCTCTCGATCGACGCGCCGCCCGAGGAGGCGCAGGCCCTGAACCGCGAGCTCATGGAGCTCGAGATGCGCCGGCGCTCCCTGCGCGCTGAGACCTAGGCCGGCGGCGCCGCCTGCCGGCGCAGGTGCAGCAAGGGGAAGGGATTACCCTCGCCGTCCAGCTCGGAGCGGCCCGCTACTTCGAAGCCGCGGGCCACGTAGAAGCCAAGGGCGTCGGGGTTCTGCTCGTTGACGTCGACCAGGACCAGCTCGTGCCCGGCCGCGGCATCCTCCAGGAGCGCCGTGCCCACGCCGCGCCCGTGGGTGTCTGGGTCGACGAAGAGCATCTCGATGCTCAGCGGCTCCGCGCCCCCGCCGCTCAGGCCCACAAAGCCCACCGGGGCGTCGTCGTGCATCGCCACGGTGAGCCGGACCGCACCCAGGTAGACCTCGCCGATCAAGCGTTCAAGCGCCGCCACGTCGGCGGGGGAGAGGAAGCGGTGCGTGGCCTCGACGGAGCGGCGCCACAGCCGAAGGAGGGCCGGATGGTCGGCCTCCGCTCCGGCACGAAGAGTGATGGGGAACATTCAATCAAACTACCAGCCGTGGGGAGCGCTCGTTTTGGCAAGTGGGCGGGTGAGCCGCTAGACTGAACGAGTTGCGATCCTCCGTAGCTCAATTGGCAGAGCATTCGACTGTTAATCGAAGGGTTACTGGTTCGAGTCCAGTCGGAGGAGCCACTTTCGAGGCCCATTCACCTTTGTTGAGGTGAATGGGCCTCGTGCTTTGTCCGGTTGCGGCGGGGCAACAAGGGTTTTTCTGTGCCGCGACAATCCGGGGCCCGCCGATTTCGCGAACGCCGCACACCCCTGGTAGAGTCGACGCCGTTGCGATCCTCCGTAGCTCAATTGGCAGAGCATTCGACTGTTAATCGAAGGGTTACTGGTTCGAGTCCAGTCGGAGGAGCCACCTGAAGGGCCCCGGTTTCTCACCGGGGCCCTTTGCTTTACCCGTGTGCCAGGAATCCCGGGCAGAATCGGGGGAGACGAACTCACCTCAAGGAGGCCCCGTGCGGCTTATCGTTGACGCGCGCTACACCCGCACCTCGCAGCACGACGGCATCTCACGCTTCACCGCCAGCCTGATCGAGGCGCTCGCGGCCAGGCACGAGGTGCGCATGCTCATCAGCGATGAGGCCCAGCTGCCCATGCTGCCGGCCGTGCCGTACACCAAGGTCACCTCGCCCACATCGATCCTCGAGCCGCTCGTGGCGTTCAAGGTCAACCGGCTCGAGCCCGATGTGGTCTTTTCCCCCATGCAGACCATGGGTTCCTGGGGCCGCAAGTACGGCCTGGTCCTCACCCTGCACGACCTCATCTACTACCAGCACCGCACGCCCCCCGGCTTCCTCCCGGCCCCCGTGCGCCTGCTCTGGAGGCTCTTCCACCTGGCGTACTGGCCCCAGCGCGTGCTCTTGAACCGGGCCGACGTGGTGGCCACGGTCTCGGAGACCACCAAGGACCTCATCGCCGAGCATCGCCTGACCAAGCGGGACATGCGGGTCGTCTACAACGCCGCCGAGGCGCAGGGGGAGCCGCGAGCCGCCGGGGTGGCCCCGACCAAGGAGCTCGTCTACATGGGCTCCTTCATGGAATACAAGAACGTCGAGACGCTCATCGCCGCCATGGCGCACCTGCCCGGCTACACGCTTCACCTCGTCTCCGGCATCCGCCCCGAGCGCCGCGAACAGCTCGAGGCCCTCGTCCCGGCCGGCGCCGACGTCGTGTTCCACGGCGGCATCGACGAGGAGGACTATCAGCGCCTCCTGCGCCGGGTGACGGCCTCCGTCACGCTCTCGCGCTCGGAGGGCTTCGGCATCCCCCTCGTGGAGGCCATGCGCGCGGGGACGCCCATGATCGCCTCCGACATCAAGATCTTCCGCGAGGTGGGGGCGGACGCCGTGAGCTTCGTGAATCCGGAGGACCCGCGCGCCGTCGCCGACGCCGTGCTGGCCCTCGAGGACCCGGCGCGTTTCGAGGCCGCCCGCGAGGCGGGCCTGGCCCGTGCTGCCGGCTTCTCGTGGGCCGACTCGGCCGAGGTCGTGTGGTCTTGCGCACACGAGGCCGCCCACGTGACCTCGGGCCGCCGGGGGAACGTGCCGGAGCGGGAATGGTGAGTGGTAGTTTTGTGAGGATGTGGGGCATGAACACGGCCCACGCCCAGCCCTGTCACAGGAGGCAGTAGACATGAGTCAGCCCGACGTCGCGGCGTCGCAGCAGGAAGCGGCACAGAAGCCGAAGAATCTGCGCGAGACCGTTTCGGTGGTGTCGCGTTTGGCGCCCAAGCAGCTCAACGACGAGCTGCAGCTGACTCTGCGCCAGCTCCAGTCCAAGGGCGTCTCGCTCGGCGTCTCCGCCGCCCTCGTGGTCGGCGGCCTCGTCTTCCTCTCCCTCGTGATGATCGCGCTCGTGGTCGCCGCCATCGCCGGCCTCGCCACGGTCATGCCGCTGTGGCTCTCGGCGCTCGTGGTGGCGGTGGTCTTCCTCATCATCGGCGGCCTGCTCGCCGGTATCGGCGCCCTGCGCGCCAAGAACACGCTGCCCGAGGCGGCTGCCATCCCCAAGCAGGCCATGCTGCGCGTTCAGCATGATCTCGGGGTGCTGCGCGAGGGCACCGCCTTCGATCCCGCCACGCTGGCGGTTCCCAAGCCGGCCAAGCCGGCCAAGAAGGGTGAGGCGCCGGTCCCGGCCTCCCAGGAGCCCCAGGTCAAGGCCCCCAAGCCCACCGAGGCCGAGCTGCGCCGCCGCCTGGCCCGCCGCCGCGAGCACCTGGCCCAGCTGCGCGACACCTTCGGGGAGCAAACTGACGTCAAGGCCCGCTTCGGCGCCGCCGCGCAGCGTTTTTCCGCTGCCACGAGCCGCGCCACGAGCCAGGCCAAGGACGGTCTCGACCGCGCCCAGGTGGGCCTGAGCGACACCGTCAACGATCGCGAACAGCTGCGCGCCACGGCGGAGAAGGTGGGCCCCTGGGTCGTCGTCTCCCTCGCCGCGACCGCCGTGGTGCTCTTCGTGCGCAGGCTCTTCCGCAAGGCAAAGTAAGGCGGCTGCCGGTGGCGACCGGCGGCCGGGTAGTCCATGACCTTCGAGGGGAGGGTGCACGCACGGTGAGGATCATTGGCGCTGGAACGCGCGACGACATCCACTACGTGGAACGCCACACCTTCTGGACGGCCCCCAACCTCATCACGCTGGCCCGTTTTCTGCTGGTGCCGGTGTTCGTCTCCCTCGTGGCGGCGCACCACTACGTGTGGGCCTTCTGGGCCCTGGCCGTGCTCTTCTCCACCGACTGGGTGGACGGCTACGTCGCCAGGCGCTTCAACCAGATCTCCTCGGTGGGCAAGTGGCTGGACCCGCTCGCCGACCGGCTGGCCCTCATCATCGTGGCGGCGACCTACGTCATCTTCCACGTCGCGCCGGCCTGGTTCGTCTGGGCCATCCTGATCCCGGACCTGGCGCTGTTCTTCAACGCGCTCTTCCTCTTCAAGGGCAGCCCCGAGTTGCCGGTGTCCATCCTCGGCAAGGTGCGCACCGCCTTCCTGATGCTGGCCGCACCGCTCCTGCTGCTCGCGCAGGCGAACTTCTCCTGGGCCCCCGCCTTGCACGCGGTGTGCACCGTGTTGCTCGCCGTCGGTTCCCTCCTGCACGTGGCCGCCTCGGTCGGCTACCTGATCGCCGCCCAACGCAAGGCGCGCGAACAAGCCAAAGGCACGACGTCGGGCACTGACCTTGGTGAGCCCGCCGCCGACGGCGGGGGAGAGGGCTGATGGTCTGGCTGGCCGTGCTGTGCGCCATCGCCTCTGCGGCGTTCCTGGCCTTCGGCACCCAGCGTCAGTCCTCTGCCGTGCAGGCGGACACGGGCGGCCTCGATGTCAATTCGCGCGGCATCATCCGGCTCCTGACCAACCCCCGCTGGCTCTTCGGCCTCGCGCTCATGGGCGTGGGCATGCTGCTCAACGTCGCGGCCCTGACGATGGCGCCGCTGACCGTGGTGCAGCCGCTCGGCGCGATCGCGCTCGTGATGACCACCATCATCAATTCGCGGGACCAGGGCATCAGCATCAACCGGGCCACGTGGATCTCCATCATCGTGTGCATGACCGGTTCGGTGGCCTTCGTGCTGCTGGCCGTCAATGCGACGCACGAGGCCAAGCTCACGCCGCAGGCCGAATGGACCGTGGTGGGGCTGCTCGCCGTGGTGGTGGTGTTCTTCGGCGGCATCGCCTTTGCACGCCGCCGCCGGCCGCACGGGGCGTTCTTCTACATCGTGGGAGCCGGCGTGCTGTTCGGCTTCACAGCAGTACTGGTGCGCACCATCGCCGTGGCCCTCACTCACTTCGACCGGGGCGTCCCGTTCTGGCTGCAGGTGCCGTGGCTGCCGCTCCTGGCCATCGTGATTGCCGGGCTCATGGGGCAGTACTTCAACCAGAACGCCTACTCCTCCGGGCCGCCGGAACTGGTGATCGCCGGTCTGACCGTGATCGATCCCATGGTGGGCGTGGCGATCGGCATTGTGATCTTGGGCGAGTTGCGCCCGGATGTGCACCCCGTCGTGGGTCTGTCCATGGCGGGCGCGGCCATCGTTGCTATCGTGGGGGTCGTCGCCCTGTCCAGGCACCACCCGGACGTCCTGGCGCGCAAGGAAAAGCGCTCTAAGGAGTAGGCGACCCGCGCCATCGCACTCGGTGGGCGGACCCACAACAAGGAGTTCCCCACGTGAGTGCCGAGCGGCCGCTGCGCATCCTCATCGCCTGCGACACCTACCCGCCGGACGTGAACGGCGCCGCCGTCTTCTGCTTCCGCCTGGCCACCGCCATGAGCGCGCGGGGTCACGAGGTGCACGTCGTCGCCGCGCGCACCGACAACGGGCCGAGCTTCGTTGAGCACCGCCCCGAGGCGACCGTGCACCGCGTGAAGAGCCACAAGGCCCCCACGCACGAGAGCTATCGGCTGTGCGTGCCCGTGACGGCCAACAAGGTCATCGCCCAGGTGATGGACGAGATCAAGCCGGACGTGGTGCACATCCAGTGCCACTACATGATCGGCAACGCGGCCCAGAAGCAGGCCACCAAGCGCGGCCTGCGCCTCATCGCCACGAACCACTTCATCCCGGAGAACCTCGAGCCCTTCCTCCCGTTCCCGCAGTGGTTCCTCGACATCGTCTCGAAGAACTCCTGGCGCGACATGGGCAAGATCATGGGTCACGCCGATGTGGTCACGACGCCCACGCCGCTCGCCGCCCGCGAGATGCGCGTCCGCGCCGGCCTCGAGCACGTCCTGGCGCTCTCCAATGGCATCGACTCGGCCAAGTACGAGGCCCGCGACGGCGAGGAGATCTCCCACCCCGGCCACCAGGTGGTGCTCTTTGCCGGGCGCCTCGCGGTGGAGAAGAACGTCGACGTGCTCATCCGCGCCATCGCCCGGCTCAAGGGGAGCAACCCTCCGCACCTGCGTCTCGTGGGTGAGGGGGAGCAACGCCCCAAGCTGCTCAAGCTGGCGCAGGACCTTGGCGTGGCCGATCGCGTGCACTTCCTCGGCTTCGTCGACGACGACGTGCTGCGCGAGGAGTACCTGGCCGCCGATGTGTTCTGCCAGCCGGGCACGGCCGAGCTGCAGTCCCTCGTGACGCTCGAGGCGCTCTCCGCCTCGCGCCCCGTGGTGCTTGCCAACGCGCTGGCGCTGCCGCACCTCGTGGACGAGGGCGTCAACGGCTTCCTGTTTGAGCCGGGCAACGACGCCGATCTGGCCCAGAAGCTGGAGGCGGTCCTTGACCTGTCTCCCGCCGACCGCGCCGCGATGGGCGAGGCAGGACACGCCAAGGCGCTGCAGCACGCGCAGCAGAAGACGATGGACACCTTCGAGGACCTCTACCGCGGCGCGCCGGCCGCCAAGTACATGGGGGCCTGAACCCCCGCGCGCGCGGCGCGGTGCCCACCCGAGCCGGGCACGCGCCGTCGGGCACCAGAACCCGCGCAAGAACGCAGCAGGGCCCCGTCACGCAGACGGGGCCCTGCTCTTGTCTCTCCTGCCCGCGTGCTCCTCGACCGTGGACACCACCGAGCTGGCCGGGACCGGGATCGCGATCCCGGCCAGCTCGGCGAGGCCGCCCAGGGTGGTGCCGGCGATGCCCAGGGTGCACGCTCCTCGTCCTCGTCCTAGGCCGAGGGCGGGTCCCCCGCGTCCCACAGCGCGCGATAGTAGGCCAGGCGCTGCGCGTCCGGGGTGACGCCGTAGGCGGCGAAGAAGGCCGGTTCCCAGCCCGGGCCGTAGTTGCGCTCCAGGTTGGCGGAAGCGACGGCGAGGTCGGCCCAGCGGTCGGCCACGCCGAGCGCCCCGAGGTCGACGTGGGCGGCCCAGTCCCCGCTCTCGGTGAGGAGGGTGTTGGGGGCGCAGGCGTCGCCGTGGCACACGACGGGCCGGTCGATGGGTGGGGCTTCCGGGAGGCGGGCCGCTGCGCCCGGTGGCAGCCGGTTCAGCCGGGAGGCGACGCCCCAGTCGAAGGGACAGCCGTAGACGGGGAGCGCCTCGTGGAGGGCCCGCAGGCCCGCGCCCAGGGCACGAACCGCGGGGCCGGGGTCCAGGAGCCAGCGCCGCTCGACGGCGTTGGCGTACGGGAGTGCCTCGGTCACGAGCCACTCGTGGGTGCCGTCGCTGCCGTGCTCAAGCACGCGGGGGACCGGCGTGTAGGGCGCGGCCCAGGCCAGGCGCGCCGCCTCGCCCGCCGCGCTCGTTTCGGGGTCGAGGGGCCCGTGCTTGATGTAGACGGCCCCCGGCCCCGAACCGGCGCGCACCGTGAGGGCACCCGCGCCGTTGAGCCACACGGGTTCGACGGCGCGCCCGCCGGCCAGCTCCAGGATCGTGGACGGCACCGGGATCTCGAGGGGAGGAACGCTCACGGTGTCGAGTGTTGCACGCGCGGGCGACGGGGCGGTGGCCCCGCGCCCGCGGCGGTTGCGTCGCGTCCGCGGCGCGACGACGCAGCGCGGGCAACCGGGCAGGCTAGAGCAGCGGAGCCGGAATCACCGCGCCCCGCAGCGCGCTCACGAGGTCCTCGGGTGCCGGGTTGTAGCCGCTGCCGCGGCGCACCTCCTTGCGCAGGGCGTCGATGACCGGTTCGGAGAGCAGGAGTTGCACCAGGACGCGCGGGTCGATGGCCGCCTGTTGCTGCCACACCGCGGCGATGGTGGAGCGCTTCAAGGCATCGTGGTGCAGGTGGAAGAGCAGGGCGGCATTTTCCTCGACGGAGGCGTCGTCGAAGAGATCCACCTCGAAGACGAGGGTGGTGACCGCCTTTTCCCCTTGCGCCACCGAGACGTGATACGCCTGCCACACCTGACCATTGGTGAGGAAGCACCACTCGACGCCGCCTTTGACGGCATACGTCTCCACCTGACGCAGGTGCTGCTGCTTGAGCTTCTGCGCCACGCGCTTGACCTCGACGAAGGCCACGAGCTGCTTGTCGATGCGCAGGCCGTAGTCCGCGAATTCACCACGCACCACCATGAATTCGGTGGTCAGATCGTTGAACTTGTCGTAGCCGAGCGCGTCGCAGAGGAAGTCGGTGATCAGCAAGCGGGTGTCGCCCTCGTTTGCGTCGCGCTTGAGCAGATCATGGAGCGGCTTGCGGAAGCTCTGGAGCGCCGTGCGGACGGAGGCCAAGGCGTTCTGTTCCCACTTGGGTTTGGCGTTCTTGGCAGCAGACCGCGTGCGCTTGGGCTTGGGGGCGTCCGTTTCAGCCTCCGCTGGGTCCGCGCCTTCCTCTGCCGTGGCTTCCGTCGAGGCAGCGGGCGTGCCATCCGCGCCGTCGTTCGGCGACTGAACAGCGGGCTCGGAGTCTGCGGCGGCGCCCGGCGCCGGGTACTGCTCCGTGAGCGGGTCGGGAGAGGTGCGGCCGGCGTCGGCGACGCGCGCGGTCCACGCCTCACCGTCCCACCAACGAGATTCGTGGTTTCCGGCGGGGTCCTGGAACCAGCCGGGTTCCGGTGCGGGGAGCGAAGCTGACATGACGGCCTTCCGTGGCGGCGGGTGATGACTCGGTTCTACCCCAGGTGGTCGGAACCGCCGTGGACCTCGGCAGGCGTGGCGTTGCGGCAGGAGGGCGTGGTTCGGAGGCAGACGCCGCGCCGGATACGATGGGCCAGGTTCGCGGCCTCGCGCCGCGAGTTGGATGGGGCGATAGCTCAGTTGGTCAGAGCAGAGGACTCATAATCCTTGGGTCGTGGGTTCAAGCCCCACTCGCCCTACCGGAAAGGGCCCGGCACCACGCGGTGGTGCCGGGCCCTTGGTGTCTGCTGGACGGTGGTGCTCAGAGCTCCTCGGCGAGCATCACGATGATGTTGCTCGGCCCCGTGACGTAGCAGAGCCGGTAGAGGTCGCGGTAGCGCGCCACCGACCGCAGGGGAGCGTGGCCCAGGTCCGCGAGGCTGCCGAGGGCCTCATCCAAGTTGTCCACCCTGAAGGCCACTCGGTGCATGCCAATCTCGTTGGGCCGGGTGGGGTGGGTATCGATGGCCGTGGGGTGCAGGTATTCGAAGAGCTCCAGCTTTCCGAGCCCGTCCGGCGTGGCGAGGAGGGCGATCTTGGCGTGGTTGCCGTCCAGGTCCACCGCCTCGTCGCTCCAACCGCCCGAGACCTCGTCCCGGCCGAGCGCCGTGAGGCCGAGCGCTGAGAAGTACTCAATGGCTTCCTCGAGGTCCCTCACAGCGATGCCGACGTTCTCCAGAATGACGCTCATGGTGTGCACCCTAGATCCCCAAGAAACCGCGCGAAAGGGGGCAAACGTCGTCGTGCAGTGCGGGCGCCTGGCGCGCCGGCGCCAGGCCGTTCATCTCCCCTTCATCCCTCACAGATTCTCCCCACCCACAGGTGGTCTTGCGGGGGCCAAAGAATGCGATATAAATGGTGCCTGGCCTCATCCTCGCACACCCGCCGAGGACGCTTTATCTCAAGCCTTGACCCCCTGATGTGCGCTGCTCCCGCGCCGAACGTGACTGAACTTTCGTGACTTGAGGCCCTCACCCCTCTTCAGCCCAATCCATCAGGATGGAGTCACGCCTGTGTCCGTGTCCCTTGCCGCGCTCTCGCACGCCCACATCGACGAGGTGGTCCACCTCATTCAGGCCCCCGCCCGCCGCATGTTGGCGGACGCCGGGGCCACCCCCGAGGCAGCGCTCGCCCGCGTGGCGCGCCTCAAGGGGCCCGAGCAGATCCGCGAGATGCTCGAGCGCCCCGCCCCGGACGTCCTGCTCGGTGCGCGCGACGAGACGGGTCAGCTGATCGGCGTGGGCGGGCTCAAGCTGACCGCCCCCGGCACGGCGGAGCTGCACACGCTCTACCTGGCCGAGTCGGCGCAGGGGAGGGGCCTCGGGCGGTTGCTGATGCAGGCGCGCATCGAACACGCCCGCCACACGGGCCTCGACGTGCTGCACCTGCGCACCGCCACGAGCAATGTGCGCATCCAGCGCTTGGCGGCCTCCCTCGGCTTCACGTTGCACGAGTACCTCGACTCCACGACCATGCCGGGCGTGGCCTGGCAGGTCTGGCGCCTGCCGCATCTGCAGCCGCTCGCGGCGGTGGCGCCGGCTCACGACAGGGACCTGTTGCTTCCGGCGTGAGCCGGGCCGGTGCCGGCCCTGGGCGACGCAGGGGGCCCGGTAGTTACCGGAGAGTCGGCCCCCTGTCCTATGCTCGTGCTCTTGCACTGCCTCCGGTCGGCACCCCGATCGGTGTCCTCCCTGCCCCGAGGTCTTCCATGCCGTCTTCCGCCGTCTGGCGCCTTGCCATCTTCTTGAGCGTGCTCTCGATCATCGCCACCGTGCTCAATGTGCTTCTCGGCGCGCCGCTTGGCGCGCAGGCGCTGGGCCTGGCCGGTGCGTTCGTGGCCACGTTCGGTGCCGCCTGCTACACCGTGGGCACGGGCTTCCCCGGGGCCAGGGGGGAAGGACTGAGGGGCGGCCTCAGCGGCCTGCTGGCCTCCGGCTTCGCCCTGTCTCTCATCACCGGCTTCTGGTCGGCCGTGCAGCAGCGGCTTTCGCCCGCCGCCTGGGACGTCGGCGCCGCGGTGTCGCTGCTCCTCTACATCGTGGCGTTCCTCATGGCCTGCACGCTGGCGTTCTGGTGCATCACGGAGCTGGTCCTGCGCGATCGCCAGCGCACCGCGGCCGCGGCACGGCCGGGCGCGGACACGGACGCGGATGCGGCCGAGCCCACCCAGAGCCAACCGCACCGCTAGGCGGCACCTCCCCGCATTGAGCACTGCCCGCGGATATGATGCCTTGCGCCGCCACCCGTCCACGGGGCGGCGTGACGGACAGGAGGGCCATGGCCGAGTCTTCAGGGGCGCCGCAGGCGACCGGCTTGCGAGAGATCGCCCGGTTGGCCGGCGTTTCACACCAGACCGTTTCGCGGGTCCTGAACGGCCACCCCAACATCCGGCCGGCCACGCGGGAGAAGGTCATGGCGGTCGTCAACGAGCAGAACTACCGCCCAAGCCGCGTGGCACGGGCCCTGGCCACGCGCCGCCACGAGCGCATCGGCGTGGTGGTCGACGGCGCATCCCAGAGCGGCCCCTCCAGCACGCTGCGGGCCATCGAGGCCGCGGCCTACGCCCGCGACTACACGATCAGCACCTTGACCGCCTCGCGCGAGGGCACGCCCATGCGGGACGCCGTGAGCCATCTCGTGGATCACGGGATCGACGGCCTCATCGCCATCGCGCCGCGCACCGAGACGATCAGGGAGCTGCTCGGGGATCCCGGCGAACTCCCCGTGGTGGTCATCAACGCCGACGCGCCGCAGGACCGCAGCACCGTCTCCGTGGATCAGGCGGCCGGCTCGCGCCTGGCCATGGACCACCTGATCTCGCTGGGGCACCGCGTCATCATGCACATTGCCGGCCCCAGGGACTGGGCCGAGGCCCGCGCGCGCGAGGGGGCATGGCGCGAGCGTCTCGTGGTGGCCGGGTTGCCGGTCCGTCCGGCCCTGGTGGGGGACTGGACGGCGGACCGGGGGTACGTGCTGGCCGCGCAGGTGGCGCAGACGCCGGATTGCACCGCGGTGTTTGCCGCTAACGACCAGATGGCGCTCGGGCTCGTGCACGGGCTGCACGACGCCGGCCTGCGCGTCCCTGAGGACATCAGCGTGGTCGGCTTCGACGACCTCGCCGAGTCGGCGCACTACCTCCCGCCGCTCACCACGGTGCGGCAGGACTTCGAGGCCCTGGGCACGGCCTCGGTGATCGCGTTGCTCGAGCAGATCGGCCAGCCGGGCGGCACCACGCAGGCGCGCCGAATTCCGGCGGAACTGGTGCTGCGCGCGTCCACCGCCCCGCCCAGGGACTAAGCCGCCGGCTCGCGCGAGGCGCCGCCGCCCGTCGCTCGCCGCATTGTCGCCCCTTCCTGAGGACCCCAGCTCGCCCGAGCCGGGGTCCTTTGTCGTGTCCGGGGGACGAAACATCGACGCCACGGAATGGACATTGTTGAAGATGTGACTTGACACACGCCCGATTGTGACCGGTAACATGATCGTCACAACGTGAAGTGCACCACCCCCTGCGCCCCGCATCCGCGACAGGCGCCACACCCTGAGGAGAAATCCCATGCGGACCTTCACCCCGCTTCGCAAGATCGCAGCTCTGGCCGTCACCGGCATGTTCGCCCTGTCCGTTTCGGCGTGCGGCGCCTCCGGTTCGCCGGCGGATTCCGGCTCCGCCTCCGAGCAGCTCACCGTCGGTTTCGTCGCCGTTGGCCCCGAGGGCGGCTGGCGCACGGCCAACGAGGAGAACATCAAGGAGGCGTTCAAGAACGCCGACATCGAGCTGAAGTACGCGCCGGCCACCAACGGTGACCAGAACTCGCAGATCACGGCCTTCACGTCCTTCGTGGACGAGGGCGTGGACGCCATCGTCCTCTCCGCCACCGAGGCCACCGGCTGGGAGAGCTCGCTCAAGAAGGCGCAGGAGGCGGAGATCCCCGTGGTCCTCCTCGACCGCGGCATCGAGCCCAACGACGAGTCGCTCTACACCTCGCTCATCGCGCCGGACAACGTGGGCATCTCCACCGCGGCCGCCGAGTGGGCCAACAAGCAGTTCCCGGATGGCGGCAACTACGTGGTGCTCGAGGGTCCTCCCGGCCTCTCCGTGGTGAACGACCGCAACAAGGGCTGGGACGCCACGGTGGAGTCCTCCCTCAAGAAGGTCGGTAGCCAGAGCGCCAACTGGTCAACCGAAGAGGCCAAGAGCGTCTTCGAGACCATGCTCAAGTCCAACAACAACGACATTCAGCTCGTCTTCGCGCAGAACGACGAGATGGGGCTCGGCGCCGTGCAGGCCGTCGAGGAGGCCGGCCTGACCCCGGGCAAGGACGTCAAGATCATCACTATCGACGGCACCAAGAACGCGCTGACCGCGCTGGCCGAGGGCAAGCTCAGCTTCGTTGCCGAGTACAACCCGCTCTTTGGCGAGGACGCCGTCAACGTCGTCAAGAAGGCCGTGGCCGGCGAGAGCGTCGAGAAGAACATCGTCGTGAAGTCGGTGACCTTCGATTCCCCGGAGGCGGCCAAGGCCGCCCTGCCGGATCGCAAGTACTAAACCCAACAACACGGTCCCGGGGCGGGTGCGCGCCCCGGGACCGTGTCACCCCGTTCCCCGCTGTGCGGGGACGGGATCGAAGGAGCGGTTATGGCAGGGAAGGAACCCGTCGTCGAGATGACGGGCATCACCGTCGAGTTCCCGGGTGTCCGGGCCCTCGACTCCGTCGGGCTGCGACTGTGGCCGGGCGAGGTTCACACCATCATGGGTGAGAACGGCGCGGGCAAGTCCACCCTCATCAAGGCGCTCACCGGCGTCTACAAGGTGGATGCCGGCGAGATCACCGTCGCGGGGGAAAGCACCCGCTTCACCGGCCCGGGCGATGCACAGCGCTCCGGCATCTCGACCGTCTATCAAGAGGTCAACCTGTGCGAGAACCTGAGCATCGGCGAGAACGTCATGCTCGGCAACGAAACCCGTGGCGCCTTCGGCATCAGGTGGGCCAAGACGCATGATCGGGCCCGCCTGGTCCTGCAGGAACTGGGCCTGGGCCACCTGGACCCGCGCGCGCCACTCTCGAGCCTGTCGCTCGCGGTGCAGCAGCTGGTCGCCATCGCCCGCTCCATCGTGTCCAACACCCGGGTGCTCATCCTCGACGAGCCCACCTCCAGCCTCGACGCGAATGAGGTCGAGGTGCTCTTTGGCGTCATGCGCACGCTGCGCGACAAGGGCGTGGCGATCCTCTTCGTCTCCCACTTCCTCGACCAGGTCTACGCCATCAGCGACCGGCTCACCGTGCTGCGCAACGGCCAGTTCGTGGGGGAGTACCTGACCCACGAGATCAACCGTTCCGAGCTCATCGCCCAGATGATCGGCAAGGATCTGAGCAGCCTCAAGGGCATGGAACACGCCCGCGAGCTGGATCAGAACGCGCCCCGCGAGGAGTTCGCCCGCCTGGACGGCGTCGGCGCCAAGGGCATCATCGAGCCCACCACGCTCACCCTGAACAAGGGAGAGGTGCTTGGCTTCGCCGGGCTCCTGGGCTCGGGTCGCACCGAACTCGCCCGCCTGATCACGGGTGCCGATCGCGCCGACACCGGCACCATCAGCATCGGGGGCAAGCCGGTCAGGCTGCGCACCCCGGACGCCGCGATCGCCCAGCGCATCGCCTTCACCTCGGAGAACCGCCGCGACGAGGGCATCATCGGCGACCTCAGCGTGCGCGAAAACCTCGTTCTGGCCGTGCAGGCCAAGCGCGGCTGGCTGCGTCGCGTCTCCCGCAAGGAGGCCGACGCGCTCGTGGAGACCTACATCAAGCGCCTCAACGTGCGCCCCGCGGATCCGGACCGCCCCATCAAGAACCTCTCGGGCGGCAACCAACAGAAGGTGGTCCTGGGCCGCTGGCTGGCGACCGAACCCGAGCTGCTGGTCCTCGACGAACCCACCCGCGGCATCGACGTGGGCGCCAAGTCGGAGATCTCCGAGGTCATCCTCGAGCTGGCGGGCAAGGGACTCTCCGTCGTCTTCATTTCCTCCGAGCTGGAGGAGGTGGTCCGCCTGAGCGATCGCATCGCCGTGCTGCGCGATCACCGCCTGATCGCAGAACTGGTGAACGGCCCCGACGTCGACGTCGAGTCCATCGTCAAGACCATCGCAGAGGAGGAGGCAGCATGAGCGCCCCCGCACCCGGCATCGGGTCCCGCCTCAAGGGCCTGTTCTCCCAGCAGTACGCCTGGGGCATCGTTGCGCTGCTCCTGCTCCTGGCGGTTGACGTCATCAAGGACCCCAGCTACCTGGCAATCACGGTCAACCCGACCACGGGCAACCTCTCCGGCAACCTCATCGACATCCTGCGCCAGTCGGCGCCGGTGCTCATGATCGCCGTGGGCATGACGCTCGTGGTGGCCACCCGCGGCATCGACCTCTCCGTCGGTTCCGTCATGGCGGTCTCCGGCGCGGTGTCGATGCAGTTCCTCTCCACCGCGCCCAACACCGCCGGCTCCGCCTTCGCGGCCCTGGGCATGGGCCTCGGCCTGGCCTTGGTGCTCGGCCTGGTCAACGGCGTGCTCGTGGCGTGGGTGGGGCTGCAACCCTTCATCACCACGCTCGTCATGATGCTGGCCGGCCGCGGCATCGCCCGCGTCATCACGGGCGGCCAGAACACCGCAGCCACCAACGACGCCTTCCGCTGGATCGCCAACGGCACCGTGCTCGGCTTCCCCGTGGTGTTTGTCATCGCGGCGGTCCTCGTCGCCGCCGTGGCGGTGCTCGTGCGCCGCACGGCGCTCGGCACCATGATCGAGGCCCTCGGCATCAACCCCAAGGCCAGCCGCCTCATCGGCATCCGCCCGGGCGGGCTGCTGTTGAGCGTCTACGCCCTGAGCGCGCTGCTGGCCGGGCTGGGCGGCGTCTTCGCCACCGCCTCGGTCATGACCGTGGAGGTCTCCCGCACCGGCCTGAACTCCGAGCTGGACGCCATCCTCGCCGTGGTGGTGGGCGGCACCTCGCTCGCGGGAGGCAAGTTCTCCCTGACCGGTTCGGTGGTGGGCGCGCTGCTCATCACCACGCTGGATAAGACCATCGTCTTCCTCTCCATCCCCTCCGCCGCCACCCCGGCCTTCAAGGCGATCGTCATCGTGGCGGTCTGCCTGCTCCAGTCGGAGCGGGTGCGCGGTTGGCTGCGCGGGCGTCGCGCCGGGCGCGCTCCGGCCCAGCGCCCGACGCCGCCGTCCCCGGCTCCCAGCCACAGCTCTCCGGTGGCCGGGCCCGGTGGTGAGCCCGCGACGTCGGGCAGCGCCGGCGGCGCCGGCACGGCCGGCACCGACAACGACCAGAAAGCGGTGAACGCATGAGCACCACACTGACCCGGCCGCGGCCCACCGCCGCGCAGCCTGCCAGGCGCGGACGTGGCTCCCTGCTTGACGCGCTTCCGACGATCGCCTCGGTCGCGATCCTGCTGCTGATGTTCGTGTACGGGGAGGCGGCCTACGGCAAGATCTTCCAGTACAACACCATCTCCAACCTCTTCATCAACAGCTCCTACCTCATCATCCTGGCCGTGGGCATGACCTTCGTGATCCTCACGGGCGGCATCGATCTCTCGGTGGGTTCGGTCATCGCGGTCAGCTCGCTGACGGGGGTCTTCATGGCCAACGCCGGGCTGCCGGTGGTGATCGTGATCCCGGTGACCATCCTGGTGGGTTCGCTCTTCGGCCTCATGTCCGGCGTGCTGGTGCAGTACTTCAACGTGCAGCCCTTCATCGCCACCTTGGCGATGATGTTCCTGGCCCGCGGCATCGCCTCGATCATGGCGACCACCCCGGTCCGCCTGGACGATGACTCCTCGTTCCGCTCACTCTCCGAGCCGATCAAGCTCATCGACGGGCCCAAGACCAACGACCTCGTTGTCACGCCCAGCGTGATCATCATGATCCTCGTGGTGGTCGCGGCCGTGCTGGTGCTCAAGCGCACGCGCTTCGGCCGCACCGTCTACGCCATCGGCGGCGCCGAGAACTCGGCCGGCCTCATGGGCCTGCCCGTGGCCCGCACCAAGCTCTGGGTCTACCTCATCTCCGGCACGCTGGCCGGCCTGGCCGCGGTGGTCTACACCTCCCGCACCGGCATCGCCCAGAACGTGACCGGCGTGGGCTGGGAGCTGGACGCCATCGCCGCCGTCGTCATCGGCGGAACCATGCTGACGGGCGGCTACGGCTTCGTCCTCGGCTCCGTGGTGGGCGCCCTCGTCATCGGCATGATGACCCTGCTCATCACCCGCGACGGCACCGTGCCCCCCGAAGCCACGACCATCATCACCGGCGGCATCCTGCTGGTCTTTGTGCTCCTGCAGCGAGTCGTCCTCCTGAGAAAGAAGAAGAAGGCATGAACGCGGTGTTCAGCCCCGAAGCGGGCCAGAAACACGTCATCGGTGTGGACTACGGCACCCTGTCCGGCCGTGCGGTCGTGGTGCGCGTGAGCGACGGCGCCCAAGTGGGCAGCGCCGAACACGCCTACGACCACGCGGTGATGGACACCGTCCTCACCGCGGCACCCGCGGGCTACGGCACCGTCACCCTGCCGCCGGACTGGGCGCTGCAGGACCCGGGGGACTACGAAAACGTCCTCAAGATGGCCGTCCCCGCCGCCATCAAGAACGCCGGCATCGATCCGGCCAGCGTGGTCGGCATCGCCACCGACTTCACGGCCTGCACCATGGTGCCGACGCTGGCGGACGGGACCCCGCTGAGCCGCGTGGCCGGCCTTGAGGGGCGCCCCCACGCCTACGTGAAGCTGTGGAAGCACCACGCGGCCCAGCCCCAGGCCGATCGCATCAACGAGCTGGCGGCCGAGCGCCGCGAGCCGTGGCTGGCCCGCTACGGCGGTTTCATCTCCTCCGAGTGGGAGTTCGCCAAGGGACTGCAGCTGCTGGAGGAGGACCCGGAGGTCTACGCCCTCATGGACCGCTGGGTCGAGGCGGCGGACTGGATCGTGTGGCGGCTGTGCGGCTCCTACGTGCGCAACGCCTGCACCGCCGGCTACAAGGGCATCCTGCAGGACGGCGCCTACCCCACGCGTGACTTCCTGCGCGGGCTCAATCCCGACTTTGCCGACTTCGCCCAGGAGAAGCTGGCGCAGCCCCTCGGCGAATTGGGGTCCCGCGCCGGCGGCCTGAGCCCGGAGGCGGCGGCCTGGACCGGTCTTCCCGTCGGCACCGCCGTGGCCGTGGGCAACGTGGACGCTCACGTGACCGCCCCCGCGGCCAAGGCCGTGGAGCCGGGCCAGATGGTGGCGATCATGGGCACGTCCACGTGCCACGTCATGAGCTCGGATCACCTCGTGGAGGTTCCCGGCATGTGCGGCGTAGTGGACGGCGGCATCGTGGCCGGCCTCTACGGCTACGAGGCCGGGCAGTCAGGCGTGGGCGACATCTTCGGCTGGTTCATCGACCAGCACGTGCCGGCCCGCTACGCGGAAGAGGCCGCAGCGCGCGGCATCAGCGTGCACACCTACCTCACCGACTTGGCGTACGCCGAGCCCGTGGGTGCCCACGGGCTCGTGGCCCTCGACTGGCATTCGGGCAACCGCTCGGTGCTCGTGGATCACGATCTCTCCGGCGTGATCCTGGGCCAGACCCTGGCCACGCGCCCCGAGCAGGAGTACCGCGCGCTGCTGGAGGCAACGGCCTTCGGCGCCCGCATCATCGTGGAGACCTTCAAGGCCTCCGGTGTCCCCGTGACCGAGTTCATCGTGGCCGGCGGCCTGCTCAAGAACCGCCAGCTCATGCAGACCTACTCCGACGTGCTGCGCATGCCCGTCTCCGTCATCGGTTCCGACCAGGGACCGGCGTTGGGCTCCGCGATCCACGCGGCCGTGGCGGCGGGCGAGTACCCGGACATCCGGGAGGCGGCGGCGGTCATGGGTTCGCTGATCCCGAACGCCTACCAGCCGCAGGAGGACTCGGCGGATACCTACGATCTGCTCTTTGCCGAGTACCGCAGGCTCCACGACCACTTCGGTCGCGGCGGCGACGAGATGATGCACCGCTTGCGCGACATCCGCCGCGAGGTGCTGCTCGACGCCGCCACCCTCAAGCAGGAGGTCTCGGCGTGAGCGCGCCGGCCCAGGAGCTCGGGCTCGAGGCCCGGATCCAGGAGGCGCGCGAGCAGGTCAGCGCGCTGCACGCCGAGCTGACCCGGTACGAACTGGTCGTGTGGACGGGCGGCAACGTGTCCGCCCGCGTGGCCGGAGCCGACCTCATGGTGATCAAGCCAAGCGGCGTGGTGTACGACGATCTGCGCCCGGAGAACATGATCCTGTGCACGCTGGACGGGGAGGTGGTGCCGGGAACCCCCGGCTCCGAGCGTTCCCCGTCCTCGGACACGGCGGCCCACGCCTATGTGTACCGCCACATGCCGGAGGTCGGTGGGGTGGTGCACACCCACTCCACCTACGCCACGGCGTGGGCGGCGCGCGGCGAGGAGATCCCCTGCGTCATCACGGCCATGGCCGACGAGTTCGGCGGCCCCATTCCCGTGGGCCCGTTCGCGATCATCGGCGACGACTCCATCGGCCGCGGGATCGTGGCCACGCTGAGCGGGCACCGCTCCCGCGCCGTCCTCATGCGCGGGCACGGCCCCTTCACGATCGGTTCCACGGCCAAGGACGCGGTCAAGGCCGCCGTGATGCTGGAGGACGTCGCCAGGACGGTCCACCACGCGGATCAGGCCGGTCCGCTGACCCCGCTCCCGGCCGAGTCCATCGACGCTCTCTACGAGCGCTACCAAAACGTCTACGGGCAGGCCGGCGATGACCGCCGGGGGTCGCAAGACCCCAGCCCCAGCACATCCAGCATCACGGAAAGGGAGCACGGATGACCCGCGCACCACTGAGCACTGACCTCTCCGAATACCAGGTGTGGTTCCTCACGGGGAGCCAAGGACTCTACGGCGAGGAGACGCTGGCGCAGGTGGCGCTGCAGTCCCATCGCATCGCCGCGGCCCTGGACGCCGGCACGCCGGTCAAGGTGGTCTGGAAGCCGGTCCTCACCGACCGCGACGCCATCCGCCGCACCATCCTCGAGGCCAACTCCGACGACTCGGTCATCGGCCTGACGGCCTGGATGCACACCTTCAGCCCGGCCAAGATGTGGATCTCGGGGCTGGAACTGCTGCAGAAGCCGCTGCTGCACCTGCACACGCAGGCGGAGGTGGAGCTGCCGTGGGCCACCATCGACATGGACTTCATGAACCTGAACCAGGCCGCCCACGGCGACCGCGAGTTCGGGTACATCCAGTCCCGTCTGGGCGTGCACCGCACCACGGTGGCCGGCCACGTGAGCGACGCGCGGGTGCTGGAGCAGGTCTCCACGTGGCAGCGTGCCGCCGCCGGCCGCGCCGCGTTGCAGTCCCTGCGCCTGGCCCGCTTCGGCGACAACATGCGCTTCGTGGCCGTCACCGAGGGCGACAAGACGGAGGCCGAGCGTCGGCTCGGCGTCCAGGTGAACACCTGGGGCGTGAACGAGCTGGTCGAGGCCGTGGACGCCGCGACGGACGAGCAGATCGACGAGCTGGTCGCCGAGTACGTGCGCCTCTACGACGTGGATCCCGAGCTGCTGCCGGGTGCCGCACGCCACGAGTCGCTGCGCTACGGCGCCGCGATCGAGGTGGGCCTGCGCTCGTTCCTCGAGGAGGGCGGCTTCGGCGCCTTCACCACCAACTTCGAGGACCTGGGCGGCTTGCGTCAGCTGCCTGGCCTGGCCGTGCAGCGGCTCATGGCCGAGGGCTACGGCTTTGGCGCGGAGGGAGATTGGAAGACCGCCGTCCTGGTGCGCCTGGCCAATGTCATGGGCGCCGGCCTGCCGGGAGGCGCGAGCCTCATGGAGGACTATACCTACGACCTCACGCCGGGCCAGGAGCGCATCCTCGGCGCCCACATGCTGGAGGTCTCGCCGTCGCTGACGCAGGGCAAGGCCCGCCTGGAGATTCACCCCCTCGGGATCGGCGATCGCGAGGATCCGGTGCGGCTCGTCTTCACCGCGGACGCCGGCCCCGGCGTGGTGGTGGCCCTCTCCGACCTGGGGGACCGCCTGCGCCTGACCGGCAACGACGTGCAGCTGGTCGACGCGCCCGACCTGCCGCGCCTGCCGGTGGGCCGGGCCGTGTGGAAGCCCGCCCCGGACTTTGCCACGAGCACCGCCTGTTGGCTCGAGGCCGGCGCCGCCCACCACACCGTCATGAGCACCGCCGTGAGCCTCGACGCGTTCCGCGCGTTTGCCGGCATGGTGGGCATCGAACTCGCGGAAATCACTGCGGACACGAACGCGGCGAGCTTCGCCAAGGAACTACGCTTCAACGATGCATCTCTGCGACTTTCGGGACGGTGAGTGAGTCGACGCACGCACTCTCGGGGCGCCAACTGCGCCTTGACTACGACAACTACACGGCGTGCATCGCCACGGTGGGGGCCTCGCTGCGCGAACTCGCGTGGCGGGGCCGCCCGCTCGTGCGACCCTTCGCCGCCGACGAGCTGCGCCCCGTCTTCAGCGGGGCGCTCCTGGCGCCGTGGCCGAACCGGGTGGTCGACGGACGCTACAGCTACAACGGCCGCGAGCAGCGGCTCGCGCTGAGCGAGCCGGCGCGGGGGCACGCCCTCCACGGGCTGAGCCTGTGGAACGACTTCGAGGTCATCGAGTCCGGGCCGGCGCGGGCCGTGCTCGCCACGGTGATCGAGGCGCAGGACGGCTACCCGCACCGGGTCCGCGTGCGCGTCGAGTACACCCTCGACGCGCGGGGCCTCACCACGCTGGCCACGGCGACGCTGCTCGGCGGCGAACCCGCCCCCTTCGGGTGGGGTTCGCACTCCTACCTGTGCGCGCCAGGCGAGCAGAGCCGGTGGACCCTGACCGTCCCGGCCAGGCGGGTGCAGCACACGGTGGGCGAGCGCCTCCTCCCGGATGAGGTGCTGCCCGCGGCCGGCACCGAGCTCGACTTCGCCTCGCCTCGCCAGATCGGCGAGACCTTCATCGATCACGCCTACACGGAGCTCGTGCGCGACGACGCGGGGCTGGCTCACGTTGACCTCACGGCCCCGGGCGGGGTCGGGGTACGCATGAGCTGGGGGAGGGAGCTGGGCTGGGTACAGCTGCACACCGCCGACCGGCCGGAACCCGAGCTGAACCGCACGGGCCTCGCGGTGGAGCCGATGACGTGCCCGCCGGGGGCCTTCAACTCCGGCGTCGACGTCATCCGCCTCGAGGCCGCGGCGCCGGCCACGGCCTCCTGGCGGATCACCGCCCTCGGCTAAGGCCGGCGCGACGCCGCCGGACACCCGCGTGCCCCGGTTCCCTGTTCAGGGAACCGGGGCACGGCCGTTTCCGGGGGCTTTTTTTTGGGGGGGAGGGGGGCTACCGGCCGGCGCGCGAGGTGGCCTTCCAGATCGGCCCCTGGGGAATCGACGACGCCGCCGGGTGAGCGGGTGAGGGGAGCGTCCGGGCCCGGCACGACGCGGTCCCGCGACGGGGAAACCGCCGGCCTGCCCCGCGCCTGCGGTACCGACCCAACAGCGCCCGCCTGCCGGTGACCGCCTTCGGTGCCGGCCTGCCGGTGACCCCAAGGTGGCGGCTTCTGGTCTGCCCGCTTGCTTCACGCACAGGCGGGGCCGTCGCACGCCGCCCGGCCGGAACACGACAGCGCGGGCCGGGTGGAAACGTCCCACCCGGCCCGCGCCGTGGTCGATCCGGGCCCCTCAGCGGGGCCCAGACGCTAGTGCCTGCGCGCCGTGCGCTGGCGCAGCATCACCCCCGTGCCAGCGAGCAGCAGGAGCAGGGCCGCTGCGGCCCACCACAGACCGGAGACTCCGGTCTGGGCGAGCTGTTCGTTCTCGCCGGCCTGGACCGTGGGAGACGAGCCGTCTGGATCGACGCCCTGCGACGCCGAGCCCTGCCCGGTCGCCGTGGATTCGCCCTTGCCGCCGGTGGACGGGGTGGGGGCAACGCCCGCATCGCCGGTCGAGCCCGTGGAGCCGGTGGAACCGGTCCCGCCCGTGGAGCCGGTGGGCCCCGTGGGCTGGGTGGTTTCGCCTCCGCCGGTGGAACCGGTGGAACCGGTGGGCTCGGTGGACTTGGTCGGCTCCGTCGGCTCCGTCGGCTCGGTGGTGCCCGGCGTCTCCGCAGCCACCACGGTCACCGTGTAGCTGACCTTGGCCAGCTCGGGGTCGAGCTCCTCCTCCGCCGTCAGATTGAAGACGGGCTGCCCGTCCACGTCGAAATGCACCGTGGCCGCGCGCGCGTGCCGGCGGGGATCGTACAGACCCTCGTCGGTCGCCTCGCCCGGGTTTGAGGTGTCGTTCTCGGTCCGCGAGTGGAACACGATCACGGGATTGCCCCACTCGTCCGTGGTGAACGAGTTGTGACCGGGGCCCATCTGTCCCGGAACGTCGTCCGTGGTCAGGACGGGATAACCCGTCTTGGTCCACGAGGCAGGGTCCATGAGATCGGCGTCCTCGTCCGCGCTGAGCAGACCCACGGCGTAGTTCCGGTCAACGGTGGAGGCGGAGAAGGACACGTAGACCTTGCCGTCCTGGTGGATCACCGCGGGACCCTCGTCCACTTGCTGACCCTGCGCATCGTTGCGCTCCCACGCCTGCGTGGGCTCGCTGAGCAGGATCGAGGCCGAGATGAGTTGCGTGGGATCCTTCGGGTCGATCTCACCCATGCGCAGGACGGAGGCCCCGGGCTTCTCCGCCCAGATGAGGTAGTGGCGTCCGTTCTGCTCGAAGGCGGTCATGTCCAGCGAGAAGTGCGTGAACGCCTGGGTGTCACCGGCCGCGGCCTTGACCTGGCCCAGCATGGTCCAGTTGGCCATGTCCATGACCTTCTCGCCCGTGAAGTCCCCGCCGGTGTACTTGAGCATGACCGGGCGGATATCCCACACGCCTCCCTTGCGGGCGGAGGTGAAGAGGATGTACCAGTCATCGCCGATCTTCTGCAGCTCGGGGGCCCAGATGTACGGGTTGAAGTCGTCGGTGGATGACTCGTCCCAGACGGTGACCTCCTCCGCGTCCTGCAGCCCCGAGATGCTCTTGGCGCGGCGCAGGATCACGCGGTCGTAGCCCTCGGGATCGCTGGCGTTGACCATGGGGTAGGAGGACGTGAAGTAGTACCAGCCGTCGTCTCCCAGCGTGACGTCCGGGTCGGCCCGGCGCTCCACGAGGGGGTCGGGATAGCTGGGGCGCTCCACGGTGCCCGTGACCGTGTAGGTCCCGGGCGTGGAGGGATCCACCTTGGCCAACTCCTCCGCGTTCCAGGTCACCGGGAAGGTGCTCGTGGAACCCGAGGAGTATTCGACGGTGGCCGTCTCCGGAGCCTCCGGCGCGTCGTCACCCACGGCGATGCTGGCATCGTCGATGCCCGAGATCCCCGTGTTCGTGACGCGGCCGAGCTTCGTGGCGATGCGCTCGGTCTCGCCGGCGGTGAGGGCCAAGGCGGATACGCCGGTGGCGTCGGAGGGCAGCCCCTCCACGGTCGGCTCGGCGGCTGCGCGCTGCGTTGCCGAGCGCTGGGCATCCGAGGCCGAGAGCTTCTCCGGGGCGGAGAAGGTCTTGAAGTCCGCCGTGCTGACGCGGTAGCGCTGGGCGTCCTTCGTGTCGCTGAAGTCCAGCACGAAGACGCCCTCGGCGTTGCGATAGTCCACGGACACGCTCGAGGCGGTGAGCCCGTCGGCGAAGTTCACGAGCCGCTCGTTCGTGAAGCTCGTGAGGTCGGCCGAGTCGTAGACGTAGAGCTTGCCGGTGGGGCCGCTCGCCCCCATCTCGGGGGCCACCAACCCAAATCCACCCTCCGGCGAACGGAAGATCGTCGGTTGGCCGAAGCGCACCGAACCCAGCGTGGGGTACAGGACGGCCCGACCCTTGTTGCCGGGGGTGAACGCGCCGCTCTCGCCCGCCGTTGCGAGGTGGAGGACATCGGTGAACTTCGTGGAGCCCTCGAGCAGGTACGAGGACACGAAGCCGGCGTCCTTCGCCAGCACCTTCACGACGTACTCACGGGTGCTCGAAGCGGCGCCGAGGCTGAAGGTCGCCGTGAGGGTGACCTCCCGGGCGGCGTCGCCGCGGGTGACCCGCCCGGTCTCGCTGAGCGTGTCCGGGGCAGAGCTTGACCACGCGACCCGCACGCCGTCGACCTCGTTGACCAAGGTGATGTCGGCGGAGGCCACGCTCAAGCCGAGCTTGAAGGCGTCCGCCGCCAGGGCGACGTCGTTGTTCGGGTCCTGGGAGAGCACCTTCACCTCGAAGTCGCGGGTGATGCTCGTGCCGCCGAGGGTCAGCGTGGCGGTGAGCGTGACCTTGGCGTCGTCGCCTTCGGGGCGGGTGACCGTGCCATCGGCTCCGAGGTGCTTGGCGTCGCTCGTGCTCCAGGTGATCTGTGAACCCTCGGTGCCCGTGGCGGGCAGGGTCAGATCCGCGATGGTCGTCGCCGGAACCGAGAGGGCCTTGGCGTCGGTCTCCAGCGCCGCCTTGACCACCGAGGCGTCCGCCCCGGCGTAGTAGCGCTGCTGGACCTGGGCGGGCGTGGCCGCCGAGGTGGTGACCAGCAGATCCTTCACACCGCCGGCGTAGAACTTGTCTGCGTAGGACGAGCGACCGATGTAGGCCACCAGGTTCTTGCCCAGATCGGAGACGCTGCGATCCGTCTGGACCGTGCCGATGGCGGTGCCATTGAGGTAGCCGGTGAGCTTTCCCTTCTCCAACACCGTGGTGTACAGCGCCCACTCGTCCGAGGTGGTGGGACCGGGGATGCCCTGCGCCGCATTCGTGGGCGCGATGCCCTTCTCGGTACCCCACGGGGCCGTGGCGCTCACCGAGCCGGTGATGACGGACTTGAATTGGTTGGAGCCGTTGCGGGGATTGAAGAGCCAGTAGTTGTTCGGCGTCGCCTCGGTTGAGCCGAAGAAGAGCGCCGCGTAGTTGCCTGCCCCCGTGGTGTTCTTGAGCCACACCGACACCGTCATGGTGTCCTTGGCATCAAAGGTGCCCCGGGGAATCTCCACGTAGGCCGCACCGGACGTCGCCGAGCCGCCGGGGAGCGTGAGCACCCCGTCGTTGACCTTCGCGCCCGTGCCCTTGATGGTGCCGTTGTACCCGTTTCCGGAGGTGTCGGGGACGGTGGTGCCGGCGGACGCGGCACCCAGCTGCGTGAAGTCGTAGTGCAACAGGGTCTTGTCCTCTTGCGCCTCCTTCACGGTGATGCTGAGGCTGCCCTTCAGCTCGAGCCCGGCGACGGAGCCGTCGAGCTTCACGGTGCCGGCGGCCGCGTTGTAGTCGGCCGGGAGCTCGTCCCAGGTGACGGCGAGGTCGCGGGTTGACCCGTCCTTGAAAGTGACCTTGGTCTTGCTGGGCAGCGAGGCCTTCTCGCCCACCTCGATCGCGAGCGTCTGGGCCTGAACGGCCGTCGGCTCCGGGAGGTACTTCTTCATGATGGCGGCGTACTCGGTGGCCGTGACCGGCAGCACCGTGCCGTGACGCGGCGTCGTGGGTGGAAGCGTCGCGTCGGTGACGGCGGTCCACTTGGCGTCCTTCAGCGTGGGGGAGAAGAGCGGCAGGTACTTGCGACCGCCGAACTCGTCAACGAAGAGGTAGTAGCCGGAGCCGTTCACGTCGCCCTCGTTGGCCTTGAAGACCGTGGGGCCTTCCACGTTGCCCGTGCCGGCCGACTTGCCGATGCACTTCGCGCCCATGCTCCAGCCACCGTTCTTGTCGGTGAGCGCCGTGAGCGAGGCGGAGGTCTCCTCGAAGACGTCGAGGCAACCGTAAGCCTGGCCCTCGTCCTTGGTGTAGCGGTAGTAGGTGTCGCCTTCCTTGATGACGGTGGAGTCGATGCGGGACGTGCCCGTGTCCTGCCATACCTTGGCCTCGCTGAACGTGCGGAAGTCGCGCGTGGTGGCGTACATCATCGTGTTCGGCGGGCTGGAGGCGGTGTGGCTCGGATCGTTGTCCGCGTAGAGCTTGGAGGCCCAAAACACCACGTAGGACCCGAGGGAATCGTCCCAGTACGCCTCGGGGGCCCAGGTGTTGCCCGCGTTGTCTGGGGAGACCTTGACGTGGCGCTGCTCGGACCAGTTCACGAGGTCGTGGGACTCCCACACCTCGATGTACTGGCTGCCCGAGCGCTGGGAGGCGTCCCAGCTGGTGCCGCCGCCGATCGAGAGGTCCGTGGCGATCATGTAGAAGGTGTCGCCCTCGGGGGAACGCACGATGAAAGGATCGCGCAGGCCGGTGGTGGACTTGGTCGACGAGATGACGGGAGCGCCGCCGTTGAGATCGATCCAGTCGCGGGCGTTGTTGCCGTTCGAGGCCCCGAGGTAGATCTTCTCCCCGCCCTTGGTGTCCGCCGTGAAGTAGGTGAAGAGGTACCCGGTGGTGGGTTCCTTCTCCGGCAGGGCAGGGACCGTCGCGTCGAAGCTGCGGTCGGCGGACGCCGAGCCGCGGGACACCGTGGCCGTCAGCGTCGGCGTGGCCGACGCCTCTCCCGTGGCGGGGCGGTGGACCACCCCGTCCGCAGCGATGACCCCGGGCTGGCTTGAGGACCAGGTCACCGGCAGGCCGCCCACGCTGCCGGGCAGCGTGATGTTCCCGCGGATGTCGTCCAGGCCGTCGACGGCGAGCTTGGCGAGGGCCGCATCGACCGCCGCTTGATCGGGATTGGCGACCCCGGGCACCGTCGCCGTGGCGTCGGCGCTCGCGTCCACGCGGCCGGCGCTCGCCGTGACGGTGAGCGTGACGCTTTGGTCCTGCGTGGTGCGGTTGACCGTGCCCGTGGCGCTGATGGCCGCGGTGTTCGACGACGCCCACTTCAGCGTGGTGCCACGCGGTCCGGTGGTGGGGAGGGTCAGGTCGGCGACGACGGCGCTCGTGTCGCCGAGCTGTTCGGTGGCCCAGTCGGCGTCTTGCTGCGCCAACGAGAGGCGTCCGGTATCCGCGAGGTCAGCCACCGCCGAGGCGGAGAGCGCGTGATCGTAGATGCGCACATCGCGCAGAAGACCCTGGTAGGAGTTGTCAGCCTTGTAGGCCGAGGTCCCCAGGACGTTGCGGGTGGTCTTGCCCCCACCGATCTCGGAGGGCTTGATCGTCACGTTGGTGTTGCGAGCCACCTCGGTACCGTCCTCGTAGAGGACGCCGACGGTACCGGTCTGGGTGTAGGTCACGCGCTTCCACACGCCCTTGGCCAGATTGCTCGTGACCTTGGTGCTTTGTTCCTTGCTCCAGGCTCCGGTGGAGAGCGTGGCGCGGTACGGCGTGCTCGTGGTGAAGAGGTAGCCGGTCCCGGATTCCGGGGTCCCGACGGCCTCGTTGCCGAGGTTGTAGAGGAAGTGGTTCCCGGAGAGCTTCGGGTCCACCCACGCATCCATCGTGACGGTGATGGAGTCGAGGCCGGCGATGAGGTTATCCGGCAGCTTGATGGCATTGCCGCTTGAGGCGGAACCGCCGGAGAAGCGGAAGCCTGCGCCGTCGGTCCAGGTGGCCGTGCCGCTCACCGTTGCCGTGTGCCCGTGGCCGGAGGCGTCCTGAACCGTGGTGCCGTCGGCCTGGTCGAGCGGGTACCAGGCCACCATGCCGTCGATCGGCGCCGCGGCCTCCGGCGCGGCCGGCGAGACCGTTGCTGCTTGGGCGGTGAGGGGCGGCGAAGCCGCCACCAACGCCGAGAGGCCGAGGGCGGCCACGCTCGTGAGAGCGAGGGCCGAGCGGGCCAGGGGATGCGGTAACACGATGAGTTCCTCCTGGGGAGTGGGGGAGCGGGAAAACGCCAAGGGCGCTCGCACGAAAGTTACCGGTAACAATCTCATGAGACAAGGGTCACAGTCTCATGCCCTCCCCTCGCTCACCGCGGCGGGGTGTGCTCGTCGATCCACAGCACCGAGGGTCGGCGGTCCTGCGCGAGCGTGCGCGGGTCGCGATAGCGCTCCTTGCGGCCATGTCCGGACTTCAGCCCCCAGTGCACGCAGCGCGCCGAACAGTGCCCGCCCCGCGAGACGGTTCCCACGATGCTTCCGGCTCGCACGGCGTCCCCCGCGGCGACGGAGGGGGCCACCGGCTCAAGCGTGGTGCGCCAGCCGCCTCCCACCTCGATGGACACCGTGGGGCGGCCGGCCACCGTGCCGGCGAAGCTCACGACCCCGTCGGCGGGGGCCACGACGGTGTCCCCTTCCGCGGCGGCGAGGTCGACGCCGCGGTGCCCGGCGTCCCAGCGCCGTTCGGGGGCGTCGTAGTCCGCCACCATCCCGACGCTCTCCCATGCCGTGCCGGGGGCGGGTGCCCGCCCGACGGGCGGCACCCCGGCCGCGGCGGTGAGGGCCGCCGCCGAGAGCCCGAGGAGGACCGCGGCCCGCCGGCGACCGGCCCGTTCCTTGGCGAGCCTGAACGAGGCGGCACGCGGCGCGGGGACGATCGGGGGCGGCTGCTCGGGCGGCGGCGGCCCCGGGCTGGGTGGCGGGCCGGGCCTGGGCGGCGGCCCCGGGCTGGGCGGTTCGGCCGTCGCCACCGTGGCGGGGGCCGCGGCGAGGCGCGGCTTGGCGAGCAATCGGGGCGGCGCGGCCCCGGCCGCGCGGTGCACTGTCCTCATCCACCCAGGGTGCCCCTCGAGGGCCAGTCCGCGCCGCGGCGTCGCGCAGTGATGTGAACAGCGGCTGGCCGTGAGGGGAAGTGTGGGCCAGCGCACTGGCCCGGGTGTCATGGCACGCTCCAGCGTGCCCTACAATGGAAAGAGCGATGTCGTGTGCCCGCATGCGGTGCCACACATCGACTTCGCGCATCGCGCACCGGCCCCCTTCGGGGAGTCGGCACCCCAGCCCGTGGTCCGGATTCTTCCGGTGGGTTGCTGTGGCCCGCCCCGCGGGCAAACGATGCCAGGGATCGTGGCCCATTCGGGGCCGGGATCGTCAACCGCAAACGATAAGGGCGGGAGCGCGCTGCGCGTGCCCCGTTCGAAAGGAGCACGACATGCCCGTCGTGACCATGCGCCAGCTGCTGGACTCCGGTGTCCACTTCGGCCACCAGACCCGTCGCTGGAACCCCAAGATGAAGCGCTTCATCTTCACCGAGCGCAACGGCATCTACATCATCGATCTCCAGCAGTCGCTGGGCTACATCGATCGCGCCTTCGAGTTCGTGAAGCAGACCGTGGCCCACGGCGGCTCCGTGCTCTTCGTCGGCACCAAGAAGCAGGCCCAGGAGGCCATCGCCGAGCAGGCCACGCGCGTCAACATGCCGTACGTGAACCACCGCTGGCTCGGCGGCATGCTGACCAACTTCGCCACGGTCTCCAAGCGCGTTCAGCGCATGAAGGAGCTCGAGGAGATCAACTTTGAGGACGTCGCCGGCTCCGGCCACACCAAGAAGGAGCTCCTGCTCCTCAAGCGTGAGCTGACCAAGCTGCAGTCCAACCTGGGCGGCATCCGCAACATGACCCGCACCCCCTCCATGGTGTGGATCGTTGACACCAAGAAGGAGCACCTCGCGGTGGACGAGGCCCAGAAGCTGGGCATCCCCGTGGTCGCCATCCTGGACACCAACTGCGATCCCGACGAGGTCACCTACCCGATCCCGGGCAACGACGATGCGATCCGCTCCGTCAACCTGCTGACCCGCGTCATCGCCGACGCCGTGGCCGAGGGCCTCATGGTCCGCCACAACGGTGGCGAGAAGGGCGAGGCCGCCGCCGAGCCGATGGCCGAGTGGGAGCGCGAGCTGCTCGAGGGCCAGCAGGCCGAGGCCCCCGCCGCCGAGGCCGCCGCGGCCCCGGCCGAGGGCGAGAAGTAAGCCTTCGTTTGACGAACTGACCGTGGGCCGGCCTGACCGGTCGGCCCACGGTTGTGTCACGGCGAGAATCCGCCGTCAGACACTGATCCACGAATCAACTTCACACGAACGGGGTTACCCACATGGCGAACTACACCGCCGCTGACATCAAGGCCCTGCGCGAGCTCACCGGCGCCGGCATGATGGACGTCAAGAAGGCTCTGGACGAGGCCGACGGCGACACCGCCAAGGCCGTCGAGATCATCCGCGTTAAGGGTCTCAAGGGCGCCACCAAGCGCGAGTCCCGCGCCACCGCCGAGGGCCTGGTCGCCGCCACCGTCGTTGACGGCAAGGTCGGCTACATGATCGAGCTCAACTGCGAGACCGACTTCGTCGCCAAGAACGACAAGTTCATCGCCGTTGCCAACACCGCGCTGGCCGCCGCCGTCGAGGCCGGCGCCGCCGACGTCGACGCCGTCCTGGCCGCTCCGGCCGAGGGCAAGACCGTCAAGGACGTCATCGACGAGCTCGGCGCCGTCCTGGGCGAGAAGCTGCAGCTGCGCCGCGTGTCCAAGGTCGAGGGTGACGTCGTTGACGCCTACCTGCACAAGACCTCCAAGGACCTGCCGGCTCAGGTGGGCGTCCTCGTGGCCGTCTCCGGTTCCGGTGAGGCCGCCGCCGTCGCCGCCCACGATGTGGCCGTGCACGTTGCCGCGATGTCCCCGACCTTCCTCACCCGTGAGGACGTCCCGGCCGACAAGGTCGCCGACGAGCGTCGCATCGCCGACGAGACGGCCCGCGCCGAGGGCAAGCCCGAGGCCGCGCTGCCGAAGATCGTTGAGGGTCGCCTGACCGGCTTCTTCAAGGACGTCGTGCTGCTCGACCAGGCCTTCGCCAAGGACGCCAAAAAGTCCGTGGGCAAGGTCCTCGAGGAGGCCGGCGCCACCGCCACGGCCTTCGAGCGCTTCCGCGTCGGCGCCTGATCACCCTTTAGGGGATCACCGCGCCCCACCAACAAGGGCGGTCACCGGGTCATCCCGGCTGACCGCCCTTTGTTGTGTCCTCACCCGCCCCGCCAGGGACCCCACGAGCCCGGCAGTGGTTGCCCTCATCCGGGCCCGAATCGTGGGAGAATCCTCAAGGCCGCACCGAAAGGCCATGAGGTACGCTTCAGCACCACGCGCAAGGAGACCTTCATGTCGCATGAGACCGCCACCCGTCGTCGTCGGGTTCTGCTCAAGCTGTCCGGGGAGGTGTTCGGCGGAGGCAAGCTGGGCGTCGATCCCGGCACGGTCCGCGGCATCGCCGAGCAGATCGCCAGCACCGTGGGCGAGGTCGAGACGGCCATCGTGGTCGGCGGCGGCAACTTCTTCCGCGGCGCCGAGCTGGCCGAGTCCGGCATGGACCGCTCCCGCGCCGATTACATGGGCATGCTCGGCACGGTCATGAACTGCCTGGCGCTGCAGGACTTCCTGGAGCAGGCCGGGGTGGAGACCCGCGTGCAGTCCGCGATCTCCATGGCGCAGGTCGCCGAGGCCTACATCCCGCGCCGCGCCATCCGCCACCTGGAGAAGGACCGCGTGGTCATCTTCGGCGCCGGCGCCGGCCTGCCGTACTTCTCCACCGACACCGTGGCGGCCCAGCGCGCCCTCGAGGTGCACGCGGACGAGGTCCTCATGGCCAAGTCGGGCGTCGACGGGGTCTACACGGCGGACCCGCACAAGGACCCCACCGCCAAGAAGCTCGACACCCTCACGTACGACGACGCCCTGCGCCAGAACATCCGCGTCATGGACCAGACCGCCATGACCATGTGCAAGGACAACAAGCTGGACATGCTGGTCTTCGGCATGGAGGGCGAGGGAAACGTGGCCAGTGCGCTGCGCGGCGAGCGGATCGGCACCACCGTCAGCCTCTGAGCGGGCCCCGACGGCGCCAGCCATGGCGTTGTGACCTAGGATGAGATTCAAACTGCCCCCCGTTTGGCGCGTGGGGGCCGGAGCATGGCCGCGCTGCACGGCGCGGCGAAGGAGAGAAACGTGATCGAAGAGACTCTGGCGGACACCGCCGACAAGATGGATCGCACCATCGAAGCGGCCAAGGAGGACTTCGCGACCATCCGCACGGGGCGCGCGAACCCGGGCCTGTACGCCAAGGTGATGGTGGACTACTACGGTTCCCTGACCCCGCTGCAGCAGCTGGCGCAGTTCGCCACGCCGGACGCCCGCACGATCCTCATCACGCCCTTCGACATCTCCGCCATGCGCGAGATCGAGAAGGCCCTCTCCGACTCCGAGGTGGGCGCCAACCCCTCCAACGACGGCAAGCAGATCCGCGTGACGCTCCCCGAGCTCACGGAGGAGCGCCGCAAGGAGTACGTGAAGATCGTCAAGGGCAAGGCCGAGGACCACAAGATCGCCACGCGCAATCACCGTCGCAAGGCCAAGGATGCGATCGACAAGGCCGTCAAGGACGGCGAGATCGGCGAGGACGACGGCGCCCGCGGCGAGAAGGAACTGGACGCCATCACCAAGAAGCACGTCGATGCGATCGATGATCTCCTGAAGCGCAAGGAAGCCGAGCTGCTGGAGGTCTGATGACCAACAGTGCCGATGCGCCCACGCCGTCGCCCTCCCCGGAGGCCGACGGCGTGGGCGCGCTTCCCCTGCCGGAGGACGTCCCCGGCCCCGCCTCCCCGCTGTCGCGCCGCGCCAGGCGCGAGGCCTCCACCAAGACCTCCAAGGCCGGCCGCGACCTGCCCATGGCGATCGGCGTCGGTGCCGGCCTGCTCGGCCTGCTCATGCTCGGCATCTTCGTGTTGCCGCCGCTGTTCGTGGCGCTCGGCGCCGCCGTCTGCGTGATCGGCGTGTGGGAGGTGTCCCGCGCGCTGCAGCGTCACAGCGGCGTGCCCGTTCCGCTCTTGCCCTTGGCCGTCGGCGCGGCGGCCATGCCCATTGCCGCGAGCTATGGCGGGCCGGCGGCCCTGGGCGTGGCGGCCGTGGCCGCCGCGCTGCTCGTGACCGTGTGGAACGCCCTCGAGGGCCGGGCCAGCTCGCTGACCTCGATCGGCTTCTCGCTGCTGACGCTGACGTGGGTACCGCTGCTCGCCTCCTTCGCCTTCCTCCTCTTCCGCGAGGAGAACGGGCCGCTGTTGCTCTTCTCCTTGCTGCTCTTGGTGGTTTCCAACGACACCTTCGGGTACATCTTTGGCGCGTGGCTTGGCAAGCACCCCATGGCGCCGCGGATCAGCCCCAAGAAGTCCTGGGAGGGCTTTGCCGGCTCCGTCGGCGGGGCCATGGTCGTGGGCGTGGCGCTGTGCGTTTTTGTTCTGCACCTGCCGTGGTGGGTCGGCCTCGTCTTGGCCGCCGCGACGGCGATGGCCGCCACGGCCGGCGACCTCGCCGAGTCGATGGTCAAGCGGGAGCTGGGCATCAAGGACATGAGCAACCTCTTGCCCGGCCACGGCGGCATGATGGATCGCCTCGATTCGATGCTCTTTGCCGTGCCGATCGGGTACATCGTCACGGTGCTGTCGATCGGCGCGTTTGCCTGAGCGCCACGCACAGGCGCTGACGTTAGGCTGAGGCCGCACGCGTTCTGCGTGGACCAGTGGATTCTTTGACATGAAACAGCAGACCAGGAGTGACAAGTGAGCGTGCACGACGACGCCCAGCCGGCCGGGCGCAGCCTCTTCCCTCGCGTGGCGGACGACGAGTTCGGCTACGAGCCGGCGCAGGTGGAGCGCTTCCTCTCCAGGGCCCGCGCCACGTACGAGACGGCACTTCCCGACGACGAGGTCGTGACGAGCGCCGTGGTTCGCCGCACCACGTTCGATCCGGCCCGCGGCGGCTACGAACCGCGCGAGGTCGACGCGGCGCTCGATCGCCTCGAGGATGTCTTCGCCGCGCGCGAGCGCAACGCCATCATCGAGTCGGAGGGACACGATCGCTGGATCGAGGGCATCGCCCAGGTCTCCGGCGTGCTGCGCGCGCGCCTGCACCGGGCCCCCGGCGAGCGATTCCGCCGCCCCTCGCGCGGCAACGTTCCCTCCTACGCCGTGGCCGATGTGGACGCCCTGTGCGACCGGCTCCTGGAGTACTTCGAACGCGACGTGCCGCTCTCGGTGGACGACGTTCGCCGCGCCACCTTCGCCCGCGCCGAGGGCGAGGCCGGCTACGAGGAGAATCAGGTGGACGCCTTCCTCGATCGCACGATCGAGCTCATGGCCTCGATCGACTGAGCCCGTCACCGGACGCCCGGCGGCCTTCCCCTGAGGGGACGGCCGCCCGGCGTTTTTTGTGCACGACGGCGGGTGGCCGCCCCGCGTGGGCGGGTGCGGGGGCGGCCCTACGGGGTGTGCAACCTGGCCAGGATCGCGTCGGCGTCCGCCGGGCCGGGGCGCAGGTACGAGCCGATGACGAGGGCGGCGATGGCGGCGGGGACGCTGACGAGCGCCGGCTGGGCCAGGAGGCCGCCCCAGAGCGTGCCGGCACCCACGCCCAGGGCGGCCGACCCCAGGCAGAGGGCGCAGACGAGGGCGCCCACCACGATCGCGGCGATCGCGCCGGTGCCGGAGCAGCGCCGCCACCAGATCCCGGCGAGCAGCACGGGCGCGATGGTGGAGGCGGTGAGGGCAAAGATCGAGCCGATGACGCCGGCGAGGGCGCTCGAGGACGTCACGAGGGCCAGCGCGCCCGGTACGAGCGCCGCGAGGAGGGCTCCACGCCGGAAGCCGTCGACCGAGCCGCCGAAGAAGCGGCGCCCGATGACGCCGGCGAGGGCGATGCACAGCCCGGACGAAGTGGAGATGAACGCTGCAAACGCGCCGCCGGCCACGAGCGCGGCGAGGGCCACGGAGAGCGGGCCGCCGAGCAGGCGAGTGGGCAGCTCGAGCACCGTCGTGTCCGGGGTCGAGCCGCCGGCGCCGGAGGCGACGGCCAGGAAGCCGAGCGCGGTGGGAACCAGGTAGAAGGCGCACACGAGGCAGATGACGATGACGGTGGTGCGGCGCGCGCTGGCCCCGTCGGGGTTCGTGTAGAAGCGCACCAAGACGTGCGGCAGCCCGAGCGTGCCGAAGACCAAGGCCACGAGGAGCGAGACCGTCACGAGCGGCGGTTGGCTCGCGGCCGGGAGGCTCAGCTGCACGCTGGAGCCACCGCCGGCGGCGAAGCCGAAGATGAGCGCGGCGGCGGGGATGGAGAGGGCGGCGAGCTTGAGCCAGTACTGCACCGCCTGCACGAGGGTGATGGAGCGCATGCCGCCCGGCACCACGGAGGCGATCACCACGGCCGTGACGATGAGCGGGCCCACCCAGCCGGGGGCCCCCGTGACGGTGCGGACCGTGAGGGCAGCGCCGTGCATCTGCGGGAGCATGTAGAGCCAGCCCACGCCGAGCACGGCGTAGCCGAGGGCCTTGGCGGCGCGCTCGTCCCTGAAGCGCACGAGCCCGAAGTCGGAGAGCGCGTAGGCCCCGGAACGGCGCAGGGGTGCGGCGACAAAGAGCAGCAGCATGAGGAAGCCGGCGGCGTAGCCCACCGGGTACCAGAGCCCGTCCCGGCCGGAGAGCACGATGAGCCCCGTGACGCCGAGGAAGCTCGCGGCGGAGAGGTACTCGCCGCCGATCGCCGAGGCGTTGAACCACGGCCTCACCGAGCGCGCGGCCACGTACACATCGGCCGTGGTGCGCGAGCGCTGACCGCCCCGCAGCGCCACGAGGATGGTCACGGTGCACACGAGGGCGATGGCGACGGTCGAGGCGAGCGAGGTCACGAGCCCTCCCCGCTGACCCGTTGATAGCGGCGCTCGAGGCGGCGCGCGGCGGCCTGGTAGAGCAGCGCGGCGCCGAGCACGAGGGGGTAGAGGGCCACGCCGATGAGCCACCAGGAGAGGGGCAGGCCGGCCAGGCGGGTGCTCTCGAGCAGGTCCCACGACGCGGCGGCGATGGCCAGGACGGAGACCACGGTGAGGAAGGCCGCGGCAACGGAGGCGGAGAGGCGCATCTGGGCCCGGCGCAGGGCCGTGGCGTAGTAGTTCTCGGCGCTGACGGCCTCGCCGCCCTCGTCTGCCTGGGCCCGGGTCACGCGCGTGCGCCCGGGGGCCGGGGCCCCGAGCGCGCCGTCCAGCGAGGGCGGCCGGACGGCGGAGGGGCCGGGCGGGACCGGGGCCGCGGGGGAGTCGGGGCCCGCCGGCTCCCCGGGGAAGGGAACGGGGTTCACCGGCGCTCCGAGGCCAGCGCGTTGAGCCCGAAGCTGGCGCGCACGCGGGAGAGGGCGCGCCTGGCCACGGGCAGCTGGACGCCGGCCACCTTGACCACCGGCACGCCGTCCACGCGGGTCACCGCCTCGATGGCGTCCACCCTGACGAGGGCGGAGCGGTGGATCCGCACGAAGCCGGCGGCCCCCCAGCGGGCCTCGAGCGCGGAGAGGGGCGTGCGCTCGAGGAAGCTCCCGCGGGCCGTGTGCAGGCGCGCGTAGTCCCCGGCGGCCGTCACGTGGGTGATCTCCCGCAGCGGGATGCGGACGGAACTCTCGCCCTGCGCCACGACCACCGCCGGCTCGCCCAGGCCGCCCACGGCCCCCTGGCCGCCCACGCCGCCCACGGCTCCGGGGCCGGCCACGCCACTCACAGCCCCCGGGCTGCCCTGGCCACCCTGACCACCCACGCCACCCACGCCACCCGGCGCGGCGGGGGAGCCGGCCTCGCCCGGGGCGAGCCCGGCGGTCGGCGAGGGCGCGCCGGGAGCCGAGCCGGCGTCGTCGGGCACCGGGGCGCGGGGCGGGACCGGCGCCCCGCCGGCCCGCGTTCCGGCCGGCCCGCCCGCGGGGGCGGCGCCCTGCGCCTCCCGCGCCTCCGCCACGCGGCGCACCGCCTCGCCGAGGCGGGCCGGGCGCACGGGCTTGAGCAGGTAGTCCACGGCGGCCAGCTCGTAGGCCTGGATCGCGTGCGACTCGTCCGCGGTGACAAAGACGAGGGCGGGCGGCGTGGCGAAGCGCTGCAGGATCGAGGCCGTTTCCAGGCCGCTGAGGCCCGGCATGTGGATGTCGAGGAGCACCAGATCGATGCTGTGCTCCTGCAGCTCGCGGAAGGCCGCCTCGGCGCTGCGCGCCGTGTGCACCCGCCCCACGCGCTCATCGCGCGAGAGCAGGTAGGCCAGCTCGCGCACGGCCGGCTCCTCGTCGTCCACCACCAGCACGGTGATCATGTGGCCTCCCTGGCCGAGCGGGCCGCGGTGGCGGCCGGATGGAACTTGGGGATGCGCACGGCGACCTGCATGCCGGCGCCGGGACCGGTGTCCACCACGAGCCCGGCCGCCGCGCCGTAGACCTGGCGCAGGCGCAGGTCCACATTGCGCAGGCCGACGTGGTCGGTGGGGCTGGCGCCCGCCAGCACCTCGCGGACGCGCTCGGGTTCGGCGCCCACGCCGTCGTCGTCGACGATGAGCAGCGCCGTGTCTCCCTCGTCGCGCGCGGACAGCGTCACGGTGCCGCCGCCCGGCCTGGCCTCCAGGCCGTGGCGCACGGCGTTCTCGACGAGCGGCTGCAGCGTGAGGAAGGGCAGGGGGAGCGAGAGCACCTCGGGGGCCACGTCGAGGCGGACGCGCAGGCGGTCGCCGAAGCGCGCGCGTTCCAGCTGGAGGTAGCCCTCGATCGCCTGGAGCTCCTCGGAGAGCGTGGTGAAGTCCGAGTTGCGGCGGAAGGAGTAGCGCGTGAAGTCGGCGAACTCGAGGACCAGCTCGCGTGCCCGCTCCGGGTCGGTGTGGATGAAGGAGGCGATCGCGTTGAGCGAGTTGTAGATGAAGTGGGGGGAGATCTGGGCCCGCAGCGCGCGCACCTGCGCCTCGGCCAGCGCCGAGCGGGAGGACTCCAGCTCCGCCGCACCGTGCAGCGCGCTCACCCAGGAGGCGACCTCCTCGACCGACCTGACGAACGCGGCGTCGGCCGAGAAGCTGGCGGCGGCGAGCCACCCGACCTGCGTGGACCCGGTGCGCAGGGGAGCGGTGACCACGTGCCACGCGCCCTCCGCGTCCTTGACCCTGCGCACCTTGGCCCTGGCCCCTCCCGCGGGGAGGTCCGGGGCGCCCCCGCCCGGCCAGCGGCCCCATAGGGTCAGCCGGTGGTGCGCGTCGTAGAGGGCCACGCCGTCCGCGCGCAGGAGCGAGGCGAGGGCCGCGGCGGCCTCGGGCGCAGAGGACGCGTCGACGCCCCCGGAGAGGGCGGCGGCGGTGAGGCCCACCTCGTGCAGCGTGGCGTAGCGATCGTGTTCGGACTCGCCGCCGAGCGTGCGGTCGCGGCGCAGGAGCGCGAGGATTCCCCAGGTCGCGAGCAGCACGAGGGCGGTGGCGCCCAGGGCGGCCACCGCAAGCACCGCCCACGTGGAATCCATGCCGCTAAGGCTAGGTGACCTGCGTCACGCGTGCGCGCCGCCGACCGCTCGGCGCGTCACAGAGACCGTTCATCGTGTCGCTCGGTGCGCTGGGCGCTTGGGGGAGCCCGCCCCCTGGGAAGTCGGATGTGGCGAGGGTCACACTCTTCGATAGCTCGGCACGTGCGGTGCCGTCACCACTCGAACCGCCCCCCGGTTGGGGCACCCTCACCAGGTAAAGGAGCGTCATGTCCAGCTCACCCACCCCGGCACCGGAGGACTTCCTCCGGGTGCAGAAGGAACCGCGCTTCAGGAAGCTACGCTCCGACTACCGCAGGTTCGCCTTCCCCATGACGGCGCTCTTCCTCGCGTGGTACCTGCTCTACGTCATCGTGGCCGCCTTCTTCCCGCAGGTCATGGCCGTGCGCGTCTACGGCCACATCAACGTCGGCATCGTCTGGGGCCTGCTCCAGTTCGTCTCCACCTTCGTCATCACGGCGCTCTACGTGCGCTTTGCCAACCGCACGCTCGACCCCGAGGCCAGCGCCATCCGCCACGAGCTGGAGGCCGACGCCGAGCGCCACGCCGCCCAGCAGGCCGGTGCCCACATCAAGGATCAGGAGGAGGCCAAGTGAATCCGCTCGCCATCGTCCCCGTGCCGGCCGCCGCGCCGGCCGCCCAGGTGGGTAACCCCTGGATCAACATCGGCATCTTCGGTCTCTTTGTTGCAGTGACGCTCGTGGTGGTGCTGCGCGCCTCCCGCAACAACAAGACCGCCGCCGACTACCTGGCCGGCGGCCGCGCCTTCACGGGCGGCCAGAACGGCACGGCCATCGCGGGCGATTATCTCTCCGCGGCGTCCTTCCTCGGCATCGTGGGGGCTATCGCCATCTACGGCTACGACGGCTTCCTGTACTCCATCGGCTTCCTCGTGGCGTGGCTCGTGGCCCTGCTGCTCGTGGCCGAGCTGCTGCGCAACACCGGCAAGTTCACCATGGCAGATGTGCTCAGCTTCCGGCTCAAGCAGAAGCCGGTGCGCATCGCCGCCTCCATCACCACGCTGGCCGTGTGCCTCTTCTACCTCCTGGCACAGATGGCCGGCGCCGGCGGGCTCGTCTCGCTCCTGCTCGGCATCAGCGACAAGGCCGGCCAGTCCATCGTCATCGTGGTGGTCGGCGCGCTCATGATCTTCTACGTCCTCATGGGCGGCATGAAGGGCACCACCTGGGTGCAGATCATCAAGGCCTGCCTGCTCATCGCCGGCGCGTTTGTCATGACCATCTGGGCCCTGGCCATGCACGGCTTCGACTTCAATGCTCTGCTCGGTGCCGCCGTGGAGAAGGCCGGCTCGGAGAAGATCCTCGATCCGGGCCAGCAGTACGGCAAGTCCATCACCACCAAGATCGACTTCCTCTCCCTCGGCCTGGCCCTCGTGCTCGGCACGGCCGGCCTGCCGCACGTGCTCATGCGCTTCTACACCGTGCCCACGGCCAAGGAGGCCCGCAAATCGGTCGTCTGGGCCATCTGGCTCATCGGCGCCTTCTACCTCTTCACCCTCGTTCTCGGCTACGCGGCCGGTGCACTGATCGGTGTCGACGCCATCAAGGCGGCGCCGGGCGGGCAGAACTCCGCGGCCCCACTCCTGGCCTATCACCTGGGCGGCTCGGTGCTCCTCGGCATCATCGCCGCCGTGGCCTTCGCGACGATCCTCGCCGTCGTGGCCGGCCTGGCCATCACCGCCGCCGCCTCCTTCTCGCACGACATCTACGGATCCGTCATGAAGAAGGGCAAGGCCACCTCGGAGCAGGAGGTGAAGGTGGCCCGCCGCACCGTGGTGGTCATCGGCATCGTCGCCATCGTGGGAGGCATCGGTGCCCAGGGCCAGAACGTCGCCTTCCTCGTGGCGCTCGCCTTCGCGGTGGCGGCCTCGGCCAACCTCCCGACCATCCTGTACTCGCTCTTCTGGAAGCGCTTCACGACCCGCGGCGCGCTGTGGTCGATGTACGGCGGCCTCGGTTCGGCGCTGCTGCTCATCATCTTCTCGCCCGTCATGTCCGGCTCCGCGACCTCGATGATCCAGGGCGTGGACTTCGCGATCTTCCCGCTGGCCAACCCTGGCATCATCTCCATCCCCCTCGCGTTCTTCCTCGGCTGGCTCGGCTCGGTCACGGACAAGACCACCGAGGACCCGATCAAGGCGGCGGAAATGGAGGTGCGCTCGCTCACCGGCATCGGGGCGGAGGCCCCCGTGGATCACTGATCCACCACAGATCAGGTGATGCCCCCTCGAAGCGGTCCAGGGCCGTTCCGCTTCGAGGGGGCATCGCCGCGTTTGCGCCAGCCCCCTGGTGGGAGGCGGGGCCCCACAACGGGGGCGCCTCAGGCGCTAATGGCACCCGCCCGACGTCGCCCGCTCACCGTGAGCGGGCGACGTCGGGCGCGTTCAGTGTGGGTACGCGGGAGACCCGGTTACCGATCGGTACGGGTTGATGAACCACACGGCTGTGAGTACCGTCACAAGCAGACTCGGCCACCGCCGCGTCCACGAGCAGAGTCCCCGCGGCACACCCCGCAGGCGAGGGACTCCGATTCGAGGAAGGTGCTGAACCATGGCGCTTGCTCCCAGCGAGAGAAACGCGAATTCCCCCTACCCGGAGGATTCGGCGCAGAACTGCCCCCGCACGCTCAGCCTGCTCTCGCCGGAGGGCGTGCGCGTGGTGACCGGCGAGGACGCCGCCCGCGTGGCGGATATCGACGACACGGCGCTGGCCGCCCTGTACTCCAAGATGGTGGTGCAACGGCGCATCGATGCGGAGGGAACCGCCCTCCAGCGCCAGGGCCAGCTGGCCCTCTGGGCGCCGAGCAAGGGGCAGGAGGCCGCGCAGATCGGCGCGGCCGAGGCCTTCCGCGAGAGCGACTTCATCTTCCCCACCTACCGCGACCACGGCGTGATTCACTCGCGCGGGGTGGCCGCCTCGGAGGTCATGCGCCAGTGGCGCGGCGCCTCGCACGGCGGTTGGGACCCGCACGAGAAGAACCTGGCACCGGTGCAGATCATCATCGGCGCGCAGACGCTGCACGCCGTCGGCTATGCGATGGGCGCCGCGTTCGACGGCAACGGCGGGGCGGCCGTGGCCTTCCTCGGGGACGGCGCCACGAGCCAGGGCGACGTCAACGAGGCCATGATCTTTGCCGCGAGCTTCAAGGCTCCCGTGCTCTTCTTCCTCGAGAACAACCAGTTCGCCATCTCCGAGCCGGTGACGCTGCAGTCCCGCACGCCGCTCGTGGACCGCCCGCGCGGCTTCGGGATCCGCGCCGTGCGCGTGGACGGCAACGACGTCCTGGCCGTACTCTCGGCGACGCGCGATGCCCTCGCGCGCATCGACGCCGGCGAGGGACCGCAGTTCATCGAGGCCGTGACCTACCGCCGCGGCGCGCACACCACGGCGGATGATCCCAGCCGGTACCGCGACACCGAGCTGGAGTCCTACTGGGAGAAGCTCGACCCGATCGATCGGGTGGAGGCGTGCCTGCGCTCGCGCGGCGTCGACGTGGAGGCCGTGCTGGCCACTGCGGGTGCCGAGGCCGACGAGGTGGCGGCCGAGCTGCGCGCCGCCGTCGTCTCCATGACGGAGGACGATCCGGAGCTGCTCTTTGCGCACGTCTACTCCGAGCCGCATCCGCGGATCGAGGAACAACGCGCCGAGTACCTCGCCTACCTCGCGGAGACGGGCGGTGACGCGGCATGAGCACCACCAAGCTGACCTTCGCCAAGGCCATCAATGCGGCGCTCGACACCGCGCTGGAGCAGGACCCCCGCGTGCTGATCATGGGGGAGGACATCGGCAAGCTCGGCGGTGTCTTCCGCGTGACCGATGGGCTGCAGGCCAAGCACGGGGCGCGGCGCGTCGTCGACACCCCGCTCGCCGAGTCGGGGATCGTGGGCACCGCGGTCGGCCTGACCTACCGCGGCTTCCGCCCCATCGTGGAGATCCAGTTCGACGGCTTCGTCTACCCGGCGTTCGATCAGATCGTGGCGCAGGTGGCGAAGCTGACGATGCGCACCGACGGGCGCCACCGCATGCCCGTGGTCATCCGCATCCCGTTCGGCGGGAACATCGGCTCGCCAGAGCACCACTCGGAATCGCCCGAGGCCTACTTTGTGCACACCGCCGGCCTGCGGGTCGTGGCGCCAGGCAACCCGCAGGACGCGCACGACATGCTCCTGCAGGCCATCGCGAGCGAAGATCCGGTGGTGTACTTCGAGCCCAAGCGTCGCTACTACGAGTCGGCCGAGGTGGATCTCGACGCGCTGGCCTCCGCCCCGAGCATGGACCAGGCGGTGGTGCGCCGCTCCGGCGACGACGTCACGCTCGTGGCCTACGGCCCGCTCGTGAAGACGGCGCTCGAGGCGGCCGAGCTCGCGGCCGAGGATGGCACGAGCGTGGAGGTGGTTGACCTGCGCTCCCTGTCTCCCATGGATTACGAGACGCTCACGGCCTCCGTGCGCCACACGGGCCGCCTGGTGGTGGCCCACGAAGCCTCCCGGACCGTGGGCCTCGGCGCGGAGATCTCCGCCGTGGTCACCGAGCGCTGCTTCGAGTACCTCGAGCACGCTCCCGTGCGCGTCACCGGATTCGACATTCCGTACCCGCCCGCGCACCTCGAGGAGCATCACGTGCCGGACCGGGATCGCATCCTGGACGGGATCGACCACGCGCTGGGGCGCTTCGACGGGATCGGCCTCGCCGCGCCCGCCGGCGCCTCCGTGGAAGGCGGTGCCCTCTGATGCTCACCGTGTTTCCGCTGCCGGATCTCGGCGAGGGACTCACCGAGTCCGAGATCGTCTCCTGGAACGTTAAGGAGGGGGACACCGTCGCCCTCAACCAGGTCCTGGGCGAGGTCGAGACCGCCAAGGCCGTCGTGGAGCTCCCGAGCCCGTTCGCCGGCGTGGTCTCCGCGCTACACGCCGGGCCCGGCGAGGTCGTCGAGGTCGGCAAGCCGCTCGTGACCTTCGAGGTGGCCGGCGAGGAATCGGCGGCGCCCGCCGCCGAGGGCGGCGCCGAGCGCACGCCGACGCTCGTGGGCTACGGGGCGGCGGACGAAGCGGCCGGTTCGCGTCGTCGCCGCCGCGGGGCCGGCACGCTCCCGTCGGCGCCGCGCCGTGCGGAGCCCGCGCGCGTGGCCGCGGCGGAAGCGCCGGCCGTCGAGGTTGCTCCGGCCGCGACTGTGGCTCCGGCCGCGGCTCAGGTGCCGGTCGCCGCCGTGCCGGTCGCCGCGCGCGCCGACCGGCCGCGTTCCACGCCGCCCGTGCGCAAGCTGGCCCGCGACGCCGGGCTGGACATCGCTCTGCTGCAGGGCACAGGGCCGGAGGGCCTCGTGACGCGCGCCGACGTCCAGGCGGCCCTCGCCCTGGCACCCGACCAGGGCGCGGCACCCACCCGGACCACCGCGCCGGGTGCGGACCCCGCTCTCGCCGCGCCGGCGGCGAGCGGGACGCCGGTCCCGGCGGCCGACGTCGTGCAGGAAGCCGGGGTGCGCACGCTGGGTGGGCGCCCGCGCACGTGGGACGTGCCGGTCAGGGGCGTCAAGAAGGCCACGGCCAACGCCATGGTCGCGTCGATGCGCGATCAGCCGCAGGTCACCGAGTTCCTCACGGTGGACGTCACGCGGTCCATGGAGCTGATCGCGCAGCTCAAGCGCGAGCGCGGCTTCCGGGACATCAAGCTCTCGCCGCTGAGCCTCGTGGCCAAGGCCGTGTGCATCGCGCTGGAGCGTGAGCCGGGGCTGAACGCCAGGTGGGCGGGGGAGAGCATCACGATGCAGTCCTTCGTGAACCTGGGGATCGCTGCGGCGACCGATCGCGGGCTCGTGGTGCCCAACATCAAGGACGCGCAGGCGCTGAACCTGCTGGGGCTGTGCGAGGCGATCAACTCCCTTGCCGCCACGGCGCGGGCCGGCAAGACGCCGCAGGCCAACCTTTCGGGCGGCACGTTCACCATCACCAACGTTGGGGTGTTTGGCGTGGACGCCGGGACGCCGATCCTCAACCCGGGGGAGACCGGCATCCTGGCGATGGGGCAGGTGCGGCGCACGCCGTGGGAGCACCGCGGGGAGATCACGCTGCGCGAGGTCATGACGCTCTCGCTCACGTTCGATCATCGCGTGGTGGACGGCGCGGAGGGTTCCCGCTTCCTCGCCGATGTCGGGGCGATCCTCTCGGACCCGGGCCGGACACTCACGATGATCTAGTCCAGGCGCTGCCCCTCCTCCGTCCCCGCATCGGAGTGGGTTTGGTACGGTTTTGTGCCCGAAAACGTACCGAACCCACTCCGATTTCGTGGGTGCGGGGCGTGCGGTGGGCCGGTGCGGCGTGGCGGCGGCCCGGTGCGGCGTGGCGGCGGCCCGGTGCCCCGGTGGGTGTGGGGCGTGACGGGAGGTGTCGCGTCACCAGCCACCGGCGATGAGCGCGTCCCGCACCCGGTGCACCCCCAGGTGCGGCTGCTGCAGAACGTGCAGGGAGGTCAGCTCGACCACGCGCCAGCCGTGCTGCCGCAGCCGGTGGGAGCGGTCCAGATCGGCCTGGAACTGCTCGGCGCTGCGGTGGTGCGCCCCGTGGTATTCGACGCACACGCGCTGGGCCCTGAAGACCAGATCGCCGTTGGCCAGCCACCGGCCGTCCTCCACGATGTCGGCGTTGAGCTCCGGCTCGGGCAGGCCGGCCTCGGCCAGGCGCAGCCGCAGCAGCGTCTCCGGGTGCGAGCGGCTGCCCGTGCGCGCGAGCTCCAGCGCCTCGCGGACCTTGACGGCGCCGAGCCACTGCCCCCGGTCCTCGGCGGCGCGCAGATCGGCGGGCGTGCAGACGGGGTCCGCCTCGAGCTCGGGGTGGAAGCCGCCGGGGTTGCGGGGGATCCAGAGCAGCGCGTCGGCGGCGGCCACCAGATCGTCGAGCACCAGGTGCTTGCCGAGCGAGGCCCACGCCCCCGCCGCGTCGAGGGTCCTCAGCCCGTGCACCTCGGCGGTGCGGATCACCTTGGGCCTGAAGCGGCGCCCCGCGATGCCGGCCCGCCGCGGCGGCGTGGCGGGGAAGGGGACGCCGACGTGGATGGAGCCGAGGGTCGCGCGGGGCACCGGCATGTCCCACAGCACCGCGGCGGAGGGGCCGCAAAAGAAGGCGTGCGGCGGCAACACCGAGTGAAGGGCCCGCATGAGCAGGAGGTGCTCCCCGCGCGAGGGGCCGTCCTCCGCTTCCGGCGCCGGTGCCGCCCGCAGGCGGCTTCCCCGGAACGGCCGGGGCAGCGAGCGATGGTCGACGGCGCGGCGAGACACCCCCGCGCGCCGCGCCTCGCGCGTGGCGAAGGCCGGGCCGAGCTGTTCCGGGAGTCCCTGCGTGGCTTTCATGCCGGGAGTCTGCCAAAGCCGGCCACACGCCGTCGTACGCTATCCACAGGCCAGGGGCCCGGCGCCCCGCCGGGGCGGTGGGGCCCCTCCGAGCGAGGGGCCCCATCACTTCAGCATCGGAGTGCCTTGGGTACGCTTTCGGGCCCAAAAGCGTACCCAAGGCACTCCGATCCGGGAGAGGAAGGAACGGAATTGAACGAGCAGCGCACGTCCCACCGCAAGTTCGACGCGCAGCTGCGCCAGCCCACGGAGGCCGGCAAGCGCGCCGATCGGCTCTGGTTCCTCGTGGGCGCGCTCGGGGCCGCCTGGATCACGGTGCTGATCGGCATGCAGTCCTTCCGGAGCTGGTGGGCGCTACTGCTGTTCGTGCCGGTGTGGGCGATGACGGCGTACCTCGTGCTCCCGCGCCTGCACCGGATGCTCTCCGATCTGTACGTCCCCAACTACTTCTTCGGCCGCACCCGCACGGCGGACGGCCTGCTCGGGGATCCCGTCAACCTGGGCGTGGACGGCAGCGCCTCGCAGCTGGACGCGGTGATGACGGCGGCCGGATGGCACCGCGCGGACGAGATCACGCTCAAGTCCACCTGGGGCATCATCGCCTCCACGCTGAGCCGGCGCTCCTACCCGACGGCGCCCGTGTCCCCGCTGATGCTCTTCGGCCGCCGGCACGACGTGGCGTACCAGCAGGAGGTGGACGGCAACCCGAAGCAGCGCCACCACGTGCGCTTCTGGCACTGCCCTCCCGGCTGGTTGCTGCCCGGCGGCGCCAAGACCGATTGGCTCGGCGCCGGCACCTTCGACACCGACGTGGGGCTCTCGCTCTTCACGCTGCAGGTCACGCACCGCATCGACGAAAACACCGATGAGGAGCGCGACTACGTGGTCTCCTCGGTGCTGGGTGCCGCGCCGCAGGCCTCGGTCAGGGTGCTCAAGGACTTCACCACCGGCTATCACGCGCGCAACGGTGGCGGCGATGCCTTCATCACGGACGGCGATCTGCCCATCCTCGAGCTCGCGGCGGTGAGCGCGGATGAGCACGCGCTCGACGACGCCCGCGAGATTCGCCCCCAATCCGCGGAGCAGGTGTTCTCCCGTGCGCCGCTGAGCACCGTGGGCGCGGTGCTGGTCTTGGCCGTCGGCGCGATCGTGGACCTGGTGAACTTCATCTTCACGCTCACGCAGGCCGACGTCGCCGAGCTGGGGGAGCGCGACGCGGCGTTGGCGCTCGTGGTGGTGAAGGTGATCGGCACGATCCTCACCGTGGCGCAGCTGGTGGCGTGTTGGTTCGTGCTGCGCGGTGGACGGCGCTCGCGGATCCTGCTCATGTGCCTGCTGCTGTCTGGCATCGTCGGGGCCGCCCTGGCGTACCTGGACGGCACCGCTCAGCTCGCGCTCAACGGGGCGCTCCTGAGCGCGTCCTTCATGGCGCTGGCGCTGCTGTTGCTCTCGAGCGAGTCGGCCGGGGCCTGGTCGAGGACGGCGCGGCGGGCGCGCGCCTGATCGGCGGGCCGGCGCGCGTTCGCCTCTCACCCAAAATCGGAGTGCCTTGGGTACGCTTTTTAGCACTTTTGCGTACCTAAGTCACTCCGATTCCGGAGGTGGAGGGGACGGCTTGCGGAGGTGGAAGGCACGACGGCGCGCGTTCGCCTCCCGCACGCGGGCGTGGGGTGGGCGCCAGGTACGACGGCGCGTGCTTGGCTTCCGCACGAGGGCCCCGGCTGGGCGCGTGGCCGGGGCGGCCACGCCTCCGAGCCCCCTCGCACCAACGACATCGGAGTGGGTTCGGTACGCTTTTGGGCCCAAAAACGTACCGAACCCACTCCGATTCGGGAAGAAGAGAGAGGCGCTCAGGCGAGCTCGAGGATGTCCTCGCTGACCACGGCGGCGCGGGCGTTGGCGAAGTCCTTCGCCTCACCGATCTTGGTGAAGCCGCGGCGCTCGAGGATCTTCTGGGTACCGATGTTGTCGGAGACCACGCGGGCGCGCACGGGGCGGGCCGGGAACTCGGCGAGGATCGCGTCGACGGCGGCCGTGGTGATGCCCTGGCCCCAGAACTTCTTGTCGGTCCAGAAGGAGAGCTCCGGGATGCCCTCGTTGGGGTAGAGCACGATGGAACCGGCCACCTCGCCGTCCTGCTCGATGGTGCGCACGACCGTCTCGGTGTCGCGCAGCATGAGGCCCCAATGGTAGTTGAACACCCCGCGGTCGGCCGGATTCTTGGCGGTGAACGCCGCCATCTCGTTGGCCTCAGGGTCAAGCTGCTGCTCGAAGAAGCGGTCAAGATCGCCGGGTTCGACGGGACGGAGCAACACGTTAGCCTCCACAGGGGTCCGGGGTGACGCGGCGGGTCGAACGCGTCAGGTGCGCAGCCCCGTTCGGGCGACACCCGTTCACCCTACCGCCGCGGGGCTGTGAGCGCGGCCATGGCGAGCTTCGTGAAGAGGCCGACCGGGTCGGAGACGGCGCCGGAGCGGCGAAGGGCGTGCGGCGTCGAGTTGAGCAGGCCGAACGCCGCATGCACGCGCAGTCGCAGCTCGGCCTCCTCGGCGCCCGGCACCGCCGGCCCCAACGCGGCGACCCACAGCTGGACGTACTCGGCCTGGAGCGAGCGCACGCGGTGGCGCGGCGCGGGGTCGAGGCTGGCCAGGTCGCGCTCCTGCACGCGGATGACCGCCGACTCGTTGACGGCAAAGCGGGCGTGGGCCGTGCACAGGGCGGGCAGGGGATCCGGGCTCGCGCACGCGGCGTGGCCGCCGGCCAGCAGCGACTCGGATACCCCCACGAGCATCTGGGCCAGCAGATCGGCCTTGGAGGCGAAATGCCGGTACACGGCCGGGGCGCTCACGCCGGCCTCGGCCGCCACGGCGCCGAGGGTCGTGGCGTGAAAACCGTCGGCGGCAAAGAGGCGGGCGGCGGCGGCGAGGAGCTCGGCGCGGCGGTGGGCCTTGGCTTGTTCGCGCTGCGAGGGCACGGCTTGCCTTTCGTGACGGGGGATCGCGCACGAGCGGCCCGTTGTCGGCGCCGGTGCGTGAGCCTAAGTCTTCACCAGATGCTTGCCGCCGGGAGTCTGGACAAGCGTGATCCGGCTCACTAGTGTCGGGTTTCAGTGAATCACCATTCACTGAATTTGTCGCCACCGGGCGCCGCCCGCCCCACCGCCACCACACCATGGAGGCCACCGTGCCGGTCCTGAGCACCACCCTGGACCCCCTCGACCCGCTCGCGAGGGCGCGTCGAGAACGCAACAGCGCGCTCGCCGAGGAGCTGCGCGAGCGCCTCGCCCGCGCCGCCGCCGGCGGCCCGCCGGCCTCCCGCGAGCGGCACGTGGCCCGCGGCAAGCTGCTCCCGCGCGATCGCGTCGCCACGCTCCTGGATCCGGGTTCGCCGTTCCTTGAGCTCGCGCCGCTCGCGGCGGAGGAGATGTACGACGGCGCGGCGCCGGGTGCCGGCCTCGTCTCGGGTATCGGGCTGGTCCACGGCCGGCCGGTGATGGTGCTCTGTAACGACGCCACCGTCAAAGGCGGCTCGTATTTCCCGCTCACCGTCAAGAAGCACCTGCGCGCCCAGGAGGTGGCGGGGGAGAACGCACTGCCGTGTATCTACCTCGTCGACTCCGGCGGCGCCAACCTCCCGCGCCAGGACGAGGTCTTCCCCGATCGCGAGCACTTCGGGCGCATCTTCTACAACCAGGCCCGCCTCTCTGCCGCCAAGATCCCGCAGATCGCCGCGGTGCTCGGCTCCTGCACGGCCGGCGGCGCCTACGTCCCGGCCATGAGCGACGAGTCGGTCATCGTGCGTAACCAGGGCACGATCTTCCTGGGCGGCCCGCCGCTCGTGAAGGCCGCCATCGGCGAGGACATCAGCGCCGAGGAGCTTGGCGGCGGCGAGCTGCACGCGACCACCTCCGGTGTGGTCGATCACCTTGCGGAGGACGACGCCCACGCCCTGGCCATCGTCCGCGACATCGTCGCGACCTTCCCAGCGCCCCCGGTGCCCTTTGATCACGCCACCCGCCGCCCCGCCGTCCCGCCCGTGGTCCCCGCCACGGGGGAGAGCGGCCTCGCCGCGATCATCCCGGAGGACGTCAACGAGCCCTACGATCCGCGTGAGCTGATCGCCCGGATCGTGGACGGCAGCGTGCTCGATGAGTTCAAGCCGGAGTTCGGCACCTCCCTCGTGACGGGCTTTGCCCGCATCGACGGCCACCTCGTGGGGATCCTCGCCAATCACGGCGTGCTCTTCTCCTCGAGCGCGCAGAAGGGGGCGCACTTCATCGAGCTGTGCGATCAGCGCGGGATCCCGCTGCTCTTCCTGCAGAACATCTCCGGCTTCATGGTGGGCTCGCAGGCCGAGGCGGGCGGCATCGCCAAGGACGGCGCCAAGCTCGTCACGGCCGTCGCGAGCGCCCGCGTCCCCAAGCTCACGGTGGTGGTGGGCGGCTCCTTCGGCGCGGGAAATTACGCCATGGCCGGGCGGGCCTACCAGCCGCGCTTCCTCTGGATGTGGCCCAACGCGCGCATCTCGGTCATGGGAGGCAAACAGGCCGCGAGCGTGCTCGCCACGGTGCACCGCGCCAACGTGGAGCGCCGCGGCGAGGAGTTCACGCCGGAGCAGGAGGCGGAGTTCTCCCGCCCCACGCTCGAGCAGTACGAGACCCAGGGCAGCCCCTGGTATTCCACGGCCCGGCTGTGGGACGACGGCGTGATCGCCCCGGAGGACACACGCCGCGTGCTCTCCCTGGCCCTCGGCGTGATCACCGCGACCGAACTGCCGCAGACCTCCTTCGGCCTCTTCAGGATGTGAGCCCCGTGTCGATCCAGCCCCACGCCGTGCCCACGCGGGAGATCCGCACGGTCCTGATCGCCAATCGCGGCGAGATCGCCCGCCGCGTCATCCGCACCGTCCACGCGCTCGGCCTCACCGCCGTGGCCGTCTACTCGGATGCGGACGCCCAGGCGGCCCACGTCCGCGAGGCGGACGTCGCCGTGCGCCTCGGCCCGGCCCCGGCCACCGAGTCCTACCTCGACGTGGATGCCGTGCTCGCCGCGGCGACCGCCACGGGAGCCGACGCCGTGCATCCCGGCTACGGCTTCCTCTCCGAAAACGCCGCCTTCGGCCGCGCGCTCGCCGCGGCCGGCATCGCCTTCATCGGCCCGGGCGAGGAGGCCCTGGCCGTCATGGGCGACAAGATCACCGCCAAGCGGCACGTGGCGGCGGCCGGCGTGCCCGTCACGCCGGGCATCGCCGAGGCGGGGCTCGACGACGCGGCGCTCGCCGCCGGCGCGGAGACCGTCGGCTTCCCGCTGCTCATCAAGCCGAGCGCCGGCGGCGGCGGGCAGGGCATGGTCGAGGTGCACTCGTCCCAGGAGCTGCCGGCCGCGCTGGCCTCGGCCCGCCGCACGGCGCGCACCGCCTTCGGGGACGACACGCTCTTCCTCGAGCGCCTCGTGACGCGGCCGCGGCACATCGAGGTGCAGATCCTGGCGGACGCCCACGGCAACACCGTGCACCTGGGGGAGCGCGAGTGCTCGCTCCAGCGCCGCCACCAGAAGGTCATCGAGGAGGCCCCGGCGCCCCTGCTGCTGGCCCAGCCGGACGGCGGCGCCGCCCTGCGCGCCCGCCTGGGGGAGGCGGCCGTCAACGCCGCCCGCTCGGTGGGGTACGTGGGCGCCGGCACGGTCGAGTTCCTCGTCTCCCACGAGCGCCCCGACGAGTTCTTCTTCATGGAGATGAACACGCGCCTGCAGGTGGAGCACCCCGTCACGGAGGAGGTGGCGCGCGTGCGCGGCGAGCGCCTCGACCTCGTGGCGTGGCAGATCCGCATCGCGGCCGGGGCGCCGCTGGATTTCGCGCAGGAGGACGTGAGCCTGGAGGGTCACGCCGCCGAGGCGCGCGTGTACGCCGAGCGCCCCGAGGAGAACTTCCTGCCGGCCGTGGGGCCGGTGCGCGCCGTGCGCTTCCCGTCCGGCGAGGGCGTGCGCGTCGACGCCGCGCTGGACGGCCCGGGCGAGGTGAGCGCGCACTACGACCCCATGATCGCCAAGGTCATCGGCTTCGGCCCCGGCCGCGAGGTGGCCCTCGACCGCCTGGACGCGGCCCTAGCCGCCACGCTCATCGCCGGCGCGGGCAGCAATGTCGCCTACCTGCGCGCCCTCCTCGCTGACCCGGACGTCCGGGCCGGCCGGCTCGACACCGGACTCATCGCGCGCCGCCCGGAGCTCACGCGCCCCGCGGAGCCGGAGCCGCGCCTCGTGGCGCTGCTCGCGGCCGCCGCCGCGGTCCTGGAGGCCCGCGCCGGCGCCGGCGAGGAGGCTCTGGCCCCGCTCCTGGCCGCGGCCCGGCCCGGCCCCGCGACCGGCTGGGCGCCGGACGGGTGGCGAGCGGGCGGCGTCGGGCCTCAAGGCATCCAGGTGAGCCTTTCCCTGCCCGACGGTGCGGTCCAGGGTGCGGTGCTGCCCCGCCCCGGCGGGGCGGAGGGCGAGCTGGGCGACGTCGAGTGGGAGGCCCTGGGTGCCGCCAGGCACGCGGGCTCCACCCAAGAGGACGCGGTGCTGCACGCGAGCACGGGCGGGATCGGCCGCAGCGCGGCGCGCGTGAGCCTCGTGCACACGGGCGGCGAGCGCCCCGAGCTCTGGGCCCACGGGCTGGGGCAGACCCTGCACGCCGTGGCGGTGCTGCGCGCCGCGCGCCACCGCGACGCGCTCGGGGCCAGAGAGGTCGGCGCGGGCGGGAGCGATCCGCGCGCCGTGGCCCCCATGACGGGGACGGTGGCGACGCTGGCCATCGAGGACGGTGCGCTCGTGGAGGCGGGCCAGGCCCTCGTGGCCATCGAGGCCATGAAGATGGAACACCCCGTCGTGGCGCCGATCGGTGGGCGCGTGCGCCTGGCCGCCGGCGTCGCGGTGGGATCGCAGGTCGACCAGGGCCAGGTCGTGGCCATCATCGAGCCGGAGGCGGCGCCGGGGACCCCGGACGCCCCCACACCACAGCGCACGGAAGGGGACACGCCATGAGCGAGTCGCTGCTTGAAGAGGAGTACCAGGACCTGGTCGAGACGGTGCGGGAGTTTGCCACCGAGGTGGTGGCGCCCGTGTCCTACCGGCACGACGTCGAGCACAGCTTCCCGTACGAGGTCGTGGCGCAGATGGGCGAGCTGGGACTGTTCGGGTTGCCTTTCCCCGAGGAGTTCGGCGGCATGGGCGGTGACTACTTTGCCCTGGCGCTGGCCCTCGAGGAGCTGGGCAAGGTGGACCAGTCGGTGGCGATCACGCTCGAGGCCGGCGTCTCGCTCGGCGCCATGCCGATCTACCGCTTCGGGACGCAGGCGCAGAAGGAGGAGTGGTTGCCGCGGCTCACCTCCGCGCGGAACCTCGCGGGCTTCGGCCTGACGGAGCCCGAGGCCGGATCCGACGCCGGCGGCACGCGCACCACGGCCAGGGCCGAGGGCGGTGAGTGGGTCATCAACGGCTCCAAGGAGTTCATCACCAACTCCGGCACCGACATCACGGCGCTCGTGACGGTCACCGCGGTGACGGGGGAGCTGCCGCCGAAGGCCGAGGGGGAGGCTCCACGCAAGGAGATCTCGACGATCCTGGTTCCGTCCGGGACCGCCGGGTTCACGGCGGAGCCCGCGTACAACAAGGTGGGCTGGAACGCCTCCGACACCCACCCGCTCTCCTTCAAGGACGCCCGCGTGCCGGAGGAGAACCTGCTGGGCGAGCGCGGCCGCGGCTACGCCAACTTCCTCTCCATCCTGGACGAGGGGCGGATCGCGATCGCCGGGCTGTCCACGGGGGCCGCGCAGGGCTGCGTCGACGAGTGCGTCAAGTACGCCAAGGAGCGCAAGAGCTTCGGCAAGCCGATCTCCGAATACCAGGGCGTCTCCTTCACCATCGCGCGCATGCAGGCCAGGGCCCACCAGGCGCGCCTGGCCTATCACCACGCGGCGCGGCTCATGCTGGCCGGCAAGCCCTTCAAGACGGAGGCGGCGCTGGCCAAGCTCATCGCCGGGGAGGCGGCCATGGACAACGCGCGCGATGCCACACAGGTCTTCGGCGGCTACGGCTTCATCAACGAGTCCCTCGTGGCCAGGCACTACCGCGACTCCAAGATCCTGGAAATCGGCGAGGGCACCACGCAGGTGCAGCTTATGCTCATCGGACGGAGCCTGGGGCTGTGAGCCGGCGCATCGAGCAGCGCGGGCTCTACGCCGACGCGCTGGAGGTCGGGGACGAGTTTGTTCACGCCCCGGGGCGCACGCTGACGGAGGCGGACAACGTCCTCTTCACCACGCTCACCATGAATCAGCAGGCGCTGCACCTTGACCACGCATTTGCCGCCAAGCAGCCCTTCAAGCGCCCCCTGATGAACTCCATGCTCACGCTCTCCACGCTCGTGGGGCTCAGCGTGGCGCAGCTGACGCAGGGCACGCTCGTGGCCCAGCTGGGCCTGAGCGACATCGCGTTCCCGCACCCGGCCTTTGCCGGGGACACGCTCTACGCGAGCACCACCGTCACCTCCAAGCGGGCCAGCTCCTCCCGCCCGGGTCAGTGGATCGTGGGCATGAGCCACACCGGCACCAATCAGGACGGGGTGGTCATCGCGAGGGCCTCGCGCACCGTGCTCATGTGGGATGCCACGGCGCACGCCGCGCACCGCGCGGGTGAGGTGCAGGCATGAGCTTCGCGTCCGGCCCCGATCTCCTGTTTGTTCCGGGCGACCGGCCGGAGCGCTACGAGAAGGCGGCGGCGCGGGCCTCCGCCGTCATCATCGACCTCGAGGACGCCGTGGCGCCCGCGGACAAGGCGGCAGCGAGGGCGGCGATGGAGGCCTCCCGCCTGGACCCGGCCACCACGGTGGTGCGGCTGAATCCGCGCGGTGGCGCGTTCTTCGAGGAGGACCTCGCCGCGCTGCGGCGCACGGCCTACCGCCAGGTCATGGTGCCCAAGGCCGCCGGCGCCGCGGACGTGACGCTGCTTGACGGCGCCGGCGAGCCGTACGCGGTGGCCGCGCTCATCGAGACCGCGGCCGGGGTGGCGGCGTGCGAGGAGGTGGCGGCCCAGCCGCAGGTGGCGGCGCTCATGTGGGGGGCGGAGGACCTCATCGCCTCGATGGACGGAACCGCTTCCCGCCGCGCGGACGGGGGCTACCGCGACGTCTGCTCCTACGCCCGCTCGCGCGTGCTCATCGCGGCCAAGGCCCACGGGAAGGCGGCGATCGACGCCGTGTACCTGGATCTGGCCGACGGCGAGGGGTTGCGTGCCGAGGCGCTCGACGCCGCGGCGAGCGGCTTCGATCTCAAGGCGGTGCTGCACCCGGATCAGGCGGCGATCGTGCGCGAGGCGTACCGGCCCAGCGCCGACCAGGTGGCCTGGGCCCGCCGCGTGCTGGCTGGGGCGGCGACGGCCACGGGAACCTTCGTCGTGGACGGGGGCATGGTGGACGAGGTGGTGCTCAAGCGCGCGAGGCTGCTCGTGGCGCGCGCCGGCTAGCCCCGGTGCCGCACGCCTTTCGTTAGTTACGCAAGGTGGACGGGTGTGGCGCGGGTCACGCACGGTGGTGCTTCGGATCCGTGTGATCCGCGTCACCACCCGTCTCCCGAAAGGACACCGTCGTCATGTCGGAAGAGCAGTACCGGGCGCCGGAGGGCGTCGAGCTGCCCTCGAACGCGCCGGAGGACATCGGCGTCGAGGCCACGCGCCAACGCCCACCGTGGCAGCGCAACCTCGGCCGCCTCGCCTTCGCCGTCATCGCCGTGGCCTCCATCGCCACCGCCACGGCCTTCTCCTTCGCCTCTGGCAGCTCCGGCGCCGACCCGCGCGCCAACCTCACCCTCATCGCGCCGGCCGGCGTCGGCGGGGGATGGGACTCGTTCGCCCGCGAGCAGCAGCAGGCCATGCGCGGGGGCGGCGTCGTCAACAACGTCCAGGTGGTCAACATCCCCGGCGCCGGCGGCACGATCGGCCTCGCGGCGTTCGTGGAGCAGGACCAGGACACCCAATTGCTCGCGACGGGAGCCGCCATGCACGGCGGCATCGTCATCAACGATTCCCCGGTCAACATGGAAGATGTGCGCCCCATCGCCCGCATCGCCGAGGACTACTCGGTCTTCATCGTCCCGAAGGACTCGCCCTACTCCTCGGCGAGCGAGCTGGCCGAGGCATGGAGCAAGGACCCGCGAAAGGTGCGCTTCACCGGGGGATCGGCCGGCTCCATCGACCATCTCCTCGTCACCCAGTTCGCGCAGACCCTCGGGATTCCGGGCAAGGACATCACCTACCTCCCCAAGTCGGGCGGCGGCGAGGCGATGCAGACGATCCTCGCCGGCACGGCGGATGTTGCCGTCACCGGCTACAACGAGGTCGCCGACCAGATCGAGGTCGGGCGCATCAAGGCGCTCGCCGTCTCCGCGCCCCAGCGCCTCGCCGGGACCGAGATTCCCACCTTCGAGGAGGAGGGCTACGCGGTCAATCTGGTGAACTGGCGCGGCTTCGTGGCCGCTCCAGGCGTGAGCGACGAGCAGTTCGACCAGCTCAGCGCCATCGTCAAGGAGACCTCGCAGAGCGAGCAGTGGAAGGACGCCCTCGCCCGCAACCGGTGGGTTGATTCGTACCTGGACGGCGACGAGCTGAAGGACTTCCTGCGGGAAGACCAGGAGCGCACCGCCGCCCTGATCAAGGAGCTGGGACTGTGACCGCCCTCCGTGCACACGACGACGCCCCCGCCCAGCCGACCGAGGCGGCGCCGGCCGCCGGCTGGTTCGCCGGCCGCTCCGGCCTCGTCGTCCCGCTGATCCTGGCCGCCTTCAGCACCTATCTCTTGGTGGGCGTGCTGACCATGGAGGTGCCGGAGGGCACCGATTGGCCCGGACCGGACTTCTTCCCGCTGCTCGTGGCCATCGCCGGCTACATCGTCTCCGCCTTGCTGGTCGTGAAGTACATCCGGCAGCCGGAGCCCGCCGTCCCCAACGTCTATTCCGAGCTGGATGACGTCTCGGCCGCCGAGCGCGCGGAGGCCGAGGCAGCGGCCAAGGTGAGGTACCGCTTCTTCTCGGATTGGCGCTGCCTGGCGTGGGCCATCGGCGGCTTTGCCGCGTTTGCCCTCATCCTGATGCCCGCCGGGTGGATCGTGGCCGCCGCGCTGCTGTTCTGGTGCGTTGCGCGCGCCATGGACTCGCGCCGCCCGCTCTGGGACGTCGTGGTGGCCCTCACCGTCTCGTCGGTGGCCTACCTGGCGTTCGACGTCCTGCTTGGTATGAACCTGCCTTCCGGCATCCTTGGAGGTCTGTGATGGAATCCCTGTCCCTCTTGGCCGAGGGGTTCGGCCACGCGTTCACGCCGATGAACCTGCTCTTCGTCCTGGTCGGCTGCCTGCTCGGCACGGCGGTGGGCGTCATGCCGGGTCTCGGCTCCTCGATGGCGGTGGCGCTCCTGCTGCCGATGACCTTCGCCCTGGACCCCTCCGCGGCGTTCATCATGTTTGCCGGCGTCTACTTCGGCGGCCTCTTCGGTGATTCCACCATGGCCATCCTCCTCAACACGCCAGGCCAATCCTCCGCCATCGCCTCCACGTTCGAGGGGCACAAGATGGCCCGTTCCGGGCGGGCGCCGCAGGCGCTAGCCACGGCGGCCATCGGTGCCTTCATCGGCGGCATGGTCTCCTGCATGGTGGTGGTCTTCCTCGCGCCGGCGCTGGCCGAGTTCTCCACGGCCTTCGGCCCGGCGGAGTATTTTGCCCTCGCGCTGTTTGCCTTCATCGCGACCTCCTCCGTGGTCTCCGGATCGGCGCTCAAGGGCCTGACCGCCCTGCTCATCGGCCTGGGGCTCTCCACCATCGGCATCGACTCCGTCACGGGCACCGAGCGCGCTAGCTTCGGCGTGCCGCAGCTCTTCGATGGGGTCTCCCTGGTCACCGTCACCGTCGCGATCCTGGCCCTCGGCGAGGTCTTCCACATCGCCTCGCGCGTGCGCCGGGATCCCACCTCGCGGCTGCTGCGCCCGAAGGGCCGCCCCTTCCTCTCCAAGGCGGAGTTCAGGGAGGCGATGCCGGCCTGGCTGCGCGGCACCGCCATCGGCCTGCCCTTCGGCGTTATCCCGGTCGGCGGGGCCGACGTGCCGACCTTCATGGCCTACGGGGCGGAGAAGACACTGGACAAGCGCCGCAAAACGCCGAAGTTCGGCACGGGTGCCATCCGCGGGCTGGCGGCGCCGGAGGCGGCCGGCAACGCCACCACCGGTACGGCGATGGGCGCGCTCTTGGCCCTCGGTCTGCCCGTCTCGGCGACGGCCGCCATCATGCTGGCCGCCTTCCGTCAGTACGGCATGCAGCCGGGGCCGCTGCTCTTCGAGCGCTCGCCCGAGCTCGTGTGGGGTCTGCTGGCCAGCTTCTTCCTGGCCATGATCGTGCTGCTGATCCTCAACCTGCCGTTCGCGCAGGTCTGGTCCAAGCTGCTCCTCATCCCCCGTCCCTACCTCTACGGCGGCATCGCCGTGATGTGTGGGCTCGGGGTGTTCGCTACGTCGTCCTCGGCCTTCGAGCTTTTCCTGCTCCTGGGCGCCGGCCTGCTCGGCTTCGTCATGCGCCGCTACGACGTCCCGCTGGCACCGCTGCTCATCGGCATGGTGCTCGGCCCCTTGGCCGAGACGAGCCTGCGCGACGCCCTCATCAGCTCCGGCGGCGAGCCGGGCGTCTTCTTCGAGGGCCCCATCTCGCTGACCATCTACGGGCTGCTGGTGGCGGCGATCGCGCTCGTGGTGGTGGGGCGCGTGCGCTCCGCCCGGCGCTCCCCGGCCCCCGTCGCTGAGGCCCCCGCACCCCAGGCGGACGTCCACGCCTAGTCACCGCCCGACGTCGGGCCCTTCCCTCGTGCGATGCCGCCCGGACCGCCGGTCCGGGCGGCATCGCCGCGTGCGGGGACGGCCCGGCCTACCGCAGGCGGTAGCGGCGCTCCGGGCGACCGGCCCCGTAGCGCAGCTGGACCGTGGCGGCCCCCGTGGCGAGCAGGTGCTCGAGATAGCGGCGGGCGCTGACCCGGGAGACACCCACGACGGCGGCCGCCTCGCTGGCGGACAGGTCGCCCTCCGCGCGGACCAAGGCGAGGCGCACGGCGTCGAGGGTCGCCTGGTTCATGCCGGCCGACGACGACGCATGGGTCGCCGGGGCGGGCGGCGCGGCGGCCGGCGGTTGGCCGGCGCCGGAGGGTGCCGTTCTCGCCCCGAAGAGGCGGTCGACGTCCGCCTGGTCCACCTCGGCGCTGGTGCGCCCGAGCGCCGCGCGGTCGAGGAAGGCGGCCAGCAGCGACTCCAGGTCGGCCCGGGAGAAGGGCTTGATGAGGTAGCCGACGGCGCCGCCGCGCAGCGCGCCGGCCACGGTGTGCTGCTCGCGCGCCGCGGTGATGACGATGGCCTCGAGGCCCGGGTGCAGCGTCCGTAGCGAGGGAAGTAGCTGGACGCCGTTGCCGTCCGGCAGGTGCACGTCCAGGAGCACGAGGTCGGGCCGGTGGCGTTGGACGGCCTCGCGGGCGGCGGCGGCCGTGGCGGCGATGGCGCAGAGGGTGTAGCCGGGCGCCGTGGCGATGAAGCCGGCGTGGATCCGGGCCACCTGCGGGTCATCGTCCACGATGAGCACGGTGCGCGGCGCGACGGGGGCGGTCATGCTGGGTGTCCTTCCGTGGGGCGGGAAGTGGCGGCGGGAGGCTCAGCGCGGGGGAGTACGGCGGTGAAGATCGCGCCGGATTCCTCCTCGACCCGCACGTCGCCGCCGCGCCGCCTCGCGATGTGGCGCACGAGCGCCAGCCCGAAGCCGCGCCCGGCGGGATTGGTGGTGTCCTTGGTGCTGAAGCCCCGGGCGAAGATCCGCTCCGGGTCGACGCCGCGCAGGCCGGGGCCGTTGTCGGCCACCGTCACGGTGACCGCTTCGCCGTCGTCCTGCAGGTCGAGCATGACCTCGCCGCCGGCGGGGGAAGCGTCGAGCGCGTTGTCGATGAGATTGCCGACCACCGAGATGAGGTCGTGCGAGAGGCGCGCCCCCACCCGCCCGAGGGCCGCGTCCTCGTCGATGACGAGGCGAACGTGGCGTTCGGCGGCGGCCGAGGCCTTGGCCACGAGCAGGGCCGCCAGCGGCGGGTCGAGCACCCGGCCGGTCACCGCGTCCACGAGATGGGAGCGCTCCCGGCTGACCGCGTCAACGTAGCGCAAGGCCTCGGCCCCGTCGCCCAGCTGGATGAGCCCGGCCACGGCGTGGAGCTGGTTGGCGAACTCGTGCGTCTGCGCGCGCAGCAGGTCCGTCGTCGTGGTCGTCACGTCGAGGGCATCGCGCAGCACCAGGAGCTCGGTGCGATCGCGCAGGGTCGTCACGGTGCCGAGCCGGCGGCCGTGGGAGTCGATGGGGCCGCGGTTGGCCACGAGCAGCCGGTCCCCGACGGTGAGGGGCACCTCCACGACGGGGCTGGTCCCGCCCAGGGTGGCGAGCACGTCGGCCGGGGCGTCGATCGCGCGCAGCCGCTGGCCCACGCGCACCTCGTCCCAGCCCAGCAACTCGCGCGCGGCGTCGGTGAGCACGGAGACGCGCCCGTCCGCGTCCACGGCGACCACGCCCTCCTTCACGCCGTGCAGGAGCGCCTCCCGGTGCTCGACGAGCGCGGCGATCTCCTCCGGCTCCATGCCCAGCGTCTGGCGCTTGAGCCTGCGGGAGAGCAACCACGAGCCGCCCAGGCCGACGGCGCCGGTGACGAGCGCCGGCACGATGAGGTCGGGGGCGGCGTCGGCCAGCCGTTCGCCCCACCCCGGATAGGCGATCGAGGCCAGCGCCGTCCCGACGAGCCGCCCGTCCTCCGCCAGGACGGGGGCGCGGGCGATGAGCAGCTTGCGCCCGTCCACGGTGCCGGCGCCGGACCACGCGCTGGCGGCCTCGCCGGCGGCGAAGGCGGCGGGCAGGGGGTGGCCCACGAGGGACGTGTCGGTGGCGGCGACCACCGTCCCCGCGGCGTCCATCAGGGCGCCCTCGGTGAGCCCGGAGATCGAGCGCACCGACTCGAGGGTGGAGGGCAGGACCGTGCCGGCTCCTGCGGTGGCGGTGGGCAGGGAGCTGCGCACCATCGGCGTGGCTGCGAGCGTCTCGGCCGCGGCGAGCACGCGCCGCCCCTCCTGTTCCTCGAAGGAGCGCAGCGACTGGCCGAGGACGAGGTAGAGGACCCCCACGAGGACGCCGAGCAAGACGAGGATCTGCAGGGCCAGGAGCTGCCCGGCCAGGGTGGGACGACGCCGCTGCTGATCGGCGGTCCTGTGCATGCTGCTCTCCTCGTGGCGGCTCATGGCGGCGCGCCGGGGCGGCTAACCTGGGTGACGGGCATCTCATCCTAGGGCGTGAAGGCGCCACAGCGGTGCCACCGTGAACGCGGCGCTCGCCCGCACGCAGGAGCACCCCGGGACCTGAGGGGAGAGGAACGAAGCATGAGGGGCGCAGGATGAGGAGGCGGACCGTGCTGGCGCTCGCCGCCGGCGTGGGCGCCGCGGGGGTGTTGGGCGCGTGCTCGTCCCCGCGGGCCACGCAGGCCGATCGGATCATGGTGCCCAATCAGCCGGGCGGAGGCTACGACGCCACGGCCCGCGCGGCGGCGAAGGTCATGGCGGCCACCGGCATCACGCCCACCCGCATGGACGTCTTCAACCTCCCCGGTGGCAGCGGCGGGACCGCGATGTCGCGCCTGGCCGGGGAGCGGTGCAACGGGCACCTCGTGCTCATGATGGGCCTGGGTCTGGTGGGGGCCTTGGTGGGGCTGGGGCGGCAGGCCGAGCTGCTGGAGGCGACGGCGGTCGGGCGGCTGGTCACCGAACCCGGGGTGTTCATGGTGCCCAAGGACTCGCCGATCGGGGACCTGGAGGACCTGCTGCGGCGCTGGCGCAGGCGTCCCGGCTCGGTGCGCATCGGCGGCGGATCCGCGCTCGGCGGTCCGGATCACCTGCTCCCGCTGCTGCTGGCCAGGCGGGTCGGGATCGACCCGTCCGCCGTGCGCTTCGTGGCGCACGACGGGGGCGGCGGGCTCATGCCCTCGCTCCTGGAGGGCAAGGTCGACGTCGGTGTCTCCGGGGCGGGGGAATATCTCCCGCACATCGCCGCCGGCGGGGTGCGCGTGCTGGCCGTCTCGGGCGAGGGCGCCTCGACCCTCGCCGGGGTGAACGCCCCGACGCTGGGGGCCGCCGGCTATCCGGTGGATTTCGTGAACTGGCGGGGGCTGTTGGCTCCCCCGGGCGTGGGGCACGCCGAGCTGACGGCCTGGCGGAAGCGCTGGGAACGGCTCGACTCCGCCCCCGAATGGGAGGCGACCTGCGCCAGCTACGGCTGGAGCCGCGCGGCGCTCGGTGAGGGCGACTTCCGTGCCTTCCTGAGCGGGCAGGTGCAACGGGTCTCCGGGCTGCTCGAGGAGTTCACGGTGTCCGGCCGCTCCGGTGCATGACGGCGGCCGGCCCGCTGGGGCTGTTCACCGGGATCGGGGTGTCCGCGTGGGCCGCGCTGGCCGCGGGCACGGTGCTCGTGGGCAAGTGTGCCACGCGCGCTGCCGGTTTGGTGCGCGCCGCAGCCTAGCTGTACCCAGTGCCAGCGGCCCGGTCTCAGCCGGCTGCGCCGAGCGGCAGGCACTCGATGTCCGGCGACCACGAGCAGGTTTCGCGATCGGTGGGGATCGCCGAGGTGCTCGGCGCGGGGGCGTCCGAGCTGCTGGGGGCGGTGGTGGTGCCCGGCGTGACCGGCTCGCTCGAGGGCGCCGTGGAGGAGGTCACCGGCGGCGTCGGCGCTGAGGAGGCACCGGTGGGCGGTGCGAGCGGGGTGGTCGGGGCGCCGCTGGGCGCAGGCGCGACCGGCGACCCGGACGTGGGCTCCGGGCGAGTGGGGAGGCTTGAGTCCGGTGTGGACGCTTCGCTCGCGGAGGGGGCAGAGGGGGCGGAAGGCGCGGAGGGCCCGCCGGGCGTCTGGGGGGAAAGGGAGGAAGGGGACGGGGGCACGAGGGCGGGCGTCGGGCCGGGCGCGCCGCTGGCCAACAGCCCCACCACGGTCACGGTGGAGACCACCGTGGTCGCGGCGGCGGCGCCCAGCAGCTTGGGCGGACTCCAGAAGGCAGAGAGGTGAGTGAGGGCCCCACTCGCGAGCGCGTCGACGCCCGTGGCGACGGCGGGCATGACGCCGCCAACTGCGCCGAGGCCGCCGTTGAGCGCGTAGACGCCGAAGGCGGCGGGAAGCATCACGGAGAGCGCGGCGGCGCTCCTGCGCACCTCGCGCAGGCGTCCGGGGCAGTCGGGGCACGTGGCGAGGTGGTGATCGAACTCGCGCTGTTGCTTCGCGCTGGCCGTGCCGGCCTCCACCGCGCCGCACAGGGCCAGGGCGGTTCGGCAGGCCTGCGGCTCGTCCGTGAGATCCACGTGGGCCTGCACCCAGCGGGTGCGGAAGCGGCGCTTGGCGCGGTAGAGCTGCGTGGAGACCCGCTCGGGCGTTTCCCCCGTCAGGAGCGCCATCTGGGACACATCGAGTCCCTCAAGGAGCACGCTGCGCAGCAGGACGGCGTCGGCGGCCGGCATGCCCTGCAACACGTGATCCACGAGCGCCGACGATTCGTGGCTCGACGTTGTGGGTGCTTCCGGCTCCAGATCGTCCAGCTCCTGGGAACGGCGCTCCGGGTGCTTGCGCCACGCCGCCATGGTGTTGCGCAACGACTGGAAGAAGTAGCCGCGGGCGTGTTTGCGGGGACCATGTCCATTGCTCATGGCCTTCAGCACTCCTTCCATGGTGTCCGAGACGGCATCCTCCGCCGCCTCGTGGGGCATTCGTTTTTGGGCATAGCCCATCAGCTGCGGGTAGTAGCGATCCCACAGTGGTTCGAAGGCCTCGAGGCGGCCTTGGGTGATCTGCGCGAGCAATTCGTCGTCGCTCACCGGCGGCGAGAATTCGGACGTCATGGTGAAGCCGCCGGGCTGATGCTGCTCAGCGTGGGCGTGGCGAGGAGGTCGTCGAAGGTTCCCGCCAGGGAATCGGCGCTCACTAGCGCCGTGAGCGGCCGGGGGCTCGGCTGGTAGCCGGCGGGTGCCTTGGTCTCCTTGAGTGTGTAGCTGCCCCACGCCAGGCCGGTGATCTTGAGCCGGCCCACCGCCGGATCCTTGTCGTTTTCGGCATTGTCCACGATCACGGCCTGCGAGCCGTCTGGACCGGTGACGAGCCACTCCGAGCCGGCGAGCGGCTTCGAGGCGGCATCGAGCTTGCGCCAGGAGAGCACGCCGGCGCTCTCTGCGCTCTCGATCTCGCCGAAGCTCGCGCTCGGGCGCGTGCCGTCGAGCGTGGCGGTGCGCGCCCCGGGCGTGGGTCGGTAGCCGGTGGGTGCCTTCGTTTCCGTCAACGTGTAGGTCCCCCAGGGCAGGCTGGTGACCTTGAGCGCGCCCTTGGCGGGGTCAGCATCGTTCTCGCCGTTGTCGGTGACAGCGATCTCGGTTCCGGACGCAGAGGTGACCTTCCAGCTCGAGCCGGCCAGCGGGGTCGCGTCCGGACCTACCCGCGTCCACGAGATCGTGCCGCTCTTCTGGGTGCCCGATCCGTCCCCGCCGGCGGTCCTGGCCTCGTAGGTGCTGTGGATGAAATCCCTGTCGGCGGCCCTCACCGTGGTGGTGAAGGTATCGCCCTGCACGGTCCCGCCCGGGGTCGGCGTGTTGTAGGCGACGCGGTAGAACGCGGTGGGATCGGGGTGGTGGATGGTGATCGTGAATCCGTAGCCGCGCTCGTGCACGGTGTAGGCGCTGGCGGGCAGCACGCCCCAGACGCCCTGGCGATAGCCGGTATCGGAGGTCACCTTCACGTCGAAGGTGGGCCAGTCGAGCGAGAGCCGATGGTCATAGGCGACGGTGAGCTTCAGGCCGTGGCCGTGACCGTGGTTCGTGACGATCTCGTCGCCGCGCAGCAGGAGCGTCCAGCGGATGGAACCGTCGAGGGCCCGCCATGACCACAGGTCGGACGACGCTGGCGGGGCCTGCTCAGCGCGCTCGCTCACGCCACCCTCCACCGTGGAGGTGAGGGGGTGATCGGAGCCCTGGTTCCAGACCCACCGGGTCTCGGCCGTCGGCGCCGTGGCCTGGGCAGTGAAGTGGAGCGTGCCGTTGACCTTGGCGTGGGTGAGCAGGTAGTCGCCGAAGGTGCACTCGAGTGCCGTGGCCCCCACGCGGCAATCGCCCACCTCCGTCCCGCGGTCCGTGAGATTGAAGGTGTCGGAGAGGCCGGTGAGGTAATCGGGGAGGCGCAGCTCAAAGGTGTCACCGGGGGCCGCGTCGTCGGGGGCCGCCCACGTGGCCGAAATCGTGACCTGGTCGTAGAGCGCGATCCGGGCGTTGGGCGTCACGGTGACCGAAGTCAGTGCGTTCTTGACCGAGGCGTGGGCGGGGGCGGGCACCAGCAACGCGAGGACGAAGAGGAGGAGCGCGGCGGCCAGCGCCAGCGCCCTCGTCGTGCCTCCGAACGTCCTCGCGGGCGTCAAAGCGTGCATCGGTTGAACCTTTTCGTTTCAAGCGGGTCGGCCAAGTATCCCATTTACCCGAGCGATGGATCCAGGCCGGTGCCGCCCCCAAGGTGGCACCGGCCGGTCCTTCACTAGCGAAGAGCCGGGAGGAGCACCGATCTGACACGACTGTGATGCGGATCACAATTTTGACCCACCTGTGAGCCGTAAGGGCGCGCGCGCCGGCTGGGTGGGCCGGGTGGTCGAGCGTGCCGGCCGGGTCCATGAGTTACGCCACGAAATCATTTCACACCGAAATGATAATCTGGCGGGGATGACAACTCACTCCCTGCCCCGCGCCCAACGCACCTCGATCACCTACCTGAGCACCATCGTGTCCAGGCTGGGCCTCGGGGGACTCACCGAGATCATGGGCGCCGAGGGGTTCACGCGCAGCCACTTCACGGCGATCAGCGCGCTGGCGGAGTTTGGGCCCCTCGCGCAGAGCGAGCTCGCCGACCGCACGCACCTGAACCGCGGGCACCTCGTGGGCTTCCTCGATCAGCTCAGCGCCAGGGGGTTGGTCACCCGCACGCCGGATCCGGGGGACCGCCGGCGCAACATCGTGGCGCTCACGGGCGAGGGCGAGGCCTTTACGCGCCGCGTGGCGGCGGCCGAGCAGGCGAACGAGGAACGCACCTTCGCCATGTTGGATGAGTCCCAGCGCGAGGCGCTGCGCGTGCTGCTGCGCACCGTGATCGACGGCGAGGCCCCGGTCGCGGCGGGGGAGCCGGCATGAGCGGTCACGTCTCGGCGGTGTGGAGGCACACCGTCTCACTGGGCCCCGCCCTGCCCAGCGTGAGCGCGGCCGTGCGGGCCTCCGTTGCCGTGGCGGTGCCGCTCGCCCTGCTCTTCGCGGCCGGGCGGCTCGACTGGGCGCTCTACGCCGGCTTCGGCGCGTTTGCCGCGGTGTACGGGAGGTACGACGGCGACGCGCGGCGGCTCTGGCTGCAGGCGAGCGCCGGTGCCACCATCCTCACCGCCATGCTCCTGGGCACCGCCGCCTCGGCCGGCCAGTTCCCGGTGGCGGCCAAGGTGCTGGTCGTGGCGGTGGTGGCCTGGGGCGCCAACTTGCTCTCCAGCGGACTGCGCTGGGCGCCGCCCGGGCCCATCTTCTCGGTGTTTGCCGCCGGGGCGTGCCTCTCCGTCCCGGCCACAGCGGCGACGTTCGCCGCGGTGCTCGCAGTGGGCGGCGGCACCGTGCTGTGGTGCCTGCTGCTCGCGCTGGCGATCGGGGTGGCCCGCAGGGGTGGGGTGCAAGCGGCCGAGGTGCTGGCCGCGGCGCGCTTGTGGGAGCCGCTTCCGCACGCGCCGGGGCGCTCGCTGCTCATGGGCGTGGCGGCGCTGGCCGCGGGGCTCGGGGCGCAGCTCGTGTTGGGCGGGCACTGGTACTGGGCCAGCCTCGCGGCCATCGCTGCGGTGACGGGCGCCGACGCGCACGCCAGGGTGGGGCGCGGACTGCAGCGCTTCCTCGGCACCGCCGTGGGTGTGGTGCTGGCCGCCGCCCTGTTTGCCCTGGACGTGCCGGCGTGGGCGCTGCTGCTCGTCGCGGTGGTGTTCCAGGGCCTGATCGAGCTCATCGTGCTGCGCAACTACGGGCTGGCCATGGGCCTGATCACGGTGGTGGCGCTGTCGATGCTGCACCTGGCGCGGCCGGAGAGCGACGCCGGCGCGCTGCTCAGCGACCGCCTGCTGGAGACCGGGCTCGGCGTGCTGATCGGCATCGTGCTCTCGGTGGGGCTCGGCCTGATCGTCGGGGCCAGGCACCGCCGCGCGGCGGCCTAGCCAACCGAGCCGGGCCCCGCGGCGCGGCGGCGGGCTCATCCGCATCCGACATGACCCCGCCGCCAACAACAAGGGCCAACCGGCCGCAGCCTCAGGCGGCGATCCCGCGCAGCACGATCCCGATTGCCGCCTCGACCCGCTCCGCGTAGCCCGGCCCGCCCCACTGCCCGCGCACCACAAACTGGTAGTAGTGCACGCCGTTGAGCAGGTCCACGGTCGCCTCGAGGTCAACGTCGCAGCGCAGCTCCCCGGAGGCCTGGGCCCGGCGCAGACGCCCAAGCAGCGCCGTCCGCCGCCGGGAGACGTGCCGCTCCCAGTACTGCCGCTGCAGCTCCGAGTCCTGCAGGCCCAGTACCAGCCGCCGGGCGATCAGGCTGCGTTGCAGGTCATCCACCTGCTCCACCCCGGAGGCGTAGAGCTCCACGAGCGACTCGCTCAGCGGCAGCTCCTCGACCGGCACGGGCGGCTCGGTGCGCACGTGATCCAGCGCCGCCACGATGAGCGCGCGCTGGTCCGGCCAGCGGCGATAGATCGCCGCCCGGGACGTCCCGGACGCCTCCACCATGGCGCCGATCGTGATCGGCTCACCCGCCGGGGTGGTGGCCAGCAAATGCACGACGGCGTCAAGCACCTTGGTCTCGAGGCCCTCGTCGCGCGGGCGGCCGGGGCGGCGCCCCGCCGGCTCCGCGGCACCGGCCAGGGAGCCGGTCGCGGCGCCAACCCCAGCGGCCGGCGAGGCAGGGCCGGAACCCGGCCGGGCGCCGTCGTGCAGTGAAAGCCCCAGCGCCTCAGCGGCCAACGAGCCGCTCCACCAACGCGCGCTCCAGGGCGCCGTCCAGCCCGGCCGAGCGCAGCACGCGCACCAGCCCGGGAGCCCCGTCCAGCGCAGCGAGCGTCGCGGCCATCGCCTCGGGGTGGGCGCCCATGAGCGGGTGATCCACCGGCGGGATGAGCGTGCGATCCACGCCGGGGGAGACCGGCTGGGTGCCCCAGCGGCCCATGATGCCGGGCATGTTGGCGTGGGTGAGGGCGTAGTCGGCCACGATCTCCTCCTCAGGCGCGCCGAGCACGGAGAGCACGGCGGCGGCCGTCATGCCTGTGCGGTCCTTGCCCGCGGCGCAGTGGAAGAGCGTGCCGCCCGGCGCCTCGGCGATGGCCCGCAGGATCCCCACGAGCGCCCCGGCGTAGCCGCGGATCGAGGCCGCGTACCAGCCGCCCACCTGCTCGGCGGTGGAGATCTCCCGGAAGGAGCGCGCCACGGAGGCGGGATCGGCGGAGGCGTCGGAGAGCGGGACGTGGTGGCGGGCCAGGCCCAGCACGGCGTCGTGCCCGGGCCCCGTCGCCTCGACCTCCTGCGCCGAACGCAGGTCAACGATCGTGGAGAGGCCGGCCTCGCGCAGCCCGGCGATCTGCGCCAGGGGAGCCACGGTGACGTCGTCGGCGCGCCACAGGACGTTCTCGCGGACGGGCCCGTGGGCCGTGGGGGTGCCGGCGAGCGAGCGGAGGTTGGCCAGCGGGGTGGGGGCGAGGGTGGCGTTCACGAGAGCTTCTTTCGGATGAGCGCGCTGGCGCGATCGATGATCGTCACCAGAACGATGATGGAGAGGATGATGGCGAACATGTGCCCGTAGTCGTACAGGCGCATGGCGTTGGTCAGTTCCAGGCCGATGCCACCGGCGCCCACGAGGCCCAGGACGGTGGCGCCGCGGACGTTGCCCTCGAAGAGCAGCAGCGTGTAGCTGACCAGGAGGGGGCTGGCCTGTGGGAGCACGCCGTAGGTGATGACCTGCCCGCGGGAGGCGCCCGTGGAGCGCAGGGCGGCGAGCGGGCCGGTGGGCACGGCCTCCATGGCCTCGGCGTAGACCTTGCCGATGGAGCCGATGGACCCGACCATGATCGCGAGCACGCCGGCGAACGGGCCCAGGCCCACGGCGGAGACAAACATGAGCGCGAAGATCAGCTCGGGGACGCTGCGCAGCACGTTGAGCACGGCGCGCGTGGAGTAGTACAGCCAGCGCGGGGCGATGTTGCTCGCGGCGCCGAACGCCACCACGAGGGAGAACAGCGCGCCGAGCAGGGTGCCGATGATCGCCATCTGCAGGGTCTCGACGAGCAGCTCCACGATCACGCCGAACTTGGAGAAGTTCGGCGGCCACATGCGCGCCAGGTAGTCGCCCATCTTGGGTACGCCGTCCACGAGCTTCTCCAGGGAGAAGCCGGCGCCGCCGAGCGACCACACCACCACGGCGGCGATGGCCAACAGGCTCGCGATGCCCGCCAGGCCGGGGGCCTGGAAAGGGCGGGAGAGCTTGAGGCGGTCGGCCTCGGTGAGCTGAGGCAGCCTCCCCGAGGAGGCTTGGCTCTGGGTGAAGGGCGCTGCGGTGCCCGACGGCGTGGACTCACCGGAGGTGAGCCCCTCGCGGCGGGTGCGGGGCTGCGTGGGGGCGCTCATGCCGTGGCCTCCTGATCTGCGTGGGGCTGGGACTCGGCATCCGCGTCGTCGTCCTCCGGGCTGCCGTAGATGTCGGCGACCATGTCCTCCGTGAGGGAGGCGACGGGGCCGGCGTGGGTGATGCGGCCGGCGTCGAGCGCCACGAAGCGGTCGGCGTAGCGGCGCGCGAGGTCCACGACGTGGAGGGAGACGATGACGGGGATGCCGTCCTCGTGCGCGATCTTGCGCAGGAGGGAGAGGACGGAGCCGGCCAGGCGCGGGTCGAGCGAGGCGACGGGCTCGTCGGCGAGGACCAAGCTGGGGCCCTGCATGAGTGCGCGGGCGATGGCGACGCGCTGCTGCTGCCCGCCGCTGAGGGAATCGGCGCGGGCGGTGGCCTTGTCGGCCAGGCCCACGCGGGCCAGCAGGGCGAGGGCCTGCTCGCGCTGGGCCCGGCTGAAGAGGCCGGCGCGGCTGAGCGGGCCGGCGGCGTGGAGGCCGCCCGTGAGCACGTTGGTGAGCGCGCTGAGCTGGGGGACCAGGTTGAAGTGCTGGAAGACGTAGCCCGTGCTGGCGCGGACGGTGCGCAGGGTGGATGCGTTGGCGCCGGGGATGTCGGTGCCGTCCACGGAGAGCTGGGTGGCGGTGGCCGGGGCCAGGCCTGTGATGGCCTTCATGAGCGTGGACTTGCCGGAGCCGGAGTGGCCCAGGAGAGCGACGACCTCGCCGGGGCGGACGTCCAAGGTGAAGTCGGCGAGGGCGGTGTGGCCGTTCTCGTAGGTGACGGAGAGGTCCTTGGCGACGAGGACGGGGGACTCCAGGCGCGTGGTGGGTGGTGCTGTGCTGGGTGTGGGCCGGGGCGTGCGCTGGGTGCTCGTGGTCAGGCTCATCGCATGTCCTCGAGGTTCACACCGGCGGCCTCGGCCACGTCGTAGAGCGGCTGGTAGACGTCGGCGCCGGGCTCGATGACGTAGTCGGTGAGGCCGCCCAGCAGGGTGAGGTCCTTGTTCCCGGACATCTTGGTGGCGAGCTCGTTGGCGATCTTGGTGCGGGTCTCCTGGTCCAGGTCCTTGTTGACCACAATGGAGACGCCGAGCGGCAGCGGATCGGTGGCGCCGATCTCCTGGAGGTCGGAGGCCTTGATGGCGCCGGCCTCGATGATGCGGTCGGCGATCGAGGAACAGGCGACGTCCACGGAGTGGTTGGTGAGGGCCAGGAGGGCGGAGTCGTGGCCGCCGGCGAAGGTTGACTGGTAGTCCTTGCCGTCCTCGAGGCCGGCCTTCACGAACATGGCCTTGGGCATGAAGTAACCGGTGGAGGAGCCCGGGTCCACGAAGGCGACCTTCTTGCCCTTCACGTCCTCCAGGGTGTTGATGCCCGAGCCGGGGGAGGAGTAGCAGTGGGAGGCCGGCTTGTCGCCGGGGGACTTCCAGACGATGAGCGGGTCCACGGAGCCGTTCTTCACCGCGAGGGACGTAGCGAAGGGCGACATGAGGGCGACGTCCACGTGTCCCTGGCGGACGGCCTCGACCACGCCGAGGTAGTCGGCCGGGGTCTCCTGCTTGACCTCAACGCCTGCGGCCTCGGCGATGTAGCCCTTGACGAGCTCGGTCTCCTTGCCGAGCTCGCCGTCCTCGGTGCCCGGCGGCATGGCGAAGACCAGCTCGGCGGGCTTGTCACTGCTGGCGTTGGAGGCGTCCGCGGAGCCGCCGCAGGCGGAGAGTGCGGCGGTGAGGGGCAGTGCCGCGATGGCCAAGAGGGCCAGGGAACGGCGGGTCGTGGTGGAACGGAGGGCTGCGGGGGTAGCCACTGGGGGAGTCCTTTCGGCGGGTGCCGTGCCCACCGAGTGGCGGGCACGGCACTACCGAAACAGGCGTTCTCGTATTCGAATTACGAGAACGGTGGACTCTGGGTGAACTGTTCTGGGGAATTTGGAGTAGACAGGCAGCGAGCCGATTTTACTCCGAAATCTCCAGATGGTTCACCCGGGTTCGATCAAGCTGGTCCTTTCGGAGCTTGTCTTCGAATCTGTTCAACACAGAGTTCTTGTGATTCTGATTACGGAAAGTGTAACGCGCCTCCATCACTCGTCTCAGGAATCCCCTGATTCTATCCAGATCGACGTCGGAAAGATCAGGATTGGTCAGATACTCAAATCGCGCGCGGGACGCCAAAAACGAGCTCACAAAGTACGTTCGGACGTTCTCGTCGGAGAGCTTCACTAAAGCATCTACCCACGCGCTCCCTCCGGAGTGAAGGAGTGCCAACACTCGCATACCCTCCGCGGCTCGACCAGACGGTGTGTCCGGGAACTCAAGATCGGATAGGCGGGACCTAAGTGTTGGCGAAGCCAAGCAAACTGTGATTCCTGAATCAACGAGAACGACAGGGATCACCTTGGTTAGGAATGACTCGAAGTCGTCTATCTGCTCCGGATTCGGCTCGTCGCCGTCGTGGGCCAGTATAGACTCAGCAACAGAACGAATCCCATCGGTGCTAGTCAGTTCTGTTTGGTAGAGATCGGTGAATGCCGCCCAAGCTAACATCAGCCTATGAAGGACGCGCCGCTTAAGCTCCTGATTCATCACCTCGTCAGAATCGCGAATCACCTTCGAGGCTAGGTCGACAACAAGCATTGCGATTCGTGCAGCGCTCAGGTCGTCGAGCCGAGTTGTCAAAAACGCGGGGCTGTCCTCGTCTGAACTGTCGTCATACGTCTTTCGGTCGATGCCTGATCGTTCCACTGAGTTACCACCGGTGTCGGTATCGGAATCCTGGGTTTCGTCGGATTCTGAGCGATCAGAAAAAGGTTCGTCCTTGGCTTCAACCTGACGTACTCGATGGAAGATGGTCCCAGAAGGAGTGCGTTCGTGAATCCTTTCAATTTCTTTCTCGACCACCTCCAGCACGATCTCATCGCTGCGTGCCATGGCTGCGTACGAGCGGACGATCGATGCCATGCGAAGAGGGTTTTTGAAAACCAGCGACCTGAACGAGGCATCATCTTTGGCCGCAAGACCAGCCATTAGCTCGAGATAGGTTGACCGCTGGAACCGAATCTTGTTGTTTCCCGTGGATGCGAGCAACCTACGCCCGACCAATTCGTCCAGGCAAGATTTGACATTGTAAGAGTCCCAGCCGAGTTGAGAGAAAAGGTCGGACACCCATTTGACGACATCCGCGTAATCTGCCTGGTCTTCTCCAACTTCCACGAACTTTCGTGCGATAGTCTCGAGCACTTTGCGCTTGTTCCGCGCATTCATCCCCCTAGTCCGTGCCACCCGGGCAAAATCTGCTTCAAGCAGAAAATCGAGGTACCGGTTCAAGATGGCAATTTCTGACTCTTCGTTTCCTAGTGGCATGCCGGATTGTACTAGTTCGACGAGGAGAATAATGGTAAATGGGGTCCGGGGGAGATTTTTATCCCTCACGATTGTCATAGCATCTCGGGCAACTTCTTCGGCTCTCTGGGGTGCAACGCGCTTGGCAAGTTGGAGTGCTTCATTTCGACTGAAGCGACCCAGGTAAACCATGGTCACTTCTAAACCTGCGGAGCGAAACGTTTCGGCAATTTCGACGGCGTCTGTCTGGCGAACTCCAAGCAATTTCAGACGTGCGGCACTCGAAACAATATCCTCGGAGGCACGTCGATACCGGGTTGATTCTTCAAAGCGAAGGTTATCGATACCGAGAATAACCTCCGCGGCATCCTGTGGTTCCAAACAGCCCCAAGACTTATACTGTCGAGCAATTGCGGATTTGACTGGATGCGATCCGGTCTTCAAGGGTGAATCTATGAGAACTGAGTGGCATCCCGCAAACCTGTCCATGGCCTCGTTGAGCAGATACGCTAGAGCGGTTGAGACTCCAGCGTTTTCTTCTCCGGCGACGAGGACAATTCCGGTCGCGTCGAGAATGGTTTCAGTTTCAACAGGGCTGCGGCGATCCTTTTTTGCATCTAACGTATTTGTTGTCGCATACTCGTTGTGAGGGGCTGGTAGAAATGTCGGTTCGATGACGAGTTCCGAAAAGTCTTTCTCCTCGACTGTTTCGGCTTCGCGCCAGATAGTGGTGTTTTCTCTAACCTGTTCTGTGAGTGACTGGCGCGCGTTGTCGGCGAGCTGTAAGGAGTCGATGCGCGCGTCCTGTGCCAGCGAATCAAGGAATCCAGCGAGGTCGGCGTGTGAATCGCCGTAACCGATGTCGACCACGGAGGCGAGCTCGGTGTCGGGCCTGACGTCCGAGTTCAAGCAAAGCCTGAAATGAGTATAAGAGGCACCTTCGAAACCATTTTCAAACTTCTTGATCATGGGATCAAAGTTTGGATCACCGAGTCCTTCGCCCACGCCCACAAAAAGCATGGACTTTACGGTGAAAATGGCTTGTTGGATCTGTTGGGCGGGTTCACTGCTGACGATTGTGTGGTAATCAGTTTCGGAGAAAATAACCTTGTCTGGGTCATCGCAGGTACCGTGCAGGTGTCCGATGATTTCTCGGTTTCCGACCACAATCTGTCGCATGAGGCTTGGATTGGTCCACGAGGCACTTCCCATCTTGAGCGACTTCTCAAGAAGAATGTCGTAGTTGGTGGTGAAGATCGGAGAATCGAGTGCCTTGATTGCCAACGCTAGCGTGTCGTCGACAACTTCTAGTTGCCCGACGGTGCTGTCAATCCACCGGCCGAAATCTGGCCCCAGATGGTGCTTGATGTTGCCCGCGATACTGGCCAGTGCTGTGGCGTCTTTTGCCATGCTGATCGAAATGTCGAGCAGCGTTCCAGTATCCCCGTCGCGCACCCCGACTCTGGCTGCCCCGTCTTTGAGAAGCCCGATCCAGCTGCTTGCGGGAGCCCGGTTGGAGAGAGCCGTTGATACGCCGGTACCGGCCACAACGATCAAATTCCTGCGACGGATGGATTCCAGAAGCTTTTCTCGGGGAGTCATGTGGTCCTCTCAACCTGTGCTGGCAGTAGGCGTCATTATGCTTCATTCCAAGACTCATTTGGCGGTCGCTGCACGGGGCGCGCAGTGACACGCTCACTGCCGCGTAAACGTGCCAAGATGGACGGGTGACGACTACCCCCTTCACCCCTCCTCCGTCCGATCGACCCCGCCAGATCGTGGTGCTTGGCTCCACCGGCTCGATCGGCACGCAGGCGCTGGACATCATCAAGCGCAACCCCGAGCTCTTTGAGCTCACGGCCCTGGCGGCCGGCTCCAACGCGCGGGAGCTGGCTCGCCAGGCCGTTGCGTTCCGGCCCCCGGTCATCGCCCTGGCCGGCGCCCAGGGGATGAGCGTTGAGGACGTCCGAGACGGCTTCAAGCTGCACCTCGCCGGCGCCAAGGAGGAGGCACAGCACGGCTACGTGGAGGTCAAGGACGTCGGGGACCTCACTGTGGATCCGGACGAGGCCAACGCCTACGATCCGCAGATCCTCGTCGGCCCCGACGCCGCCGCCGAGGCCGCCGCCCTCCAGGACGCCGACGTTGTTCTCAACGGCATCACCGGCTCCATCGGCCTGGCCCCCACGCTCGCGGCGCTGGACGCCGGCCACCTTCTGGCCCTAGCCAACAAGGAGTCCCTCATCGTGGGTGGCGCCCTCGTGAAGGAACGCGCGGCCCGGGGGCAGATCGCCCCGGTCGACTCCGAGCACTCGGCTCTCGCCCAGGCCCTGCGCTCCGGCACCCCGGACGAGGTCGCCAAGCTGGTTGTCACGGCCTCCGGCGGCCCCTTCCGCGGCAAGAAGCGCGAGGAACTCAAGGACGTCACCCCGGCCCAGGCCCTCAAGCACCCCACGTGGGACATGGGCCTCATGGTCACCACCAACTCGGCCACCCTGGTCAACAAGGCCCTCGAGGTCATCGAGGCGCACCTGCTCTTCGACGTCCCGCTGGAGAACATCGAGGCGGTGGCCCATCCGCAGTCGATCATCCACTCCATGGTGGAGTTCGTCGACGGCTCCACCATTGCCCAGGCCTCCCCGCCGGACATGCGCCTGCCCATCGCCCTCGGCCTGAACTGGCCCCGCCGCGTGCCAGGCGCCGCCACCCCGAACAACTGGGACACCCCGGACACCTGGACCTTCGAGCCCATCGACCACGAGGCGTTCCCCGCCATCAAGCTCGCGATCGAGGCGCAGCAGACCAGCCCCACGCACATGGCCGTCTACAACGCGGCCAACGAGGAGGCGGTGCATGCCTTCCATGAGGGCAAGATCGGCTTCCTCGACATCGTGGACACCGTGGCCTCCGTGGTCCACGAGTATTCGCCAGACGCCGTCATCGGCACCGGCCCGGTCACCATCGACGCCGTCCTGGAGGCGGAGCGCTGGGCCCGTGCCGCGGCGCGCGCCCGCTGGGCCGAGCCGCAGGCTCCCGGCATCGCCGTGTGCCCGCCGGACGACGAAACCTGGGCGAACATGACTCCCCAGGAACGCCAGGAATACGGCCCCTCCGGCACAGCCGAGTAACAGCCGCCGCCGGTAGGCTCGCTCCCAGCCCGCGCCCCGCGCGGGCCATTCGCCCGACCCGTCCACACGCCGTCGGGCACTAGAAAGAACAACAAAGGACGCTTGATGTTCGAAACGATCCTGGCCTATGTGCTGGGCGCGCTCATCATTTTGCTGGGCATCGGGTTCTCGATCGGCCTGCACGAGGTGGGGCACCTGCTGCCCGCCAAGAAGTTTGGCCTGCGCGTGCCGCAGTACATGGTCGGATTTGGCCCCACGATCTTCTCCAAGAAGAAGGGGGAGACCGAGTACGGCATCAAGCTGCTGCCGCTGGGCGGCTACATCTCCATGGTCGGCATGTACCCGCCGGCCAAGGACGGCACGGTCAAGACCTCGCGCTCCGGCTTCTTCCAGAACCTCTCCGACGAGGCCAAACGCGTCGAGGCGGAGACGCTGCAGCCGGGGGATCGCGGGCGCCTGTTCGTTGACCTGCCGGTGTGGAAGCGCATCGTGATCATGCTCGGCGGGCCGTTCATGAACCTGATCCTGGCGTTCGTGTTCTTCTCGATTGTGCTGGTTGGCTTTGGCACGTCTACGGCGACCACCACGGTCTCCGAGGTGTACCAGTGTGTGCTGACGCAGGAGCAGCAGGCGGCGCGCGGGTCCTCCGATAGCGCCTCGCAGACGTGCCAGGCGGGGGACACCCCGGGCCCGGCGTACGCGGCCGGGCTGCGCGCCGGTGACGTCATCACCTCGGTGGATGGGCGCCGCGTCTCCCAGACGGAGTGGGACACGCTGACCTCGGCGATCCAGGCGAAGGCCGGGTCGCCCATCGCCGTGACCTACACGCGCGACGGCGCGGAGCACTCCACGACGCTCACGCCCATCAAGACCTCGCGTCCCGTGGTTGACCGCCTGGGCCAGGCGGAGAAGAACGCCGACGGCTCGGTGAAAAGGGCCGACGTCGGGTTTGCCGGCATTGGCTCGACGGTCGCCACCCTGCCCAAGCCCATCTGGGACGTCCCCGCGTTTGTCGGTGAAAACGTGAAGGCCGTGGCCGGGGTAGTGATTGATCTGCCGGCGCGCGTGATCGGCGTGGCCAAGGCCGCCTTCAGCCCCGAGCCGCGCGACCCGAACGGGCCGATGTCGATCGTGGGTGTGGGCCGTTTGGCCGGCGACATCACCGCCATGGACACCGTGTCAGTGAAGGACAAGGTGGCGTCCTACCTGTCGCTGCTGGGGTCCTTGAATATCGCGCTGTTCGTGTTCAACCTGATCCCGCTGACGCCGCTGGACGGCGGGCACGTGGTCGGCGCGCTCTGGGAGAAGATCCGCAAGACCTTCAACCGCGTATTCAAGCGCAAGGACCCGGGGCCGGTGGACATCTCCAAGCTGCTGCCCGTGACCTACACGGTGGCCGCGCTGATGCTCGTGATGGGTGCCGTGCTGATCTACGCCGACATCGTGAAGCCCGTGACGCTGGGGTAGCAGAACGGCCGCGTCGAGACCCCTCGGGGACTCGACGCGGCCGTTCTTTCTTCACGAGCGAGCCGGGTGAGAGCGGAGCTCTAGTCCTTCAGGACGTCCTCCTGCAGCTCGATGTCGCTCACCACGCGGCTGTCCTGCCGCGGAGTGATCCAAGCGTCCAACGTGAAGCCCTGCGTCAGCGCCTCGGCGAGGTATTCATCGCGCACCTGCTGGGACAGCTCGTGTTCCCGGGCCAGCAGCCAGAGGTTCTCGTGGTCTGGCGTCCCGACGAGGGCCACCGAATAATCTTCGGCGACCTTCACGACCCAGTAGTCGCCCTCGGTGAAGGGGATCCATCGCAGGAACTGGGGCAGGAAGGAGACGGTCAGCTGCCCGGGCTCGCCGTCGACGGGCTTCGCACGGCCCAATGACTGGGACGGGTTTCCCAGGTTGTCGTAGCAGCGGTTGTCGACCTTGATGTTCCCGTCATCTTGCAACGTGTAGGTGGCGGTGACGTTGGTGGCGTTTTCGTCCTCCCACTTGAGCGGCAAGCGACCCACCTCGAACCACTGGCCTAGGTAGCGGTCGAGGTCCAGTGCGGGGACGGAATGGACAGCCTTCGTTGAAGCGTTCATGGTCTTCCTTTCGTGGCCGAACTCAGAGCGAGGGCGGTTCGCTCTCAGCGAGCACATCGGACTGTGCCGCCGGCGGCAACCCCGTGTGCTCGGCGATGCCTGGGGACTGTGTCGACTCAGCTTCGTCCGGAGTCCTCGACGGCATCGCGTCGGCCCGGCGCGGTTCTGGCACTCCGGCCGGCCGGCGGATCTCTGCTCCGATCATCCAAGACTGCTGCTCCAGGTCGGCGAGCAGGCTGTGGAGCAAGTCCGCGCTCGTCGGGTCGTCCTCGTCCACGCCGTCGTGCACATCGCGGACGTGCCTGGTGGTGACATCGATCGCCAGCACCACGGCGCCGATCGCGTCGCGTGTGGTGATCTCTCCCGCGGGGAACTCCGGGAGCTTGCTCTGCGTCGCCACCACTGCGGCCCGGCCATCGGCCGTTGCGTGGAGCGCACGGAGGCGCTCGGCGAGCGTGTCGGCCGCCTCGCGGGTGACGCCAACGAGCTCATCGAGATTCCGGTGGAGGTCGCGGAAATTGGCGCCAACGATGTTCCAATGCGCCTGCTTGGCCACGAGTTGCAGATCGATCAAGTTGACGAGCACGGCCTGCAGGGAGGAGCGCAGGTGTTCCGGAGCGATGAACCCCTTCTCCGTGTTCTCACGGTCGGTGGAAGCTGAGCCGTACGAGGTGGGGAGCTGATGCTGATTCACGTTGAAGTCCTTTCGTCGGGGCGTTGATGTGCCTGCCGGAGAGGGGCGGGGGAAGCGAAGGTCACGGCGTCGACTTGCCGCCGATGACGTGCACCGTGGAGTCCGTTACGTAGGACGAACTGTCCTCCGCAAGGAAAACGAAGGCGCTGCCAATTCGGCTGGCTGGACGGCGCGTCCCAGCCAGGTGTCGTGTCCGAAGGTCGGCAGCGCCTCGGCAGGTTGCCCGCCCGAGGGCTGCAACGGCGTCCAGATGGGTCCCGGTGCGATCGCGTTGACGCGGATCCCGTGCTGTCCCAGCTGCTTGGCCAGCCCCTTGGTGAAGGCGTTGATCGTGGCCTTGGTCGCCGCGTAGTCCAGGAGGTGGCCAGAGGGCGAGTAGGCCTGCACCGAGGTGGTATTGATGATGCAGCTCCCGGGCCCCAAGCGAGCCACGGCATCCCTCGACGGCGCGAACATCGCGAAGAGGTTCACTCCGTATGTCGTTTCGATGTGTTCGTCGGTCAGGTCCTTGATCGTGGCAACGGAGAGCTGCGACATCGGGCTCTTCCACGGGAAGGTAAGACAGGGCCACTTGCGCCCCCTCGCGGTAGAAGGCGATAGCCACGGCGGCTCCGATCCCAGAGTCGGCTCCCGTGATGAGCACGCGCTTGCCGCGGAGGCGGCCGGTCCCGACGTAGCTTTGTTCACCGTGATCGGCGAGAGGGTGGAGGCGACCATCGAGCCCCGGTTCCGGTTGGTGCTGTGGAAGTGGGCTGATCTGTGAGTAACGGGGTTCCCAGCCCGGATGGGCGTGCGCGGCATCCGGGTGCTTGGTCTTAGTGTTCACGGTGCTTTCCTCTCTTCTGACGATGAGAGGACTCTGTGGATGATGGAAGACCGGCGTTGGGTCTTACGAGCCCTCAGCAATTCCGACACTGTCATATCTCACAGAGGGCATCAAGTCTCGAGGCAGGGTTCCAGAGAACTGCCAGCAGGACGCCACCCCGGACTCAGCGGTCGAGCACTCGCCCCAGCCACGCGCTCCGCGCCGCCATGGCCCGGCGCGACACCGCCGCCCCCGGCACCACGGCGTCGAAGCCGTGGAACCCGCCCGGCCACACGTGCAGCTCGGTGTCCACGCCGGCCGCCAGCAGGCGCTGGGCGAACGCGATGTCGGCGTCCCTGAAGACCTCTGCCGAGCCCACGTCCACGTAGGAGGCTGGCAGCCCGGCCAGGTCGACGGCAACCCACGCCGAGGCGTTTGGGTTCACCTCGCCGGGCTCGTCCCCGAGCAGCATGCGCCACGCGTAGGCGTTCGTCTCATGCGGCCACGGATCCACCACGCCGCGCGCCGCCGTGAACTGCGCGGCGGAGGGGGTGGAACCCGTGTGATCGAGCATGGGGCACACGAGCAGTTGGCCCAGCAGAGTGGGCCCGCCGAGGTCCCGCGCCTGCAGCGCCACGGCGGCGGCGAGCCCAGCGCCGCCGGACACGCCGGCCACCAGCAGGCGGGCGGGATCCACCCCCAGCACGACGGCGTTCGCCTCCACCCAGCGCAAGGCGGCAAAGCACGCCTCGGCACCGGCGGGCGCGCGGTGCTCCGGGGCCAGCGGATATTCGGGGGAGATGAGGACCAGGCGGTGCTCGGCCGCCCAGCGCAGGTGCTCGGGCAGGAAGGAATCGAAGCGGTTCCCGAAGACCATCCCGCCGCCGTGAAGATCCAGGACGGCGGGCAGCGCCTCGGTGAGCGGGGCGTCAAGGGGACGGATGAGTGAAACCGTCACGGCGCCGTCGGGCATGGAGGAAAGCCCCGCCAAGGGAACCGAGGCCTCCTTGTGGGCGAGTCCCAGCTCGGCGAGGAGGGGCGCGAGCCTTTCCGCCGTGGGCTGGGCCCGCGCGCGGTACGCGGCGAAGGCCCCGGGGGAGGCGATGACCCCGGGGAACGCCGGGGCGCCGGCGAGGAGCTCGGGGTCGTACTGCGGGCGGGGCGCGGGGGAGGGGGTCATTGATTCTCCGGGAGGAAGCGTGGGGCGCGGGTAGCGTGCGGCCCCAGCCTCCCACAGGAGGTAGGACGTCCTCGTGAGCCGTTCCGCGCGTGACGCGTGTCCGGAACGCTGGAGCGCGGCGGCGCAGCGGTGAAATCCTCCATGAATCCGGCCAGAAGCGCGTCCGAAAGCGCGGAGTTTGTCCGAAATTCGGAGAGGGGACTGGGGAGAGCCCAAGTGTCGAAGAGTCGCGGGTGGGAACGCTGGAGCAGCCGGAATGACCCGTCCCGCCCCTTCCGCAGGCCGGCGGCCACCCGCCCAACGTCACCCCGCGCCGTCGTGCACTGACAACGTGGCCCGGGCCACTAGGGTGGGATCCATGAGCGTCTTCCGCGTTGACTACCTGTATGCCGATGATTCCGCCGCCGCCCGCGACGAGGTGCGTCCCACGCATCGCGCCTGGCTTGCCGCCCTGGACGGCTCCGAGGCCTCCGGCGGGGTGAAGCTCATCGCCGCCGGCCCCATCGGCTCCGAGGAGGCCATGTTGCTCTTCGAGGCCGCCATCGCCGAGGACGTGAGCGAACAGCTGCAGAAGGACCCCTTCAACGAAGCCGGCGTGATCGACCTCGTGACGGTGCGTGCCTGGAACCCGGTCACGGGTGAACTCGCTCACTACGCCTGATCCCTCACAGCTTTCACCCCGAACCGCGTGGGATCATAACCAGGTCCCATCACGGAGTTGATCCAGGAGGATCCCTTGGCTTCGGTCAATCTCGGCATGCCCAAACCCCCGCCGCCGGTGCTCGCACCGCGCCGCAAGACCCGTCAGATCCATGTGGGATCCGTCGGTGTGGGTTCGGACTACCCCGTGAGCGTGCAGTCCATGACCACCACGCCCACCACCAACATCAATGCCACCCTGCAGCAGATCGCCGAGCTCACCGCCGCCGGCTGCGACATCGTGCGCGTGGCCTGCCCCTCGGCCGATGATGCCGAGGCGTTGCCCATCATCGCCAAGAAGTCCCCGATCCCCGTGATCGCCGACATCCACTTCCAGCCCAAGTACGTCTTCGCGGCGATCGAGGGCGGCTGTGCAGCCGTGCGTGTGAACCCGGGCAACATCCGCAAGTTCGACGACCAGGTCAAGGAAATTGCCCAGGCCGCCAAGGACCACGGCACCTCGATCCGCATCGGCGTCAACGCCGGCTCGCTGCACCCGAGCCTGCTGAAGAAGTACGGCCGCCCCACCCCGGAGGCGCTCGTCGAGTCCGCGGTGTGGGAGGCCTCCCTCTTCGAGGAGCACGACTTCCACGACTTCAAGATCTCGGTGAAGCACAACGCCCCCGTGGTCATGGTGCGCGCCTACGAGATGCTTGCGGCGCGCGGCGACTGGCCCCTGCACCTCGGCGTGACCGAGGCCGGCCCGGCGTTCCAGGGCACCATCAAGTCGGCCACGGCCTTCGGTGCCCTGCTCTCCCAGGGCATCGGCGACACGATCCGCGTCTCCCTCTCCGCCCCGCCGGTGGAGGAGGTCAAGGTGGGCCTGCAGATCCTGCAGAGCCTGAACCTGCGCGAGCGCAAGCTCGAGATCGTCTCCTGCCCGTCCTGCGGGCGCGCCCAGGTGGACGTCTACACGCTGGCCGAGAACGTCACCGAGGGCCTCAAGGACCTCACCGTTCCGCTGCGCGTGGCCGTCATGGGCTGCGTCGTCAACGGCCCGGGCGAGGCCCGCGAGGCCGACCTTGGCGTGGCCTCCGGCAACGGCAAGGGCCAGATCTTCGTCAAGGGCGAGGTCATCAAGACCGTGCCCGAGGACCAGATCGTGGAGACGCTCATCGAGGAGGCCAACCGCCTCGCCGAGCTCATGAAGACCGACGAAGAAAATGGTGAGGATCCCGTCGCCGGCGGCGCTGTGGTCTCGGTCCACTAGGTCCGCCCGCCACGACGACGCCGCGTCGGACGGTGTCCGCCTGCTCACGCAGGCGGACACCGCTGCCGTGCGCGCCCTCGTGGCCCAGGACCCGGTGACCCACGCGTTCGTCGACTCTCAGTTGGCGACCACGGGAATCGTGGCCTCCAGGTCCACCGCCCTGTACCTCGGCCGCTTCGACGAGCACGAGCGGCTCGTGGCTGCGTGCTGGGTGGGGTCCAACGTGGTGCCCGTGTGCTTCGATGAGGAGTCCGGGGCGGCCTTCGGCCGCGCGCTGCTCAAGCAACGCCGCCGCTTCGCCTCCGTGTTTGGCCCGGCCGAGGCCGTGCGCGGGATCTGGTCGGAGCTGGCCCACGGCCGCCAGCGCGCCTTCGACATTCGCGAGCACCAGCCGCTCATGGCCATGACGGCGCCGCCCGCCGCCTCCTTGCGCGCCCACGTGGTGCGCAAGGCGTGGCCGCATGACTACGATCGCCTGCTTCCGGCGTGCGCCGCCATGTTCGAGGAGGAGCTCGGCTACTCGCCGCTCACGCAGGGCGAGGCGCAGTACCGCGCCCGCGTCGACTGGCTCATCCGCGCCGGTCACGCCCTCGTCGAGACCGATCACACCGGGCGCATCCTGTTTAAGGCGGAGCTCGGTGTCGTCACGCCGAGCGCCACCCAGATTCAGGGCGTCTGGATGAACCCCGACGTCCGGGGCCTCGGCCTGGCGGCCTCCAGAATGGCCGACGTCGCGGCCCTCGCCTTGGAGCTCGCGCCCACCGTTTCGCTGTACGTCAACGACTACAACACCCGGGCGCTGGCGACGTACGAGCGCGTGGGCTTCCAGCGCATCGGCGAGTTCGCCACCGTGCTCTTCTAGTCTTTCCCTCCGGCGGTGCCTCTCTTTCCTTCCGCCGGCACCTTCGCTTGTGCACTCAATGGAGTAACACCGTAAGCTGATGGGTGCCGGGTCACGCCCCGGCGTTCACCGTGTCACTCCAGGGGGAAACATGCAGAAGAAGAAGCTCGCGGCCCTCGCCGCACCCATGACCATTCTGGCGCTGAGCCTGGCCGCGTGCGGCTCCGGCTCGACGCCGGGCGCCAGCTCCACCTCCGACGCCCCGGCCTCGACGAGCCAGTCCGCCCCGGCCGAGGCCAGCACCACCGAGGCCTCCACCACCGAGGACGCGGCGGCCACCAGCGACACCGCCGCCACCGATGCCATGATCGGCGACGACACCCTGGGCGACGCCGACGTGGACGCGGCCGCCAAGGCCTTCAAGAGCAAGTGGACCGGTGCCACCGTGGTCGGCTCCAAGTCCGGGGCCTTCAAGATGATGACGGCCGCCTCCGCCATCATGGAGCAGGCGAGCATCGAGCCCGCCGTCTGCAAGACGCTGGCCCTGGAGTCCGTCAAGGCGCTCCCGGAAGACGGCAAAATCGCCGTGGTGGTCAACACGCAGGGTGCCACGACGCCGGGCGCCGTGAGCTCCATCTCCTTCATGTCGCTGGAGGACAGCGACTACTTCAAGGTGGCCAACGAGTCGGCGACGCAGCAGGCGAGCAAGTGCAAGGACATGACGATGGAGGTGGCCGGTCAGAAGATCACCTCGTCCACCGAAACGTTCACTCCCTCCGGCGTGAACGCGGACCTCGTGACGGGTGCGATCACCACGCAGACGGTGTCCGGCGTCACCACCTCCACCGTCGCCGTGACCGCCTCGCGCGGCAACGTGGGCGTGTCGGCGCAGGCGACCACCGACTCGGACGAGGCGCGCGCGAATCTGGTCGAGGCCGTCAACGCCGGCTTCGACGCCCTGGCCGGCCAGTAGTCGTTGGAATGGGCCCGCCGCGCAGGTGCGGCGGGCAGGCGGGCCGGGCCTTCCCGGCCCGCCGCATGAACAGGGGGATGGACGATGAACAGGAAGACGATGGCCGCGCTGGCGGTCCCCGGCCTGGTGCTGGCGCTCGGCCTCGCGGCCTGCGGCGGCGGCTCGGCGCCCGGGTTGGACCGAGGCGCTTCCGCGGTCACCGCGAGCCCCACTACGCTCGGCTCGGCCAGCGGTGGCGCGCCCGCCGCTCCGGAGGCGGGCACGGAGGGCGCCCAGGCGCCAGCCACCTCAGCTATCCCGGCCACCTCGGCCGCGCCGGAGACCAGCGCGCAGGCCGGAACTGCCGACCTCAGCGCTGTGGTGCAGAGGTTCATCGCGGCCAACGCCGGCTTCAGGGAGTTCCCGGCGGCGCAGGCCAAGGCCGCCTTCACCGCTGCCGGGTCCGCGATCGAGGGCATTACGGTGACGCCGGCCGCCTGTAAGGCCAAGATGATCGAGAGCGTCGAGGCGCTCCCGGACGGGATCGACCTGGGCATGGCCCTCAAGCAAGCGGGTGCCGGCACCATGACCATCACCTATTTCGGCGACGGTGCCCAGTATCTGACCGACATCAAGGCCATCTACGAGGACATGGAGGCCAACTGCAACACCATGCAGCAGCAGGCCGCCGGCGTCGACATCGAGGTGTCGATGGGTTCGTGGGAGCCGCAAGGGGTGGACGCCGACAACGTCTTCGGCACCATCGAGACGAGCAAGATGTCGACCGGCAACACGATCCAAACCAAGGTGTTCGGCCTCAAGAACGGGACGGCCTTCCAGGTGCAGATCATGTCCTCCACCGGAGGCGCCGCGGCGCAGGCCGAGGCCGTGAGCCTGGCCAAGGAAGCACTCGCCGCCCTCGAGGGCTGAGGTCTCCGGTACGCCGAGACCACGTGGGGGCGGTCGCTGCGGCGGCCGCCCCCACGCGGTGCGGACGCCTGGCGCGGCGCGGGGCGACCGGAGGTCCGCTCGGATCGGTAGAATCAGCGATGGCCCGCTCTGTCGTGCGGGCCGACTGCTCATGTTCGCGGCCAGCGAGGCCGCCGAAAGGGAAGACCCGTGGTCCTTCGTCTGTCCACCCTGTTCCTGCGCACGCTGCGCGATGACCCGGCCGAGGCCGAGGTCGACAGCCACAAGCTGCTCGTGCGCGCCGGCTACATCCGCCGCGCCGCCCCGGGCATCTACACGTGGCTCCCGCTCGGCCTGCGCGTGCTGGGCAAGGTGGAGAGCATCGTCCGCGAGGAGATGAACGCCATCGGCGCCCAGGAGGTGCACTTCCCGGCGCTACTGCCCAAGGAGCCCTACGAGGCCACGGGCCGCTGGGAGGAATACGGCGACAACATCTTCCGCCTGCAGGATCGCAAGCAGGGCGACTACCTGCTGGCGCCCACGCACGAGGAGATGTTCACGCTCCTGGTCAAGGACCTGTACTCCTCGTACAAGGACCTGCCCGTGTACCTGTACCAGATCCAGAACAAGTACCGCGATGAGGCCCGCCCGCGCGCCGGCCTGCTGCGCGGCCGCGAGTTCATCATGAAGGATTCCTACTCCTTCAACATCGACGGCGCCGGGCTGGATCAGGCCTACGCCGATCACCGCGCCGCGTACCTGAAGATCTTCGAGCGCTTGAGCCTCGAGATCGTCCCCGTGTTTGCCATGGCGGGCGCCATGGGCGGCTCCAAGTCCGAGGAGTTCCTGCACCCGACCGCGATCGGCGAGGACACCTTCGTGCGCTCGGCCGGCGGCTACGCGGCCAACGTCGAGGCCGTGACCACCGTGGTCCCCGCCGACATCGACTTTTCCGGCGCCGCTGCCGCCGAGGTCAAGGACACCCCGGACACCCCGACCATCGAGACGCTCGTGGCCGCCGCCAACGAGCTCAGCCCCCGCGCCGAGGGGACCTGGAGCGCCGCCGACACGCTCAAGAACGTCGTCGTCGCCGTGACCACGCCGGAGGGCGAGCGCGTCGTCGCCGTCATCGGCGTCCCCGGCGATCGCCAGGTGGACCTGAAGCGTTCCGAGGCCACGATCGGCGCCCTGCTGGGGATTCCCGGCGAGGTGGGCGTCGAGGCCGCCACGGAGGAGGACCTCAAGAAGCATCCGGGCCTCGTCAAGGGCTACATCGGCCCCGGCCTTGCGCTGGACGCCGCCGTGCTCGGCGCCGAGTCCGCCACCGGCCTGCCGTACCTGGTCGACCCCCGCGTGGTCTCCGGCACCACCTGGATCACGGGCGCCAACGAGCACGGCAAGCACGTTTTCGGCCTCGTGGCCGGCCGCGACTTCGCCTGGGACGGCGTCGTCGAGGCCGTCGAGGTGCGCGACGGCGACCCGGCCCCGGACGGCTCCGGCCCCCTCTCCACCACCCGCGGCATCGAGATGGGCCACATCTTCCAGCTCGGCACGCGCTACGCCGAGGCCCTGGGCCTGAAGGTCCTCGACCAGAACGGCAAGGCCGTGACGGTGACGATGGGCTCCTACGGCATCGGCGTCACGCGCGCCGTGGCGGCGATCGCCGAGGCTCACCACGACGACAAGGGCCTGGCCTGGCCCCGCGCCGTGGCCCCGGCCGACGTCCAGATCCTCATCACCGGCAAGGGCGAGGAGCTCTTCGAGCTCGGCGAGAAGCTCGCGGCCGAGCTCGAGGCCAAGGGCGTCGAGGTCATCCTCGATGACCGCGCCAAGGTGTCGGCCGGCGTGAAGTTCAAGGACTCCGAGCTCATCGGCGTCCCGACCACGATCGTGGTGGGCCGCGGCGTGGCCGACGGCGTCGTGGAGGTCAAGGACCGCGTGAGCGGCGAGGCCCGCGAGATCTCCCTCGACTCCGTCGTCGACGAGGTCGCCGCGATCGTCAAGGGCTGATGGCCCTGATCGCCCCCTCCCTCGGCGTGAGCATCGCCGCAGCAACGCCCTCCGTCCTGAGCGCCTCGGGACTGGAGGGCGTTGCCCTGTCCACGATCCTCCTGGTCATCGTGGCCGGCCTCCTGGCCGGCTGGGTGGACGCCGTGGTGGGCGGCGGCGGCCTGATCCAGCTGCCTGCACTGCTCCTGGTCCCCGGCATCTCGCCCGTCCAGGCCTTAGCCACCAACAAGATGGGCTCGGTCTTCGGCACGGCCACGAGCGCCGTGACGTACGCGCGCCGCGTGCACCCGGACCTGCGCACCGCCATCCCCATGGCCATCGCGGCCGGGCTCGCGGCCGTGGGCGGTGCGGGCGTCGCCACCCTGCTGCCGGCCTCGGTCTTCAAACCGATCATCCTCGCGGCGCTCGTCGTCGTCCTGAGCTTCACGCTGGCCAAGCGCCAGGCCGGGCTCGCGACGGCGCTGCGCTTCCGCGGCCGGCGTCACTACGGCACGGCGGTGCTCATCGGCGCGGGGATCGGCTTCTACGACGGGCTGATCGGCCCGGGGACGGGCTCGTTCCTCGTCATCGCGCTCGTGAGCGCGCTGGGCTACAGCTTCCTCGACGGCTCGGCCAAGGCCAAGATCGTCAACCTCGCCACCAACATCGGCGCGCTGGCGCTCTTCGCCCCCACGGGTCACGTGCTGTGGGGCCTCGGCCTCATCCTGGGCGCCTCCAACATGGTGGGCGGCTACCTCGGCTCGCGCATGGCCGTCTCCAAGGGTTCCGGCTTCGTGCGCGTGGTCTTCGTGGTGGTGGTCGTCGCGCTGATCCTCAAGCTGGGCTACGACCTCGTGGCGGAGTGGAACGCCTGAGCCGCAGCGACGCTCAGGCGGCCGGTCGGTTCTGCCACCACTGCCGCAGCAGGGCCGACCTGGCGTCCCCGCTCACGGCCACGCCGGCGTCGAGGAGTCGATCGGCCAGGGCGGCGCGGGCCTGCATCATGGTGGCGCTAGCCCCTTCGCCCGTGAAGGCCTCGGCCGGGCCGGCCGACGTGACCACGACCGGCAGGCAGCCGGCGGGTTGGGCGCTCTGGAGCGCCCTCGCCAGCTCGCCGCGGCTGTCGGCGAGGGCGCTGCTCGAGTCGGTCTTGGCCCTCGCTGCCACGACCTCCGAGGCGTAGGCGAGCCGCCCGGCGGCGGCTCCGGCCGAGTGCAGCAGGTCGGCCGCGTCAGAGGTCAGCGCGACCGACTCCGCGCCAAAGAGCGGGAAACCGCTCACCGGTTCCGGGGTGGACGGGGCGGTGGTGCCCGACGGCGTGGGGCCGGCCGAGGCGCTCGGCGTCGCCTCGGTGATGGTGGTGGCGTTCTCGCCCGTGCACAGGCTCCCGGCGAAGGCGGGGGAGAGGGTGTCGGCGAGGGACGCGAGCGCCGTGGCCTCGGCCGCCGCGCCGGACGGGGCGCCAAGCGCCCGGGCGACGCCGCCCGAGCCGGGCACGTCGCGGCCCGCCGCCTTGAGCGTGTCCCTCGCCTCGTCGTCGAGCAGGGCGGCCGCCCTCAAGAGGCGCTGCGCCTGCCCGGCCGGGGCCTGCCCGGCCGCCGTGGCGAGCGAGCCGGCGAGGGCGAAGCTCTCCTTGGCCGCCGCGACGGTGCGGGCCACGTTGTTCTGCTCGGTGACCGGCCCGGCCTCCTGCAGGGCGAGGGCGTCGGCCTGGGCATCGCCCGCCGGGGTCTGCGGGGCGAGCCACGCCGCGGCCTGCGCCAGCCCCTCGTGCAGGGCCTGCCCGGCCGGCCCCGTCAGGAGGGCGGTCGACTCGACGAGCCGGGGGAGCGCGCGGGCCGGATCGTCGATGGCGAGCGACGCCGGCGCCTGAACGGGGGAGGCGGCATCGCCCGGGCGGGCCGAGGCGCCGTCGGCCGCCGTGGTGCTTGTCACGCCGATCCACAGCGCGCCCACCAGCAGCACCCCGCAGCCCCGTGCTATGCGGGCTCCCGGGGACGTGGACAGGCCTGAAGAACGGGTCATGGGCACCATGTTCCCATGCCACCGGCGCCGGATCCGTCAGGATAAACTGGTGGCTTGTCGTCGGCCCGATCGGGCCGAAGCTCAGGAGGAAGCATGCCCACCACCCCCACCACCCTTCCGGACGTCGAGGCGCTCACCGTCGCCGTGGCCCCTGCGGTCGAGGACGCCGGATTGTTGTTGGAGGCCGTCGAGACGGTCGAGGCCCAGCCGCCGATCGTCCGCGTCATCGTCGATCACGAGAACGGCACCGTGGGCGTCTCCCTCGACGCCGTGGCCGAGCTCTCCGAGGCCATCGGCGCCGCGCTGGACGCCGGCGTGCTCGCCGGCGACACCCCCTACGACCTCGAGGTCACCAGCCCGGGCGCCGGTCGCCCGCTCACGCTGCCGCGTCACTGGACGCGCAATGTGGGCCGCATGGTGCGCCTGAAGGACGTGGAGGGCGCCGAGCTCGAGGGTCTGCTGCTTGACGCCGACGAGGAGGGGATCGAGCTCGAGCCCATCCGCCCGCCGGCCAAGAAGGGCATGAAGGCCAAGGTGTTGCCCGCGGTGCGCCTGCCCTACTCCCAGATCCGCAAGGGCAAGGTGGACGTGGAAGCCACGGCCGCCCGCGTCCTTGCCGAGCGCGACGACGAAGAATCACAATTGAACAAGGAAGAAACGGGCGAGGAGGCCTGACGTGGACATCGATATGAGTGCGCTGCGAGCGCTGGAGAAGGAGCGGGAAATCCCGCTCGAGAAGCTCATCACCACGATCGAGCAGGCGCTGGTGCTGGCCTACGACAAGCAGCCGGGCGCCATCCGTGGCGCGCGCGCCGAGCTGGACCGCAAGAGCGGCCACGCGACCATCTGGGCTCCCGAGCTGGATGAGGAAAACAAGCGCATCGGGGAGTTCGACGACACCCCCACCGACTTTGGGCGCATCGCGGCGTCCACCGCGCGCCAGATCATCATGCAGCGCCTGCGCGACGCGGACGACGCCGTGGTGCTCGGCGAGTTCAAGGGCAAGGAGGGGGAGATCCTCTCCGGCCTCATCCAGCAGGGCCGCGACCCCCGCATGATCCAGGTCAACCTGGGCACCATCGAGGCCGTCCTGCCCCCGCCGGAGCAGGTCCCCGGCGAGGCCTACAAGCACGGCCGCCGCCTGCGCGTGTACGTCACCGACGTGCACCGCGGCCCCAAGGGCCCCTCGATCACGGTTTCGCGCTCGCACCCGAACCTGGTGCGTCGCCTCTTCGAGCTCGAGGTCCCCGAGATCGCTGACGGCTCGGTGGAGATCGTTGGCCTCGCCCGCGAGGCCGGTCATCGCACCAAGATGGCCGTGCGTTCAAAGCGCGAGGGTGTCAACGCCAAGGGCGCCTGCATCGGCGAGATGGGCAGCCGCGTGCGCGCCGTCATGACGGAGCTGGGGGAGGAGAAGATCGACATCGTCGACTTCTCGAGTGACCCGGCCGAGTTCGTGGCGCACGCCCTGTCCCCGGCCAAGGTGCTGCGCGTTGCGGTAACGGACGTGGCCAACCACCAGGTCCGCGCCGTCGTGCCGGAGTCCCAGCTTTCGCTCGCGATCGGCAAGGAGGGCCAGAACGCCCGCCTGGCCGCCAAGCTGACCGGCTGGCGCATCGACATCGTCTCGGACGCCGCGGACCGGGCCGAGCAGGCCTGAGCACCCCGGCGCGAGGGGGTGGTGTGAGGCACACCGTGGTGTGCCTCGCACCGCCCCGCCTCCCGCAAGCGGTAGACTGGTACGCGGTGCGCCGCTCGGCGCACCGAGCTGGACACGGAGGGAGAGACTTTCATGGCCTCCCCCCTTCGCACCTGCGTTGGCTGTCGCGAGGTGGTTGCCCAGGAGCAGCTCATGCGTTGGGTCGTGGACCCGCAGGAACCGACACGGCTCCTGCCGGACCCGAAGCGGCGCATGCCCGGACGGGGTGCGTGGTTGCATCCCATCGAGCAGTGCGCGCACCTCGCGGTGCGGCGGCGTGGATTTGCCAGGGCGTTTCGCTCCGGCGGAATTCATCACGACCTTTCCGCGTTGTTGAACGTCATGCCCACGGAATCTTTGTCGGATTCCGTTCGCCAGGAAACCCAAACTGAAAGCGGGTCAGGAAAAGTGGAAACCCGATGAGTGCCGTCCGATGAGCGCCCAGAGATGAACCACCTCTGCGTCGCCACCGACCCGTGCGCCGCGCCGTTTGAGCGCCGCACGCCAGAAACACCAAGGTCCGCCTGAGCCTGCTTTCACAGGCGCGGACCAGACAGGAGAACTGTGGCTAAGGTCCGCGTACACGAGCTCGCCAAGGAGCTCGGGATCACTTCCAAGGAAGCGATCACCAAGCTCGAGGAGATGGGCGAGTTCGTTCGCTCCGCCTCCTCGACGATTGAACCCCCGGTGGTGAAGAAGCTGCGCTCGGCGTTCCCGAACGCCGCCGCTCCCGCCGCCCCGGCTGCGCCCGCAGCCCCCAAGCCGGCCGCCAAGAAGCCGGCCGCCCCCGCGCCGTCGGCCCCCGAGGCCCCCGCCGCCAAGGCAACCCCGGCTGCCGCGCCGGCCCCCGCCGCGAAGGCACCCGAGGCCCCCAAGCCGGCTTCGGCTCCCAAGCCCGCCGCCGCTGCCCCGAAGCCGGCCTCCGCCCCCAAGCCGGGTGCCGCCGCTCCGAAGCCGGGCACCCCGCGTCCCGGCAACAACCCGTTCTCGTCGCAGCAGGGCATGCGCCCCGCCGGCGGTCAGGGCGGCTCCGCCCCGCGTCCGGGTGGCCCCCGTCCGGGTGCCCCGCGCCCGGGCAACAACCCCTTCTCCTCGCAGCAGGGCATGCGCCCCTCCGCGCCCGGCGCCGGCGGACCCCGCCCGGGTGCCCCGCGCCAGGGTGCCGCAGGCGCCGGTGGCCCCCGTCCGGGTGCCCCGCGCCCGCCGCGTCCGGCCGGTGCCGGCGCTGGTGGCCCGCGCCCCAACCCGAACATGATGCCCAAGAAGCTTGAGCTGAACGTGGGCAAGCCGGGTGCCGGCGGCGGCCGTGGCCCGGGTCGTCCGGGTCAGGGCGGCGGCGCGGCCGGCGGTGCCGGTGGCGCAGGCGGCGGCTTCCGCGGCGGTCGCGGCGGTGGCCGTGGCTCGGCGCAGGGTGCGTTCGGTAAGGGCGGTCCCCGTCGCGGCAAGGCTCGCAAGTCGAAGCGCGCCAAGCGTCAGGAGCTGGAGCAGCAGGGAGCACCCGTCGTTGGCGGCGTGATCGTTCCCCGCGGCAACGGTTCCACCGTGGTGCGCCTGCGCCGCGGCGCCACGATCTCCGACTTCGCCGAGAAGATCAATGCCAACCCGGCGGCGCTCGTGACCGTGCTCTTCCACCTGGGCGAGATGGCCACGGCCACGCAGTCCCTGGACGAGGCGACCTTCGAGGTGCTGGCGGAGGAACTGGGCTACGTGGTCCAGATCGTCTCGCCCGAGGACGAGGAGCGCGAGCTCTTCGAGTCCTTCGACATCGACCTGGATGGCGAGCTCGAGGCCGAGACCGACGACATGCTGGAGCCCCGCCCGCCGGTGGTCACCATCATGGGTCACGTCGATCACGGTAAGACCCGACTGCTGGACGCGATCCGCAAGTCCAACGTCATCGAGGGCGAGGCCGGCGGCATCACCCAGCACATCGGTGCGTACCAGATCACGGCCGAGCTGGAGGGCGACGAGCGTCGCATCACCTTCATCGATACCCCGGGTCACGAGGCCTTCACGGCCATGCGTGCCCGCGGCGCCAAGGCCACGGATATCGCCGTGCTCGTGGTGGCCGCCGACGACGGCGTCATGCCGCAGACCATTGAGGCGCTCAACCACGCCCAGGCCGCCGAGGTGCCGATCGTGGTTGCCGTCAACAAGATGGATAAGCCGGAGGCCAACGCCGACAAGGTCATGGGCCAGCTCACCGAGTACGGCCTGGTGCCGGAGCAGTACGGTGGCGACACCATGTTCGTGCCGGTTTCGGCCCGCGAGAACATGGGCATCGAGGACCTGCTCTCCGCGATCCTGCTGACGGCCGACGCCGCCCTGGATCTGCGCGCCAACCCGGACAAGGACGCTCGCGGCATCGCGATCGAAGCCAACCTGGACAAGGGCCGCGGCGCCGTCGCGACCGTCCTGGTGGAGTCCGGCACCCTCATGGTGGGCGACACGATCGTGGCCGGCACGGCTCACGGCCGCGTCCGCGCCATGTTCGATGAGAACGGCAACGCCCTCGACGTGGCGCTGCCCTCCCGTCCGGTGCAGGTCCTTGGCCTGAGCAACGTTCCCCGCGCAGGCGATACCTTCATCGTCACGCCGGACGAGCGCACCGCCCGCCAGATCGCCGAGAAGCGTGAGGCCGCGGACCGCAACGCCATGCTGGCCAAGCGCCGCAAGCGCATCTCGCTCGAGGACTTCGACAAGGCCGTGGCCGAGGGCAAGATCGACACCCTCAACCTCATCCTCAAGGGCGACGTTTCCGGTGCCGTTGAGGCCCTGGAGGACTCGCTGCTCAAGATCGACGTGGGCGACGACGTGCAGCTGCGCGTCATCCACCGCGGCGTGGGTGCGATCACCCAGAACGACGTCAACCTCGCCACCGTGGACAACGCCATCATCATTGGCTTCAACGTCCGCCCGGCCGAACGCGTCGCCGATCTGGCCGACCGCGAGGGCGTCGACATGCGCTTCTACTCGGTCATCTACCAGGCGATCGACGACATCGAGGCGGCCCTCAAGGGCATGCTCAAGCCGGAGTACGAGGAGATTGCCCTCGGCTCCGCGGAGATCCGCCAGGTGTTCCGTTCCTCGAAGTTCGGCAACATCGCCGGTTCGATCGTTCGTTCCGGCCTCATCCGCCGCAACGCCAAGGCGCGCCTCGTGCGCGACGGCAACGTCGTGGCAGACAACCTCTCCATCGAGTCCCTCCGCCGCGAGAAGGACGACGTGACCGAGGTTCGCGATGGTTACGAGTGCGGTATCGGCCTGGGGTCGTTCAACGACATCAAGGAAGGCGACACCATCGAGACGTGGGAGATGCGCGAGAAGCCGCGCGCCTGATCCTTCGCTCGAGGAATCGCTTCACACGGGGGTGGGTGCACGTCACCCGCCCCCGTGGCGTTTCCCCCTCATACTTTCTACAGTGGGGCCGCTGACCTGCGGCCCAGCAAGCCTCAAGGAGGAAGCATGGCCGACGCAGCCCGCGCAGCCCGCATGGCACAGCGCATCCGTGTGATCGTGGCGGAGTCCATCCGCAAGGTGATCCGCGACGAAGCAGTCGAGAACCTGACCATCACCGACGCCCGCGTGACCCGCGACCTGCAGAACGCCACGGTGTACTACACGGTCTTCGGCACGGACGAGGACAAGGCGGTCGTCGCCGACCTCCTCGCCAAGAACACCGGTCGCCTGCGCAAGGAGGTGGGCCGCAACATCACCGCGCGCCTGACCCCCACGCTCGCCTTCGTGGCGGACGAGGTCCCGGTCAACGCCAACCTGGTGGAGGACCTGCTCCGCGTCGCCAAGGAGAAGGACGCCGCCGTGGCGGCCCTCGCCGAGGGCAAGGAGTACGCCGGTGAGGCGGATCCCTACAAGCACGACGACGAGGACGATACGGACGATGCCGAAGGCCGTTGATCCCAACGCCCCTTCCGGCCTCGTGGTGGTGGACAAGCCGCAGGGCCTGACGAGCCACGACGTGGTCTCGCGCATGCGGCGCCTGGCCGGCACGCGCAAGGTGGGCCACGCCGGGACGCTCGATCCCATGGCCACCGGCGTGCTCCTCGTGGGCGTCAATAAGGCAACGCGCCTGCTGACGTACCTCGTGGGCCAGGACAAGGTTTACGAGGCCACGGTCCGCCTGGGCGAGACCACCACCACGGAGGACGCGGAGGGGGAGATCCTTCAGCGCCGCTACGTCGCGGCCGTCACGCGCCAAGCGCTCGACGCCGCCGTGGAGGCCTTGACGGGCGACATCCAGCAGGTGCCGAGCGCCGTCTCCGCCATCAAGGTGGATGGCAAGCGCTCGTACCAGCGCGTCCGCGATGGCGAGGAGGTCGTGCTGCCCGCGCGCCCCGTCACCATCAAGCGCTTCGAGATCCTCGACGTGCGCCGTCCGGAGGGCGGGCGCACCATGGACGTCGATGTGGTGGTGGAGTGCACCTCCGGCACGTACATCCGCGCCCTGGCCCGCGACCTGGGCGAGGCCCTGGCCGTGGGCGGTCACCTGACCGCCCTGCGGCGCACGAGCGTCGGCAGCTTCGGTCTGGACAAGGCTTCGACCCTCGAGGAGCTCGCCGAGCGCTTCGAGATGCTCCCGCTGCCGGAGGCCGCCCGCGGGCTCTTCCCGGCGCGCGAGCTCACGGCCGAGGAGGTCAACGAGCTCGGCTTCGGCCGCCGCATCGGCGCTAACCCCACGGCCGAGCTCACGGCCGGCTTCGCGCCGGACGGGACACTCATCGCCCTCATGAACAACGTCAAGGACAAGGCCAAGCCGGAGCTCGTCTTCGAGACGCGCTGACCCCGGTCCCGCGGCCGCCACCCCGCCCCTAGGAGCACCCACCCCATGATCTTCGACGGCTTCATGATCGCCGGCGCCATCGTCTGCGCGCTCAGCGTGCTGATTGGGGTGGGCTCGGCGATCTTGCGGCGCTACCCCACGGATGCCTCGATCCTGTCGTTCGCGGCGGTGGAGCTCTTCCTCGTCGTGTACGCGATCCAGGCTGGCATCCGGCAGGCGGGCGGTGAACCCATCCAGGGGGCGCCGTGGGAGTTCTGGGGCTACCTCGTCACGGCGCTCTTCGTCGGCGTGCTGGCCGGCTGGTGGGGGATCGGCGAGAAGTCCCGCTGGTCGAACATCGTCATGGCGGCCGCCGGGTTCACGATCTTCGTCATGCTGTATCGCATGCAGCAGGTGTGGGTCGGCGTCGGCTGGATGTAGTGGCGGCGCCGCCTCAAGCGGGCGGCGTCGGCGGCCGGCGGCACGGAGCCTCCGGCCGGCGCGGAACACGCGCGGAGCATGACCCATCTCGGGTGAGGAAAAGAAGCATGGAAGAGAACACGCGCGGCGGAAAGATCGCCGCCAAGGTCCAGGCCGCCCAGGCAGCCGCGGGCACCCAGGCCGACCACGCGACGTCGGGCATCGATGCCCACGCCCCCGAGGCCAAGAACCGCGGGCTCGGCCGCATCATCATCGCCGTGTACGGCGTCTTTGCGCTCTCGGCGTTCGCCCGCTCGCTGTGGCAGCTCGTGGGCAGCGAGCACGGGGAGCGGATCTTCCCGCTCGCCCCCGTGGCCATCTCGTTCTCCATGGTCGCGGCGGTCGTCTACATCGTGGCGACCATCTCGCTCGCCGTGCCCAAGCGCGGGGCCTGGTACGTGGCGCTCGTGGCGGTGCTCGTGGAGATCGTGGGCGTCATCGCCGTCTCGATCCTCTCCTACGCCGAGCCGCAGCTCTTCCCCAAGGCCTCCGTATGGAGCCACTTCGGGCAGGGCTACGGCTACGTGCCGCTGGTGCTGCCGTTCGTTGGTCTGTGGTGGCTGCTGACGCACCGCCCGCGGTCGGCGAAGGCCTGATCCCGGTGGATAATGGAGCGGGCTGCGTGCCGTTGGTCCGCGCCTGAACAGAAGCACTCCATCAAAGGAGAACTGGTGCTGCACTGGAAGAGCCTGGACGAGGTCCCGGCGTCCTTGACGGGATCCACCGTCACCATCGGCAACTTCGACGGCGTGCACCGCGGGCACCAATCGCTGCTGAACACCGTGGTCGCTGCGGCCAAGGAGCACGGCTGCGAGTCGGTGGTCGTGACGTTCGACCCGCACCCGGCCAAGGTCCACCGCCCGGCGTTCGCGCCCGTGCCGATCATGAGCGAGCACCGCAAGGCGGCCCTCATCGCCGAGGCCGGCGTGGACGCGCTGCTGACCATCAACTACACGCTGGCCTTCGCCGATCAGTCGGCCGAGGAGTTTGTGCGCGACTACCTCGTGGAGGGGCTGCGGGCCAAGGTCGTCGTGGTGGGTCACGATGTTCGCTTCGGGCGCGGCAACGAGGGCACGCTGGACACCATGCATTCCTTGGGTGAAAAGTACGGCTTCGATGTGGTCGCCGTGGACGATGTGGGGCCGGAGCGCCGTTGGTCCTCCACGTGGGTCCGCGAGGCGCTGCAGAAGGGCGACGTCGCCGCGGCCGCCGAGATCCTCGGCCGCCCGCACGTCATGCGCGGCACCGTGGTGCACGGTTTCGCCCGCGGCCGCGAGATGGGCTTCCCCACCGCCAACCTCTCCCGCGATGCCACGGGGCTCATGCCGGCCGACGGCGTGTACGCCGGATGGCTCGTGGACGAGGCGGGCACGCGCTGGCCCGCCGCGATCTCGATCGGCACCAACCCGACGTTCGACGGTGTGGTGCGGACCGTGGAGTCCCACGTCATCGATCGCCCGGAGGAGGCCGTGGAGGACTTCAACCTCTACGGGCAGCTCGTGACCGTGGAGTTCATCAAGCACCTGCGCGGGACCGTCGCCTACCGCGGCGTGGAGCCGCTCATCGAGCAGATGAACCTGGACGTGGAGCGGACGCGTGCCGTCTTGGCCGCCGATGCGGCCTCCGCCGAGGCGCGCTTGGCGTGCGCCGCGCGGGACGCGGTGGATGCCCCCGTGCTGGAGGCCGAGAAGGCGGCGCGGGCCGGCGGCCTGGCGGCGGGTTCGTCCGCCGGTGCCGCTTCCGGTGATGCGGCGGACGCCTCCGCCACGCCCTCCTCTTCCTCCGCGTCCTCCGCACGCTCCGCGTCGGAGTGACGGGCCCCTCCGGCGCGCCCATCCCGAACTTGCCCGACGGCGCGCCCAAGCTCTCGGCCTCGGCCCGCCTCGAGCTCGGCGGTGCCTTCGAGGCGGCGGGGGAGGGGTACCACGAGGTGCGCCCTGGGTACCCGGCGTGGGTCGCGCCGTTCCTCGTTTCTCCTTCCGCGCGTTCCGTCGCCGACCTCGGCGCGGGCACGGGGCTCTTCACGCGCGACCTCGCGGCGCCGGGCCGCACGGTGCACGCTGTGGAGCCGGCGGACTCCATGCGCGAGGTGCTCGCGCGAACCCAGCCGGGGGTCGTCGTGCACGACGGGACGGGGGAGGCCACCGGCCTGCATCCCGCGTCCGTCGATGCCGTCACGGTGGCGCAGGCGTGGCACTGGATGGATCCGCTCGCGGCGTCCGCCGAGGCCGCGCGGATCCTCACGCCCGGCGGCACGCTCGGCCTGGTCTGGAACCAGCTGGACGTTGAGGTGCCCTGGGTGCATCGGCTGAGCCGGATCATGCACGCCGGAGATGTGCACCGCAATGTGGACGCCGCCGCCCGCGTGGGCGGCGAGTTCGGGGCACGCGAGGTGCGTGAGGAGGGCTGGAGCGACGCCGTCACGCCGGAGTCGCTCTTCGAGCTGTGCCATTCGCGTTCGTACTGGCTGCGTTCCTCGGCGGCCGTGCGGGCCAAGGTGGACGCGAACCTTTCCTGGTACCTCTACGAGCACCTGGGGCACGTGCCGGGGGAACGGCTCGAGCTGCCGTATACGTGCCTCGCGGTGCGGTTCACGCTGCTCTGAGCGCCATCCCTCGTGCCGCGCCGATCACGACCTCGCGACTTTTTCGCGAAATCGCGACAAAGACTCGCGATGTGGCCAAAATGTCGCGGGATGGCCGGACGCGCCGCTCCCCGGCCCGACGGCGTGGGGCGGTGCCGCATGCTGTTCTTGCGTATCCGGCGAGAAAAACCCGCGCGTTCGGCAAAAACAGCATGCGTCACCGAACGCGCGGGTCGGCTAGCGTCGAGGCATGAGCGAGCTTGAGGGTGGCGTCGACTCCGCTGACGTGTCGACGCGGCCGCTGGCCGGGGCGGTGATTCGCCGTGGGCGGGTGCTCTCCGTCGTGGCGTTGAGCCTTGCGGCGGCTCTCGCCGCGCTCGTGACGCTGGGGCTCGTGTGGGGCTCCGTTCCGGCCGAGCTCGCGTCACAGTGGGAACTGGACGGCACCGTCTCCTCCGTTGCCCCCGCCTGGACGTCGTGGCTTGTGCCGCTGCTGGGTGCAACCATCGGGGTGGCGTTGCCGCTGATCGCTTCCCATGTGCTCGACGCGCTGGGGCGGATCCCGCTCGCCGCGCTCGGCACCGGGCTCGGCGTGTTGCTCTCGTGCATGACGGCGCAGGTGGTCGCGGCCCAGGCCGGGGCAGACCCTGCCCAGCTTCCGTCGATGCCGAACGTGTTCGCCTCGCTGGCACTGGCGTGCGCCGCCACGGCGTTGGCTGCCGCCCTGTTCGCGAGGACCTGCGTGCCGCGCTGATCACGACCTCGCGACTTTTTCGCGACATCGCGACAAAGACTCGCGATGTGGCCAAAAAGTCGCGGGATGGCCGGGCTCGGCGCTCCCCGCCCGACGGCGAGGGGCGGCGCTGCATGCTGTTCTTGCGTGTCCGGCGAGAAAAACCCGCGCGTTCGGCGAAAACAGCATGCGCGGGTGGCGGCGGCGCGGTGGCGTCGGAGCGGGGCGGTGAGGCCAGACGGTGGCGGTCCCGCCAGCGCGTGGCGCCTCGCACACGCCCGGGCCCGGACGGGACGCCGCACGGCCCGACGGCGGCTAGCCCGCCGGGTGCCTCGCGGCACCCAAGGTGCCCTTCGCCACCCGCGCCACCGCGCGACGTCGGGCGCTGATAGACTTGACGACGGTGCGCACTGCAGTCCGCGGTTGTGCCACCCCTCTTGTCTCCCCGCGAGGGCGAGGGAAGGGTCAAACACGCGGTACAACTCATGAGGAGTTACATCATGGCTCTTGATCAGGCGATCAAGCAGGAAATCATGAAGGAATACGCCACCCACGAGGGTGACACCGGTTCGCCGGAGGTGCAGATTGCTGTGCTTTCGCGCCGTATTTCCGACCTCACGGAGCACCTGAAGACGCACAAGCATGACCACCACACCCGCCGCGGCCTGATGGCCCTGGTTGGTCGTCGTCGTCGCATGCTTGGCTACCTCAAGGACACGAACATCGAGCGTTACCGCTCGCTGATCGAGCGTCTGGGCCTGCGCCGCTGATTGCGTCCGTGGGGCGGCACTTCCCTGTGGGAGTGTCGCCTCGCGTCGTATCCGGGATCGTCGTGAGACGATTTCACTGAGGGCGAGAGCCCTCGCCGGGACCAGCTGGTCCCACCACTCAACATCGGCCACGGAGGCCGGGCGCACCACACGCTTGTGGTCCTCGGTAGTGGCCTTCGGTTCCGCCCCTCGTCGCCCCCTGAAGGCGGCGAGGAGAGCGAGCACCGCGGGCCTCGATCGAGCACCAGCGAGCGGTCAGTGCCCGCGTCCCTCCCGTGCCACGAACAGAAATGGAGGCACCCGTGTCGGGTACCGAACTTCAGTTTGCCGAGGCAGTGATCGACAACGGCCGTTTCGGCCAGCGCGTCATTCGCTTCGAGACGGGCCGCCTGGCCAAGCAGGCCGCCGGCTCCGCCATGGTTTTCCTGGACGATGACACGTCCATGCTCTCGGCCACCACGGCCGGCAAGCACCCCCGCGAGGGCTTCGACTTCTTCCCACTGACGGTGGACGTCGAGGAGCGCATGTATGCCGCGGGCAAGATCCCCGGCTCCTTCTTCCGCCGCGAGGGTCGCCCCTCCACCGAGGCCATCCTGGCCTGCCGCCTCATGGACCGCCCGCTGCGCCCCGCCTTCGTGAAGGGCCTGCGCAACGAGGTCCAGGTCGTCGTGATGATCACGTCGATGAACCCGGATGACTACTACGACGTCGTGGCGATCAACGCCTCCTCGATGTCCACCCAGCTCTCCGGCCTGCCGTTCTCCGGCCCCATCGGCGGCGTCCGCGTTGCCCTGGTCGACGACGGCAACGGCGCCCAGTGGGTCGCCTTCCCCACGAAGACCCAGCTGGAGCAGGCCGTCTTCAACATGGTCGTGGCCGGCCGCATCGCCGGTGACGACGTCGCGATCATGATGGTGGAGGCCGGCGCGACCGACCACGCCTGGGACCTGATCAAGAACCAGGGCGCCGTGGCCCCGACCGAAGAGGTCGTCGCCGAGGGCCTCGAGGCCGCCAAGCCCTTCATCAAGGTGCTCGTCGAGGCCCAGGCCGATCTGGCCGCCCGCGCCGCCAAGCCGCTGCGCGAGTTCCCGATCTTCAAGGACTACCAGGACGACGCCTACGAGGCCGTCGCCGCCGTGGCCACCGAGAAGCTCGCCGGCATCTACCAGATCGCCGACAAGCAGGAGCGCGACAACGCCGCCGACGAGCTCAAGGCCGAGGTCCTCGGCAAGCTCGCCGTCGAGGGCGCCGAGTTCGAGGGCCGCGAGGGAGAGATCTCCAAGGCCTTCGGTTCGCTGACCAAGCACATCGTGCGCCAGCGCATCCTGACGGAGCAGATCCGCATCGACGGCCGCGGCCTGACGGACATCCGTCGACTCATGGCCGAGGTCGAGGTGCTGCCGCGCGTGCACGGCTCCGCGATCTTCGAGCGCGGCGAGACCCAGATCATGGGTGTCACCACGCTGAACATGCTCAAGATGGAACAGCAGATCGACTCCCTCTCCCCGGAGAAGTCGAAGCGCTACATCCACCACTACAACTTCCCGCCGTTCTCCACGGGCGAGACCGGCCGCGTGGGTTCGCCCAAGCGCCGCGAGATCGGCCACGGCGCCCTCGCCGAGCGTGCGCTGGTGCCGGTGCTGCCCTCCCGCGAGGAGTTCCCCTACGCCATCCGCCAGGTCTCCGAGGCCCTCGGCTCCAACGGCTCGACCTCCATGGGCTCCGTCTGCGCCTCGACCCTGTCGATGTACAACGCCGGCGTGCCGCTGAAGGCCCCCGTGGCCGGCATTGCCATGGGCCTGGTCACCGATGAGGTGGACGGCCAGACCCGCTACGCGGCCCTCACCGACATCCTCGGTGCCGAGGACGCCATGGGCGACATGGACTTCAAGGTCGCCGGTACCTCCGAGTTCGTGACGGCCATCCAGCTGGACACCAAGCTCGACGGCATCCCGGCCTCCGTGCTGGCCGCCGCGCTCAAGCAGGCCCGCGAGGCCCGCCTGCACATCCTGGACGTTATCACCTCGGCGATCGACGGCCCGGACGAGATGTCCCCGTTTGCCCCGCGCATCATCTCCGTGAAGATCCCCGTGGACAAGATCGGCGAGGTCATCGGCCCCAAGGGCAAGATGATCAACCAGATCCAGGAGGACACCGGCGCGGACATCTCCATCGAGGACGATGGCACCGTGCTGATCGGTGCCACCTCCGGCGAGGCCGCCGAGGCCGCCCGCTCCGCCGTCAACGCCATCGCGAACCCGCAGGTTCCCGAGGTGGGCGAGCGCTACCTGGGCACCGTCGTGAAGCTGACCACCTTCGGTGCATTCGTTTCGCTGACCCCGGGCAAGGACGGCCTGCTGCACATCTCCGAGCTGCGCAAGCTCAACGGTGGCAAGCGCGTCGACGACGTCGAGGATGTCCTCGGCGTGGGCCAGAAGGTCCAGGTGGAGATCACCAAGGTCGATGATCGCGGGAAGCTGTCGCTCGCCCCGGTCGTGGCCGAGGACGAGGCCGCCGAGTCCGAGGGTTCCGAGGACTGATATGGCGGTGATCCCTCTGCCCTTGACCGGCATCGGGACACCCCAGACCGCAGAGCGCGCCCCCGAAGGGGGGCGCGCTCTTGCGCACTCTGGCGTGACCCAGGAGGTGCTCCTCCACGAGGACGGCGCGCGCGTCATGCGCTCCGTCCTCCCCGGCGGCGTGCGCGTGCTCACCGAGTCGATGCCGGGCGCCCTCTCGGCGTCGGTCGGCTTCTGGGTGGGCGTGGGTTCCCGCGACGAGGAACCCGGCATGCACGGCTCCACCCACTTCCTGGAGCACCTGCTCTTCAAGGGCACCTCGACGCGCTCGGCGCTGGAGATCGCGCTCGCCTTCGACGAGGTCGGCGGCGAGTCGAACGCAGCGACGGCCAAGGAGTCGACGTGCTACTACGCGCGGGTGCTCGGGACCGATCTGCCCATGGCGATCGCGACCATCGGCGACATGGTGACCTCGGCGCGGATCTCCGATACGGATCTGGAGCAGGAGCGCGGGGTCATTCTCGAGGAGCTCGCGATGGACGCCGATGATCCGACGGACGTGGCGCACGAGCGCTTCGTCCAGCTGGTCATGGGGGAGCACCCGCTCGGCCGCCCCATCGGCGGCACGCCGGAGGACATCAAGGCCACCGAGGCCGAGGCGGTGCGCGAGCACTACCGCAAGCACTACACGTCGGACACCCTCGTGGTGACCGCGGCGGGCGCCGTCGATCACACGCAGGTGTGCGAAGCGGTCATGCAGGCGCTGCACGACGGCGGGTGGGAGCTTGAGGTGGGCGCCGAGCCTTCGGCGCGGCGCGTCCAGGCGCCGGTGGCCGTCACGCCGGTGACGGGCGAGCACGTGGTGCGGCGCGACGTCGAACAGGCCAACATCCTGCTCGGCTGCCCCGGCCTGGTGGCCACCGACGAGCGCCGCTACGCGCTCTCGGTGCTCAACACGGTGCTGGGCGGCGGCATGTCCTCGCGCCTGTTCCAGCGCGTGCGCGAGCAGCGGGGCCTGGCGTACTCGACGTACTCCTTCTCCGGTTCGTACACGGACGCCGGCTACTTCGGGCTCTACGCCGGGTGTTCCCCGGCCAAGGCGCGCGAGGTGCTGGATCTGCTCGGCGAGCAGCTCGACGAGCTGGCGCGCGACGGCATCACGGAGCACGAGCACCGCGTGGCGCTCGGAGCGCTCTCCGGCGGGCGCGTGCTCTCCGGTGAGGACGCCGGTGCACGCATGTCGCGCCTGGGCGGCGCCGAGCTCATCACAGGCGAGTACCACGACCTGGACGAGACGCTGCGGCGCATCCGCGCCGTGACGCGCGAGGAGGTCCACGCCGTGGCCCGCGAGCTGGCCTCGCGGCCGCGCACCGCGGTGATCGTGGGACCGTTCGACTCGATCTGAGTCGCGGCGCGCCACGCGGGCGTGCGGGGAGGGGCGGATCGTTGATCCGCCCCTCCTGCGTTGTCCCGCAGCGCCGCGGGGCCGTGCCAGGATGGGGGCATGGAGGCGGAAAGCCCGGGACTCGAGGCGTACGACGACGCCCGCTTGCGTGAGTGGGCCAGGCACCACGGCGCGGAATGCGCCGCGCTGCTCGGTGCCTCGGTGGCGGGCGGGGCCAACTACGACCCCCGCGCGGCCCGGCGGATCATGGCCGGCTCCGCCGACCCGGCGGCCGCCGCCTTTGCCACCGCCTTGGCCGACCTGCAAGCGGCACGCAACCGGGCCGACGTCGGGCAGGTGGCCGCGCTCTGGGATGCCGTGCCCGCAGCCCAGCGGGCGGCGTGGGCCGTGCGGTACCCCGGCGTGGTGGGTTCGCTCAACGGCGCCGATTTCGCCTCGCGGGTGCGGGCCAATGTGCTCGTGGTCGCGGGGCTCTTGTGCGTCCTGGAGGCCGAGCTGGCCGCCGCGGAGGCGGTGGCCGGCCCACTTCCCGTGTTGCCCGTCGGGCTCGGCCTGCGCGCCGTGGTGCGCGGGGCGTGGGAGGGCTGGCGCTGGGGGCGGCGCGCGGGGGTGCGGGCGGTGCAGGTGAGCCGGCAGATCGCCGGATTCCGCGAGGCCGTGCGCCGGGCGGATGTGCCCATTCGCGTGTTGTACGCCTCCACGGCGCGGGACGGGCGCTTCGTTGCCCTGTCCGGGGAGGTGGGTCCCTTGACGCGCACCGTGGCCGTGGTGGTGCCCGGAACGCTGACGTACGGCAACCACATGGTCATGAACCTGGGGCGGCTGGACGATGTCGACGGGCGGGCCGTGGAGCCGGCGAGCGCCGTTGGCGTGTACTGGCAGGGGTGCGAGTTCCCGCGCTTCATCACCGACAACGCCGACCGGCGCTTCAACCAGGCGGCGCGGGAGAAGCTCGCGGCGTTCGATGCGGCGCTTGACCTCGAATGCGCGCGCGGTGTCGAGGCGGCGCGCGCCGCCGGGCTGCCGGGGGAGGCCCCGGTGCAGACGTACATCGGGCACAGCTACGGGGCCAGCGCGATCGGCTCGGCCGAGGCGCGGGCCGAGGGGCTCACGCTGGATCGGATGGTGTACGCCGGGGCGCCGGGGACGGGCTACAAGGTGCAGGTCCCGGCGGACACGGTCAACGCCGCAGCCGAGCGCTACGCGCTGGTGGCTCCCGTCGACTGGAAGCCGTGGCTCGGCGGGGCGCTCTACGGAGGCGCCATGGGCGGGGATCCGGTGCGCGAGATGGGGGCCGAGCTGCTGGAGACGGGCTTCCTCGACCACGAGCGCCGCCAGCGCCGCCTGCTCAACCACAACGACTACCTCCGCGGCGGGTCCACGGCGGCACTGAACATTCGCGCCGTCGTGCTGGGGAGGAAGACCCTGCCCGCCGTCTTGCGGCGGCCGTGGCCGCTGGGGCGCATGTCCGATCGGAAGCTGCGCCGGCGGATTGACGGGCTGAGGCTGCCGGGTTGAGCGGGCTCGAGGTGCTGCCCTGCGTTGCGGGTTCTGTCCGTTCCGTTCACTCGGAGCCGGGCGGGCGGGGTGTGCTTGTGAGGCGAAGGGCCCTTCTTGAGTCGTGCTTGTGCCTGGACGGGGCGCGGCTCAGCACGGTGTTGGAGGTCGAGGACGACGGCTTGGTGAGCTGTGAGGGAAGAGGACGGCCGGTGCCTGCGAGCGCCGGTCGTCCAGTCGCGGGGTTCGCTCAGTGGTGGGATGCACAGTGGCAGGAACGGGCCTACCGAACGCACACGGGCGATTTGCCAGGGGAAGAGCGGTATTTTCCCGGCGGGTGGGTTCCCCTCTTCACCTGTCCGTGCGGTGATCCCTGGTGTTTGTATACCGGGGTCAAGCAGAGCGTGGACGACGGCGTGGTGACCTGGCATGAGGCCCGCACGGTCCAGTACGGCGACACGGAGGTGGTGGGGCGCTTCGGTCGCAGGCGTGGCGCCTCGCAGTGGGAACCGCCCGTGCTGCACGAGAACCTGCTGCCTCGGCCGGTGAGCGTGCGCCAGCACGAGCTGAAGCGGCTCCTGGATCAGGCCGCGCTGGCTCGGCCTGAGTGGGAAGACGGGGAACGGCAGGGGGTGCCGGTGTGGGCCATCGCGGGTGTCCCGGCGACCGCTGTCAGCGGCGTCTCGTGGCTGCGTGGCTGGGACCGGCCCGCGTGGAGTGCCGCACGCACGGCGTACTCGCGCTGGGGGGACGGTCTGGCGGAACGACTCGACAGCATCCTGGCGGAGCACGATCCGTTGCGCCTGCGGGCGTCCGGTCTGGTCGACGCCGAGAGCTACGCGGGCGTCTCGGAGGATCTCGAGGTGTTGATGCCGCCGTCGGCCTTGGCGCAGCATGCCGCACCCCTGCTCGCGGACTACTTCGCTCAGGTGTGGGGGCTGAAGGCGGCCTCCGACAGCCTGAGCCGAGTGGGAGAGGCCGTGCTGGGTGCCTTCGGTGGGGCCTCCGACGCGGAGGGATGGGAGTCGACGCGCCGACCGTCGCCGCTGCGCCGGTGGCGTCCCGGCCGGAGAACCGACCGGGACTAGCAGCCCAAGTGCCTCGGCCGGGGGTGGCGCCCGAGCCGGCTCCGTGCGTCGTCGTGCGGCGGGCGGTTCCCGCCCGACGTCTCCGGCATTGGCTGACGGGTCGACGGCGGGTCGAGCCGGGGTGACCCGGCACCCACCCTCGGCGCGCGCCCGGCGCGCCCATGCGTCGTCGTGCGACGGGCGGTTCCCGCCCTCTGCCTCGCGGCACTAGCCTGGGGGAAGACGCCCCGGCGCCCCCGCGCCGTCGGGCCTTTTCACTTTCTTTGAAACGAGGCGAGGCATCATGGCCGAGAAGGTCGATATGGCAGAGGTCGAGAGCTTCACGCTGGATCACACAGCGGTGAAGGCGCCGTACGTGCGCCTGATTGCGGTGGAGCACGGGCCGCAGGGCGGCGTGATCTCCAACTTCGACGTGCGGCTCGTGCAGCCGAATCACGACTCGATCGAGACGGGCGGGTTGCACACGATCGAGCACCTGCTCGCCGGGCTGCTGCGAACACGCCTGGACGGCGTGATCGATTGCTCGCCGTTCGGCTGCCGCACCGGTTTCCACCTCATCACGTGGGGCGAGCCCTCCGTTGACGATGTGGCCGCCGCGGTGAAGGCGTCGCTGGCCGAGATTGCCGAGAACGTGACGTGGGAGGACGTCCCGGGCACCACGGCGTTCTCGTGCGGCAACTACAAGGATCATTCGCTGCACTCGGCCAAGGCGTGGAGCGCGCAGATTCTCGCCGAGGGAATCTCCGTTGACGCGTTCGAGCGACGCGTGATCTGAGGCGTTCCGCGCTGAGTAGTTCTTTGTGAGGGCCCCGGGTTTCCCGGGGCCCTTTCTGCTGTGTTGGTCCTGCCGTGGCGTCTTTCCCCCACAGGCCCGAGTTGTCCACAAATTCAAGTATCTCGTATCAAACTATCGAAAGTGTATTCGATTTTGAGTAGACTGGGGGCCTGAATCGGAACGGGGACTTCGGTCGTAGTGCGGGGTGGTGAGCGGCATGAGCGTGGCGATCCAGCAGGCGGACGAGGCGCTGCAGATGGCGCTCGCCGCGATGCGTGCGGCGGCGGACGAGATGGCCGGGCGGATCGAGGGGCTGAGCGACGGCGAGCTGGTGGGTGAGGCGCAAGCCGTCGCCGAGCTGTCGCGCCAGGTGGATGCCCTGCGCTGGGTCGTGGTGCGTGAGGTGGAGGCGCGGGGCAGGGGAGTCCCGGCGCCGGAGTCGATCGCCCGCAAGGCCGGTTTCCGCAATCCAACGCTGCTCTTGGCCACCCTGTTCGGGGTCGCCACCGGTGCGGCCGGCGCGTGGCTTCGCCTGTGTGAGCACGCGGCACCGAGATACTCGTTCACCGCGGGGCAGCTGCCGCCATTGCGGACGGCGCTCGCCGGCGCGCTCGAGGCCGGTGCGGTGACCCTGGATCAGGCCTCCATGATCGATCGGACGCTCCCCTCACCGGCCGGGCCGGAGTTTGCGGCCGGCCTGCACGAGGCGGCCGAGCTCGCGCTCGTGGCCGCGGCGCAGGGGATGACGCCGGAGCAGGCGTTCGGTGGGACCGCCGGGAATCAAGACGACGACGGCGCGGGGGAGCGGGACGCCGCGGGCGCGAGCGGGCCGGAAGCAGGCGGGAACGGCGCGGCCGGCCACTGGAGCCTGCGCCAGGCGCCGCATCTGTTGAAGGCGCAGGCCGAGGCGTGGGCCGGGGCGATCGACCCGGACGGGCTGGAACCCAGTGCGGCCGAGCAGCATCGGCGCCGTTGCTTCACCATGCATCAGCTGCCGGGCGGCGGTTGGAAGTTCTCCGGTTACGCCACCGCCAAGGACGGCGCGGCGCTGCAGACCGTGTTCGATGCCTACCAGGCTCCGCGCTCGCAGTCCGCCCGCAACGAGGCGAACGGCGCCGGTGGTGGCGCGGTCGCCGGGCCCTCGGACACCGAGGGGCCGGGGCTCGGCCGGGCGGGAGTGGGCGGAGGGACCGCAGCTACGGCCGACGGGATGGCCGCAACGGCGGCGGGCGCGGGCGGGCGCAGGACCCGCGAACAGATTGCCTACGACGTGCTGATCGCGCTCTTCGAAGCGCACGCCCGTGGGCCCGAGGCTCCGAAGCCCGGTGGATCCGCCCCGACGCTGCTCATCACCGCCACGATCGAGGCGTTGCAGGCCCACCTGCGCGGCGAGGCCGAGGCGGGGTTCGTTCCGGCGCGCACGGTGGCCGCTACCGGAGGTGCCGGGGTGGCTACGGGGCTGGCCGGGCGCATTGCTACCGGGGGACGTGCCATGGGCGCCGCTGGAGGTGCAGGAGCCGCCCGGGTAGTCGCGTCCGCTGCCGGAGGGGCCGGAGTCGCCGGCAATTCGTCGCTCCAGGCCGAACTCGAGCGCCGGTTCCTGCTTCCCTCCCGCGGCGAGGTGCCCCTGCCGGCCTCGACGGTGTCGAGAATGCTGTGCAACGACAGCCTGCAGCTCTTGATCGAGGACGAACACGGACATCCGCTGAAGCTCGGCAGAGAACACCGGCTGTTTGGTCCACATCAACGGCGCGTGTTGCTGGCGAGGGACCGCACCTGCCGGGCGCCTGGATGTGGGTTTCCCGGTGGGTGGTGCGAGGCGCACCACGTGACTCCGTGGTCGCGCGGCGGCCCCAGTGATGTGGACCAGGGCCTCCTGTTGTGCTCGTTCCATCACCACGAGGTCCACGAGGGCCGGCTGAGCATCGAGGCGGATCCGTCCGTCGCCGGAGGCCGTACGCCCTGGCGAGTGGTGAGCCCGATCCCCGGGTGGATTCGATGAGGGTAGGGACCGCGGATTCGATGAGGGCAGAGTCCATTGTGGACGCGGCATGCGCAAAGGAGTCCCCGGGTGAACTGAGAGTAGGGGGCGACTGGGGTGCGCCGGGTAAACCTGGTGAACCGGGTGCAGCGGGCGAATGAGACGTACCGGGTGAGCTGGTGTAGGGGCGAATGGGGTGTGTCGGGTGGACCGGGTGGGCGGGGCGAATCGGGTGAGTGGGGCGAATTGGACGACGGCGGGACCTGGATTCTCGAACCCGTCAAGTGTGCGGCGCTCGAGTGGTTTTCGCTGGCCGTGCTGCCCGCCCCCATGCCGGACCATGAACTTGCGGCGCTCGCCGCGCTCCGCGAGGGCGAGCCGTTCGCCCACCTTGAGTTCGGATTCGCCCCGAGCGCGGACTCACGTGCGGTCCGCGCCCGTGAGCGCCACTAGACTTGAGAACCATGAGCACCCCCATCAACGTCGCCATCCTCGGCGCCCGCGGGCGCATGGGCGCCGCCGCCGTCAAGGCCGTGAACGACGCCCCCGACCTGAACCTCGTGGCCGAGCTGGGGCGCGGCGACGCCCTCGAAACGATCCTCGAGGCGGGTGCCACCCACGTCATCGACCTCACCGTGCCCGACCAGTCCGAGGCAAACGTGCTCTTTGCCGTCCGCAACGGCCTGCACGCCGTCGTCGGCACCACGGGCTGGGACGAGGCCAAGCTCGAGCGCCTGCGCGCCGAGCTCGCCGAACACCCTGAGGTCGGCGTCCTCATCGCCCCGAACTTCGCCCTGGGCTCGGTGCTGGCCACTGCCTTCGCGGCCCGCGCTGCCAAGTACTTCGAGTCGGTGGAAATCGTCGAGTTGCACCACCCCAACAAGGTGGACGCCCCGTCCGGCACCGCGGCCCGCACCGCCGAACTGATCGGCCAGGCCCGCCGAGAGGCAGGCGTGCCCGATTCGCCCGACGCCACGACGAGCGATCCCGACGGCGCACGCGGCGCCGTGATCGAGGGCGTGCACGTCCACGCCGTGCGCCTGCGCGGCCTCGTTGCGCACCAGGAGGTTCTCCTGGGCGGCGAGGGCGAGCAGCTCACCATTCGTCACGACTCCTACGATCGCGTGTCGTTCATGCCGGGTGTCCTGCTGGGCGTTCGCGAGGCCGCCAACCACCCCGGCCTGACCCACGGCCTCGACGGATACCTGGAGCTGGGGCTGTGAAGTTCATGAAGCCGAAGTACTGGACCGCCATCATTCTGGCGATCTACGCGATCTACCTCTTCGCGAGCTTCCAGTCGGCATGGCGCCTGATCGTCTCCGGGACCCCGGTCACCGTGCTCATGGGCGTCATCGTGCTCGGCCTGCCGCTGATCGGTGTCTGGATCCTGCTGCGCGAGATCAGCTTCGGCGCCACGACCGAGGCCATGGCCAAGGAACTGGAGGAGCAGAACCTGCTCCCGGAGGACAACCTGCCGCGCCTTCCCTCCGGGCGCATCGTTCGCGAGGCGGCCGACGCCGACTTCGTTCAGTACAAGGAAGAGGCCGAGGTCCAGCCCGATCGCTGGCAGTCCTGGCACCGCCTGGCCCTGGCCTACGACGCCTCCGGCGACCGCAAGCGTGCCCGCGAGAGCATGAAGCACGCCATGAAGCTGCGCAAAGAGGAAAGGGCCGCCCAGAACGGGTAACCTGGTCACCATGGTCGCTCACTCCACGAAGCCCCGATTCGGCACGCTGTTGACCGCGATGGTCACCCCGTTCACCGACGAAGGGGCGGTGGATCTGGACGCCGCGCAGAAGTTGGCCGCCCATCTGGTCGACGGCGGCAACGACGGACTCGTCGTCACCGGCACCACCGGTGAAACCCCCACGCTGACGGACGACGAAAACGTCGCGATGTTCAAGGCCGTCATGGAGGCCGTCGGCGATCGCGCCGCCGTCATCGCCGGCACCGGCACCAACGACACCGCCCACTCGATCAACCTCTCGCGCCGCGCGCAGGAGGTGGGAGTCGACGGCATCCTGCTCGTGACCCCGTACTACAACAAGCCCTCGCAGGCCGGCGTGCGCGCCCACATCGAGGCCATCGCCGACGCCACCGACATCCCCGTGATGCTCTACGACATCCCGGGCCGCACCGGCATCCCCATGGAGACCGACACGATCGTCGCGCTGTCCCAGCACGAGCGGATCATCGCCCTCAAGGACGCCAAGGGCAATCTGCTGGAGACCACCAAGGTCATCGCCCGCACCGATCTGGATGTCTACTCGGGCGACGACGGCATGACGCTGCCGCTCATGGCCCTCGGCGGCAAGGGCGTTGTCTCCGTGACGGCCCACGTGGCCGCCCCCCAGTACCGCGCGCTGGTCGACGCCGCCCTGGCCGGCGACTTCGAGACCGCGCGTCGCCTTCACTTTGAGCTGGACCCGGTCCAGCGTGCGCTGATGACCCACATTCAGGGTGCCATCGCCGCGAAGCAAGTACTTCACTGGCAGTCAGTTCTGCCGAACTCCGTGGTGCGCCTGCCGCTCGTGCAGCCGACCGCCGAGGAACTCAACCCCGTCAAGGCCGACCTCGCGGAGGCCGGATGGGAGATCTAGAAGAGGTGAATCCCACAGCATGACTTCCTCCGAAACCGTGACCTTCGATTCAAATCGAAGCGTCTCGAACCCGCCGCGCCTGCGTCCCGGAACGCTGCGCATCGTCGCCCTGGGCGGCCTCGGCGAGGTGGGTCGCAACATGACCGTCTACGAGCTGGACGGCAAGCTGCTCATCGTTGACTGCGGCGTGCTCTTCCCCGAGGAGGAGCAGCCCGGCGTCGACTTGATCCTGCCCGACATGGGTCACATCAAGGACCGCCTGGACGACGTCATCGGCGTCGTGCTCACGCACGGCCACGAGGACCACATCGGCGCCGTTCCGTACCTGCTTCGCCTGAAGCAGGACATCCCGCTGATCGGCTCGCAGCTGACCCTCGCCCTCATCGAGGCCAAGCTGCAGGAGCACCGCATCCGCCCCCTGACCCTCACGGTCAAGGAGGGTCAGACCGAGCAGCTCGGCCCGTTCTCGTGCGAGTTCACGGCCGTGAACCACTCGATCCCGGACGCCCTGGCCGTCATGATCCGCACCAAGGCAGGCAACGTCCTGCACACGGGCGACTTCAAGATGGATCAGCTGCCCCTGGATGGCCGCATCACCGATCTGCGCGCCTTCGCGCGCTTCGGCGAGGAGGGCGTGGACCTGTTCCTGCCCGACTCCACGAACGCCGACGTTCCCGGTTTCACCGCCACCGAGCGCGAGATCGGCCCCGTCCTTGAACAGAAGTTCGCCGCCGCCAAGCAGCGCATCATCGTGGCCTCCTTCTCCTCGCACGTGCACCGTGTGCAGCAGGTGATCGACGCCGCCGCGAAGCACCGCCGCAAGGTCGCCCTCGTGGGCCGCTCCATGGTCCGCAACATGTCCATCGCCGAGAAGCTGGGCTACCTGCACGTCCCCGAGGGCATCCTCGTTGACCTGAAGGACGTCGAGAAGCTCGCCGATGACCGCGTGGTCCTCATGTGCACCGGTTCCCAGGGCGAGCCCATGGCCGCCCTGTCCCGCATGGCCAACGGCGATCACCGCATCAAGCTCAACCAGGGCGACACCGTCATCCTGGCGAGCTCGCTCATCCCGGGCAACGAGAACTCGGTGTTCCGCATCATCAACTCGCTCATGTACCTGGGCGTCGACGTGATCCACAAGGGCACCGCCCGCGTGCACGTCTCCGGCCACGCTTCGGCCGGCGAGCTGCTGTACTGCTTCAACATCATCAAGCCCAAGAACGTCATGCCGGTGCACGGCGAGACCCGTCACCAGCTGGCCGCCGCCAAGCTGGCGCAGCAGACCGGCGTTCCGGTGAAGAACCTGATGATGTGCGACGACGGCACCGTGGTCGATCTGAAGGACGGCGTCGCCAAGATCGTCGGCCAGATCGATGTGGGCTACGTCTACGTGGACGGCTCCAAGGTGGGCCTCGTCACGGACGAGGACCTCAAGGATCGCCGCGTGCTGGCCGAGGAGGGCTTCATCTCCGTGGTCTGCGCCGTGAACCGCCAGAGCGGCAAGATCGTCACCGGCCCGGACATCCTGGCCCGCGGCGTTGCCGAGACGGATCGCGCCTTCGAGGAGGTCAAGCCCAAGATCGCCCAGGCGCTCGAGGAGGCCGTCCGCGACAACAAGGGTCACACGACCCACCAGCTGCAGCAGGTCATCCGCCGCGTGGTGGGTTCCTGGGCCGGGCGCAAGCTGCGCCGCCGTCCCATGATCGTTCCGGTGGTCGTCGAGGTCTGATCCCTCGCCACCCGCCAGCCCCGAAGGGGCCCCAAATCCGCAAGGATGGGGCCCCTTCGGCGTACCCTGGAAGCTATGGCGACCCGCACTTCCTCCGGATCGCAGCGCTCCGGAGCCACCACCAAGGGCACCCGGAAACGCTCCGACGCATCCAAGTCCAAGGCGCGCGACGCGCAGGGCGAGCTTGAGCTCCCCTGGATCGCGCGCGCCATCCAGCGAGTGTGGACGGGCATCGGTGCGATCATCGGCGCCGGTGTGCGCCAATTCGGCACCGACCGTCACCCGGCTCCCGAGGAGCGCAGGGACGGCAAGGGCCTGACCTACCTCCTGCTTGCCGTCCTGATCGCCACCGTCGAATGGTGGGGACTGCGCGACGTCGGATGGTTCGGTCGGGCGGTCCACGCCGTCGTGGGCGGCACCTTTGGTTTGATGGCCGTGGCGCTGCCCGCCGTCCTGATCTTTGTTGCCTTCCGCCTCTTTAGGCACCCGGCCGATCACCGTACGAACAACCGCATCACGATCGGCTTGTGGGTGGGGCTGTTGGCCGGCTCCGGCATGTGCCAGCTCGCGGCCGGCCAGCCGGCCCTGGACGGTCCCTTCGCCGAGCTCTTTGCCGGCGGTGGGTTCCTCGGCTGGTTCGTGGCGACCCCGCTCTCGCGGGTGATCTCGGTCCCCGTCATGTGGATTCTCCTCGTGGTGGTGGCGCTGCTGTCCCTGCTGGTCATGACCGGCACCCCCGTCACCAAGCTGCCCGCGCGGCTTCGCGGTCTCTGGCAGCGTCTCGTGGTGGGGGAGCACCCCGCGGGGGAGACGCCGGACGGGGATCGCAACGGTCACGACCAGTCCTACCTCTACGACGAGGAGCGCCGCGCCCAGGGCGGGGCGGCCAAGAAGTCGCGCTCCAAGCGCAAGCTGTTCGGCAAGGACGAGCCGGAACCGGCCACCGGGGTCATCGACCAGCACAGCGGCGCCGAGGCGTACGAGGGCGCGGTGGTCGAGGACTTCGACGGCCTCATGGAGACCCCAGCCGAGACCGAACCGGCCCCGCCGCCGGGTGTCCGCCGCCCCACGCGCGAGGAAAAGAAGCGCGCCAAGCTGCTCAAGCAGCTCGGCATGGACGAGCCAGGTGTCTACGACGTGGACCAGCACGGCGGGGCTGGCACCGGCGCGTCCGCGGCGGGCCACGCCGCCGCCGCGTCCGGCTACGCCGACGACGGCGAGGTCGTCTTCGACCCGTACACGGGCGAGCTCGCCGAGCCGCCCACAGAGGCCATCGACTTCACCCAGGACGCCGCACCCACCCAGGTGCTCTCCGCCGCCGGCCAGGCGCCCCGGGGCACCCAGGCCGCCGAGGCGACGTCGGGCCTTGAGACCCAGGCGCCCCCGGCGCCCATCCCGCCCAGCTCCGAGCAGCTGATCCTCTCCGGCGACGTGGTCTACACGCGCCCGCCGGACGAGTACCTGCCCGCGGGCCCGCCGGCCAAGGAGCGTTCCGAGGCGAACGACGCCGTCGTGGCGGCCCTCCAGGCCACCTTGACGGAGTTCAACGTCGACGCGCAGGTGACCGGCTTCAGCCGTGGCCCCACGGTCACGCGCTACGAGATCGAGCTCGCGCCTGGCACCAAGGTGGAGAAGGTCACGAACCTCTCCAAGAACATCTCCTACGCCGTGGCGTCCTCCGATGTGCGCATCCTGAGCCCCATCCCGGGCAAGAGCGCCATCGGCATCGAGATCCCGAACGCCGACAAGGAGGTCGTCGCCCTCGGCGACGTCCTGCGCTCGCGGCCCGCCAAGTCCAACGAGCACCCCATGATCATGGGTGTCGGCAAGGACGTGGAGGGCGGCTTTGTCGTCGCAAACCTCGCCAAGATGCCGCACATGCTCGTGGCCGGCGCCACCGGTGCGGGTAAGTCATCGTTCGTGAACTCGATGATCGTCTCGATCCTCATGCGCGCCACGCCGGATCAGGTGCGCATGGTCATGGTCGACCCCAAGCGCGTGGAGCTCACGGCCTACGAGGGCGTCCCGCACCTCATCACGCCCATCATCACGAACCCCAAGAAGGCCGCCGAGGCGCTGCAGTGGGTCGTGAAGGAGATGGACACCCGCTACGACGACCTCGCGTACTTCGGCTTCAAGCACATCGACGACTTCAACAAGGCGGTGCGGGCCGGCAAGGTGGTCCCGCCGGCCGGATCGCAGCGCGTCATCAAGCCGTACCCGTACCTGCTGGTCATCGTGGACGAGCTGGCGGACCTCATGATGGTCGCCCCGCGCGACGTCGAGGACTCGATCGTGCGCATCACCCAGCTGGCGCGCGCCGCCGGCATCCACCTCGTGCTGGCCACGCAGCGTCCCTCCGTGGACGTCGTCACGGGCCTCATCAAGGCCAATGTGCCCTCCCGCATGGCGTTTGCCACGAGCTCCGTCACCGACTCCCGCGTGGTCCTCGACCAGCCGGGCGCCGAGAAGCTGCTCGGCCAGGGCGACGCGCTCTTCCTGCCCATGGGCAAGTCCAAGCCCATGCGCGTGCAGGGGGCCTGGGTCACCGAGTCGGAGATCCACCGCGTGGTGGAGCACGTCAAGGGGCAGCTGCAGGCCAACTACCGCGAGGACGTCGCGGCCGAGGCACCCAAGAAGCAGATCGACGACGACATCGGGGACGATCTGGAGCTGCTGCTCCAGGCGACCGAGCTGGTCGTCACGAGCCAGTTCGGCTCGACGTCCATGCTGCAGCGCAAGCTGCGCGTGGGCTTCGCCAAGGCCGGTCGCCTCATGGACCTGCTCGAGTCCCGCGGCGTGGTGGGCCCCTCCGAGGGGTCCAAGGCCCGCGACGTGCTCGTGAAGCCGGAGGACCTGCCCGGCGTCCTGGCCGCCATGAAGGGCGACCCGGCACCGTCGGCCGCCTCCGCGATCGACGCCACCGTCGCCGCCCTCGCGGCCGAGGCGGCGCTGACCCACGCCGAGCCGCAGGACGGCGCGGAGGACTACGGGGTGGACCTCGTGGCCCGCGATCGCGACGCCCTGCCGGAGGCCGTCGAGTGGCACGACGGTCTCGACGACGACGAAGGCTCGGAGGACGCCTGGTCGCTGACCGGGCGCTGATCACCGTGGCACAGCAGAACACCCCCTCAGACTGGAGAAGCAAGTGACCGAGCAGGCCCCGGCCCCGGCGTGGAACATCGCCAATGTGTTGACCGGAGTGCGGATCGTCCTCATCCCCGTCTTTGTGGCGTTCATGCTCATGGACGAGCAGCGCTACGGGCTGTGGCGGTGGCTGGCGGTCCTCGTCTTTGCCGTGGCCGTGTACACCGACAAGCTCGACGGCGACATCGCGCGCGCCCGCGGCCTCGTGACGAGCTTCGGCAAGATCGCCGATCCCATCGCCGACAAGCTGCTCATGGGCGCGGCCCTTGTGCTGCTCTCGGCGCTCGGCGAGCTCACGTGGTGGATCACCGCCATCATCCTCGTGCGCGAGGTCGGCATCACCGTGATGCGTTTCTGGGTCATCCGGTGGGGGGTCATCGCCGCGAGCGCCGGCGGCAAGGTCAAGACCGTCGCGCAGGCGCTCGGCACCTTCATCCTCTTGCTCCCGTGGGCCCCTCAGCACCTGTGGCTGGCCTGTATCGGCTGGATCATCATCGGCGTCGCCGCCGCGATCACGCTCTACAGCGCCATCGACTACGTGCGACAGGCCGCGGCGCTGTATCGGGGGCATCGGGCCGCGCTGGGCGCCGGAGCGGCGGGGGCCGGTCAGGCCGGTGCCGAGCAGGCGGCCGGCGGTCAGGCGGGTGCCGGTCAGGCGGGTGCCGGACACCAGGAGCCGGGCCGGCAGGAGCCGGGCCGGGAGGAGCCGGGCCGGGCCGGCACCGCCCAGCACGACGGCGGCCAGGCGTGAGTATGGCGCCCGGCTCGCCGGCCGCCGTGCTCCAGGAGGCTTGCGCGCCCTTGGCGCGTGAGCTGGTGGTGCGCGCCTCGGCCGCCGGCCTCAGCGTCGCGACCGCGGAGTCGCTGACGGCCGGGTTGGTCGCCGCCACGATCGCCGACGTGCCCGGCGCCTCCGCGATCCTGCGCGGGGGAGTCGTCTCCTACGCCGTGGAGGTCAAGGCCAGCGTTTTGGGGGTCGACGCCGCGTGGCTGGCCGAGCACGGACCGGTGGACCCGCGCGTGGCCGAGGAGATGGCGGCCGGGGCCGCCCGCGTGTGCGGGGCGGACCTCGGCGTCTCCACGACGGGCGTGGCGGGCCCGGAACCGCACGGGGGCCGGCCGGTCGGGACCGTCTACCTCGGTGTTGCCGAGGCCGGGACGTCACCACACGCCGTCGGGCATCGCCTCGAGACCTTTGCCGGCGACCGCGACGCCGTGCGCTGGGCCGCCGTCAAGGCGGCCCTCGAGCTGCTGCTGTCGAAGATTCCGGGCTGATCACGATCGGTCACACTCGGTCTTCCCACCTGGTGCCTGGGAGTTTTCTGTGATGGGCTGGGCGCAGGGAACAAGGCCACGGCGCCCGTAGTTCTATTGGGTGTCCGGCGGTTTTCCGCCGGGCCCGGTTCCTATCGCAGGAACCGAACCTGTCACGAGGAGAATCAAGATTCCCATGATGAAGCAGCCCACGCAGATCAACGGCATCGTCCGCTGGACGGGCGTGGACCAGGATTCGGTCCGTCACCCCGAGACGAAGGAGCGCAAGATGGTCGTCCTCCGCCAAGAGATCGGTGAGGTCCTTCGCGAGATTCGCCAGCGCCAGGGTCGCACCCTGCGCGAGGTCTCGCATCTGGCACGCGTTTCGCTCGGCTACCTCTCCGAGGTCGAGCGTGGGCAGAAGGAAGCCTCCAGCGAACTGCTGGCCTCGATCGCCACGGCGCTGGATGTGCCGCTCTCGATCGTGCTGCGGCTCGTCTCCGATCGCATCGCCGTGAACGAGGGTGTCCTCGTGCCGGACACGATCCCGAGCGAGCTGACCGCCGCGTACTCCACGCACATCCCCGACGAGGTCCCGGACGGCCTCGCCCCGGATCTGGCCCCGCAGGCCTGATCCGTCGGTTCCCCCCTTCTAGAGCGGCGCCCTCCCGGTGTGGGAGGGCGCCGTTGTGCGTCGGGGGTTTGCCGGACTCGGCGGGCCGCTCGGGGGCGGTGCGCGGTGCGCGGTGCTGAGCGCGGGCCGTCGGGGGTGCGCGGTGCTGAGTGCGAGCCGTCGGGGTGCTGGGTGCGGGCCGTCGGGGTGCGCCGCTGGGTGCGCGGCGCCGCCGGTGTGTGCTTTGTGCCCGGGGCGACCGTGGGGCGTGGGAGAATGACGGCATGCGATTGAGCGAGTTTTGGCGCCTAATGGACGGCGAATTCGGGTCCGCCTCCGGGCGGCACCTGGCGGCCACGATGGCCCTCACCGAGCTCGGCTCGCGGACGGCGGACGAGGCGCTCGAGGCGGGGGAGAACCCGCGCGAGGTCTGGCTGGCCGTCTGCCGGGCCAAGGAGGTGCCGGAGGCGCGCTGGCTGGGCGCCGAGGTCCCGCTGCGGCGGGACCGCTGGGACGGCTGAGGGTATCCGAGCCGGCCGAACGCGGCACGGAGTCGTGGTCGGTGGTGCCCGTGCGGGGCGACTCCTCTTCGAATCGTGTTCGAATCGGCGTGTCGTTCGAAGATGCGTTCGAAATCGGTTACCGTTGAGCCTGTTGGTTCCCCTCACAGTGCGCTTCCCGTCCACAGCTGTAGGGCCCATCGCTCAAACTGTCGGGGGCGTTCCGTAGCCTCAAGGCAAGAGGTTGGCAGATCCACTCAAGGATTGGCCCAGCCCACTACAGACTCCGCGGCCGGCATCGGCCGCCTAGAACAACGCAGGGGTGGAACATGGCAGCAGCGCCGGATCGCGAGAAGGCCCTCGAGGCGGCCCTCGCCCAGATCGATAAGCAGTTCGGCAAGGGCTCGATCATGCGTCTGGGAGACGAGACGCGTCAGCCCATCGACACCATCTCCACGAGCTCCATCTCGCTGGACGTGGCCCTCGGCATTGGCGGCCTGCCCCGCGGCCGCGTCGTGGAGATCTACGGTCCCGAGTCCTCGGGTAAGACCACCGTGGCCCTGCACGCCGTCGCGAGCGCCCAGCGCGCCGGCGGCATCGCGGCCTTCATCGACGCCGAGCACGCTCTCGACCCGGTGTACGCCGCCAAGCTGGGCGTGGACATCGACGCCCTCCTGGTCTCGCAGCCGGACACCGGCGAGCAGGCGCTGGAGATCATGGACATGCTCGTGGGCTCCGGCTCCATCGACATCGTCGTGATCGACTCCGTGGCCGCCCTGGTGCCCCGCGCCGAAATCGAGGGCGAGATGGGCGACAGCCACGTGGGTCTGCAGGCCCGCCTCATGTCGCAGGCCCTGCGCAAGATCACCGGTCGCCTGGCGCAGACCAAGACCACCGCGATCTTCATCAACCAGCTGCGCGAGAAGATCGGCGTGTTCTTCGGTTCCCCCGAGACCACCACGGGCGGCAAGGCCCTGAAGTTCTACGCCTCCGTGCGCATCGACATCCGTCGCATCGAGACGCTCAAGGACGGCGGCAACGCCGTGGGCAACCGCACCCGCGCCAAGATCGTCAAGAACAAGATGGCCCCGCCGTTCAAGCAGGCCGAGTTCGACATCCTCTACGGCGAGGGCATCTCCCGCGAGGGTGGCCTCATCGACATGGGTGTGGAGCACGGGCTTGTGCGCAAGTCCGGCGCCTGGTTCACCTACGACGGCGACCAGCTGGGCCAGGGCAAGGAGAACGCCCGTCAGTTCCTGAAGGACAATCCGGACCTGGCCAACGAGCTCGAGCGCCAGATTCGCGTCAAGCTCGGCATCGACGCCGATCCCGAGGCCGAAGCGGCGGCGCTGAAGGCCGTCTCCGAGGACTGATCGGCAACAACACGGCAGCGGCCGGCGGGGAGTCCCGCCGGCCGTTGGCGCATCGCCGGGCCCGGCGGGCCAGCCTTGCGGTCCGCCCCCGCGGTTGGTCTGCACGGTTGGCCTGCGCGGTGGAGTCCGGGGTAGGGAGAACGGCGCGTCGCTCATCCCAACGGTGCGGTACGAGGAGCGGTAGGAGGAATCGCGTGGCTTTGGATCCGGCGCTGATGGCGCAGCTGGGCATCAAGCGTGGCTCGGAGCTGGACGCTCCGGAGGTCGCCGCGCCGCGCGACGCCGAGGACATCGTCGAGGGCCCCGCCGTCCTTCCGTGGAACGCCGCGCAGGGTGCGTCCGCGGGGCGTGGCACGCAGCGTTCCGCGGCGTCGAAGGCCACTCCTCGTGGCGCGGACGAGGACGACACCGAGATCGATGGCGGCAAGGAAGGACCCCGGGGCTCGCGTCGCTCACGCGAGCCTGGAGAGCGTTCGAACCGCAGCATCGAGCGCCAGCATCGCGAGAACCGCATCGCCGCTGGCACCCTGCGCGTGCCGCAGGTGCGCAGGGGGCAGGCACGTTCGGACGAGGACTTCGAAGCGCGCGCGTTCGGGGAAGAGCAGAGCGAAGGAAGCAGCGGCGGCGCCGCGGGATACGAGGACGAGCGGCCCGGTGCTGCGCGTGCCGGGGCGGCGCGGGGCAAGAAGCGGCGCGGTGGTCCGGCCCGCGGTGGTTCCCGCGGAGCAGCGCGAGCCGCGTCGGGGCGGGACGGGGAGGACTCTCCTGGCTCCACTGCTCCGGAGGCACCGGCACCACCAGCCCCAGCGCCCTCGTGGGCCGACGTCGGTGCCCCTCCCGCCTGGGCCACGGCGGGCGAACTGCCGGAGCGAGTGAGCGCGCTCCTGGCGGACTGGGATCGCCGGGAGGCCGAGGCCGCCGAACTCATCGCGGCCGGTGTCGAAGTGCTGCCGCAGGACGAACAGGCGGCCCGCGAGGTCGTCGAGCTCACCGACGAGGAGGCCGAGCAGCTCGCGCGGGCCATCTGCCTCCGCCTGCTGACGGCCATGCCGCGCACGCGGCACGAGCTCGAGAAGAAGCTCCTCGAACGCGATGTGCCGGCGGCGGCGGCCTGCGCCGTGCTTGACCGCTACGAGGAGCTCGGCATCGTCGACGACGCCGCGTTTGCCCAGGCCTGGGTCGAGTCGCGGGCCCGCAGCAAGGGCTTCGCCCGCGGACGGCTCAAGCAGGAGCTGCGTCGCAAGGGCGTGGACGGTGAGGCGCTGGACCATGCGCTCGAGCAGATCGACACGGAGCAGGAGCGCGAACGCGCCGAGGAGCTGGCGCTGCGCAAGCTCGGCTCCCGCACCCTGCCGCCCTTCGGCTACGGCACACCGGAGGCCGCCGAACGCGAGAAGATCCTGCGCCGCGTGGTCGGCTTCCTGGCCCGTAAGGGTTACCCGGGCGGCATGGCGCTGTCCGCCGCGCGCGCGGCGATGGAACGCCATGACGCGGGGGAGCGGTAGCCGGCTTGCCTAGGCGGCCCGGGAGAAGCTGAGCACCTCGCGCTCGGGAACGTCCTCCCAGGTCTCTTCGCTCGGCGCCCACTCGTTCGAGGCCACGCTCACGCCGGAGGCATCGCGACGCAGGCGCATCCTGAAGAGCTCGGGATTGATGGGGTACGCGAAACCGTCCTGCCGCGGTTGCGGCTCGAGCCACTGCAAAGCGTGCAGGCGACCGGGCGTGAGCAGGATGGCGTTGAGGGCGACGACGTCGCTCACCTCCTGGATGAGCGAGGCGGCAGTGTGGAGGGCGTCCTCCGCCGGCAGGTCCCGCATCAACGCGAAAACAAGATGCGCGTAGCTCTCGGAGTCGGTGGTGCCGCGGCGGGGAGCGTTCGTGTACCTGGCCACGAGCTCCCGCAACGCCGGCACGTCAAAGATGTGGCCGTTGTGGGCAAAGGCCACCTCACCCACGCCGTCCACGCTGGACTCGAAGGGGTGCAGGTTCTCGGGGAGCACCTGCGTGCCGGGGGAGGCGAGGCGGAAGTGCAGGAGCAGGCTCTCGGAGACGAAGCCCTCTCGCGCCCCCGCGAACAACGCGCTCTCGCGGGCGGCCGAGACGTCGCCGATGCGCCGCAGGCCGGCACCGTCGAGGCCCACGAGGCCCCATCCGTCCTTGTGGCGGGCCGAAAGTTGGGTGAAGGTTTCGGTGTCGTCCCCGAGCGCGCTCGTGAGCGAGGCGGAGGAGTTCGAGAGGTGGCCGAAGAGCCGGCACATGCTGGGGCTGCCTTTCCTCGGGACACGAGCGGCCCCGCACATCGTGCGCGGTTCTTGCGTCACCCGGGTACTCGGTGCGCAGCGCCGCGATGGCCTCCAAGTAAACGCCGTGCGGGTCCGGACGCACAAGGGTTCGGACCCGCACCGACATGGACGGCCGCGCACCGACGTGGACGGTCGCGTGCTGACGTGGACGGCCGTGCACCGACACGGATAGCTCGGTAGCGACATGGGCAGTCGCGCACCGACGCGCACCGACACGGACACCCGCACGCCGGCGCGGGCAGCCGCGCACCGACGCGCGCGGACGCGGACGGCCGCGCACCGACACGCGCAGACGCGCCTGACGTGCACGGCGGCAAGGGGAGAACGGGCGCGGGTGGCCGGCGGGCACCTTGTGCCTGCCGGCCACCCGCGCGGCGACGGGCCCCGCGCGAAGCTACTGCTCGCCGAGCACCCTTAACGCGAAGCGCTCGGCGTTGGCGCGCAGCCGTTCAACCCGCGCGGCGATGAAGGCCTCCGGGTTGTCCTGGCCCTCAAGCCGGGAAGGAAAGCGCCTGGCGTACTTAGAGCACTTGAAGTCCGCGTGCATGAGGGTGCCGAAGGTGTCGCCCTTGCGGCCGGCGGCGCCGGCCGCCTTGGCCACGACCATCTTGACGTCGCTGACCTCCGTGATGTCCTCGCAGAGGGCGCACATCGCCTTGCGCGGGGGACTGGGCACGGCGGTGAGCATGATGCCCACGTGGCGCTCCTGCAGGGGGATGACAACGAAGGCCCGCTGGGGGTTGTGGGCGTCGCGCCATCCGAGGAGATCGAGCGATGCCCAGTCGAGGCCGGCCAGGTCCTGCTCGGGGGTGGCCTGCGAGGCCTCGCGGCGGGAGGTGTTAACGAAGGAGGCGCGTACCTGCGCCAGGGACAGTTCCTGCATGGTGATTCCTTGATCCGTGGTGCGGAAGACCGCGAGGTACTCCAGGCCCTGATGGACGACGCGACGTGGCCATCAAGGCCCGATGACGAGAGGTCGAGGGGCGGGGCACGTGCGCCGTGGTGCGGGCAGGGGTCATCGCGGCCGCCCGCTGTGGTGAGTGTCAGGCGGGATGGAGCTGGATCAAGCGATGAAGGCCACTGTGGGCCACCGGTCCCTTCGTGGGCCGCGCGGCCCGGATCGAAACGAGTGGGGCGCCGAACGAACGGCGCCCCACCACGCTACGCCTGTTGGGCGCGCCGCGCCAGGTGGGTCGGCGGGCGTCGCGCCCGTGTGGGTCGTGGACGGGTGTCGCCCCGGAACGGGGCGGCGCCGCGTCCGCTTGCCCAGGGGAGAGGCGTTGCTTCGGAGCGCCGTGACGCGGCGCCCGTCAGTCCACGGGCCCCGGCGTCGCCGCCGAGCGGGCCGCCGCCACGAGCTCGCGCACCCGCGGGAAGACGACCTCGCCCCACAGCCGGATCTGCTCCAGCTTCTCCTCGCGCGTCGCCGTCATGTTGCCGTAGTTCACGTCGTAGCGATCGACGTCCAGCGTCAGCACGTGCTCCGCAATCCGCTGCGCCACCCACTCGGGCGTGCCCACCAGGGAGAACCCGGTCTCGGCGTCGGCCTCGAAGTGCTCGCGTGTGCGCTCGCCCCAGCCGCGTTCGCGGGCCACCGACTCCATGAGACGGCGGTTCGTCTCCCACGCCCGGTTCCGGGCCTCCTCCATGGTCTCGGCCAGGAAGCCGTTGGAGGTCATGCCAAGCAGGGCCGGACGCTGCCCGAACTCCTGCTCTGCCGCCCTGAAGAGCTGGAAGTAGCGCAGGATCCGATCGGGCGTCTGCCCCAGGCCGGCCATCATGAGGTTGGCGTTGTACTTGGCGGCGCGAACCACCGACTCGGGGCTGCCGCCCACGCCCACCCACGTCACGATGCCGCCGGGCGTGGCCGAGGCGGGGAAGGCCCGCTCCCCGTTCAGGGCCGGACGGTGCACGCCGTTGAAGCGCAGCGGTCCCTCGCGACGCGCCTGCGTCCAGAGGGCGAGCTTCTCCTCGAAGAGTTCGTTGTAGTGCGCCAGGTCGAAGCCGAACAGGGGGAACGGCTCCGTGAACGAGGCGCGCCCGAGCACGGGCTGGACGCGGCCGCCCGAGATGCCGTCGACCGTGGCGTAGCGCTCGTAGGCGCGGACCGGGTCGTCGGTGGAAAGCACGGTGACGGCCGTGGTCAGCAGGACGCGATCCGTGCGGGCGGCCACGGCGGCGAGCACAACGTCCGGCGCCGAGGTGGGCAGCTCGAAGCGATGGTGTTCGCCCACCCCGAAGGCATCGGCCCCAGCCCGCTCGGCCGCGACGCCCTCCGTCACCAGGTGTGCCTGGGTGAGTGCGTCGCCCAGGGGTTGCCCGTCGGCGTCGAGCAGGCCGCCGCCGAAGGTCTGCAATCCGAACAAGGTGGTGCCGCTGAGGGGCATGGCCGTCTCGCTTTCGATGAGGGGAACCCGTCGCCCGACACCGCAGCCGGCGCGAACGGCGAGAACTATTTGTCACGTCAACAAACGCCGACCGGAGGTCATTCCTGGTGCGTTCCCCAGGACCGCCGCCCCGGGGGGGGGGCTTCACCGTGGGCGTTCGGCTGGTTAGCCTGGCGGTCTGCGACAACGAGCCAGCGCTCAGGCCTCCCCGCACTTAAGTACGCCCCGGGCCCAGGGGCGCACCCGGGGCGCGTCCCCCCGGGTGCGCGTCACGCGGGGCGAGCTCCCCGCAGGCTCGGCCGGTGCGGGCACGCCGCTGCGGACGAGTGGGCGACGAACGGTATCCCAGTCGCGCAACTGTGGGCGTGTCCCACAGCGGACGAGTGGGCGCCGAACGGCACACCGGTCGAACCGCAGCACCACCCAGGGCCAACGGGCCCCACTCCAAGCCCAACCGACAAGGGAGAAGGCGCATGAGCCACAACGAGGTGAAGGATCTCCTGGTCCGCCGGTACCGCCTGGAGCGCGAGACGCTCTGGCAGAAGGCCAGCGGCCTCCCGGAGCACCTGGCCCGCGCGCCCATGACACCAACGGGCACCAACCTCTTGGGCCTCGTCAAACACGTGGCCCTCGTCGAGGCGGGGTACTTCGGTGATTGCTTCGGCGACCCCTTCCCCGATCCGCCGCCCTACTTCGACGTCACCGACGGGCGCTTCGAGCCGGACGACGACCTCTGGGCGTTCCCCGAGGAGTCGCCGGCGGACATCTTCGCGCTGGCCCGCCGGGCCGCGAGCCACGCCGACGCGAGCATCGACCGCCACGCCCTCGAGGATCTGGCGCACGTCCCGTGGTGGGGTGAGCACGGCCGGGACGCGAGCCTCGCCGAGCTCCTGGTCCACATGCTTGACGAGCTGGCCAGGCACCTCGGCCACGCCGACATCGTGCGCGAACTCGTCGACGGCAGCGCCGGCTACCGCGCCGGGAACTCGAACCTTCCAGAACACCGGACCGCGGCAGAATGGGAGGCGCGCCGCGCCACACTGCAGGCGGCGGCGGATGCCGCCCGCCCGGCGTCGGGCAGTGAAGGCGCCCCGGGGCGCTGAGGCGAGTTTCCGCCCCGGACCTCCACCCGCGTCCCAGCCCCTAAACTGGATCGGTGACCACCACGCTTGATCCCGCCGCCCAGCCCGAGACGCAGCAGCGCACCTACCAGGTGAACACCTTTGGCTGCCAGATGAATGTGCACGATTCCGAGCGCATTTCCGGCCTGCTCGAGGAGGCCGGGCTGTCCGCCGTAGCCCCGGGGGCCGGCGAGGGCGAGGCGGACGTCGTCGTGTTCAATACCTGCGCCGTGCGCGAGAACGCCGACAACAAGCTCTACGGCCACCTGGGCCTGCTCAAGCAGGAGAAGCTGCGCCGCCCCGGCCTGCAGATCGCCGTGGGCGGGTGCCTCGCGCAGAAGGACCGCGACACCATCCTGCAGCGGGCCCCGTGGGTCGACGTCGTCTTCGGCACCCACAACGTGGGCGCCCTGCCCGTGCTGCTCGAACGCGCGCGTCACAACGCCGAGGCGCAGATCGAGATCCTCGACTCGCTCGACGTCTTCCCGTCCACGCTCCCCACCAAGCGCGAGTCGCACGCCTCCGGCTGGGTCTCCATCTCGGTGGGCTGCAACAACACCTGCACTTTCTGCATCGTCCCGAGCCTGCGAGGCAAGGAGAAGGACCGCCGCCCCGGCGACATCCTGGCCGAGATCCAGGCGCTCGTGGACGACGGCGCCATCGAGGTCACCCTGCTCGGCCAGAACGTGAACTCCTACGGCGTCGAGTTCGGAGACCGCCAGGCCTTCTCCAAGCTGCTGCGCGCGTGCGGCGAGATCGAGGGTCTGGAGCGCGTGCGCTTCACCTCCCCGCACCCCGCAATGTTCACGGACGACGTCATCGAGGCCATGGCCGAGACCCCCAACGTCATGCCGCAGCTGCACATGCCGCTGCAGTCGGGCTCGGACAAGGTGCTCAAGGAGATGCGCCGCTCCTACCGCTCCACCAAGTTCCTGGGCATCCTGGACAAGGTGCGCGAGAAGATGCCGCACGCCGCGATCTCCACCGACCTCATCGTGGGCTTCCCGGGCGAGACCGAGGAAGACTTCCAGGAGACCCTGCGGGTCGTCGAGGCCTCGCGCTTCTCCACGGCGTTCACCTTCCAGTACTCCCCGCGCCCCGGCACGCCGGCCGCCACGTACGAGGAGCAGGTTCCCAAGGCCGTGGTGCAGGAGCGCTTTGAGCGCCTCACCGCGCTGCAGGATCGCATGGCCCGCGAGGAGAACGCCAAGCAGCTAGGCGCCACCGTCGAGGTGCTCGTGGCCGACTCCTCGGGCCGCAAGGCGGATCAGACCGGCCGCCTCTCCGGCCGCGCCCGCGACCAGCGCCTCGTGCACTTCTCCGTCCCGGCGGGTGCCCCCGTGCCGCGCCCGGGCGACGTCGTGACCGTGCCGGTCACCGAGGTGGGCTCCTTCCACCTCGTCTCCGATCCCACCCCCGAGCAGTACTCCCTGCGCGCCACGCGCGCCGGCGACGCGTGGGACCGCGCGCAGGCCGAGTCCTGCGGCGTGCCGACGCCCGGCGCCTCCGCGGGCAAGAAGGGCGTGAGCCTGGGCCTGCCCACGCTGCGCGTGGGGCTTTAATGCACGACGACGCCCCGGCCGGCCCGGGTGCCGAGGTTGCCCCGGGTGCGGGTGCCGCGGTGCACCCAGGTGTGGGTGGCCCGGTAGCCCCGGCGGGCCCGGGTGCCGAGGTCGCCCCGGGTGCGGGTGCCCCGGCGGCCCCTGCGTCGGGTGCCGCGGAAGCACGACCCGCGGTGGTGCCGGGCGGCACAGACGTGCGGCCCGCCTCCGGCGGTGACGACAAGCATCCGCTGATCGCGATCGTCGGGCCCACGGGTACCGGCAAGTCGGACCTCGCGTTGGACCTGGCCGAGGCACTGGGCGGCGAGATCGTCAACACCGATGCCCTGCAGTTCTATCGCGGGATGGACGTCGGCACGGCCAAGCTGCCGGTGGCCGAGCGCCGGGGGATTCCCCACCACCTGCTTGACACGCTGGATGTCACGCAGGAGGCCTCCGTGGCCGGCTTCCAAGCCGAGGTGCGCTCCGTCATCTCCGGCATCGAGGCCCGCGGGCTGCGTCCCATCCTCGTGGGAGGCTCCGGGCTGTACGTCCGCGCGGCGCTGGACGTCCTCGAGTTCCCGCCGACCGATCCCGCCGTGCGTGCGCGCTTCGAGGAGCTGGCCGCGAGCATCGGGCTCCAGGCCCTGCGGGAGCGTGTGCGCGAGGTGGATCCCGTGAGCGCCGAGCGGATGGGCGACGAGCGCCGCCTCGTCCGCGCGCTCGAGGTTCACGAGCTCACGGGGCGGCCCTTCGCCTCCTACATGCCCCAGCGCGAGTATCTGCGGCCCACGGTCCAGATCGGGCTCAACGTGGAGCGGCCACTGCTGCACGCCCGCCTGCGCTCCCGCGTCGAGGGCATGGTCGAGGCCGGCCTGCTCGAGGAGGTGCGGCGCCTCGACGCCGCCGGCCTCCGCCGGGGCAGGACCGCCTCGCGCGCCATCGGCTACGCGCAATTCCTCAAGGTGCTCGACGGTGACGCGGACGAGGCCTGGGCGATCGAGGACACCACCGTGGCGACGCGCCGCTTTGCCCGTCGCCAGGTGACGTGGTTCAACGCCGATCCCCGCGTGAGCTGGTTCGACCCCACGCGGGAGCGGCTGACCGAGAGCGTCCTGGGTGCCCTCGAGGCCGCCCCTCCGGTCGCCTGATCCAGCCGGGCTGACCCACGCGGGCCGGCGCCCCACGCGGGCCGGCGCCCGACGCGGGCCGGCGCCCCACGCGCGGGCCGCAGTGGCCGCGGTGGCCACAGGGGCGCGCAGGGTGGGCACGGCGGCCGCTACTCGCTGAACCGGGCACCGGCCGCTGTGACCGGGAGGCGCGCACGGGGCGTGCGCCGGTGCCGCTACTCGCCGACCCGCCCGTCCACCGCCTCGCGCAACAGATCGGCGTGCCCGTTGTGGCGGGCGTACTCCTCGATGAGGTGCACGAGCAGCCAGCGCAGGCTCGGCCGGCCGCCGTCGGCGAGGGGGCGAACGAGCAGGGCTCCGAGCCCCTCCGCGCGGTAGCTCGCCTCGAGCGCGGCGCGGGCCCGCTCCACCGAGGCGCCCCACAGCGCCAGGAGCTCCTCGGGCGAGTCCTCCGCCGCGCTGTTCCAGTCCCAGTCGGGATCCGCGGCCCAGTCGATGCCGTCCCACGGCTCCACGCGGTCGAGGCCTTGGAGGCGGTGCACCGCCCACTCGTCCTCCACGTAGGCCAGGTGCTTCACGAGGCCGCCCAGGGTCATGGAACTGGCGCCCACGCGCCGGCCCAGCCCCGCGGCGTCGAGCCCCTCAAGCTTCCACGCGAGCGTGGCGCGGTGGTAGTCGAGAAAGCCCGTGAGGGTCTCCCACTCGCCCGCAGCCAGCAACGGCTCCGGGCGGGCCTCGCCGGAGGCCTCATAGCCCACCGTCTCGGGACTCACGCGTGTCCGTGCGGGGTCTGGTCCTTGAGGCCGTCGTACGCGTCGAGCACGCGGCTGGAGTAGACCATCGCGGCGCCGGCGTTGAGCTGCACCGCCACCGACAGCGCCTCCGCGACCTCCTCGCGCGTGGCCCCGGCCTTGATGGCGGCCGTCGTGTGGGAGGCGATGCAGCCGTCGCACCGGGTCGTGACGGCCACGGCGAGCGAGATGAGCTCTCGGGTCTTGGCGTCGAGAACGTCGCCCTCCTCCGGTGCCCCGAGCTGCTGGTAGCCGGCCAGGGTGTTGCGGCGCAGCTTGCCGAACTCGGCGAAGCGGCGGGTGAGATTGCGGCGGTAGTCGCCCCAGTCAAGGAAGGCCATGGAGTCCTCTCTCGCCCCGCGCTCTGCGGGGCGTATCGCCACCACTGTGCCACGTCGTGTTTCCCCAACATGAAGAATTTGTACACACCCATTCACTGTGAGTGATCTTGCGACTACTGTCCGTAGACACCACCATCCGTTCGGAGGTCGCAGATGACTGATCCCCGCAGTGCACGGCCCCAGGCAGCGGGCCCCGATCGCCGCGCCGTATTGCGCGGCATCGGCTGGGGCGCCCTCGGCGCCGCGGCCGCCACCTTCCTCGCCGCGTGTGGCGCCCGGGAGCCGCAGGCCGGCGCCCTCGCCGCCGCCGGCCGGGAGAGCTTCGGCGCGGACACCGGCGCCGGCTTGGACGCCCTGCGCCTGTCGATGCCCGGCTCCCTCGCCAATCTGTATCCGGGCCAGGAATCCGGCATCCTCAACTACGTCATGGCGGCCCCCGTGGCCGAGGGCCTGATGACGGTGGGATCGGACGGCGCCCTCGTGCCCGGCCTCGCCACCGGCGTCGAGCGCCCGGACGCCCTGACCTGGGTCTACACGCTCGACCCGGCAGCCCGCTTTTCCGACGGAACGCCCGTCACCGCGAGCGACGTCCTGGCCTCGGTCGAGGCCGGCCGCGACGTCGATGTCTCCCCGTCCACCGCCTCGTACTGGGCGGCGCTGGACACGGTCAAGGCCACGGGCGAGCACGAGGTCACCTTCACCACCTCCTACGAGGACGTGGCCTTCGGCTGGGTGCCCACCACGGTGGACGCCCTCTGGGTCATGCCGGCCGCCGCCTGGAAGCGCAAGGCCCTCGGCGGGCCCACGGCCCCGCTCCTCGGCAGCGGCCCCTACAAGGTCGCCGAGTTCGTGCCCTCCTCGCATCTGGCGCTGGAGCGCAACGAGTACTGGCGCGGCACCCCCGGCCGCGCCGCCAGCGTGCGCGTCGACTTCATCTCGGACGACACCACGCGCCTGCTGGCGTGGCAGAGCGGGGCCATGGACATCTCGCTCAACGTGCCGCTGGCCCAGGCGGCACAATGGGCCGCCAGCCCGCGCACGCTCCTGAAGTTCCAGCCGGATCGCTCGTACGCCGGCCTGACCTTCAACACGGCCAAGGCGCCCTTCGACGATGTCCACGCCCGGCGCGCCGTGGCCCACGCCATCGACAAGCAGGCGCTCGTGGACGATGTCCTGCTGGGCCAGGCCCAGGTCGCCACCGCGCTGGCCACGCCCGAGCAGTTCGGCGGCGTCTTCACCCCGGAGGAGGCAACCCAGCGCCTCGCCGAGGGGGAGCAGTACCCCTTCGACCTGGAAACCGCCAAGCGGGAGCTGGCCAAGTCCAAGACCCCGGACGGCTTCGAGCTTGACCTGAGCTACCCCAACACCGGCCCGCAGCTGGGCACGGCCGCCCTCGCCTTCGCTAAGACGCTGGAGCCGCTTGGGATCAAGATCAACGTGAAGCAGCTCGCGATCGAGCAGTGGCTGGCCGAGCTGGGGGAGGCCCCGCAGCTCTCCTACATGTGGTACTTCAACACCACGGGCGACCCGGCCGAACTCTCCGCCTGGTTCCTGGCCGACGGCAATCCGGCGGGCTTCTCCGACCCGACGCTGGCGGCCCTCATCGGTTCCGCCGCGGGGATCAAGGACCCCACGGCCCGCGCCGAGGTGGTCCTGAAGGCCCAGAGCCTCATGAGCGAGCAGGTGCCCTACCTGCCGCTGTGGTGGGGGCGCAGCGCCACGGCGTTTGCCTCCACGATCGGGGTGGCCGACTACACCTCCTTCACCTTCAACTCGTTGTGGCCGCTGCAGGTCCACCCGACAGCGGGAGCCGCCTCGTGAGCACCACCGCAGTGAAGGCCCCCGGCACCAAGGTCGCCGCCTCGATCTCCTGGTTCGTGGCCAGGCGTCTGCTGGCTACCATGCTGCTGCTCGTGGTCCTCTCCTTCCTCATCTTCAGCCTGCTCTACCTGGCCCCCGGCGACATCGCCAAGAACCTGCTCGGCACCAAGACCGTGACCCCGGAGGCGCTCGCGGCCGTCCGCGAGCAGTACCACCTGGATGATCCGTTCCTGGTGCAGTACTGGCGCTGGCTCTCCGGCGTGATCGGCGGCGACTGGGGCACCTCCATCCGCAGCGGCTTGCCCGTCGCGGACGAGATCGCCTCGCGCGCTGGGCTCACCGTTCGCCTCATCGTGCTCGGCTTCCTCATCGCCGCAGTGGTGAGCATCCCGGCCGGCGTGTGGGCGGCGCGCCGCCGCGGGACGTGGGTGGATCGCACGCTCGTCTCCGGCGCCGTCGTGGGCGTCAGCGCCCCGGGCTTTGCCGTCGGCCTGCTCCTGCTCTTCGTCTTCGCCGTGACCCTGCGCTGGTTCCCCGTCTACGGCACGGGCGAGGGGTTCTGGGGCCAGCTGTGGCACCTCACCCTCCCGGCCATCGCGCTCGCCGTGGGCCTCGGGGCCCTCGTGGTCCAGCTGACGCGCGCCGCCGTGGTGCGCGAGCTTGAGCAGGACTACGTGACCTTCCAGCGCAGCCGCGGGCTCTCCGAGGCCCGCGTCATGGGCACGGTCCTGCGTAACGCCGCCATCCCGATCGTGACGAGCCTCGGCCTCATGGTCACCTACCTCGTGGGCGGCACCATCCTCGTCGAGGTCGTCTTCGGCCTGCCGGGCCTCGGAACCCAATTGCAGCAGGCCGTCCTCTTCAAGGACGTGCCGGTGGTCCAGGCGCTCACCCTCATCGTGGGCCTCGTGGTCTGCCTCATCTCCCTCGCCGTTGACCTCATCTACCTCGTGATCGACCCCCGGATCCTCAGGAAGGCGGTGGCCAAGTGAGCCAGGCAATCCTGCCCCCGCTCGCCGGCGACGGCGCGGCACAGAACACTCCAGGGCCCGACGGCGCCCGGCTGGCCACGGCGCGCAGGCGCGCCTCCGCGCCGCTCACCGTGGCGATCTCCGCCTTGATCGTCCTGGTGGTCATCGTCTGCGCCGTGCTGCACGGCGTCATCAACCCCTGGGCCATGGAACAGGACACCCAGCTGGGCTCCGTGGGGATCGGGGTCTGGGGACACGCCCTCGGCACCGATCAGCTGGGCCGCGACGTCCTGGCGCTCTTGGGCGCCGGCGCCCTGTCCGCCGTGGCCGGGCCCGTCGTCGTGGCGGCGGGTTCGCTCGTGATCGGCCTGCTGCTGGGCGGGGTGGCCGGCTACCGCGGCGGCCTCGTGGACGGCGTGGTCTCGCGGTACGCCGACCTGGTGCTGGCGCTGCCGGCCATCCTGCTCGCGATCGTGGTCGCCGGCGTCCTGGGCGGCGGCTATTGGGTCACCGTCCTCGTGCTTGTGGTGCTCTTCTCTCCCTCCGACGTCCGCCTCGTGCGCGGTGCCGTGATGGAACAGATGAGCCGCCCTTACATCGAGTCGGCGCGGGTGCTCGGCCTGTCCGGCCCGCGGATTCTCTTCCGCCACGTGGTCCCCAACGTCATGCCGGTCATGCTCGCCAACGCCCTGCTCAACGTCTCCTTCGCCCTGGTCGCCATCTCCTCGCTCTCCTTCCTTGGCATGGGCGCCGCGGTGGGCACCGCGGACTGGGGCCTGCAGCTGGCCGACGGCCGCGCCCTCCTGGGCAGCAACCCGCTGGCCTCCATCGCGCCGGGCGTGGCCATCGTCGCCACCGCCACGAGCGTGAACCTCCTGGGCCACTGGCTGGCCGATCGCTTCGAGAAGAAGGCGGTGGCCCGATGAGCGCCTCGACCCTCACCCCGCCGGCCGGCCCCGCGCAGGACGCCGTGCTGCGCGCCAGCGACGTTTCCGTGAGCGGTCCGCGCGGTGTCATCGTGGAGCCGCTCGACCTCGAGCTGGCGGCGGGCAAGACCCTCGTGATCGTCGGGGAGTCCGGTTCGGGCAAGACGCTCACGGCGCGTGCCCTGACCGGGCTGTTGCCCGAGGGCGTGCACGCCAGCGGCACCCTGCAGCTGGGGGAGCGGACGCTGTCCCTCGCCGGCCACGGGCTGCGCGAGCTGCGCGGCGGCGGCATCACGTTGCTCTTGCAGGATCCCTTCACCTCGCTCTCGCCCACGCACCGCTGCGGGCAGCAGATCGGCTGGGCCGTGGGTGGGGAGCGCTCCGAACGCGGCGCGCGCGTTGCCGCTCTCCTGGCCGAGGTGGGGCTCGCCCCCGAGGTGGCGCGCAAGCGCCCCTTCGAGCTCTCCGGCGGCATGCGTCAGCGCGTGGCGCTCGCCGCCGCCCTCGCCGCGGATCCCGCCGTGCTCATCGCCGATGAGCCGACGACGGCGCTCGATGTCACCACCCAGCGCGAGGTGCTCGACCTCATCGACTCGCTGCAGGCCAAGCGCGGCATGGCGCTCCTGCTCATCACCCACGACCTCGCGGTGGCGCGCGACCGCGCCGACGAAGCCCTCGTGATGCGCTCCGGGCGCGTGCTCGAACGCGGCCCGGCGGCGCGGGTCCTCTTCGAGCCGGAGCACGAGTACACGCGTTCGCTGCTCGCCGCCGACCTGGGGGTGGAGGCGGCCGAGGCGCTCGCCGGCGCCAGCCGGGCCGAGGGCGTGAGCCAGCCGAACGCCGTCGTGCGTTCCACCGGGGAATCCGGGGAGGCCGGCGACGAGCTCCTGCGCGTCACCGGGCTGCGCAAGTCCTTCCCCGGTCAAGCCGCCCCGGCCCTGGCCGGCGTGGACCTGAGCGTGATGCGCGGATCCACCCTCGCCGTGGTGGGCGAGTCTGGCTCCGGCAAGACCACGCTCGCCCGCTGCCTCGTGGGGCTCGAACGCCCCGACGCCGGCAGCATCGAGTTCCTGGGTGTCGCGAGCGGCCCTCGACGCGCGCAGATCGTGTTCCAGGATCCGTACTCTGCGCTCAATCCGGCCCTCAGCATCGGCGCCGGTCTGAGCGAGGCGGCGGCCGTCGGGGGAGGTTCCCGCAGCGTCGAGGACCTGCTGGAGCTCGTGGGGCTGCCGGCTAGCTACGCCCCGCGCCGCCCCGTGGCGCTCTCCGGCGGCGAGAGGCAGCGCGTGGCCATCGCCCGGGCGCTCGCCGTGGAGCCCGAGCTGCTGATTCTCGACGAGTCGGTTTCCGCGCTCGATGTCTCGGTGCAGGCCCAGATCCTGCGGCTCCTCGCCTCGTTGCAGGAGCGGCTGGGCCTGAGCATGCTCTTCATCACCCACGATCTTTCGGTGGCCCGCGCGGTCTCCCAGAGCGTCGTGGTGCTGCGCAGGGGCAAGGTGGTGGAGCATGGTTCCACGGCCAGCGTGCTCTTCACGCCCCAGCACGAGTACACCGTGGCCCTCCTTGCCTCGATCCCCGGCCGCGCGGCGGCCGCACCCCATTCCCCGGCGGGCCAGCCCGCGCCGGTCCCCGAAGAGAAGGACTAACCATGCGCGTGGAGTTCCGTCCCGTCACCGACGACATCGAGGCCGTGGCGCCGTGGACCTCGGTGGTCGCGGCCGAGCTGCTCGAGCACTGGAAGAGCAGCCACCCGTTCCAGGTGCGCACGCTCGTGGCCGCCCTCGAGGAGGACGGCACGCCCGTGGCCGTGGGCCTGGAGGTGCACCGCCCCATGACGGCCTACGCCAAGCTGCTGCCGGTCTACGCGGCGACGCCGCGGGCCGAGGCAGCGCTCGTGGCCGCGGTCGAGGAGCGGGCCTTCGCCGCGGGGGCGGCCGCCGTGAAGCGCGAGGTGCCGGCGTCGCTGCGCGGCTCGGCCGCGTGGGACGAAGCGCTGGCCGCCGGCTACGTGGCGCCCGAGGTGCCAGCGACGGGCGCTCCCGTCCTCGCGGAGGCCGGGAGCGTTCCGGCCGGCCTCATCCGCTTCGCCGGCGCCGGGCCGCGTGCCGGGCTCCCGTACTACCGCCAGACCACCGACTTCACGTGCGGGCCCGTGTCCGCCCACGTGGCGCTGACGGCGCTCGGGCTGCTGCCGGAGCCCAGCCGCGAGGAGGAGCTGCGCCTGTGGCGCGAGGCGACGACGACCGACGGCTGCGACCCGCTCGGGCTCGCGCTGGCGGCCAAGGCGCGCGGTGCCGAGGTGGAGGTGCACCTCTCCACCGAGGAGCCGATCCTGCTGGAGATCGCGGCGGACGAGAACAACCGCAATCTGCGCCGCTTCATCCAGGAGGGCTTCCGCGAGCGCGTGCTGGCGGAGGGCATCGAGCTCAAGACCCACGCGTTCAGCCTCGAGGACCTGGACGCCGCGCTGGACTCCGGGGCCGTGGCCGCCGTGCTCATCGAGGAGCTCGGGATGCACGCCGAGAGCTGCCCGCACTGGATCGCCGTGCATTCCCGCGAGGGCGAGGTCTACTACGCGCAGGATCCGTGGACGGATGCCGACGAGTCAGAGTCGTGGCTGGACGGGCACGCCCTGCCCCTGCCGCGCACGAGCCTCGATCGCCTGGCCTGGTACGGCAAGCCTGCCGTTCGCTCCATGGTGGTGCTGCGGGCGCCGCGGGCGTGAGCGCCGTGACGGGGACGGATTCGGAGTCTGGGTCGGCGACTGCAGCGGTGTCGGGGATGCCCGAGGTGTCGCCGGCGGAGCGCACGCGGCTCGCGATCGCCGTGCAGGTCAAGGCCAAGCGGGCTGCCCTGGGTCTCTCCGCCCGTGCGCTCGCGGACGCCGCCGGGGTGTCGCCCGCGCTCGTGTCGCAGCTGGAGAACGCTCAGGCCAACCCCACCATCGAGGTGCTCGCGGCGGTCTCGCAGGCCCTCGGCACCACGCTCGCGGACCTGGCCCGCATCCCCGCGGCCGGTCCGGTCGTGACGAGGGCGCCGGAGAAGGGCTCGCCGGAGGACCTCGAGGGGCGCACGCTGCTTCCCGCCGCCGGTGCGCGCCGGGTGGAGATGTACGAGATGTTCCTGCCCGCCTGGGCGCAGCAACAGAGCGCGCCGCACGGCGTGGGCTCCGAGGAGGTGGCCTATGTGGTGACCGGAAGCGTGGAGGTCTCCACCGATGAGTGGAGCGTTTCGCTCAAGGCGGGCGACGGCGTGCGCTTTCCGACCGAGAGCGAGCACGCCTACCGAGCGGGCAAGCGGGGCGTGCGCCTCGTGACGGCGGTGAGCATGCCCTCGGCCTGAGCAACGTGGGCGCCAGCGCCCCAATGAACATGACAGCGCGCGTCGCGCGGTGACGCCGCTCGCCTCGCCGCTTGCCCGGTGCGCCGCCACCGGCGAACACTGGGGCGAGATCCTCCGGGCCGCCTTGGCCGCCCGTCCATCCCTTCCAAAGGACCCGCGATGCCGCAGTACGCCAGCCCCGTCGACACCGAGACCTTCGGCGAGTACGCCCGCCCGGCCGATGAGCCGGGCCGCGAGCCCTTCACGGGGCGCATCGGCTCGGAGGAGTTCCCCGTTCAGCCGGGGCGCTTCCACCTCTACGCCGGCTGGTTCTGCCCGTGGGCTCACCGGGTGACGTTGTCCCGGGCGCTCAACGGCCTCGAGGAGTACGTCTCCTTGTCGTGGATCGACAACGCCCGCGACGCGCGCGGGTGGGCCTTCCGTGAGGGCACGGGGGAGGACCCCATCAACGGCTTCACGCTGCTGCGCCAGGCGTACGAGGCCGGGCGCCCCGGCTACGACGGGCACGTGTCGGTGCCGTTGCTGTGGGACAAGGTGGCCGGGACCGTCGTCAGCAACGACCTTGAGACGCTGGCCCTGGATTTCCCGGCGGCCTTCGACGCCGTGATCGACCCGGAGGCCTCCACGGCGCCGCCCGCCCTGCGCCCGGCCATCGCCGAGGTGGAGCGTGAGCTGCGTCTGACGCACACCGGCCCCGAACGCTGGAACGAGCTCTTGGGCGGCAAGGAGTTTGTGCTGGGGGACCGGCTCACCGAGGCGGACATCTACCTCTGGGTGAAGCTCATCCGCCACGAGCTCGACGACGCGGCGTGGCCCGAGCTCGCCGCCTATTGCGATCGGCTGCTGGCCCTGCCGGCGTTTGCCGCCACGACGGATCGCTCCACGTACTGAGGTCCGGGCTACCCGAAAGGAGAAGACGAACAGCGGCAGGCCAAAGCGTCAGTAGGGGGGGCGCGCGCCGGTCGGCCCGGTTGAGCCGGGCCCCCACGACCGGTCTCGCCCGCTCCCCGTGCCCAGCGCTACGCGACCCGCACACGGGGCGACCGGCGTCGTGAAGGCGAGCCGGCGCCGTCGTGCACCGTAGGGTTGAGGCATGAACCCCCAGGATCGCATCGATGCCGTGGCCGCACTGTCCGGGCTGGCCTTTTCCAAGCTGCACGCCACCGGAAACGACTTCGTGGTGTTTGCCGCGCCTGCGGGCGAGCGGGACGTGACGGCGGCCCAGGTCGCCGCGCTGTGCGATCGGCACCTGGGGCTCGGCGGCGACGGCCTGATCCGCGCCATCCGCTCCGAGGCCCTGCCCGAGGGGCGCGAGGCGCTCGCCGCGGATCCGGCGGCCGAATGGTTCATGGACTATCGCAACGGCGACGGGTCCACCGCCGAGATGTGCGGCAACGGCGTGCGGGCCTTCGCGCACTTCCTCCTGCTCGAGGGTCTGGCGCAGATGCCGGCAGAGGGGCTGCGCATCGGCACGCGGGCCGGCGTGAAGATCGTGCGCCGCTCGGGCGACGGCTACAGCGTCGACATGGGCCCGTGGGCATTCATCCACCCCGAGCGGGCCGAGGCCGATGCCATGGATTCGCTCGTGACGACCGCCGGGCTGTCCGTCCCGCGGCCCTCGCTCTCGGTGAGCATGGGCAACCCGCACACCGTGGTGGCGCTCCCCGATGTGGCCGAGCTGGCCGCCGCCGATCTGCACGTGCTGCCGGTCGTGGACCCGCTGCCGCCGAACGGCATCAACGTGGAGTACGTGGTGCCCTCCGAGCCGCTGGTGGTGGACCGCGTGGCCGCGATCGACATGCGCGTGCACGAGCGCGGCGTGGGGGAGACCCTCTCCTGCGGCACCGGGATCTGCGCCGCCGTGGTGGCGGTGCGGCACTGGGCCGGCTCCGCCGGCCGCGACGCCGCCGCGTGGGCCGTGGCCGTGCCGGGCGGCGTGTGCGGCGTGCGCTTTGTTCAGATGCCCGACGGCGCGGAGCACGTGGTGCTCTCGGGTCCCGCCGTGCGTGTGGCCACCGGGGTGCTGGGGGCGTGAATCGCCGCTGCTCCCGCGCCCGCTAGTCGGCCTGCGGGGGCACGCAACCGGGCGCGGTGGAACCCGGCGAACACGGATTCTGCACCTGGTACTGCTTGACGCGCCAGATGCGCAGCGCCAACGGGGTCGAGGGGACGCCGGCCGTGCCGGGAATCGCCTGCGCCGGCCCACCGTTCACCGAGAACGTGCCCGAGTAGTGCGTGGTGAGCGAGACCGAGTAGGCGCCGGTTTCCTTGTAGACGTGGCCGGTGGGCGTGGGGGTGTCGAAGCCGTCGTCCTTGAGTGGGCCGCCCGGGCTGGTGGAGCTCTTCGAGGTGCCGTCGCCGTAGGAGAAGTCGTAGCGCACGGGCGTGACGGTGATCGTGACGGGCTGGCCCAGGATCGTTGCATTGAGGGTATGAGACGAACCGTCCGCGTAGATGTTCGTGTTGGCGTTGCGCAACGAGAAGCCGTTGAGCTGGGAGCGCAGCGTGCTCGCCGGGATGGGCAGGCTGGCCATCTGCTGTTGCACGTGGCCGGGCGTGACCTGAGGTGGTGCGGCCGGGGCGTTGTTCGGGGTTTGCTGGCCGGCGGGTGTTCGTGCGATGCCGCAGCCGATCACGCCGATCGCGACTGCCCCCGTTACGGCGTTGCAGTAAACGTTGCTGGTGCCGGTCATCAGGAACCATGGGCTGGGCGAGCTTGGCTTGTTACTTGTGCCGCTGGCTTTCGAGGGCGTCGTGGTCGTCGATGAACGTTGCTGTTGACTTCCGCGCGGGGCCGAGTTGCCCCCGCCGTGCTCCTCGGGCTCGGATCTGTGGCCTTGGACCTTGACAGATCTGTCGAGGAAATCACCCTTGAATCGAACATCGATGGGGAACGCTCCGCCTAGGAGCCCTGTGGCCAACGCCGCAGCCAAGAAAGCTCTCACAGCTCCCCCATTTCCAGCAGTTTCCATCCGCTTTCGCCGAGAACAAGGTCGATCGAAACCTCGTGGTGTTGGCTGGAAGTTCTCGGCGAGAAGTCCGTCGCGTTCGGTGTCGGGAAGTATTCGTAGGCGGGTTCCACAACTTGCGCAATTACTGAGGCATCGGCGCCAGAGTCGCCGACGCCTTGGGCTTTGATCGAGCTGATCTCGATCGGGTCTCCAACCCGCCACAGCCCAGCTTTGGTGACGGACGCGGACACTTTCGCGGACCCACTACAGAACTTGCTGTTGCTGTCGCAAGCGGCGAGGAACGGTTTGGGGTCGCCGCTTTCGCGCATGTAGTTGTACGTGTCGATCCAGTACCGGATGAACGCCTTCTGTCCCTCGAGGTCCTTCCGCTTGGCGGCGTCCGGCATGACCGGCACCGGCACGTTCTTGGCCGGCGATGTGGGCGTGGCCGGCCGGTAGGCCGCCGGATCAACGGAAGCGCCTGCGGATGTCTCACTCTCGCCCGTGGCACCCGAGCTCGACGAGGCTGGGGCTGAACCGGGCGTCGGCGTGCTGGAGGCTCCGGGCGCTGGAAGCGTCCCGGCCGGCGGTTCGGGTGCCCCCGTGCAGCCGCCGAGCGCGGCCGCGCATGCCAGGGCGAGGGTGAGTTGCCCTGCGGTGGATCGCCAGCGTCGTCGCGACATACTGCCCCCTCGAGAACACGTAGTCGCACACCCTAGACCAAAGATCACGGCGTTGGGAGAGCTTATCCACATGCACAGCCGGGGCCTGCGGCCCTCAACGACGTCGGGGTCCCTCACAGACGTGAGGGACCCCGGCGTGAGAACAGGCTGCGGCTACGCGTGGCGCTCGATCCGCAGAACGCGGAAGGCCTTCTCGCGGGCGAAGCGCTCGATCTCGAAGCCCTCGCCCAGGACGTCAGCGAGCCAGCTCTGGAGCGAATCGGAGCCGAGGTTCTTCTGCACCACAAGGTAGGCCTCGCCGCCGACCTTCAGGCGCGGCAGCCACGTGAGGAGGATCTCGTGCAGGGCGGCCTTGCCCACGCGGATGGGCGGGTTGGACCAGATGAGGTCGAAGGTGGCGTTCGCGGGCACCTTGTCGGGGGTGGAGGCGAGGATGTTCTCGCATCCGAGGGCGGTGGCGTTGTCGCGCGTCAGTCCCAGCGAGCGCTCGTTGACGTCCACGGCGTACACGGTTGCGGCGGGGGATTCGAGCGCCATGCTCAGCGCGATCGGCCCCCAGCCGCAGCCGATGTCCAGGAAGGTGCCGCCCTCGGGCGTCTCCGGCACGCGGCGCAGCAGCGCCTCGGTTCCCTTGTCCACGCCCTCCGGGCTGAAGATGCCGTTGGCGGTGGTGACCTCGCGCTCGCGTCCGGCGAGTTCCACTCGGATGGTGCGCCGGCGCTCGGGGGTGTCGGGGGAGGAGGTGAAGTAGTGCTGCTCGGCCATGACGTCCAGCCTACCGATGTCAGTGATAGAGTTTTCTCTATGACTTACCTGTTCTTCGTGTGACAGCACCCTCCCCGGCCGTTGTGCCCTGGGGATAACCGCGCCCATCGCCGGCGCCGGACAAGTAGACTTTCGAGCACGTCTAGCAGGGAGACCATGACCCACACCGATTCCTCGCGCGCCCAGTCCCATGGCGCCGAGTCGCAGACCACCGCCTCCGCGGCGTCGACCGACGCCGACATCGAGGCCACCATTGCCCGCATCGTTGCGGCGGATGACGCGCGCGCCGCCAAGGGCAGCGCCCGCCGCTCCCCGAGCGGGAATCCGGAGCACGACGGCGGCGACTCGCCTTTGGGCTCGGGGCGTGCCCTTGCACTGAGTAACCTGGCGCACGAGCACTCCCACTTCGACGGCGAGCAGGAAGACCTGGCAGAACGCCGCGCACTGCGCCGCGTTGCCGGACTCTCCACCGAACTCGAGGACGTCTCCGAGGTCGAGTATCGCCAGCTGCGCCTCGAACGCGTGGTGTTGGCCGGCCTCTGGAGCGAGGGCACCTCCCAGGATGCCGAAAACTCGTTGCAGGAGCTCGCCGCCCTCGCGGAGACGGCCGGTTCGGAGGTGCTGGACGGCCTGATCCAGCGCCGCCTGAAGCCGGACTCCAGCACCTTCCTCGGCTCGGGCAAGGCCCTCGAGCTCAAGGACATCGTGGAGGCTACGGGCGCCGACACCGTGATCGTGGATTCCGAGCTTTCCCCGTCCCAGCGTCGCGGCCTGGAGGACGTGGTGAAGGTCAAGGTCATTGACCGCACGGCCCTCATCCTCGACATCTTTGCCCAGCACGCCAAGTCCCGCGAGGGCAAGGCCCAGGTGGAACTGGCCCAGCTCGAGTACCTCCTGCCGCGCCTGCGCGGTTGGGGCGAATCGATGTCCCGTCAGGCCGGTGGCCAGGTGGGCGGCGCCGGTGCCGGCATGGGCTCGCGCGGACCCGGCGAGACCAAGATCGAACTCGATCGTCGCCGCATTCGCCACCGCATGGCCAAGCTGCGCAAGGACATCGCCGGGATGAAGCCGGCCCGCGACGCCAAGCGCGCCAGCCGCCAGCGCAACGACGTGCCCTCCGTGGCCATCGTCGGCTACACCAACGCGGGCAAGTCCTCCCTGCTCAACCGGCTCACCGACGCCGGGGTGCTCGTGGAGAACGCGCTCTTCGCCACCCTGGATCCCACGGTGCGCCAGGCGGTCACCCCGGACGGCATCGGCTTCACACTGGCGGACACGGTGGGCTTTGTTCGCTCGCTGCCGACGCAGCTCGTCGAGGCCTTCCGCTCCACGCTGGAAGAGGCGGCGGACGCCGACCTGCTCCTGCACGTCGTCGACGCCTCCCATCCGGACCCGGAGGGGCAGATCGCGGCCGTCCGCGACGTCCTGCGCGACGTCGACGCCCTCGAAGTGCCTGAACTCATCGTCCTGAACAAGGCCGACATCGCCGACCCGGTGGTGCTGGACCGGCTGCGCCACACGCAGCGGGAGACGGTGGTCGTGTCCGCTCGCTCCGGCGAGGGGATCGACGAGCTGATGCAGCGCCTGTCCGAGCTCATCCCGCGCCCCTCGGTGCCGATGGACATCGTGGTTCCCTACGCCCGCGGCGAGGTGGTGGCGCGCCTTCACGCCGCCGACGCCGAGATCCTCTCCACCGAGCATCTCGAGGACGGAACGCACCTGCGCGTGCTGGTCAAGGATGCCCTGGCGGCCGAACTGGCCGAGTTCGTCGTGGCCCCGTGAGCGTCTTCGATAGCGAGGAGTTGAAGGTCGAGGACCTCCTCACCCACGCGGTGGGGGGCCTCGGCGGCCAGCGCCGCGAGGGCCAGCATCAGATGGCCCGCAAGGTGGACGAGGCCCTCACCGAGGGCAAGCACCTGCTGGTGCAGGCCGGCACAGGCACCGGCAAGTCCCTGGCCTACCTGGTGCCGGCCATCAAGCACGCCCTGGACTCCGAGAAACCGATCATCGTCTCGACGGCCACGCTCGCGCTGCAGTCCCAGATCGTCAGCCGCGACGTCCCGCGCTTGCTCGAGACCCTCGGTCCCGAGCTCCCGCGCGAGGTGGACGTCGCCCTGCTCAAGGGCCGCAACAACTACGTGTGCAAGTACAAGCTCGGCGGCGGCTACCCGGACGAGGAAGACACCCTCTTCGGGATCGAGGAGGCCGGCGGCTCCAAGCCCGTCTTCAACGATGCTCCCAACTCCTCCTTCGGCCGCGAGGTGGTGCGCCTGCGCGAGTGGGCCGAGGAGACGGAGACGGGCGACCGGGACGAGGTCACCCCCTCGGTGTCGGACAAGGCCTGGCGCCAGGTGTCGGTCTCCTCCATGGAGTGCCTCGGCGCCCAGGCCTGCCCCATGGCGGACGAGTGCTTCACGGAGCGGGCCCGCGCCCACGCCGCCGAGGCCGACGTCGTCGTGACGAACCACGCCATGCTTGCCGTCTCCGCCTTCGAGGGCCTGGCCGTGCTGCCGGACTTCGACGCCGTCATCATCGACGAGGCCCACGAGCTGCAGGATCGGGTGACGTCGGCCGTGACGAAGCCGCTCTCCGCCTCCGCCGTCTCGCACGCCGCGGCCGCGGCACGCAAGCATCTCAAGTCCACGGTCAAGGCCCTGAAGGACGCCGGCGTTGCCCTCGAGAAGGCGACCATCGGCGTGCCGACCGGCCTGTTGCCGCGCGGCCTCACCGAGGAGATGGGAGCCGCCGTGGACGCCGTCCGCGACGCGGCCAAGGTGGCCCTGGCCGAGTCCAAGCCGGAGCCTGGCGCCCCGGCGGACGGCGGCCGCCAGACCGCCCGCTCCGAGCTGGCGCAGCTCGTGGAGCTCGCCGATCGCCTGCTTGGGGCCCATCACGAGCGTGAGGTCGTGTGGGCGGCGCGCCCCGGCCAGTTCGAGCCGGGTCGCGGCTACGTGGTGCCGGGCGACGACACCCCGGCCGTCCTCATGGTCGCCCCGCTCTCGGTGGCCGGCCAGCTGCGCGAGGGACTCTTCGACGGCCACACGGTGGTGCTCACCTCCGCCACGCTGGCCCTCGGCGCCAAGTTCGAGCCCGTGGCGGGGGACCTCGGTCTCATGGGCGCGGGGGCTCCCGAGTGGGAGGCCTTGGACGTGGGCAGCCCCTTCGACTACCCGGCGCAGGGCATGCTCTATGTGGCGCGTCACCTTCCCCCGCCCGGGCGGGGTCTGTCCGATGCCGCCCTCGACGAGATCGAGGCGCTGATCAAGGCCTCCGGCGGCGCCGCCCTGGCGCTGTTCTCCTCGCGCCGCGCGGCGGAGGAGGCGGCCGAGGCGCTGCGCAAGCGCGTCGAGGTGCCCATCCTGTGCCAGGGCGATGCGAGCATCCCCGAGTTGGTGCGCACCTTCGCGGCCGACGAGGAGACCTGCCTGTTCGGCACCATGACCCTGTGGCAGGGCGTCGACGTCCCCGGTCCCCATTGCCGGCTCGTCATCATCGACCGCATCCCGTTCCCGCGCCCGGACGATCCGCTCTCCACGGCCCGCACACGCGACGTCAACCAGCGCGGCGGGAACGGCTTCATGGCCGTTTCGGCCCAGCACGCCGCCGTCCGTCTGGCGCAGGGCGCCGGCCGGCTCATCCGTTCGGTGGGAGACCGCGGCGTGGTGGCGATCCTGGATTCCCGCATGGTGAGCAAGGGCTACGGCGGTTTCCTCAAGGACACGCTGCCGCCGCTGTGGCCCACCACCGACCGGACCACGGTGCTCGGGGCGTTGGGACGCCTCTCGCAGCTGCCGGCGAGCTCGTAGCGCTCTCGCGACGCTCGAGCGCTAAGACTCGAGCGCTACGACAAGGGGCCCGCGATCCACCTGGATCGCGGGCCCCTTGTCTTTTCGGCGTCAGAGCGCGCGCAGCACCGAGACGACCTTGCCCATCACCGTGGCGTGATCGCCGAGGATCGGCTCGTACTGCGAGTTCTGGGGGAGCAACCACGTGTGTCCGTCCCGCTGCCGGAACGTCTTCACCGTGGCCTCGTCGTCCAGCAGCGCGGCGACGATGTCCCCGTTGATCGCGTTGTCCTGGCGGCGGACCACGACCCAATCGCCGTCGCAGATCGCGGCGTCGATCATGGAATCGCCGGAGACCTTGAGCATGAACAGCTCGCCGTGCCCCACGAGCTGGCGGGGGAGCGGGAAGACGTCCTCCACCTGCTGCTCGGCCAGGATGGGCCCGCCGGCCGCGATGCGGCCGACCAGCGGCACCATGGCCTGCTGCTCGGTGCCGGGGAAGTCCAGGACGGCGGGGGTTTCCTGCCCGACGGCGGTGGGCTGGGTGCTTGCCTCGCTCGCCTGGGTGGCGCGGCCGGGCTCGAGGCGCTGCCCGTCCGGGCCGAGGACCTCGATGGCGCGGGGGAGCCGCGGGTCGCGGCGAACGTAGCCGGCCTTTTCGAGCTGACCGAGCTGGTGGGTGACCGAGGAGAGGGACTTCAGCCCGACGGCGTCGCCGATCTCCCGCATGGTGGGCGGGTAGCCGTGCTTCTCGGTGGACGAGGTGATGGCCTCGAGGATGTTGCGCTGGCGGGTGGTCAGCGCCTTGCGCGGTGCCTGCGACTCGGTACTGGGGCTGCTCACGCGTTCCTCCTGCGCTACTCCGCTCGTCGGAGCGGGGGCGTACCCCGGCCGGGTTTGACCGAGTTGTCGGGGGTGGCGTCTTCCATGGGAACCGCACCCCTTCTTGGGCTCAAGGTTAGGCCACGAGGGGACGCAGTTCAAAGATTTGTTCGAACGTGTCTCGACATCGATCGAACACACGTGCTAGAAATGATCCAACGCACTTCGAAGATCTCTTCGAACGATGCACTCCAGTGGTTTCGAATCCGTTCGAAAGGTGAACCCAATGTCGCAGCTCGCATTCTCCGCTCCCGCCCAGCAGCTCGCACCGATCCGCCTGACGGCCCGCGGCCGCCTGGTCCTGCTGGCGCTGCCGCTGCTGCTCATCGTCACCGTCGCCACGCTCATCATCGGGGCCTGGCTCGCGCCGGCCAGCGCATCGCAGACGCGCCTCACCGGTCCCGGCACGGGCCTGGAACAGGTCACCGTGGTCGAGGGCGACTCGCTCTGGGGGCTGGCGAGGGAATTCGCCCCCACGCAGGACACCCGCGAGGTCGTGGCCCGCATCGCGTCCTTGAACGAGGACACCGGGGTGCTCAAGCCCGGCCAGACCCTCGTGGTTCCGAGCGACGCACAGGACTAATGCCAGGCGCGGCGCGGGCCCGGGGGCACTCGCCGCACTCCTCGGTGGGGTCGCCCGCACCGCTCGGGCCGCCCGGCCCGGTATCCATACCCAGGCGCCTCCGCCCCTCCAGACGTGTGAGCCAGCGGCTCACGCCCCACGTGGTCCCTTCGAGGGTGCTGCAGACGACAGGTCACCTCGTCTGCCTCGACGGGTCACACCCCTCACGGCCCCGGCCTCCGTCATGGAGGCCGGGGCTCTGTCGTGTCAGATCTAGACTTCTTGCGTGAGCCAAGATCGCCTCGAACTTCTGTCCCAGCTGCCCCTGCGCGAGAACCTGCGCGGGCTTTCCCCCTACGGCGCGCCCCAGATCGACGTGCCCGTCCAGCTGAACGTGAACGAGAACACCCATCCCATGCCGCAGGCGGTCATCGACGCGATCACCGAGGCGGTTCGCGAGGCGGCCGCCACGCTCAACCGCTACCCCGACCGGGAGTTCGTTGCGCTGCGCGAGGACCTCGCCGCCTACCTTGGCCACGGCCTCAGCGCCGAGAACCTCTGGGCCGCCAACGGTTCGAACGAGGTGCTGCAGCAGATCCTCCAGGCCTTCGGCGGGCCCGGTCGCACGCTCCTGAGCTTCCCGCCGACCTACTCGATGTACCCGCTGCTGGCCTCCGGCACCGACACCGGCTACCTCGAGGGCAAGCGCACCGGCGACTACACGCTCTCCGCCGACGACGCCGCGCGCCAGGTGATCGAGCACGAGCCGAACATCGTGTTCCTCTGCTCACCGAACAACCCCACGGGCACCGCCCTCGGCCTCGACGTCATCGAGGCCGTGTATGAGGCCGGCCGAGCCTTCGACTCGGTGGTCGTCGTGGACGAGGCCTACGCCGAGTTCGCCCTGGCCGGCACCGAGTCGGCGCTGACCCTGTTGCCCGGGCGCGAGCGGCTCATCGTCACCCGCACGATGTCCAAGGCCTTCGCCCTCGCCGGCGCCCGCCTCGGCTACCTGGCGGCCGCCCCGCAGGTGATCGACGCGCTGCGCCTCGTGCGCCTGCCGTACCACCTCTCCGCCGTGACGCAGGCGACCGCCCGCGCAGCGCTGGCCCAGGCCGATGTCCTGCTCGAGAACGTCGAGGACATCAAGCGCCAGCGCGATCGCATCGTCTCCGAGCTGACGGCCCTCGGCCTGGTTCCGGCCGTCTCGGACTCGAACTTCGTGACCTTCGGCCGCCTGAGCGACCCCAACGCGGTGTTCGAGGCGCTCCTGTCCGACGGGATCATCGTGCGCAACAACGGCCTCCCCGGCCAGCTGCGCGTCACCGCCGGAACCGAGGCGGAGACCACGGCCTTCCTCGAGAGCCTGCGCCGCTACCTCGAGGCCCACCCCGAGGCCACGGCCTGAGCGCCCCGCGCGTCGGGCGGCCACGTAGACTAATCAGACCCACCCCTCATTGAGCGACGGAGTACGAAACAGCATGCCCGCCGAACTCCTCTCCGGCCGCAAGGCCCGGATGGAACGCGTCACCAGCGAGTCAAGCGTGCTCGTCGAGATCGATCTCGACGGCACCGGCCGCGCCACCATCGACACCTCGGTGCCCTTCTACGACCACATGCTCACGGCCCTGGCCAAGCATTCGCTGATCGACCTGACCGTGAAGTCGACGGGGGACACCCACATCGACGTCCACCACACCGTGGAGGACACCGCGATCGCCTTCGGCGAGGTGCTGCGCGCCGCCCTCGGAGACAAGAGCGGCATCCGTCGCTTCGGCACGGCCACCGTCCCGCTGGACGAGTCGCTCGCCCGCGCCGTCGTCGACATCTCGGGCCGCCCCTTCCTGGTGCACGAGGGCGAGCCGGAGGGACAGCAGTACCACCTCATCGGCGGTCACTTCACGGGTTCCATGACCCGTCACGTGTTCGAGGCCATCGCCTTCCACGCCGGCATCTGCCTGCACGTGGACGTGCTGCGCGGCCGCGACCCCCACCACATCGTGGAGTCGCAGTTCAAGGCCTTCGCCCGCGCCCTGCGCGAGGCAGTGGAGCCCGATGAGCGCATGGCCGGGCAGATCCCCTCCACCAAGGGCGCCCTCTGATGGCACCCAAGGTCACCGTCCTCGACTACGGGGCCGGCAACGTCCGCTCCGCCGTGCGCGCACTCGAGCACGTCGGCGCCGAGGTCAAGCTCTCCCGCGATCCGGCGGACATCCGCGAGGCGGACGGCCTGCTGGTGCCGGGTGTCGGCGCGTACGCGGCCGTCATGGAGGCGCTCAAGGCCTCCGGCTCGCTGCGCCACCTCGGCTACCGCATCGCCGGCGGCCGCGCCACGATGGGCATCTGCGTCGGCCACCAGGTCCTCTTCGAGGCCGGCGTCGAGCACGGCGTGCGCACCGAGGGGCTGGCCGAGTGGCCGGGCGTCGTGGAGCGCCTGCCCGCCGAGGTGGTCCCGCACATGGGCTGGAACACCGTGAAGGCCCCGGAGGGCTCGCGCCTCTTCGAAGGCATCGAGGACGAGCGCTTCTACTTTGTGCACTCCTACGGCGTGCTCGATTGGAACTTCGACGTGACCCAGCCGGCCATGAGGCCGCCGCTCGTCACGTGGGCCGAACACGGGGCCCCGTTCATCGCCGCGGTGGAGAACGGTTCGCTCAGCGCCACGCAGTTCCACCCGGAGAAGTCCGGTGACGCCGGTGCCGCGCTGCTGAAGAATTGGATGGGGACCTTCTGATGGGACCGATCCTGCTCATGGCCCTCGGCGGCCTGCTCGCGGGCGGCGCCTTCTCCCTCAAGAAGCAGGGCGCCGGCCTCACGTGGGTCATCGCCTGCTCCGCGTTGGCGGTCATGTCGCTCGTGGCGGCGTGGGCCCTCACCTACAAGCTCTAGCCCGTTCCCTACCTCGGGCATCACGCGGCGCGGCCCCCGGGCCGCGCCGCTTCCATCACCACACTCGCCTTCGGCCGCGCCGCGGCCAAACCCTAGGACACGCACCATGAGTGAGACCTCCGAGGCCCAGCGCCTCGTCCTGTTCCCCGCCGTCGACATCGCCGATGGCCAGGCCGTCCGCCTGGTCCAGGGCGAGGCCGGCTCCGAGACCGGCTACGGCGATCCCTTCGACGCCGCGGCCAAGTGGCAGGAGGCCGGCGCCGAGTGGATCCACGTCGTCGACCTCGACGCCGCCTTCGACCGCGGCTCAAACGTCGAGGTGTTGCGCCGGATCGCCACGGAGCTGCACCTGAAGGTGGAGCTCTCCGGCGGCATCCGCGACGACGCCTCGCTCGCCCGCGCCGCCGAGTGGGGTGCCTCCCGCGTCAACATCGGCACGGCCGCCCTGGAGAACCCGGAGTGGACCGCCCGCGCCATCGCCGAGTACGGCGACCTCATCGCCGTCGGCCTCGACGTGCGCGGCACCACGCTCTCCGGCCACGGCTGGACCAAGGACGGCGGCGACCTCTGGGACGTCCTCGCCCGCCTCGAGGACGCCGGGTGCGCACGCTACGTCGTCACCGACGTCACCAAGGACGGCACCCTGACGGGTCCCAACACCGAACTGCTCGGCGACATCGCGCGCCGCACGCACAAGCCGGTCATCGCCTCCGGCGGCATCTCCTCCCTCGAGGACCTCGCCGCCCTGCGCGCCCTCGTGGCGGACGGCGTCGAGGGCGCCATCGTGGGCAAGGCCCTGTACGCCGGTCGCTTCACGCTGCCCGAGGCGCTTGAGGTGGCCGGACGCCCGTGAGCCCCAAGAAGGAACTGCCCGAGCACATCAAGGCGGCGCTGTTGCGCGGCGCCGGCGGCGCCACGGACACCGCCGGCCAGTCGTGGGAGGGGCGTGATCTCTCCGGCGAGGGCAATCCGCTGCATCGCCACGACGGCGACGACGGCACGGCGGACGCCCGTCTCGAGCTGGCGCTCGAGGGTCTCTACGCCGGCATGAACGGCGAGGAGACGATCGTCGAGGCCCTCGCCGACGCCCGCGTGTTTGTCCCCGTCATCGCCCAGACGGGCGAGACGGTCGTGGGCGCCCACGGCGAGATCGAGGACAAGGAGGCGGACATGGCCCTGGTCATGATCTCCGCCCCCGACGGCCGCAAGGCGCTGCCCATCTTCTCCGCCGTAGATCTGCTCACCCAGTGGCACCCCGAGGCCCGGCCCGTGGCCGTGTACGCCCCCCGCGCCGCGCTCTCCGCCGCGGCCGAGGAGGCCCAGCTCTTGGTCCTGGACCCGGGCGCGGAGATCACCTTCGTGGTGCGCCGCCCGGCCGTGTGGGCCCTCGCCCAGCAACGCCGCTGGGTCCCCAGCTACAAGGACGAGACGCTGCTCCCGGCGCTGCAGTCGGTGGCCGATGCCACCGACGGCGTGAGCGGACTCGTGCTGGAACCGGGACCGGGCGTGGCCTCCCGCGCCCGCGACGGCCGCCTCCTGGAGGGCGGCGGGCACGGGCCGGAGCTCGGCATCACGATCATCGTCGGCCCGGAGCTGACGGACGAGGACGTCCCCGGCCTCGTTGCCAAGGTGCAGGACGCCCTGGGGGAGATCGAGACGCTGCGGGAGGCCGCCGACTCGGTCACCATGGGCGTGCGCAGGTGAGCGCGGAGACGGCTCCCGGCGGCGCCTTCGCCCAGTATTGGCGCGTCCTGCGCCGCCCGCACGTGGCGCCGCTGCTGGCCGTCGGCTTCCTGGGGCGGCTCCCGCACTCGGTGACGGCCGTGCTGGTCACGCTGCACGTCACGCACACGCTGGGGATGGACTACCTCTACGCCGGCATGGCGGCGGCCATCCTCACGATCGGCATCGCCTTCGGTTCGCCGTGGCGCGGGCGCCGCATCGACACGGTCGGCCTGCGCCGCGCCGTCGTGCCCTCCATCATCGTGGAGGGCCTGGCGTGGGGCCTCGCCCCGTTCGTGAGCTACCCGTTCCTGCTGGTCCTGCTCTTCGCGGCCGGCCTGTATTCGCTCCCGGTCTTCACGATCATCCGGCAGTCGCTCTCCGTCATGATGCGAGGGGACGATCGGCGCACCTCGTTCTCCCTCGACTCGATGGTGACCGAGCTGGTCTTCATCCTCGGCCCGGGCGGCTCCGCCGTGGTGGCGAGCCTGCTCTCCTCCAAGGTGGCGCTCCTGGCCACGGGCGCCCTCGTGGTGCTCGCCGGCGTCGTGCTGCTCTGGCGCAACCCGCCCACGCGCTCCTCGCAGCTCGAGGGCACGGAGCACCGCGAGGCGATCGGCGAACTCGAGGCCCCCGGGCGTTACGACGAGGCACCCGTGGTCACGGGCGCCATCCCCGTCGTCAACGCGCAGGCACCGGCTCCCGGGCGCTTCTCGTGGGTCACGCCCGGCGTCATTGCGATGCTCATCATGAGCGCGGGTGCCGGCATGTCCCTCTCCGGCACCGAGGTGGGCGTCGTGGCCTTCTCCGAGCATGCTGGCGACACGAGCATGGGGCTGTGGTGGGCCTACGGCGTGTGGTCGGCGGCGTCCCTCGTGGGCGGCTTCCTCTACGGCGCGCAGAAGCGTCGCTACGATCCGCTGGGGATCATCACCGTGATGGGCATCGCGCTCATCCCGGCGGCGTTTGCACCGGACATGTTCTGGCTCGGCCTCCTCTTGGTGCTCTCCGGCTTCTTCGTCGCCCCGCTCATGACGGCCGCCTCCGAGCGCCTCACCGAGCAGGTGGTGGAGCGGCACCGCGGCGAGGCCATGGGCTGGTACGGCTCGGCCATGACGGCCGGCACCGCGCTCGGCACGCCGCTCGTGGGTGTCGTCATCGACACGGCCGGCCCGCAGACGGCCTTCCTGGCCCTGGCCGGTGTGGCCATCGTGACGGGCCTGGGCACCATCGCGCTGCGCAGCGCACGCCGCGCCAGGCGCGCCTGAGCTAGACGCCTCCGCGCCGGGGTGCCCGGCACCGCTGGCGCCTCGCGTGCCATACGTGCCTCCCCGCCCGACGTCGCCCGCTCGGCTTGGGCGGGCGCCGTCGGGCCCGGGTGGCAACGACAAAACAACAAACGGCGGCGCTCCCCTCTTGGGGAGCGCCGCCGTCGCGCGCGAAGGGAACGGTCAGTTCACCGGGCCGGTGAACTTCTCGCCCGGGCCCTTGCCCGGGGCGTCGGGGATGATCGACTCCTCGCGGAAGGCCAGCTGCAGGGAGCGCAGGCCGTCGCGCAGGGGAGCGGCGTGCTGGCTGCCGATCTCGGGGGCCGCGGCCGTCACGAGCCCGGCGAGGGCCGTGATGAGCTTGCGGGCCTCGTCGAGGTCCTTCAGGCCGGCGGCGTCCGGACCCTCGGCGAGGCCCACCTTGACGGCGGCCGCGCTCATGAGGTGAACGGCCGTGGTGTTGATTACCTCGATCGCGGGGACCTCGGCGATATCGCGCAACTGCGGGGCTGCGGCCTCGGCCAGCTCTTCGTCGGTGAAGGAATGGCGGTGGCCGGAATTGGTCGGGGGAGTACTCATACTGCTAAGCTTGTCACAAGACCGTCCCGTGACGGATTCCTGATGCGCCCGAGAGGGCGTGAGAAGGGGCACGTACACGGGCTCAAGTGGAGGCCACCTCCCACCCGCGTTCGCCTACGGGCGGCCGGGTCACGGCATCGGACGCGGAAGCCGCCTTGCAGCACGAGGTAGAGCACCGTAAGCGCTTAGCGGCGCCGCAGCCCGATCGCCGTTGGTGGCCCCCGCTTCACGAAGCCGGGGGCCTTTCCCGTTTGTGGGTCCGTCTTGATTCTTCTTGAAGGAGCACAACATCAGCGACGCACGTATTAACGATCGCATCCGCGTCCCCGAGGTGCGGTTGGTCGGTCCGAACGGTGAGCAGGTCGGGGTTGTCCGCATCGAGGATGCCCTGCGTCTGGCCCAGGAGGCTGATCTCGACCTCGTCGAGGTCGCCCCGAACGCCAAGCCTCCGGTGTGCAAGCTGATGGACTTCGGCAAGTACAAGTACGAGGCGGCCCTGAAGGCTCGCGAGTCGCGCAAGAACCAGACGAACACGGTCCTCAAGGAGGTCCGCTTCCGCCTGAAGATCGATGCGCATGACTACGAGACCAAGAAGAAGAACGCCCTCAAGTTCCTTGAGCAGGGCGACAAGGTCAAGGCCATGATCCAGTTCCGCGGCCGCGAGCAGCAGCGCCCGGAGTTCGGCATCCGTCTCCTGCAGAAGTTCGCCTCCGAGGTGGCCGAGCTCGGCCAGGTCGAGTCGGCTCCCCGCCAGGACGGCCGCAACATGGTCATGGTCATCGGCCCCCTGCGCACCAAGGCCGACGCCAAGGCGCAGGCCCGCCGCGAGGCCAAGGCCGTGGAGGAGGCCACCGGAACCGGTAGCCGCCGCGCCCGCGCCGAGCGCGTCGACACCTCGGCCCCGCAGGCCGAGGTCACCAACTCCGTGGCCGACGCGATGCCGGAGGAGCTCAAGAAGCTCGCCGCCTCGATGCCGGCCTTCGGCAAGATCCCCGAGGGCCAGCCGATTCCGTCGGCTCCGGCCCCGGTCAAGGCGGAGAAGCCCGCTGGCAAGGGTCCGCGCGGCGGCTCCGGCCCCCGCGGCTCGAAGCCCTCCGGCGACCGCCCCGAGCGCGGGGATCGTCCGGAGCGTTCGGACCGCCCGGAGCGTTCCTCGGCCCCGCGGAGCAGCTCTGCCCCGCGGACCGGCGCACCGCGCCCGGCCGGTTCTGCACCCCGCCCGGCTGCGGCCCCGCGTCCCGCCTCGGCACCGCGTCCCGCGGCCGCCCCGGGGACCACGCCGAAGCCCATGGGTATGCCGAAGCCGGGGGCCGCGGCTCCCAAGCCCGGCGCACCGAAGCCGGGGGCTCCCAAGCCGGGCGCCCCGAAGCCTGGTGCACCCAAGCCCGGCCCGCAGGCCTAGCTCGCAGCACTTCCGCCCAGCCCGTGGGGGCCAGGCGGTCAGGACAAACCGACCCTCGCCGGTCGGCAACAGCACTCGGACCCGCGGGTCCGGGAGGACGTACAAGGAGAAGGCATTATGCCGAAGTTCAAGACCCACTCTGGGGCGAAGAAGCGTTTCAAGGTCACCGGTAGCGGCAAGCTGAAGCGCCAGCAGGCCAACCGCCGTCACTACCTCGAGCACAAGTCCTCGCGCCTGACGCGTCGACTCAAGGGCGATCGCATCGTTGCCAAGGCGGATCAGCGCACGATCCGCCGCATGCTCGGCATCTGATCCTCGCGCGGGGCACCTCGCGCTGAAACCACCATTCATCCCGCCGCGCCAGCATTTTCAAGCTGAAGAGAAGCGGCCAGCATTAAAGGAGTACACACGTGGCACGTGTGAAGCGGGCAGTCAACGCCCATAAGAAGCGTCGCGTCATCCTGGACCGTGCGTCCGGCTACCGTGGTCAGCGTTCGCGCCTGTACCGCAAGGCGAAGGAGCAGCTGCTCCACTCGTTCGTCTACAGCTTCAACGATCGTCGCAAGCGCAAGGGCGACTTCCGCCGCCTGTGGATCCAGCGCATCAACGCTGCCGCCCGCGCCAACGGCATGACCTACAACCGCCTGATCCAGGGCCTGAAGCTGGCCGGCGTCGAGGTCGATCGCCGCATGCTGGCCGAGCTCGCCGTCTCCGACGCCGGCGCGTTCGCCACCCTGGTTGCCGTGGCCAAGAAGGCTCTCCCGGCCGACGTCAACGCCCCGGTCGCCCGCTGAGCGTTGAGGCGTGAACCGGCCCCCGGCCGGTGAACCCTGATCGAAGAAGGGGCGGTAGCCGCACATGATGCGGGTACCGCCCCTTCTGCCTTCCCCTCGTCCTTTTTGTCCCCGAGTTTGTCCCCGAGCCCAGGAGCCGCGCCAGTGGAGATCATGACCAACCCCCAGGCCGATCGCGTGAAGGCGACGGCCCGCCTGGGCACGGCGGCCGGGCGCCGCAAGGCCGGGGCGTTCCTGGTCGAGGGTCCGCAGGCCGTCCGCGAGGCGGTGCGCGCCCACGCGGCCGGCTCCGCGAGGGTGCTCGATGTCTACATCACGCCGGAGCGCGCCGAGCGCGAGCCGGAGCTGCGTGGTGGGGCCGGCGTGCACTCGCACCTCGTGAGCGAGGAGGTCCTCGCGGCCATGGCCGACACGGTCTCCCCACAGGGCGTCGTGGCCACGGTGGCGCTGCCCGCCGCCTCCTTGCCCGACGTCGCGCGGCCGGGTGCCGGCCTCGTCGTCGTGTTGGCGCGGGTCCAGGACCCCGGTAACGCCGGCACCATCCTGCGCGCGGCGGACGCGGCCGGCGCGGACGCCGTCGTGGCACTCAAGGGCACCGTCGACCTCTTCTCTCCCAAGGTGGTGCGCTCCACCGTCGGCTCGCTCTTCCACCTTCCCGTGATCTCCGGCGTGAGCCTCGAGGAAGCGGCGGCCGCCCTCGGCGGCGCCGGCCTGACGCTCCTGGCCGCGGACGGCTACGGCGAGCAGGACCTCGACGTGCTCCAGGACGACGCCGCCGCCCGCCGCACGGGGCAGACCGCGAAGGGCGCGGCCAAGCGCCCCTCGCTCATCGCCCCCACGGCCTGGCTCATGGGCAACGAGGGCTCGGGCCTGACCGAGGAGGAGCTGGCCGTGTGCGCCGCCCGCGTGGCGATCCCGCTCTACGGGGCGGCCGAATCCCTCAACGTGGGCACCGCCGCCACGCTGTGCCTCTACGCCTCCGCCCGCGCCCAGCGCGGCGCGCAGGCGGCCAAGTGAGCGCCCTGCCCGGCCCGACGGCGGGTGAGGGCGTGGGGGCCGGGGTGTCGTCCCAGCCGGCCGAGCTGGCCGAGCCCGGGGCCGCCCGCGTCGTGCAGGTGGTGGGTGCGGCGATCGTCGACTCGCTGGAGCGTCCCACCCGCATGCTGGCCGGCCGGCGTTCGGCACCCCCTGCCCTCGCCGGCCTGTGGGAGTTCCCCGGCGGCAAGGTCGAGCCGGGGGAGGACGTGCGGGACGCCCTCCTGCGCGAGCTCTCGGAGGAGCTGGGCGTGAGCGCCGTGTTGGGTGCAGAGGTGGTGGGACCGGACGCCGAGCGCGGCTGGCCGCTCAAGCCGGGCGCCTGGATGCGGGTCTTTGCAGCGCGGCTGAGCGCCGGCGAGCCGGAGCCCCTCGAGGACCACGACGAGCTGCGCTGGTTGCCCCTGGACGCCGACCTCGTCGACGCCGTCGACTGGATCCCGGCCGACCGCGACATCGTGCTCGCCACGGTGTCGACGCTGACCGGGCCGTCGGGTTCACGGGTGTGAGGAGGGACGGGGCGGCCGGTGCGTCCGGCCACCCCGCCGATGGGCCGTTGCCGGCCCGTGAGCTTCCCATCTCACCTCACCATTAGAACACATCTTCGAACCGGGTCGGCGTGTCGGGGAGGCTTTCGCCGGCAAGCGCCACGCCTGGGTAGCGTGGGGGCATGATCCTCTTCACCGGTTTCGAACCCTTCGGCGGGGCGGCCGAGAATCCCTCGCGGCAGGCCTCCTCACGCGCTGCCGAGCTGAGCCGACGGGCCGGTCGGGAGGCCGTGCACGTTGAGCTTCCCTGCACCTTCGAGGGGGCCCGCGCCGTCCTGGCCGCCGCGGTGGCCGAGCATCGGCCCGGCGTCATCGTGTGTGCGGGACTCGCCGACGGGCGCGAGCGCATCAGCCTCGAACGCGTGGCGCTCAACCTCATCGACGCGCGGATTCCGGACAACGCCGGTGCTCAACCCGTGGATGTTCCGGTGGAGGAGGGGGCGCCCCTGGCCCTGCCCACGCGCCTGCCCGTGAAGCGGGCCGCGGCGAGGCTCACCGAGGCCGGGCTGCCGGCGGAGCTCTCGCTCAGCGCTGGAAGCTACGTGTGCAACACGGTCTTCTATGCGGCTCTGCGACTCGCCCCCGCCGACGTTTCCGCCGGATTCGTGCACGTGCCGCCGGCGGCGGCCGTGCCGATCGGGGAGCAGGCGAGGGCGCTCGAGCTGATCGCGGCGACGGCGTGGGAGGGTGAAGCGGAGCTGCGCGTGCCGGGCGGGTCCGAGTACTGACGCCGCTCCAGCCGACCCGGCCCCGCGCCGTCGGGCCCGGCCCCGCGCCGTCGGGCCGTCGGGCCCTCCCCGGGGTCGTCAGGCGGCCGCCCACCGGCCGGCCGAGCCCGCCCCGGGGCGCACCGAGCTGTGGGTCTTCACAGGCCCAGGCCGTAGGCTAGGAAAGAATGTGCCCGGCGGCCGAGGTTCGCCGGGGTCCGATACGTGAAAAGGTTGAGAATGAAGCGGTTCATGAAGGCATTGCCCGTCATCCTCGTGGGCGGGCTGGCCCTCACCGGTTGCAGCGCCACCGAGACCCCCGCCGCGGAGACAGGCTTCGCGCTGGAGTACACGACCCATGCCGAGGGTGACGCCCTGGGCGATGCCCTGAACACCGGGGCCAACGTGCTCGGCAACAACGCCGTGACGGCCTCCGCGCAGCTCGCCTCGCTCGGCCTGGTGCAGCGCACCGTCGACGTCAGCTCCGCCAACTCGACGCAGAAGCAGAGCGCCGAACTCACGCTCGAGGGCGTCACGGCCGACAGCATCACCGCGGCCAAGAAGGCCTCCGCCGAGTACGTCTCGAGCGTCCTGACCCAGTGGCAGAGCGGCGACACGTCCAAGACGGAGGAGGCGTTCTTCGCCGACGAGAACGTCAAGAGCCACTTCGATGGCTACCCGGGTGTCGCCCTGGCCGAGGCGCTGCCGGCGCTGACCGAGACGGAGGGCACGCACACCGCCACCTTCGCCCCGCGGCTGCTCGATGTGCTCAAGAAGTACAACGCCACGCTCACCCTCACGGTGCCCGGCTCCGCGACGCTCGAGGGCACCCCGGCCGGCGTGAGCGTCTCCGGCCACGAGGTCACCATCGATCCCGCGCAGCTGAAGGCCGGCGAGAGCGTCGCCGTCAGCTATCACGACGCCGCACCGATGATGAGCTGGTGGCTCTCCCTGGTGCTCTGGGTGCTCGGTGTCATCGTCACCGTGCTGCTGATCATGATCGCGCTGGCGCCCCGCCGCCGCGACTGATGCCGCACGCTCCGGGGCCTCCGGAGCGCCCGAAGGGCCCGCGACGCAGCTGCGTCGCGGGCCCTTCGCGTGTCGGGGACCGGGGCCCCGACTGGCCTAGAATGGGCCTGAACCACCTTTCCTTTGCATCGTGAGGGCGTGCCCAGACACATGTCAGAATCACCAAGCTCGCCGGGCGTCACGCCGGGCGTCCCGCATCCCACCGACTCGGAGGCCGTCGATCTTGTGGTCGTCGCAGCCCTCGCCGCGTTTGAGGGGGCGGGGGACCTCGAGGAGCTGAAGGCCGCGCGCCTCGCTCACCTCGGCGAGAAGGCGCCCCTGACCCTGGCGAACCGCACCATCGGTTCCCTCGATAAGGCGGAGAAGGCCCTCGCCGGCAAGACGCTCGGCGCCGCCAAGGGGCGCATCTCCAAGGCCCTAGCCGCCCGCACCGAGGTCCTCGAGGCCGAGCACGCGGCGCGCCGCCTGCTGGAGGAGACGGTTGACGTCACCGCCGCGCCGCGCCGCGCCACCCTGGGCGCCCGCCACCCGCTCTCCCGCCTGACCGAGCGCGTCTCAGACGTGTTTGTTGGCATGGGGTGGGAGATCGCGGAGGGCCCGGAGGTGGAGTCGGAGTGGTTCAACTTCGACGCCCTGAACTTCGACGAGGACCACCCGGCCCGCGAGATGCAGGACACCTTCTTTGTGGATCCGCCGCAGGCCCACCTCGTCATGCGCACCCACACCTCACCGGTGCAGATCCGCTCCATGCTCGATCGCGAGGTGCCGATCTACGTGCTGTGCCCGGGGCGCACCTTCCGCACCGACGAGCTGGACGCCACGCACACCCCGGTCTTCCACCAGTTCGAGGGCCTGGCCGTCGACAAGGGCCTGACCATGGCGGACCTGAAGGGCACCCTGGAGCACTTCGCGCGCCAGATGTTTGGTCCAGAGGCCAAGATTCGCCTGCGCCCCTCGTACTTCCCGTTCACCGAGCCGAGCGCCGAGCTGGACATCTGGCACCCGGGCGCCAAGGGCGGCCCGCGCTGGATCGAGTGGGGCGGCTGCGGCATGGTCCACCCCAATGTGTTGCGCTCGGGCGGCATCGACCCGGAGGTCTACTCCGGCTTTGCCTTCGGCATGGGCGTGGAGCGCACGCTCATGTTCCGCAACGACGTCCCCGACATGCACGACATGATCGAGGGCGACGTTCGCTTCAGCCAGCACTTCGGGATGGAGATCTGAGACATGCGTATTCCCCTTTCATGGCTGCGTGAGAACGCCCAGGTGCCGGCCGGCGCCACCGCCGAGGACGTCATGGCCGAGCTGGTCAGGGTGGGCCTCGAGGAGGAGGACGTGATCCGTCCCCTCGACTCCCTGCAGGGTCCCATCGTGGTGGGCCAGGTGCTCACCCGCGAGGAGGAGCCGCAGAAGAACGGCAAGGTCATCAACTGGTGCTCCGTGCGCGTGGTCCCCGAGGGCGCCACCCAGGAGCTGGTGGGCGAGGGCATCGACCCCTCCGGCGTGCAGGGCATCATCTGCGGCGCCCACAACTTCGAGGTCGGCGACAAGGTGGTCGTGACGCTCCCGGGCGCCGTGCTGCCCGGCGACTTCCGCATCACCCCGCGCAAGACCTACGGCCACGTCTCGGCCGGCATGATGGCCTCCGCCCGCGAGCTGGGCCTCGGCGACGATCACGACGGCATCCTCGTCTTCCGCGACCTGGGCCTCGACCCGGAGCTGGGTCAGGACGCCCTGCCGCTGCTCGGCGTGACCGACGAGGCGGCCGAGATCAACGTGACCCCGGATCGCGGCTACTGCTTCTCCATCCGCGGCGTGGCCCGCGAGTACGCGCTCGCCACGGGCACCGCGTTCTCGGACCCGGCCGAGCGCGTCAGCGTCGCCGTCCCCGGCGAGGCCGCGATCGGCGTCGAGCTCAAGGACGAGGCACCCATCCGCGGCAAGGCGGGATGCGATCGCTTCGTGACCCGCGAGGTCACGGGCCTGGATCCCGAGGCCACGACCCCGGCGTGGATGGCCGAGCGCCTGCGCCTGGCCGGGATGCGCCCCCTCTCGCTCGCCGTCGACGTCTCCAACTACGTCATGTGGGAGCTGGGCCAGCCCCTGCACTTCTACGACCGAGACACCCTGAACGGCGACATCGTGGTGCGCCGCGCCGCCGCCGGCGAGAAGCTGACGACCCTGGACGGCAAGGAGCGCACGCTCCACGCTGAGGATCTGCTCATCACCGACGCCTCCGGCCCCATCGGCCTGGCCGGCATCATGGGCGGCGCGGCCACCGAGGTCTCCGCCTCCACGCGCACCGTCCTTATCGAGTCGGCGCACTTCGACGCCGTGTCCATGGGGCGCACCAAGCGCCGCCACAAGCTGCCCTCCGAGGCCTCCAAGCGCAACGAGCGTGGCGTGGACTGGGAGGTCGCAGACAAGGCGGCCCAGCGCGCCGTCGACCTGCTCGTCGAGCTGGGCGGGGGCACCGATACGGGCCGCGGCGGCGACACCGGCACGCGCCCGGCCCCCGTGGTCGTGGCCCTGCCGCACGGTGCCGCCGCCGCCCGCGTGGGCGTCGAGTACACGCGCGAGCAGGAGCTCTCCTCGCTCGCCGGCGTGGGTTGCGTGGTGGAGGAGGGGGCCGACGTCGATCAGGTCACCGTTCCCTCGTGGCGCCCCGACATGGACATCGCCGATGACCTCATCGAGGAGATCGCTCGCCTCGTGGGCTACGAACAGATCCCGTCCACGCTCCCCGTGGCGCCCCCCGGCCGCGGCCTGACGGGCGCCCAGCGCGCCCGCCGCCGCCTCCTCGACGCCCTGGCCGCCGCCGGCCTGACCGAGGTGCTGGCCTACCCCTTCGTGTCGCAGGCGCAGAACGCGTTCTTCGGCGCGGCCGAGGAGGGCACCGAGGTCAAGGCGGTGCACCTGGCCAACCCCATCTCCGCCGAGTTCGGATGGCTGCGCACCTCGCTGCTGCCCGGCCTGCTGGAGATCGCCCGGCGCAACGCCTCCCGCGGCTTCCGCGACACGGCGCTGTACGAGGGTGGCCTCGTGTTCCTGCCCGGGGACACCCTGGGATCGGCCGCGTTGCCGGCCGGTGGCGCCCGCCCCAGCGACGAGCAGCTGGCGGAGCTCAACGCCGGCCTGCCCGATCAGCCGTGGCACCTCGCCGCGGTCCTGTCCGGCCGGGCCAACGATGGTGCCCTGGGCGCCGGCGAGCGTGCGTGGGACTGGGCCGACGCCCTGGACATCGCCCGCCTCGGCGCCGAGGTGCTCGGTGCGCAGCTGAACATCAAGCAGGGCTCGCACCAGGCCTTCCACCCCGGGCGCTGCGCCCGGCTGGAGACCGCCGCCGGCGAGCTCGTCGGCTTCGCCGGCGAGCTGCACCCGGACTACCTGGCGGCCAACGACCTCCCGGCGCGCACCGCCGCCGTGGAGCTCGACGCGCGGGCGCTGCTTGCCTCCGCGCCCGAGTCGATCGTTGCGCAGCACCTGTCCACCTTCCCCGCCGCCACGCAGGACGTCGCCCTCGTAGTGGACGCCTCGCTGCCGGCCGGCGAGGTGCTCGGCACGCTGCGCGAGGGGGCCGGCGAGCTCCTCGAGCAGGTCGAGCTCTTCGACGACTACCGCGGCCAGGGCATCGAGCCCGGCAGCAAGTCGCTGGCCTTCGCGCTGCGCTTCCGCGCCACGGACCGCACGCTGACCGCGGACGAGGCCTCGGCCGCCCGCGAGGCGGCCGTGCGGCTCGCGACCGAGCGGCACGGGGCCACGGCCCGCGGCTGAGCCGCGCGGCGCGCCTACACGGCGCAGCACGGCACGACGACGGCGCTCACCCTCAGTGGGGTGGGCGCCGTTGCGCTGTGTGGGCACGGGCATTGGCGAGTGGGCGGGCAGGGCGTGGCCGCCCCGCCGAACGCCGCGGCCGCGTAGGCTCGCTGGCATGGCACGAGAGAACGACACCCCCGACGCCGCCGGGCTCCGGCACCCCGCTCCCGCCGCTGCCCCCGCTCCCGCCGAGGCGGCCGAAGCGGCCCAGGCGGCTCAGCCGCCCGAGACGCCGGCGACGCTGGCGGTCGCGGCGGCGGGCCTCGAGCACGAGCTGCGTTCCCACGGGCGGGTCGGTTCGCTCGAGGAGGCGGCCGCGGCCCTGGGCGTCGAGCCGCGTGAGATCGTCAAGACGCTCGTGGTGCGGCGCAACGAGGGCGAACACCTCCTCGTGCTCGTGCCGGGGGACCGGCGTTTCTCCTGGCCCAAGCTGAGGGCCCTCCTGGGGGAGAACCGGCTGACGATGCCGGACGCGGCGGGAGCCAAGGCGGTGACCGGCTACGAGCGCGGCACCATCACGCCCTTCGGCACCACGACGCCGCTGCCCCTCATCCTCGACGCCTCACTCGTGGGCCGGCGGGTCTCGCTGGGGGCCGGCCGTCACGGGCTGGCGCTCATCGTGAACGCCGACGACGTCGCCGCGCACCTCAACGGGACCTTCGCGGACGTGAGCGAGGACTAACCCCGGGGTCGCGGTCACCCGGGACCGCGGTGGCGCCGGGGCACGCGGCCCGGTGGAGGCCCACCGAGTGCCTAGACTGGTGGCATGTCGGTGCCCAGGACCCTGCCCCAGGCCTCCATCCCGGGACCCCTGGGGCGCAACAGCGAACGCGGTCGGCTCCTCGACGCGGCGGCGGACCACCTTGCCGAGCACGGCTTCGAACGCCTCCCGGCCGCTGCCCTGGCCCGGGCCGCCGGCGTCGCCGAGGAAAGGGTGAGGCAGCACTTCCCCACGGAGGAGGCGATGTTCGCCTCCGCGCTCACCCTCGTCGACGCCAGGAACATCTCCGCGTACTTTGCCGGTGCCCAGGGCCGTGGGTGGGCCGGCCTCGAGGCCTGGGCCCCGCTACTGGACGCCGTGGTGCACCAGCCGGGCGCCCTGCAGCTCTACTCCACGATGCGCGCCCAGGCGGGGGACAGCGAGCACCCCGCGCACGGCTGGGTGAGCACGCACCGCGATCTGTGCACCGAGGTGCTTCAGCACGCCATGCTGACCGGTATCGAGGCGGGGGAGATGGCCCCGTCCATGCCGGTGGACCTGATCGCGTACCAGATGATCGCCATGACCGAGGGGGTGCAGCTGCACTGGCTCAGCAGCGGAGGGCGCGCCCAGCAGGGCGAACCCCTCCGGGCCTTCGTCGAGGACCTGCGCTACCGCTACGGCCTGCCCGCGCGCGAGGGGGCGGCCGAGGGTTAGCCGGCCGCGAGGACGCAGAACTCGTTGCCCTCCGGGTCCCGCAGCGTGACCCAGCTGGCCCCCGCCGGCGCGGTGGGGGTGCGGGTGGCCCCGAGGGCCTCGAGCCGGGCCGCCTCGCCAGCGGCCGAGCCGCCGGGGTGGGCCTTGAGGTCGAGGTGAAGACGGGTCGGGAAGCGTCCCGGCTCCGGCACCTGCAGGAACTCCACATACGGACCCACGCCGCTGGGGGAGCGGAAGCTCACGAAGTCCGCTTCGTCGTCCACGAGGACCCAGTCGGTCGCCTCGGCGTAGAAGGCCTTGAGCGGGGCCACGTCGGTGCACTCCGTGACGACCGCCGCGATGGGGCCGGTGCTGGCGTACTCCGGGCGGGGCTCGAGCACGCAGAAGACGTTGCCCTCCGGGTCCTCGAGCACCTCCCACGGCACGTTGCCCTGCCCCACGTCCTTGCGCCGGGCGCCGAGCGAGAGCAGCTCCCGCACCCAACCTTCCTGGTGCTCGGGCGAGCGGGTCGCGAGGTCGAGGTGGGCGCGGTGCCGCGCCGGATCGCCCTCCGGTACCCGGACGATGTCCACGGTGAGCGCGTCGGGGCTGGGCCAGCGCAGGCCGGCCGGGAGGAGGTTGAGCACGCCGGGCGCCTCCTCCTCGCTCTGCCACCCCAGCGCGGCGGCCCAGAACGCGCCGAGCGCTCGCTCGTCCTCTGCCGTGAAGTTCACCTGAACCGGTCGCGAAGCCATGGGGTCAGTCTAGGGCTGGGGGAAGGGGGGGAGGCACTCGCCGTCGAGCCAGAGGCGCAGCACCCCCAGGGGATCCTGGCTCGGCCCCGCATGGGCGAGCAGGTGGGCCTCGAAGAGCGCCCGGTCCACGCTGCCGTGGCGGTGCCGCGCGGTCCAGGCCCGCAACATGGGGCCGAAGCGCTCGTCGCCCAGTTCCACGCGCAGGGCCAGGATCGTCAGCGCCCCACGCTTGTAGACGCGATCGTCGAACATGTCGGCCGGCCCGGGGTCGCCGATGCGCAGGTCCTGCGGGGCGGCCTGCAGGCCGCCCCAGGCCCGCCGGGCGCGCTCGCGCAGGGGCGCGGAGCCGGAGGCCTCTGACCAGAGCCACTCGGCGTAGCAGGCGAAGCCCTCGTGCATCCAGAGGTCGCGCCAGCCGCGCACCGTGAGCGAGTTGCCGAACCACTGGTGGGCGAACTCGTGGGCGATGAGGCGCTGGGCCTCCCACGCTCGCGTGAGGTGGTTGTCCCCGAAGACCGACAGGCCCTGTGCCTCGAGCGGGATCTCCAGCTCGTCCGGCGTGACGATCACCCCGTAGCCGGCGAAGGGGTAGGGCCCGAACGCCGCCTCGAAGGTCTCCACGAGCGCGGCCTGGTCGGAGAACGTGGACAGGGCCCGCGCGGCCTGTGCATCGGAGCTGTAGAGCGTGAGCGGCGTACCCTGCGCGCCGGCCTGCCCGAGGGGGCGCGGCCGGTAGCGGCCGATCTGCAGCGTGGCGAGGTAGGCGGCCGTGGGTGCCTCCTGCTCGAAGACCCACGTCTCGCGGCTCGAGGTGCGCCGGTGCTCCACGAGCGCCCCGGGCGCGACGGGGCGGTAGCCGGCATCGGTGGTGATGCTCATGCGGTACGCGGACTTCTCCCCGGGGGTGTCGTTGCAGGGGAACCAGGTCGAGGCCCCGTCCGGCTGTCCTGCCACGAGCACGCCGTCCTCCAGCTCCTCCCATCCCACGTCCCCCCACGGCCCGAGGCGCGGCCCGGGGTTGCCGCCGTAGCGGATCTGGACCTCGAGCGGCGCGCCGGCGTGGTGGGCGGGCAGCGGGAAGGACAGCCGTGCGTGGCGGTGCTTGAAGGCGACCTTCTTGCCGTTCACGCTCACGCGATGCACGCCGAGGCCCACGAGGTCCAGCTCGGCCCGCTCGGTCCCGGGGACGGCCGTGAGCCGCAGCGTGGCCGTCCCGTCCAGCCGGTTGCCGCCCAGCTTGCACGCGAGCTCCAGCTCGTAGCGCTCGACGTGCAGGTTCCGGTCTCCCGTGTGGGGGGAATACGGATCGGGGGCCGGGGCGGCGCCGCGGTCGGAGGGGGAGTGACTCATGCTGCGTGACTTCTTCTCTCGGTCGGGGGCTTCAGGAGGGTGGGGCGGTCGGTGCAGGCTACCGCGCGGCGGGGGTCCACGGTTCCACCGGATTGCCCGTCCAGCGCGAACCGGCCGGGACCACCTCGCCGCGCATCACGAGGGAGGCCGGGCCCGTGGTGGCGCCCGCGCCGAGCGTCGCGGCGGGAAGGATCACCGAATTGGGGCCGAGGGTAGAACCACGCTCCAGCTCCACGGCGTCGATCGCCATGACGCGGTCGTGGAAGAGGTGCGTCTGCACCACGCAGCCGCGGTTCACGGTGGAGGAATCGCCCAGGTGGACGAGGTCCGCCTCCGGGAGCCAGTAGCTCTCGCACCACACGCCGTGACCGATCTTGGCCCCCAACCCGCGCAGGAACCAGACGAGGGCCGGCGTGCCGGAGGCAGCGCGGGCGAACCAGGGGGCGCACAGCATCTCGACGAACGCGTCCACCACCTCGTTGCGCCAGATGAACGAGCTCCAGAGGGGGTGCTCGCCTTGCCGCAGGCGGCCCACGAGCACCCACTTCACGGCGATCGCCACGAGCGCGGCGGCCCCGCCGGCGGCGAGCAGGACGGCGCCGCTGAGCACGACGGCGGCGAGCGGTCCCCAGTGGTTCCACAGCAGGTCGAGGACCAGCAACACGCCCGCCGCGGTGGCCACGGTGGCCAAGACGGCCAGCAGGCGCAGCAGCTCCCACGCACCGCGGGCCACCTTGAGGCGGTTCGGCGGCGCGTAGGTGCGCTCGTTCTTCGCCTCGACGGCGGCCCTGCGCAGCTTCACGGGCGGGCTGCCGAGCCACGAGGAGCCGGCCTTGGCCTTGGGCGGCGTGGCGGAGAGGACGGCGACGAGCCCGCCCTTGGGCACGCGGCGCCCGGCGGCCGCCATCCCGGAGTTGCCGAGGAAGGCGCGCTTGCCGACCTTGGCCGGGGCCACGTGGAGCCACCCGCCGCCCAGCTCGTAGGAGGCGACGAGGGTGTCGTCGGCGAGGAAGGCGCCGTCGCCGATCGTGGTCATCTTCGGGATGAGCAGCACGGTCGAGGCCTCGACATTGCGACCCACCTTGGCGCCGAGGAGCCGCAACCACACGGGGGTGGCCAGCGAAGCGTAGAGCGGGAACAGGAGGTCCCTGGCCACATCGAGCAGGCGTTCGGTGGCCCAGATCCTCCACGCCACGGCCCCCTCGGCGGGGTGCCAGCCCTCGGTGATCTTGAGGGAGAGCAGCCGAACGGTGACGAGGATGAGGAGGGCGGTCGTGAAGAACCAGACGGCGGCCGCCACGGGCACGGCGAGCCAGAGCGACGGCGCGGCCTCACCCAGGTTGGCATGCCCGCGCAGGAGGGGCGTGACCGAGAGGACGGCGGCGGCAACGCTGATCCACGGCAGCAGCGCGAGCGCACCGCCGCCCAGGGCAAAGCCCAGCTTGGCGCCGGGGCGGCTCGGCGGAACGGCCGTCGGCCACGCCCCCTTCGCCTTGCCGATGCGCCGGGCCGGAGAACCGGCCACCGCCGCGCGGGCCTTGACCTTGCCGATGACGGCGGAGCCGGGCGCCACGTCAGCGCCGTCGCCGACCTTGGCGCCGGGATGCAGGGTGCTCCTGGCGCCAACCACGGCGTCCTCGCCGATGCGGATCTCGCCGAGGATGAGCTTGTCTCCGTCGATCCAATAGCCGGAGAGGTCCACCTCCGGCTCGACCGAGGCGCCGTCCCCGATGCGCAGCAGGCCGGTGACGGGCGGCACCGAGTGCAGCGTCACGTCCTTGCCGATGTGTGCCCCCAGCCCCCGCGCGTAGCGCTTGACCCACACGGCGCCGGCGAGGGAGACGGGGTCGACCAGGTCGGCGATGTGCTGGGCGAGCCAGAGCCGCAGGTGCACGGAGCCGGAACGCGGGTACTCGCCGGGACCCACGCCGCGCAGCAAGAGGCGTGCGGCCAGCACGGAGATCGCCATGCGGCCGGGAGGGGAGACGAACAGGGCCCAGCCGAGAAGGATCAGCCACCACGAGACGGCGTGGTGGCCGGGCAGCACGCCGGCGGCGCTGAGGAGGTTCCCGCCGATCGCCAGGTACGTCAGCCAGCGCAGGCCCACCAGGACAAAGAGGGGGAGCCCGGCCAGCGTCTGGGCCACCTGCGCCCCGCGCCGGGTGCGCACCACCTCGCGCGGCGGGGCCGCCGGCCGGGCCGTCGACGCGCCGAGGAAGTCGATGAGGGCGCCGAGCCGCGGGTGGGCGTAGAGATCCGCGACGGTGACATGGGGGTGACGCTCGCGCAGCAAGGAGACGAGCCGGGCGCCGGTCAGCGAGCCGCCGCCCACGGCAAAGAAGTCGGCGTCGAGGCCGCCCGGGGCGCCGCCCAGCACGTCCGAGAAGGCCGTCGCGATGAAGGCGGCGTCCTCTCCCAAGCCAACCAGGGCGGCGTCGTCCGCCTCCTCGGCTCCCGGGAGGGGCCACGGCAGCGCGGCCCGGTCGACCTTGCCGCTCGTCTTCGTCGGCATCTCGTCCACCTGGGCCAGGAGCGGGACCAGCGCCGCCGGAAGCTCGGAGCGCAGCGCCTCGCGGGCCGCCCCGAGATCGAGGACGTGATCGGCGGCCAGGTAGCCCACGAGGATCTGGTGGCCGGCCGCCGTGGTCCGCACCGCCGCGGCGGCGCCGGAGACCCCGGCGAGCCGCTGCAGCGCGCTGTCCAGCTCGCCCAGTTCGATGCGCCGACCTCCCACCTTGACCTGGTCGTCCGCGCGCCCCACGAAGAGCAAGCCGAGCGGATCGTTGACCACGAGGTCGCCGGAGCGGTACGCGCGCCGCCAGCCCAGGGTCGGCAGCGGAGCGTACTTCTCGGCGTCCTTGGCTGGATCGAGGTAGCGGGCCAGGCCCACGCCGCCGATGATGAGCTCACCCGTGGCGCCCTCCGCGACCGGCAGGCCGGTGCCCGGGTCGACCACCGCGAGGTCCCAGCCATCCAGCGGCAGGCCGATCCGGACGGGCCCCTCGCCCGTGAGCGGGGCGGCGCAGGCCACCACGGTGGCCTCGGTGGGGCCGTAGGTGTTCCAGACCTCCCTGCCGGGGCGGGCCAGCCGCGCCGCGAGCTCGGGCGGGCAGGCCTCGCCGCCGAAGATCAGCAGGCGCACGTCCTCGAGGGCCTCCGCCGGCCACAGCGCGGCCAATGTGGGGACGGTGGACACGGCGGTGACCCCGCGCTGGGAGAGCCAAGGGCCCAGGTCGGCGCCGGAGCGAACCAGCTCGCGCGGGGCGGGCACGAGGCAGGCGCCGTGGCGCCAGGCCAGCCACATCTCCTCGCAGGAGGCGTCGAAGGCCACCGAGAGCCCGGCGAGCACGCGGTCGCCGGGGCCGAGCGGTTCGCCCTGGAGAAAGAGGCGCGCCTCGGCGTCGACGAAGGCGGCGGCGTTACGGTGTGTGACGGCCACGCCCTTGGGGGTGCCGGTGGAACCGGACGTGAAAATGATCCACGCATCGTCCGTGTCGAGGGGAGCGCGCTCGGGGGCCGGCGCCTGCCCGACGGCGCGGGGAGGGACCGCGACGAGGTCGCCGTCCAGCTGGGACAGGATGGCGGCCACGCCCGCCTCGCCGAAGACGAGCTCGGCGCGTTCGGCCGGGTCATCGGCGTCGACGGGCACGTAGGCGGCGCCGATGGCCAGCACCGCCAGGATGCTGACGTAGAGCTGGCGGGTGCCGGAGGGAAGGCGAACGCCGATGCGGTCCCCGGCGCCGTGCCCGGCGGCGCGCAGCCGGGAGGCCAGGGTCTCGACGGCGGCGAGCAGGCCTGCGTAGTCGAGGAGGTCCACCCCGTCATCCACGGCGGGCGCCTCTGGGTGAGCGGTGGCGCTGGCGCGGAGGATGTCCAGCAGGGTGCGCGGCTCGGGCGTGCGGTCGCCTCCCAGGAACTGCGCTGCGGGTGCGGCGTCGCGCCGACCGGGCCCCGTCGATGCGGGGTTCTCGCCTGCGGGGGCGGCCGGGGGCGCCACGTCGGAGGTGCTGGGCACCGCAATCTCCTGTCGTCGTGACCGGAGGTGTGGCTGCGGGCCGCCCCCGGCCGGTGGTGCCCTCCACGCGGAGGGCGGCACCAGGCTAGGGATCGGAAGTGTACGGGAGGTGAACGAGCGCGTCAGGCGCCCGGCGCCGGACGTTCACCGGTGGGTGCCACATAGCGCAACAGCTCGCGCGTCTCGGCGTCCTCGGGGGTGAGGCCGAGGGAGAGCAGCTGGTTGATGAGCATGCCGCGGGCGTAGAAGGTTCGTGCCATTTCCTCCGGGAGCTCCGCCTCGTGGCGCAGCACGCGGTACAGGTCCATGAACCACTCGCGCACCTGCGGGCCGATCGTGGGGTGATCCCCCATGGTGTTCTGCTGGACCACGAGCTTCAGGATCGTGGCATCCTCCACGAGCTCGTGGTAGCAGGCCCCCAGGACGGCGGGGTTGACGGGGCGCTCCGGCGTGCCGGCGATGGCCGCGCGGAAGGCCGATACGAGCGCCTCGTGACCCTCGGCGCAGCAGCGCAGGAACAGGCGCTCCTTGGAGCCGAAGAGACGCACGACGTACGGCTGTGACACGCCGGCCCGGCGTGCGATGGCATCGGTGGTGGCCCCGGAGAAGCCGTGCGTGGCGAACTCCGACTTGGCGGCCTCGACCACGCCGGTGGCCTTGGGGGTCAGGACGCGGGACAGGTCTGCCCTGAGAGTGGTGTTGCTCATGTGGTGGTGGATCTCGATTTCGGTGGGGGAGCGCCGCGCCAAGCGGCACCGAACAATGAACCAGATCCTAGCGAACCGATCTGGGGGCAATGAAGGGGCTGATGAAAAGTCGGAAATCCGGCTACGATGGTGGCTACGAGGCTTCCGGGGGGTTGCCTCTAAGGTGCGTCCGCCCGGCTACCGGGGGGTTCCGGAACGGGTGCACCAGGGCCCGTGGAATCGATGATTCCACGGGCCCCTTTGCGTTGACTGTGCCGCAGCTGGCGGCAGGCTAGGGCTCCAGCAGCACCTTGCCGGTGGTTCCCCGCCCCTCGAGCGCGCGGTGTGCCTCGTCGGCGTGACGCAGGGGGAAGCGCTCGCCGATGGACAGGCGGAGCCGGCCGGCGGCGACCGCCCCGAAGACCTCCTGCGCGCGCCAGGCGCGCTCGGCCGGCGAGGCGAGGAACGCGGAGAGGCTGGGCCGGGTGATGGAGAGCGACCCGAGCGCGTTGAGGCGCTGCAGGTCGAAGGGTGGAACCTGACCGGAGGCACCGCCGAAGAGGACCATGGTGCCGCGCGGGCGCAGGCTGAGCAGGCTCGACTCGAAGGTGGCGGCGCCCACGCCGTCGTACACGGCGGCGACGCCCACCCCGTCGGTGATCTCTCGCACCGCGCCGGGGACCTCGTCGTAGCTCAGCACGTGGTCGGCGCCCGCCGCCGCGGCGATGCGCGCCTTGCGCTCGCTTGAGGTGGTCGTGATGACCGTGGCGCCCTTGGCCTTGAGCATCTGCGTCAGGAGCTGGCCGACCCCTCCGGCCCCCGCCGTGGTGAGGATGACGTCGCCCGCTTGCACCGCGTACGAGTCGTTGACCAGGTAGTGGGCGGTGAACCCCTGCAGCGGCACCGCGGCCGCCTCGACGGGGTCGACCCCGGCCGGCACCTTGACCGCCCGGTTGGCTTCGAGCAGCGTGTATTCGGCGTAGGTGCCGCTTCCCTCCGCCGTGGCCACCACGTCTCCCACGGCAAAGCCGCTGACGCCCTCGCCGAGGGCCGCGACGGTGCCGGAGGCCTCTGCGCCGGGGAAGAAGGGGAGTGGGACCCGGTAGACGCCGGAGCGCTGGTAGGTCTCGATGAAGTTGACGCCGACGCCGGCCACGCGGATCAGGAGTTCGCCCGGGCCCGGCGTGGGCACCGGAGCCTGCACGAGCCGCAGCTCCTCTGGTGAACCGTAGCGATCAATCCGGATGAGGTCTTGGTAGTCGGGCATCAGCTCTCCTTCGCGCGTCACGATCACATATTTATTAGCGCCACTGCATACGTAGGGCTACGATCGGTGCATGACGTTCACGGTAGCCGTTTCCGGCGCGAGTGGTTATGCAGGCGGTGAGGTGCTCCGGCTCCTCGCCCATCACCCCGAGGTCACCATCGGGGCCATCACGGCGCATTCAAACGCTGGCGCGCGCTTGGGCGAGCTCCAGCCACACCTGCGATCCCTCGCCGATCGCGTCCTCGAGGACACGACCCCCGAGGTGCTGGCGGGGCACGACGTCGTCTTCCTTGCCCTCCCGCACGGCGCCTCGGCGGCCGTCGCGGCGCAGCTGGGCCCGGAGACCCTCGTCATCGACGCCGGCGCGGACCACCGCCTTGTTGACCCCACCGCGTGGGAGCGTTTCTACGGCACGCCGCACGCCGGCTCCTGGCCCTACGGCCTGCCCGAGCTTCCCGGCCACCGCGAGGCCCTCGTCGGCTCCAAGCGCATCGCCGTCCCCGGCTGCTATCCCACGAGCGCCCAGCTCGCGCTGGCGCCCGGCTTCAGCGCCGGCCTCCTGGAGCCGCGCGACGTCGTCATCGTGTCCGCCTCCGGCACCTCCGGTGCAGGCAAGTCGGCCAAGACCCACCTCCTCGGCTCCGAGGTCATGGGCGGCATGAGCCCCTACGGCGTGGGTGGATCCCACCGCCACACGCCGGAGATGGAGCAGGGCTTCTCCGCGCTCGCCGGCGAGCCGGTGCAGGTCTCCTTCACGCCCACGCTCGCCCCCATGCCGCGCGGCATCCTGACAACCGCGACGGCGCGCCTGCGCCCGGGCGTCGACGCCGCCTCCGTGCGTGCGGCGTGGGAGGACGCGTACGGCAGCGAGCCCTTCGTCCACGTGCTCCCGGAGGGCCAGTGGCCCCACACCAAGCACGTGCAGGGCTCCAACCACGCCGAGATGCAGCTGGCCGTGGACCCGCACGCCGGCCGCGTCATCGTCACGTGCGTCATCGACAACCTGACCAAGGGAACCGCCGGCGGCGCCGTGCAGTCCATGAACATCGCCCTGGGCCTGCCCGAGACCCTCGGCCTCGAGATCGAAGGAATGGCCCCGTGACCGCCTCCTCTTCCCAGTACTCCTGGCCCGCCCGCACCTCGGCCGAGGCCGCCGCGGCCCTGCAAGGCGTGACGGCGGCGGCTGGCTTCCGCGCCGCCGGCGTCACCGCGGGCATCAAGGCCTCCGGGAAGCCGGACCTCGCCCTGGTGCTCAACGAGGGCCCGCTGCGCCACGCCGCGGCCGTCTTCACGTCCAACCGCGTGGCGGCCGCGCCGGTGCACTGGTCCCGCGAGGTCGTCAAGGACGGCCGCGTCGACGCCGTGATCCTGAACTCCGGCGGCGCCAACGCCTGCACGGGGGCCCCCGGGTTCCAGGACACCCACCGCACGGCCGAGGAGGTCGCGAAGCTGCTGGGCGTTTCGGCCACCGATGTTGTCGTCTGCTCCACCGGCCTGATCGGTGAGCGCCTGCCCATGGAGAAGATCCTGGCCGGCGCGACGGCGGCCTCGGCCCAGCTCAGCGCGGACGGCGGCGCCGCGGCCGCCCGCTCCATCATGACCACGGACACCGTGCCCAAGCAGGCGGAGCGCGCCGGCACCGGCTACGTCATCGGCGGCATGGCGAAGGGCGCCGGCATGCTGGCGCCCGCGCTGGCCACCATGCTCGTGGTGATCACGACCGATGCGGTGCTCAGTCCGGAGCAGCTGGACGCCGCGCTGCGCGCCGCGACGGGCGTGAGCTTCGACCGCGCCGACTCGGACGGTTGCATGTCCACCAACGACACCGTGGTGCTCATGGCCTCCGGCGCCTCCGGAGTCACCCCCGACCCGGCCGAGTTCGAGGCCCTCCTGGCCGATCTGTGCACCGACCTGGCCCTGCAGCTGCTCGCCGACGCCGAGGGCGCGAGCCACGACATCGCCGTGCAGACCATCAACGCGGCCAGCCTCGAGGACGCCCTCGAGGTCTCCCGCGCCGTGTCCCGCTCCAATCTCTTCAAGACCGCGATCTTTGGCAACGACCCCAATTGGGGCCGCGTCCTCTCCGAGGTCGGCACCACGAAGGCGGCCTTCGAGGCGAGCGATCTCGACGTCACGATCAACGGCGTCATGGTGTGCCGCGGCTGCGGCGTGGGGGAGGACCGCTCCCTCGTTGACCTGGCCTCGGCCCGCGAGGTCTCGGTCGTCATCGACCTGAAGGCCGGCGAGGAGCGGGCCACGGTCTGGACGAACGACCTCACCCACGATTATGTGGAAGAAAACTCCGCCTACTCCAGCTGAGGCCGGAACGCGGAACGCAGCACCCGGAAAGAACTCTCGATGCAAAAGAGCACAGCCATGGATCCCACGGAACAGAGCGAGCGCCTCGCCACGGCCCAACGCAAGGCGGAGGCCCTCGTCGAGGCGCTGCCCTGGATCACGCGCTTCGCCGGCAGCCGCATGGTCATCAAGTACGGCGGCAACGCCATGGTGGATGACGCGCTGCGCCGCGCCTTCGCCGAGGACATCGTCTTCCTGCACCACGCGGGCATCCACCCCGTCGTGGTGCACGGCGGCGGCCCGCAGATCAACTCCATGCTCGATCGCCTCGGCGTCGAGTCGGAGTTCCGCGGCGGGCTGCGCGTGACGACGCCGGAGGCCATGGAGGTGGTCCGTATGGTCCTGACGGGCCAGGTGGGCCGCGAGCTGGTGGGCCTCATCAACGAGCACGGCCGCTACGCGGTTGGCCTCTCCGGCGAGGACGGCCGGCTCCTGCGCGCGGCGCGCACGGGCACCGTCGTGGACGGCGTCGAGGTGGACCTCGGCCTCGTGGGCGAGGTGACGGGCGTCGACCCCACGGCGGTCGAGGATCTCATCGACGCCGGCCGCATCCCGGTCATCTCCACCGTGGCGCCCGAGATCGACGCTCACGGCAAGCCCACGGGCGAGGTGCTCAACGTCAACGCCGACACGGCCGCCGCGGCCCTGGCCGGCGCCCTGGGCGCCTCCAAGCTCGTCATCCTGACGGACGTCGAGGGCCTGTACGCCAACTGGCCGGATCGCTCCAGCCTCATCAGCTCGCTCGACGCCGGGGAGCTGCGGCGCATGCTTCCCTCGCTCGAGTCCGGCATGATCCCCAAGATGAAGGCGTGCCTCGCCGCGCTCGACGCCGGCGTGCCGCGCGCCCACATCGTGGACGGGCGCCAGCCCCACACCATGCTGCTCGAGGTCTTCACCTCGGCCGGCGTCGGGACCCAGGTGGTTCCGGAAACCGAGGAGGAGAACGCGTGAACGCGCAGAACACCCAGCCCGACGACGCCGTGCCCGGCCTGGTGCCGGCCGGCGCCGCCGCAGCGGCGCTCGCGGGAGACGGCCTGGCCGCCCTTTCCGCCCTGCGGGGCGAGGAGCTGCTGCGCCGCTACGATCGCTCGCTCCTCGGCGTCTTCGGCACGCCCCAGCGCGTCCTCGTGCGCGGCTCGGGCGCCACGGTGTGGGACGCCGACGGGAAGGCCTACCTCGACCTGCTCGGCGGCATCGCCGTCAACGCGCTCGGCCACGCCCACCCGTTCCTGACCTCCGTCGTCTCGAGCCAGCTGGCCACGCTCGGCCACGTGTCGAACTTCTTCGCCTCGCCCACGCAGATCGCGCTGGCCGAGCGGCTCCTGAGCCTCGCGCACGCCCCCGAGGGCTCGCACGCGTTTTTCGCCAACTCCGGCACCGAGGCCAACGAGGCCGCCTTCAAGCTCGCCCGCCGCAATCGCGGCACCGCCGAGGCACCGCGCACGCGCATCATCGCGCTGGAGCACGCCTTCCACGGGCGCACGGCCGGCGCGCTCTCCATGACCTGGAAGCCCGCCTACCGTGAGCCCTTCGAGCCGCTGCCGGGCGGCGTCGAGTGGATCCCCGCGGGCGACGTCGACGCGCTGCGCGCCGCGGTGGACGGCACGGTCCAGGCGGTCATCGTCGAGCCCATTCAGGGCGAGGCCGGCGTCATCCCGCTGCCGGAGGGCTACCTGCAGACCGTGCGCGAGGTGACCCGCGAGGCGGGCGCCCTCATGATCGTCGACGAGGTCCAGACCGGCATCGGCCGCACCGGGGCCTGGTTCGCCTCCGAGGGTGTCATCCCCGACGCCATGACGCTCGCCAAGGGCCTGGGCGGCGGCGTGCCGGTCGGCGCCATGCTGACCTTCGGCCCCGAGGTCTCGGCGCTGCTGAGTGCCGGCCAGCACGGCACCACCTTCGGCGGCAACCCCCTGGCCACGGCGGCGGCGCTCGCCACCCTGCACGTCATCGAGCACGAGGGCCTGCTGGCTCACGTGCGCGACACCGGCGAATGGCTCACGGGCGAGCTGCTGGCCCTGCCCGAGGTCAAGGGCGTGCACGGCCGCGGCCTGCTCGTGGGCATCCAGGTCGAGGACGGGCTGGCCCCGCTCATCGTCCAGGCCGGGCTCGAGGCCGGCTTCATCGTCAACGCCACGGGCCCGGACACGGTGCGCCTGGCCCCGCCGCTCATCGTGACGCGCGAGCAGCTCTCCACCTTTGTTGCCGCCTTCCCCTCCCTTGTCGCCACGGCCTCCGCGCAGCTGGCCGCCCAGTCCACCCCCAAGGAGTCCTGAGATGACCTCCCAGCCCAGCCCCGCGGCGTCGAGCACGCCCGTCCGCCACTTCCTCGTCGATACCGACCTGAGCCCGGCCGAGCAGGCCGAGGTGCTCGACCTGGCCGCCGCGCTCAAGGCGGATCGCTACTCGCGCACGCCGCTGGCCGGCCCGCAGACGGTCGCCATCATCTTCGACAAGACCTCCACGCGTACGCGCCTGTCCTTCTCGGCCGGCGTCGCGGACCTGGGTGGCAACCCGCTCATCATCAACCCCGGCGAGGCGCAGCTGGGGCACAAGGAAACGGTGGCCGACTCCGCGCGGGTCTTCTCCCGCATGCTCTCCGCGGTGGTCTGGCGCACCTTCGGGCAGGACCAGCTCGAGGAGCTGGCCGCGAACTCCTCGATCCCCGTGGTGAACGCGCTGACGGATGACTACCACCCGTGCCAGATCCTGGCCGACCTGCAGACGATCCGCGAGCACAAGGGTGAGCTCAAGGGCCTCACGCTCACGTACCTGGGCGACGCGGCCAACAACATGGCCAACTCGTACCTGCTCGGCGGCGTCACGGCCGGCATGCACGTGCGCATCGCCGGGCCGGAGGGCTACCTGCCGGAGGAACGCATCGTGCGCGCCGCGCAGGAGCGTGCGTCCCTCACGGGCGGCTCCGTCCTGATCACGACCGACGCGGCCGAGGCGCTGGCCGGCGCCGACGTGGTGGCGACCGACACCTGGGTGTCGATGGGCCAGGAGGACGAGAAGGAGGCGCGCCTCAAGCTCTTCACGGACTACGCCGTGAACGACGCGGCGATGGCGCAGGCCGATCCGGAGGCGATCGTGCTGCACTGCCTGCCCGCCTACCGTAGGTACGAGATCGAGGCCTCCGTCATCGACGGGCCGCAGTCGGTGGTGTGGGACGAGGCGGAGAACCGCCTGCACGCGCAGAAGGCCCTGCTGACCTTCCTGCTGGACCGCTCGGGTCTCTCCGCCGACCTCGCCGACGCCGCCGGGGCGCGATGAGCGAGCTTGCCGCCGGCCGCGGGGCGCTGCCAGGCACCCGCGTTCCAGGCAACGCCCCGAGCACCAAGATTGCGCGTCAGGCCCGCATCCGCGCGCTCGTGACCCTGCGCGCCGTGCGCAGCCAGGCCGAGCTGGCCGGGCTGCTCTCGGCCGAGGGCATCCAGGTGACGCAGGGCACCCTCTCGCGGGACCTGCTTGACCTGGGCGCCACGCGGGTCCGCGCCGCGGACGGCACCCACGTGTACGCCTTGCGCAGCGAGGATGAGGATTCGCCGCGCGCGGCGGGGCTCGAGTCGGGGGCCGAGGTCCTCGACGCGCGGCTCACGCGCCTGTGCGCCGAGCTGCTGGTCGCCGCCGAGTCCAGCGCCAACCTGGTGGTGCTGCACACGCCGCCTGGCGCGGCGAACTTCCTGGCGCAGTCCATCGACCACTCGCTGCTGCCCGACATCCTCGGCACCATCGCCGGCGATGACACCGTGGTCGTCATCACCCGCCGCCCCGATGGTGGCGCGGACGTCGCCGCCCGCTTCCTGGAGTGGGCCGACGGCGTCTAGCCGGGGTGCTTAGACCCGGGCGGCGAGGTCGTTGAGTTCGAAGGAGCCCTTGCCGTCGATGGACTCGCGGATGATGTCGGCGTGGCCGGTGTGCCTGGCGACCTCGGTGCTGATGTGCGCGAGGCACCAGCGGGCCTCCCAGCTCGTCAGGTCCGCCAGATACCACGGGGCCCGCGGCACCGGCACGGGCGCCGCGAGATCGGTGACGGCGTCGATGTTGGCAGCGGTCAGCTCGACGCAGCGATCGAAGTAGACCAGCGTCTCCTCGAGCGACGACGGGTCGGCCACGAGCTCCGTGAGCAGCCGGTCCTCGAACTCGGTGGGGATGTCTGGCTGGCCCGGCGCCGCCGCCGCGCTGGCCGACCAGAACACGCCCACCGCCCCGCAGTGGCGCAGCAGGCCGGTGAGGTTCAGGGCGGAGGCCGTGGGGTGGGAGTGAGCCTGCTCGTTGCTCAGCCCCACCACGGTGGTGCGCAGCTGCGCCAATTGCTGCAGCGCGTAGGTCTTGAGCACGCCCAGTTCTCCGGTGGCCTGCGGGGTCAGGAAGCCCATGTTTTCTCCTTCGTGTGGCGTCGTTTTCGGCGCGGGGCACCAGTGTGCACGAAGAGGCTGACGCTGTCAGCACCGGCGTGTGCAGTGCGTGTGCAGTGCGCGTGAACCCTGGCGGGCCCGGCCACCCGGCGGCCATCATGGGACCATGAACGAGCCCCAGCCGGTCAACGAGATCCCTGACGACGGCGATGCCCTGCGCGTGCGCGCGGTGCTCCCCGCCCCCCACGACGCCGTCTGGGACTTCGTGACGCAACCCGGGTGGTTCATCAACGACGGCGAGTGGCGCGAGCACCGCATCGAGACGCCGAGCCCCGGGCGGCACATCGTCATCGATCCCGTGTATGGCGAGTTCGTGTTCGACGACGTCGAGGTCGTCCCGCTCGGGCGTTACGTGAGCCGCGGGGCCCACACGGGCGGCGACACCGCCGCCCCGGCCACCATCACGAGCTTCGAGCTGGCCCCGGCCGGGGGCGGAACCCGGCTGACCATCACGGAGACGGGCTTCTCCGGGCTCGGCCTGGGCGAGGCGGACACCCGCGCGGCGATCGACGCCAACGTGGCGGCATGGGTGCGTGAACTGGCCCTCGCCGCGCGCCGGCTCGACGGCGCCGCCTAGCAGCGCCAGCCAGCAACGCCACCCAGCAACGCCGGCCGGCAACGCCAGCGCCCCGCCGCCCCCGCGCGGTGCGCGGGAGGCGACGGGGCGCCGTCGTGCAGTGAAAAAACTCAGCGATCGCGGGGGAGCGTCTGCCCCTTGAAGAACGCCGGGCGGCGGATGGCCTGGTAGAACATCGTGCCGATGCCAAGCAGGATGATCGCCATGCCGAGGATGAACACCATGCCGACCCCGCCGATGTTGGACCCGGAACCGTAGTCGGGATCCATCGAGTCGATGGCCGTCTTGATGAACATGAGCAGCAGGACCACGCCGCCGATGAGCGGGAAGAGGAACTGGAATACGAAGCCGCGCACGCTCTTGGCGAACTCGCGGCGGAACCACCACACGCAGGCCAGGGCCGTGATGCCGTAGTAGAAGCAGACCATCATGCCGAGGGCCGTCACGGTGTCCCACAGGGCGTTCTCGGAGAGCAGGCGCGTGACCACGTAGAAGATGGCGGCGGCGGCACCCGAGGCCACCGTGGCCACGGTGGGGGACTTGAAGCGCGGGGAGATGCGGCCGAAGGCGTCGGGGAGGGCCTTGAAGAAGCCCATGGAGAGCAACGTGCGGGCCGGCCCCACCATGGTGGACTGCAGGCTCGAGGCGCTCGAGGTGAGGATCGCGATCGACATGAGGATCGCGAACGGGCCCATGACCGGCCCGGCGAGCACCGCGAAGATCGATTCCTGGTTCTCCGGATTACCTGCGCCCAGTCCCTCGGTCCCCACGCCGGCGAAGGCGATGACGGAGAGTGCGATGAGCATGTAGAGCACGATGATGATGAGCACCGTCAGGGTCGCGCCGCGGCCCGGGGTCTTGGCCGGGTCCTTGGTCTCCTCGTTCATCGTGAGCGTCACGTCCCAGCCCCAGAAGATGAAGATGGAGAGCGAGACGCCGGCCGTGAAGGTCGTGATGTCACCGACGCCGAAGGGGTTGAACCACTCAAGGCTCGGCGGCGTGGCATCGAAGGCCGTGCCGTTGCCGAGGTGAACAAAGCCGGCGATGGAGAACCACACGAGCACGATGATCTGGAACGCCACGAGGATGTACTGGACCACCATGGCCGTCTGCACGCCGCGGTAGGAGATCCACACCGCGAGCGCCAGGAACACCAAGGTCACGGGGATGTTGACCCACAGATTGCGCGTCAGCTCGGCGATCTCCGGGTTGTTGAAGATCTGGCTCAGCATGATGAACAGGAAGTCCGTCGCCACGGCGGCCAGATTGGAGAGCACGATGACGGTGGCGGCGATGAGGCCCCAGCCGCCCATCCAGCCCATCCACGGGCCGAAGGCGCGCGTTGACCACGTGAAGGTGGTGCCGGCGTCCGGCATGCGGTTGTTCAGCTCGCGGTAGCCGAGGGCCACCAGGAGCATGGGGATGAAGCCGGCCAGGAAGATGGCGGGCAGGTGCGTGCCGACCTCGGCGACGGTCGGGCCGAGCGCCGCCGTCAACGTGTACGCCGGGGCGATCGTCGAAATGCCGATGACGATGAGGCCGATGACGCCGACGGCGCCCTTGGCCAGGCCCTTGTCGGCCTGGTCCGAAATCAGCTCGGGGGAGAGCTGCTTCTTGTGTGTGGGAGTGCTCATGAAGCCTGCCCCCCTTGGTTCTCGATGCGGGCCGCGGCGGCGGCGGAATAATCACGCGGCACGACGACGACGGGGACGGGGGTCACGCGCAGCACCTTGTGTGCCGTGGACCCCAGGAAAAGACGGCGTCCGCCCATGCGGGCGGAGCCGAGGAGGGCGATCTCGTGCGGACGCCACTCGACGTGGCTGATCGCCTCGTCGAGGCTCGCGCCGTGGGCCACGATGACCTCGGAGCCGAGCGTGGTGCGCCCGGCGATCTCCTCGATGAGCTCGCGTGCCTCCGCGAGCTGGTCGGCATCGTCCCGGGAGCCGTCCAGCTCCAGAAGGGACACGATGCGCACCGGGAGGTGGTGGTGCTGCGCCGTCACGGCGGCCATGTGGGCCACCGCCTCGGCGCCGTCCTTGGTGCCAACGAACGCCGTGACGCGCGAGGGACCGGGACCCGTGGGGTCATCCGGGGTGCTCTGCGGCACCGCGAGCATGACGGGTACGGGGGAGGAATGCAGGAGGGCGTTCGCCACGGAGCCGAGCGAGCCCCCCAGGCCGTGGGCGCGCGGGGCGACCACGATCATCCGGGCGCCGACCTCCTCGGCCGCGGCGATGATGCCCTCGGCCTCGGAGTCGGCGGCCCGGATGAGGACCCTGGCCTTGATCCCCTCGGGGACCATGGCCAGGGCCTCGTCGGCCCAACCGCGCAGCGTGGTGTCAAGGATTTCTTCGTATCCGAGCGGGTCCGCGCTGGGGTACACGGCGGTGAACGGGGACTGATTGCGCACCACCATGACCAGGTCGACCTCGACCGGATCCTCGTGGGTGCGGGCGGCGTACGCGATGTTGCACGCCAGATTCAGGGCCAGTTTTCCGCCGCGATCCGCGGTGTAGCCGACGATGTACTTCATGGGGCGATCAGGCCTTCGCGAACGGGCTCACGGCCCCGTCGAAGGACTCGTCGTAGCTGCCGCCGTCGAGGTCGGCCGCGATGCGCGCCGCCGTGCGGCGGCCCATGCGAACGGCGCCGTCGACGTGCTGGTAGCCCTCGCCGGCCAGATCGGAGGACGCGAAGTAGATCGGGCCGACGGCGTCGTTCTGGGTGGGGCCGAAGCGGTGCAGGCCGCCCAGGTCGTAGCTGGTCGCGTAGGCGCCGCGGGTCCACTCCTCCGAGCCGAAGTCGGAGAGGTAGAAGACCTCGGGGTTGAGGGTCTCCTCGCCGAGGAAGGCGGCCATGGACTCGAGGATGGCGGTGCGGCGCTCCTCCTCGCCCAGGGCCCACATGGCGTCGGCCTTTTCGTCGGAGATGAAGCCGACCAGCGTGCCGCGGGCGTCGTCCAGGAAGGTGTTGTCGTAGATCTCCTGGACCAGCGAGCTGGGGGAGAAGCAGGTGCCGGAGAGGCCCTGCTCGCGCCAGAACGGGCGGTCGTACACGGCGTGCACCTTGATGACCAGGCCCATGGACTGGTGCTGGTGGGTCACCTGCTGCCAGCGCGGCAGCGGCGGCACGAACGAGGGGCGGGTGTAGAGGTTCGGCGGGATCGCCAGGATGACGCGCTTGGCGGAGACGGACACGTCCTTGCCGTGGGCCACGACGGAGCCCTCTGACCACTCGAGGTTGAGCATGGGGTTGTTCAGGAAGATGTCGTCGGCGCCGATGCGCTCGGCCATCTTCAGGGAGACGCCCTGCATGGTGGTGGACATGCGGCGATCGAGGATGAAGTCCTCGTCCACCAGGTTGGAGAAGGAACCGGCGGAGGAGGCCATGAGCAGCGCCTGCAGGGCCGAGAAGGTCTTCGCGGGCTTGGTCAGCATGCCGCCGGCGATGAAGAGGCCGACGCACTCCACGGCCACGGGGTCGGAGGTCTTGGACTCGAGCCAGTGGTGGAAGGAGATCGTGTCGAGCTCCTTGGCGTCGGGGTGCTCCCACGGCTTGTCGGGGTTCACCTGGGCGGCCAGCTCGTCCATGATCGCGATGAGCTTGTCGATCTCGCCGACGGTGGCCTCGCCGACCGGGAAGTCCTCGCCCGTGTAGACGGTGCGCTTGCCGTCGTGATCGATGAAGACGGAGGCGCCCTCCTTCCAACGGGGGTAGGTCTCGATGTCGAGCTCCTCCGCGAGGGAGTACAGGGCGGTCTGATCGGGGCTGATCCACTGGCCGCCGATCTCGATGGTGGCGCCGCCGATGGTGTCGGTCCAGGTGCGGCCACCCACGCGATCGCGGGCCTCAAGGATGGCCACGGTCTTGCCGATCTTCTTCAGCTCCAGCGCGGCGGTAAGGCCGGCGGGGCCGGCGCCGACGATGACGACGTCGCGTTCGATGTTCTGCATGATGAGGGATCCCTCCGACTCGTTGTGCCCAACAAAATGAATGCTGTTCACTATCAGGGTAACCTAGGCACGTGTCCTGGGCCACTTTTCCTGATCAACGGCACCGATTCGGGATCGGTCTTGCGAGAGAACCCCGCCGAAAGGCGGGTGATCTCGTGCAAAGATCCCGTCGGAGCGCCGAGCGGGCGGCCGGGGAGGCGTGTCGCAATTAAAGTGATCGCAATTCATTCGTGGGATGGTGAAGCGATGCGGCGCTGGGTGCCGCGTGCTCGAATCATCACCCACCACGGCGCGATGCGGAAGGTTGGACGTGGCCACCACTGTGAAGCGGCGCACCGGGCGCCCCAAGACCTCGGTGCTCAGCATCGAGCGCATCGCCGAGGCGGCCCTGCGGCTGATCGACGCCGCGGGCTTCGACGCCATGACCATGAAGGCGCTCGCGGCCGAGCTCGGGGTGGCGCCCTCGGCCCTGTACAACCACGTCCCGTCCAAGGCCGCCCTGTGGCTTCCGGTCCAGGAACGTCTCATGGGCGACGTTGACGTGAGCGTGTTCCAGCGCCTTCCCCTGCCCAGCGCGATGTCGGCCTGGGCGCGCAGCTACCGCGATGTCTTTGCCGCCCACCCCGGTGCCATCACGGGCATCGCCGTGCTCCCCGTCGCCGGCTCGCCCCGCACGCTCGGGGTCTACGAGGCCGTCGCCTCCGCGCTGTCCTCCGCCGGCCTGCCCGACGCCCGCATCGTCTCGGTGATCGTGGCCTTCGAGTCCTTCATCTTCGGCTCGGCGCTCGACGTGACGGCGCCGGAGGACATCTTCGATGCGGGGGCCGAGGGGGAGGAACACCCGATCTTCTCCCGTGCCGTCACCGCGCGCGCCGCCTTGCCGGCCGCCCCGGCCGACGACGCCTTCGAGCAGGGCCTCGCGGCGCTCCTCGCCCTGCTGCCCACGCGCTGAGGCGCACGCCCCGCCGGACCCGGTCCCACGCCGTCGTGCAGTGCTGTGCCATGCCGAACCGTGTTGCCTGAGGTGGTCGGCGCCCGCCCTCCCTCCCACCTCCTCGCGGTGCGAAGAACAGCAGGGCCCGCACCGAAACAACGGTGCGGGCCCTGCTTTCGTCCGGGCGACGGCTGGCGGCTCAGCCCTCGGGCTGCAGCAACGCCAAGAGCTCGGCCTGGCCAAAGGCGCGCGCCGTGGCGATGGCGTTCTGCGCGCCCAGCTCGGGGTCGGCGCCGGCGGCGAGCAGTGCCGTCACGAGCACCTCGTCGCCGCGGAAGACGGCGCAGGTCAGCGCCGACTGCTCGCGCTGATTCAGGCGGTTCACGTCGGCGCCCGCCTCGATGAGCGAGCGCACCAGGTCCTCGTGGCCGGCGTAGGCCGCGAGGATCAGGAAGGTGTCGCCCTTGTGATCGGCGAGGTCGACCGGGATGCCCTGCTTGAGGTACTCGACGAGCTCAGGCTTGCCCTCGCGGGCCAGGTCGAACAGGCGGTTCAGGAAGGCCACCTGGTCATCGCTCAACGCCGGCGCGCCCTCGCTGCCGCCCACCTGGGACGGGGTGGCGGAGGCGCGGTCGTAGTCGCTCAAGTTCTCGTGGCTCATGCGTCCAAGCTTAGCGGCGGGCGCATGTGCGCGCGCTGTGTTGAGGGAAGTGAACGCGCGTCATGCACCCCGCGGTCGCGCGCGGCGGGCCGATAGACTGGGCCAGCGGTGCGCGGCCCCGGCCGCCGGCACCCACCAGCAGACACGAGGAGAGAATCAAGGACATGGCGCACGGAACCAATGAGGGAGCCCTGTGGGGCGGACGCTTCTCCGGCGGGCCCGCCGACGCCTTGGCGGCGCTGAGCAAGTCCACGCACTTCGACTGGCGCCTCGCCCGCTACGACATCGCCGGCTCCAAGGCCCACGCGCGCGTCCTGCACACCGCCTCGCTCCTGAGCGATGAGGAGCTCGAGGGCATGCTCGACGCCCTCGAGCGGCTCGACGCCGACGTCGTTTCGGGCGCGTACGTCGCCGCAGACTCGGACGAGGACGTGCACGGTTCCCTGGAGCGCGGCCTCATCGAGCGCGCCGGGACCGCGCTGGGCGGCAAGTTGCGCGCCGGCCGCTCCCGCAACGACCAGATCGCCACGCTCGGTCGCATGTTCCTGCGCGATCACGCGCGCCTCATCGCCCGCGGCGTCCTCGCCACGGTGGACGCCCTCGTCGCGCAGGCGCAGGCCCACCCGGATGCCCCCATGCCCGGCCGCACGCACCTGCAGCACGCGCAGCCCATCCTGCTCAGCCACCACCTGCTCGCCCACGCCTGGGCCCTGCTGCGCGATGTCCAGCGCCTGGCCGATTGGGACAAGCGCGCCGCCGTGTCCCCGTACGGCTCCGGCGCCCTGGCCGGCAACACGCTTGGACTCGACCCCAACGCCGTCGCGGCTGAGCTCGGCTTCGATTCCGCCGTGTGGAACTCGATCGACGGCACCGCCTCGCGCGATGTGTTCGCCGAGTTCGCATGGGTCTGCTCCATGATCGGCGTCGACCTCTCGCGCATCTCCGAGGAGATCATCTTCTGGGCCACCAAGGAGGTGGGCTTCGTGAAGCTGCACGATTCCTACTCCACCGGTTCCTCGATCATGCCGCAGAAGAAGAACCCCGACGTGGCCGAGCTCACGCGCGGTAAGTCCGGGCGCCTCATCGGCGACCTCGCCGGCCTTCTCGCCACGCTCAAGGGCCTCCCACTCGCGTACAACCGCGATCTGCAGGAGGACAAGGAGCCGGTGTTCGACGCCGCGGACACGCTGGAGCTGCTGCTGCCCGCCGTCTCCGGCCAGATCGCCACGCTGACCTTCAACACCGAGCGCATGGCCGAACTGGCGCCGCTTGGCTTCGCCCTGGCCACCGACATCGCCGAGTGGCTCGTGAAGCAGGGCGTGCCCTTCCGCGTGGCCCACGAGCTCTCCGGCGAGGCCGTGGCCCTGGCGGAGGGCCGCGGCGTGGAGCTGTGGGACCTGAGCGACGAGGACTACGCCGGCATCTCTGAGCACCTCACGCCCGAGGTGCGTTCCGTGCTCTCCACCGAGGGTTCGCTCAACGCCCGCGCCGGCCAGGGCGGTACCGCGCCCGCCGCCGTGGCGGCCCAGCTTCAGGCCCTCACCCAGGCCCTCGCCGGCGTGCGCGCCTACGCGGACGCCGCCCTCCTCGCGGAGGGCTACGGTCCCCGCGCCTGATCCGGGCGAGGCGGGCCGCGCCCGCTTGAACTGTACGACGGCGGCCTCCCGCGCTTCGGGCGCGGGAGGCCGCCGTTGTTGTGTCCCGGGCCTGCGCCCGCGGCCAGGGCTGGGCGGGTAGAAAATCAGGCCTGCCCCGCCCCTCGCCCGCCCGCCCCGGTCCCGCGCCCGCGCGCGGGGCAAGCCACCCGCCGTCGTGCACTGCCAGCGCAAGGCACTAGAATGTCCCGGTGAACTCTGTCGCGCTTGAGCCCATCGATGCCCTTCTTGACCGCCTCTGCGCGGTGGTTCCCGACTACCCGGAACCGGGCATCTCGTTCAAGGACCTGACCCCCGTCTTCGCCGATGCCCAGGGCCTGCGCCGCGTCATCGACGCGCTGGCCGCCCCCTTCGAAGGCCGCTTCGACGCCGTGGCCGGCATGGAGGCCCGTGGTTTCCTGCTCGCCTCCGCCGTGGCCTACGCGACCGGCACGGGCCTGCTCACGGTGCGCAAGGGCGGCAAGCTGCCGCGCGAGGTCTTCCGCCGCGACTACGAGCTGGAGTACGGCACGGCCTCGCTCGAGATCCACCAGGACGCCCTGCACCCCGGCGCCCGCGTGCTGCTCATCGACGATGTGCTCGCCACGGGCGGCACCATGGAGGCGGCGGCCTCCCTTGTGGAACAGGCGGGAGGCGCCGTGGCCGGCGTGGCCGTGGTGCTCGAGCTCGAGGCGCTCGGCGGACGCGAGAAGCTCGCGGGGCGCGAGGTCGTCTCGCTGCAGCGCGTCTGAGCGCGCACGCGCCCGAGGGGTGATGCGGGCGCGCCGCCGGGGCGGTGCCCCGCCCGAGCCCACGCAACGGCACGCCGTCGAACTCTTTGCGCCATAGCCCGAGCCCGCCCGAGGGCACCCCACGGCGCCGGCACCGGAGTACACTCGTGTGTCCCGTTTTTTGAGGGCATCGTCCACGCGAGGGAGCACCATGGCGAACGAGACCGTCCAGGCCGAGGCAAGCGCAGCGCTGGAACACGAGCGCGAATATGTGCGGGGCCTCTACCGTCGCTTGGACGAGCTGCGGGAGGAGAAACGCGAGCAGCTGAGCCGCGTGCGGGCCACGGGCGCGATCGGCAGCCGCCAGAACCAATCCGAGCGCGATAGCTTCGCCACCCTCTACGAGGACCGGCTGGCTCAGCTCGATGCTGTCGAGGAGCGGTTGGCCTTCGGACGGCTCGACCTCGAGGCGGGCGAGGACGCGCACCGCTACATCGGGCGCATCGGCCTCACCGACGAGGAACAGACCCGCCTGCTGGTGGATTGGCGCGCCCCCGAGGCGGCGGCGTTCTACCAGGCCACGGCCTTCGACCGCCACGGCGTGAGCCGGCGCCGTCATCTCACGTTGCGCCGCCGCGAGGTGGTCTCCATCGAGGACGACGTCCTGGATCCGGAGCTGGCGGAGGCGGAGGGTGCCTCCCAGGGCGACGGGGCGCTCCTTGCGGCGCTGAACGCCCGCCGCACCGGCCGCATGGGCGACATCGTGGCGACCATCCAGGCCGAGCAGGACCGCATCATCCGCGCGCCGCTGCCCGGCGTCATGGTGGTCCAGGGCGGGCCGGGCACCGGCAAGACCGCCGTGGCGCTGCACCGCGCCGCCTACCTTCTCTACGCGCAGCGCGAGCGGCTGCGCCGTGCCGGCGTGCTCGTCGTCGGCCCCTCGGATGCCTTCCTGCGCTACATCGACCGCGTGCTTCCCTCGCTCGGTGAGACTGGCGTGGTGCTCTCCAGCCTGGGCCGGCTTTGGCCGGGCCTCGACGCCGCCCCCGAGGCCTCGCGCGAGACGGCGCGGGTCAAGGGTTCCCTGCGGATGGCGGAGGTGGTCCGCCGCGCGGTGGCGCAGCGCCAGCGCATCCCCGCCGCTCCCCGGGTGCTGGAGGTGGAGGGCACCAAGATCATGCTCACCCCGGCCCAGGTGAGGCGGGCGCGCGAGCGCGCGCGTCAGGGCCACAAGCCCCACAACGAGGCGCGCGAGACCTTCGTCAAGATCCTCGTGAAGGAGCTCGCCGAGCAGCTGCAGGAGCTGCTCGAGGCCAGCGGCGGCGCCGGGAACGAGGCCGACCGCGCGTACCTCGTGGAGGACGTGCGCTCCTCGCGTGATGTGCGGGTGGCGCTGAACCTGTGCTGGATGCCGCTCACCCCCCAGCAGTTGCTGGAGGGCATCTACTCCAAGCCCCAGATCCTGCGCGCCGTGACGCCCGGCTTCACCGAGGCGGAGCGCGCCGCCCTGGTGCGGGAGTCCGGCGCACCCTTCACGGAGGCCGATGTTCCGCTGCTGGACGAGGCGGCCGAGCTGCTCGGGGACTTCGAACCCAGCGCGGGGCGTGCCGCCGCCGAGGCCAAGGCCCAGGCCAAGCGCGACCTCGAAAACGCCGAGCAGGCGGTGCGCAATGTGCACGCCCAGCTCTCCGAGGAGGGCATCGACGGCTTCATCGACGCCGAGGCGCTGGCTGCCTACAACGAGGTCGAGGGCGCGCGCGGCACCGCCGCCGAGCTGGCGGCCGCCGATCGCACCTGGGCCTACGGCCACGTGGTCGTGGATGAGGCCCAGGAGCTCTCGCCCATGCAGTGGCGGCTGCTCATGCGCCGCTGCCCCATGAAGTCCTTCACGGTCGTCGGGGACGCGGCGCAGGCTGACGCCCCGGCGGCCGCCGGGTCCTGGGGCGCCGCGTTGGCGCCGTTCGTGGGGGAGCGCTTCACCCTGGCCGAGCTCAGCGTCAACTACCGCACGCCGCGGCAGGTCGTGGAGCTGGCCGAACGCGTCGCCACGGACGCCGGGTTGCGGATCTCCGCCGCGAGCGCCGTGCGCGATGCCGAGAGCGAGCCGCTGCTTGAACGCGTGGCGGACGCCCAGGCACTGCCCGACGCCGCGGTGGCGGCCCTGGAGCGGGGCCTCGCCCAGGTGCAGGGCGGCTTGAGCGCCGTGGTCACCTCGGAGGCGCGGGTGGCGCAGGTGCGCTCCGCGCTGCGCGCGCGGTTCGGCGCGCGCGTCGGCACGGGTGCCGGCGACGTGGCCGCGGGGCAGGACGTCCTCGTGATGAGCGCGACCGAGGCCAAGGGCCTCGAGTTCGACGTGGTGGTCGTGGCCGATCCGGGGGACATCGTGCGGGACTCGGGCGGCGGCGTCGGGAATCTGTACGTGGCGCTGACCCGTACCACGCAGTTCCTGGCCGTGGTGTGTGTCGGAAACGACGCGCCGCGGGCCCTGCTGCCCGTCACCCAGTCGGTGGGCACGGCGGCCGATTGATAGCCTTGAAGGCGTGACCGATACGCAGAACGCAGCGGCCCTCGCCGCGCAGAGCAACGACCCGTCGTTTTCAAACATCTTCCAGGAGCTCAAGTGGCGCGGCTACGTCCACGTCTCCACGGATGAGACCGAACTGGAGCGCGCGCTCAGCGAGGACACGGTCACCTATTACTGCGGCTTCGATCCCACGGCCTCGAGCCTGCACCTGGGCCACCTCGTCCAGCTGCTGGTGATGCGTCGCCTGCAGCTGGCGGGGCACAAGCCGCTCGGCCTCGTAGGCGGCGCCACCGGCCTCATCGGTGACCCGCGGCAGACCTCGGAGCGCGTGCTCAACCCGCGCGAGGTCGTGGAGCAGTGGGTGTCCTCGCTGCGGGCCCAGATCGAGCGGTTCCTCTCCTTCGAGGGGGAGAACGCCGCCCGCATGGTCAACAACCTCGACTGGACCGGCGAGATGTCGGCCCTGGAGTTCCTGCGCGAGATCGGCAAGAACTTCCGCGTGGGCACCATGATTAAGAAAGACATCGTGGCCAAGCGCCTCGAGTCCGAGGAGGGCATCTCCTACACGGAGTTCAGCTACCAGATCCTGCAGGGTCTCGACTACCTGGAGCTCTTCCGCCGCTACGGCTGCACCCTGCAGTCCGGCGGTTCGGATCAGTGGGGCAACCTCACCTCCGGCACCGATCTCATCCGGAAGACGGAGGGTGCGCGCGTCAACGCCCTGGGCACGCCGCTCATCACCAACGCCGATGGCACCAAGTTCGGCAAGTCGGAGGGCAACGCGATCTGGCTCGATCCCGAGCTGTGTAGCCCGTACACCTTCTACCAGTTCTGGCTCAACCAGGCCGACGCCGATGTGATCGGTCGGCTCAAGATCTTCACCTTCCGCGATCGCGAGGAGATCGAGACCCTGGAGCGGGCCGTGGCCGAGCGTCCCTTCGCCCGCGAGGCGCAGAAGACGCTGGCCTTCGATGTCACGGCGCTGGTGCACGGCGTCGAGGAGACGGAGAAGGCGGTGGCGGCGTCCGCGGCCGTGTTCGGCGGCGGGGACCTCTCGGGTCTGGACGAGCGCACGGCTCGCTCCGTTGCCGCCTCGATGCCGGGCAGCGAGGTGTCCGCCGGCGTGGGGATCATCGAGCTGCTGGTGGCGACCGGGCTCTCGAAGAGCAACTCCGAGGCGCGCCGCACCGTCACCGAGGGCGGCGCCTACGTCAACAACGTCAAGATCAGCGACCTCGAGGCCACCTTTGGGGCAGAGGACGCGCTGGCAGGCGGCGTGCTGCTGGTGCGCCGAGGCAAGAAGAACTTCGCGTCGGCGACGCTGGCCTGAGGCACGGCGGCACGCGCCTGAGCTCCTGAGGTACGGCTGCGCTTGCCTGAGGCACGGCGGTGGCCGGCGGGCTCGGCCGCCCCGGCTTCGGGGTGAGCGAGCCGGAAGAGGCACGTGAGGAGAGGGACGGAACCCGTACGGGTTCCGTCCCTCTCCTCTTCTTGCTTGAGGGGCGGCTCCTTGAAGGTGGCGAGCGCAGCGTGTGGACGTCGGCTCGGCGAAGCGCCGCTTGCGGGGAGTCGGTGCGGCGGGGGAGCGCCAGTTACAGGGGAGTCGGCGTGGCGGGGGAGCCGGGTGCGGGCAACGGCGTGGTTGCGGCCGTGCGACGCGGGGGTGAAGAAGGCGCGACACGCTGCTCCAAACCCTTTACATATGAGCTGGCTCACGATTGGCTGGGAGAAGCGAGCCACGAGAGGCGATTCGCCCCGTGTGGACCACGTCGATGCCGGTCACTTCCGTCAGAACTCGCGGAAGTTGGCCCCGACGGCCGGGTGTACCCGAGGGGGTGCCCCCGATTTTGCGTGCGCTCGGATCTCGTGTAGAGTCTTCTCTTGTCGCCGAGACGCCCCGGGAACGGGGTGAGGGCCTGGAAAGGTTTTCTTGGTCCGGCGGTATGAAGCTTCATTGTAGTGATCCTGATGCGTTGGTGTTGGGGGTAGCTGGTGGGGTGTTCGTTGTTTGAGAACTCAATAGTGTGCCAAGTTTGTTGACACCGTTTTTTATTTGAAATGG
>JAITLQ010000010.1 GCA_031277795.1 Arthrobacter sp.
TCCCCCAGCTCTCGATCGCCCACACCTTCTCCAAGGCCTACGGCCTGGCGGGACTGCGTGTCGGCTACGCCATCGCCCCGGCCGCACTGGCCGCCGATCCGCGCAAGGTGTCAGCCCCCTTCGGCGTGCCCGGCCCCGCCCAGGTTTGACCGCCCCCCGCAAAGCGCAACCGGGGGCGGGCCGGCCCCCTTGGGCGCGCCCCCGCCTGCGTTGGCGTCGGGATTCGAGAGCCTGAAGGCGACGGCAACCCCTAGGCCACCACGTTCTGCCCCAGCCGGAAGCGCAGCGTCGACTTGGTCTGCGGCCACTCGGCGGCCGTGATCGAGTAGACGCAGGTGTCGCGCAGGGACCCGTCGCGCGTGCGGGCGTGGGCGCGCAGCACCCCGTCCAGCTTGGCACCCAACCCCTCGATCGCCGCGCGCGACTGCCGGTTGTGCCACGAGGTGCGCAGCTCCACGGCGGAGCAGCCAAGCGTCTCGAAGGCATGGCCAAGCAGGAGCAGCTTGGACTCGGCGTTGGTCCCCGAGCCGTGCGCCGACGCGGCGTTCCAGGTGGAGCCGATCTCCACGCGCGGCAAGGAGGCGTCGATGTTCATGTACGTCGTCATGCCGATGACGCGCCCGTCGCGCTGCGAGATCGTGGTGAACGGGAGCATGCTCCCGGCCCCCTGCAGCGCCAGCCGCCGCTCGATCTCGGCCCGCATCCCCTCCGGCTCGGGGATGTTCGTGTACCACAGGCGCCAGAGCTCGCCGTCCTTGACGGCCTCGATGAGCCCCGCCTCGTGCTCGAGACTCAACGGCTCGAGCCGCACCAGGGATCCGGTCAAGGTGAGGGGCTGCAACGCGTTCATGCCCCCAAGCTACGGCGAGTGGAGGCACCCGGGAAAGTGTGCGACGTCGGCCCCTTTCCCCCGATTCGGAGTGCCTTGGGTACGCAAAACGGCCAAAAACCGTACCGAACCCACTCCGATCCCGAGAGGGGAAGGGCAAGTGATCCCCAGCCCGACGGCGGGTGGCCCCCGACGCGAGGGGGGAAGGGCGAGCCGCCCCCCGGCCCGACGGCGGGTGGGCACCACCAGCGTGGCGCGGCGCGGGAGCGACGCTGCTTGGCTACCGTGCGTGGTCAAGACCCCACCGAGAAGTTAGTCTAATTACATGATTAAATCCCGGATCGCGGCCGTCACGGCCTTCCTGCCCGAGGAACGCCGCACCGCAGCTCAGACCGAGGCCCGGCTCCGCGAGAGCAATCCGGGACTCACCCTGCCCACGGGACTCATCACGCGCATGACCGGCGTCGAGTCCGTCTATGTCCGCCCCGAGGGCTGGCAGGCCTCGGACCTCGCGGTGGCCGCGGCGAGGCGGGCCCTGGAGGCCTCCCCGGGCGAGGTTGACCTCCTGATCTTCGCGAGCGCGAGCCAGGACCTCATCGAGCCAGCCACGAGCCACATCGTGAACCACAAGCTAGGCCTCGAGGCGCCCGTCTTTGACGTCAAAAACGCCTGCAACTCGGTCATCAACGCATTGCAGGTGGGCGCGGCACTCATCGAGGCCGGCGTCCACCGCCGCATCCTCATCGCGAGCGGCGAGGGGCCCACAAGTGCGGTGCGCTGGACGGTCAAGGACAAGGAACAGTTCCTGCGCTCCTTCCCCGGCTACGTCATGGGTGACGGCGGGGCGGCGGTCATCCTTGAGGCCGCGGCACCCGACAGCGGTTCCGGCATCCTCGCCTCCTCCTTCGTCTCCGTCTCGCGCCATTGGGACGTCGGCACGCTCCCCGGCGGCGGCACCATGGGCCGGCAGGACCCCGAAAGCCTCTACTTCGACATGGACGGCGCCGGCCTGCAGCGCGCCTTCCTCGAGCTGGGCCCCGCTCCCGTGGAGGAGCTGCTGCAACGCGAGGGGCTCACCACCGATGACTTCGACCTCGTGGCCATCCACCAGGTGGCCCTCCCCCACGTGGCCCCCGTGCTCGAACGCCTCGGCGTGGCGAGCGAGAAGGTCGTCGTCACCGTGGCGGATCACGGCAACCTCGCCTCGGTCACCCTCCCGCTGCAGCTCCAGCTCGCGCAGGAGCGGGGCATGATCGGCCCCGGCTCGCTCGTGCTGCTCATCGGCCTGGCCGGAGGCATCAGCCTCGGCCTCATGGTGGTGCGGTTCTGATGGCGGCCAAGCTGGGGATCGCCGTCCCCGTCTTCAACGAACGAGACTGGATCCTGCCCACGCTCGAGGCGCTGCGGGACCAGGACGACGCCGACTTCGACGTGGTCTTTGTCGACAACAACTCCACGGATGGCTCGGCGGAGCTCATCGAGGAGACCGCAGCCACGTGGGGCATGGAGCGTTGGCGCGTGATCCACGAGGCCCAGAAGGGAACAGGCGCGGCGGCGGACACGGGGCTTCGTGCCTGCATCGAGGGCGGCGCCACGATCCTCGGCCGCACCGACGCCGACTGCCTGCCCCGCCAGGACTGGACGGCCCAGCTGCGCCGCTGCCTCGCGCCCGTCGAGGAGGGTGGCCTGGGCCTCGGGCTCGTGGGCGGCAGCCTGCTCCCCCGCCGCGACGAGGGACTCAGCAAGGCAACCATCGGCGCCCTGGTGGGCGCCGTAGCCGTGGCCGAGGCGTTCGGCCAGGTCCGGGCGGGCAACCGCAGCGCCGCCTATCAGGGCCCGTACATGATGGCGGCCGGCTGCAATGTGGGCATCACCTCGGCGCTGTACCTCGCCGCCGGCGGCTTTGCCCGCACGCGCATCGAGGACCTCCACGAGGACCGGGCCCTCGTCAACGCGGTCCGCCGCCTCACGCCCAACTACGCCAGGCGGCGCGACGTCGTGGTGTTCGGTTCCAGCCGAAGGGTGAAGGCCTGGGGCCTGGCCAAGACCCTGCGCTGGTACAAGGACCACTCCTACCGTCCCCAGCACGTGGACATCCGCGACCCGGAGGCCGACCGCGCCATCAACCTCGCCGAACGCCGCGAGGACCAGGGCGGGGTGGAGCTGGCCCAGCGCCGCGATCGCGCCGTCATGAGGGCGGCCCACCCCGTGGCCTTCCGGCTCCTGGACGCCCTTCCTGGCCCCATCATCCGCCTGCCCAAGGTCGGCACGTTCGTGAAGGACCCCGCGCTGCTGCGCGAGGTCTTCCTCGACCAGACCGCTTTCGCCAAGACCGGCCCCGGCTCGCCCTCCGATCTGTGGACGCCCATCCTCGGCCCCGACGTCCTCATCAACATGGACGGCCCAGGGCACGCCGCGCTCCGCCGCAAGATCGGCCCGCTGTTCACCCCGGCTTCGGTCTCCGCCATCGTCGAGGACTCGCTCGCCGCGACGACTCAAGCGCTGCGTGAACGCCTCGCCTCCGGCGAGCGCGTCGACCTCGTGGAGCACGCCAAGCACTCGGCCAGCGCCGTCATCGCCCGGCTCGTCGGCGTGAGCGCCGACGTCGTGGGGGATGACTTCTTCCGACAGGCCGCGCGCGTCACGGGATACGTGTCCCTCACCCGGCGCGGACTCACCGAGCGCCAGCAAGCGGACGCCCGCACGGTGATGGACTCGCTGCGAGCCACGGCCGCAGAGGCGTACAGCGCCGAGGGCGACACCGTCCCCGCCAGGCTGCGCCGCCTCGGGCTGAGCGAGGAGGACGCCACAGGCGTCGTGGCCGTGCTCATCGTGACGGGCACCGAAACGCTCGTCTCGTTCCTGCCGCGCCTGGCCGCCTTGCTCATCGACTCCGGATGGCTGCCGCGGATCGCCGACGACCCGGCCTCGGCCGACGCCGCCATCAACGAGTCCCTGCGGGTCACCGCACCCACGCCCGTGACCCTGCGCCGCGTCGCCGCCGACACCTCCCTCGGGGGCCAACGCCTGCGCGCGGGCGAGCGCGTGGTCCTCGGAACGTACTGGGCCACCTCGCCCTTCGCGCCGTTCAATCCCTCCGCGGCGACCGGGGACCTCAAGCGCCTCTGGTTCGGGGCCGGCGCCCACTTCTGCCTCGGGGCGCCGCTGGCCATGGCCCAGGCCCACCTGCTGCTCGGCGCCTTGGCCGCCGTCCCCGAGCTGCGAATCGTTGAGCGCGCGGCCGCCCGCCGCGTGCTCATCCCCGCGTACTCCCGCCTGATCGTGCAACGCCGGGGCGGTGAGCGCCGTGGCTGACCTCGTCGCCTCCGTCCTCGCCGCCGCGGACGCGGCGGCCCCGGGAACGGTCGCCATCCGCTACGGCCGCCGCCGCCTGAGCTACGCGCAGCTCGCCGAGCGCGTGCGCGCGGGCGCGGACGGCCTCACGCGCCTGGGGCTCGCCCCGGGCGACCGCGTCCTCTTCACGGTCCGCCCCGGCCCCGACGCCGTGGTCCTCGCCCTGGCGATCGTGCACGCGGGCGGCACCGTCGTCTTCGCGGACCCCGGCTCCGGCGCGGCCCTCTTCGCCGCGCGCGCCTCGCTCGCCGCCCCGCGCTGGGTCGCGGCCGAGTCGCTCCTTCACCTCGCCTCCACGCGCCCGCTGCGCCGCCTGGCCCGCTCCCGCGGCCTCGACCTGCCGCCGTACTCGAGCATCGTCCCCGAGGCCAGGCACCTGCGCGCCGGCCCGTGGCTGCCCGGGACGCCCCGCCGCGCCGTCGGGCTCCGGTCCCTCTTCGCCGGGAAGGCGGGCCTGGGCACCCGGCCCGGCCCCGCGGCGTCGGGTACGGACGCGGCGCACGACGCCGCCCGGCCGGCTTCCGGCGCGGGCGCCGGGACCGCGGGCGGCAGGGAGGGCGACGAGGCGCTCGTCGTCTTCACGTCCGGGACCACCGGAACTCCCAAGGCCGTGGTGCACACGCGCGGCTCGCTCGGCAACGGCCTGGGAGACTTCGCGGTGGGCCTCGGCCTCGCCGCCGGAGAGAACGTGCTCACCGACCAACTCATGGTCGGCATCCCCGCGCTCATCGCGGGCTCCACATGGACCTTCCCGCCGCACGGCACGCAGCCCGGCGCGCCGAGCGAGGCCTATCTCAAACTGCTCGACGGCGCCGACCTCCTCTTCACCCCGCCCGCCACGATGGACGCGCTCTTGCGCCTCCTCGAGGCCCGTCCGCGTCCCGGGACTCAGCGTGTCCGGACCATCGCGCTCGGCGGCGCGCCCGTGCTGCGCCCGCTCGTGGCGCGCATCCACGCGCGCTTCCCGAACGCGCAGATCCGCACCATCTACGGCATGACCGAGGTCCTGCCCGTCGCCATCGGCGACGGCCTCGCCAAGCTCGGCCAGGCCCCGGATCCGGACGGCGGCGACGAGGCAGGGGTGGTGGTCCCGAGCGTGGCCGCACGCGTCGAGGACGGCGAGCTCATCCTCTCCGGCCCCGGGCTGGCCCGCGGCTACCTCGCCGAGCTGCCCGAGCACCCGCTCACCGAGCACCGCACGGGCGACCTCGTCCGGTTGGACGGCAACCGCCTCACGCTGCTTGGCCGCAAGAAGGACATGTTCATCCGCGGCACCCAGAACGTCTACCCGGGGCTCTACGAGCCACTCGTGGCCGGGCTTCCCGGCGTCGCCGACGCGGTGCTCACGGGCGTGCCGGACGAGATCGGCGACGACCGGCTCGTCCTTGTGGTGATTCCGGAGGACGACCCGCCGGGCGGCCTCGCCGCCGGCCACCCGCTGACCGCCGCCGTGGCCGCCGCCCTACCGGGGCTCATGGACGCCGGCGCGCTGCCCGATCTCGTCCTCGCCACCCACACGTGGCCGCGCGCCGGGCGGCAGCACAAGCTCGACCGCCGCGCGCTCGCGGTGCAGGTGGCGGGCTGGGCCGCCGCGCACCCCGGCGTTCTCCCCGGCGACGCGGCCCCCGGGCGCGCGTCGTGAGGGTCCTCGTCACGGGGGCCGGCGGCTTCGTGGGCGGCGCGGTGGCCCGGCGCCTCGCGGACTCCGGCCACGACGTCATCGCCGCCGTCCGCCGCCCCGGCTCCTTCGCCCGCCCGGGGGTGCACACCGTGGCGTGGGAGCTGCCGACTCCCCCGCCCGCGACCCTGCGCGAGGCGCCTCCGGACGCCGTCGTGCATGCCGCGGCCCGCGTGGACGACACCGCGCCCTGGGCGCCGGCCTTCCGCGCCAACGTGCTCGGCACGCGCGCCGTGCGCACGGCGTTCCCCGGCGCCCGCCTCGTGCTGATCTCCACCTCCAGCGTGTACGAGGGCGCGCGCGGCGTGATCGATGCCAGCGAGGAGGACGCCCAGCCCGGCGGCCAGCGCGGGAGCTACGCCCGCACCAAGTTCCTCGCCGAGGTGGAGCTGGGCGGCACCGACGCGATCATCCTGCGCCCGCATGCCGTCTACGGCCCGGGAGACCGCACCCTGCTCCCCCGCGTCCAGGCGGCCGTGCGCGGCGGCCGCCTGCTGCTGCCGGGCGGCGGGGCCGCCCTCCACGCGCTCACGCACATCACCAACCTGCTCGACGCCGTGGGGCTGGCCTTGGTGCCCGGCGCGCCGGCGGGCGCGTACAACGTCACGGACGCCGCCCCCGTGCCCGTGGGCGAGGCGATCGGCGAGTTCCTCGCGCGCCGGGGCGTGGAGCACCGGATCGTGCCGGTGCCGCTGGGGCTGGCCTTGGCGGCGGGTGGGGCGGCGGACTCCCTCGCCTTCTTCACGCGGCGCGCGCCGCGACTCACACGCTACGCGGCGGAGCAGATCGGCCGGCAGCACACGTACCGCCTGGACGCGGCCCGGGCCGGGCTCGGCTACCGGCCGGCGCCCACGAGCCTCGAGGGCGCCGAGGGGTGGTAGTCAGCGCGCCGGGTGCTTGCGCACCACGAGGGACTCGTACGCGGGGATGAGCACCTTGCGGCCGTAGCGCCTGCGCACGATGCTCAGCGGGCGCCCGTCTCCCGTCAGCAGGGTCAGGAAGTGGTTGAGCTCGGCGCGGGCCAGCGGCCCGCCGAGGCAGAGATGCCGCCCCGCCCCGAACCAGAGCTGGCGGTTGTGGGGCTGATAGGCGCGATCGATGTTGAAGGCGCCGGCGACGTTGTTGGCGGTCCACGTCAGCACCATGACCCGCTCACCCGCCTTGAGGGTGCGACCGGCGATCTCCAGGTCCTTGATCACCGAACGGCCGATGAGCGGAGCCGGCGAGGTGACGCGGAGGGCCTCGCGCACGGTGTCCTCGCGGCGCTCGGGCCGCTCCAGCAGCCGCAACTGTTCGCCGGAGTCGATGAGCAGCGCCATCATGCGCGCCATCGCCGAGGCCGCCGTCTCCGTGCCGGCGACCATCAGCAAGGTGCACAAGCCCTTCGTCTCGAGCGGGGACAGCCCCAGCTCGCGGCACCTCCCCACGACCGTGTCCTCGCCCGCCGTGGCAAACGCGTCGTCGATGTGCCCGGTCAGGCGTTCCACGATTGCTCGGGCCGCGGCAATCTTGTCCGGCGGGAGCTCCGTGTCCGAGGTGGTGCCGAGGGCGATGGAGGCCAGCTCCTCGCCCGTGGCGAAGATGTCGCGGTAGGCGTCATCGCCCCGCGAGGCGTCCACCGGCGTCCCGAGCAGGGTCACGACCATGCGACCCACGAGGATGCGGCTCAGATCGGCGAGGTCGAGCTCGCCGCCTCCCTCGAGGTGGGCCCGCGCCTCGCCTAGCCGCGGGCCCCAGGCCGATTCCACGAACGCGTCGCTCGTGCGGGCCGTGAACAGGTCCTTGCTGCGGGTACGCAGCTCGTGGTGTCCGGGACCGTCGAAGAGCTCGTTGACCCAGTCCCCCAGGACCTGCGCCCAGAGATGCCCCACGCCTCCCTCGCTCAGCAGGCTCAGGTGGGCGGGCTCGTTGAGCAGCGCGCGGGCCACGAGCGGGTCCGAGGTGATCCATCCCAGCCGGGGCAGCCGCATGAGCGGACGGGCGTACTGGCCCAGCCAGTTCAGCACGGGCAAGGCCGGGCGCGCCGCCCGCATCAAGCGGTGTTCGTGCACGGCGGCGCCCTGCCCCCGCCCGTCGGCGAACAGCCGCAAGCGGCGCTCCACGGGGGCGGCGGACAGCTCTTCGCGCACTGGCATGGCGCCAGCCTAGGCGTTCATGCCGTGGTCGTGGAGGACCGGAGGCAACCGATGCCGCCGGGCCGGTGCCCGGGGCGAGCGGTGCCGATGGCGGGCCGGCCGGCCATCGTCCGACGCCCGTCAGCCGATGGCCAGCACCGTAAGCTTCCCGGCCGTCGTGGTCACGGCCACCTGGTCGGCATCCACCGCGATCCCACCCTCCGTGGCCGGGAAGGTCAGCAGCTGCACCGCACCGTCCGGGGCCACGCTGAGGACCCGGGTTCCCTTGCCTGAACCGCCGGCGACGGGCACCGCAACACGACCGCCGCCGGCTTCTGCCGCGCTCGGGTCGAGCGAAGAGGCCTTCACGCCGCTCACCTCGCGCACGCTGTTCGTCTTGAGGTTCACGACCGCGACGGTCTCGCCCTGTGCCACCAGCGCCACGTTGCCCGAGGCCGCAAGCAGGCGCAGCGGCGACGGTTCCTCGCCCGTGGTCTCGGCCGCCACGGACAACACCACGGACCAGCTCATGGCCAGATCCCCCGCCGCGACCGCCTTGACGATCTGGGTCACGCCATCCTCGTGCTGCTCCCACATGACCGTGTCCCTGCCTCCGGCCGCCCACACGTCGGAAGCCCCGGGGGCCGGGACCGTGACCCGCTCGTCAGCGTTGCGGTACGCCGCCACGATCTGCCGGTCGGCCTCGGACCCCACGGCAAAGACCGCCATGTCGTCGGTCAGCACGAGGTGACCGGGCACGAACTCAACGTCGTGCTCGTCGCCGGAGGACAGGATGTGCTTGACCGCGCTTCCGTCGGGCTGGCTCGTGTAGACCGTCCAGGGCGTGAACCCCGCTTGGGCAGAGGGCGTCTGCGCCCAGACGACGCCGTGATCATCGATCGCCGCGCCAAGCACCTGGCCGGGCTCGGCGCCGTCCGTTCCCTTGGCCGTGGTGAGTTGGCGCGGGCCAAGCGCCAGCACGGGGTGGTTCTTGAACACGTTGTTCCCTGCGTCGAAGGAGTCCGGATTCTCCTGCGAGGAAAGCACCTGGTCCTTGGCAAAGCCCCAGGGAAGCGGCGTAGAGCCGGGCACGACGGCGGCCACCGTGCCGGCGACCTTCGGCGTCGAGGCCTGGGGGCTGACGGGCTTCCCCCACTCGACGGCGGTGCCGTCAGCCCAGGCGAGCGCAGGCTCGGCCGTCGGGGACGGCGCGGTGCTGGGTGCCTGGCTGGAGGTCGCCGTGGGGCCGGAGCTCGAGGCCGTCGCGCCCACGTCGATTCCCGTGCTCGGATCCGGTGTTCCCGCGCCGGTGCACGCACTGAGCGCCAGGGCCATCGGCAGGGACAAGAACAACAGCGGGCGAACAACGCGCATCCAACGACTCCTGAAAGAACAAGGTGGCGGAGCGGGAAACCCGATCCGCCACCCACGCTAGGGCGCGCGCCGTCGTCCGGCCAGGGCCGGAGCCTCACCGTCATCAGACGGTGATATCCCGGGCCGCGCAGCGATCGCCGCGGGGCCTCAGCTCCAGTCGTAGAAGCCCTTGCCGCTCTTCTGGCCCAGCTCGCCGCGGGCCACCATGTCGCGCATGAGCTGCGGCGGGGCGAAGCGCTCCCCCAGCTCTGAGGCCAGGTACTCGGCGATGTCCAGGCGCACGTCCAGGCCCACGATGTCGGTGGTCTTGAGCGGGCCGGAGGCGTGGCCGTAGCCCAGCACCATGGCGTTGTCGATGTCCTCGGCGCTGGCCACGCCGGACTCCACCATGCGGATGGCCTCGAGGGCCAGGGCGACGCCCAGGCGGGAGGAGGCGAAGCCAGGGGCGTCGTTGACCACCACGGCGGTCTTGCCGAGGCCGGCCACCCAGCCGCGGGCGGCGTCCACCAGCTCGGGGCCCGTGGCCTTGCCGGCCACGACCTCGATGAGCTTGGAGGCAGGGACCGGGTTGAAGAAGTGCAGGCCGAGGAAGGACTCGGGGCGCTCCAGCTCGGCGGCGAGGCCATCGATGGAGAGCGAGGAGGTGTTGGAGGCCAGCACGGCACCCTCGGACAGGTGCGCCTCGGCCTCGCGCAGCGTGGAGACCTTGAGGTCCCACAGTTCGGGCACGGCCTCGACCGCGAGCTCCACGGCGGAGAGGGCCTCCTTGCCGGTGGAGACGGTGAGGCGCTCCAGGATTCCCTCGCGCGTGCCGGCCAGGCCGCGGGCCAGGGACTTGTCCACAGAGACGCCGATGCGCTCGGCGGCGGCCGCCGCGGCGTCGATGTTGGCCTCGATGACCACCACCTCGGCGCCGGAGGTCAGGAACGCATGCGCGATGCCCGCGCCCATGCGTCCGCCGCCGATGACGCCCACGCGGGCGGGAAGCTGGCTCATCACTTCTTCTTTCGGTCGAGGAACGCCTGCATGCGCTCGAACTTGGCTTCTGACTCGAACAGCACCGCCTGGGCGAGCGTGTCGATGACGGGGTGCGCCTCGCGGGGCGCGTGGAACACGGCCTTGGTCAGGCGCACGGCGAGGGCGTCCTGCGCGCCGATGCGGTCGGCCAGGGCGTGGGCCGCGGCGAGCAGCTCGTCCGGCTCCACCAGCTCGGTGATGAGCCCGGCGGCGAGACACTGCTCGCCCGTCAGGATCTTCCCGGACAAGAGGATCTCCTTGGCCAGCGGCTCCCCCACCAGCTCGCGCAGGCGCCACGTGGCGCCGGCACCGGCCGTGATGCCGAGGTTGGTTTCGGGCTGCCCCATGCGCAGCTGCGGCGTGCCCAGGCGGAAGTCCGCCGCATAGGAGAGCTCGGCGCCGCCGCCCAGGGCAAAGCCGTCCAGCGCCGCGATCATGGGCATCGGCAGGCGCGCCAGGCGGTCGAAGATCGTGGAGTTGATGCCGGCCAGGGCCTCGGCCCGACGGCGCTCCTTGAGCTGCGCGATGTCGGCGCCGGAGGCGAAGATCCCCTTCGCGCCCGTGGCCGGATCCGACGGCGTGCCCGTCAGGATGAGGATCTTGGGCTCGCGCTCGAGGTGATCGGCGAGCGCGTGCAGCTCGTCCACCATGCTCTGGTCGATCGCGTTGCGCACCTCGGGGCGGTGCAGGGCCGCGAGGATGCGGTCCTCGCCCTCGGTGACGCGCAGGGCAACAAAGTGCTCGGCCCACGGGGCCGGGGCGAGGCTGGGAGCCGCGCCGGCGCCGTCGTGCTGTGAAGCCACGCTCACACCCCCTCGATGAGGATCGCGGCGCCCTGACCCACGCCGACGCACATGGTGGCGAGGCCGAGCTTGCGGGACCCGCCGGAGAGCTCGCGCTCCATGCGGCCCAGCAGCGTGATGACGAGGCGGGAGCCGGAGGAGCCCAGCGGGTGGCCGAGGGAGATGGCGCCGCCGTCGCGGTTGACGATCTCGGGGTCGAGGCCGAGCTCGCGCATCGAGGCGAGGGACTGGGAGGCGAAGGCCTCGTTGAGCTCCACCGCCCCGAGCTCGGAAACGTCGACGCCGTGGCGCTCGAGGACCTTGCGGGTGGCGGGGACCGGGCCCATGCCCATGATCTCCTGCGCCAGGCCGGCGGAGGCGCCACCCAGCACGCGGGCGCGCGGCGTCAGGCCGTAGCGCTCCACGGCCTCGGCGGAGGCGACGATGATCGCGGAGGCGCCGTCGTTCAGGGTGGAGGAGTTGCCGGCCGTGACGACCTCGCCTCCGGCCACCACGGGGCGCAGCTTGGCGAGCACCTCGGCCGTGGTGCCGGGGCGCGGGCCCTCGTCGGTGTCGACGATCGTCTCGGCGCCCTTGCGGCCGCGGACCGTCACGGGCACGATCTCCTCGGCGAAGCGCCCGGCCTCGATCGCGGCGATGGCGCGCTCATGGGAGAGCACCGCAAACGCGTCGGCGTCCTCGCGGCTCACGTTGAACTGGCGGGCGACTTCCTCGGCCGTCTCCGGCATGGAGAACGTGGCCTTGCCGCCGCGAGAGAGCTCGCCGGAGAGGAAGTTCGGGTTGGGGAAGCGCCAGCCGATGGAGGTGTCGTAGACGGCGCCTGGCTTGGCGAAGGCCGTGGCTGGCTTCTCCATGACCCAGGGGGCGCGGGACATCGACTCGACGCCGCCGGCCACGACGATGTCTGCCTCGCCGGCCTTGATCATCTGGGCGGCCATCGTGATGGCGGACATGCCGGAGGCGCAGAGACGGTTCACGGTGATGCCGGGGACGGTGTCGGGGAAGCCGGCCAGGAGCCAGGCCATGCGCGCCACGTTGCGGTTCTCCTCACCGGCGCCGTTGGCGTTGCCGAAGATGACCTCGTCGACGGCCTCGGCCGGGACGCCGGCGCGCTCCACCGCCGCCTTGATGGTCAGGGCCGCCAGGTCGTCCGGGCGGACGGAACTCAGGGCGCCGCCGTAACGGCCCACGGGCGTGCGCGCACCACCGATGAGGAAAGCCTCGCTCATGTCACTCCTCGAGCATGGGCGCCGCGGCGCCGCGTATTTTCCGACCGATCGGTCAGGTAAGAACGTACCGGCCGGATGTGATCTGCGTCAATGTCACCCCGTACCCGGGTACGGGGTGAGCGTCACGAAGCCGCTCCGCGGCGGGATACCCCCGCGGCCGCCGCCCTGATAGCTTCCGAGACGTGCCCCGTCCCGGACGTCATCTCGTGCTGCAGTACCTCGCCCTGGCCCTGGGCGTCGTGGTGCTCTCCGTCGGCGCGCCCCTGGCCGTCACGATCGACCGCCTCGACGTGTGGCTCGCCCTGCTGCTCTGCCTGGTCCAGGCAGCCGCCGTCGCGCTGGCGCCGCGCTTCCCGCGCGCCTCGGTGTGGGCCGGCGCGCTCGTGCTCGGCCCCTTGTCCTGGGCCGCCCTGCCCACCTCGGGAGGGCCCTGGCCAGTCTCCGCCACGAGCATCGTGGCGTTCATCCTCACCCTGAGCCTCGCGAGCCTCCGCGTGCGCTGGACCCAGCTCGTGGCCCCCTCGCTCGCCGCGTTGCTCATCGCCACCGTGCGCATCTACGACAACGGGCCCACCCGCCCCAGCCCCGGCCCGCTCATCGCCGATCTCGTGACCTTCTCCGGGCTCGTGGCGCTCACGCTGCTCACCGCCGCGCTGGCGCGCAATTGGAGCGAGGTGCGCGCCGCCCTGGCCCGCGAGCGCACGCTCAGCGCCGAGGAGGCGGCGGGGCGGCGCGTGGCGGAGGAACGCACTCGCATCGCCCGCGAGCTGCACGACGTCGTGGCCCACGGCCTCTCCTCGATCCAGGTCCAGGCCTCCAGCGCGCGCTACCGCCTCCCCGGATTGCCCACCGAGGCGGCGGCGGAGTTCGACGACATCGCCGCCACCTCGCGCCGCGCCATGGGCGAGATGCGCGGGCTGCTCGCCGTGCTGCGCGGCGGCGAGGACGCGGAGGGCGCGCCCCAGCCCGGGCTGGGCGAGCTGCGCGCGCTCGTGGCCGGCGTCCCCCACGCCGAGCGCGTCTCGCTGGCCGTGGACGTTGCCCGCCCCCAGGCCGTGCCCGCCTCGGTGGCGCTGAGCGCCTATCGCATGGTGCAGGAGGCCCTCTCCAACACCGTGCGGCACGCGCCGGGCGCCGCCGTCACCGTCAAGGTGGCGCACGACGACGCGGGGCCGGCCCTGCGCGTGAGCGTCGCCAACGGCGCGCCCCCGGCGCCCGGGGGCGCGGCCGGCCCGGCGGCTTCCCCCGGACCCACCGCCCCGGCCGGGGGCGGCCACGGCCTCGTGGGCATGCGCGAGCGCGCGCTCCTGCACGGCGGCTCCTTCGAGGCCGGCGCGCTGCCCAGCGGCGGCTTTCTCGTGACCGCCCGGCTCCCCTACACCCCGCTCCCCTCCCCCCGAAAGGACGCCCCGTGACCACGGTGCTCATCGCCGACGACCAAGGCATGGTCCGCGCCGGCTTCTCCGCCATCCTCTCCGCCCAGCCGGACCTGCGGGTCGTGGGGCAGGCGGCCGACGGCGCGGAGGCGGTGGCGCTGTGCCGCAGCCTGCACCCGGACGTGGTGCTCATGGACGTGCGCATGCCGGGCATGAACGGGCTCGATGCCACGCGCGAGCTGCTGAGCGATCCGGCGCCGGGCGCCCACGTGCCGCTCGTCATCATCCTCACGACCTTCGACGCGGACGAGTACGTCCACGAGGCCCTCCAGGCCGGCGCGAGCGGCTTCCTGCTCAAGGACGCCCCGCCCGAGCGGCTCGTGGAGGCGGTCAGGGTCGTGGCGGACGGGGGCGCGCTCCTGGCCCCGGAGGTCACGCGCCGCCTGCTCGATCGTTTCGCCGCCCTGCGCCCCGCCACCCCCAACGCGGCCGCCCTGCGCCTGAACGGGCTGACCGAGCGCGAGCGTGAGGTCCTCGTGGCCATCGGCCGCGGCCTCTCGAATCAGCAGATCGCCGAGGAGCTCTTCATCGCCGAGCAGACCGTGAAGTCCCACGTGAGCCGCATCCTCTCCAAGCTGCACCTGCGCGATCGCGTCCACGCCGTGATCCTGGCCTACGACGCCGGCCTGGTCTCCCCGGCGGGTTAGGCAAACGCCCGCCTCCCCTACCGGCGTAGGGGCCCAAGAGGGCTCCGGCGGGTGATGCCCGGGGCACCATCACCGCCGGAGTGTTCATCCCGGGGCGGCCAGAGCGGCCATCCCCAGGAAGGACACCGTGACAGCCCTCGCACCCCGCCCGGCCCCCGCTTCCCCCGCGTCCCCGCCCCGACGCCCGGCCACTGACCGGCTCTCCGCCCGCCCCGGCACGGCCGGGCAGCGTCCCGGCCGTGCCGGCCGCGACCGCGCCGTCGACCTGGTCAGGGCGGGCCTCATGCTGTGGGTCGTCACGTTCCACGGGCTCATGGTGGGTGCGTGGGCCCCGAACGGCCTCCCCGTGGTGGGCAACGCCCTCGAGGGCTGGGCCGGCTTCGACGCCCTGACATGGGCCGGGCAGATCATGCCCCTCTTCTTCCTCCTGGCCGGTTTTTCCGCCGCCGCCTCGGGGCGCGGCGGGTTCGCCGCGCCGGGGCGTGAAATGCCCGACGCCGGCGCCCGCCGCTTGGGAACCCGTCTGTTGCGCCTGCTCCCGGCGGTGGCCGCGGGAGCCGTGGCCGTCACGCTGGGCCTCGCCCTCCTGGCCTCGGCCGGGCTGTCGCCCGAGCTCCTCGCGGAGGCCGGCTTCCGCAGCGCCCAGCCTCTCTGGTTCCTCTCGGTCTTTGCCCTCACCACCGCCCTCGCCCCGGCGATGCTGCGCCTGCACCGAAGGGCGCCGCGGGCCACGCTCGCGGCGCTGGCCGGCGCGGCGCTCGCGGTGGACGTGGCGCGCGCGGCCAGCGGCAACGACGCCGTGGGCCTGGCCAACATGGTCTTCGTCTGGCTCGCCCTGCAGCAGGCCGGCTTCCTCCTGCACTCCTCGGCGCTCACCGCGATGCGCCCCGCCCGCCTCCTCGGCCTGGCCGGCGGCTGCCTCGCCGCCCTCGCCCTGCTGGTTCTGCTCGGCGTCTACCCCGCCAACTTCATCGACGCGATGACCCCGCCCACCACGTCGCTGCTGTTGCTCGGCGCCGCCCAGCTGTTCCTGTTCCAGGCGGTGCGCCCCTTCATCAACGCCGCGGCCTGGCCTGCGCCCCTCTCCCGCGCCGTGCGGGCCATCAATGCCCACGCCATGACGATCTACTCGTGGCACCTGCCGCTCATGGTCGCCTTGGCCGGCCTGAGCATCGCCGCGCTGGGTCCCGTGCTGCCCGCTCCGACCTCCGCGGCCTGGTGGGCCACGCGCCCGCTGTGGCTCGGGCTCGTGGGCGTGACGCTGTGGTGGGTGGCCCAGCGCGGAGGCCGACTGGAGCGGGACGGCGCCCGCCTCCCCGCCGCCCTCCCCGGCGCGGCCGACAGCGCCAGCCGGCGCGGCGCCGTCGTGCGCTGGGGCGTGGCCGTGCTTGCCACGGCCTGCGCCGTGGCCGGGCCGCTGCTCATCCTGCTCCTGGGCGGGAGCGGGCCGGCGTGGGTCCTCGGCGCCGGGCTCCTGTGCAAGGCCGCGGCGGCGGCGAGGCGCGCCGCCGGCCCGGCCTAACCGGCCCGCGCCTCCTAGGATGGGGGCATGGCCCTGAACCCCTCACCGCAGCGCGATCTGCGCGGCACCCTCTCCGGCATGGAGTACCTGCAGCGCATGATCGACGGCGAGATCAGCGAATCTCCGTTCAATGAGCACCTCGGGATCCGGGTGACGCACGCGGAGCCGGGCACGGTGATGCTGGAGTGCACGGTGCGACCCGAGCACCTGAACAAGATCGGCTCGGGGCACGGCGGTTTCGTCTCTTCGCTGCTCGACAACGCCTGCGGCCTCGCCGTCGACACCCTCACCGAGGCGGGCAAGGTCTGGACCACCATGGATCTGCACGTGCGCTTCCTGAAGGCCGTGACGCTCGAGGCCGGCACCCTGCGCATCGTGGGCCACGCCGATCACGTGGGCGGGCACACCTCCGTCTCCCACGCCGAGGTGATCCGCGCCGACGGCGCGGTCCTGGCCTCGGCGACGTCGAGCCTCTATGCGCTCGACGTCGCACGGCTGGCCGCCGCTTCGGCGGCGGCTCCCCGTTTGGCCGAGGATGGCGACGCCGAGTGACCGGCGTGGTCGTCGATGCCGCCCCCGCGTGGGGCGTGTGGACACTCTTGACCCTCGCAGCCCTCGCGGCCGCGGCGGACTGGTACCTGAGCACCAAGCCCACTACGTGGCTGCGGTGGATGAGCAAAGGCGCCGTCCCAGCACTGCTGGTCGTGGCCGTTGCCCTGTATTCCGTTTCCGGCAACAAGCCCTCCTGGGCAGCCGTGGCGGCCACGGGTGCGCTGGCCCTGTGCCTGCTCGGCGATCTGTTATTGCTCGACGACAAGCGCTTCATCTCCGGGGGCGTCGCCTTCGCCGCCGCGCATGTGCTCTTCATCGGTGCCCTGTTGCTCGACGCCTACGGCGAGGGCTGGCCCGCCGGTCCCGGCGTGTTCGTTGCCTTGGGCATCGTGGCGGTGGGCACCATGACGTGGGCCCGGCGGGTGGTCTCCGCCACCGAACCGGCCGGCATGAAGGTCATGACCGGCTCCTACCTGGCGCTGCTGAGCCTCGTCATCATCGCCGCAGGCATCGACTCCGGCGCACCCGGCGGCTGGCTCGCCCTGGCGGGCGCCGTGAGCTTCTACGTCTCGGACCTGCTGCTCACCTCGCGCCGGGCCCGGGCCTTGGATGCGATCGCAGCCGGGGACGGCCCGTGGGTCATGATCACGTACCACCTGGCGCTGTTCTGCCTCGCCGGGTGGGCGTTGATGGCTTAGTGGCCGGACGGTTCGCTCAGTCTGGGCCGCTCGCCCTTGCCCACACCGGCGGCCGCGCTTCTCAACCGGCGAAGGGCACCGGCGGCGATCGGCTTGTCTTCCGACTGCGTCGTGAGCGACAAGTGGCCGGCGTCCACCTCCCCGTCCGACACGGTGGCCAGAACGAGTCCGCTGACTGCGTGGTTCGGCAGCAAAATCTTCAGCGAAGCGCCTTGGAGGTCAGCCGCGTCGGGGCGGGAGGCGACGCCCATCCTGAGGTTCAGCTCGACTCCGTCGACCTTTCCCATCCACTGGCTGGTCGGCCCCTTCCCGAGGAGATGAGACACCTTCGAGACGGCCGGCACGGGTGGGCGCGAGATCACCTCGAAGCGCGCCGCCACACCCTTGCCTGCCCACAATCTGCGGGCGGTGACGCACCGGTTGAGCGCGCTGATGACCCATGCAACGAGCTACACCGCGGCGACTCGACTCAGTGCGGAAGACACCAGGAGCCCGGGGTCTTGGTCGATGCTTTCCGCAGACATGCCACCGAAGGGATAGAGCCATACGTCGTTCGGCACCCCTCGGCGAGCCGCTCGGGAGTCCGAATGGTCCGGCGGACGCGGTCCGACAGCTCAAGCTCCGCCTTGTAGGAGCCCCCCTCCGCGCGCCCCGGAGGCCCACCACGAGCGCAGTACCAATGCGCGAGTGATCTCGACGTGGCCCATCCACGCGCCGATCGTGATTCTCGCGGTCCGAAGGAACATCCACAGGACCAAGCTCGCCAACAACGCCGGCGTGAAACACCCGCCCCGGAGATCGCCCAGGTGGCGCTTGCAGCGTTGGACCTGCCGAGACTCAGCCATCCGCTCCCCCTCGTGCGCAGCACCTCCCCCGTGCGCCCCGGCATCCGGCATCCGGCACCATACCCCAACCACTGCCGAGGCACGCCCCGCCAGGCGCTCACCGACCTCGATGACGCGCCCCGAAACACCCTTAGGTGCGTTCCGGGAGCGACCATCGCCGCGGCGTGCTGAGGTGCAAAGGCGCGTCAGGAATCGCTTGTGTCCCGCTCGTCACCCACACCCACACCCAGCGTGCGACGATGCTCCGCCGTCCCCGGCCCCACGAATCCAAACTCGTTCTTGAGATGGAAGAACCAGGTTTCGACATCGTCTTCTGACGAGAGTTGCCGGATGAGGGCGCCGCTGGACAAGCGGATAGAGGCGTCGAAGAGGTCTTCGGGCCCTTCGAACCCGACAATCGTTTCGCCGACGATCAGGTCCGGAACCTTTTCAAGCCACTCGTTCGAGTCACCCCAGGCCGCAACAAACCGCTGGCCCGAATATGACCAAGCATTGGTGACGGAGAGAGTCCACGCTGCACCCGACTGAGTGAGGCCAGCCATGCTCAAGAGCGGTCCCGCGAGCGCGCAGTGCTCAACCGTCAACGGTAACAAGTCCAGAACTCTGCTGGCATTGATTGGTTCGGATCTCATCTTTACTCCTCGAGCCTGAAGTTCGACCGGCTGATCCCAAAAGCCCGTGGCCTCTTCCCATCAGCGAACCGGGCCTCGGCGACAAGACATCAGTCGCCGGGGCAACTACGAACACCCACTGCACGCAGCGCACAACCTTTGCTCCGTCGACTAAGTGTTCTTCGGTCACCTTCTTCACTACCCTCTCATTTCCCTGGCCATACGCATCCTCCGCCACGACGAGGTCTTCATCGACTGGCAATGCGCCCAAGAGCTGCGCGCCGCGTACAAGAACCCGAACCTTCTCGCAAGCCGCGCCACCGCACTGAAACTGATCACCTCACTACCGACCTGCCCGATCCCAGAGATCAAACGACTGGGGAAGACGTTGAAACAGTGGAGCGCCGCGTTCCTAGCTGACTTCGACACCGGCCGCGCCAACAACGGCGGCACCCAGGCCATCAACGGCCTGATCGAGCTCCACCGCCGTGTCGCCCGTGGCTTCCGCAACCGCGAGCACTACCGACTACGCATGCTCCTCATCGGCGGCGGACTGACCCACCCCCACCTAAAGTAGGAAACGCCGGCAAACCCCATTGTCCTGCGGCAGTTCTCACGTCTCTCGCATCCGGCTTGAGAGCTTTGGGTCCTCCGCCCGGCTGGCCGAAGTTGCAGGCCTGCAACTTCCTTGCGATGGGGTAAGAATCAATCTCCCGGCTCAAACTCGATAAAGTCTTCGATCGCCGATCGCAACCACGCCCGCTCATCCGCAAATTTGACTACCTGTTCCCACCCTTCGCCAGCAAAGTCGTGGACAACGCTGACACATCCTGGCTCTCCGTCCAGATCGAAGCATGCCCTGTCATCATTGTCCAGACGCCCGGCGAAGACTTGGAGTCGCCTCAGGGGGTACCTTTGTGATATCCCTGCCTGAACGACGGCCTGCACCTCATCTGGATAGATAATCCAAGGCTCAAACCGTGTGGAGCCGGCCTCCTTGAGTCGCTGAATCAACGTGCTACCGCTCTCGTACTGCATTTAGTTTCCTTTCCAACCAATGACCGGAGAGCCTTCAGGGTATGTGTTCCGGTAACCTGCGTTTTGGTTTTGGATCCGATTTTGGATCGCTTCGCCCCATGTCTGCGGTAAGCCCATATTTCTATCAAGAAACCGTGCCGCCTGATCCGACGGGAGCGCATCGTCGAATCCATGCACCGTGGCTGGGAGCGGGGTATTTGTATACCGGGCCGCAAGGACACGCGTATTGTCGGTCGACGTCACCGATCGGTCGGGGAATCGCACAACGTCAATGGGCGACCCGCTCCACCCTGTAATTCGCATGCTTTCGATCAGATTAGCACCCCCCATTAACTGACGTCTGGCTAAATTTCACCTCGTGGGGGTCGAACATGGTCGGCGTTGGCGCTGAATTCCCTAATCTGCTGAACCCAGCGGCGATGCCGTGTCCAGCTGCGCCGCCAGCGCCGCCGAGCACAGCACCGCTCACGGTACCCAGTGCGGTAGCGCCGAGTGCGCCGCCGACGGTGAGTGGGCCGCGCCCGGTGAAATAACCGTAAGCGCCTTGGAAGCCTCCGCCGATACCACCGGAACTCGCGCCAGCGACCATCGTCGCCTTGATCCCGGACAAGCCGGCCTTGGCGGCAATGCTCGCCCCGCCGAAACCACTGAGCGCCACCTGCCCCCAGTTCACCTCACCCGTCGTGGCCTTCTGGATGATCGTGTCAGCGCCAGCACTGATCAGCATGGCGCCCGCCGGGCCGCCCACACCGGTCGCGATGAGCACACCGCCAGCAATGACCATCGCACCACCAGCCAAATACTCCCAGTTCTCACCCAGCCACTTCCCCACGGCCTGCACCGCGCCGCGCGAGGACGCGTCGTAGGCCTTGAGCTCCTCATCCGTCAGGGGTTTGAGGCCGTGTCCTTCACCTGCGCGGCAACCAGCTGACCCGCCGCATCATAGGTGGCGGTGGTGACCCGGCCCAGGGCGTCCGCGCTCGAAGCCACCTTGTCCAACTCCGTATACGTGCGCGTCATTGACGCACCCGTCGGATCCGTGACCTTGATCAGGCGGGAGCTCCCAGCTTCGCGCCCGACGACGCCACGTCACCACAACCATCACATACCTTCGCCCACTGGCGCCGAAAGCGAAGCAGGCTCCACTATGCACTTTTGACTGTCCTCTGACTGAACCAACTCAGGCGCTCCACCCCGGCCACCCAAACCAATGGCCCCGTATACCTCAATGGGTGAGGCAGTTCAGCGAACTCACTCCGCAACGACTAAGAGCGTGATTTTCCCACCACTGTCAGATTTAAGGGCCGAACTGTCGGCCGATTGGGGGGGTAATTATCGCTCGACTGAAACCCGAATAGACCAGCGCATCGTATCCCTCATAATTCTCCGTTTCAAGATGCCAAGGTCCACGAATATCGATCGATGTTCCTTCGTCGAAGCTTAGGACCACTCTTTCCGAGTCGGACTGACTCGTGACCAAATGCCACTGAGTGTCATAAGGCCGGCCGCACCACCCGTCGGGCAGTATTAGAAAATACACTCCCTTCTCTAATTTCCTTTTGTCCTTACGCCCCAAGAATCTAATCATTTTGATACCAACCACTCTGACGAAACACGGTCATTGAAGAAGACCTGGTTCCCACCGCCCAGGATAGATCCGTGGACGCCAGCCCACTCCCCACCCGTCGTGCCGAGCGGTTGTGGTGCTACGCCCTCGAAGAAGACTGTTCCACGAGGCACACGAATATGGCTAACATGCGTGGCAGAATTGCTCCGAAAGAGGATTCCACGCACTATCGAGCTGGACTTGGAGAGGTCCCATCGGTAGATCGCGCGTCCAGAATCCACCAAGAGGTCCTGCCTTGCGACCACGGACCCTGTACGGGTCCACTTCCTCTCTGGTCTTCACTCGCGAAAAACTGGCCGACCTGAAACTCGCCGCGTTTCTGGCGACAACGGGCGCGCGGTTCACAGGACTGTACTGTCCCCTAAGTTCGAACTTGTTCCAGGCGGACGCGAGTCCGTGTCCGGCTGCGCCGCCGACGGTGTGCGGTTCCGGCCCGGTGAAGTAACCGTCAGCGCCTTGGATGCCTCCGCCGATACCACCGGAGCTCGCGCCTGCGCCCATCGTCGCTTTGATCCCGGACAGACCGGCCTTGGCGGCAATGCTCGCCCCGCCGAAGCCGCCGAGCGCACCGCTGAGTGCGACCTGTCCCCAGTTCACCGTGCCTGTCGTGGCCTTCTGGATGATCGTGTCAGTGCCAGCACTGATCAGCAAGGCGCCCGCCGGGCCGCCCACACCGGTCACGATGAGCACACCCCCGGCGATGACCATCGCACCACCTACGAGGTAGGCGTTGTCCTGAGCTCAGTCCCCGACTCTCTGGAACACGTTCCGCGCCGAGTCGTCGTAGGCCTTCAGCTCCTCGTCGGTGAGGGGTTTGAGGCCGTTCGGGTCGCTGAAGGCCAGCGGGTCGGTGCAAGCGGGGCGGTGGTCACGACCGCACAGCTCATCTATTCATTTGGCACCGGCGAAGTTGGCGGCACTTCATGTGGACCCATGGTGAGCGGGTCCCTCTTTATCCTCGCTCTTTCCACAGGCGAAAGCTGCTCTTTGCACCAGGAGTCAAGTACGCGCAAGTTATCTTGCAACCTGTGCGACGATTCCTTATCGACCAGGCCGTCTTCAAAAACAATGTATCTCTGCCGCAGCCGATTCGCTCCCCATCGCTGCGATCTATAAATATATGTTGCTGCACCGGATATGTCGCTCCGGGCATTCTGCTTCACAATGTAGGCAGCCCAGCGATCGTACATCTGTGCGACGTTGGGCTCCCCGGCCTCCCCTAACAGCCGAGCTGTATCTGACAGCAACGACGAAAGCTCCACATTTTTCAGTTTCACGGCAACAACTTCCACTTATCGACGATCGTTCCGTGAGTCCACGACTCCGGTATATGCACCTGCTGGGTGCCTCCGGTATACACGTTGCCCTTGTAGTCGACCTGCGGGGCGACTGTCCCCGAATAGACCGGAGTTCCCGGCGCAAATTCTGCCGCGTATCCGTTATTCAATGGACTGAATCCAGTCGGTTTACCATCCTTGAACCACACGGGAAGGATTGCCTTGTCTTGCCTGACCTGCGCCACGGACAGCGGCGCGTCGTGCGACCAGTACCCTCCAAAATCGGCCCGCGGACCGATTCCACCTGCGCGGTAGAGCGTCGTTTCACCGTGAGTGTAGCCCGATCGGTAGATCCCGAACTTGAAGGTGCTGGCCGTATCAGCGTCCAGCCACTTCGGTTTGTAGGCGGTGATTCCCCCTGCCGCACCGCCGGTGGCGGCACCCGTCAAGGTGGTTGCGGCGAATCCTTCAGGGGTGTGGGGCCCCGGGCCGAGGAGGTAACCGGCGCCGCTGGATACTCCGCCTTCCGCAGCCCCGCTCGCAGCTCCGGTTGCGGCTCTCGCAGCGAGGCTCGTGCCCATCTTCCCTGCCAGGAACGCACCGGTCCCGGCGCCAGCACCGCCAGCCAAGGCACCCACAGCGGCATCGACGCCGACCTTGCCCCAGTTCACTTCCCCCGTCGTGGCCTTCTGGGTAGCGACCGAGATTCCGCCGGAGAGCATGGCACCCGAGGCAGCCATCAATGCGATGCCAGCGGGCCCTCCCACGCCGGTGAACATCAATCCGACACCGACCACGATCGCCGCGCCGGCAACGATGTACTCCCAGTTATCCCCGACCCAGTCCCCGACCTTCTGGAACACGTTCCGCGCCGAGTCGTCGTAGGCCTTGAGTTCTTCATCCGTCAGGGGCTTGAGGCCGTTGGGGTCGCTGAAGGCTAGGGGGTTGTTGCCCGCGTAGGCGTAGGGGTTGCCGTCCCACCCCGCACCCAGGGCCGGGGCGAGGGGGTCGGTGGAGAGGAACGCACGCGTGGAGGGGTCATACGCCCGGGCGCCGAGCCATTCAAGACCAGCGACCCCCAGGGAACCCGTGGCGCTGACCTGCACTCCGGCACCCAACACACCAGAGGCTGCACCGCTCGTGCCAGTGGGGCCCGCGGTTCCGGTGGGGTTCGGGATGGTCGGGGC
>JAITLQ010000018.1 GCA_031277795.1 Arthrobacter sp.
TGACGTTCCCGTCAAGGCGGTCGTAGGCCTCGAAGAACACCCGCTTCAGCTCCGAAATAAGCACGATCCCCGCAACTCCTTCAAATCGAAGGTGTTGCGGGGACCGCTAGAACCCGCCCTTCGGTGAGGGGCCCCATGCGTTGTGGCGTGCAAGCGGGCCTGCCGTGGCCTCAGACCACGCGAGCGGTCTTGGCCTGGAGGGAGGCCGACTTGTAGCCCTGTTTGTTCAGGAACAAGCGGACGCTTACGTGCTTTCCGCGGTCAGCCTTGCCCAGCGTGTAGGTCGACCTCGTGGCGCCCTTGATCTTCGTGTCGTTGCGATACCACTGGTAGGTCACGCGCATCCCCGGGGTGGCGGTCCCGCTGCGGCTGGCCGTGAGTTTGCTGCCCACCTTGGCCTTGCCCTTGATGGTCAGCTTTCCCTTGGTCAGTGTCCCGTACCCAACATCCTTCGCGAGGAAGGCCGAGACGGAGGCAGTCGTGTAGTTCGTCTTGCCGACGGTGGCCTTGACGCCGACCCGTTGTCCCCAGTCCGCCCCGACCAGCGCGTAGCTCGCTGCCGTCGCGCCCTTGATGGGTGAGTTGTTCCGGTACCACTGGTACTTCAGAGTTGCACCGCTAGTGCCACCGCCGGGAGCGACCGCGAGCTTCTGACCCACCACGGCCGTGCTGCGGTTGAGGGTGAGCTTGGGTGCAGCGATGAGGGCGGGGGCGACCTTGAAGCTCTGGGCTTTGACGGTGTTGCCGACGAAGGTCGCGGAGGTGGTGCTGGTGCTGCCTTGGAGCGTCTGGCCAACATCCGCCAGTGAGACGGTGTAGCTCAAACCACTGCCGACCGTGGTCTTACCTCCGCGCACCCAGGAGTAGGCGACGGGGAGGCCGGAGGGCCACGGGTTGGCGAGCGAAATTTTGGTACCGGGCCGGACCGTGCCGAGTTGTCCGGAGGCCGCATGCTGGCCCACGTAGCCCGTGCTATTGGCCAGGGTTGGCGTCTTCGCTCGGCCGATGGTGACGACCTCGGTGGCCGAGGTGGTGTTCCACGCTGACACGTTGCGGATGTAGACAAACCTACGGCCGATGTCGGACTCGGACGGGGTGAAGACTGGCTGCGCGAAGTACGCCTGCGCAGGCGAGAGGGGCGACGTGTAGCCAGTGACGCGCCCACTGTCGGTGACTTCGTACCAGGCACCGAGCCCGCGGTTTTCATTGGACGCCAACACGGCCCCGTCGCTCGCGCGGATCACCGAGTAGCCCAGGCCTTCACCGAAGGGGAAGGCGTCTCCCCGTGCGGCGAGCCTGCCGCGGCCCGCGAGTGGGTCGGTTGACGCTGTGGAGACGTTCGACAGTCGGGTGATGGTCGTGCCGTCGGCCCAGGTGCCGGTCACCTCGAGGGCGAAGCGCTCTCCCTCCGCGCTTGGGGTGTAGTTCGGTCCGGTGGCCAGGAGAGCACCGGCCTCGTCAAGCCAGCGTTGCTGCAGCTCGGCCCCCTGACCCCACTCCGCCAGCTCGGGATCTGCGGGCTGGCCGAGAGCAGACCGGGAGGGCAGTCGCGGGGCAGGTGCGTCGTGGGCACCGGCCGAGACGATGATGGTGCGAGACTGTTTCGAAGCGAGGGCCAGCGGGGTGGCCGCTCCTGGTTCGAAGCTCTGACGCTGGCTGAGTCCCGCCCCGGGGATGTTCACACTCGCCCCAACGATCCACACCTGGCCTGCGGGCACTGCCCCGTTGACGGCAGTCAGATCAACCGGGACGCTGGCGCTCCAGGTTCCGTCTCCGTTGTCTACCGGTGTGACGCGCCCAGCGGTGACCGGGGCAAAGGCAAGCTGGGTGGCCGGGACGATCTCGGCGGCGTCTCGGGGCGCTCTCTTCACCGAGATGAATCCGGAGGTCAAAGTAAACGCGGAAGCGTTGTGGCAGGTCACGTGCAGCGTGGCTCGCGTAGGGGCGTCCATGGATAGAGCCGGCCCGAGCTCAAGCGTTGGCTGCAGATTGGGCTGGGTCCCCGTGGCTTCCGAGGTGACGCACGGTTGAGCAGCTGCAGCGAAAGCCGCGGGTGCCGCAGCGATGCTCACGAGGCTGGCACTGCCGAGCATGCCGATGAGGGTCAAGGACAGGGCCCTACGCATGAAGTTCTCCTAGTAACACGAGTGGACATCAGCCTATGCGGGCAACAGTGTGAGGAAACAGGAAACCGTGCTTCGGGGGCCGAGGAATCTTTGGTCGGATCTCTTGTCTTCATCTTCACCATTAGTAAAGATGAACGTCATGGGGAACGCATCGGCACCACACATGAGCCCGGCACTGCGCCGCGCCCAACGCTGGTATCCGCCGGCCATGGTCGCGGCCGGCCTGATCATGGCGGTCGGCATCATGCCCTGGGGCGGCGCGCCGGCAGGGCAGCACTGGCTGCCGCTTCTCGGATCCGCGGCCTTGCTCATCGTGCTCGCATGGTGGATGACCAGGCAACGGGTCATTCCCAAGAGCGGGGGCGCCTATCTCTCCGGCTCGGTGCTCGGGTTCATGGTGCTGCGGTTGCCCGTGTCCATGGCGGCCGAGGCTTGGGGCACCACGCCATGGCTCGGCGTGGTGGGCGCCTTGATCTGCGCGGTCCCGTTCTTCGTCGTGGCCTGGGTGGTGGCCAGACGGTGGCGCCGCAGCGCCCGGACACCCTCCGAGGCGAGCGCGTGAGCACGGAGCTGGATCCGGTCATCCACTCGCCGGTTCGGTTGAGACTCCTCGGCCTCCTCAACGCCGTTGACTCGTTGGAGTTCGGCCTGGCCCGCGACGAGCTGGGGGTGAGCGATTCGACGCTCTCGCAGGCCGCCGCGGCACTCGAGCAGGCTGGGTATCTCAGGCCAACCAAGCGGCGGGTGGGCCGCTCCACCAAGACGTGGCTGTCCCTGACCGACGACGGCTTGGTGGCCCTGCGCGCCTACGTCGCGGCGATCCACGAGATCACGGGCCTCTGATTCCCGCGCAGGCGCGCCGCGCGGGGCTAGTCTCGGTTCCATGAGCGCAACCCCCGCCGAGAATCCCAGCACCGCCGTCGTCATCGGGGCCGGGGTGATCGGCCTGAGCTGCGCGCTCGAGCTCGCTCGCGCCGGCTGGTCGGTGACGATCGTGGCGGAGGCCCCCGCCACCGACACGGTCTCCGGCGTGGCCGGCGGCATCTGGTTCCCCTACAAGGCCGAGGCCTCGCCGCGCGCCGAGCGCCTGCTCAAGACCTCCTTCGACCGCTTCGTCGAGCTCGCAAGCGACCAAGCCAGCGGCGTCGACCTCGTCGAGGGCCTCTGGGTCGAGCGCCTCCCCGGCACCGACCGTTCCTGGACCGCGAGCGCCCGCAACGTGCGCCGCGCCCCCGAGGGGGACGTCCCGCGCGGCGCCCGCGACGGAATCGTGGCGGAGCTGCCCATCATCGACATGCCCACCTTCCTCCCGTGGCTGGCCGTCCAGGCGGCCGCGGCCGGCGTCACCACGCTGGGGGCCAGCGTGGACAGCGTGACCCAAGCGCTCGACGTCGTGCGCTCGGCTTCCGGGGAAGCCCCGGCTCTCGCCGTGGTCGCCGCCGGGGCGGCGTCGGGTGCGCTGCTGGGGGACGACGAGACGGGCTACCCCATCCGCGGGCAGGTCGTGAAGCTGGAGCAGGCGGGGATCACCCACTGGTACGTGGACGACGATCACGAGGACGGCATGATCTACGTGATCCCGCGCCGCCACGACGTGGTGGTCGGCGGAACGGCCGACGAGGGGCGGACCGACACCGCGTGGTCGGAAGAGACCGAGGCGGCCATCCTGCGCCGCGCCGTCGAGGCGTACCCGGCGCTGGCCGGCCTGGCCGTGAAGGAGCGGGCCGTGGGCCTGCGCCCGGCGCGCCCGGCCCTGCGCCTCGAAGAGGTGGCGGGGCAGCCCGTGAGGACGTTGGCCGCCTACGGGCACGGCGGAGCCGGCGTGACGCTGTGCTGGGGCACGGCCGAGGAGATCGTGAAGCTCGCGGGCCCGGCCGCCTGACTAGGCCTGGGCCTCGAGCTCGTCCCAGTAGTCGCGGGAGACGGCGGTGACGCGGTCGAGCAGGCCGCGCAGGGCAGCGACGTCGTGCGGGTCAAGGCGCACCCCGACCGCGTCGGCCCAGGCCAGCTGGTCCTGGGTGACCGCGTCATTGACGGCGCGGCCGGCCGGGGTGGGGACCAGCAGTTTGGCGCGGGCGTGGGCCGGGTTCGGGGCCCACGCGGCAAGGTCGGCCGCCACGATGTCGTCCGCCACCCGCTGCACGCTCTGCCTGGCCAGGCCCAGCCCGCGGGCGATGTCCGCGACCGACCGCGGCTGCGCGATCGCGGCACCCAGCACCTGCCAGCGCGCCGGCGTGAGCCCGTGCCGCTCAGCCACCGTGTCCGCCGCGTAGAGGAACTCGGCCTGCAACTCGGAGACGGGCAGGACCAGCGAGCTCAGGGAGCGGGCGGCGGGGGAGGGGGTGGTCACGCGGGGCCTTTCAGGGGTGAAAACGGTCGCAACGACAGGTAGATGACAGTACCCTGTCGATGATCCGTCGCGCGAATCGATGCCCGTGGGGCGACGCTGGCAGGTCAGCTCTCGCCGTCCTCGAAGATGAGGTGCGTCTGCGTGTCCACGACCTCGGGTAGCGCCTGCAGCACCTCGAACACCACGCGGCGCAGCGCCTCGTTGTTCTGCGCCCGCACGAGCATGATGACGTCGAAGCTGCCTCCCACGAGCGCCACGTGGTGCACCTCGGGAATGGAGCGCAGCTGGCGTTGCAGCTCGCGCCACGAGTGCTGGCGCAGCTTCAGCGTGACGTAGGCGCTCGAAGCCAGGCCCATCGCCACGGGGTTCACCTTGACGGTGAACCCCGTGATAACGCCGCGCTCGCGCAGCTTGCTGATGCGCTGATAGGCGTGCGCACGCGAGACGTGGACGGCCGTGGCGATCGCGGACACGGAGGCGCGGCCGTCCCGCTGCAGGGCGGCGACGATGGCGCGGTCGGTGTCGTCGAGGGCGTCGGCCGGGGGCATGGGGGCTCCTTCGCGTGGGGCAACAAGCTCACAGGGGTTTCCGCGAAGCGTCCAGGCGGGACGCGGCGGGAGCCCCCTTCATGGACATTCTGACTCGATTGGCCATCCGAACGCACGTTTGATCTGCGCTTCCGCTCTCCGCTGGCGACAAAACGTGCCGGGAGACCAGAATCGAGGCATGACTGAGAACGTGAGCCACAGCACAACCGGGGAGGCCGAGCGCACGACGCCCGGCGTCTCGGAGGCCTGCCACCGCTTCGGCATCACGCTGGAGGACTACCTCCTCCCGGCGCGCGGCCGCATCTCCATGATGGCCCCGGACGGCAGCCTGCTTCCCGCGGAGGAGCAGGGCACGGCGCCCGGCCACGAGTACCCGCGGCCCAGCAACGAACGCCTGCTCGAGGCCTACAAGCAGCTCGTGCGCGGCCGCCGCATCAACGACCAGAACGCCGCCCTGGTGCGCCAGGGCCGCATGGCCGTGTACCCCTCGAGCCACGGCCAGGAGGCCTGCCAGGTCACGGTGGCCATGGCCCTCGAGCAGCGCGACTGGCTCTTCCCCACCTACCGCGACACCGTGGCCGTCATCGCCCGCGGCGTCGACCCCAACGAGGTCATGACCTCCTTCCGCGGCGAGTGGCATCAGGGCTACGACCCCCACGAGCACCACACCTCGGTGGAGGCCACCCCGCTCACCACGCAACTCCTGCACGCCGTGGGTGTGGCGCACGCCGCCCGCCTGCGCGGCGAGGACACCGTGGTCATCGCCCTCTGTGGAGACGGCGCCACGAGCGAGGGCGACTTCCACGAGGCGCTGAACTTCGCTGCCGTCTTCAACCTGCCCGTCATCTTCTTTGTGCAGAACAACGGCTACGCCATTTCGGTCCCGCTGGCCTCCCAGTCGGTGGCCCCGTCCCTCGCCCACAAGGCCGTGGGTTACGGCATGGCGGGCGAGCGCGTGGACGGCAACGACACCATGGCCCTGCTCTCCGTCCTCGACCGCGCCGTGACCCTGGCCCGCGGCGGCTCCGGTCCCCTCCTCATCGAGGCGGAGACCTACCGCATGCAGGCCCACACCAACGCGGACGACGACACGCGCTACCGCGAGTCGGAGGAGGTGGCGGCTTGGCGCGCCAAGGATCCGCTCCTGCGCCTGCGCGCCTACCTCGTCAACGAGGGCCTGCTCACCGAGGCGGAGGAGGAGCGCATCGCGGCCCAGGCAGAGGAGACGGCCTCCGCCCTCCGCGACGCCATGAATGCCGACATCACGCCGGATCCGCTGGAGCTCTTCGACTACGTCTTCACCGAGCCCACCCCGCAGCTGCGTGAGCAGCGCGCGCAGCTGGCCGACGAGCTGGCCCGCGATCAGGAAGCCGAGGAGGCCTGAGCCATGAGCACCACCCAGAACGAGCACCTTCACGCCGGCACGCCGGAGGCCAAGCAGGCCGACTTCGCCGGCGTCGGTTCCACCGCCCGCGGCGCCCACGTGGATCGCCCGGCCCCCGCCACGCACGTCGAGGCCCCGCCGGCCGGCCCTACGAGCTTTGCTGCGGCCCTCAACACGGCCATGGCCGATGCCATGGCGGAGGACCCCACGGTGGTCGTCTTCGGCGAGGACGTGGGCAAGCTCGGCGGTGTCTTCCGCATCACCGACGGCCTGCAGGAGCGCTTCGGCAAGGACCGCTGCTTCGATACCCCGCTTGCCGAGTCGGGCATCGCCGGCATGGCGATCGGCATGGCCATGAACGGCCTGCGCCCCGTCATCGAGATGCAATTCGACGCCTTCGCTTACCCGAGCCTCGAGCAGATCTTCAGCCACATCGCCAAGATGCACAACCGCACCAAGGGCAAGGTCAAGCTCCCCATCACCATCCGCATCCCCTACGCCGGCGGCGTGGGCGGGGTGGAGCATCACTGCGATTCCTCCGAGGCCTACTACGCCCACACCCCGGGCCTGAAGGTCTTCACCCCGGCGGGCGTGGAGGACGCCTACCGCCTCTTGCGCGAGGCGATCGACTCGGACGATCCGGTGGTGGTCTTCGAACCGAAGAAGATGTACTGGTCGAAGGAGCAGGCGGACCTCGGCGCCCTGCGCGCCGCGCACGGCACCGAGGCCGCCACCCGCACGGAGGGCTCGGCCCGCGTGCTCCGTGAGGGGAGCGACGCCACCCTCATCACCTACGGCCCCAGCGTCCCCACGGCGCTCAAGGCCGCCGAGGCGGCCGCGGAGGACGGCCTGAGCGTGGAGGTCCTCGACCTGTGCACCATCGTCCCGCTCGACGACGCCGCCATCGAGGCGAGCGTGGCCAAGACGGGCCGCGCCATCGTCATCGCCGAGGCTTCCGGTTTCGCCTCCGTGGCGAGCGAACTCGTGGCCCGCACCCAGGAGCGCTGCTTCCACTCGCTCTCCTCGCCCGTGCTGCGCGTGACGGGCTTCGACATCCCGTTCCCCGCGCCCAAGTTGGAGCACCACCAGATCCCCTCGGTGGATCGCATCCTCGACACCCTCGACCGCCTCACCTGGGAGGACTAGGCCATGGCCGCACAGACCTTTGCCCTGCCCGACCTCGGCGAGGGCCTCACCGAGGCCGAGCTCGTCACGTGGAAGGTTGCCGTCGGGGACACCGTGGCGCTTGATCAGGTCATCGCCGAGGTGGAGACCGCCAAGTCCCTCGTCGAGGTGCCCACGCCGTACGCCGGCACCGTCCTGGTGCTGCATGGCGAGGAGGGGCAGACGCTGCCCGTCGGTTCGCCCTTCATCACCGTGGGGGAGCCGGGCGACGACGCCGCCGCGCCGGCGCTCGAGGGTGCCCAGTCCTACCGCGAGGAGGAGCGCGCCGGCACGGGTTCCGGCAACGTCCTCATCGGCTACGGCACCTCGGAGAGCTCCGGGACCGGGCGCCGCCGTCGCGGCCGCCGGGCGGCAGGGGTCCGGCAGGGCCCCATGCCCGACGTCGCCCCGGTGGGCCCCGCGCCGGCCTCGCCTTCCGGCGCGGCGGGCCAGGCGGGGCTCGCCCCGCGCGTCATCAACCCGCTCGTGCGCCGCCTGGCGCGCGATCACGGCGTGGACGTGGCGGCCCTCAACGGCTCGGGTCCCGACGGTCTCGTGATGCGCGCCGACGTCCTGGCGGCAGCAAACGGCTCCGCCTCCGCGGCCCCTGCCGCCCCGGCGCTCGCCCCCGTGGCCGGTGCCCTCGGCACCCACGCCGCCCCCACGCCGTCGGGCCTTGCCTCCTCCGGCGCCGGCGCAGGGGAACGCGACGCGCGCAGCGGCCTGCGCGTCGCCGCCCGCACGCCCATCACTGGCGTGCGCAAGGTGATCGCCGAGACGATGTCGCGCTCGCGCCGCGAGATTCCAGAGGCCACCGTATGGGTGGACGTGGACGCGACCGAGCTGCTGGCGCTGCGCAAGGGCATCCGCCCCGACGCCAACGGGCGCCGTCCCTCCGTGCTGGCCCTCGTTGGCCGCTTCGCGGCCGCCGGCCTGCAGCGCGTGCCCGAGCTCAACGCCCGGATCGAGACCACGGGGGACGGCGGGCAGGAGCTCGTGACGTTCGACGGCGTGAACCTCGGCATTGCGGCGCAGACGGACCGCGGTCTCGTGGTCCCCGCCGTCGAACACGCCGAGCGCCTCAGCGCCCGCGCGCTGGACGCAGCGATCGGTGAGCTCGTGGCCAAGGCCCGCGACGGCAAGGCCACCCCGGCCGAGCTGGGACGCGGCACCTTCACGCTGAACAACTACGGTGTCTTCGACGTTGACGGCTCGGCCGCGATCATCAACCACCCGCAGGCCGCGATCCTGGGCCTCGGGCGCATCAAGGAGCGCCCATGGGTCGTTGACGGGCAGCTCTGCGTCCGGCAGATCACCGAGCTCACCCTGAGCTTTGATCACCGCGTGTGTGACGGCGGCGCGGCCAGCGCGTTCCTGCGCTTCGTGGCCGACGCGATCGAGCGCCCGGGGGAGGCGCTGGCCGAGCTCTGAGCACGGCAGCCGGCAGAACGCAGCAGGGGCGGGACCGTTGAATCGGTCCCGCCCCTGCGGCTTGTGCTTCCTGTGCTCCCCTGGGATCAGTCGCGCAGCCAGCGGCGGGAGACCAACTCCATGAGGGGGAAGACGATGAGCGCGGCCCCCGCGATGAACAGCAGGCCGGCGCCCACGTACAGGCCTGGATCGTCGGTGCCGCCCTGGCCCGCCATGCTCACGCCGGGGGCGCTGAGCCCCACGGCCACGGCCACGGCGACGATGCCCACGGGAGGGCACAGCCAGGAGAGCCAGCCGGCCGCCGGGGTGCGCGGCGGTGCCGAGCGGCGGCCCAGCTCGACGCGGGCCCTGAACGCCTGCACGCCGCCGATGGCGAGCGCGCCGAGGAGGGAACAGAAGGCGGCAACGAGGAACGCACCCACCACATCGGAGGGGCGGTGCCAGCCCATGATGACGGTGGCGGCGCCCGTGACGGCGCTCGCCAGGGCGCCCAGGACCGCGAGCACGGTTCGGCCGTGTGCCGGAGCCGCGAGAACCAGCGCCACGGTTGCCGCGGCGGCCACGGTGGTGTGGCCGGAGGGGAAGGAGTTGCCCCAGGCCGCCGACACGCCCAGGTCGGGGCGGGTCAGGAGCCCGTGCTTGAGCAGCTGGGTCGCGATCATGGCCAGACCCGCCGCGAGGGCCGCGAGCAGGGGGACGACGACGTCGCGGCGGAGGATCGCGCAGACGACCAGGCCGGCGGCGCACACGAGGCCAACGACCTCGGGCAGGTGGTTGAGCCAGGACATGCTCGCGGCTTGGGTGGCGTCGGCGGCGAGGAAACGCTTGGCCCCCACGAGCGCCTGCTCGTCCACCCACTGACCCCGGACCGTGAGGACAAACGCCCAGAACACGAAACCGAAGGCGGCGGCGACGGCAAAGAGGCCGAGGATTGGCAGGGCGGGCGTGGGCCGCGGGGACGCGCCGCCGCGGGTCGTGGCGGGGTCCAGCGCTGGCAGGGCGAGGGAAACCATGTCTTCAGCATGGCAGGGCAGGCTGATGCGGCCCTGTGAGCGGGCAGGACTACCGTGGTGAACATGCAGCTGCCTGACCTTGACGAGATCCTGGAGCGCTCCAGCGTGGTGCGCCTTCCCCTCTCCGTGCGCTTCCGTGGCGTCACCGAGCGCGAGGCGCTGCTCATCGATGGGCCGGCCGGCTGGGGGGAGTTCTCGCCGTTCCTCGAGTATGGTCCCGCCGAGTCCTCGCGGTGGCTCGCGTGCGCCATCGAGGCGGCGTGGGAGGGCCTGCCGGCGCCCGTGCGGGACTCCGTGCCCGTGAACGCGACGGTGCCCGCCGTGGCGGCGTCCGACGTCGGGCGGGTCCTGGCTCGCTACGACGGTCCCGGGACCGTCAAGGTCAAGGTGGCCGAGGCGGGCCAGGACCTGGCCCAGGATGTGGCGCGCGTGCGCGCCGTGCGCGCGGCCCTGCCGCACGCCAAGCTGCGCGTGGACGCGAACCAGGGCTGGGGGCATAGCGACGCCGTGGCCGCCTTGGAGGCGCTGGCCCCCTTTGAGCTGGAGTACGCCGAGCAACCCGTGGCCGGGATCGATGGGCTGGCACGCCTGCGCCAGGAGGTGGCACGGCGTGGGCTGGGCGTGGCCATCGCCGCCGATGAATCCGTCCGCAAGGCCGAGGACCCCCTCGCCGTGGCGCGGGCCGGGGCCGCCGACGTGATCGTGGTGAAGGCCCAGCCGCTCGGCGGCGTGCGGGCGGCGCTGCGGATCGTGAAGGCTGCCGGGCTGCCAGCCGTGGTCTCCTCGGCCCTCGATACCTCGGTGGGCCTGCGCATCGGCGCCGCGCTCGCCGCGGCGCTGCCGTCCCTTCCTTATGCATGCGGGCTGGGGACGGGCTCGTTGTTCACCGCCGATGTGGCCTCCCCGGCCTACGTGGCCCGAGGCGGTGAGCTGGATCTGCGGGACGTGGCCGCCGATCCGGAGCTGCTCGACGCGCACCGTGCCCCCGCCGAGCGGCAGGCCTGGTGGCGCGAGCGGGTGGCGGCCGCCTATTCGGTGTTGGCCGCCGGAGAGCCGAGGGCATGAGACGCGGAAGGCGCGGCGGTCGCCTCAACAACCGCCGCGCCATCCGGGCACGGACCCCATCCGCCCTTGAGCGGGACGGCGAATTCCTTCGTCTACGTCCTGGCACTGCAATGGATTGACCCTTCCTGGGATGAGCAAGGTGCGGGGGTCCTTGACGCGATGGCGGAGTCTCTGAGGCCGCACTTCGGTCGCTAGCCGGTGTGGCATCCGGCCGTGTTTGCGCCGGCGACCCCGGACTACCATGGAGGCATGACTCGCCCCGGTGCCGGTTCCCTCGCCCACGCGGCCTCGCCCGCACCGTTGGAAGCCATGGAGGCGGCCCGGCTGGCGGTCACGGCGCTCGTGGACGGCGGCGTTGCGTACGTTGTCCTCTGCCCCGGTTCCAGGAGCGCTCCGCTCGCCTACGCGCTGGCCGAGGCCGAGCTGCGCGGCGAGCTGGAGGTCATGATCCGCCTCGACGAGCGCGACGCCGGATTCCTGGCGGTGGGGCTCGCGGCGGCGAGCGGCACGCCCGTGGCGATCGTCACGACGTCGGGCACCGCCGTGGGAGAACTGGTGCCGGCCATCATGGAGGCGAACCATGCCGGCCTGCCGCTCCTGGCACTGACGGCCGACAGGCCGGAGGAGCTACACGGAACCGGTTCCAATCAGACCACCGTCCAGGCGGGGCTCTTCGGCGAGCACGTGCGCGCCTCGCTGCTCGTGGAGGCGGGAGAAGACCCCTCCTCGGCCATCAGGGCCGCCCTGCTTGCCGCCGAGGGCCTGGCCGCGGAGGACGCCGTGGGCGTCGTGGACGTTCGGCAGGTCCCGCGCGGGCCGGTCCAGGTGGACCTCGCCTTCCGCGATCCGCTCACCCCGCCCGACGACGCGGCCCTCAACGGTCTGCCGCCCGTCGCCGCGCGCCCGGAGCTGTTGAGCGAACTCGAGCTGCTGGAGCGGGATGCCGAGGCGGCCGAGGGCCTCGCGGGGTTCGCGGAGTCGATGCGGTCGGCGGCGGCTCGGGAGCGCCGCACGGTGGTCGTGGCGGGGCACGGCGCGGGCGCCATGGCCGCCGACTTCGCCGCCGCCCTGGGCCTGCCGCTCTTGGCCGAGCCCAGCTCCGACGCGCGCTTCGGCGCTACCGCCGTGGGTGCCTATCAGTTCTTGCTTCCGGCCCTTGCCTCCTCCGTGGAGGCGGTGGTGCTCTTCGGGCGCCCCACGCTGTCCCGGCCCGTCGCCGCCCTCCTGAACCGGGCGGACGTGGACGCCGCGATGTACCTGACCGAGCCCTCGCCGTGGTTCGCGCCCGGACGCCGGCGCGAGCGCGTCGTCTCCGAACTGCACGAGCTGGCGGCGTTTGCCGGTCACGCGCCGGGGGAGTGGCTCGCCGGCTGGCTCGGCAGGGACGCCGAGGCGCGCGAGGCCATGGAGCTCGTCCTGGCCCAGCGCGAGGGGGAGACGGGTCGCCTCACGGGCCCGGCGCTGGCCGCCACGGTGTGGGAGGCCCTGGACGGCCCCTTGGTGCTCGGCTCCTCGCGACCCGTGCGGGACATGGACATCATGGCGGCGCCGCGTTCAGGGCGCGGGCCGCGCGTGTTTGCCAACCGCGGACTGGCCGGGATCGATGGAACCCTCGCAACGGCCGCCGGGGTGGCCCTCGCCGAACGACGCCGCACGGTCGCCCTCATGGGCGACGTCACCTTCCTGCACGACGTAGGCGGGCTGCTGCTCCCCACCTTCGAGCGCGAACCGCGCCTCGACGTCATCGTGGCGCAGGACGACGGCGGCACCATCTTCTCCACGCTGGAACACGGGGCGGTCGCCGAACGCGGCGCCTACCGCGGCGCCGTCACCCGCTACTTCCGCACGCCTCACGGGCTGGAGCTCGCCCCCATTGCCCAGGCCTACGGCTGGGACGCCACCACCGCCACGACGCACCAAGCGGTGCGCGCCTGGCTGGCGGAAGGCTCGACGGCGGGTGGTCGCCGGCTGCTCGAGGTGCCGGTGGAGCGCAGGGATCCGCGAGGGCTGCACCGCGCGCTGGCCGCGGCGGCCGCGTCGGCGCTGGGCTGAGACGGGCCCCGGCTCGCCCGCTCTGGCCCCACACGCCGTCGCGCGTCCGCCGGGCGGTCCCGGCACCCCGCCGCCCCCTCCCCAAAAAGAATCGGAGTGGGTTTGGTACGGAAATCGCCGGATTTCCGTACCAAACCCACTCCGATGTTGGGGCAAGGGGAGCGCGGCAAGAGGCAAGGGGCAGGGGGGTGCCCCCACCGCGCCCCGGCCGGCTAGTCCTCCTCGACCACCACGTGATTGGGGTCGAGAACCCGGCGCAGGAAGTCCTTGGTGCGGGCCTGCTGCGGGTTGCCGATGACCTCGGCCGCGACGCCCTGTTCCACGACCACGCCGCCGTCCATGAAGACGACCTTGTCTGCCACCTCCTTGGCAAAGCCCATCTCGTGCGTCACGACCACCATGGTCATGCCGGCCTGGGCCAGCTTGCGCATGATGGCGAGGACGTCGCCCACGGTCTCGGGATCGAGGGCGGAGGTGGGCTCGTCGAAGAGCATGAGCGAGGGGTTCATGGCCAGCGCGCGGGCGATGGCCACGCGCTGCTGCTGTCCGCCGGAGAGCTCGCCTGGATAGCGGTGGGCCAGGTGGCCAAGCCCCACGGCCTCCAGCTCCGACAGCGCCGTCCGCTCCGCCTCGGCCTTGGCGCGCTTGAGCACCTTGGTCTGGGCCACGGTGCAATTGCCGAGCACGGTCAGGTGCGGGAAGAGGTTGAACTGCTGGAACACCATGCCCACCTTGGTGCGCATCTGGTCCACGTCGACGTCCGGGTCGGTGACCGCGTAGCCGCCCACCTCGATGGCGCCGCCGTTCGGCTGCTCCAGCAGGTTGATGCAGCGCAGCAGGGTGGACTTTCCGGAGCCGGAGGGCCCGATGAGGCACACGACCTCGCCGGGGGACACCTCCAGGTCGATGCCTTTGAGCACCTCGTTGTCGCCGTAGGACTTGCGCAGATCCGAGATGCGCACGCCCGCGGCTGCGGCCTGTCGAACGCTCTGAGTCATGGCTCAGGCCTCCTTGGTGGTGGTCGCGGTGAGCTTCTTGGCGCGCTGGGGGCGCGATACCTGGGCGGAGCGCTTCTCGAACCAGCGGGCCAGGAAGCTCAACGGCAGCGTGACGACCAGATAGAGCGCGCCGGCCACGATGAGCGGCGTCATGCCGGCCCCGTACTCGGTGATGCCGTTGCGGCCGAAGGAGGTCAGCTCGTACTGCGTGATCATCATGCCGAGGATGTAGGCCAGCGAGGTGTCCTTGGTCAGCAGGATGAACTCGTTCGTCAGCGGTGGCAGGACGATCTTGAACGCCTGCGGAATGACGATGGTGACCATGGCCCGCCAGTGCGGCATGCCCAGGGAGCGCGCGGCCTCCATCTGCCCCTTCGGCACCGCCTGCAGGCCGGCGCGCAGCGTCTCGGCGATGTAGGCGGCCGAGGACAGGCCCAGCGCCACGGTCACGTTGACCCACTGCGGCCACGTGGTGCCGAAGGCCAGGGGCATGCCGAGGCCGAAGGCCAGGAGCACCAGGATGGCCGGGATGCCGCGGAAGAATTCGATGTACGCGGTGGCGAGCCAGCGATACGGGGCAAAGCTGGCCGTCTTCATGAGGGCCAGGACGAGGCCGAGGACCAGGCCGAAGGCGAAGGACGTCAGCGTGTAGAAGAGGGTGTTCTTCAGGCCGGTCAGGATGACGGCGGGGAACATCCCGCCGATCTTGTCGAAGCGGAAGAACGAGTCGATGATGAGCGGCCAATTGGCCAGGAACACCACGAGCAGGATCGCCAGGGCGAAGACGCCGATCTGGATCCCCTGGCTAACGCGGGCCTTCTGACGGGGTGTCATGGACATGCGAGTGCCTTTCGGACAACGAGGCCGGTTCCCCGGGGAAGCGTGCTTCCCCGGGGAACCCGAGCGAGGAGGTTACTTGGCGTCCGCGCCGAACCACTTCGTCTTGATCTCGGCCATCTTGCCGGAGGATTCCATCTCGGCGAGCGTGGCGTTGACGGCCTCGAGCATGGCGGTGTCGCCCTTCTGCACGGCGACGCCGAGCTGCTCGCCGGTCTTGATTTCCTGGACCACCTGGAGATCGGGGTGATCCTTGATGCCGTAGCGCAGGATCGACTGGTTGCCGAGGGAGGCGTCCGTGGTGCCGGCGATGAGCGACTGCACCTGCATCTCGCCCGTGTCGAAACCGATGGCCTGGATTCCCTGTGCCTCGGCGTAGTCGGAGCCGGTGGTGGAGGACTGCACGCCCACCTTCTTGCCCTTGGCGGAGTCAAGATCGGTGATGCCGGAATCCTTCTTGGCCACAAGCACGAGGTCGTCGTCCAGGTACGGCGTGGAGAAGTCCATGTTCGCCTTGCGGGCGTCTGTGATGGAGATGCCCGAGATGGCGATGTCGCACTTGGTTTTGAACAGGCCGGACTGGATCGAGTCGAAGGAGTCCTTGATGACGGAGAGCTCGGCGCCGACCTTGGCGGCCACCTCCGCAGCGATGTCCATGTCGAAGCCCACGTACTTGCCACCCTCCTCGTACTCGAAGGGCTTGTAGGGAATGTCGGAGCAGACCGTGAGCTTGCCGGCGTTCTTCAGCGTGACCGAGGCGGCCCCGCTGCTGGCCCCGGCGGAGCCGGACGAGGACGCGGTCGGGCTGGAGCCCCCGCCGCAGGCCGAGAGGGACAGGGCCGCGACGGCGGCCAGGGCGCTGAGCGCAAGGGTGGTGCGACGCATGAGTGAAACCTCGTGGTTGGCGATGCAAATGATGCGTCAGTGTATCCATCACTTGTGTCGCGCAGATCACATGCGCATGGCGAGGGCGTCCGGTGTGTCGGACACGTTGCCCCGGTGGGGGCTTTACAACGCACGACGACGCCCTGGTGACCTGTGATTTCACAGGTCACCAGGGCGTCGTCGTGCCGTGGGCGGTGGGCCTACTCCGCCTCGAGGCCCACATGCGTGGGGTCCAGGACCCGGCGCAGGAAGTCCTGGGTGCGCGGCTGGCTCGGGTTGCCGATGACCTCGGCGGCGGCGCCCTGCTCCACCACCACGCCGCCGTCCATGAAGACGACGCGGTCGGCGACCTCGCGGGCGAAGCCCATCTCGTGCGTCACCACGACCATGGTCATCCCGTCCTGTGCCAGCTTGCGCATGATGGCGAGGACGTCGCCCACCGTCTCCGGGTCAAGGGCCGAGGTGGGCTCGTCGAAGAGCATGAGCTCAGGGTCCATGGACAGCGCGCGGGCGATGGCCACGCGCTGCTGCTGGCCGCCGGAGAGCTCGCCGGGGAAGCGGTGGGCCAGGTGGCCCAGGCCCACGGCCTCGAGGTGACGCAGGGCGATCGCCTCGGCCTCGGCCTTGGGGCGCTTGAGCACCTTCACCTGGCTCACGGTGCAATTGCGCAGGACCGTGAGGTGCGGGAAGAGGTTGAACTGCTGGAACACCATGCCCACGCGGCGGCGCAGGGCATCGATGTTCACCTCGGGGTCCGTGGCGGTGAAGCCACCCACCTCGATGACGCCGGCGTTGGGGGTCTCCAGGAGATTGATGCAGCGCAGCAGCGTGGACTTGCCCGAGCCGGAGGGGCCGATGAGGCACACGACCTCGCCAGGAGCGACGTCGAGGTCGATGCCCTTGAGCACCTCGTTCTCGCCATAGGCCTTGCGCAGCCCGGCGATGCGGACACCGGCGGCGGACTGGACGGGGGTTGACGTGCTCATGCCGCGACCTCTTCCTTCTTGGCAGCCTCGGTGGCGCGCTTCGGGGCGCGGCTCGTGGCCTGCGTGGTGCGCTCGAACCAGCGCGAGAGCGCCGTGAGCGGCAGCGTCAGGACCAGGTAGAGCAGGCCGCCCACCACCAGCGGTGTGATGCCGGCGTTGTACTGGTTGATGCCATCGTTGGCGAACTTGGTCATCTCGTACTGCGTGGCCATGACGCCCAGGACGTAGACGAGCGAGGAGTCCTTGGTGAGCAGGATGATCTCGTTGGTCAGCGGCGGCAGGACGATCTTGAAGGCCTGCGGGATGACGATGGTGATCATGGCCCGCCACTGGGGCATGCCGAGCGAGCGGGCGGCCTCGAGCTGTCCCTTGGGCACGGCCTGCAGGCCGGCGCGCAGGGTCTCGGCGATGTAGGCGGAGGAGACGAGACCCAGCGCCAGGATCACGTTGACCCACAGCGGCCACTTGACCTCGAAGGCCATGGGCACGCCGAAGCCCACCACGAGCATCACGAGCAGCGCCGGAACGCCGCGGAAGAACTCGATGAACGCCGTGGCGATCCAGCGGTACGGGCCGAACTCGCTGCGGCGCATCAGGGCCAGGATCAGGCCGAGCACCAGGCCGAAAGCGAAGGCACCCAGCGTGTAGAGCACGGTGTTGCGCATGCCCACCAGGATCACGTCCGGGAACATGGGCGCGACCTCGCCGAAGTTGAAGAAGGTCTTGCCGACCTTGCCCCAATTGGTGGCCAGGACCAGCGCGGCGACCGCGACGACCAAGACGATGAGCTGGATCGCCTTGATGGTCAGGGACCGCTGACGGGCGGTCATGGACATGCTCTTCACTCCTTGTGGTGGGTGGGGGCGCGGGGAGCGGCGCGGGTGGCGCCGGCGCGCGGCGGCCGGCGCCCCTGGTGGTGGGGCGCCGGCCGTGGGGGCTTGCTACTTGACGTCGTCGCCGAAGTACTTCTGCTTCAGCTTGAGCATCTCGCCGGAATCCTCGAGGCGCTTGAGGGTCTTGTTGACGGCCTCGAGCATCGGGGTGTTGTCCTTCTTCACGGCGATGCCGAGCTTTTCGCCCGTGGGGATGTCGGCGACCTTCACGAGGTCGGCGTTGTCCTTGGCGGCGAAGAGCAGCACGGACTGGTTGCCGAGCGCGGCGTCGTTGGTGCCGGCGGCGACGGCCTGGATCTGCAGGCCCACGTCCTTGAAGGACACGGGGGTGATGCCGTTCGCCTTGGCCCAGGTCTCGCCGGTCGTGGCCTGCTGGACGCCGACCTTCTTGCCGTTCTTGGCGTCGTCGATCGAGGCGACGCCCGAGTTCTTGTTGGCCAGCAGCACCAGGTCGTCATCCAGGTACGGCGTGGAGAAGTCCATCTTCGCCTTGCGGGTGTCGTTGATGGTGATGCCGGAGGCGGCGATGTCGCACTGGGTCGCCAGGGCGATGCCGGAGTCCATCGTCTCGAAGCCCACGTTGAGGATGTTCAGCTTCAGGCCGGCGTCGTCCGCCACGGCCTGCGCCAGGTCCATGTCGAAGCCGACCGTGGTGCCGTTCTCCTGGTACTCGAAGGGCTCGTAGGGCGGGTTGGTGCAGACCGTGAGCGTGCCCGAGGTGATGGTCGAGAGCGCGCCGTCGCTGGCGGACTCGCTGGCGGCGTCGGAGCCGGAACCGCAGGCGGTGAGGGACAGGGCGGCGACGGCGGCCAGGGCGAGGGCCGACGCGTGAGACGAGCGCATGAGAATCCTTGGGGCGGGTGCTGCACGCCGAGGCGCGCATAAAAATTAAGTCCCCTGCATACTATCGAGGAATATGCGGGAACGCATCTTAGGTGTGACTGATCACGCACGCGGGCATGACGCGACACACGGGGACACAGGCCTCGAGCGCGCAGGCGGCGCGCTTGACGGCATGTCGCACTCCACGTGGTGGCCGGGGGACGCGCGGGGCGCGGAGGAGGAATGCCCGACGGCGTGGGGCCGGGTTGCGCGGGCGGGTTCGCGAGTGCCTCGTGTTGTGTGCAAGCCATCGCGAGTGCCGTGTGTCGTCCGGAGCGCCGTTTGGGCGACACGAGGCACTCGCGAAAAGGGCCAGGGAGCACGAGGCACTCGCGGGCTCCGGGCCCCGGCCGCGCCGAGGCTCCCGGCCTAATGGATCGCGGGGAGCGGGGCGCCGAGCGCCTGGAACATGGGCCGCATCTTGGCGAAGGTCTCGGCGAGCTCCGCCTCCGGCTCCGAGTCGGCAACGATCCCGCAGCCGGCCCACAAGCGCACCGCGGTCCCGGAGGGCTCCACCACGCCGCCGCGCAGGGCGATGCCGAACTCGCCGTTGCCAGCCGCATCCACCCAGCCCACGGGGCCCGCGTACAGGCCGCGGTCCACCCCCTCGAGCTCACGAATGATCTCGCCCGCCCGCTCGCGCGGGGTGCCGCACACCGCTGCCGTCGGGTGCACCACGGGCAGCAGCTCGAGGATGCCAGGCGTGGAGCCGTCGGCGGCGGGGGCCAGCTTGGCTCGCACATCGGAGGCCAGGTGCCACACGTTGGGCAGCTGCAGCACGAAGGGATCGCTCGGCGCCTCGAGGCCCGTCACGAGCGGGCCGAGGGCCGCCGTGAGCGAATCGATCGCGAACTGGTGTTCCTGGCGCTGCTTGGGATCGGCGGCCAGCTCGGCCGTCGCGGCGGCGTCCCCTGCCTCGAGCCCGGCGCGTCGATCGAGCGTCCCCGCCAGGACGCGGGCGCGGGCCGTGCCGTTCATGACCTGGATGAGCATCTCGGGCGTGGCACCGAGGAGGCCATCCACGCCGTAGGTCCAGCAGTCCACGTAGCGGACCGCGAGCTCGCGCAGCGTGTCGGCCACGGGCACGCGGGCATCCAGGCTCACCACGGCATCGCGGGAGAGCACGATCTTCTCCACCTCGCCACCGCGAATGCGCTCGACGCCGGCGGCCACGGCACGGCGGTAGGCCTCCACGCTCACGCTGCCGTCGCTCACGTCACTGACGCGGGCGCCGTGGGATTCGCTGGTCTCCTCGCGCAGCTCCTCGAGGCGCACGAGTGCGCCCTCGAGGGTGAGGTCGGGGGCCGGATCGAACGTCATCCACGTGATCCACGCGGCGCCGTCTCGGAAGCCGAGCACGAGCTCGGGCACGATCAGCGTGGAGAGCTGCTCCGAGGTCTTCGAGAAGGAAAACGAGCCAAAGGCGACGGGCCCGCTGCCCGGCGTGCCCACGGCGTCGTGCACATCGGCCGTGGCGAACAGCCGGGAGGTCCACGCCGCCAACTCGGCAAAGCGCTCCGGCCCTTGGGCCGTGGAGCGGGCCGCCTCGCCAAAGCCCAGCAGGCCGTTGCCGTGGCGCGCCCAGGTCAGGGTGGCATCGCCGCGCAGGTACTCGAGCGGATCCTCCGTCGCGGCCAGCGGATGCGGAAGGGAGAGCACGCGCAGGGTGCGGGCGAAATCAACGATCATGACCGCCCCAGTCTACCTATGCGCTCGTGCGCGCGCGTGAGTGAGAGAGGCCTCCCTGAGGGGTGAGCGGGGCCACCCGGTTTCGCTTCGGGGGCCCAAAGAGTCCAAACTGGTGTGGTGAGTCGCGCAAGCCTGCAGAAGCAGCCAGAAGAGGTCCAGCGGATGTTCGACGGCGTGGCCCGTCGTTACGATCTGACCAACGACGTGCTGGCCCTTGGCCAGACGTATCACTGGCGACGCGTGGTGGTGGCCGCCGTGGACGCGGTCCCCGGCCAGCGCGTGCTGGATCTCGCGGCCGGGACCGGCACGAGCTCCGAGCCCTACGCCGACGCCGGCGTGGACGTCGTCGCCTGCGACTTCTCCGAGGGCATGCTCGAGGTGGGCCGCCGTCGTCGCCCCGACATCAACTTTGTCCAGGGCGACGCCATGAACCTGCCCTTCGAGGACAACAGCTTCGACGCGGCGACCATCAGCTTCGGCCTGCGCAATGTGCAGGATCCGGACAAGGCGCTGCGCGAGATGTACCGCGTGGTTAAGCCGGGCGGCCGCATCGTGGTGGCGGAGTTCTCCGACCCGACGTTCGCGCCGTTCCGCTACGTCTACAAGGAGTACCTGATGAAGGCGCTCCCGTGGGTGGCCACGAAGGTGTCTTCCAACCCGGACGCCTACGTTTACCTGGCCGAGTCGATCCAGGCCTGGCCCAACCAGGACGCGCTGGCGCACCGCCTGAGCGACGCCGGCTGGCAGAGCGTCCAGTACCGCAACCTGACCGGCGGCATCGTGGCCGTGCACCGGGGCTTCAAGCCCGAGGCCTGAGGCACGGCGTCCGCGGCCGCCGCCGCGGGCCCTGCCAGCCAAGCGACAACAACGGGGTAGTTCAGCACTCATGCGCATTCTCATCGCCGGCGGCGGCCCCGCCGGTTCCACCGCCGCCACCTACCTGGCCCGTGCGGGCCTCGAGGTGACGGTGCTGGAAAAGACCCACTACCCCCGCGAGAAGGTCTGCGGCGACGGGCTCACCCCGCGTGCCGTCCACGAGATGCAGCTCGTGGGCCTCGACCACTCGAACGAGTCGGTGTGGCGCAAGCAGCAAGGCCTGCGGCTCGTGGCGCGCGGGCGCAGCGTCGACTTCCCGTTCGCCGGGCTCTCCGAGTTCCCCGACTACGGGCTCGTGCGTACGCGGCTCGGCTTCGACGAGGACCTCGCCGCGCTGGCCCGCTCGGAAGGCGCCACCATCCTCGAGGGCCATTCCGTCACGGAGGCCCTGCAGGATGAGACGGGCCGCGTCATCGGCCTGCGTGCCGCGCTGATGGACCCGGACGGCCGCAAGACCGGCGAGAGCGTGGACGTCCACGCCGATCTGGTCCTGGCCTGCGACGGCAACTCGACCCGCACGGCCCTCTCGCTCGGCCTGCCCAAGCGCGACGACCGCCCGCTGGGCGTGGCCTACCGCACCTACTACGCCTCCCCGGCCGAGCACGAGCTCGACTGGATGGAGGGCTGGCTCGAGCTGCCCGACGCCAACGGCAAGCCGCTGCCCGGCTACGGCTGGGTGTTCGGCGTGGGGGACGGCACGTGCAATGTGGGCCTGGGCATCCTGAACTCCTCCAAGCACTTCGGCAAGCTCGACTACCGCAAGGTCCTCACGGAGTGGACGGCCGGCATGGGCGCCGAGCGCGCGTTCGACGCCGAGCACCAGATCGGTGGCGTCAAGGGAGCCGCGCTGCCCATGGGCTTCAACCGCACGCCGCACTACGTGCCGGGCGCGCTGCTGGTGGGCGACTCCGCCGGCATGGTCTCGCCCTTCAATGGCGAGGGCATCTCCTACGCCATGGAGGCGGCGCGCTACGCCGCCGAACTGATCATCCTGGCCGCCGGCGGAACCCGCGGCACGAGCAAGGCCCAGCGCGACGCCGTCCTGGCCACCTACCCCGATGTGGTGCGCCAGGCCTGGGGCTCGCACTTCACCCTCGGCAAGGTCTTCGCCCGCCTGATCGGCAATCCGAAGATCATGTCCGCCGCCCTCGCCACGGGCATGAGCGTTCCGCCGCTCATGCGTTTCGTGGTCAAGGCCATGGCCAATCTGACGGCCAAGGACGCGCCGAGCTTTGACGATAGAGTGATGCACGTGTTGGAGGGCCTCTTCCCGCCGGCATCAAACACCGCCCCCGCTCCCGCGGCCCCGCGCCGCGGGCGGGCACAGACCACGAAGTAGGCCAGAGCACCGTGAGTGATTCCTCCTGGACGTCAGCCGGGCACGGCGTGTCTGACTCGATCGATCTCGATCCGGCCACCCAGGCCATCGTCGCCTCCATTCAGCTGCCCGCGGGCTTCCGCGCGCTCGCGGAGGACCCCGAGTTCGGCCCCGCCGTGCTGGAGGGGATGGCCCGCGTGGAGAAGCGGTTGCTGGACGCGATCGCCAACTCCGATCCGGTGATCGACCGGGCCTCGCGCCACCTGGCCGAGGCCGGCGGCAAGCGGGTGCGCCCGCTGCTCGTCCTCCTCTCCTCGCTCTTGGGCGAGCAGGGCATCAACGACGAGGTCATCAAGTCGGCCACGATCGTGGAGATGACCCACCTCGCCACGCTGTACCACGACGACGTCATGGACGATGCCCCGCTGCGCCGCGGTGCCCCCACCGCCCAGCAGGTCTGGGGCAACTCGGTGGCGATCCTCACGGGCGACCTGATCCTGGCCCGCGCCTCGGTGCTCGGCGCCGAGCTGGGGCCGCGGGCCGTGGCGTTGCAGGCGCGCACCTTCGAGCGCCTGTGCCTGGGCCAGCTCCACGAGTTCGTGGGCCCCAGCGAAACGGACGACGCCGTGGAGCACTACCTGCAGGTCATGAGCGATAAGACGGCCTCGCTGCTGGCCGCGGCCGGCGAGTACGGCACCTGGTTCGGCGGCGCCGACGACGCGGCGGTCAAGGTGCTCGCCGAGTACGGCGAGCGGGTCGGCATCGCCTTCCAGCTGGCCGACGACGTCCTCGACGTCACGGGCGCCTCGAAGAAGTCGGGCAAGATCGCCGGCACGGATCTGCGCGAGAAGGTGCCCACACTCCCCGTGCTGCTACTGCGCCAGGACGCCGCCGCCGGCGATGCCGAGGCGGCCCGCGTGGTGGAGCTCATTGACGCCGATCTGAGCAGCGACGAGGCCCTCGCGGCGGCGGTGCAGGCCCTCGCCGCCCAGCCCGCCACGCAGCGCGCGTGGGCCGTGGCCAAGGAGTGGTCGGCGTCCGCCGTCCAGGCCCTGGCGCCGCTGCCCGAGGGCACGGTGAAGAGCGCCCTGATCTCGTTCGCCGACGCCGTGGTGACGCGCGAGGGCTGAGCGGACCCGCTCGTCAGCATCGAGAACACGAGAAGGGGCACCCCCGTGGGGGTGCCCCTTCGTCGTGCTGGGGGAGCGATTGGGCCCGCCCGCGCCCAGAGCGCCTCGCCCCCCAGCGGCGGCGCAGGCCCTAGGGTGTGGGCATGGATCTGACAGCGTTGCGCGCCGACGTGGATCGGCGCTTTGCCCTGCGGCCCAACCCGGTGCACGGGTGGGAGGACCCGCACCCCTCGGCCCCGGCGCGCGAGGAGGAGTACGCCCTCAACACCGAGCCCCAGCGCTACGCCATCGCGGCCCAGCGGGCCCAGGCCTGGGTCGAGGCGCTGGAGGAGGCCGGCCTCGCGCAGCTGCGCGCCTCCCGCACGCCGGCGTGGGCCGCGGACATGTTCGAGGGCAAGGGGCGCGCCGCCCTGCTCGCGCCCACGCGGCTGGGGGCGTTGCCGCTCACCGTGGTCCTGCTCGATTGGGCCGGCGGCGAGGCCAACGCCGTGGCGCTGGGCGTGGGCGGCGGCGAGCCGGCGGAGGCGCTCTTGCTCCCCGATTGCGGCTGCGACGGCTGCGATCCGGGGTCCGAGCGCCTCCTCGAGGAGCTGGACGACGTCATCGCCGACGTCGTCGGCGGCACCTTCGCCCACGCCAACGGCGGGGCAGGGGAGAGCGCGTGGGTGGTCCAGTCGACGCTCGACGGCGCGTGGGGCAGGAATCTCTTCACGCGCACCGTGGGCGACATGGAGGGTGTGCTGGCGCGCGTGCGCGCGGGGGAAAACGTGGGGGAGCGCTCGCTGCACGGGCGCGCGTGGGGCTGAGCCGCCCCGAGCTCCCCACGGGCGTTTGCGCGCCTAGCCGGCCAGCACGCCGTCGGCCGGGCGGCCCTCGGCCAGCAGCACGCGGCGCAGCGCCGCACCCAGCTCGGCCGCCTTGGCGGCGCGCACTCCAACGGGCACGCGGTGGCGCAGCTGGCGGTAGAGGTTGTCGTCCTCCCAGCGGGGGAAGACGTGCAGGTGGTAGTGCCACACGTGCTGATTGCCGGCCGGCTCGTTGTGTTGGCGCACGCTCGTGCCCTGCGGGGCCCACGCCGCCTTCATGGCGAGTGCGACAAGCCGCGACATGACGGCGATCGCCGCGTTCACGTCGTCGGGCAGGTCGTAGAGGGACTCGAGGTGCGCCGTGGGGATCACCATGGCGTGACCCTCGTGATCGCCGAAGCCGTCACAGGCGATGAGCACGCTGACCAGCTCGTCGCGGTAGAACAGATCGCCCGGGGCGCACAGGTTGTCGGCCGAGAACGGGGAGGCCCCAGTCACGAGCTCACAGAAGGGGCAGGCGTAGCCCGCCGGTGCGTGCGACTCCCAGGCGGGCAGGCTCACTCGTCCGTGTCCTCGTCGTCCTCCACGGCGGGGGCGACGTCCTCGAAGACCCAGGCGAAGTAGTCGAGGAGGTACTCGGAGAGCGTTCCCTCCATGTCGCTCCACGTGCCCTTGGCGTTGGTGCGGCGGCACACCAGCGGATCGGGGACGTCGAGCGAGCCCACGGGGATGCCCCACGTGAAGCGCTCGTCCTCGTCCTCCATGAAGAGCAGGAAGCCGTCCTCGATCTCGAGCTCGTCGGCGTCCCAGATGAAGTAGTAGGCCTCCATGAGGTCCTCGACCGCACCAACGGCGAGGTAGAGGGACTCGAGGGAGGCGGGGAGCGCCACGCCGGATTCGGCCAGATCGGCGTCCAGCTCGGCTCGCGAGAGGCCGTCCTCCGGCTTCCATTCCTCGGCGAAGTACTTGGGAACGAGGGAGGTGAACTGGGAGAAGAACGGCTCGGCCATGCCCCCAAGTCTACGGGGGAGTGGGGTGTGAGCGACTCGGCACTTCCTGGTCCTTGCGATGTGATACGGATCACGTAGGGTGACGGCCATGTCATCACCAACCGGAACCGGAGGGACCGCCCACAAGGTGGTCAAGCGCGAGGCCTTCGGCTCGCGCAACGTGTTCATCCTGTCAGCCATCGGATCTGCCGTGGGCCTCGGCAACATCTGGCGCTTCCCTTACGTGGCCTACGAGGGCGGCGGCGGCGCCTTCCTCGTCCCCTATCTGTGTGCCTTGCTCACCGCCGGCATCCCGCTGCTCTTCCTGGACTACTCGATCGGCCACCGCTTCCGCGGCTCGGCGCCGCTCGCCTTCCGCCGCCTGAACCGCAAGACCGAGGTGCTCGGCTGGTGGCAGGTGCTCATCTGCGTCGTCATCGCCGTGTACTACGCCGCGATCATCGCGTGGTCCACCATGTACACCGCCTTCTCCGCGACGCTCGCATGGGGCAAGGGCAACGAGGGAAGCTTCTTCGAGGGTGAGTTCCTGCAGCTGAGCAAGCCGACGGACGGGGTCACCTTCGACTACGTCCCCGGCGTGCTCTGGCCCATGCTCGGCGTCTGGGCCGTGATCCTCGTGATCATGGTGCTCGGCGTGAAGAAGGGCATCGGCATGGCCAACAACATCTTCATGCCGCTACTCACCGTCATGTTCCTCATCATGGTGATCCAGGCGGTCATGCTGCCCGGCGCCATGGACGGCCTCAACGCCTTCTTCACCCCCAACTGGGAGGCCCTGAAGGACCCGGCCGTGTGGGCCAGCGCCTACGGCCACATCTTCTTCTCGCTCTCCGTGGCCTTCGGCATCATGGTCACCTACTCCTCGTACCTGAAGCGCAAGACCGACCTCACGGGCTCCGGCCTCGTGGTCGGGTTCGCCAACTCCTCGTTCGAGATCCTCGCCGGCATCGGCGTCTTCGCCGCGCTCGGCTTCATGGCCCAGTCCTCAGGGCAGGGAGTGGAAGACGTGGTATCGGGCGGCATCGGCCTGGCCTTCGTCGCCTTCCCGACCATCGCGTCCAACGCGGCGGGCGGCTCCATCATCGGCATGCTCTTCTTCGGCTCGCTCGTCTTTGCCGGCGTCACCTCGCTCATCTCCATCCTTGAGGTGATCGTGGCCGCCGTGCAGGACAAGCTCGGCTGGGCCCGCGTCAAGGCCACCCTCGTGGTGACGATCCCCATCGCGATCGTCTCGATCGTGCTGTTCGCCTCCACCTCCGGCCTGTTTGTCCTGGACATCACGGACGCCTTCATCAACCAGTTCGGCATCATGGCCGTGGCCTTCGTGACCGTCCTGGTGGTGGCCTACGGCGTGCGCGCGCTGCCCAAGCTGGCGGCCCACCTCAACGGCCGCTCCACCTTCAAGGTGGGCCTGATCTGGCGCCTGCTCGTGGGCATCGTCGGCCCGCTCGCGCTCGGCTACATGCTCGTCAGCGAGATCATCGCCAAGACCTCGGAACCGTACGAGGGGTACCCGGGCGGCATGCTCGCGGTGTTCGGCTGGGGCATGGTCGCCGCCGTCATCGTGCTTTCGGTGGTTCTGTCCATGATTCCGTGGGGCCCGAACTCGAAGGCAAAGAACGATCCCGAGTACCGCGAATTCCTTGCGGCCGAGGGGCATGAACCCGACCGTGAACAGATCGCCGGCAGTGCCGACGGGGAAGGGGTGCGCTCATGACCGGCACCGCGATCACCTTCATGATCATCTCGATGGTCCTCGTGTGGGGCGGCCTGGCCGTCTCCACGTGGAGCCTTTTCCGGCACCCGGAGGACATCGACGACGAGCCGCTGCCGCCCGTCGAGTTGTAGCCGCTTCCACCGGTACGACGACGCCCGGTGACCTGGGAATCCCAGGTCACCGGGCGTCGTCGTGCGTTGGGCGGCCGGCGGGCTGGCTCGGCCTCAGACGGCCGGGTGGGGAGCCCGCTTCGACTGCCGCAGGGCGTCGACGATGAGCAGGAGGACGGCGACCCACACGAGGCAGAAGCCGGCGAGGCGCTGCGGGGGCATGGGCTCGTGCAAGACGAAGACGGCCATGAAGAAGAGCATCGTCGGGGCGATGTACTGCAGCATGGCGATGGTCGTGAGCGGCAGGCGTGAGGCCGCGGCGGCAAAGGCCAGCAGCGGGACGGCCGTGGCGATGCCGCTGGCCGCGAGCAGCCAGAAGTGGCCGGCGCCCTGCGAGAAGAGGGTGAGACTGCCCTGCGCGCCCATGATCGCGAGGACCACGAGCGCCACGGGCGTGAGCCAGGCCGTCTCGGTCGTGAGTCCCTCGAGCGCGCCCACCTGCTTGCCGAGGCGGTTCTTGACGAGGCCGTAGAAGCCGAAGGAGAAGGCCAGAAGCAGGCTGATCCACGGGATCTGGCCGTAGCCCACGGCGAGGACGACCACCGCCAGCAGGGCGATGCCCATGGCGGCCCACTGCAAGCGCGTGAGGCGCTCCTTCAACACGAGCACGCCGAGCGCCGTGGAGACGAGCGGGTTGATGAAGTACCCGAGCGAGCCCTCGGCGGTGTTCCCGCCGAGCACGGCAAAGGTGTAGGTGAGCCAGTTGACGGCGATGAGCGCCGAGGCCAGGCCGAGCGTGAGGCTCAGGCGCGGGGTCGTGAAGACCTTGATGAAGCTGGCCCACGTGCGGGTGAGGGTGAGCAAGAGCGCGCACAGCACAAGCGAGAAGACCACGCGGGCGGCGACGATCTCCACGGGGGAGGAGGTGGCGATCGTGAGGAAGTACAGGGGCAGGAAGCCCCACATGACGTACGCGGCGACGCCGTAGAGCATGCCGAGGCGGCGGTGGGGAGCGGGGGAGAGGGGTGCGGTCACGGTGCCAGGACACCACCTCGACGGGGTGCTTGTCACGTCAACGTTCAGTTGCTCACACGCGCGGCGGCTCCCGAGGCAATTTCGATAGCATGGTGTTGTCAAAGAGGTGGCGTGGCTCACCCGCGAAGGGTTCTCCCAGGACCCGCGCCTAGAATTGACGCTGGTCTTCGCGCTCCCGCCCGTGGCGCGCTCACCGAAGAAGGCCACGAAGAGTCGGAAGGATCCGTCAGTGCCCTCCCCCCTGGAGAATCGTCCCCTGCGCGTCGCCATCATCGGCGCCGGCCCGGCCGGAGTCTATGCAGCAGACATCCTGACCAAGGCCGAGCGGGACTTCGAGGTCAGCATCGATCTGTTCGATCAGCACCCGGCCCCCTACGGCCTCATCCGCTACGGCGTGGCCCCGGACCACCCGCGCATCAAGGGCATCGTCAACGCCCTGCACAAGGTGCTCGATCGCGGCGACATCCGCTTCATCGGCGACGTGACCTATGGGCGGGACCTCAAGCTCTCCGACATTCGCGACCTCTACGACGCCGTCATCTTCGCGACCGGCGCCAACGACGACGCTGCGTTGAACATCCCCGGCGAGGAGCTCGAGGGCTCCTTCGGTGCCTCCCGCGTGGTCTCGTGGTACGACGGCCACCCGGACGTCCCGCGCGAGTGGCCGCTCAACGCCAAGGAGATCGCCGTCATCGGCAACGGCAACGTGGCCCTGGACGTGGCGCGCGTGCTGTCCAAGCACGCCGACGACCTCCTCGTCACCGAGATCCCCGAGAACGTGTACGAGGGCCTGAAGTCCTCCCAGGTCACGGACGTGCACATCTTCGGCCGCCGCGGCCCGGCGCAGATCAAGTTCACGCCGCTCGAGCTGCGCGAGCTCTCCCACTCCCGCGACGTCGACATCGTCCTCTACCCGGAGGACTTCGAGTTCGACGAGGCCTCGGATGAGGCCATCAAGTCCAACAACCAGGTCAAGACGATGGTCAACACCCTGACCAACTGGATCGTCGAGGAGCAGGACACCGGCGCCTCGCGCCGCCTGCACCTGCACTTCCTGCAGTCGCCCGTGGAGATCCTGGGCGAGGACGGCAAGGTCGTTGGCCTGAAGATGGAACGCCAGGAGCTGCAGGGCGACGGCAGCGTCAAGGGCACCGGAGAGTTCACCGACTACCCGGTCCAGGCCGTCTACCGCGCCATCGGCTACTTCGGCACCGAAATCCCCGAGGTCGGCTTCGACGCCAAGCGCGGCGTCATCCCCAACGCGGGCGGCCGCGTGCTCGACGAGGCGGGCGAGGTCATCCAGGGCGTCTACACGACGGGCTGGATCAAGCGCGGCCCCGTCGGCCTCATCGGCCACACCAAGGGCGACGCCCTGGAGACCATCGGCCACCTCCTGGAGGATCACGCCGAGCTCAAGCCCGCCGTGCACCCCAGCGAGGACGCGCTCATCGAGCTGCTCAACGAGCGCGGCATCGAGTTCACGACGTGGGAGGGCTGGCTGGCCCTCGACGAGCACGAGAAGGCCTTGGGCGCCGCCGCGTCCGAGTCCGGCCCCGTGCAGCGCGAGCGCGTCAAGGTCGTCCCGCGCGAGGACATGGTGAAGGTGGCCCGCTCGGCCGAGTTGCCCGTCGCCTGAGCCGATCCCTGGGCGCCTCCGGCGCCCTTCACGCCGCCCGCGTCGAGTCTCGACGCGGGCGGCGTGCGTTGTTGTGGGTGCACAGCGCGACGGCGCGTGGTCGGGGCGCGCCGGGTGGCGCCGGCCGGCGCCACCCGGCCCGGCGCCGTCGCCCGGGGCTGGGCGGGCTGGACGTGCGGCTAGAGTGCTCTGATGCCCCGCTTGCTTGCCGACATCACGCCGCTGAAGGTTTCCCCCGCGTATCGACGGCTCTTCTTTGGTAACTCGCTCTCGGTGATCGGCACGCAGGTGACGCTCATGGCGGTCACCCTGGAGGTCTTCGACCTCACCGGTTCGTCGGCGGCCGTGGGCATGATCGGCCTCGTGGCGCTGGTGCCGCTCGTCGTTGCGGGGCTCTACGGTGGGGCCATCGCCGATGCGTTCGACCGGCGCAAGGTGGCGCTCGCGTCGACGCTCGTGCTGTGGGCCACGACCATCCTCATTTGCCTGCATGCCTGGGCGGGAATGCACTCGGTCTGGGTGCTCTACGCGCTCACCGCCATCCACTCGGGGGCCTCCGGGATCAACATGCCCACGCGCGGGGCCATCATTCCGGCGCTCGTGGGGGACAAGCTGCTGCCGGCCGCCAACGCCCTCAACATGACGCTAGGTTCGGTGGCCATGATGGTGGCGCCGGTGCTCGGCGGCCTGCTCGTGGCCGGCGTTGGCTACGCCTGGACCTACACCCTCGACGTCGTCACCTTCGCCGCCTCGGTCTACTCCGTGTGGCGGCTTCCTGCCATGCCGCCGGAGGCGCGCAAGGGGGTGCCGGGGATCAAGGCCGTCATCGACGGCTTCCGCTTCCTCGGCACGAGGCCTAATGTGCGCATGACCTTCCTCATCGACCTGTGCGCCATGATCCTGGCGGCCCCCAAGGCCCTCATGCCGGCCGTCGGCGCGCTCGCGATCGGCGGCGGCACCACCACGGTGGGCGTGCTCATGGCGGGCGTGGCGATCGGTGCCTTCCTCGGCGGCTTCTTCTCCGGGCCGCTGGGGCACGTGGTGCGCCAAGGACGAGCCGTCTACCTTTCGGTGACCGGCTGGGGCATCAGCATCGCCGCGCTGGGGGCCGTGGTCCTCGCCTCGCGTCCGGGACCGGACGGCGGGGCCAACGTGCCGTGGCTGCTCCTGGCCGTCGCGTGCATGGCGGCCGCCGGCTTCGTCGACACGATCTCCGCCGTGTTCAGGACAACGATCCTGCAGGCGGCCACGCCGGATCACCTGCGCGGGCGCCTCCAGGGCGTCTTCACCGTGGTGGTGGCCGGCGGTCCGCGCTTCGGCGACGCGTTGGCCGGCGTCATCGCCGGGGCGTGGGCCACCATGCTCGGCTCGCAGATGGCCTCGCACGCCGGCGGCGAGGGCATGACGCTGCTGATCGGCGGGGTGCTCTGCGTCCTGGGCGCCGCGGCGCTCATGCGGTGGCAGCCGGGCTTCCTGCGCTACGACGCCTGCCACCCCGAGCCGTAGACCCGGAGCCCGCGCCGTCGGGCACCAAAAACCCAGGATCGGAGTGCCTTGGGTACGCTTTTTGGCCGAAAAGCGTACCCAAGGCACTCCGATTCTGGAGCGGGGAGGGGGAATCTTCTCGGGCGGTGAGGGGGAGCGGCCCGGGGCAGCGTGGCGGGGCAGCGCGGCGGGGAAGGGCGGACGCCGGAACCCCGGCGCCGCTAGGCTCGTTTAACGAGGTGAGCCCCGAACCCCGGCGGGGCGCCCACAACCCACGGGAAGCGACGTGCACACACACTTCAACGGAGCCAAGACCGCCGCCCTGCTCGGCGGCATGTTCGCCCTGCTGCTGGCCATCGGCGGCCTCATCTCGGCCGGCACCCGCAGCGCGGCCCCGCTCTGGATCTTCGCGCTCATCGGCGTCGGCACCACGGCCTACGGCTACTGGAACTCGGACAAGATCGCCATCCGCTCCATGCGGGCCTACGAGGTCACGCCGGAGCAGCAGCCGGCCATGTACGCGATCGTCAGCGAGCTCTCGCAGCGCGCCGGTCAGCCCATGCCGCGCCTCTACGTGAGCCCCACCTCGAGCCCCAACGCGTTTGCCACGGGCCGCAACCCGCAGCACGCCGCCGTGTGCTGCACCGAGGGCATCCTCCGGCTGCTCAACGAACGCGAGCTGCGCGGCGTGCTCGGCCACGAGCTCATGCACGTCTACAACCGGGACATCCTCACCTCCTCGGTCGCCGCGGCGCTGGCCGGCGTCATCACCTCGATCGCGCAGATGCTCATGTTCTTCGGCGGTGGGACCGACGAGAACGGGCGCCGCAACGTGAACCCGATCGCCCTCATCGCCATCTCGATCCTGGCCCCGCTGGCCGCCTCGGTGATTCAGATGGCCGTCTCCCGCACCCGCGAGTACGACGCTGATCAGGACGGTTCGACGCTCACGGGCGATCCGGCCGCGTTGGCCTCCGCGCTCAACAAGATCTCCGGCGGCATCCAGGTGGACCCGCTGCCCAAGGAACAGCGGCTCGAGAACACCGCCCACATGATGATCGAGAACCCCTTCCGCAACGTGGGCAAGCTCTTCAGCACGCACCCGCCCATGGAGGAGCGCATCCAGCGCCTGCGCGGCCAGGCGGAGAAGATGGGCGCCCCCTGGGGGTGAGCGATCTTGCTCACACCTCTCCGGCGGTGAGCTGAGGCAGGGACGGTGCCGCGCGGCGTCGTCGGGCGGTTCTTGCGCCCGGCGGCGCCGCCCGTGCGTCATGGCCCGCGCGCGTCACACAACCGGCCCAGCTCCGCCGGGGGAATCCGATGCTGAAAATGCTTCGCTACGGGCGTACGCTTTACCTCGCGCTAATAGCGCAAGGAATGTCTGTCTTAATTGGGAAGGTCTACCTCGGTGGACAGTCCTTCGTCTGCAAAGGGTAGGTCCGAACCGTGCTGGGGAACTACATCATTGGCCTGCGCGAGGGCCTCGAGGCCGCCCTCGTGGTGGTCGTCCTCATGGCTTACCTCGACAAGTCCGGCCGCTCCCACCTCAAGCCCCGCGTGTGGGCGGGCATCGGCCTGGCCATCCTCGTCTCGGTCGGCTTCGGCGCCCTGCTCACGTTTGGCCCGCGCGGCCTGACCTTCCAGGCGCAGGAGCTCATCGGCGGTGGGCTCTCGCTCGTCGCGGTGGGCTTTGTGACCTGGATGATCTTCTGGATGGGCAAGGCCTCCCACAACATCTCCGCAGAGCTGAAGTCGAAGGTGGACTCAGCCGTCGAGCGCCCCTCTGGCACCGGGTGGGCGCTCGTGATCCTCGGCGCCGTATCGGTGGGCCGCGAGGGCCTGGAGACCGCGCTGTTCGTCTGGGCCAACGCCAATGTGGGCGGCGGCGGAACCGGCGCGGCCACGCTCGGCGCCGTGCTCGGCATCCTCACCGCCGTGGTCCTGGGCGTCCTGCTCAACCGCGGCGCCGTGAAGCTGAACCTCTCCTCGTTCTTCACGTGGACCACGTACTTCTTGGTCTTCGTTGCCGCCGGCGTCTTTGCCTACGCGATCACCGACCTGCAGGAGGCGAGCTTCCTGCCGGGCATCCACGACTACGCCTTCGACGTCTCCGAGTGGGCGCTTACCGTTGACCCGAACGGCATCGGCATCGCCATCGTCAAGGCGGTCTTCCAGCTCACCCCCGCCATGTCCAAGCTCGCCTTCGGCGCGTGGCTGCTCTACCTGGCCCTCATGCTGCCGATCTGCATCTGGCGTCACCGCCAGCTCATCGCCGCACGCAAGGCCCGCGCCGCCGCGAAGGCCGCGGAGGCCGTTGCCTCCGCGCCCGCCGCGGCCTGAGCGCCCCCCCATTCCCCTCTCTCGCACCTGCGGGCCGCTGGCCCGCGCCCATCGTTAGGAAATTCAGCGTGAAGAAGCAGCACCTCCTCGCCCCGCTCGGCGTCCTCTCGGTCGCCGCCCTCCTGCTCACCGGTTGCACCGACAACACGAAGACCGCCTCGGCCTCCGGCGACGGCGCCATCACGGTCGCCGAGACGGACACCGAGTGCACGCTGGGCGCCACGAGCGCCCCCGCGGGCCAGATGACGTTCACGATCACCAACAACGGGTCCAAGACCAACGAGTTCGAGGTCCTGGCCGCCGATGGCCTGCGCATCCTCGGCGAGCTGGAGAACATTGGTTCCGGCACCACTCGCGAGCTCACCGTGCGCGTCGACGAGCCGGGCGAGTACCTCGTGGCCTGCGTCCCCGGCCAGGTGGGCGCCGGCATGCGCCAGTCCTTCACCGTGAGCGAGGCCGCCGTGAAGGAGACCGTCAGCGCCGATCGCGCCGAGCTGCAGAAGACCGCCGTGGAGCAGTACACGGCCTACGTGCGCAGCCAGGTGCAGCAGCTCCTGCCCGCCACGGAGGAATTCGCCAAGGCCTTCGCCGAGGGCGACGTGGAGAAGGCCAAGTCCCTCTATCCGAGCGCCCGCGCCTACTACGAGCGCGTGGAGCCCGTGGCCGAGTCCTTCGGCGACCTGGACCCCGAGCTCGACTTCCGCAAGGCTGACCTCGAGGACGGCCAGGCCTTCACCGGCTGGCACCGCGCCGAGGAGGATCTGTGGGGCTCTGAGGGCTACACCAAGCTGGATCAGGCCGGTCGCCAGGAGGTCGCCGACTTCCTCGTCAAGAAGACCAAGGAGCTCTACGACTCCGTGCGAGCGGACGACTTCAAGCTGACGATCGAGTCGATCGGCCAGGGTGCCATCGGCCTCATGGACGAGGTCGCCAGCGGTAAGATCACGGGCGAGGAGGAGCTGTACTCCCACACCGATCTGTGGGACTTCCAGGCCAACCTCGAGGGCGCCAAGGTGGCGTTCGAGACCCTGCAGCCGCTGCTGAAGGATTCCGGCGACACCGAGCTCTCCACCACCCTGACGGATCGCTTCGCGGCGGTCCAGAAGCTCCTCGACGCGCAGAAGTCCGGCGACGGCTTCAAGCTCTACACCGAGCTGAGCAAGGACGAGGTCAAGTCGTTCGCTGATGCGGTCAACGCCCTGGCCGAGCCGCTCTCGCAGCTGACCAAGGCCGCGGCCAAGGCCAAGTAATACACGCAAGCAAGGACGGGCAGTGAACGATCGGGAAGGCGGCCAGGACGGCCGCATGCACGACGACGCGGCGCACCTTCCCGGAGTCGCGGACGACGGCGCGGTGCCCCAGGAGGGTGCCGCGCCGTCGGCGCGGGCGGCGCGGGTCTCGCGCCGCGGCCTGCTCGGCACGCTGGGTGGCGGCGCCGTGGGCGCCGTGCTCGGCGGCGCAGCGGTGGCCCTGGGGCGCGGCTCGGCCGCCGCGTTCGAACCGGCGGCGAGCTCCGCCGCCCCCGCGACGGCGATCGTGGAGTTCATGGGCGAGCACCAGGCCGGCATCGTGACGCCGGCCCAGGACCGCATGCACGTGGCGGCCTTCGACGTCACGACCACGAGCCTCGACGACCTCGTCTCGCTCATGAAGGACTGGTCGAGCGCGATCGGCTTCCTGAGCCGCGGGCTGCCCGTGGGCGGCAGCGCGGGCGCCGGTGGCGACGATCTGCTCTCGCCGCCCGAGGACACGGGCGAGGCGGTGGGCCTCACGGCCGGCAACCTCACGGTGACGGTGGGCTTTGGCCGGAGCCTGTTTGTTGATGCCGAGGGCAAGGACCGCTTTGGGCTGAAGTCCAAGCTGCCGGAGGCCCTCATCGACCTGCCGCACTTCCCGGGTGACCAGCTCGAGGAGGCCCGCTCGGGTGGCGACATCGTGGTGCAGGCCTGTGCCGATGACCCGCAGGTCGCGGTGCACGCCATCCGCAACCTCTCCCGGATCGGCTTCGGGCGCGCGAGCGTGCGCTGGTCGCAGATCGGCTTTGGCCGCACCGCCTCCACGTCCAAGGCGCAGGCGACGCCGCGCAACCTCTTCGGGTTCAAGGACGGCACGGCCAACGTCAAGGCCGAGGATGCCTCGGTGGTGGACGAGCACGTCTGGATCTCGGGGCTCGAGGGCGAAAGCGCCTGGGCCAACGGCGGGAGCTTCATGGTGACACGGCGCATCCGCATGACCATCGAGACGTGGGATCGCCAGAACCTCGGCGAGCAGCAGCTCGTGGTGGGCCGGGCCAAGGCCAGCGGCGCGCCGCTGTCTGGCGGCGAGGAGTTCACGGAGCCTGACTTCGCCAAGAAGGGCGCGGACGGGCCGCTCATCGACGTGAATTCCCATGTGGCGCTCTCGCATCCCTCCCGCCACAGCGGCGCCCAGATGCTGCGCCGCGGCTACAACTACACGGACGGGACGGACGGCCTGGGGCGGCTGGATGCCGGGTTGTTCTTCATCGCCTTCGTCGTGGATCCGCGCACCCATTACGTGCCGATCCAGAACCTCATCTCCAAGCAGGACCTCATGCAGGAGTACGTGCGGCACACGGGCTCCGGGCTGTTCATCGTCCCCCCGGGGATCAACATGGCCGGCAGCTACCTCGGGAAGTCGCTGCTTGAAGGGTAGCCTTCAAGGAATAAGACAGGCGATGTTTGTCTAAATAACTCAGGATGCCTTAGCTTAGCGATGGCGCATCATGTCGATGCGCCGTCGTTCCCATGTCTTGAGGCTCCATGCATCCATCACCCCACCCTTGGCGCCGCCGCGCCGTCGCGGCCGCCACCGGCCTGCTCCTGCTCGTCCCCCTCTCCCTGGTTTCCGCACCCGCCGAGGCCGCGACGGCCGGCGCCTCCATCGCGGTCCGCGACGCGAAGGTCGGCGACGACCGCGGTGTCGCGTTCACTGTCACCTGCGCAGGCAAACGCGCCTGCTCCGGCAGCTTCACCGTGGCCGTGAGCAAGAAGATCGCGACGAAGAAGGTCAGCTACTCGCTGAAGGCCGGCAAGCGGGCCAACTACACCGTGCGGTTGAGCGCCGCGGAGCTCAAGCGCCTCCGGGCCGCCAGCTCCTCCAAGCTCACCGCAACGCTCAAGCACACGCAGGCCGCACCGTCCAAGCGGACCGGCAGCCGCAAGATCACGCTCACCGCGGCCAAGGCCACCGTGAGCGTGCCAGCCTCGCTGGCCTTCAGCCAGGCCGGGGTCGGCAAGCTCACGCTCAAGTGCTCGGCGGCGGCCTGCAAGGGCGCCGTCACCCCCGTCATCGGCGGGATCGCCTCCGCCAAGCGCGGCTATTCGCTCACGCGCGGCAAGAGCGTGAGCCTCAGCGTCACCCTGACGGCGGCGCAGCGGGCCAAGCTCGGCACCATGGCGAGCAAGCAGGTGATCAGGGTGGCCGAGACCACCCCGGAGAAGCTGGCCTGGACGGGCTACACCAACGCGACCCTCGCCGCCGTGAAGCCCACCGTGACCCCCACTCCCACCCCCACTCCCACGGCGACCGGGGGACACGACCACGGTGGTACCCCCACGGTCAGCGCCACGCCCACCCCGACGTCGAGCACCCCTGTCAGCCCCACGCCGGAGCCGAGCACCGAACCCACCCCGAGCGAACCCACGCCCGTGACGCGCACGGCCTCCGTGGCGTACGCGGAGCGCAATTGGACGCCCACGGAGTACGACACGTGCTCGGCCGAGCTGCACGCCAGCTATTCGGTCGTGGGCCCGGACGGGAAGATCTATCCCACCTGGCACCCCGCCACGGTGACGGACCCGGACACGGGCGTCACGTGCACCTTCGGCCACGAGCACGGCGACGATCCGGCCAGCTCCGACATCTACGCGTGGGTCCAGGAGCTGATGGCCCCCGCCGATCTCCAGGCGGGGGAGTCGACGGGCCTGCCCTTCGGCTACGTCTCCGAGGAGCTCAACGACTACGCCCACGATCACGCGGGCATGTCGATGCGTCACGAGGACAACGGCGGGCACAAGGTGTTTGTCGCCAACGACGTGGAGCTGCTGGACGAGTCGAAGAACCCGGTGACGTTCACGGCGGCCGATGGCAGCAGCCAAGCGACCGTGTGCGACTACCTCATCAAGCAGCACCAGGGGTCGTGGTCACCCGACGCCACCAGCAACAACGCCCACGAGCTCATCTACGCCCAGAAGTGCAACGACGGCACCGAGGTGCTCGTGAGCATGCTCTCGCGCTTCGGCAACTCGAACGAGTTCAACCAGAACTGCGGCCTGTACTCCACCGTCACGACGCAGGGCTCCACCCTGCCCCAGGGCGACGGCGGCACGCGCCAGATCCCCGACGTCGAGTGCCTGAAGAAGGCGGCGGCCTCCGCCAACACCTGGAGCCTCTACGAACTGTGGAAGGGCGAGAACGTCATCACCACGGGCGGCGTCGATCAAGGCGACGGGACCGTGTCCGAGGGCACCGTGCTCGCCTCGTTCGATCCGTGGTTCGGCGTGCGCGACCCCAGCCGCTACTACGACGCGGCGCTCTCCAACGCCGAGGCTAAGAGCAACGGCGTCTCGCGCCCGCTGGACCTCGTGGGTGCCTCCGCCCCGAGCTGGGCCGGCGCCTTTGCCTCCCACTCCCCGTGGAAGGCCCTGCTCAACGCGGACGGGACCAACAAGGTCACCGACTACAGGAGCCCGGAATCGCCGTTCTCCGGCTCGGAGCGCGACTTCTACCTCAACCAGATCTACGTCTCGCCCGCCACCACGGTGGGGGACATCTACACCGACCCGTACGGCAAGCAGGCGGCGGGCCAGGACTTCCACGGCGCGCTCAAGCAGCACCTCGTGGCGGGCAAGAGCACCGGCCGCAGCGATCTCACGCTCTCCTCGTGGCGCTCGCGCATCTCCGACTTCGGCAAGTCCAACGGCGTCCACGCCCCCAACTGAATCGACTTTTCATCATGAACTCTTCATCACTTCGCGGCGCGCGTGCGCGCCGCGCGGGGCTGGCCGGCGTGACCGGGCTCGGCCTCGCCGCCTCGCTGTTGGCTGGGGCGCCGGTGGCGCTGGCCGACGACGCGGCACCGGACTCCCTGCCCCGCCTCACCCTTGACCTGCTCGGCGAGCAGAACGGTGCCTTCGGCACCGCCGCCTCGCGCACCTCGTGCGATCTGAACGGCGACGGCCGTCAGGACACGATCGTGGGTGACTGGGGCTGGGACCGCCAGAACTTGAGCAACGTGGGAGCCGCGTACGTCTACCTCGGCGGGGACGAGCTGGGCGGCGGGGACGTCGTCGACTCGGGCGCCGTGCGCATCGACGGGCCGCAGATCGCCAACGCCTTTGTCGGCTGGTCGGTGTCCTGCCTGGGCGATGTCAACGGCGACGGCCTCGACGACATGATCCTCGGCTCCGGCTCGCGCACCTTCAACAAGGCCTACGTGGTGCTGGGGTCCAAGGACTTCGGCTCGATCGACCTGGAGTTCCTGGGGCGCGACGGCTTCGAGATCTCCGAGCCCGGGGCGGACGACAAGCTCTCCGGGGACAAGTCGACCGACAACTTCGGCATCTCGGTGGGCGAGGTCGGGGATATCAACGGCGACGGCCTCGCCGACATCGGCATCATCGACATGCTCTCCGACCGCAACGACCGCACCAACTCCGGGCGCGCTTGGGTGATCGCCGGCTCACGCTCCGTGGCCAATGTGGACCTCTCGACCCCGGCCGGTGCCGAGCGCACGCTGCAGGTGATCGACGGGGCGACGGCGGAGGAACGCCTGAGCAACGTCCAGGCCGTGGGAGACGTGAACGGCGACGGCCTCGACGACCTCGCGGTCTCCAGCTACACCGCCGCCCCGTGGGGTTCCGCGGCCAGCGCCGCCGGTTCCGCCACCGTCATCTTTGGCACCGAGCGCTCGCTCGAGGTGGATCTCGCCGAGCTGGGCGAGCAGGGCTTCACCGTCTATGGGCCGCAGCGCGGCAAGGATCGCCTCGGCATCTCCTTGGCCTCCGCGGGGGACGTGAACGGCGACGGCCTCGCCGATCTGGTGATCGGCGCCGACTCCGTGTCCTCCACGGGCGGAGCCGCGGTGGTCTTTGGCTCGCCCTCGACCGCCACGGTGTTCACCGATCCGAGTAAGGGCTACAGCGTGTGGGCCTGCGACGAGGGCGGCACCGATCCCACGTGCGAGGACAGCGGCAAGGACCCGCGCGGCTACTGGATCAACGGTGTGAGCGCGGGAAAGAAGCTCGGCTTTGGCGTGGCCTCCCTGCCCGATGTGAACGGCGACGGCCGTCCCGAGCTGGTGCTCGGGGCCCAGGGCGGCGGCACCTGGGTGGTGTTCGGTTCGGCGTCCCAGCGCCGCGCCCAGAACCTCGACGACCTCACGTCCTCCACCGGCCTCGCCCTCGGCGGGGTGGGCGGACAGGTGGTCGGCAACGCCGGCGATCTGGACGGCAACGGCGTGGACGACGTCGTCACGGGCGCCTCGACGGGCGGCAACAGGGCCGCCGTGCACCTGCTTGGCGCGCTCAAGACGCGCGTTGAGCTCGAGGCGCCGGAGAAGAGCACCGCCACGGCGTCCACCACGCTGACGGCCAGCGTCTCCGCCCTCGTTCCGGCGGCCGTAGACCGCGTGGCTGGCACCGTCGACTTCACCCTGGACGGCCGGGCGATCGGCGGGTGCTCCGAGGTGCGACTCGACGCCGCGACGGCCGCCTGCACCGCCGAGCTTGACGCCGACGCCGGCGAGCACGTCTTCGCCGCGGCCTTCACACCAACGGCCGGGACCCTCGCGGCATCGACCGCCGAGGCCAAGACCACCACGGCCAAGGCCAAGGTGAGCGTGGAGGGCGTGAGCCTGAGCGCCACGCGGTCCGTGTACGGCGGCGGGGGTGTCTCCGCCACCGCGACGGTCTCGGGGGCCACCACGGGCACCGTGACCTTCAGCGAGGGCTCGTCCGTGCTGGGGACGGCGCGGGTGGACTCCGATGGCACGGCGACGCTGGCCCTCCCCGTCAACCTCAAGGCCGGAAGCCACACCATCGCGGCGCGCTACGACGGCACGGCACGGTACGCCGCGAGCCCCCGCGTGCTGGCGGAGGACGACCTCGTGATCTCCCAGGCGACCCCCACCCTGAGTGCCCCCACGCTCTCGGTCGGCACGGCCGTGGTGGGCACCGCCTCGGTGAAGGCGAGCGCGCAGCTCTCCTCCGGCGTCACCTCGGGTTCGGTGACGTTCCTCGAGGGCACCTCCACGCTGGGGACGGCCAAGGTCTCCTCGACGGGCCTGGCCACGCTGGTCCTTCCCGCCTCGCTTGGCGTGGGGCAGCACACCATCTCGGCGCGGTTCTCCGGCAACGAGAACTTCACCGAGACGCCCGTGGTCAAGGGCGCAACGCTGCAGGTGCGCAAGGCGACGGCGACGCTCTCCGCTCCGCGCCTCTCGGCGAGCTCCGCCGTGGTCGGGGCCGTCTCGGTGAAGGCGAGCGCGCAGCTCTCCTCCGGCGTCACCTCGGGTTCTGTGACGTTCTTCGAGGGGGCCAAGAAGCTGGGGACGGCGAAGGTGGGCCCCACCGGACTCGCGACGCTGTCCCTGCCCGCCTCGCTCGGCGTGGGCCGGCACACCGTCTCCGCGCAGTACTCGGGGAGCGAGCGGTACCTGGGCACCGCCGTCGTCAAGGGCGGCACCCTCACGGTGGCCAAGACTTCCCTGAAGGCGGCCCCGAAGCTCACGGCCGCGGCCGTGAAGAAGGGCACGAAGCCCAGCGTGAAGATCACGCTCGGCAAGCTCAACAACGGGGCGTACCCCGTGGGCAAGGTGAGGGTGAGCGCCAAGGGCGTCAGCAAGACGCTCAGCCTCAAGGCCGCCTCGAAGGGCGCCACCTCCGTGAAGCTCGGCGTCGCTTTCTCCACCCCAGGAAAGGTGAGCGTCAAGTACCTCGGCAACGCCTCGACGTCGGCCTCTTCCGTGGCGAGCGTGACGGTGAAGATCAAGAAGTAGCCGACCAGCCCTGCTCGGAAAACCCATCGGGCCCCCATCGAACGCTGTGCGTTCGATGGGGGCCCGACGGGTTATCACTCGTGCCTTCAGGAGGCATGCTCCAGCCTAGATTCCACCGCTGTGCCCAAGCTGTGCGCCGCCCTGGCGGCGGCGCGGCTAAGCTATCGGCACCGGTCGCCCTCACGGCCGGGATCGCACCCCTGGGGAGACCATGTCACACATCACCGCGCGGCGGGGCCTGCCGCTGTGCCTGGCGGTGGGCGCGGCCCTCGCCCTGACGCTGAGCGCCTGCGCCGATTCAGCGCCGGAGCCCGCGAGCGCGGCCGCGGCCTCCGGCTCCGGCGGCACCGTCGCCGACTCCGACGCCGGCTCCGACACCCGCTCGGTTCCCAGCTCCGCCGCCGGGTCCGCCGCCTCGCCTTCCGCGGCAACGAGCGCCGCCGCCGGCTCGAAGGACTCGGCCTCGGCCGCCTCGGGCGGCACGGCGCGGGACTCTGCCGCGGCGGCCCCCGTGGTGGCGGGGACACCCGTGGGCGCCCCCACGACTTGGGCCCAGTTCGAGGCGGCGCTCGGCGCCTCGCTCGGCGTGAGCTGCCCCGATCTGCAGGAGGCCGAGGCCGGGACGCGCCTCGACGAAACGATGATCGCCAAGGGGGCGGTCTACCTGGCCACTTGTGGCGGGGGCGCCTACGGCGAGAACACCATCGGCGCCGTGTTCTTCGCCGAGGAGGCGGACGTGAAGGAGGGGCTGGCCAGCATGGTCAGGGCCAGCGTGGGGAAGACCTCATGGGTCATCGCGGACGGCCAGTGGGCGGTGCTGGTGAACAAGTCGAAGGATGCCGAGGGCACCTTGGCCACCAAGGTCGAGGGCATCGTGGGCGGGGAGCGGATCGACACCCCCTGAACCGGCGCCCGACCGCGGCGGCGGTGCGCGCCGTCGGGCGGGAAACACGAGGGCCCGTCCCCCTGCGTTCAGGGGGACGGGCCCTCGCGGCGTGCGCCGGCGCGCCGAGCGCCGACGCGAGCCGCTGCTAGCGCAGGTTCACGAACTGCAGGTCGGCGTCCTCGAAGCCGCGCAGGAGCTGCATGGTCTCCTGCAGGTCGTCGCGGGACTTGGACGAGACGCGCAGCTCGTCGCCCTGGATGACGGCCTTGACCGACTTGGGGCCCTCCTCGCGGATGAGCTTGGTGATCTTCTTGGCCACGTCCTGGGCGATGCCCTCCTTGATGGAGAGCTCGATGCGGTACTCCTTGCCGGAGGCAAAGGGCTCGCCGGTCTCGAGGGACTTGAGCGAGATGCCGCGCTTGACCAGCTTGGACTCGAACACGTCCAGCACCGCCTTGGCGCGCTCCTCGGCGTTGGCCTTGACCAGGATCTTCTCGCCGGAGAAATCGATCTCCGCGCCGACGCCCTTGAAGTCGTAGCGCTGGGCGATTTCCTTCTGCGCCTGGTTCAGCGCGTTGGAAACCTCCTGCTTGTCGACCTTGCTGACCACATCGAACGTCGAATCGCTCGCCATGACACACTCCTTCTCGCCTGGGGATGACGCCGGACGGGGATCCGGCTCGTCTTGATCACCAGGGTATCGGGCCGAGCGGCGCAGCGTGGGATCACCTCGATTTCGCGCGGACACGGCAGAGCCTGTATAGTGGTGTGTCGTCGCCGGAACGCGTTTCCGGAGGCCATCTGCGGCAGATTACCCGAGCGGCCAAAGGGGGCTGACTGTAAATCAGCTGGTTCTGCCTACGGGGGTTCGAATCCCTCATCTGCCACGCAGAAAGAACTTCGCCGGAGTCCTGAATCGGACTCCGGCGAAGTCGTTTTTGCCCGGCGCGTTGTTTTGACGCGCTCCTCCCGGCGGCCCCGAAGCCTTGACACTTGCGTGTCGAGACCGGCAGGCTGTCACTCACGCCCCGTGAAGGGGCGTGCATCGATCGACTCAAGGACAACTCATGCAGCGCCACAGCTTTGACACGAATCCGGGCTTCTACCCGGGTTCCTGCGGGCTGTCCGCCGCCATCCTTGAGCAAGCCGAACGCCTGGATGCCAAGCGTTTCCAGCATCGATCGATGGGTCACCAGAGCTGAGTCATTGCGCCGCAAGGCGCCAGCGTTTCAGCCCCGGAACCTTCTTCGGTCCGGGGCTTCTTCCTTTCCTGCGCCGCTCGCCACGAGCGTACGGCGCCGGAGTGCACGGGGAGGATCGTTCCGGATCCCACCCCGCCTCGAATCCACCGACGTCCGGCCGGCGTCGTTGGGGAGAGGCGCACACCAAGGAAAGTGAAATGGAAAGGATCAACAGCCGGCTCATGAATTGGGCTTCCATCCTCGATGAGAAGACCAAGGAGCAGGCCATTGCGACCTCGTCGCTGCCGTTCATTTACCCGCACCTGGCACTCATGCCCGATGCCCACTTGGGCAAGGGCGCCACGGTCGGATCGGTCATCCCCACGCTGGGGACGATCATTCCTGCCGCCGTGGGGGTGGACATCGGCTGCGGCATGATCGCCGTGAAGACTCAGTTCACCGCCAGCGAGCTGCCGCAGGATCGGCGCGCGGTCCGCGAGGCCATCGAGCGGGCCATCCCGCTCTCGGCCGGCGTGTACAACAAGAAGATCGTGGCCACCGCGGTTCCTCGCCTCGAGGAACTCGCGCAGCGGGCCGAGCGGGCCGGATTCGATCCGGCCTCGTACGCCGGGAACTGGAAGCACCAGCTCGGCACTCTCGGCTCGGGCAACCACTTCATCGAGATCTCCCTCGATGAACAGGACGCGGTGTGGCTGTTCCTCCACTCCGGCTCGCGCGGGGTGGGGAACAAGATCGCCCAGCACCACATCAAGGTGGCCTCGGCACTGGCCAAGCGTTGGTGGATCGATCTCCCGGATCCGGATCTGGCGTACCTCGTCGAGGGAACCGACGAGTTCAACGCCTACATCCGGGAACTGCGCTGGGCGCAGCACTTCGCCCTGCTCAACCGTGAGGAAATGATGGACCGCGTGATCCGCCAGGTGGGGGAGTGGGTGGGAACGCCCGTCGAGGAAGCGGAGCGGATCAACTGCCACCACAACTTCACGGAGTCCGAGACGCACTTCGGCAAGCGCGTGTGGGTCTCCCGGAAGGGCGCCATCAAGGCGGCCCCGGGCGACGACGGGCTCATCCCGGGGTCCATGGGCACCGCGTCCTATGTGGTGCGTGGGCTCGGGAACCCGGTCGCGTTGCATTCCTCGCCGCACGGTGCAGGGCGCGAGTACTCGCGCTCGGCGGCGCGGCGGACCTTCAGCCTCGAGCAGCTGCGCGAGGCGATGGTCGGCATCGAATACCGCGACACCGATGCCTTCATCGACGAGATCCCGGCCGCGTACAAGCCGATCGACCAGGTCATGGCGGACGCCGCCGACCTCGTCGAGATCCGGCACACGCTGCGCCAGATCGTCAACGTGAAGGGCGACTGAGAGGCGGGCCCGGGGACGCCCCCGGGCCCGCCTCCCGCGTGCCGGCGGCCCGCACCGAGCTACCCCACCCTTCCGAATCGGAGTGGGTTCGGTACGCTTTTCGGCCCAAAACCGTACCGAACCCACTCCGATCTGTGGGAAAGAGCGGGGACGTGGGGGAGTCGAGCCGGGCGTCGGGAAGGGGAACATCGGGGCGGGAGAGGCGCTCCCGGGGCCACCGGTCGGCGGCGCGACCCTTGCGGCGAGCCGTTCGCTTGTCGCCGGGGAGGGACCGCAGAGGAGAGGTGCCCGACGTCGCGTGGCGACCACCCGCCGGCGGGCACCCCCAGCGCTCTTCCCTCCTCCAAATCGGAGTGCCTTCGGTACGCTTTTCGGCGCAAAACCGTACCGAACCCACTCCGATTCTGAGAAAGGAGGGGCCCGACTCCGTGAGGGAGGAGGGAGCCCGGCGGGCGGAGAGCGGGCGCCCGACGGCGGGTGGTCACCACTCGCTCGTCGCGCGGAACGGTCGGCGCCCCATCATTCGCCGCGACAGCCCCTTGTCTGCGCCTCCGACCGACCATACGGTTGGTCGTGATGCACCTCACTCGCGCGGAAGGAACCTCATGATCAACGGCCACGTCTCCCATTGGTGGGAGCAGATCGGCGCCCCCACGCCCCGCCCGGAGCTGCCCGGGGACCTCCAGGTGGACGTGGCGATCGTGGGCGCCGGCTACACGGGGCTGTGGACCGCGTACTACCTGAAGCGCGCGCAGCCGGATCTGCGCATCGCGATCATCGAGCAGCGCCACGCCGGCTACGGGGCCTCCGGCCGCAACGGCGGCTGGCTGACCAACTCCATCACGGGCGGCCGCGAGCAATATGTGAAGGCACACGGCAAGGACGCCGCCGAGCGCTTTCAGGCCACCATGAACGCCACGGTGGACGAGGTCATCTCCGTGGCAAGCGCCGAGGGCATCGACGCCGACCTGAAGAAGGGCGGCGAGTTCAACGTCGCCTACACCCCGGCCCAGGCCGGGCGGCTTCGCGCCTTCGTGGAGGACGAGGCGCGGTGGCGCCACGCCGACGTCGAGCTCCTCGACCCCGCATCCGCCACCGCCCAGATCAACGTCGAGGGCACCCTCGCCGCCGCCTGGCACCCGCATGCCGCGCGGATCCAACCGGCCAAGCTCGTGCGCGGACTCGCGCAGGCGGTGGAACGCCTCGGCGTGAGCATTTACGAGGGAACCACCGCGCTGGCCATCGAGCCGCGCCGCGTCCTCACGGACCGCGGCACGGTCAGCGCCGACTACGTCGTCCGCGCCACCGAGGGCTTCACCGCCAACCTGAGGGGCCTGCACCGCGCCTGGCTGCCCATGAACTCCTCGCTCATCGCGACCGAGCCACTCTCGGCCGGCGTGTGGGAGCAGATCGGCTGGGACCGCGGCCAGGTGCTCGGCGACTTCGCCCACGTCTACATGTACGCCCAGCGCACGGGGGACGACCGCATCGCCATCGGCGGGCGCGGCGTGCCCTACAAGTACGGCTCGCGCACCGACCTGGACGGTCAGACCCCGCAGCGCACCGTCGACACGCTTACCGAGATCCTGCACCGCTTCTTCCCGTCCACCCGCGGCGCGGCGATCGACCACGCGTGGTCAGGCGTCCTCGGCGTCCCGCGCGATTGGGCCGCCACCGTGGGGCTCGACCCCGCCACGGGCCTGGCCTGGGCCGGCGGCTACGTCGGCACGGGCGTCACGACCACCAACCTCGCCGGGCGCACCCTCGCCGACCTCATCCTGGGCCGCGGCACCGAGCTGACCTCCCTCCCGTGGGTCAACCACCGCGTGCGGCAGTGGGAGATCGAGCCGCTGCGCTGGATCGCCACGCACGGCCTCTACGCCGCCTACGGCCGCGCCGACCGCGCCGAGGCGGCGGGCGCCACGAAGACCCCGCGCATCGCGGCGCTCGCCGACAAGGTCGCCGGGCGCTCCTGACGCATCCAGCGCACGACGACGCCCGCTCGCCTTTCCCGGGGAAGGGCGAGCGGGCGCGTGGTCGCCTCGGGCGGGCGCCGCGTCAGCGGTTCTGCTCGATGACCTCGTACTGGTGCGGGGCGATGACGGCGCCGGAGATGCGCAGGTCGAGCGTCAGGAAGGGGCGCGTGGCGGGGTCCTCCTCGCGCCACGCGGCCAGCGCCGCGAGGTCCTCGAGCCGGGTCACCACCACGCCGCGCCCACCGAACGCCTCCGTCAGCGCCGCGAAGTCCACCTGCTCGATGAGCATGGGCGAGCGCTCGAGCCCGAGCACGCCGTAGAGGTTCACCTCGGCGCCGTAGGCGGCGTCGTTCCAGACCACGGCCAGGCCGCGGCCGCCGCAGTGGCGCACCGCCGTCTCCAGGTCGGGCAGTGCCATGAGCCCGCCGCCGTCCCCGGAGGAGAGCACCACGGTGGACTCGGGGCGCGCATCGGCGGCGCCAGGCATGGACGGGAAACCCGTGCCGATCGTCTGGTACGCGGTGCCGACCATGAGCATGCGGTCGGGGCGCGCCACGGGCCAATACATGTTCGCCCAGCCGAGGAAGTGGCCGCCGTCGGAGACCACCACGCGCTCGGCGGGAAGCAGCGGTGCCAGCGCCGCGGCGGCCGCGCGCGGGTCCAGCCGGCCGTCCTCGGCCAGCTCGGCGGGCACCTCGCGCTGAAGGAGGGCGGCAAAGTCCTGCCCCTCGCGCCAACCCGACCCCGCTCCGTCGAGCCCCTTGGTGCGCAGTCGGGAGACGAGCTCCCCGGCGACCCACGCGGCGTCGCCGCGCAGGTAGGTGCCCACGTGGGCGTGGGTGGCGGTGGGCTCGGTGTCCACCTGGATGACGCGCGTGCCGGGGGCAAAGAGCGCGCCGAAGCGCATCGTGAACTGGTTCAGGCCCGCGCCAAAGACCACGGCGACGTCGGCCTCGCGGACGAGGTCCATCGCGGCGGGCGCGCCGAAGCCGCCGGCCACGCCGAGGTCGAACTCGCCCGCGGGGAAGAGCCCGCGGCCCAGCGCGGAGGTGGCGGTGACGGCGTGGGTCAGCGCGGCGAGCTCGCCCAGCGCCTCGCCGGCGCCGGAGAGCCACGCGCCGCGCCCCGCCAGCAGGAAGGGGCGCTCGGCCCCGGCCAGCGCCTCGGCGATCGAGGCGAGGGTGGCCTCGGCGAACTCACCGGCCGGAACCACGGGCGGCACGGGCCGCGCGGGGGCCGTGGCCGGGACCGGCCCGGCCTCGAGGCGCGCCACGTCGTAGGGGATGGCGAGCACGGTGGGCACGTTGAAGCGCAGCGCGTGCTCCACGGCGATCGACGTGGTGGCGGCGGCGTCGGTCAGGCCCACGGTGTACGTGCGGGCGCCCACGGCCGAGGCCATGGCGATCTGGTCGACGTCCCACGGGCGCGGGCCGGACGTCGGCTCGTCGCCCACCACGAGGACGAGGGGCACGTGCGCCTGCACCGCCTCGGCCAGCGCCGTCATGGTGTTGGTGAAGCCGGCCCCGTACGTGGTGGTGGCGGCGGCCAGCCCGCCGCCCGCGCGGAAGTGGGCGTCGGCGGCGAACACGGCGCCGGCCTCGTGGCGCACCGGCACGTAGCTGGCGTCGGTGTCGCGCACGAGCGCGTCGAGGAAGTAGGCGTTGCCGTTGCCCATCACGCCGTAGACGTGCGTGAGATGGGAGGCGAGGGTCGTTGCCACATGGGCGGACACGGAGGGCATGGGGATCCTTTGCGCGAGACTCGAGGAATGGGGTGATTCCGTATGTGTCTCGCAAGACCGGCCCGGCGCGAACGCTTCCGGACTAGCTGGTGCCCCTTTTTCGGGCCCTGGCGGGCCCGTGGCCCGCTTACGACACCTTGATCCTAGGGGACGACGGCGCACGGTCGCATCCGCGCTTGCCTCGCCTTGTGGACGGGGCATCGCCCGCGGGGCCGCGCGAGGCTAGGGTGAGGGCATGGCAACCATCAATGTGACCGAGAGCACCTTCGGCGAGGTGATCGAGTCAAACCCGATCGTCTTCGTCGACTTCTGGGCCGCGTGGTGCGGGCCGTGCAGGGGGTTCGCCCCCGTCTACGACGCGGTGTCGGCCGATCACCCCGACGCGGTGTTCGCCAAGGTGGACACCGAGGCGGAGCAGGCGCTCGCCGCCGCGGCCAACATCACCTCGATCCCCACGCTCATGGCGTTTAGGGACAAGGTGCTCGTCTACTCGGAGCCCGGCGCGCTCAGCCGCACCGACTTCGCGGACCTGGTCGAGGCCGTCAAGGCCATCGACATGAAGGACGTCCACGCCCGCATCGCGGCGGAGGAACAGGCCCGCAACGGCGTGCAGCCGCCCAGCGCCGAGGCCTGAGCGCGCACGCCGGGACACCGAGGGGGAGGCCATGAGCCAGGAGACGAAGGAGCCGGCGTACACCGCCGGGATCGAGGAACTCGAACTGCCCGAGGTGGGGATCGGCGAGCACTTCGCCTCGGTCGCCGCCAGGCACGGGGACCGGCCGGCGGTCATCGAGGCCTCCACGGGACGGGAGCTGAGCTACGCCGAGCTGCTGGGGCAGGCGCGCCTCACGGCGCGGGGCCTGCTGGCCGCCGGCCTCGCGCCGGGGGACCGGGTGGGCATCTACTCGCCCAATTGCGCCGAGTGGACGGTGCTGCAGTACGGGGCGGCGCTCGCCGGCCTCATCCTCGTGAACCTCAACCCCGCCTACCGAGTCCACGAGCTGGCGTACGTGCTGCGCCAGTGCTCCATGAGCGCGCTGGTGGTCGCGCCGCCGGACGCGCGCAGCGATGCCCCGGCCCTGGCCCGGCAGGTGGCGGCCGAGGCCCCGGCGTTGCGCACGCTCGTGATGCTGCCCGCCCCGGGGGAGATCGGCCCGGATTCGTATGGGCACGCCCGCTCCGGCACGCACCTGCTCGGCACAGCCGAGGGCCGCCGCCCGCTCACCGAGCTCACGTGGGGCGAGCTCCTGGACGGCGCCGGAGCCGTGAGCCAGGAACAGCTGGAGGAACGGGTGGGCCCGGCGGATCCGCACGCCCCCATCAACCTGCAGTACACCTCTGGCACCACCGGCTTCCCCAAGGGCGTGACCCTCACGCACCACAATCTGCTGGGCAACGGCTTCCACATCGGCGAGTTGCTGCGCTACACCGAGCACGATGCCGTGGTGCTTCCCGTGCCGCTCTTTCATTGCTTCGGCATGGTCATCGGCAACCTCGCGGCGCTCTCGCACGGAGCCGCCACGATCCTGCCCTCGCGCGGCTTCGAGGCACCGGCCGCGCTCGCGGCGGTGCAGCGCTACGGCGCCACGAGCCTGTACGGCGTGCCCACCATGTTCATCGCCGAGCTCAACCTTCCGGACGCCACGAGCTACGACCTCTCCACGCTGCGCACGGGCGTCATGGCGGGCTCGCCTTGCCCCGAGGAGATCATGCGCAAGGTGATCTCGCAGATGCACATGTCCGAGGTCGCCATTTGCTACGGCATGACGGAGACGAGCCCCGTCTCCACCATGACCCGCATCGGCGACTCGCTGATCCACCAGACGCAGACGGTGGGGCGGACCATGCCGCGCCTCGAATCGAAGATCGTGGATCCGGCCACGGGCGAGCTGCTGCGGCGCGGCGAGTCCGGGGAGCTGTGCACGCGCGGCTACTCGGTCATGGCCGGGTACTGGGACCAGCCGGAGCAGACCGCGGCGGCGATCGACTCCGAGGGCTGGATGCATACCGGCGATCTCGCGAGCATGGGCGAGGACGGCTACATCGCGATCGAGGGGCGCATCAAGGACCTCATCATCCGCGGCGGCGAGAACATCTCCCCGCGAGAGGTCGAGGAGTTCCTCTACTCCCACCCGCTCATCCAGGACGTGCAGGTCATCGGCGTGCCGGACGAGCGCCTCGGCGAGGAGGTCATGGCCTGCGTGGTCCTCATGGAGGGCGTGGACGGCCTCACCATCGAGGAGCTGCGCGAGTTCTCCGCCGGCCGCATCGCCCACTACAAGATCCCCCGCTACCTGCGCGTCCTGCCGGCCTTCCCCATGACGGTCTCCGGCAAGGTGCGCAAGGTCGAGCTGCGCGAGGAGGCCGCCGCCGAGCTCGCGGCCGAGCGCGAGCCGAGCTAGCCCGCGCCCACGGCGCCGCCGCGCTGGGTGGCCGCCGCCCGCCGTCGCGCGGTGACGGACCGGGCGCCCGACGCCGCGGGGAGGCTTGGCCACGAAGGCACGGCGCGGCGCGGCGCGTGGCTGGGGCAGGATGGTGGGGTGATTTCGCTCGGCACCCTCGCCTTCCTTGCCGCCGCCGGCGTCGTGGCCGGCATCATCGGGACGGCCGGCGGCATCACCTCGCTCGTGGCCTACCCTGCGCTGCTCGCGGCCGGCCTGCCTCCCGTCTCGGCCAACGTCACCAACTCCGTGGCGCTCCTGGGTTCGGGGTTTGGCTCGAGCCTGCGGGCCGGCAAGGACCTGCGCGGTCACTCCTCCACCCTCAAGCAATGGCTGCCCATCACGGTGGGCTTCTCGCTCGTGGGCGCGGCGGCGCTGCTGCTGACGCCGGGCGAGGTCTTCGCGAAGATCGTGCCCTGGCTGGTGGTCATCGGCTCGCTCGCCCTACTCCTGCAGCCGCAGCTGCGCGGGGCCATGGAGCGGCGGGGGCGCAGCCTGCCCGCGGCGGCGGCGCTGAGCATCGGCGCGCTCGTGGCCGTGTACAACGGCTACTTCGGTGCTGGCTCGGGCATCCTCATGATCGCCGTGCTCATGCTGACCTCCGAGCCGAATCTGGTGCGCGCGAACGCGATCAAGAACGTGGTGCTCGTGGCCGCCGACATCCTGCCGGCCGTGCTCTTTGCGCTGAGCTCGCACCTCGTGTGGTGGGCCATGTGGCCGCTGCTCGTGGGCTCGTGGGTGGGCGGGCTGATCGGGCCGTCGGTGGCACGCCGGCTCAACCCCAACCTGCTGCGGGTGGCGATCTCGGTGTGCGGTTTCGTCCTCGCCGCGGCCCTGCTGCTGGGGTGGATGTAGCCGTCGGCGTGTGTGCCCTGCGCTCGGGCCAGGCGCTCTGGACAGGCGCTCGGGTCTTGCGCGCGTGCCCTGTGCGCGGGCCCGGCCGGGGGGAGGCGCCTGGCGTCTGGCCGGAAGTCGATCCCGCGCTCAGTGGCGCCGGTGTTCCTGCGGCGCCAGGCGGGGACCGTAGCTCGGATTCTTGGCGCCGGAGGCCTGCAACAGGCGCACCACGCGCTGACGATGCCCGGCGAAGGGGGCAAGGAGCGCCTCCATGCCGGCGTCGTCGGCCCGGCGGCCGGTCAGGGCCTGCCCCACAAAGTGGGCCACGTGGAAGTCGCCGAAGGAGACGTGATCGGGGGCGCCGTGCGTGCGCTGGAGCGTCTCCGCCGCCGTCCACACGCCGATGCCGGGAAGCGAACGCAGCGCGCGCTCGAGGCCGGCCAGCGTCTCGGCCGCCCGCTGTGTCCCCGCCAGCTCCGGGGGAGTCCCGAGGGCGGAAGCCGCCCCGGTGGCAGCGGCGAGCCCGATCGGGCGCGGAGCTCCGGCCTGCCCGGCCGCGGGAGCCCCGATCGCGGGGACCTCCCCGGCCGCCATCACCGAGCCCTCCACCCTGGCCAGCGCCGAGGCGCGCTCGGCGGCCCGGACCAGCGTGTCGCGGCGCCGCGCGTCCACCCTGGCCTGGTGCCACTCCCAGCTGGGGATGCGCCGCCAGGCCTCCGGCGTGGGCGGCAGGAAGAGCCGGGCCGCGCGGCCGGCCGAGCCGGCGGCCGGCGCCGGGCCGGGGGCCGGGGCGCCGAAGCGCGTGACGAGCCGGAACCACGCGTAGTGCGCCTCCGTCCCCGTGACGCGCTGTTCGAGGATCACGGCGCACAGGGTGTCGAAGAGCGAGCCGCCGGAGGGCAGGCGCAGGCCGGGGCGCACGCGGCGCGTGGCAGCCACGGTCTCCGGCAGGCGGGAGGCGAAGCCCGCGGCATCGAAGCCGGACCAATCATCGCGCGCCCCGAGCCACGCGGGCGCCTGGGCCGCGGCGTCCTCGGCGCCGGGGCCCCAGGCCTCGATGCAGACGCTGTCCCCGCGGTCGGGATCGAGCAGGATGCCGCGCGTGGTCCCGCCCGCGCGGCGATCGATCGCCGCCCTCTCTTGCGTCGCGGGGCGCGGCGCGCGCCGCCAGCTCAAGCGGACCAGCGCCCCACCCGAGGCCGTGTGCACGGCCCGCCACGCGCCGTCGGGCACCAGCCGAAAGCTGGGGTCCCTGGGGCCGTGGGCCAAGGGCGCCAGGGTTGCGGCGGGATCAAGCGGTCCGGGCGGCACCAGCTCGGCCCGCACCCTCGGCGTCTCCGCGCCCCTCCACTCGTTCACGCCCCCATGCTCCCACCCCGCCCCCACGCTTGCCTGGGCGCGGGTGTGACCGGGGCGGGCCCCCGCGTGAAGACATGTGTCCGCGGGTAGGGCTTTTGTGACCGAGGGTCGGTAGTTTCGTGAGCATGCGTTACGCCCGTTCCGTCGTTGAACTCATCGGCAACACCCCCTTGGTCCGCCTGCACTCCGTCACGGAGGGCATCAAGGCCACCGTGCTGGCGAAGGTCGAGTACCTCAACCCGGGCGGATCCATCAAGGACCGCATTGCGCTGCGCATGGTGGAGCGCGCCGAGGCCTCCGGCGAGCTCGCGCCCGGCGGCACCATCGTCGAACCCACGAGCGGCAACACCGGCGTGGGCCTGGCCCTCGTCGGTGCGCTCAAGGGCTACCGGACCGTGTTTGTCACGCCGGACAAGGTGGGCGAGGAGAAGCGCGCCGTGCTGCGCGCGTACGGAGCGGAGGTCGTCGTCACGCCCACGGCCGTGGCCCCCGATTCGCCGGAGTCCTACTACGGCGTCTCCGATGCGATCGTGGCCCGCACCCCGGGCGCCCACAAGCCCGATCAATTCTCCAACCCGGCAGCACCGGAGTCCCACGAGGCCAGCACCGGCCCCGAGATTTGGGAGGACACCGACGGCCTCGTGACCCACGTGGTGATCGGCGCCGGCACGGGCGGCACCATCACGGGCACCGGCCGCTACCTGAAGGCGATCTCAGCGGACCGCGCCTCCGGCCCCGTCACGGTGGTGGCGGCGGATCCGGCCGGCTCCGTCTACTCCGGTGGCACGGGCCGCCCTTACTTCACCGAGGGCGTCGGCGAAGACATGTGGCCGGGCAACTACGACCCGGCTGTGCCGGACATCGTCGAGCCCGTCACGGACGCAGAGTCCTTCGAGATGACGCGCCGCCTGGCGCGCGAGGAGGGCTTGCTCGTGGGCGGCTCGTCCGGCATGGCCGTGGTGGCGGCGCTGCGCGTGGCGCGCACGCTGCCGGCGGACGCCGTCGTGGTCGTGATCCTGCCCGATTCAGGCCGCGGCTACCTCGGCAAGATCTTCGACGAGTCCTGGATGCGCGAGCACGGCTTCGCCCTGGAGCCGGGCCAGTCGCCCGACGCCGCCGGGACCGTGGGCGGGGCCCTGGCCTCCGTGCGCGGCGAGGGCGAGGCGCGCCGCGCCCTCGGCGAGGAAGCCACCGTGGCGGCCGCGCTCGCCGCGCTGCAGGAGTCCGGCGCGCCGGCCCTTCCCGTGCTGGCCGCGGGGGCGTCCTGGCCCGCCCGCGAGGGCGAGGTGCGTGGCTCCGTCTCGGTGGCCGGCCTGGCCCAGGCGCTCGCCTCGAGGCTCGTCACGGGGGAGACGGCGCTCTCCCGCGTGCTCGAGGAATCCCTGCCCACGCTCGGTGCCCGCCAGGAGGCGGCGGCGCTGTTTGCGGCGTGTGCCTCCGCGGCCGCCGTCGCCATCCTGCTGGACGGCGAGCTCGTGGACGTGGCCACGGCCACCGACCTGGCCCGCCGCGGCGCCGCGCTCTAGCCTTTCCTTCCCCGCTGTTGTTTGAGACCCGCAGACCCACAAAGGACCCTTCATGACCGCCCAGAACACCCCCGGCTTCTCCACCCGTGCCGTGCACGCCGGATCGGCGCCCGAGGAACTCACCGGCGCCGTCATCCCGCCGCTCTACCTCTCTACCACCTACCACCCGCACAAGATCGGTGAGCTGCGCGGCGGCTACGACTACTCGCGCGGCACCAACCCCACGCGCGACGCGCTGCAGGAACAGCTGGCGGCGCTCGAGGGCGGCCGCTTCGGCATCTCCTACGCCTCCGGCCTGGGCGCCGAGGACGCGATCCTGCGCGGCCTGCTGGTCGGCGGGGATCACGTGGTCATGGGCAACGATGTCTACGGCGGCACCTTCCGCCTCATCTCCCGCATTCACGGCGCGGCCGGGATTGGGCACACGCCCGTTGACCTGACGGACCTCGACGCGGTGCGCTCGGCGCTCGCCGCCACGGGCGCGCGCATGCTGTGGGTGGAGACGCCGTCCAACCCCATGATGAAGATCGCCGACATCGCGGCTCTCGTGGCGCTGGCCCACGAGCACGGCGCCATCGCGGTGGTGGATAACACCTTCGCCTCGCCGTACCTGCAGCAGCCGCTGGCGCTCGGCGCGGATGTGGTGGTGCACTCCACCACCAAGTACCTCGGCGGGCACTCCGATGTGGTGGGCGGCGCCGTCATCACGAACGACGAGGAGATCGCCGACAAGGTGCGCTTCATCCAGTTCGCCGCCGGCAATCAGTCCTCGCCCTTCGACGCCTACCTCACCACGCGCGGCGCCAAGACGCTGGGCGTGCGCATGGATCGCCACTGCGACAACGCCGAGGCCGTGGCCCAGTGGCTCCTGGGCCGCCCCGAGGTCTCCCACGTGCTCTACCCGGGCCTTCCCGACCACCCGGGCCACGAGGTGGCCGCGCGTCAGATGAAGCGCTTCGGCGGCATGGTGTCCGTGCGACTGAAGGGCGGCGAGGCGGCGGCGCGCAAGGTGGCCGAGTCGACGCGCTTGTTCACGCTGGCCGAGTCCCTGGGCGGCATCGAGTCGCTCATGAACTACCCCTCGGAGATGACGCACGCGTCGGTGAAGGGCACGGAGCTGGCCGTGCCGGTGGACCTGCTGCGCCTCTCCGTGGGCATCGAGGACATCGCGGACCTGCTCGCAGACCTCGAGCAGGCCTTCGCGCAGCTCTGAGTAGCGGCCCTTCGATACATCCCGCGCAACGGCGGCGCCCCCGGCACGATCCGGGGGTGCCGCCGGATGTGCAACGAGCGGGCCTGGGTATCGAGGACCTGGCGTCCCGTCCTCCGGCGAGCCCTAGTTCGCCAAGTTCAGCTCTGCGGCCGCATCGATGATCTCCACGATGGCCTCGAAGCCGCGCTCGGCCGCCAGCTCGCGCGGTAGCGTCCCCCACGGATCCGGCATCCCCGGGCGCGCGCCGTGCTTGAGCAGCGCCGCGACGATCGCCTGCTGACGCGCCCCGCCGTCGCCCAGGATGATCGCTTCGATGAGCGCGGTCCACCCCAGGTTGTTGGTCAGATTCACGTTGATCGAGGTGTTCTCAAGCAGATACAGCACCGTCTCAAGATGCCCCTTTTCGGCCGCGGGGGTCAGTCCGTTCCCGCCCATGCGCGTGCGGCGCGTCAGGTCGGCCCCGGCTTCCACCATCAGGCGCACCAACTCCACCTGGTTGTTCATGCATCCAAAGAGGAAGGGGTTGAGATCGGTCTGATCTTGCGCGTCGAGGTCCGCCCCGGCCTCGATGAGCGCGCACACGAGGTCCAGATGCCCTCCCTGGGCCGCGCGCAGCAGGGCGCTGGCACCTTGCTTATCGCACGCGTCAACATTGGCGCCGGCGCGCAGCGCCGCCCTCACGCCTGCGGCGTCTCCGCTGTGGGCGGCGGCCAACAGGGCCGCGTTCTGGGTTGGCGAGACATCGAGGGTCGTCATGGGGCGTCCTTGTCCTTGAGATCTGGCGTGGGGCGGGCGGCGGCAGTCCGCGGCCATCATCCCGCCATATGGTATACCAAATGCATACCCCTGCGCTGTGCTCGACGCCTACTGCCCCCAGTCGTCGGCGGCCGGCGGCACGCCGTGCGTCCGTCGGCGCGCACCAGCCCGCTTGGTCGTAGGGGCCGTCCGGCTCGCCGCCACCGCCCACCCGTTCCGGGCCGGCAGGCCATGGCTGGGCGGGGTCAATGACCCATCCCTGGAGGGCCTCGTCCACCGTGCGGCCGGTCACGTCGCGCCCCTCCATGGGTGCTAGGTACCGCCCTTCCCACCAAACTGCAGCGACATGTTGGCGCCTCCCTATTTTTTGGGATCCCAGTTTGGGATACCATGTGGAGGTGATGTGAGGCACATCACCTCTGCCTAGCCTTGGAGTTTTACGTGATTAGCACCCGGCGATCTTTGACCATGACCTTCGCCTCCTTGCTTGCGCTGTCTTTGGGACTCACCGCATGCAGCGGTGGACAGGCCCCGACGGCGGCCGAGCAGCCGCTCATCAGCACCAACGGCAGCGAGCCCCAGAAGGGTCTGCTCCCGACCAACACCTCCGAGGTGGGCGGAGGCAAAGTGCTCTCCCAGATCTTTGCGGGTCTCGTGACCTTTGACGCCACAGGGAAGATGGAGCTGGATCAGGCGGCCTCCATCGAGCCGTCCAAGGAGAACAAGGTCTGGACCATCAAGCTGCGCCCGGGCCTCACCTTCTCCACCGGGGAGGCCGTGACGGTGCAGAGCTTCATCGACGCGTGGCAGTACGGGGCGTTGCTCTCCAACGCGCAGTCGGCCGCCGGGTTCTTCGACAATTTCGAGGGATTCTCCGCGACGAAGGACTCCAAACTGACCGGGCTCAAGAAGGTCTCCGACCTCGAATTCGTGGTGACGTTGAAGAATCCGGAGGTCGACTTCCCGCTGCGTCTTGGTTATTCGGCCTTCATGCCCATGCCGGCGGACGCCTACAAGGACATGCGCGCCTTTGGCGAGTCGCCCGTGGGCAACGGCCCGTACAAGTTCGAGACGGCGGACGCCTGGAAGCACCAGGAGGGCATCCGGCTCGTCAAGAACGATGCCTACCAGGGGCCGCAGGAGGCCAAGAACGCAGGCCTGGAGATCAAGTTCTACGCTCAGCCCGATTCCGCCTACCAGGATTCGCTCGGCGGGCACCTCGACGTTCTTGACCGCGTTCCTTCCTCGGCCTTCGGGAGCTTTGAAGGTGATTTTGAGGGTCGCGTGGTCAACCAGCCTGCCTCGATCTTCCACTCGCTGACGATCCCGCAGTACCTGGAGCACTTCAAACCCGGCAAGGAAGGCGAACTCCGCCGCGCGGCAGTGTCGATGGCGATCGATCGCGCCTCCGTGGTTGACAAGATCTTCAGCAACACCGCCACGCCAGCGAAGGACTTCTCCTCGCCGGTGATCAACGGCTTCAACGCTGATCTCAAGGGCAACGAGGTCCTGGCGTACAACCCCACGAAGGCCGCTGACCTCTGGAAGCAAGCGGACGCGATTTCGAAGTACGAGGGGACCTTCACCATCGGCTACAACGCCGATGGTGATCACCGCGCGTGGGTCGATGCTGTCGCCGGAATGATTGGCCAGAATCTGGGGATCACGGCGGAGGGCAAGAGTTACCCAACGTTCAAACAATTGCTCGACGATGAGGACACCGCCGCTGTGGGTGGTGGCTTCCGCTCCGGATGGCAGGGTGACTACCCGGCCCAGGTGAATTTCCTGTCGCAGCAGTACCGCAGCACGGGTGGGTCCAACAAGGGACGCTACGACAACCCCGACTTTGACGCCGCGCTCGATCAGGCCGCGGCCGCATCGAGCCAGGAGGGGGCAAGGAAGGGCTACTCCGCCGCCCAGGAGATCCTCATGAAGGATCTGCCCTCGATTCCCCTCTGGAATGTCAATGCTGTGGGCACGCTCTCGGATCGTGTGGACAACGTCAAGTTCGCGTGGAACTCGGTCCCCCTGTACTACTCGATCACGCTCAAGAACTAGGACAAGGAACGGCGGGCGGCGGGATCACCTCCGGGTGAACCGGCGCCCGCCGTTCCTCGCGCGTCAGGAGGGCGCCATGGCCGGGGGTGTGCGCGGCGGGGTGCACAGGCCTATCGACGCGCCGCAGCGCGTTGGGCCTTGGCGTTGGCGCGCCTAGCCTGCACCTGCTCCTTGAAGTACGCCCGCGTGGCGGGCAGGTACAGCAGTGCCACGCCGACGAGGAGGACGAGTGCCACCACGAGGAGTCGGCCGCCCTTGAAGAGGGAGGGGAGCCCGGCGATGAGCCCGAAGGTGGTGAGGGTCAGGCGCCCGGCGAGATGCCCGAGACCGAGGCGCAGCGTGCCCCATCCGAGGACGAGGGCGAGCACGCCGAGCACGCCGGCGATGCCGAGGGCCAGCGGCCGGGGGAGACCCCCGAGTTCCTCGGCCCCGAGCCAGGCGGCCACGGCGGCAACGGCTACCACAGTGGCGGCGGCGCCCCACCACCACACGGCGGCCATGAGGGAGCGAGGACGAGGAGTCTGCGACATGCCTCCCAGCGTATCGACGCGGCCGTGCGGCATAAATCCGAAAAGGTGACAAACGTGAGCGGGCTCCCCTAGCATCTATCCATGACGCCGTCAGAACGCCGTCATCACTCTCACTCGCCGGGCCCGCCCCGGAATCCTTAGGGGGACTCATGCTGAAGAAGATCCTGCGCGGGGCCGGAACCCTCGCGCTCGCCGGTGGACTGGTGGCGAGCGGCGCCGCGCTCGCCGCGCCGGCCCAGGCCGCCGTCGCCGCACCCGCGGCACTGACCGCGCCGGCCGCCGGCCCGATTGCAACGCCGATTCGCGTCAGCAAGGTCACGACGACCGCGGACTATTACAAGGGCCGTCTCATCACGGTCTCCTCGAAGGGCTGCAAGTCCAACACCATCGCCATCTCGGGTGACGTGGCCAACGGCGTCGTGGGGGCCGAGTACCAGTTCTCGGCCGACATCTACCGCGGCAGCAAGCGCGTGAAGACCGTCACGTTCAAGAAGGGCACGAGCTCCTACACGCAGGCCTTCTGCCCCAAGGTGTCTGCCGCGCGCTACGGCTCGTTCCAGATCAAGAACGTGCGGGTGAAGGGTCGCTATCAGGTCAGCAATGGCTCGATTCACTCCTTCAACTACGCCGTGGGCAAGAACTCCAAGACCTTCTACTACAAGGGCGCCATCGACGGTTCCCTCTACGGCAAGAAGGCCGCCGGCAGCTCCAAGCGCACCTTCACCGCCAAGCTGACGTACTTCAGCGACAAGCACCAGAAGTGGGTTAAGTACAACCCCTCGGGCGCCAAGCTGCAGGTGAAGTCGGGCGGCAAGTGGAAGACCGTCAAGTCGCTCAAGTTCAAGAGCGGTAAGGCGAGCTACTCGCTGCGGACGTCCTCCAAGAAGTCGTACCGCCTCTACGTGCCGGCCAAGAGCTACGCCATCGGCGGCACCACGCGCTCGTTCACGATCTGAGCGGAGAGCACCACCGCTGTGTGAAGCGGTGACGACCTCCCGACGCCCGCCCCACCAACCCAAGGTGAGGCGGGCGTCGTCGTGCGTTGGGAGGACGACGGGGGAGAGATGCCTCACCTCGTGAGGCATCGCCTCGACTTCCCAGCTAGACTGATGGAGCCGATATCCGGCTTTCCCCTCGTGTCCCACCGTTCAGGTGGGTTTTTGGTGTGCCGCGCGAATGAGCGCGATGAGTCGTGGAGGGACAGGGCCGGTCACGTGCCGACCGTTGCCCGGGAGGTCCCCCACGAGGATCACCCGTGCTCTCCTTCGTCCCCCAGGAGCACCACCGTGTCCACCGACGAGACCACCACCGCAACCGTGGAAGAGACCACGACGACCGAGGCCGAAACCCCTTCCGGCCCCACCTTTGCCGACCTCGGCATCGACGCCCGCGTCCTCGCGGCCGTCAACGACCTCGGCTACGAGCGTCCCTCCCCGATCCAGGCCGAGACCATCCCCCTGCTGCTGGACGGCCGCGACGTCGTGGGCCTGGCCCAGACCGGCACCGGCAAGACCGCCGCGTTTGCCGTGCCGGCCCTGTCCAAGATCGCCGAGCTCAACGACGTCAACGGCAAGCCCAAGACCCCGCAGGTCCTGGTGCTGGCCCCGACCCGCGAGCTCGCGCTCCAGGTGGCGGAGGCCTTCGGCTCCTACTCCAAGTACATCGACGACCTGGACATCCTGCCGATCTACGGCGGCTCGCCGTACGGCCCGCAGCTCTCCGCGCTGCGCCGCGGCGTCCAGGTGGTCGTGGGTACCCCGGGTCGCGTGATCGATCACCTTGACCGCGGCGCGCTCGACCTCTCCGGCCTGCAGTACATGGTCCTCGACGAGGCCGATGAGATGCTGCGCATGGGCTTTGCCGAGGAGGTGGACCACATCCTCGAGGCCACCCCCCAGGACAAGCAGGTTGCGCTGTTCTCCGCGACCATGCCGCGCCAGATCCGCCGCATCGCCGATCAGTACCTGAACAACCCGGCGCAGGTCACGGTCGATGCCGCGTCCACCCCGGGCCAGAACATCACCCAGCGCTACGTGCAGGTCATGCACTCGCACAAGCTCGACGTCATGGCCCGCATCCTCGAAACCGAGGAGCACGACGGCGTCATCGCGTTTGTGCGCACCAAGATGGCGGCCGAAGAGGTCTCCTCCAAGCTCAAGGCGCGCGGCTTCCGCTCCGTCGCGATCCACGGCGACATCGCCCAGCAACAGCGCGAGCGCACCGTCGAGTCCCTGCGCAGCGGTCAGATCGACATCCTCGTCGCCACCGACGTGGCCGCTCGCGGCCTCGACGTGGAGCGCATCTCGCACGTCTTCAACTACGACGTGCCGCATGACACCGAGTCCTACGTTCACCGCATCGGCCGCACGGGCCGCGCCGGGCGCAAGGGCGACGCCGTCCTGTTCATCACCCCGCGCGAGCGCTTCCTGCTCAAGCACATCGAGAAGGCCACCGGCGGCGCCGTCGTCGAGGTGCCGATCCCGTCCGTCGACACCGTGAACTCCTCCCGCCTGGGACGCCTGGCCGCCAAGGTCGGGAAGGTCATGAACACCCAGGACCTCACGCCTTACCGCGAGCTGGTCACCGATCTGCTCTCCGCCGGCGATGTTGATCCCGTCGAGATGGCGGCGGCGTTTGCCCACCTGGCTCAGGGTGGCCGCCCGCTGCTGACCGAGGAGCTTCCCGAGCCGCCGGCCAAGCAGGCCCGCGCCGGCAAGCGCACCCGCGACGCCTTCGGCTCCCGTGGCCCCAGCAAGCCGCTGGCCCCGGGCAACGCCACTTACCGCATCTCCGTTGGCCACCGCCAGCGCGTGCTGCCCGGCTCCATCGTCGGCGCCCTCGCCAACGAGGGTGGTCTGCACTCCGGCGACATCGGCTCCATCGACATCCGCTCGGATCACTCGCTGATCGAGCTGCCGGCGAACCTGCCCGAGGCCACCAAGGCCAAGCTGGCCGACACGCGCATCGGCGGCCGCCTGATCAACCTCGAGATCGACAATGGCCGTCGCCCCAACTCGGAGCGTGGCGACGACGAGGACCGTAGCGACCGCCGTCCCCCGCGCCGCTCCTTCGACCGCGACGACCGCAAGCGCGACGACCGCCGCGACCGCTTCCAGGAGCGGGGTGACCGCCGCGACGATCGCAAGGGCGGTTACCAGGGGCGTGACGACCGTGGGGACCGTGGCGGCTACCAGCGTCGCGACGATCGCGGCGACCGTGGCGGCTACCAGGGACGCAACGATCGCGGCGGCTACCAGGGCCGTGACGACCGCAAGAGTGGCTATGGTCGTGACGAGGATCGCAATTCGCGCCGCTCGTTTGACAACGATCGCTCCGGCTTTGGTGGCGGCAACAAGGGTGGTTTCCGTGGCGGGCGCGATCAGCGCAACGACGGGGATTTCCGCGGTTCTCGCAACGATCGCAAGCCGCGTCATTGATCCAGTGAGGCCGGGGGTCACCCCGATTTCACATTAGCGCCGGTGAGCTGATAAGCTTATCTGCGTTGCCCCCCTAGCTCAGTGGTAGAGCGCAGTCTTGGTAAGACTGAGGTCACGGGATCGATTCCCGTGGGGGGCTCTGAATGGAGAGCCGCTCCGAGCCGCATTGCGCGGAGCGGAGCGGCTCACTTCATTCGTGGCGGTGTAGCTCAGCTGGTTAGAGCGCACGACTCATAATCGTGAGGTCCCGGGATCGAGTCCCGGCACCGCTACCAAAGAAAGGCCCGGGAAACCGGGCCTTTCGTCGTTTCTGGGGACGACTGACTTGGCGGTCACGTTAGCCATCACGTTAGCCCATCCGCCGAAACGGCACTAGCCTGCACAGCGCGGCATGGGGCAGCGAGACCTTCGGGCGCTCGTACCCAACCCCTGTTCGACTGACACCTACGCGAACGCGTCGATCTCGCCAGGGGCGAGCCACGGTGGTCGACGCGACTGTGGCTTGGCAATGGCCTCGGCGAGCTCGTCCAGGTCTTCACGGGTGAAAGCGAACCGATTTCGCTCGAGCCTGGTGCTGATCCCCGTCTCTCGAGCCACCCGCTTCACGGTCGAGACGGGGACGCCGAGGATCTGCGCAGCTTGTTCGGTGCTGAGGAACCGCGGCTGCGGAGCGCTCTGGTCTCTGATCTCTTCGAGAAGGGCCCTGATCGCTCGGAGTTCCTCGAGGATGGAGTCGTGGTTGTCCATGCGACAAGCACACCATCACCCGTCACCCTGCCAAGGAGACCACATGAACCCCCTGTTGCAATTCACCTCGCACGTCGGCGGCAAGAACGCCACCGTGTCGGTGTTTCCCGACCGCATCGAGTGGTCGAAGAAGGGCTACAAAATCGCTCACGCCACGAAGGCCACGATGACTGCGGGCCTGTCGTTGCTCGGCGGCAAGAAGGATGAATCGGAGATGGTGCCCATGAAGGCCATCTCCCACGTGGCCACGAAGCGCGACGGGCTGATGAACTCCAAGGTGGTGCTCTCCACGGCCGGCGGCCAGCTCGAGTTCCGCGTCTCCCACGCCGAGGCCAAGCAAGTGCAGCAGGTCGTCCAGCAGGCCATGCTGTCCGCCTGACCCGGGACGCACAAAACCGCCCCAGCCTCGATGAGGCTGGGGCGGTGGCGTTTGTTCCGGCGGCCAGCTTGAGTTCCGCGTCTCCCATGCCGAGGGCAAGCAGGTGCAGCAGGTAGTTCAGCTGCCCAGGTCGTACCCCACCTGCCGGCGAGACCTGAAGGGAAATATGATCCTGGCGGCCGTCGACGTGAGAAGAGCGAACAGATAGGCTGAATCCGTGAACGACCAACTTACCGAGATTGCTGCTATTGACCTCTTCTGCGGCGCAGGCGGCTTGTCGCTCGGCCTGAAGCAGGCGGGCATCGAGATCGTGGCCGGGTATGACCTCGACCCCGCCTGTGAGTACCCCTACACCCAGAACTTGAAGGCGGATTTCGTACTAGCAAACGTCGGAGACGTCACGGGTGAGGATCTGCTGAAGCGTTGGCCTGAGGGGAAAATTCGCTTGCTCGCCGGCTGTGCGCCATGCCAGCCCTTCTCCAGCCATCGCCGGGGTGCAGACACCAGCGACGAAGTGAACTGGGACCTGCTGTCGCACTTTGCACGCCTGGTGGAGGAGTCAATGCCTCACCTAGTGACCATGGAAAACGTAGTCAGGCTCGGCAAGATGCCAGTCTTCGACGCGTTCGTGGCAAAGCTGAAGCAACTCGGTTTCCATGTGGAATTCGGCACGCTATACGGGCCGGAATTCGGACTTCCACAGGAACGCCGTCGTCTAGTCTTGGTCGCGTCCCGCGTCGGCCAAGTGCAACTTCCTGTAGGCAACAAAGATAAGAAAAAGTTCAAAACCGTCAAGCAGACTATCGGCAAACTCCCGCCACTCGCGCACGGAGAGTCTCATGCTACGGATCTGTTGCACACGGCACGACAGCTTAGCGACCTGAACCTGAAGCGGATGCGCGCTTCTAGGCCGGGAGGGACTTGGGCGGATTGGCCCAAGGAACTTCTCTCTCCGTGCCACACCCGAAAGTCCGGAGCCAGTTTTAAGGCGTTCTATGGCCGCATGCGCTGGGATGCTCCTTCGCCTACCATCACGACTCAGTCGTTCAACTTTGGCACCGGCAGGTTTGGGCATCCTGAACAGGATCGGAGCCTAACACTCCGAGAAGCAGCCATGCTCCAAGGATTTCCGCGAACCTATCGCTTCGTCAAGAAAAATGTGAGACCGTCCATGCAGGCTGTCGGCCGACTAATTGGAAACGCCGTCCCACCGGCATTTGGCAAAGCAGTCGGGATCGCATTTCGGAGCCAAGTAATTCAGAGTGCTGAAGCGAGTCGTTGACGTAATTCGTCACCTATAATAGGAAGAAGGCCGGTCGTGCCCGAGCAGCAACTCCATGACGCAACGGACCGCGTGGCGGATGAACCGTATGAGATGAAGATCAGCATGTCAGTGCTCGAAGCGCTCGGCATCAATTTGTATAGCAATGCCGCTGCTGTCGTTTCAGAACTCGTAGCTAACGCCTGGGATGCAGATGCCAACGTCGTGCAGATCAACTGGAACGCCGGCGAAGAGAACGCATCCGTCGAGATCATCGATGACGGCTACGGGATGACTAGAAATGATCTGCGAAAGAAGTTCCTCACTGTCGGTTATTCGAAGAGGCTCAACGAAGGCGGGGTAAGTGCCGGATATCAGCGTCCCTTCATGGGGCGAAAAGGCATCGGCAAACTATCGGTCTTCTCCATCGCTGATACCATTGAAGTTCATTCTTCACGCAATGGTGACCGTAACGCCTTTCGGATTCAAGTCGAAATTTTGAAAGATCGGATTGAGAGAGATCAGGCGTATAACCCGGACTCAATCGATGTGGATCCGACGCTTGGTGAGCACGGAACCATTATTCGTCTCACGAACCTGCGAAGGAAGAGAATTGATATTGCCCTTAATGCGCTGCGTAAGCGGGTTGCCCGTCGATTTGACGTGGTGACAATGGTGCCCCCTGGTCCGACCGGTCGCGAGACGCAGCTTGAAGCTATCCGGAACGAGATCGAGAATTTGTGGGCACTCGTCGGGGAAGACGCTGTGGAGAACTCCACGGTGTCTGAACGCCTCGCTGAAACGTTCTACGTAACTCTCAATGGCTCGCCCATTTCTTTCGAAGACCGGACTGAGTTGAAAAAGCTTGAGTACGTCTGGGAGTTCGGTGAGGAGCGGCTCCCGGCGGACGGCTTGTCTGATGACGTCACCAGGACAGTGGTCCCTGCGTTCGTTGCGGGCAACCCGGACTGGGCGGTCACTGGTTGGTTCGGCACGGCCGTGAAGCCGGACCAACTAGTGGAAGACGACGAAGCAGGCTCTTTGAAGAACATCATGATTCTCTCAAGAGGTCGGCCGATTCAAGAAGGAATTCTTGAGCGCTTGGACTTTAGTCGACTCTTCGTCAGCTACACAACCGGTCAGATTCGAGCAGACTTCCTTGACGCAGACGACCTAGACGACATTGCGACTAGTGACCGTCAGCGACTTATGGAAGACGATCCACGAGTGGAAGCGCTCCGAATCTTCCTGAGGGAGGCTTTGCTCAAGGCTTCCGATCAGTGGTCTGAATGGCGCCCCAAGAAGAAGGCCAAAGAAATCCTGGCTAACAACAAACCGATCAAAGATTGGATCGAATCACTTCCGCCGTACCAGCGTGACCCGGCCAGTCGACTTATGGGCACGATCGAGTCCCTAAGGATTCCTGAGAGCACTAACGCAGACAAAGACCGTCGCCGCCTATTTCAATCAGGTATCATCGCATTTGAGCGCATTGGGTTGCGCGAGGACGTAGAGCGGCTAGATCAACTCTCGTCGCTGCAAACTGAGGACATCCTCAATGTTCTGGCAACGCTAGACTCCTACGAGTCGGCAATGTACCTTGACTTAATCCGCGCGCGAATTGAGACCATTCAGAGCTTTGAAAATGATGTCGCAGAAAATGTCCTTGAAAAGGTGCTTCAGGAAAAACTACACTCCAACCTTTGGCTCCTCGATCCTGCTTGGGACCGGATCTCGCAGGACGTGGCCATGGAGGAACGTGTGTTTGATCTGGCTGAGAGCTTCGGTGCGGACCGTCCAGATGGCGACGGCCTGAAGAGGATTGACCTCCGCTATTGCAACGTCCAAAACAGGCACGTGATTATCGAGCTCAAGCGCCCAGGTGTGAAACCTGACATTGACGTGCTCTACGATCAAGGGCTCACCTACATTCGGGCGCTCTCGAAGATTCTGAGTGAAACCGGACGAGGCGACGAGCCATACGAATTGATATTCGTGGTCGGACATAAGCCTGGCGCGAAGAAGGCGCCGCCTTCGAAAAACCCTGAAGACTACAGTCGGGAACGTGTCGAGGAGCTGAACGGACGTGTTTTCCTTTATCAGGAACTCATCCACCGTGCTCGCGCGCAATATGCGGAGTATATTGAAAAAAACAAAAATCTGACCCGTGTCTCTGAGGTTCTAGACGCTTTGTCTGATTGAGTTTTGCTCTATCCGAGCGACTGCTAGACGGGTAAGAGGCGATAGGAAAAGGCGCGGCTGGGTTTGGGTGTTGTCCGCGTAAAACCGAAACCCGAGTGCGGTTCGGAGTGACGAAAGCGAGTAGCCGGGGGCGCCACTGGACAGATCAGCCGGTGTTGATCCACAGATTGGGTCGGTCTCTGCGTTGTGTTACAGCACGGGATCTCTGAGTTGAATTCCTGAACCCACGGATCTGCAGAGACTTCAATCCCCGATGCCTGACCGAATGCGATTGCGCCCCACCCTCCGATTGGAAGGGTGGGGCGCACTGTTATGCCTGGTGTCGGCCGGGTTCGTCCTGTGTGGCGTGGCCGGAGTACTCGGCGTCGGGGTCGGAGCCGTCGTAGGCGGGCAGCTCGTCGACGGTCTCGTCTGCCTGGGCCTCGAGGTCTTCGGCGACGGCGGCGGTGTTGGCGGCGGCGATGGCCTGGGCTTCGGCGAGCTCGGGATCCTGTGAGGCGGGCACGGGCGACGGGTTGACGATGGACGTGAGGACGGAGGCCAGGGCGGCGAGGCTGGCGACGGAGAGCGCGACGCCCCAGTCCACGGCGCCGAAGGTCAGGCCGGTGACGCCGATGGTGGCGAGCAGGGACTGGGCGGCGGTCTTGATGGCGCGCTCGGTGGCGCCCTTCCAGAATGCGATGGTGAACATGTTCATCCTCAGAGGTTGATGCCGTGCTTGCGCAGGCCCTTGATGGTGGTGGGGCCGACGACGCCGTCGGGCTTGAGGCCGGAGCGGCGCTGGAACTCCTTGACCACCTGGGCGGCGTAGGGGCCGAACTTCCCGTCACCGCCGCCGGCGAACTTCGAGTAGGCGGGGAATGCGCGGTTGAGCCCGGCCTGCAGCTTGCGCACGCGGGCCGCGCTGTTCTTGGGGTTGCCCTGGTAGAGCAGCGTCGTGGAGCCCGTCGCCGCGGTGATGGCCGGCGTCTTGGCCGGGGTCTTGCCGGTGGTCGAGGGGGCCTTCTCGCCGCGGAGCTTGGCGGCGACGCGGGCCACGGCGGCGGCGTTGGCATTGATCTCAAAGTGCATGCCATCGACCAGGGAGAGCTTGCGGGAGTAGTCCTCGCCAAAGCGCACGACGCCCTCGAGGGTGTCCTTGAGGAACTGGCGGATGGCGGAAGCCTGTGCCGGCGTCCAGGTGCCCTCGACGCCGCGGGGGTGCTGTAGGGCGTTGATGTCGATGGCCGTGTAGGAGGCGTGGTTGGAGTAGCCGGTGGTCTTGCCTCGGATGGGGCGGACGTTGCCGCCCCAGTCGTCGGCGCCCTTGGAGACGTCCTCGACGTGGGCGTGGATGAAGTTCACGAGCGCGGTAAAGATCGTGGCCACGTCGCCGGCGCGCACGCGGCCGACGATGTGGGGGATCTTGGTGGTGTTCTTGTCGGTGGCCGTGAAGATCACGGACCACCCGTTCTGGCTGATGGCTGTCGCCATGGCGGGCCTCCTTTGGGTATGGAAAAGCCCCACCGCCCTGGTGTGGGCGGCGGGGCTTGCGTGGTTATGGGGCGTCGGGGTGGCGTCGGCGGTAGGCGTCGGCGTCGCCGGTCATCCGCCACGTGGGCGGCGGGGAAGGGGGAGGGTGCCCCTCGTCGATGTGGGTGAGGACTGCGGCTCGCCACTGGCGGTAGTCCGCGAGGGTCTCGTGTGCGTCGCGGATCGTGTCGTCGGCTTCCCGCGCTTCCGCTTCGGCGGCGAGGCGGGCGTTCCGGTCTTCCTCGCGCAGGGCCTCGGCCGTGGTCATCCGGTCGCGCAGGGCGGAGAGGTCGTCGCGGTATGTCTGGATGAGCGCGGTTTGCGCTTCGTTGCGGGTGCGTTGTGTGGCGGCCCACCAGGTGAGTGCTGCTGTGATGGCGACACCGATCAGTGCCCACACGCCGGAGGGAACCGCGGTCAGGAAGAAGAGGAACTCCCCGCCCTCGGGGGCGGACGTCTCGGGCATCAGGCCGCCTTCCAGCTGGTGTTCACGGGCAGCCAGGCGTTGACGTTCTGGGTTCCCGTGTAGCGCGAGGCGGTGAGCGTGCCGGCTGCGGCGTTCACGCCAAGGAGCCAGTTCTCGTTCGACGATCCCTGGCACAGGACGCGTTGGTCTCGGCGGGGCCGATATCCGGCCGGGATGGTGGCGAACACGACCTCGGTGGCGCTGGTGATGATCGAGGCCTGCATCGCCCTCGCGGTGCCCTCAAGCGTGACTGTGCCGGTGATGTCCTTGGACACCTGGATGGGGAGGCTTGCCGTGTATAGGTCGATCTTCGCCTTGTCCGTGAGCGGGCAATCAACCCACACCGGCGGGGCGCCAGCGAGCGCCTTGATAGCGGCGTTGAGTGCGGAGCCGGTTTGCGCAACCAGTCGTGCCATGGCCGCGTCCCCGAAGTGCTCCGTGATGGCCCGGCGTGTGGCACTGTCCTCGTTGTTCACGAGACCAGCGATCGGCCCATCCCCGAGCACCGAGTCGAGGGCGTTGCGGGTAGCGCTGTCCACCGCAAGCACGGCCGCGGCGATTGCCAGATCGGCCGGCGCGCCCACGAGCTCGGCGGCGTCCTCCGCAGCGGCCTGCGCGGCCACGGCAGCGGCACCAGCCTCAAGCACTGCGGTCTGGTCGATCAGCGGGAGCGTGACCGACCCGAACGACACCAGCACACTCGTCACGCCCGGGTCGCACTGGAAAGGCGCCACATACCCCTTCGAGTTCGTGACCACCGGACCCGGCACACCGTCCATGGTGTACGTGGTCACAGGCGCCCCGGTCACCGCATCGACCACGCGGCCAACCTTGGCCGGCACGCCGCGGCCTGTCGCCGGGTCAAACGCAAGAGTGGGTCCGAAGACCGTCTGAGTCAGTTCAGCCATGTCAGCCTCCGTACCTGCCGAGAACGACGAGCCGTGTGCCCGCGTGCAGGCAACACACGCGGTCAGCGACGCGCAGGCCGGACAGCAACACATCCGTGGGTGTCACAGCCTGGGAGAACCCATCGAGCGTGATCGCCAACGGCATGGTCGTGCTCACCGTGGCGGACCTGATCTTCACGGCCGGCGCCGTCGTTGTCTGGTCGGTTTGCACGAGGCTGGCGAGCGGATTCTGGGACATCACTGCACCTCCTTCAGCGTGGTCTTGCACAGGGCACCCACGCTCATGTCGTAGTCGATGGTCTCCACGGTGGCGCGCACCTCGATGCCCTCGGCATCACGCACAAGCACCACCACATCCGAGAGGTCGATGCGCACGGGCGAGTGCTGGATCTGCCACTTTGAGCCCACACGCTTCTCCTCGGTGAGCAGGCGCAGCGCGTAGGCGTTCAGGGCGTCCTGTGTCGCGGCGTCCACGCCTTCCTCGACGCGGGTGATCCAGCGGCCCCGGGACGGGTAGGAGGTGGGGGAGGCCGGGTCGGTGTCCTCGGCGACGGCGACCAGGCCGGGCTTGTCGCCCGAGGACTCGCCCAGGCAGATCACCCGGTTGGCGACCTTGTAGGTGTCGCGGTCGTTGTCGAGGTCCGGCGTGTAGATGCTCGTCTCGTCGTCGCGGAACTCCCACACGGTCGGGCGCTGGGCCGGATCCACGTAGGGGCCCGACCGGAACACCCCGTCAGGGTCGGTGTAGATCCCGGCGTAGTTGATCGACTGCAGCAGGTCGTTGATGATCCGTAGCCGAGTCGTCCCCGGTTCCCAGACCTTGGTGGTGCGCACTGTCTCGGTGCTGTCTTCGATCGCGTGACGGGTCTCGCCGGCGTCGTTGAGCAGCTTGCGGACGGCGTCAACGACCTTGGCGCCGGCGGTGACCTGGTAGGGCCCCGACACTGCGTCCTGATCCAGCAGGTCCACCTTGTCGTAGAGCTCGATGGATTCCCGGCGCACGCCGTCCTCGTACGAGGTGCCGGGCGAGGCGGGGATCAGCACGCCACACCCCCACTCGCGCTCCACACCGTCGACGCCAACGAAGCTGTACACGGGCCGCACACGTGTGCGCGCCCAATCCACGGGATCCCCGACGTAGGACAGGGAGCCGCCGCGGCGAAGAGTGGCGTTCACGTTCAGGCTGACCGTGCCGGCCGTGATGCCGTCGAGTTCGCCGGTCTTCGCGTCGCGCAGGTTGAGCAGCTCCACGCGCCACGACTCGGTGCGGGGCCCTGCCGCGGCCTCGGCCTCGGGTAGCTGCGCGAGGGGAGTGAGTGCCGGGATCGCCGGGTTACTCATGATGATCAACTCCTTGGAACGAGACCGAGAAGTCCCGCTTGATGGTCTGGTAGGCGCTGGTGCTGTCCTCGGCGGACACGAACGCCTTCAGCGTGCGGTCGCGGTAGCACAGCGGTGGGGTCGCATCGAGGGCGTCCCACAGCTCTTGGAGCGTGGACGAGCCGCCGCCGATGTCCCCGGTCAGGTCGATCTTCAGCGTCTGCGCTGAGCCGCGAGTCTCCACGGGGTAGGCCCGGCCGGCGAACTGGTTCTGCGCCTTCACCCGGCCCCGTGAGTACGAGACCTTCACGTTGTCGCGGATCTTGGCGAGCACACCGAACCCCGGCCCGCCGTTGATGAAGACCCAGCCCTTGCAGTCCGTGTCCACGATGACCGGCTCAGCCTCGGTGACGGCTTCGAGGGCAGAGACAGCCACCGCCTTGTAGAACACCTGGGAATCCAGCGGCGGCAGCACGTCGACGACGGCGCTGTCGTCCTCGGGATCCAGACCGTCGAAGAGCTGCACCCAGTCCTGCCCGTCACTGGCGCGCCACAGCTGCAAGGACGTGGCGTCCGCCTGCGTCTCAGTGGGGGTCGGGACGGCAAGCAAGATCGACACCGAGCCGGTGTCCAGATCCCAGCTCGCCTCAACCTGCGCGGCCGGCGGGCGGGGGTAGGCGACCGTGGTTTCCTGCGTCGCCGCGGGGGACCACAGGCCGTCGCCGTCCTTGACCTCGACGCTGACCACATAGTCGGCGCCGTCCTCGAGGATCAGTGGGGAGTCCACGCCGGTGGCCGCACCATTGCCGGTGCCCTGCCACAAGGTTTCCCCAGAGGGGCTCAGGATCGCCGCACGCCACCCGGCCTGGACCGTGTCCTCGGGGTCGAAGTAGTCCCATTCGATGCGCGTGCGGGCCGCGGCCACCGTCTCCAAGGGGGCGGTGATCGTGGCCGCAGGGGAGCCCGAGAGCGTGATGCGGTCGGTGGCCGAGTACGCCGAGGCGGTGGCATGGTCGCCCCAGGTGCGCACCTGGACCTCGAGGACGGATCCGTTCTGGAAGCCCGCCTCCGCGAACTCGTGCCTTGAGGTTGTGGAGGTGACCTTGCCGGTGGTGGTCCAGTCCTCACCGTCGACACGCCACCGAAGCTCGTAGGCGGTCTGCTCGGTGGAGTCGATGGAGTTGTGGGCCCAGGTGATCACGAGCGGCGCAAGATCGACGTCGAACGCGCCGACCGGCTTCAAGCCCATGGGTGCCCCGGGCGGGGTCAGAAGCTGGACGACGTTCGACGCCGCCGAGAACGCGCTGTAGAGGTTCCCCGATGCGTCTCCCGCGCCGCCCTGCGTCTTGAGCCAGTAGGTGTGAGTCTGCGTGGCGTTCGGGCTGGTGTGCGTCCACGTGGTGGGGCGCCCGCTCAGCAGCACCATGCGGGCCGACTCGCGCACCCCGTTGGCACCATGCCACACCTCGATGCCGGTGCCTTGCGGTGGCACTCCGGCCCAGCTCAGGGTGATCGAGTCGCCCTTCTTGACCGCCTTCAGCCCGGTCGGCGCCACCGGGGTGGTGCTGATGTAGGCCGTGGCGGTCCACGAGCTCGAGGTGCCGGCCGTGTTCTTGGGCTGTACCCGGTACTGGTATCGCCGGTTCGCGACGGTCGCCGAGTCCGTGTAGGACGTGGCCGACCCCGACACCGTGGCGATGGTCGTCCACTTCGCGCCGAGGTTGTCCCACCGCTGGACCACCACGTTGCTGTACGGCGCCGCGGAGGTGGGGTTGTTGGACCACTTGACCACTTGGCGCGTGTCGGAAGTGCGGGACACGGAGACGCCGGTGATGTTGGCAGGCTTGGACGGAGGCGTGGTGACCGTCCCAGAGGACGCCCAACCGGACGCGCCAGCGGAGTTCAGGGCGCGCACCCCGTACTGGTACTTCGTGTTCGGGCTGGTGTTGCTGTCCGTGTACGACCCCGCCGTGGAAGAGACCGTGGCGATGGTGGAGTAGCCGCCGCCGTTGACAGAGCGGCGGACCTCCTGGCGGTCGTAGGGGGCGCTCGTGGAGGGCTTGCGAGTCCACTTCACCGCCACGTTCGACCCGGAGTTCGCCGCCGTCACGCCCGTGGGCGCTGCCGGGTCACTGTAGGCGCGCTTGCCCGTGGTGATGTCGTCGGAGACGGTGGCCGTCCCCGAGATCGCGTTGATGCCGCTGAGCGCCACCGACACATCGGTCTTCGTGGTGCTGGTGTACGACGTGGTCACCTTGCGCGTCATGGTGCGCACAAGCGTCTGCCCGCCATCCGAGCCATGCGAGATCGACACCGACCCGGACCACGAGAAGTCGCCCGTGATCTTGAACGTGTTGGTCGAGTCAGACACGCTTCGGCGCGACCACACGTAGAACTTCGCCGTGATTGTCACCGAAGAGGTGGAGGCCCCGACGCTGGACGGGGACTGCGTCAGTTCGACGCCGACCTTCATCCCGTTGCCGGATCCGTTGGTGATCTCAGAACCCCAGCTGATCGCCATCGGGGCCTCCATTCTTCATCGGTGTTTAGCGCCGGGCGCCGGCGTACTGCCGGGACACCTGACGCAGCCCATCGGCGTGATGGGCCAGGCGGGCGTCGGTCACGCCCGAGACGTACGCGGTGAACTGCTGCCCGTCCACGCTCAACGTGAGGGTGTCGGGGAAGCCCTGGCCTTGCACGGCCAGGTTGATCGCCGCCTCTGCGGCCCGCCACTGGGACGGGTTGAGGATCGCCTCGGGGCGCCGCGTGGCGTTCAGCACGGACGTCAAGCCCGGCTTCAGCCAGCCGCCCTGATCATGAAGCTCAGGGCGGACCGCGCCGCCGTCGCGATACCAGTGGTGCTTCTGCCAGAAGGACTTGGCGTTCACCGGGTTGCCGTAGCGGCCCTTGATGTACTTCAAGCCCCACTGCGCCTGGCCCGCCGGCGTGGATTCCACCGGCCCGTTGAGCAACTGCATCTTCTGGAACAGGCCCGCCGCCGAGGACTTCGGGTTGCGGGCGTTCGGGTTCCAGCTGGACTCGTGCGAGACCAGCCAGTCGAGCGCCGCCCACTGCTCGCCGTCACCCCATCCGAAGGACTTGGCCACGGCGCGCACCTGCTCCTTGATGGAGCCCTTACCCTGGGTGATCCCGTCTCCGCCATCAACGTCACCGCTGATGAGCTTGTCCAGGTTCGCCTTCATCCAGGCCAGCGGCGCCTCGAGCATCCGCTGGGAGCCGGTGGCGAGCAGCTCGGAGAACTGCCCGGCCGATGGCATTGCGCCGAGGCCCTTGGTCAGCTCCTTGAACGGGGCGCTCAGGCTCTCGAGCGTCTCCTCAGGAGAGAGCCCGGAACCGCCAACCGGCAGCGGGGCACCCTTGAACAGACGCTCGGGATCCACCGGCTTGCCACCGACCCACGTCTCAAAGTGCAGGTGCGGGCCTGTCGAGCGGCCAGTGTTGCCCGAGAGCGCGATCTGCGCGCCCTGGGCCACCTGGTCGCCGACCTTCGCCAGAGTCCGGGAGAGGTGACCGTAGTAGGTCGCCATCCCGTTCTCGTGCTGCAGGAGCATGCCGATGCCCGTGCGACCGGGAACCGCATTCCAACCAGCCTTGGTGACGACGCCTGCAAGGGCGGCGCGCACCGCGGTGCCCACAGGCACAGCAAGGTCGAAACCGGCGTGGGAGTAGCCCGAGCGGGCCACGCCGAACCGTGAGGTCGGACGCCCACCAGCGACCGGGTACACCAGGCCGCCGTCCTTGTAGGCCTGCCCGTAGCCGGCGCCGCGGGGCCCGTTGATCTTGTGGAGCAGCGGGAGCCACTTGCGGGTCGCGGTCGCGTTGACTACGAATTCCCCGTTCGACAGGCGGGCTGGGATGCTGTCGGAGCGCCCCGTGCCCGGGCCGGTGACCTTGCCGCCGTCGTAGAAGCCCTTGGGCTTGAACTCCGGCAACGCCTTCTCACCAAACTGGGACGCGACCTTGTTCCACACCCCGCGCAGGCCCTTGTTGTAGACCTCGGCGATGATGAACGAGACCGGCTTGCGGGTGGCTTCCCGCAGCCCGTCCCAGGCCTTGCGCATGGCCTTCACGCCAGACTCGAACGAGTCCGGGAGCGTGTCGGTGACGAAGTCGCCCAGGGCGTCCAGCTGGGGCCGGATCCCCTTCGTCCACGTGGACGTGACATCCGACTTCAGGCCGGAGAACGCATCCGACGACGACGTGCGGCCCGAGCGGAACGCGCCCGGGAGCGCGTTCTTCAGTGCCGACGACGCCTTGTCGAGCGTCGGCTTGATGCCCTTCGTCCAGGTGGAACCCATCGAAGAGCTCAGGCCCGACCACGCCGCGGTGCTCCCGTCCCGGGCCGAGCGGCTCGAGGCCGGAAGCGTCTTGGACAGGGTCGTGTTGAGCTGGTCCAAGCTCGGCTTCATGCCGGTGCGGTAGCTCGAGGTGAGCTTCGCAGCGGTCTTCGCCCACATCTGTGCCGAGGTGGTGCCGAGGCCCGTGGTCGCGGTGCGGGCCGCGGTGAGCACGGGCACCAGTGCGCCGCGCACCCCGGCCTTGGCGCTGGCCAAGAACCCGGCCAGCGCTGACGTGGAGTCGGCGAACACATCAACAGCCGTGTCGCCGAACTGCGTCAGCCCCGCATCCGGGACCGCCGTCCCGTCGAGCCCGCCAGCGGCGGTCACGGCGGGGACGTCGGGCACCTGCACCAGGTTTGCGACCTTGGCGTTCAGGTCATCGGCCCCAGCCTCCACGCCCTCGCCGATGCCGGCAGGGATCATCTCGCCGACCTCGTCCGCGAACAGACGCGACGGCGAATGGATCTTCAGGGCCGTCTTGACCTTCTTCGCCATGTCCTTGGCGAGCTTGGCCATCTGCTTCATCAGCTCGGGGGTCTTGGCCTTGACGCCGGCCATGATCCCGGCGACCGACTGCTGGCCCGCGGTCTTCTGCTGCTTGGCCAGCTCAGCCGAGGGCTTGATGCCCATCGCCTTCGCCACCGACTTGTTCATGTCGTTGGCGATCTCCGTCATCGCGGCGGAGATGATGGCCTCCTGCGACTTCAGGCCCGCGACCGTCTGCTGAGCCGCGGCGATCCCGGCGCCGTACATGGCATCACCGGCCACCGAGGCCATCGACTTCGCCGAGGCACCGATCTGACCCTGCAAGGTGTTGACCTGCTTGATCACGTCGGCACCGCCGGCCAGCAGAGCTTCGGCCGTCTTGTTGCCGGCCTCGGGGCCCGCCTGCACGATCTGGTCGATCGCATCCTGGTTGAGCCCGGCCTTCTTGAGCGCCTCGACGTTCTTCTTGAACGCGTCGATGCCGGCCTTGACCTTCGCCAGGTTCGCGATGATCGCGTCGGCCGAGTCACCCATGTCGGTCACATCACCGGAGCCGGTCAGGCGGTCGATGATGTTGCCCTCGTAGTCGCTGCGAGCCTTGGTGAGGTCCTCGAGGTTCTTCTGGGCGGTCTTCAGCTTGGCCGTGACCGCGTCGCGCTTCTTGGCCAGCCCGTCCAGCGCCTTCTGCTCAGCCTCGAGCTTCTTCACCAGAGCGGTCTTGGCCTTGGGGTTCAGCGCCGAGTACGCCGCCTTCTGCCCCTTGGCCTCCGCCTTCTGTGCCTTCAGATCCTTGGCCTTCGCCGCAGACTTCGCGGCGGTCGCCTTCTGCGCCGCCTTCGCATCAGCCAGCGAGGCCTTCGCGGAGGCGAGGGCCTTCTTGGCGGACTCGACGGCGGCCTGCGTGGACTGCTTCGATGACGACACAGACCGGCCGGCGGCCTTCTTCGCATCCGACAGCTGACGCTGAGCGGTCTTCAGCGCCTTGGCGCTCGCGGCCTGCTGGGCCTTGGTCTGGCCCTTCTTGTTGGCCTTCGCCGTGGCCTCGTTGACCTTTTCCTGGGCCCGCTGGACCTTCAGGATTGCGTCGGCTTCCTTCTGCGTCAGCTTCGACGCGGCGGCCTTCTTCGCGGCTGTGAGCTTGGCCCGAGCCTCCTTCACCTTGTCCTGAGCCTTGTCGACCCGCTTGGCAGCCTTCTGGTTCGCCTCGGGCAGGGCCTTGAGCTGCGCGTTGATCTTCTCGATCCGCGCGTTGGCCTTCTTGACGACCTCCTCACGCTTTTCGAACGCGTCGATCGTCATGTCCACGAGCTTCGAGGTGGCGCTCTTGACCTGCTTCTGCGTGCCGTTGATTCCCTCGACGAAGCCGATCCCCAGGAAGTTGCCGATGGACCGGAAGACCCTCGAGGGGGAGTGGATGCCGAGGATGTCCTTGGCCCAGCCGATCGCGCCACCGATGACGCCCTCGACCTTCTCCTTGATCTTCCCGGCCATGCCGGCAATGCCGTCGATGAAGCCCTGGATCATGTGCTCGCCGACCTTCAGCATGTTGCCGCTGATGTCGCCAATGGCGTCCTCGACCTTGCCCCAGAGCCCACCGAAGAAGTCAGTGACACCCTTGATGCCGTCCGAGACGGACTTGGTGATGCCTTCCCAGGCGCCGCTCAGGAAGTCGCCGATGGCACCCCAGGCCTTGTTCCAGGCGGTGCCGATGGCTTCCAGGAAATCTGTGATGGTCTTCTTGACTGCGTCGACGGCACCGCCGACGAACCGCTTGATCCCGTTCCAGATCCCGGAGAAGAACGCTGAGATCCCGCCCCACGCCTTGCTCCAGATGCCAGAGACGATCTGCAGCCAAGCGCTCAGGTAGGACTTGATGATGTTGATGGCGCCGGTCACGACGGCCTTGATGCCGTCCCAGATGCCGGAGAAGGTCTTCTTGATCCCGTTCCACACGCCGGACCAGTCGCCCTTGATGAGCGCGGTGACCGTCTGAATGACGCCCTGCACAACCGTCAGGGCGGCTTCGATGATCGGCGCGATGGCGTTGAACACGGTCTCGACCACCGGCAGGAGGGCCTCGATGACTGGCGTGAGGACGTTGAGAATCGTGTCGATCAGCGGTGCGAGCGACGTGAGGACATTCGTGATGACCGGCACGATCCGCTGGAACAGGCTGATCAGCGGCGGCAGAACCGTCTGGATGACCTGCGTGATGATCGGGATGAGCGCGCTCTGGATGCTGGCGCTGATCTGAGCGACCGCCGGGATGATCTGCGCGATACTCGTGCCGACCACCTGGAACGCCTGCGCGAGCATGGGGATGATCGGCTGCAGGGCCTTCATGATCATCGACATCGGGGAGAGCCCCGACATGATGTCCATGAGCTGGCCACCAAGCGGCTTGAACGCATCGACGACGGCACTGATGGCCGGGGCGAATGCGTCAAAGACGTCACGAGCGACGATGCCGATGTTCTCGATGAAGCCGGCCAGGCCCGTCTGCGTAGCCTGATCACTTCCGCTCTGGAACGCCTTGACCATCGCACCCATGCCGGTCTTGGCGTCGCGCACAGCATCGCCCACGGCCGGGCCAATGGTGGCGAACACCTTCTTGAATCCGCTCGTGAGCTTCTCCAGTTGTGGCCCGATGACCTTGACCGCCTTGGCGATCTTGTCCGTGAGGAACGTGCCGACTGCCGCGCCGATCTTCTTCGCGGCGTCTTCCATGGGGCCCATGAACTTGATGAAGCCCTGGAAGAACTTCGTCACCAGCGGGTACACCCCGGACATGAGGTTGGCGCCGAAGCGTCCGAGCGATGCCCACGAGTTCTTCACGGCACCCTGCAGGGTCTTGCCGGACTCGAGGGCGGCGCCGCCCATGCCCTTTTCCATGGCGTTCTGGAACGTGGCGAAGTCGATCTTGCCCTTGGAGGCGAGCGCGGTGACCTCAGCCGCGGACTTGCCGAGTTCCTTGCTGAGCAGCTGCACGACCGGGATGCCGGCGTCGTTGAGCTGGGCGATGGTGTCGCCCTGGATCTTGTTGGAGCTGGCGACCTTGTTGAAGATCGAGCCCATGTCGCTCATGCCGACACCGGCAATGGTCGCCGCGTCCGCCGTGAGCTTCAGCGTCCGCTCGAGCTCCTTGCCCGGCTTGATGCCAGCAGCTACAGCCGTGGCAGACACCGTCGCGGCCTCGTCCAGACCGAACGCCGTGCCCTTCACGGCCGCCGACGCGTTGGTCATGATCGACTCAACGGTCTTGGCCGAGTGCCCCAGGCCGGTGAGCTTGGCCTGTGCGTTCTCGATGGCCGTCAGACGCCCAAAGCCCTTCGCCAGGGAGGCGCCCAGCAGCGCCGCGCCGCCGGCCAAGCCAACCTTCGCCGCAGTGACGAGGCCCTTGCCGATCTTGGTGCCGGCCTTCTTGACGCCAGCAGACTGCGACGTGCCGTCGATCTGCCTGCCAACTTCGCCCTGGAGGCCCCGGAACGTGGGCCGAACGAGAATGTCTGCGACGCCAATAACGGCCATTGCGCCTCCCCAGCGTTATAGATCTCCTGGATCGAACCCGAAGCCCTGCACAAGCCCGCGGGCGTGCTCTTCCTCGAGCCGTCCACGGAACTTCTCCGCGGCTGTCACGGGCGCCGGGAACCCCTTCGCTGGGCGGATGACCTTCCCAGCGGATTGCGTCTGCACGGCAGACACCAGAACCCTCACCATCCCGGTGAGGTCATGCAGCAGTTGCGCCTGCAGATCCCAGTCCTTCAGCGACGGAGACCAGGCGCGTTCAGGGAGAGGCTCGCGGGCGATCTGCTCCGCCACCTCGGGATCCTCGTGGAACGCCTCGTAGTACCGGGACGCGAGCGGCAGCTGGTCGATGAGCTCCAACAGGGGCCTCCACCGGCCAGCCGCCACCCACTCGGCCATGTCCACGCCGTAGACCTCGAAGAGGTCGGCGCGGATCTGCGGCCGATACCGTCCGATCAGTTCTGCGAGGCGTCGTCTTCCCCCGCATCACCCGCGGCCGGGCTGAACCGGGACATGACGCCCTCGATGAACGCGACCTGCTGCTTCAGGGTGAGCTTCTCGAGGGCGAGCTTCTCGAAGTCGTCCTTGCTGAGCCAGACGCTGAAGATCTCGTCGGGGGCGTGGAAGCCGCCCATCTCGAAATCGCTGAGCAGGGACACCAGCTCGGCGGCATCCGAGCCCTGCATGTCGTAGGGGTTGACGAACGTGATGATGCGCGAGTTCGACAGAGCGACCTTGACGGGCTCGGAAGCGCGCACCTCGTCGATGATGGACTTGAGGGAAAAATCGACACGGGGCTTGTCAGCAGCCATGCGCGTGGACTCCTTGGTACGTGGAAAGCCCCCAGCGGGAGCGCTGAGGGCTGGGGCGTGGACTCGGGTATTGGGGACGGCAGGGGCGGCGGAGTCCACGCACACCGCCCCTGCCGGGAATGGAAAACCCCCTGCCGGCTAGGTCAGGGGGTCGAGAGCTCGAAGCCGAGGGCTTCCTTCGCGGCGAGGGCGCCACTGCCGCCGACGTAGCGCTTCGTCGGCGAGCCGGTCTCGTCGTCCGGAGCGATCTTGAAGGACAGCTCGCGCTGGACGGCGCCCTCCTTGCCCCACACCTCATCGCCCGAGGACGTGAGGGTCGCGGCGCCAAAGCCGTTGCCGAGCACCCACAGGGCATCGGCGGGGCCATCGGATCCGACCACGAGGAGACGCATCTCTTCGTTGATGGGCAGGTCCGGCTCGTCGAACACGATCTCGCCGGTGTCCTTGTCCATCGTCACGCCGGTCAGGTCCATGCCGAGGATGAGCTCCTGCATGTGCTTGCGGCCGGTCTCGAGGGTGGTCACGGTCACGGTGCGAGTGACCTTGACGATGTCGGTACGAACGGCCGAGGCGTAGCCCAGGCCCTCGATCTCCTCGTCCTCGGTTTCGCGGCCGAACGTCCAGCCGTCCGTGGCGACGATGCCGATCGGAAGGAAGCCGAGGGTGGCGAGGTCGACGAGGACGCCCGGCGCCGAGAACAGCGACTCGGGCAGCTCGACGGACTTCGGGGCCACGAACCCCACGGCCTTCTGGATCTTGCGGATGAGGCGGCGCTCGTCGGCGTCACGCTGGATAGCTGCGATGTCAGGCATCGGCCAGCTCCTTTCAGATGATCGGCCTGCAAATGACCGAGAGTGAGAACGTCGCTTGGTCAAGGACGTCGGTGAAGGGGCGGGCACTGGCCTCCACGGGGGAGGAGATGGTGTCCGCGACGCCCGAGGGCGTTTGGATGTCGGTGCCGCACACCTGACGGCGCACGGCTTGAGCGATGGGGAGAGAAGCGGCCGCGTCGGCGAACACCTCGCAGAGGATCTGCGTGTGCTGGTCGACCCAGCCCGTCTTCGCGGACACGAGCGTGATGCGCACGAACGGCAACTGCTCGGGTTGCCCGTACCCGTCGATGGGCAGGAAGGTTCCCGCGTTCACGGTTACGCCGGCGAACACTTGACCCCGGATCAGGTCAAGGAGCAGTGCGTCAGCAGCAGGGAAGGTGAGGTCCTCGTTCATCGGCCCACCCGCCCGGTCTCTGCCGCTTGGAGGATGTCGAACATCGTCCAGTCGCGGAGGGCGCCCCAACCGGGCCGCACCTGCCGCACACGGGCGCCGGCACGCACCTCATGGGAGTACCCGACAACCACGTCAGCGGGGCCGGCCTTGTAGGTTCCTCGCGGGTCGTCGCCGCGGGCCTGCTCGGCAAGCCGGTTGGCCGCTTCGACGCACATCGCCTGGATCTTGGAGGACTGCCCGGCCTCCACGAGCGCGTCCAGCGCGCCGCGGTAGTGCTTGGCGCCGCGGATCTTGAACGTCTGGATCACGCCCCACCTCGCTTCCTCGTGAGTTGGACGACCACGCCGAGCGGCCAGCTCGACGCGTCGCCCACCACGTCCCACACACCCCCGTCCGGGAGGCGGATCCGGTCGGTAGAGCGGATGTCCGTCCCCGGGGGCGCGTAGAGCGTGGAGAACGATGTGGTTGCGGATGCGAGCGCGTCCGGCTCGCTGGAACTGGTCGGGGCGATCAGCACGTCGTCCAGCGCGGTCTCGGTGACCGGGCGTGGACGCCCGGACTCATCCCGGCCGCCGGAACGCAGGACGACGACGCTCACCTTCCAGTCCGCGGAGAGCGCGTCCCCGGGCCACACGTCAGACGCTCACGTCTCGCTTGATGACGCGCTCCGGCTTCCCGGACTTGTTCTCGACCACGGCGACATCGGGTTCGAGGAAGGCGCCCGCCTCCTTGCCACACGGGCGGGCAAGCGCGTCGGCCATAGCCTGCTCGAGCACGTTCATGCGCTCGGCGACGGCGACAGTGACCCCGGGCCCAGCGACCCAGGTCTTCGGCTGGAAATCAGCCATGTGAACCTCCTGGCTAGTGCCCGACCGCGTGCGCGCCCGGGCGGATCATGAATGCGGTGCGACCTGCCCGCGATGTGCGCAGCAGTCGCTTGTCAGCGCCCGAGAGGAACAGGGCACCATCGGTGTTCGCGAACGAGTACGACGTACTCATCGGGCCGGCGGTCTGTGACACCTGCGTCACCGCGCCCGAACCGCCCGGGATGTCGGGGGTGTCCATGGAGCGCTTGACCATCCGGCACGCGACAAGGCGCGGCACATCCGCGTCGAGGTCGCCGTTGAGGACGCGGGTGTCCACGTCCGGGTACAGCGCCCGAATCTCCACAGAGGCTTCATGGAGCTTCTGTTTCGCCTCGTCTTCGCGCCCGCCTGGGAGGCCCGGCCAGTGCGACTGAAGGTCGCTCAGGCTCGCGTAGTCGGCAGCCATCAGGCGTCCTTCGTGCGACGCCGTCCGGCTCGGGGTGCCGGCTTCGTGAAGTCCGGCGTCTTGTCAGCGGCCGCGGGGGCCTCCGGTGCCGGGTCGGGCTCCGGGGCCTCGGGCGCCGGCGTCTCGTCAGCGGCCGCGGGGGCGAACAGGTCCTCGTTCGTCAGGCGATCCTCAGCCCACTCAGGAACCTCGTCGCCAGGCGCGAGCGAGTGCAGCGCACCACCCGCGTCCCTGATGCTCACGTGCGCGATCAGCTTCTTCGCCACAGCATCTCCTTTCATGCCTCACGCAAAGCGGCGGTGCCCCAAGCAAGGGGCACCGCCGCGAAACGCGATAGAGGTAGGGGTCAGAGAACCGTGGCCGCCAGGGTCAGGTTCGTGTTCGGAGCGACCGGCAGCATGATCGCGGACGCCTTCGTCCAGTTCGCCACCGGATCGGAGTCGGAGTAGTTGCCCACGACGATGCCCGGGGCCTCCGTCGACTCGATGGCGTACTTCGGATCCAGGGCCTCCGCCGTGGTGCCCCACAGGGTCTCGCCGATCTTCAGCGAGTCATCCGGCAGGAACAGCACCTTGTTGGGGTTCAGGATCGGCGTGGCCACACCGGCGGCGTTGGCCACCTGGGCCTCATACACCGAGAACGTGGGCAGGCCCAGCGCGCCCAGCACGCTGTTCAGGGCTTCCATGGTCACGATGCGCGAGGACGTGTCCGAGGCGCCGTAGACCTGCTCGCGCACCTTCTCGTTGCGGACGACCGCCGAGATGATCTGACGCGACACGATGATGGTGCCCGGGTTGCCGTTGCCCTTGCGGGAGTACAGCTCACGCCAGGTGTCCAGGTCGTCAAACACGTCACCGTTGGCGTTCCACTTGGTGGCCGCGGTCTGCGTCAGGTCCGCGTCACGGCCGAAGTCGGCAGTGAGCGTCAGTCCGTTCTCGGCGATGGTGACCTTGCCGGTCTGCAGCAGCTCGCCGCGAGCGACCTCGGCGCGGGCCTGGATCTCGCGAGCGAGCTCCACCGCGTCGTTGAAGATCGCATCCTGGATGCCTGCATCCAGCTTGCGCATCTTCAGCCGGTCGTACTCCGACAGGCGACGCTTCACCGAGATCGGAGGAAGCTCGCCCTGGATCTTCGCGACGGACTGGCGACCGGAGATCGGGGACTCCGTGTCGTAGGCGCGGAACGAGGCCGTGCGGGCAAGCCCGCCACCGCCGACGCTGGCACGGAAATCGATGTCGTCGATCTGCGTGTCCGGCAGGAACGCAGCCAGCGCGAACCGGTTCTGCGGCTGATCCGCGAGAGCCTGGCGGACGTACTGCGTCAGCTCAGCCGGGCTCTGGTAGAGGTCGGTGAGTTCGAGCGCCATGCTCAGGCCTCCTCGTTGTAGATGAAGTGGGCGTTCGCGGCCTTCTGCTCAGCCGTGATCGCGACCGGGAGCTTGGCGGTACGAACGATGCCGTGGACCAGCAGCGCGGCCCCCACAGGGGTCGCGGTGTCGGCGGGCACGTCGGTCGGGGTGAACAGGAAGCCGTCGAGCTTCTCCGTCTCCGCGAGGCCGTACTTCCCGCCCGCGCGCTTGGACAGCGGCAGGCCGGACTTCAGGTAGCCGTCCGGGAAGTGCGTCGCCTTCGTGAACGTGGACAGGTCGAGGGCCACGGACTGCGCGGACGTGGTGCCCGTCGCAGAACCGAGCCAGGACTGGTTGTCGGCCGGGTAGTTCCGGCGCTTGATGGAGATGTCCATCGGGTCACTCCTTTCAGAGTGCTAGTTCTTGGTGTTCTTGGCCTTCCACCGCTCATACGAGCTCTTGGCGGAATCGCCAGCGGTTCGGGGGCTGTTCCCGCCCGTCCCCGACTCGGGGACAGGGTCGGAGCCCTTGCGCGAGCCGGGCTCCTGCTTCTTCTCCTCGGACGGGGCCAGGCGCGCCGCGGCGGCGGCACGCTTGTCCTCATCCTTGATGGATGCGAGAAGCTCGATGTCGGCCTTGTCCGTGATCCCGTGTTCGGTGGCCAGGTCACGGATAGCCAGGGCCGCGCGGGCCTCGTCACGTTCGGCCAGAGCCGCGTCACGGTCCTTGTTGGCCCGCTGAATGTCGGAGAGCTTCGCGTCCTCGATCTTCTGCAGCGCGGCCTTCGCGTCGGCGAGCTCCTTGCGGTACTGCTTTGCGGAGGACCGCTCCGTGGCCAGCGCCGATTTCAGGCCCTCTACGGACTGCTCACCCTCACCACCGGCGCCTGTCTCAGGCTCTTCGGTGGTCTTCCCGGCGGGCTTCTCGCCTCCCTCGCCTTCCGCGCTGGTGGGCGGCTCTTCGGCGGAGGCGGTGCCCGTCCCGGGTTTGTCGCCATCCTCGATGAACCTCGCCCACCGCATCCCCACGTGACGCAGGTAGTGCGGGGTCGGTTCCGATGCCAGAGCATGGTGAATGTGCATGGCGGTGTCTTCCTTGTCTTGAGTGGATGCCGTATCCCACGGCGACGCCCCTGACGCCGGCATCTCACCGGCAGGGGCACGAACGAAAAGCTTCGGAGGGGGGTCAGTGGATGTGGACGGCGTCGGTGACGGCGTCCGGGTACATGCGGCGGAAGTTCGCCAAGATCTCGGCGGTGTCCGTGCGGCTCCCGGCCGCGCTCGCAGCGCCGGAATACATCGAGTAGAGCCGGTCAGGGTCATAGCCCCGCGGCATCGACTCGTTGTCCCGAATCGGCATCACCTTGCAGTCGCAATCACCGTGAAAGCGGTCGCCGCGATCACTCTTGGACAGCCACCCGCCCGACCCCTTGGACTTGTACGTCCAATCGCCAGGCGAGGTGATGATCTGAGCCCCGCGACTGGCAAGCATCAGACAGAACGCGCACGTCTTCTCGCCCTGCGGCACACGAACCCATCGCAGGCCGTTGTGCTCCGCAGAAGCAATCACCGTGTCGCTCGCGGGCTTCTTCACGAACTTGTCCAGGATCACCAGCAGGGGCCCCACCGCATCGGCAGGGTTGGTTTTCCACAGCGCGCCGGCAGCCCAGCGCACCTCCTTGCGGATCGTCACCAGATCGCCCGCCGCGGCCATGAGCGGATCCATCCCGTACACGCCCTCGAACCACTCGAGCGCGACAGCCGACGCTATCTCCCCGTACCTCGCCGCGAGCCCCGGAACCACGTCCAGGAGAGCGTCACGAATCAAGGCCGGGTCGCCCAGCCCCCACAGCGACTCCACGATCTGCCCGAGCTCAGCTTTCGCACGACTGGACAGGTCACGTTGCACGGAGGTGAGCTGGTCGAGTTCCTCACGGCTTGCCATCAGCGCCCGCCGAGACAGGTTCCTCCGGCTTCGCCGATTCAGGTTCGGCAGCCGGGTGTGTGTCGGCCGGCTTGGCCAGCAGCTCCGCCACCGTCTTCTTCGCGGCACCCTTCTGAAGGTGCGCGAGCATGCGGCGCCGCTGGTCCTGGTCAAGTCCGTAGAGCTCCATCCCGACCTCGGGGTCACCGTCGGGCCAAGTGTTGACGAATTTCTGTCCCGCGTCGGCGCGAGCTGACACGGTGGGCGTGCCCGGGTCGCGGAACTTGGCGCGCATCGGCCGCAACGCGGCCCGCAACTCGTCCGTCCACTCGCCGTGCTGAACCGCCAAGCACTTCTTCGCGAAGTCCGTGCGCGCCGCGCCGAACGCCGGCAACTCGGCCTCGAGCATCGCAACCATGTCCGACTCCGTGGCCAGGATCGCGTCAGCCGACGCCGGCTGGTCATGGGTCACACCCAGATAGCCGAGCGGGATCGTCGTCTCCGACGACACCATTGAGGCGATCGAGCGCAGCATGTCCACATGCGGCTGCATCGACGCTTGCTGAAGTTGTTGGAGCGACGGCGTCAGGTTCTTCTGCTCGTCCTCATCCCACACGAACGGGATGCCCCAGACGCCACCGATCATGGCGTCCCACGGCGAGATCCGCTCACCCTTCGAGTTCGTGAAGGCAGACTCGTCAGCGCCCATGAGGGCTCGCTGAGGGGCCGAGAAATACTCGGCGGTGACTTCCTCACGCAGCAACGTGCGGGCGCCGATGTCCATGAACCCCATCAGCGGGCGGGTGATACGCGAGCGGCCACGCGGATGCTCGAGCGTCGCCGACCAGGCGAAGGGCGTGCATTGCACCAGCCCGGGGACGCCGACCATCTCCTTCTCCACGACCCACTGACCGCGGCTCGCGCTCACCTTCAGGTTCTTGCCGTCCAGGTACAGGATCGCGGTGGACGCGCCCGTCTTCTCGACAGCCGCGCTGACTTGGCCCGTGCGGGCATCAAACTCGGCGCTAGCATGGGAGGCCGGGCGGATCACACGGATCGGCGGCTCGCCCGCGGTCTCATTCGCCGTGACGAACGCAAACGCGATGCCCGCCTGCATGGCTGAGCGCACCCACTGGCGCTCCAACGTCTCGTGACGCCCGTCCGTGGTCAGGTCCGCGAGCTCATCCCGCAACTCTTCATCCACGATCCCGTGGAACCCATCCGGACGGATCCGCGACGCCGGCACCGTGATCGCCTTCTCGCCCCAACCAAGCGGGATGTCCCACCCCTCGCGCATATGCGGCGGGATCGAGAACCCCTTGGTCGTCAGCTGCTTGCGACCATCGTGGTAGTCGGCCCGCAGGCGATTGACCTTCTTCTTCTGCCCGATCATGGAGAGCATCCGCTGAAGTGGCTCGCGCTCGTCGTCCGTCAGCTCGCGACCATCGGCCATGCGACACCCCCTACGCGACCACTGCGTGCCGCTTTCGCTTCTTCTCCGGGTCGCTACGGCGTCCAAACTTCGTCGCTCCGAAGAACACGAAGGTGATTGCCATGAGCGGTGCCAGGGAAACCTCAAGGTCAGTTCTGACCCACTTGAAAGAGCCCGGGAAGTTCTTCACAGGCTCGGACATTGCGTGCTCAACGGATGTGTTGAGCTGCTCCTGGTCGAAGTGCGTGATCGTCTTCTCGGCCTCGACGGCGCGCCGGAGCATGGCGCACGCCTGCGTGAACTCGCTGCCGGAGAGCACGTAGACCTTCATGCCCTTCTTCTTCAGCGGCACCTCGAGGATGTCCCTGGCCGGCGAGAACGAATCCAGAACCACCGGCACGCGCCTGCCGGCACGCGCCCACAGCCACTCCACAAGCGCCGTCGTCCCGTCCCGGGAGTACGCGGTGTCAGCGGCCAGCTCGAGGTGCATGCGTCCCTCGTCAGCGAACGCGGCCGAGGCGATGGTCACCTGTGTGCGCTCCGGGTTCATGTCCACGGCCCACGCGGCCGCCGGCCATTCCTCGTCCGGGTCCTCAATCGCCCGTGCCTTCCACGCTTCGGCGTTTAGGGCCACGCCGCGGGCGCCAGGCGTCGGCCACATGTTCAGGCGCTCGCGTGCGAACGAGCGCGGCGACATGCGCGAGCGCTCACCGTCCACGGTCTTCTCAAGCACGCGGTAGCCAAGCGCCGGGTTCGCATCAGCGACGGCCCGCCGGTCGCGAGTCAGCGCCCGCAGCTCCGGTTCCGTCATCTGATCCACGTCACCCGGGGCAGACCACTCAAGCCACGTCGTCAGCTCGGAGTTGCCGAGCACCGCCGCATCGCGAATGCCCACAAACGGGGCGCCACGCTCGGAGATGTCACGCGGCGGCGTGCCCATGTAGATGATCACCGGATCGCCAGACGGCGAAGCGGAGATCGTCGGCTCGAGGGCCTCCTGCTCGTCCGCCTCGTACTCCTGCGCCTCATCCACGACAAGCACGTCAAAGCTCGAGCCGCGGCCGGCACCGGAGGTCCGGGCGCCTAGCTCGATGCAGCCGCCGTTGCTCAGGTAGATCGCTTCCTGACCGTTGGTCTTGCGGATCTCCACGACCATCGCGTTGAGCTCCGGGAAGGCGGCCCCGGGGTCGCCAACCGAGCGCCCAAAGAAGTGCATGAGGCGCTTGAAGGCCTTCCGGGCAGACGTGAGCAGATGCGAGGTGTGCAGGATCTTCAACCCCAGCTCCACCATCAGGTACAGCTCCACGACCTCAAGGCCGCCGTTCTTGCCGTTCTGACGCGGCACCGTGATCGCCCACGTGTTCGCCGCCCAAGAGCCATCCTTGGCGGTACGGAGCCACTGGCGCACCGTGAGCTGCTGCCACGGATCCAGCACCATCTTGCATTCCTCGCCGAGCGCGACCGCAAGGTCACCATGCTCGGTGCCGGCGCCGCCACGGACTGTCGGGGTGATGCAGTACCTGGGCTCTTGATTGCCGTGCACTGCACCACCCCGATCTCACTACTTCGCGGCCCTGAGCCTGGCCCGTTCCAACATGGACAGGACAGGCGGGGCATCCGGGTCGGCTTGCGCAGCTGGCGCGGGTTCGTCGACCTGCTTGGAACGCGATGGCGGCGCCGACTTGGCACCGCCATCCTTGGCTCGGCTCAGGCGCGCCATCGCCCCCGGCGTGACGCCGAAAGCCTCCATGCGCTTCCCGAGCTCACCGGCACGCCCGAAGTCGCCCAGCCCCCAGACCGCCGCATGGATCAGCGCGGTATCTAGGAGGTAGTGCCACTGCATCTTGGTGAAGTCCTCGGCGCCCTCAAGGGTCGTCAGGGCCTCCCACCAGTCGCGTGTCAGCGCCGGCCACTCCATCGTTGGAGGCAGTTCAGGCTGGTCCACGGTTCACCTCACGATCCCGACGTGCGCGAGTGGTAGTTCGGCTCGCTTGTACGGACGATGCGCATCGGGCCCTTGAAGCCGTTCGGGGCGCGAACGTCCGCGCCGCGGGCGGCGGTGATGTTGCCCAGGTTGAGCTTGAGTCCTGCCATGATTCACCTCCTACTGATTCGATCGAGGACGACCTCGAGCTTTCAGGAGCCGCTGGTGCGACCCCAGGACGAGGACGACGCCCCGCGACCGAAAAGCCCTCGGACACGGTTGACGACGTTGCGAACTGCGTTGCGCATGGTCCGCTCCCTTCTCATGCAGAAGGCCCCCGACTCGAGCGAGTCAGGGGCCTTCGACTAGTTGGTCAGTTAGACTTGAGCGCCTTGTCCACGGCGCGCCCGTCCAGGTACTTGTCTCCGAGCTGGATCAGTCCGTGCTCACGGAGGAATGCCTCTTTCTGCTCCCGTGAGGTGAAGCAGACGGCGAACCAGAACTCGGAGTCCGTCGCGGCCTTCTTGCGCTTCTCCTCGTTCTTGGAGCGGGCGCGATAAGCCTGCTGCATCGCATCCAGCTCGGCGGCCGCATCAGCCTCAAGGTCACCGGTATCAGCGACGCCGGCCAGCGGGTCCGCGACCTCATCGAACTTGCTCCGGCCATCGCCCAGCGACAGGGGGCCAGCAACCAAGTTCACGGGCGCTCCGGTCAGGTTGATCGCCATGTCAGGCCACCTCTCGCATCATCTGGGAGCGCATGACTTCAAGCTCAGCCAGGGGGAACCAATCCAAGATCTTCTGGTAGTCAGCCGGCGCATGCTCCTTGATCGGAAGCAAGAACCGGGCGTCAATGCCATCAAACGAGCGGCCGAACCACTCATAGTCGATGGGGAGGTCAACGACATGGTCTGCGATGCACTCGCGGACCTCCTTGACCAGCCAGTCATGCACCACGGACACCTTGCGGTTCCGGGGCTTCATGACGCCATGCTTGGTGAGCGAGGCGCGGCGCACGATCGAGTCAGCAGCACGCACCCCATCAGCGATCCAGGTGTCCGCCGGCAACCCCATGTCCTGCTTGACGAGGTCCCACATGTCGTCATACTCGATGGTCGGCATCTGCGCGGCCTCGATGATCTCGCACCGCTCCGGCGGCTGCCACACCAGGGCATTCAGCATGCGCCACAGGCTCGGGTGCGGGTACATCTTGATCGGCTTGCCGAGCTGGTCCTCGAGGCGGCGCCGGCTCTGCTCCACGAACTCGAGGTCGGGGATGAGGTACATGTGCGCCAGGTGAGTCTCGACGCCGGCATCCTGCAGGGCGAGCTCGGCGGCGATGGAGTCCTTGCCGAGGGAGAAGGCCACGAGGACGGGTTTGCCTTCTGCCGCGAGTTGGGCGCGCACCTCGGCTGAGGTGGGCTGGCCCTTGACGATGGTGGTCATTGCCGCTCCGATCTGTCAGTGTCTACTCAGTAGACGATAGTCGAATGCGGGCGAAGTGTCTACTGAGTAGACTGTCGAACATGACCAGCATCGAAAAGCTCGAGGCCGCAGCCGGCAAGCTCAACGCCGCCATCAACGAACGCGACCACTACATCACCCGAGCCCGCAATGACGGCTACACCTGGGAAGCCATCGCCGCCGCTGCAGACATGAGCCGCGCCGGAGTCATCAAGGCCTACAACCGCGCCAATTCTGGCGAGTAGGCGGCCGGGTCACCGGCGACCGGATTAGACGCCGCTCACCTGTACCACCCGACCCTCACGCCCCAGCAGGATCGGGACGTGATCGTGGTAGAAGTTCGAAGCAAGGAGGCGGACAGACTCGTCGATCAGGAGGAGCTCGGCACTCAGCCCCCGAACCCCATGCCCACGAGCGCTCACGAAGCGGATGCTCCCACCCCCGTCAAACTCGATGCGCTCGGACCCGGCCGAACTTCGAATCGTCACCGGCAGACCAGAATCGACGAGCCGTGTGGATCGCTTGAACGCCTCCCGCGCAGAAGCATGTGTAGACGCAACCCGCAGGACTCGATCACCCAATGCGGCGGCGCCAAGGCCAGCAATCGCAGCGAGTTCCTTGTGCATGATGCCTCCAACCATGGGAGGCGACCGCCTACCCGATGAACTTAATGCCCGTGGTCCTGATGAACCGCGAGTGCGTGTAATGACCGCCCCACGCACCCTGTGCAGCCTTGGACTCAGGCTCAGCAGTGAAGACGTGCAGGCCGCGCCCCGAGACGCTCACCTCGGTGAAGATCACGGGCACCTCGATAGCATCCAGGATGCGGCGCCCATCATCGGACAGCACGCCACCCACAAGGCACCCATCAAGATCCCAGCACCCCAAACCGCCGCCCAGCATGACCCCGAAGCCATCACCCGCGCTCGAGCGCAGCACCGCGGCATGCGAAGACCAGGTATCCGGATTGGTGGACGACGCCGGCGCGCCATGCACAGTCACGGGACGCTTCCCACGAGCGCGCACCCACCGATCACGCGAAGTCAGCTCCACGGGGAGCGAGCGCAGTCGGCGGTGCGCGGCAACCCGGCAGCGAGCCGAGCAGAAGCGCGCGCCAGCACGAACCAGCAACAGCCCCCTACCACAGTTCTCACACGCCCTGTTCATGGGTCAATTATACCGCGAACTGCGCTGCTTGTAACGGATAATCCGCTAGATTCCGGGGAAGTTGAGTAAAAGGCCACCAACCCGAACCGCTGTACGCCGATCTCAGGCCACAGCCATTCAGACGATCACAGATGCCCTCCAAAGGCCCCGCACGCGCCCACACGCCAGCACACCGCCGCGCACCCGGCTTGCCTCGCCGAAACGAGCCGAAACCTCGGAGGGGGATTTCGCTATCGCGAGGGGAGCGACGACTCTAGCGGGGGGCACCGGTGTACCCCCACCCCCTTGAGGGTGCTGGTGGGGTCACCATTTGCGGCTGACGCGAAGGGGGGTGGGGGAGGGGCGAGCCTTTGTCTTCGGCGCCGTTCGGTTGCCTCTTGACTGGTTGCAGCGGCGGCAGATGATCCTCAGGTTTGAGGGGTCGTTCGTGCCGCCTTTGGAGTGGGGCACGATGTGGTCGACTTCGGGGGAGTTGGGTTGTCGGCCTTGTTGGTAGTTGAGTTCGGTGTTGCAGAACGGGCAGGTGTGTTGTTCAAGGCGGAGAGCCCGGTTGATGGCCTGGGATCGCGCTTTCTTCCATTGGCTGGTTCCAGTGCGAGAGGTAGCCATGCGGTCTCCTTGCTTTCTTGCCCTGGACTGCGCGGCTAGGCCCCGGTGGGCTGGTGTTCGCCGGCCTGGAAGTGGGAGTCGGGCAGGCGCGCTGCTCCTCGGGTTGTGTTGCAAATGCGGTGTGCGAGGCGCAGGTTGTCAATCGAATGGGATCCGCCATGCGACACGGGGACGATGTGGTCGAGGGTTGGTGCGAGTGGTCCGAACCGCGCATCTGCTTCAACGGGCTTGAGGCAGATCTGGCATGTGCCTTGATCCCGCTTCTCGATCTCTTTTCGCTTGCGGGCATAGCCCGGGATGTATCCGGACTTGCACCGCGAGTGGAGTGGCTTGGAGCTCTTCGACCGGAGCGCAAGGGGCTCGCCGCATTTGATGCAGATGGAAGTGGTGAAGGGGGTGCCGGCTCGGCTGTTCGCGTCGGCCCGGTATTTGTAGTGGTCGGCGCGGTGGGCTTCAACGCACTGGTCGCACCGGCATCCGCGGTGGTACGAGGAGGTGGTCCCATGTTGGGCTCGACGGCACTTGTTGTGTGCGATCTTCCCGGCCGGGAGTGAGCCTGAACCGGGGTGGCAGGGGGCCCCGCAGATGGCGCAGGGGATGGGCCTGTGTGACATCGCAACTCCTTGGAAACAGAGAAGCCCGCATGCACCGCATGCGGGCTTCTTGTCGGGCGGCTTGGGGTCAGCGTGCGGTGGAGTGGGTGCGGACTTGGTCGCCGTAGTTGGCGACGTGGTAGCCGGTGGCGTGGGTGTTGCAGATGAAGGTGATGGTGCAGCGCTTGCCGTTGTGGGTGTCGTCGCAGTGGACGGTGTTGCCGCATCCGTTGGTGTTTTCGGGCATGGGGTCTCCTTGGGTGGGGTGGTGGTGTGGGTGGGACTGGATGCCCAGCGTGGTGGCGCTGGGCATCCGTCATTCACCCCTTGGAAGGAGACCGTGAGGCCTCGTGCCCCGCCTCGGATCTGATCCGTGCCAGCCTGCGCTGGTGGTGGGGCGGTGTCCGTGGCTGGGCTGCAACCCGCGTGCTCGGCGGGAAAGGTGACCGTCGTGCGCGCTTGCCTTGGACGTGCGCCGTGCCCTGGTGCGGGGAGACGTGCACCTCCGTTCTCCGCTTGTGGCGGTGTGTGGTGGTTGGGGTGCCGTCTGGCTGGGTGTGGGGGTAGCTTGCGCCCGGAGCTGCCGGCGTGCTCGACGTGGCGTGGGGGCGGTGCGGCGAGAGGTGTCGCGTTGCCCAGTTGCTACCCCCACACGAAAGAAGCCCCGATCCGTGTGGATCGAGGCTTGGTGTGTTTGGGCGGAGTTCTTCCGTGCGTTTGAGACTACATGATTTGCGGGCTCCGTTTCTACACCTTGAGATGGCGGTGTCGGACGCGGAGGACTTCGCCGGGGAGGTAGTGCCGTTCGGGGTGGGTGAGGTTGTTGGGGACGTGGTTGAGGACGTGGCGGATGCGGCCGCGGGCGACCCAGTTGGTGAGGTCTTTTGGCTTGATGCGCTTGCGGGCGCGTTCGTTGACCCAGGCGACGGTGTCTGCGGCGTTGAGGGGTTCGGATGCGGCGGTGATGGCGTTGGTGCGCCAGTGGTCGATGTCGGCGCGTTGGTAGGTGAGGCCGCAGGTGGGGCAGGTGACTTCGGTGTAGTCGGGGCGGGCTTCGAGGTGCTCGCCGCATTGGCAGGGTGCGACGGTGATGAGTTCGTCGGGTGGCAGGTCGATGAGCTGGGTGGCTTTGTTGAGGAGCTCTTGGAGGAGTGGGAGGAAGTTGCCGGCGTGGGGGTCGGTGGCGAGGGATGCGGCGGTGCGGTGGTTCCAGAGGTGGAGTGCGGCGCGTACGTCGAGGGCGTCGAAGCGGACGGGTGCGGGGGTGTCGGTTTTGGTGGGGGTGCTGCCGTTGCGGCCGGTGGTGACGTTGTCGAGGCGGGCCATGGTGGTGAAGAGCTCGGTCATGGTTTCGGGGATCTTGTTGAGCCATGCGTCGAGGTCGTTGATGCATCTGGGGCAGAGGTAGTGCTGGGCTGCGCGGCCGCAGTCGGGGGTGGTGCAGGTTCCGGGGGTGGGGGTCACTTGGAGTCCTTTCGGGTGAAGTGGGTAGAGACGTACGCGACGAAGGCCCATGCGATGAAGGCGGGGATGGTGATCGGCGCAAGCGTGGAGAACACGACGATGCGGGCGACTACGGGGCGTTCCTCAGCGCCGCCGATGGCGAGGAGCGTCGCGCCGACGCTGATGCCGGCGATGGCGAGTGAGGCCCAGAGGATCAGGGTGAGTTCGATGGTGGTCACGGGGTCTCCTTGAGGATCGCGGCGAGTTCGTTGATGGATGCGGGGCGCCGGAACACGTCCCAGGACACGCACACCTGGCACGCACACCTGGTTTGGGCGGGTTGGGTCGGTTGGCGTGGTCTGGTGGGTGTGCCTGTGGATGAGCGGTGCGCCCTCGTTGCGGAGCCGCCATTGGCTGAAGCGTTCGCCTTCGGTGTGGTCGCCGTCGTAGGGGAAGTGGGACAGGAGGATGTCGCGGCCTTCATGTCGGCGCTTGGCGAAGGTTTGGACGCTTTCGAAGACGGTGAGGAAGTTGCTCTGGTGGAGGTGGGCGCGACGGTGCATGGGGTGGCAGGCGTCGTGGTTCCCCGCGATCAGGTGTTGCTTGTGGCGCAGGCCGACGAGCAGGTCGAGGGCATGCTCATGGTTGGAGCCGCGGTTGGTGTCGCCGAGGTTCCAAAGGGTGTCGCTTGGCTTCATGGTGTCGGCGATGGAGGCAAGCACGGCGATGTCGTGGGCTTCGGTGGTGCCGAATCCGCGGAGTCGGGCGACGTAGTCATGTCCGAGGTGTAGGTCTGCGACGAAGTAGTCAGTCACGGTTGTTCTCCTGTCCAGGGGGTGATGGTGATGGTGAGCGCGGCGGGGCCTTTGCCGGCGTGGCGCATGTCGGGGCCGATGACGTATTGGTGTGAGTCGTCGGGCCAGAGTCCGGCGTCGGTGAATCCGTCGAGGACGGCTTTGGCGGTGGGGTAGAGGTTGCCGGGGTCGTAGCGGCCGGCGCGGGGTTTGGTGATGTAGGCGATGACGCGGACGGGGCAGGTGATCGGCTTGTGTCCGAGGGCTGCGTCTCGGCCTGCTTGCCGCCATTGTTTGGTGAGCGCGGCTTCTTGCATGCGATGGATGCGCTGGTTGGAGTTCAGCCATTTCCCACCGGTGGGCATCGGGACGGTGATGGTTGACATGGGGGCCCCTTTCGGGTTTTGGGCATAGCGAAGGCCCCCAACCGTGATGGTGTGGGGGCCTTGCGTGGGTGTGGGGGGTTAGTCTTCGATCTTGACCGTGGACATGCTGCCTGTGGCTGGGTCGATGCCGAAGTTGCCTTCGAGCCTCTTGAGCAACGTTTGCACCTTTGCGGCCGGCGTCAGCTGAGAGTTGACGGTCTCTTGCAACGAGTGCGCAATGGCGGGCTGCTTCATATCGTTGGCAACGTATCGAAGGACGTTGTCGATGGCCGTCTTCTGCTCCGGCTCGAGGTCGGCCAGGTCGAGGTCGGCGGCGCTGGATGAGTGTGCTTGTAGTGCTAGGTAGAGCTCTCGAAGCCCTTTGGCTGTTTCGGGCGTGATCAGGTCCATGTGTTCTCCTTCGGCGTTGGTGACCGAAAGCTACCATCTCGCGGGAACAGATACGCCGCCCTGGTGTGGGGCGGCGTGGGCGGCGGTGAACATGTGTCGGAGTGCGGCGGCGGCTTGTTGGGGGACGACGCCGTTGCCGCAGGCCTTCAACTGGTCGTTGCGGCTGATGGGGACGTTGGTGACCCAGCCGGCGGGGAGGCCCATCATCCATTCGGTGAGCTTGGGTGAGAGGCGGTGCTTGCCTTTGGGGGTCAGTTCGGTAGGGGCAGGGGCGGTTCCTCGCACGGCTTCCCATCGACGGATAGCAGGCTCGTACGGTCCCCAGTCAGTTGATGCACTGCCGAGGGGAGCATGAGGTCGCCCGAGCTGCCCTTCTGATTCGGCCCGCCCTTCGTCCCATCCGTCGCCCGCGGCGTCGGCAGGAGTTTCTCGTCGGCCTGCCCGGTCATCTTCCAGATGATGTCCGTGAGCGTGTTCCCCGAGTTCGCCTTCTTCGCGTCCGGGGAGCGCCAGGCTGTGGAGTTCCTGGCTCCGAATGCGTCCGTGCAGACCGGCGTCGGGAGCAGGTGTTCCACCTCGTCGGCCAGTGTTGGCCCGTGTTCGCCCGCTTTCCGTTTGTCCGGGTGCTGCGAGCCACCGTTGACTGCGAGTTGCGATGTGGGCGTCTTGAGCAGCTGCATCGGCGCCACCAGATCGATGATCTGACCCGTGAGCCTGAGCGTCTGCCCACGCGCCGCGGCTACTGCCGGAGACAAAGGGCCGCCGTCCGCTTCTGCCGCGCAAGGAGTCCTGAGTAGTAGTTCCACGGTCTCCGTTGAGGAGCCGCCACGCGTCGCCCGTGGAGTCGGGAGCATCTCGTCGGGTGGCGAGGATGAAGATGCGGAACCTGCCGTGGGGGGCTCCCACGTCGGAAGCTCGTAGGCCACGCCATTGACAGTCATACCCGAGGTCGGCCAGGTCTCCGAGTACACGTCCGAGTGCCCGAAGATGTCCTCCACTCCGGTCTCCCAGCAGTCCTTCTCGGGGTTCCAGGTCGCTAGCTGATGTGGCTTTGGCACTGAGGGCTCCTCTGACGTTTTCCCACACGACGTAGGTGGGTTGGATGGTGGCGATGGCTTCGCGCATGGATTCCCAGAGGTTGGATCTGGTGCCTTCGACCATTCCGGCGCGTCGGCCGGCGGTGGAGAGGTCTTGGCAGGGTGAGCCGCCGCTGATGATGTCTACGGGTGGGACGGTCGCCCAGTCCACTTGGGTGACGTCGCCGTAGTTGGTGAGGTCGGGCCAGTGGTGGGCCATGATCTTGGACGCGGACGGGTCGTACTCGGCGTACCAGGCGAGTTCGGCGCCGAAGACTTCCTCGACGGCTAAACCGAGTCCGCCGTAGCCTGCGAACAGTTCTCCGAGCTTGAGGGCGCTCATTCGTCCTCCTCCTCGTGGTCGTCGTGGTCTTCGGTGGTTTGCCTTTCGAGGAAGTCCTCCCAGGCTTCGTGCGCGTAGTAGCTCATGCGGTCCTCCGTTCGGGGCAGCAGGCGATGTGCTGGTGGCTGAGGTCTCGGCAGGCTCCGCATCGGTGGGTGCAGTCGGAGTTCTGGTGGGCGATCTTTTGGGCGTACGCGATGGCCTCAGCGTGAGTGGGGAAGGTGGCAAGGGTGTCGCTGTCGCCGCGCCATACCTCCCACGGAAATTCGCCCTCGTCGTCCTCCTGGCTCCGGCAGACGCTGATGCGGTTCGGGAACAGGTCGCCGTATGCGTCCTGGCGAGGGAACTGAAGCTTTGGGTTGTACGGCGGATTCAGGCGGGGGTGCTTGACGCTCATGTCTGCCTCCTGGGCATAAAAAATGGCCCACTGTGGGGCCTGGGGTTAGCGGGTTGGGGTGTTCAGTCGGGCATGTGGGTGGCGGCTTGGGCTTGCCGCATGTAGTGCTGGTAGCGGCTCATGCCTTCGGGGATGTCCGGGTCAGGTGCGGGCGGTGCTTCGAGCTCGCGGTGCTGGCGGGTGGCTTCGATGGCTGAGCGTTGGCCCTGGGCCCTGTCGATCTCTTGGCCGATACGCCGGCGGATCAGGCCAGGTGTCAGAGCTGGCAGTCCGGTGTCGTCCGAGACTGTGAGCGCGTAGTACTTCAGGACGACGGCTTTGGCGATCGGCAGCGGGTACTTGGAGAGGGCGTAATGCCAGACGTCGTAGGTGCTTGCGTTGGCTTGCACGCGAGGGTCGATCTGGTTGGCGTAGGTGACGAGCGCCTTAGCCTCATCGGGGGTCATGTGAGCTCCTTCCTGGGCTGTGCGTCGAGGTACTGGGTGAACGCGTCGTCGGGGTTGGTGGGCGCGGGCATCACCTGGGCTTCCTGGTAGGCGTGGGCGAGGCGGCGCTGGGATGAGGACATGTCCTGCATGCGCATGGGTAGTGGGTCGTCTTCCCAGCGGTCTTGGTTGAGCCATGTGGAGGGCATGGGGATGAGGGATCGGTCGGTGGGGAGGTTGGGGTCGTCGCGGAGCCTGGTGGCGCCGTCGATGATCTCGGTGACCGTGGCGCGCTTCTTGGCCTTGATGAACGCGGCGCAGGCAGCGCCCTTGCCGTTGCGGCGTGGGTAGATGTCCCAGAAGGCTGTGAAGTCTGCTGGGTACTTGCCGGTGTCGGGTGCGTCGGGTTCTTCGAGGGGCAGCTCTACGTCGATGAACAAGGGCTCGTGGTCTGCCGCTTCAGCGGCGGACGGGGCGACCGGCTGCACAACGTAACCACCCCCTTCTTCTATCTCTATCTCTGTCTCTGTCTCTGTTGCGATTTCGTTGAACGATTGGTTCAACGACTCGTTGCGCTTTCGTTGAACGGTTTGCTTCCTCGCGGCGGCTGAACGGCGCCCGTTCTCAGCATTGGCGCGGGATCTGGCGTCAATCTCCGCCCGGGTCTCGTTCATGTCTGCATACCCGTGCAGGAAGTACGACCCGTCAGGTTGAAGTTCAAGTGATGGTGTCTCGGGATCGTTCGTTCGAAGTTCGTTCAACGCTTCGTCAACGAATCGTTGAGCGATTTGTTGGGGGATGCGCCCGTCCGTCTTGTGCTTCCTCGCGTACGCCATCATCGTGACGTGCGCCCTGAACGCGGCATCCGAGAGCCCGATGATCTTCGGGTGGTCGGGGTAGTCGAGGTCGAGCCTGATGAACAGGCGCGTGTCCTTCTTCGCCAAGGCGTGTCCTCCTTTCTAGGGTTGTCCGGCTGCGAGTTGTTCGAGGCGGGTGATGTTGACGCGTTGGCCTGCTGGGGCTTCCGTCCAGCGGTCGTCGCGGAATATGGGGCGGGTGGTGGATGGGGCGGGGCGGAGTCGTTCGACGCGTTGACGTGCTTGCCTGGCGCGCTCGTTGATGGTGCGTTCCCTGGTGGTTGTGGAGCGGTATTCGTACTTCATGGCTGCCTCCTTTCAGGCATGGAAAAGGCCACCCGGTGTGGGGTGGCCTTGGCGGTGATGTATGGTTCTTGCAGTCACGAATCCTTTGGAGCGCTTTAAGCAATCCTTCCGATGCGCACACAGTGGATACAGGCCAACGTTGGGCGTTCGAGTGATACCTGTAAACGGAAAGCCCCGTCATCCCTTGCGGACAACGGGGCTTTCTGCTTCGTCCGCCCCGGTGATGGTGACGGCTTCGTGGGGGCTGAAGAAGAGAACGACGTCGTCCGGTTCGGCCTTGTAGCAGACCTCAACGTTGATGCCGTCGTGCCAGATGTCCCGGATGATGTGGCGCTCACCGTTGGGCAGCAGGATCGTCCGCCCGATGTCGGCCCCGCTGAGGAATCTTGCGTCGCGCACACTGCCGGCCCGCTCACTCATCGCCGGCCCCGATGCTGGTGGCGCGGTCGTTGAGCCAGTGGTAGACGTGGATAGTTGCTCGTCCGTTGACCATGAACGGCAGGTCGTACTCGGGCAGTTCCGCCGCCGCGTCCCGGAGTGCCTTCGCGGCTACCTCCCGATCACGGGCGGCGAGCCTCTCGCGCAGGATCTCCCCGATTTTCAGAGCGCAGTGCTCGGCGTCCTCTTGGTCGAGATGCATGAAGCCACGCTCATCCTGGTACTCGGCATAGAAGATTGGGTTGTCCCGAATCGCCTTCGCTGCGTCCATCTCGAACGCGGTGAGCGGCGAACCGTTGTGAGTTTCGGTGACAGTCTTCGCGCCGAAGTAGTCTTCGGTGCTGGGTGTCTGGTCGGTCATGGCTGGTCCTTTCAAGGCTGGTTGAGGGTTTTCTCAGGGTGGCTGGATACGTTCGTTGGTGTCGGCGGATCCGTCGATGTAGCTGTTTCAGAGGAGATGTCATGGGATTCGAAGAGGCCAAGGACAAGATCGCTGGCAAGGCTAAGGAAGCTTTCGGCAAGGTCACGGGGGACAAGGAGACTGAGGCCGAGGGTGCTGCGCAGGCTGCGTCTGCTGGTGCCAAGGAGAAGGTCAACGATGCTGTCGATTCCGTGAAGGGTGCCGTGAAGGGCCTCAAGGGAGACGGCGACAAGTAGCTGACTGGCAGGAGGCGCCTGGACCCCGTTTTGGTGGGGTCTGGGCGCCTTTGTCATGCCCGGGGTCGGCGCCGCAGGGTGGTGCGGCCTTGGCTGGGTGAGGGGATGCGGAGGAGCCAGCGCAGGAAGGCAGTCATGGGGTGTCCTTTCGGTAGGTGCGGATGAGGGATTTTGCCTTACGATGCCACGGCCTTACCTGCCGCCACCCGATGGCTGGCCCCGCGTGCTCGGCATACCAGGATTTGCAGACCCACCACGTTTTGCATTTGGGGCACTGGGCCACAGCGCCGTCCAGGTCGTCCGTGGGGGTCGGCAGGGAGCATTTGTGGACGGCGGGGCGGTTCGGCTTGATGACGACTGCCTCGTTCATGGGGTGCCCTTTCGGGTGAGTAGTTGGGCGAGTTTGAGTGCGTCGGCCCAGGAGTCAGTGCTCCAGGTCGTGCCGTCATAGGTGACTCCCCAGATGACCGTGTAGTCGAACGTGGGGAAGATCCAGATGTGGTGGATGCGCGGCTTCATCCCCGCCCCTTCCGCCCGTTGTGCAGCAGAGGGCGGCGGGTGAGGCGTCCAGAGGCGCAGGGGCAATCCTCGGCGTAGCCAGGCGGAATCATGATTGCGGCCCAGCAGTCGCCCGCGTCGTGCACGCCATGACCGCATGCGCCGCAGGAGTGCGCCTCGCATGACTCGACCAGTTCGGCGTGGATGCAATCGGTGCCATTCCGCGACCAGAAGCACCGCTGGCAGGCCCCAGCTGGGACGTGGTTGTCCTCGCTGCCGTAGTAGTAGTGGCGAGACTTCCTCACGCTTTCCCCTCCTTGATCGCGGCGATGATGGCGGCGTGTGAGTCTCGGAAGCGGTCTCGCCATTCCTCCGACCAAGTCGTGCCGGGGTCCCAGTCTTTCCAGTGCTTACCGACCGGGGATGCCTCACGTTCCTTCTCGTACAGCGCCTTCGCCCCTGCTTCGACGGCGGTGTCGGGCAGGTCGGCCAAGACGGTGAGCACGGCGTCGGCGCGGGCGAGGTAGAGGTCTCGAAGGGCTCCGGGTGCGAGGGTGTTCCACCCGGCCCCCATCCCGGCGCGAGCCATATCGTGATCCCACAGTGCTTCGGCGATGCGTTCCCGCATGGTGTTGTCGGTCATGATCGTTCCTTCCTGGTCGTTGGGTAGGGTCGGCGCATGCGTGTGACCAAAGGTGGGGCTGCTACGACCGCAGGCATCGGCGCCATGAGCTTGATTGGCTCAGCGGTTGCCTCATTCGCACCCCGAGGCCCCGCCCAAGATGCCCCGCTGGGCCTCCCGTTCTTCTTGGTCACTGGCGGCCTGAGCGTCCTGGTTTTGCTGGGCGCAGGCATCGCGTGGCTCTGGCTGCGCAAACGCGAGGAGTGAGCTCGTTCCCGCATGGGCAGGTCAGGCGCGGTCATGGGGTCACCGCCTCGTATCCTGGGCGCATGACTCGACGACGCAGGATCGACCCCGACGCGTTCGGCGTGGTCGCCGCCCTCGGGTTCTTCGCGGCGTTCGCCGGCGTCATCACCTGGTTCGCGGGCGTCCGCGGCACACCGCCTGGCAGCGCGCTGTCCGCGTGGCTGATGATCGTCGGCATGGTCGTGTGCATCGTGTTCGGGCTGGTCACGCTCATCCTCCGGCGACGGGCCCGCTGAACCCCGCTCACTGCCCCTCCTCCGTGTTGTTCTCGCCGGCGTCAGCCGCGATCAGCGCTTGGATGGTCAGGGCCGAGGTGTTCGCGTTGATGGCCAGCACGACGGCCTTGAGAAGACCGATCTGGGCCATGTCCATGGCGGCACGGACCTCGTTCGTGGTCCACTCTTCGCCGTCTTCAACAAGCTCCTGCAGGGCCTCGCCAACGCCGTCCATGGCGTCCTTGACGGGCTTGTTCAGGGCCTCGGCGTTCTCGAGGATGATCTTCGGGGTGATGGGCATGGTCATGCCGCCTTCCTGTAGTGGTGGTTGGGTGGTACGTGCCTGCCCGCGGAGTTGAACCGCGGGGGCCGGCCGGATCCGGGCGGGCTGAAGCCCGAACGAACCAACGTGAAGTGAGACCTGGTCATCTATGGGCCAATCTATTGACGTTCTCCGTCAATCGATTCCGCAACGATCGTGCAACGGGTCTTGATTCCCCTGTCTCGGGCCGCTTTCGTGGGTCTCGTCATACGAAATTCGGACTTGGAGGAAAGCATGTCGCTGAAGAAGAAATTCGCTGGGATTTGCATGGGAATGGGCCTGGCTCTTGCCCCAATTGCTGGAGGCCTCGCCGTGGCTCCGGTGGCCGCGGCCGAGACGATCACAAGCTCGGAGATCGCGGCAGTGACTGCCGATTGGACGGCACATGGCGTGCCTTCTAGCCAGCAAACTCAACTCCTCGCGAAACTCCAGTCCGGCCAGCCCTTGGATGCCTTCAAGGGCATCGCACCCGTGGCCACCGAGACGCACGAGACCGCTCGTAACGTCCAGGAAATCGACCGCTTTGCCGATGGCTCCTACGTTGTCCGTACGCTGGACAAGGCGCCGGAAGCGGGTCCGCGAGCGGGCGGCGCATCCAGCGGAGGGGTCACTCCGAAAGCCAGCCTCACCGGGTGCCAGTCAAGCAGTGGAAGTGGCTACCGCACGTTCTCCGGATGCACGGTCGCGAACAACTTCTCAGGCGTAATCAACCTCGGGTTTATTGCTAGCTACCAGCTGGTGCAGGGCCAGGGAGGGAAGATCACCTACGTCGGTAATGCGACTCAGAACTGTGCAGTCGTGAGCTGCTCGACTCCGACGACGAAGATCATCAAGCAGAACTCGGATAGCGAGCCTGCTGTTGCACAGGCGCAGTCTCGAGTGCAGGCGGCTTGGGGAAGCTGGGAGGTCTGGGTTCAGATTCGAGTGACCTCCACTGGCGCTTCTGCGCACAACTCCTAAGGTAGAGGCATGATGATCTACGCAGCGAACGAGGCATCCAATCCGACTCTTGGCGGATTCCCAACTGTGATTTCAGCACTGGCGGCAGTGCTTGTGGTCGCGCTTCTTGCCTGGGCCCTGGTTGCCATCCTTCGCGCTGGGCATGTCTCTACGCCGGCACGGTGGCTCTTGGCTTTGCTGGCCGTGGCCGTCCCGATCTTCGGGCCGCTGATCGTTGGGATTTGGCTCTACCGATCACGAGTCCAAGCGTCGACACTCTGACGGTGAACGGGTCGGGCTCCGGGCTTTACGCCTGGAGCCCGAGCCGTTCTTGTAACTGGCCGGTTGCTAGCGGCTACTTGGCGGTCTTGGTCGGCACGTTCAGCAGCGGCGTGGACTCACCGTCGGTGATGATCAGCTGGCCCTTCTCAGCGGCGATCTTGAGCGCGTCGATGTACTGCTGCTGCAGCACCTCCGGCGTCAGCGCCTTTGAGCGGGCCTCGTTGGCTTTGGCCTCACCCTGGGCCTGCACCAGCGCGGTCTTCGCCTCGTTCTCCGCCGTGACGGTCTTGGCCTTGGCTTCCTCGGCGCGGGTGCGCTCGGCCGTGAGGTTGTTGAACCGCTCCGTGATCTGGTCCGGGTAGCGGATCTCCTGCAGGGCCACCTGCACGCTCGTGACGCCCCAGCGCTCCCAGCGGGCGGCGAGCGCCTGCTGGATGCCGTCGCTGATCTTGGAGCGCTGGGTGAGGACCTCCACGGTGGAGTAGGCCGAGGGGACGGTGCGGACGGTGGCGCGGATGTCCTGCTCGATCAGGCGCGAGCGGAAGTTCTCTTGCGTCTTGTACTCGCGGTAGATGTCCTCGATCTTGTCCGGGCGGATCGAGTACGTGACCACGACGTCCACGTTGCCGGCGGCGGAGTCCTTGTCCGTGAACGTGATCTGGTTGCCGGTGGGCTTGCCACCATTGAAGTCCGACTGCCCATCCCCGATGTAGGAGGCGATGTTGTTGCGCGTGTCGAAGTTGATGGCAGACACCCAGGGCGCCTTGAAGCTGATGCCCGGGGTGATGTCGGAGCCGACGAGCTCACCGGTGAATGAGCGCAGCGCCTTCGCCTCACCCTCGTCCTGCGTGTACGCCGCAGAGAAGAACGTCAGCACCAGAGCGAGAACAGCCGCAGCACCAGCGACGATCCGCAGCGCACCGACCGGAGCCGGCACAGGCACACGAGGAGGCGTGTACCGGTAGCTGTCCGAACGCTCCTCGTACTGCTTGAGCTTGGACTTGTACGCCTCTTCGGCCGCCGCATTGTGGCGACGGAACCGGGCAGAGACAACGAACGCCGCGACAGCGACGAGGGCGAAGATGATCGCCAGAATGAACCAAAACACGAGAGTGTTCCTTTCGTAGGGAAAACAAAAAGCCCCGGCAGGCGCCGAGGCTTGAGGAAAAACAGGACAGATCAGATCAAGGGGTGGACGGCCTACAACGGGTTTTCTCCACGCACCACCATGGCTTGGCGGTTCTCCACGTCCCAGACCGCCTGCGCCGTGTCGAGGTTCTCCTCAACCACGGCCTCCGGCAACGGGACGTGGAACGACTGCACACCATCAGCGCGATGCTCGATCAGCCCGCGCCCCTTGGCCATCTTCGACACGTTGTGCAGCCACGCCACCGTGTCCACATCGCCGTGCTCAACGATGGTGCGCAAGTTGAAGCTCAACAGCTCCACCCCACGCAAACCCACCGGCAAATCCTCGACCACCTCGGGCCGCTTCGTCGCGCTCACTGCTGCTCTCCGTTCTGGTTGTCTTCGCGTACTGCGGCGAGGATCTTCTGCGCGTCCTCAGCGCTGATCTGGTTCGGGTGCGCCCACTCGGAACCGATGACCTGCCCGGCAACGACCAGCAGCGCAGGCCCGTCGCCCTCGTACCCGGCCTCGCTGAGCGCGTTGCGGATCGCCTGCCATTGCGCGGCCCACGGCTCCGTGGCCGGCTCAGCCAGCACGTCCACGTGGTGCTGCTTGACCTTCTTCTGGCTGATGCGGACGGGGATCGTGAACGGCTTGTCGATGTGCGACATCGCCACGACCTCCACACCACCGACCGCCTCGCCGCCGAACATGACCTCGGGGTTGTTCACGAGCTTCACGAGCCGGCCAACCCACACGTTGCCCTCCGTGCCCCAGGCACTGGCGATGACCCGCAGCATGCCCTTCGACGGCTTCCACGGCCTGCCTTCCATGCCGACCAGATCCACCACCACAGGCTTGCTCTGGTCGCCCGGACGCACATCCTTGATCGTCACAACGATGGGCGCGCCAGACAGATCGCTGGCGTTGAGCTGGTCGGACTTAGCCACAAGGGCTCTCGAGATGTCCATCAGAACGTGATCTCCATTTCCGGGAAGTGGTCGATGCGCTCGGTCAAGGGGCGACCCTCGATGCGCTTGAGGTAGGTGGACACGATGTCCTCGATCAGCGCGTCGGCTTCCTTACCGATGCTGACGAGGGCTTCCTGCCATGCCGGATCCGGGAGGATCCGCGTGTCGTACAGGTGCATTCCGCCCGCATAGGACACGTAGTCCAGCCAGGAGCGACCCGACACGAGCAGGCCCGTCTGGATCTGCGCCACGTTCTCTGCCGGCGGCTCGTCTTCGAGCACCGTGGCGACCTGCACGTGCGGTTTCCTCGACTTGATCTCGATCAGCCCGTCATCAGCCACGAGGCCATCGGGGGAGTAGCCGAGCTTGAAGCCCCACTTGTCCTCGACCATGAAGCCGATCTCCTGCACGGTGACCTTGTGGGCGTCCGCGTAGGCTGCTCGGGCGTATGGCTCATCCAACGTCCCGCGCTCCATGTCTCGGCTCGGGAAGATGCGCTCGACGTGCTGGGTGATGCGCTCAGCGGCAAGGGTCAGCAGCAGGCGGCGCGCCGTGAGACCGTCGTCCAGCCGGTACACGGGCGGCAGGTCGTAGGTGTTCAGCGTCCGCTCATCATGGATCGTCTTGATCGGCACTGGCGTCTTCCGCGCCAGGCTCACGCACGGGTCACCGGCCGCGGCCTCGCACTTGGGGCACGCCACTGTGACAGCATCCGGCGCCGTCTTCCTGATGAGCTGGCCAATCGCGGATGCGGTGATGATCCCGCACCGTGCCTGCAACCACTCGTCCGTGCCCTGCTCCAACTTCTCGTACACCTTCAGCGCCATCACGCGCCCCCAACGACGGAGGCCCCAGCATCAGCTGGGGCCCCATCCTTGTTCAGCACGTTGTGGTCGTGGATCTTGTCCAAGTCGATCAGCCGGCCACCAACACCCGGCAACCGCACCGGGTGATCAAACACCCAGAACACGCCGTCGAACGTCGCGTACTCATCAACGTCGTGACGCCGATTCGCGAACGCCACCTCCGTGATCCGCGCCCTCACGCTTCCACTACCTTCGCGAGCTTCCAGGGCTCGTTGACGAGCAGCGAAGCCTCCCAGTAGACGCGACGCCCGTTGATGTCGAAACCTACCCAACCGCCATCGGAGTCGAGGGTCATCGGCACCTGCCTGTCAACGGTGTCCACGAGGATCACCGCGCCCGGCTCGGTGGGGAGCTGGGCAGTGGGGCGGACCAGGATCGTGATGGTGACGTCAGGATCAGCGTCGTGGGTGTAATGGACGAGGCCTCGACCAGATTTCGCCCGAGCCCAGGTACTTGAAAGGGTCTCAACCTTGCCCTCGGTGACCACCGAAACGCCGCCGTCGATTTCGGTGACTCGCACCGTGTCGCCGACTTGCACGTCCTCGAACCGGACGTTCTCAAGGAACGGGGCTGGGGCGGGCGTGGGCTGGCCGAGGTGCTCGGTAAGGGCGTTGCAGAGCTTGCGGGCCTGGGCCAGGTTTAGGCTGACACAGGGGCCAGTCATCTCCACGGTGACGCCATCGCCATCGCCATCGCCGTCCAGGACGACGACCGTCGCGTCGTGGGCGCTTACGGCGGTCTCAAAGACGAGAGTCTTTCTCATGCCGCCACCCCCACATGCTGCTGCAACAGATCCGGGCGCATGTCGAACCACTGCACCGGCTCACCACCCAGATCGGTGTGGACCTCCACGAACGGCATCACCGCCGGCTCACCACGATCCACCGCGGCCTGCCGGATCGCCTCCGTCAACTCCAACGACTGCGACACATCCACGTACTCGTACGGGATTTTCTTCCGCTCCAACCAACGCTTCGTCGCGTTGCACTTCACACAGTTCGGCACGCCGAACACCTTCACGTTCTTCTTCACAGGGACAGACCTCACTTCGGGACAAGAAGAAAGGCCACGACGACAAACACGCCGATGGCCACATTGGATTTGGGATGAGCCTCGAGCCAACAAATCAGCGGCTCCAAGGCGTTCACGCGAGCCCCAGCTTCTTCGCCAAGGTCTCCGCATGGAACTGCCGGACATACATGGTCTGCTTCACCTGACCGTTGTGGTTGCGCGGCGCATTGTGCTGAGGACGCAGCTCGAACCACGACTGCGACAACACGCCCGCGCGCGGGCGCCACTCGAACTCGCCCACCATCCGCTCCTGCGAGGCGCTCCACCGTGAGCCCACCTGACGGCGCACAGCCACACCGTGATCCACGAACAACTGCCGCACGGTCGGCCCCGTGGTCGCGTACTGCGCCGCGAAGTTATCTACAGTCAGCAGATCGTCGTCCTTCGCGACAAACCGCTCCACGTACTCCACGGCCGGCGCGTCAGCTTGCACCTTTGCGGCGAGCGCCGCCTTCTCTTCCTCCGCCGCGATGACCATCTGAGCCAGCTCCGTGCGAGAGAGCTCCCGCGGCTTCGCGAGCTGCTGCGCCATGTCGAAGAACGCGGTCACAAGGGCGACCTTGAACGCCACGACCTTCTCGCTGTTCCGCATGAGCGTCAGGACGAGCGTGGACTGCTGCTCGTTCAACAGAGCGACACGGACGGGAGCGTTGTTGTATCCAGGTCGCGTTTGAAACGCGACCTGCCCGAACCGCTCGAGCGCCACAGCATGCGACACGATCAGACCCAACACGTTCTTGTGCTGAACCTCCGTGCCCGCGGCGATGGTCTCCGACGTGACCATGAGGCCCGCGTCCGTGGACTCGACCAAGACGGGCGCGCTCACGCCGGCACCGCCTCGAGGTTGGCGACAGCATCACGGGCGGTCGGATCGCTGATGATTCCGAGGATGCGCAGCCCCTCGAAGAAATCGAACGTCTCACGCATGTTCTGCGCCATCCACGCGAGCTTCTTCGCCGCCTTCTTAACCTGACCGCGAGAGAAAGACGGCACCTCGGCTGCGATGCGCTTCTCAAATCCGGTCGTACTGATTTCGAGCATGACGAATGACCTTCCTGTCAACGTCGCCGGCGAACCAGCGAGCGGGGGTGGGGGTGTTTTGGGCAAAGGAATGCCCGAGCCAACGTGACCGAAGGCTTGTGGAAAGGGGGGTGTATGGCGACGCTCAGGCGTCGGGGAGCTCCTCAAGCCATGCATCAAGGCTTGGCCCAAGGATCAAGAGCCGGGAACCGAACTTTTTGGCTGAGAGACGGCTCAACGCGATCTCCGCACGGATGGATCGCTCGGAGATCCCAGAGGTCTCGGCCGCCTCGGCGATGGTGTAGGCCTTCTTGCCGTCATCGATGCTCATGCCGGCACCTTCTCGAGCTGGGGGTTGGACTGGGGGTCTGGGGAGGCGAACATGGGTGGAATGAAGGCGGAGGGGTGAACTCCGAGGGTCTCAGCAAGAGTCATGAGGTCCCGGAAACCGAAGTCGGCCTTGGCGGCCAGCTTCCTGTTCAGCGTCGCGTAGGGGATACCCGAAGCCTCGGACACGGCGAGCTTGGTCATGCCCGAGTCCTCGATGGCCTGCTGAACTGCCTGTGCGCTCCACTCGGTAACTACGCCGGTGTGATTGCTCATGAGACTAAGTTAGTTGCTCGAATGAGCAATCGTCAAGCCCGGACGCATGGCAGATCAAGCATTGCATTTGCTCGATCTGAGCATTATGGTGCTTCTATGAACAATCGCCAGCGCGCAGACGAGTTTGTCCGCTTCATCGGCCTTGAGCTCAAGGGCGCCATCACAGCCCAGGGTTTCACCGCCAAGTACGTAGCCGACGAACTGGGCCGCTCCGCCTCCGCCTTCAACAAGTACCTGAACGGCAAACAAGAGCTGCCCCTTGCCGCACTCTGCGAAGCCGCAGAGATCATCGACCTCGACCCAACCGTCATTGTGGAACGCGCCTACGACCGACTCGCCGTCACCCATGGTGACCGCGACGGTGACACCTACGGCGCCGACGTGGTGGAGCAAGTGCGCCAGGAAGAAGCCCTCCGAATCGCGGGCGACTACGTGCCGGGCGACGCCGAGAAGTACGGCCTTGCCGCGCATGAAGGCGTCGATGGTATCGGCATGGACGACCTGCCCAACGAGACGTGAGCCGTCACACCCACATGCCACCCTTCCCATAGCCACCCAGCCCAGGAGTTGCCCTTGTCCTATCTAGTTCGTGCGGAGCGGTACGCCGCCGCCTCCGGCGTCATCGTCAGGCGGGCTCAGACGCCCGGGGGAGAGTGGGGCGTCTATGAACACCGGCGGCGGCTGATCACTCTTCACCCGGATCTGCGCGGGCCGCAGCTCGACTGGACGTTCTGGCACGAACTGGGCCACGCCGAATACGGGCATGTCGGGGGCGACTGCCGACGCAAGAGCAAGCAGGAGCGGCAGGCGGATCGGTGGGCCGCGCTGCACATGTTTGACCCGTTCGCGTTTATCCAGCATGTGCAACCTGGCATGACCGATCAAGAGGTGGCATGCGAACTGGGCGCCTTGCCTGTTGCAGTGACCCGACTGCGCGAAGCGCTCGCGACTCTTCAGGTCCCGCTCCACGAAGTCGCCTGAACACAAGGAAGGCCCCCACCAACTGGTGGGGGCCTTCCTCATTCCGCGATGGCCAGTAGCTTCCCGAGCGCTTCGAGAGCGGCCGTCTGCCGCTTGATGTCGCCGCGGGTCCGGTAGGAGCGGGTGACGGAGCGCGATGAGTGCCCCACGATCTCCGAGATCACATGCTCGGGCACTTCCAGCTCGTACAGCAGATCGACGGCAGTGTGACGCAACCCGTGAAGCGGCACCGGCTCATCTATGCCGGCGGCGTCTAGGACGCGGCGCCACTCCTTGGTGGCCTCCAACGGGTTCCACGGCGAGCCGTCTTCCGTGAGGAAAACGAAGCCGTCTTTCCTCGTGCCGATGTGCCGCTCGATGATCGACTTCAGCGGCTCGACCAACGGCGGCCGGCGCCAACCCGACTTGGACTTTGGGCGGCAGAGGTACAGCTGCTCGGCGACCTTGAGGTGCTCCCAGTCCGCGGGGATCGTCGTCAGGGTTGTGTGGTGCTGCAACTGCCAGGAGAGGTCGAGGAAGTCGCCCACGCGATCGATGGTCAGCCCTAGGATCTCCCCACGGCGAGCGCCGGTGAAGAGGTAGGTCGCCCAGAGCGCGCCGTCCTTGTGTGTAGAGAGGTAGCGGAGCACCTTGATGGCGTCGTCGGCCTCGAGCGACAGCATGGCCTTGGTGCCCTTGGGTGGTTTGGTGACCTTGTCGCAGGGGTTGTGCGTGATCTTGCCGTCATTGACTGCCGCCTTGAGGCAGACGGCCAACGCGGTGTGGATCAGGCGGGCGTAGGTGGACGAGAGGAACTCCGTGTCCTCGGGCCATTCCTCCTCAGGCAAGTCACGGACGGCCTTGAGTTTGGGAGTCACCATGATGGAGAGCGACAGATCGCGTACATGTTTGGGCGTGACGCGGTCGAGCTTGAGCTGACCGATGAGAGGGACGATCCACTGGTTCACGGCGGTGCGGTAGCCGTTGACGGTGTTCGGTGTGACGGTCCGCGCTGCGATCTCCTCGAGCCAGTACCTGGCCCACTGCCCGAGGGTGGTAGTGCTGGTGGCGAGGTCACCGTGGGTGCCGAGCAAGTCGCGCTGTTTCTTGAGCTCGGCGAGGACGTCCTTCTTGGACTTGCGGACGATCACCTTGCGCCGGCGCTTGTTGTCTCGACCGCGGGGGAGCTCGATAGCGGCGACCCACATGCCATCGGCTGCTCGCTTGTAGACGGACGACTCGCCTTTGCCTCGTGTGGCCATGATTTCTCCTACGTTAGCCATGACGTTAGCCATGCAGGTTCCTGCACAGGACTTCCCCTGCAAACGTGACAGCCCAACTTCCCCGGAATCTCGCGGGAGTAGCGCCCATATTAGTACATGTGTTCACAGCTCATAATCGTGAGGTCCCGGGATCGAGTCCCGGCACCGCTACCAAGGAAAGGCCCCGGAGTGATCCGGGGCCTTTTGCTTTACCGGGGCCTTTTGCTTTACCGGGGCGTCGGCGCCCGACGGCTCCGCGGCTTCCAGCGGCGATCTCGCGATCTTCTCGCTCCATCGCGAGAAAGAGTCGCGAGTTCGCCAAAAAAGTCGCGAGTCGGCGGCGCGGAGCCCCGGTGGAAGCGATCGGGAGGCACAGAGGAAGGATGAGCGGATCATGAGCGAACGCAAGCCGAGCGCGGGCAACGACGTCAACGCCGGCCTGGTGGGCTGGCTGTGCCTCCTGCTGGCGGTGGGAGCGGTCTTCACGCCGGGCCCGTGGTTGGCGCTCGTACCGGCCGCCATCGGCGGCGCGTTGGTCGCCGCCGACCGGGTGCGACGCAGGTAGGCGCCGCGCCCGCCGAGCTACGCCCGCAGCGCCGCGCTCGCAGAAACAGGCCCGACGCCGCGCGGCCGGCTACGCGGCGACTGTCACCTCGGTGCGGGCCGCCTTGGGCGCCCTGGCGCCCAGCGTGGAGCCGACGGACGCGATGACCACGAGCGCCACGGCGCACGCGCCAAGCACGCTCATGTTCTGTCCAAGCAGCAGGAAGCCGGCTGTCGCGGCCACGGCGGGCTCGAGCGAGAGTAGGATCCCGAAGACGGGCTTGGGGAGGCGGCGCAGCGCCGCGAACTCGAGGGAGTAGGGGATCACGGAGGCCAGGAGCGCCGCCGGCAGGGCCAGGAGCAGCAGCGACGGCTCGGCCACCACGGCGGGCAGCGCCTGCGGCAGCCCGAACGGCGCCACGAGGATCGCCGCGATCGCCACGGCCACCGCCAGCCCGCCGGCTCCCTCCACCTTCCGCCCGGCCCGCTCGGAGGCCAGGATGTACAGGGCCCAGAAGAGCCCGGCCACGAGGATGAAGACCACGCCGAGCGGATCGAGGTGGCTCACCCCACGCAGGTGTTCAACGGCAAAGAGACCCATGCCCACCATGGCGGGCACCAGCCACGCCCACTCGCGGATGCCGCGCGAGAGGACGGCGGTCAGGGCCAGCGGCCCGATGAACTCGATGGCCACGGCCGGCCCCAGCGGCACGGTGGAGATGCCCCAGTAGAAGAAGCCGTTCATGCCGGCCAGCGCGGCACCAAACGCGATCGTAGCCAGCCACTGCGAGCGCGTCCATGAGCGCACGCGCGGACGCACCACCAGGAGGAGCACCACGGCGGAGAGGCCGAGCCGCAGCGTGGTCATGCCCCACGCGCCGACGGAGGGAAAGAGCTGATACGCCAAGGCGGCGCCGAACTGAAGGGAGATGCAGGATCCAAGCACCAGGAGGGCTGCTGTGGCGGTGGCGCGGCGGGGATCCCGGGCCGGGAAAAGCGGGGTCATGTCTCAAGCATGATTGACCCTCACTATCAAGTCCACTTACGGTACTTTCAGGATTTCTGTTAGCAACACTAAAGAGTTGCCGCAGCGCCCGCAGGAAAGGGAACGGCCACCCCGATGTTTCAGCTCACCCACCTCATCGCCCTCGCCGAGGTGCAGCGCACGGGAAGCGTCACGGCAGCGGCGCACGCCCTAAACTTCACGCCCTCGGCGCTCTCGCAGCAGCTCTCGCGCCTCGAGGCGCAGACGGGGGCCCCGGTGCTCGAACGCGTGGGCCGCGGCGTGCGCCTGACCCCGGAGGGCCTCGTGCTCGTGCGTCACGCGCAGGAGATCCAGGCCCGGCTCGAGCTCGCCAGGACCGAGGTGGCCGCGGTCCGCGGTGAGGTCGCCGGCGTCCTGCGCGTGGCCTCCTTCCAGACGCTCCTCCTCGACGTGGTCCCGCGCACGGTCCAGGCGCTGGCCGGGGAGCATCCGGCCCTGCGCGTCGACCTCGTGCACCGCGAGGTGCTCCCGGCCATCGAGGGCCTCCTCGCTCACGACTTCGACCTCATCGTGGGCGAGGAGTTCCCCGGCGCGCCGGCAGCGGTCATCGAGGGCACCCACCGCGAGGACTTCCTGCTGGATCCCTTGCGTCTCGCCGTGGCGAGGGAGGAGGCCCCGGCGCTCGACGGCGCCCGCTTGGCCGAGCTCGCGGGTCACCGCTGGGTGCTTGACCCGGCGCGCAGCCCCATGGGGCAGTGGGCGCGCTCGCACTGCCGGGCGGCCGGTTTCGAGCCCGTCCCCGGCTTCGAGGTCACCGACCCCTTGCTCCAGGTGCAGCTGGCCAGGACGGGGCTCTCCCCGGCGTTCCTGCCGGGCCTCGTGGGCGCCGAGCACCTGCAGGGCGTGAGCCTCCTCGAGCTCCCGGGCCGGCCGCACCGGCGGCTCTACTCGCTCGCCCGCACCGCCTCCGTCGAGGCACCGGCCGTGCTGGCGTTCCGCCGCGCCATGAATGCGGAGGCCGAGCGCTCCACCCCGCCGGCGGCGGTGGGCGCCGTGCGCGCCTGAGCCAGCCACCCGACGTCGGGCCCTCAGTCCTCGTCCGTCTCCGGCCCCAGCCTGGATCCGTCGCGGCGCTGGAGCGTGGTGACGTGTTCGAAGGTGGGACGCCCGGAGAGCACCTCGCCCTGCCCGTCCAGCGGCACGCTCACCGCGCCGCCGTCGGGCGTCACGGTGAAGGCCGAGCCGCGCACGCTGAAGTCCACGGCCAGCCCGCGCTCGGCCTCGACGACGCGCGCCTCCAGGGCGGTGGCCGTGAGGGTGAAGCGCACGCGGGTGCCCAAGCGGGTCAGGCAGAAGCTCAGCGAGGGCCAGGACGCCGGCAGGCGCGGATCGAAGCTCCACGCGCCGTCGTCGTCGCGCAGGCCGCCGAAACCGTTCACGAGCGCCGCCCAGACGCCGCCCGTGCTGGCCACGTGCACGCCGTCCGCCGTGTTGCCGTGGAGATTGTCCAGGTCAACGTGCAGGGCGTGCTCGAAGTACTCGAGGGCCAGCTCGGCGTAGCCCACCTCGGCCGCCACGATGGACTGGACCGTGGCGGAGAGCGTGGAGTCGCCCGTGGTCAGCGGGTCGTAGTACTCGAAGTCGGCGCGCTTCTGCTCGGCCGTGAAGCGCGAGGAGTGCAACCACAGGGCCAAGACGGCGTCGGCCTGCTTGAGCACCTGGAAGCGGTAGAGGACGAGGGGGTGGAAGTGCAGCAGCAGCGGGTGCCTGTCCCGCGGGGTGCCGGGCACGTCCCACACCTCCTTCTCCAGGAAGTCGGCGTCCTGGGCGTGCACGCCGAGGGACTCGTCGTAGCCGATGTGCATGCCGGCCGCCGCCTCGAGCCACGCCTCCGGCTCGCCGGGCTTCAACGCCAGCTCATGCACGAGGGCCTCGTAGGCGGCGGGCCGCTCCCGGCGCACGAGGTCGAGGGCCTTGGCGGCGACCTCCAGATTGAAGGCGGCCGAGACGTTCGTGTACAGGTTGTCGTTCACGAGCGCCGTGTACTCGTCCGGACCCGTGACGCCGTGGAGGTGGAAGGCGCGCCCCGCGGCGTTGGAGCGCCAGAACCCCAGCGACATCCAGAGCCGGGCGGTCTCTACGAGGATCTGCGCGCCGCCGCGCAGCAGGAAGCCCTCGTCCGCTGTGGCCTTCAGGTAGTGGAAGACCGCCGCGGAGATGTCGGCATTGATGTGGTACTGCGCCGTGCCGGCGGGGAAGTAGGCGCTGGCCTCGTCGCCGTTGATGGTGCGCCAGGCAAAGAGCGCGCCGTCCTCGTTGAGCACCCGCGCGCGATCGCGGGCCTTGGGGAGCATGGTCACGCGCGCCCGTAGGGCGTTCCTGGCCCACTGCGGCGTGGTGTAGTTCAGGAACGGCACCACAAACACCTCGGTGTCCCAGAAGTAGTGGCCGGAGTACCCGTTGCCGGAGACGCCCTTGGCCGAGATCCCCAGGCCATCGGCCCGCGCCGAGGCCTGCGCCAGCTGCCACAGGTTCCAGCGCACGGCGCGCTGGAGGCCAGGTTGGGCGGGGGAGAGCCCGACGTCGCTGCGGTCCCAAAAGCGCTCGGCCCAGTCGCGCTGGGCCTGGCTCAGGCGGTCGTACCCCAGGATGAGCGCATTGCTCACCGAGCGCTCGGCCCGCTCGATCATCTCCGAGACCGGCTGGCGGCGGCTCGAGTGGTAGGTGACGAACTTGCTCACGCGCAGGGCCTCGCCCGCCTCCAGGTCAACGCTCACGCTCGTGAAGGCGCCCTCGCCGTTGTCGTGCCTGACGGTGCCTCGCCCGTGCTCGCCCTCGGGGAAGCGCACCACGTGCGCCGTGCCGACGCCCAGCGTCATGCCGGAGTCCCGCACCCGATAGCCCAGGATGTGGCTCGTCGGGCCCGGGCGGGAGGCCATCGGCTGCAGGGCGCCGGCCTCGACCCGCTCCGACTTGCGGGGGTCGTCGATGGGCGTGGCAGCGGCGTCGGCCTGCTCCGGAGTGGGAACGTGCTCGCCGGTGTTGGGCAGCGCCACACCGGAGACGAGGTGGATGCTGGCGCGGGAATCCAGCGGGCGCACCTGGTAGTCGAGGACCACGAGGTGGCGCTCCTCGAAGGAGACGAGCTGGCGCACCCGCACCTCCACGCGCGTCCCCTGGGCCGTGCGCCAGACGACGTGGGAGGTGAGCGTCCCGTCGCGGAAGTCGAGGCGGGTGTCGGCGTGATCCACCTCGGTGCGGCCGAGCTCGAGGGCCTCCTCGTCGACGTAGAGGCGGAAGGCCCTCGCGTCCGGGGCGGCGATCATGCTCTGGCCGGCCTCGGCCTGCCCGTAGGAGTTCTCCGGGTAGGTGATGGGCCAGGTCTCGTGCAGGCCGTTGACGAAGGTGCCCTCGCCGGGGGCTACGGCGCCCGGGCCCTGCCAGCGCAGGCCAACAAAGCCGTTGCCCAGGGAGTACACCGTGGCGTCCTCCGCGCTGGGGGCCGCCTCGCCCGTGGTGCTCAGCGACCAGGCGTCCTGCGGCGACCCGGCCGCATCGAGGTCCACCTCGCCCAGGTCGAGCACCACGGCGGTGGCGCCGGCGGCCAGCAGCTCCTGCGGCGGCAGATCGCGGGCCACGCCCAAGACGAGCCCGAAGCCGCCGGCTGCCCCCGCCGCCACGCCGCTCAGGGCGTCCTCGACCACGGCGCACTGTGCGGGGAGCCAGCCGAGCTCGGCTGCCGCCGCGAGGTAGGTGTCCGGAGCGGGCTTGCCCGGCAGCGCCCGCCGCGCAGCGGTCGCCCCGTCGAGGACCAGGCTGAAGCGATGCTCGAGCCCTGCGGCCCGGAGCACGGCGGGGGCGTTGCGGGAGGAGGAGACCACGGCGACCTCGAGCCCGGCGTCCACGACGGCGTCAAGGAAGGCGATGCTGCCCGGGTAGGGTTCCACGCCGTCGCGCTCGAGGATGCGAGTGAAGGCGGCGTTCTTGGCGTTGCCCACGGCGCACACCGTGTCCCAGCCCGGCGCGTCCTCCGCCGTCCCTTGCGGAAGTGACAGCCCCCTGTCATGAAGCACCGAGGCCACACCGTCATAGCGAGGCTTGCCGTCGACGAGGCGCAGGTAGTCGCCGGGGCTCAGGGCGTCCTGCCGCCCGATCGCGGCAAAGAACGCGGCGAAGGTCTCGCTCCAGGCCGCCCGGTGCACCTCGGCCGTGGGGGTCAGCACGCCGTCGAGGTCGAAGAGGACGGCACGCAGATCGCGCCAGCGCTGCGGAAGGGCGCCGGAGACGGCGTCGGTGGGGCTGGGGCTCACGGATCCTCCGATACACGGCTTCTCGGCGCTGTGCGCCGCTGATAGGGAGGCGACGCTGCCTGCCGTCCACGCTAGGGAGGCCCGGTGGAGCGGGTCAAGGCTTCGGCGCCGGGTGTTCGGGCCCCGGCCGGGAGCGCCCCGCCCGTAGACTGGGGAGCATGCTCGATTGGGACACCGCCTCGCCGGCGGTCAAGGCCACGCTGCTCGGTGCCGTGTCGTGTTTCGGCGTCGGCATCCTGCTGGCCATCATCGGCGTGGCAAGCAACCTCAAGTGGCTGATGTTCTTTGCCATCGGCCTGCTGGCCGTCGGCGTGGTCTGCCACCTTGTCGGCGTCGGCGTGCGGATGGCGGATCAGCGCCGTCGCGTGCGCGAGGTCGCTGCTCGCGACGCGGCAAAGGCCGCGAAGAAAGGGAAGAAGTGAGCGTCAACGCAGCCCTGCAGGGCACCAGCTACCCCCCGGCCCCGGCCTACGCCGTGGGACGGGAGAAGATCAGGGAGTTCGCGCTCGCCGTGAAGGCAACGCACCCCGTGCATCTTGACGTGGAGGTGGCCCGCGCGGCCGGTCACGCCGACCTCGTGGCCCCGCCCACCTTTGCCGTGCTCATCGCGCAGAAGGCCGAGGCGGCCTACATCCAGGATCCGGCCTCCGGCATCGACTTCTCCCGCGTGGTGCACGCCGACGAGCGCTTCACCCACCACCGCCCCATCGTGGCGGGGGACGAGATCACCGCGACCGTCACGGTGGATCGCGCCCGCGCCGCCGGGACGGGCGGCATGGTCACCACCCGCACCGAGCTCGTCGACGCGGCGGGTGCCCCCGTCACGACCGTGCTCTCCACCCTGCTGGTCCGAGGCGAGGAGTAACGCCATGGCCGTCACCTTCACCGATCTTGCCGTGGGCCAGGAGCTCGCCTCCACCACGCTGCGCCTGAACCGCGCCGACCTCGTGCGCTACGCGGGGGCCTCCGGGGACCTGAACCCCATTCACTGGAACGATCGCTTCGCCACCGAGGTGGGCCTGCCGGGCGTCATCGCCCACGGCATGCTCACGATGGGCGCCGCCGTGCAGCTCGTGACCGAGTGGATCGGCGACCCCACCGCGATCCTCGACTACCAGACCCGCTTTGCCGCGATGGTTCCCGTTCCGGATCCGGCCGGCAGCAACCCGGCCGACGCCGAGGGCGCCGAGCTGAACATCCTCGCCACGGTGGGCAAGCTGGACGAGGCGGCCTCCACGGCCCGCGTCGACCTCACGGTCACCCTCGGCGAGGAGAAGGTCCTGACGAAGGCCCAGGCGCTCGTGCGCGTGGCGGCCGCGTGAACCAGGCGCGACTCTCCGAATTGACCACCCTGGGCGTCGGCGGCCCCGCCGGCACGCTCGTCGCCGGCACCACGCGCGAGGAGATCGTGGAGGCCGTCCGCGCCGCGGACGCCTCCGGCTCCGAGCTGTTGATCCTGGGCGGCGGCTCCAACCTCTTGGTGGACGACGCCGGGTGGGCAGGCACGGTGCTCGGCATCGGGACCCACGGCATCACCGTCGAGGACGGCGTCACGGCCGCCGGGGCGCGCCTGATCACCGTGGAGGCCGGCCACCATTGGGACGACGTCGTGGCGCACACCGTCGCCTCCGGCCTCTCGGGGCTCGAGGCGCTCTCCGGCATCCCCGGGCTCGCGGGGGCCACCCCCGTGCAGAACGTGGGCGCCTACGGGGCCGACGTCGGCCAGCACCTCGTGCGCGTTGACGTCTACGACCGCGAGGCCAAGCAGCTCAAGGAGTTTGGCGTGGGCGATCTGCGCCTGGGCTACCGCGACTCCATCATCAAGCGCTCCACCGTCAACGGCTCCCCGCGCTACGTGGTCCTCGGCGCCACCTTCGCCCTCTACGAGGACGAGGGCCGCCCCGTGGCCTACCAGCAACTCGCCGGCGCCCTGGGAGTGAGCGTGGGCGACCGCGTGCCGGCTCAGCGCGTGCGCGAGGCCGTCCTCGAGCTGCGCGCGTCCAAGGGCATGGTCGTTGATCGCAAGGACCCGGACACCCGCTCGGCCGGCTCCTTCTTCACGAACCCCATCGTCGACGGGGCCGTTGCGGCCGCGCTCCCCGAGGATGCGCCGCGCTACGCGGGGCAGGGCGAGGGGAAGGTCAAGCTCTCCGCCGCCTGGCTCATCGACCACGCCGGTTTCCACAAGGGCTACGGCCTGCCCGGCACGCCGGGGGAGTCGGTGGCCGGAGGACGCGCCTCGCTCTCCACGAAGCACGCGCTGGCGCTGACCAATCGCGGCGACGCGAGCAGCGCCGACCTGCTGGCCCTGGCCAGGCACGTGCAGGCGGGCGTCCGCGAGGCCTGGGGCCTCACCCTTGAACACGAGCCGCTGCTCATCAACTGCTCGCTCTGAGCGCCCCCGCCGCGCCTCTGGCGTTGGGCCGCAGCGTTCGGCCCCAGCAAGGGCCCGCGGCACCTGCCTCCGCTCCCGGTGTGTGCACCCCTGAAGTGGGGGTGCACACACCGGGAGCGGAGGCGTTTGAGGGGAAGCGGGCGGCGAATCAATCGTCCGGGAGACATTGCGCCAGCCCCGCCCCGGGCACACCATGGACCATGACGCAGATTCCCGACCCCAGAGACTTCACCCCGGCCGAGGCAGCCGCTGTGGCGGCGCTGCGCGAGGCCCAAGGCAGATCCGCCGCCGCGCGCGCCGAGGGGGCCTCCCCGGCCCGCCTCGACGAGCTCTCGCGGCAGGAGGAGCTCGCGCTCCAGGAACTCGAGCGGCTCCGGGCGCTCACGGGCCACTGACCACGCCTTGCGCCGCGGGCAGCCAACCTTGGACAAGCGAAAAGCCCGACGCCGGGTGGTCGGGTCCGTGGGACCCGGCTACCCGGCGTCGAGCATTTTTTGGGGGCGCGCTCCGCGCCCCGGTGAGGCCTAGAGGCGGCCCAGCGCGATGAGCAACATGCGGCGCAGCGGCTCGGCCGCGCCCCAGAGAAGCTGGTCGCCCACCGTGAAGGCGGAGAGGTACTGGGGGCCCATCTCCAGCTTGCGCAGGCGCCCCACGGGGACCGTGAGCGTGCCGGAGGCGGCCACCGGCGTGAGGTCCCGCATGGAGTCCTCCTTGGTGTTCGGCACCACCTTGGACCACTCGTTGTCCTCGTCGAGGATCCGGGAGATCTCCTCGATGGAGAGGCCCTCGGTGAGCTTCAGGGTCAGCGCCTGCGAGTGGGAGCGCATGGCGCCGATGCGCACGCAGAGCCCGTCCACCACGATGCTGTCGGAACCGGAGCGGCCCAGGATCTTGTTGGTCTCGACCCCGGCCTTCCACTCCTCCTTGGACTGACCGTTGCCGAGGTCGGCGTCGATCCAGGGGATGAGGTTGCCGGCCAGCGGCACGCCGAACTGGCTCGCGTCCAGCTCGCCGCCGCGCTGCGTGGCGAGGACCTTGCGGTCGATCTCGAGGATCGCGGCGGCCGGGTCAGCCAGCTCGGGGCCCACCGCTGCGTTGAGGTCGCCGAACTGGGTCAGCAGCTCGCGCATGTGGCGGGCGCCGCCGCCCGAGGCCGCCTGGTACGTCATGGACGTGGCCCACTCGACGAGCCCGTTCTTGAACAGGCCGCCCAGGCCCATGAGCATGCACGAGACGGTGCAGTTGCCGCCGATGTAGTCCTTGACGCCGCTGGCCAGGCCGGCGTCGATGACATCGCGGTTGACCGGGTCGAGCACGATGATCGAGGAGTCCTTGACGCGCAGCGTGGAGGCGGCGTCGATCCACAGGCCGTCCCAGCCGCGCTCGCGCAGCTTCGGGTGCACGGCCGAGGTGTAGTCCCCGCCCTGCGCCGTGACGATGATCGGCAGCTTGGCCAGCTCGTCGAGGTCGTAGGCGTCCTTCAGCGCGGGGGCGCCGGCGGCGAAGGAGGGCGCGGCGGCGCCGGCCTGGGACGTGGAGAAGAAGACGGGGTCGAGATGAGCAAAGTCGCCCTCGTCCACCATGCGCTGCATGAGGACCGAGCCGACCATGCCCCGGTATCCGACAAAACCGACGGCCTGGGAAGTCATGCACCCATGCTACGGATCGCGGCCCGCACACGCTCGGTGTGTGACGCCACGGGCACTCAAGGTGGACGGCCCACTCCGGAGGCGCCCGCCGTCGGGCAGTGCCCCACCATGCACGACGCCGCCCGCCCGGCCAGGTGCCGGAGGGCGGCGTCCGCGCGTGCGAGTCGTGCGGCGCGTGGCTTACTTGGTCTCGTCGCTTCCCTGCTGCGCGGAGCCGGGCGCGGCGCGGCGCGCGGCCTCCTCCGCCTCGCGGCGCTCGATCTCCAGGGCCTCGCGGGCGTTGAAGGCGTTGATGGCCTCCTCATCGCTCATGGCGGCGTCGATGGCACCGTCAGCCTCCTTGAGCAGGCGGGTGCGGCGGCTGATCATCCAGATCGAGCCCCACACGAAGAGCTGCGTCACGACAACGATGAGCACGACGCCAAGGGCCGTCTTGCCGATGATGACGCTCCAGACGCCTGCTGCGACGCACACGAGCGAGAGCAGGGGGAGGAGCATGTACCCGAAGAGGAAGAGCGTCTCGGGGCGGCGGGTCAGGTCCTTCATGCGCGGGCCTTTCGTGTCCAGACCTCGAAGCGGTAGCCGGGGCCTGCGGGTGAGTTGTGGAAGGTGGTGGGGGAGGGAGAGGCGCTTGCGAGCTCGTACTCCGAGGGGATCTCGGGGGCGAGGGTGTCGCCGTCCGGGACCTCGAGGTCGAGGACCGTCACGACGAGCAGATCCGGGACCAGCTCGTGTATGGCCTGGGCGTACAGCGCCCCGCCGCCCGTGATCCACGTGAGCTCGCCGCCCTCGTGCGTGGCGGCGTCGGCCAGGGCCTCGGTGAGGCTCGCGTGCGCCGTGGCGCCCTGCTCGGCGAGCTCGGCCGCCCGGGCCGAATCACCCGTGAGCACGAGGTTGCTGCGCCCGGGAAACGGGCGAAAGCGCGGGGGGATGGACTCCCACGTGCGCCGGCCCATCACGACGGGATGGCCCCAGGTGGTCGCCTTGAAGTGGGCCATGTCCTCCGGCGCGTGCCAGGGCATGTCGCCGCCCCGGCCGATCACGCCGTCGCTGGCCTGCGCCCAGATCGCGCCGACGGCGCGCGGGGGCAGGGGCGGAAGCTGCAGCTGGCTCATCAGACGGCGATGGGGGCCTTGATGCCCGGGTGGTGCCGGTAGTCGAGGACCTCGAAGTCCTCGTAGTCGTAGTCGAAGAGGCTCCCCGGCGTGCGGTTCAGGCGCAGCGTGGGGAAGGGGTAGACCTCGCGGGAGAGCTGTTGCTTGGCCTGCTCCACGTGATTGTCGTAGAGGTGCACATCGCCGCCCGTCCAGACGAACTCGCCGGCCTTGAGGCCCGTCTGCTCGGCGACCATGCGCGTGAGCAGTGCGTAGGAGGCGATGTTGAAGGGCACGCCGAGGAAGAGGTCGGCGCTGCGCTGGTAGAGCTGGCAGGAGAGCGTGCCGTCCGCCACGTAGAACTGGAACAGGGCGTGGCACGGGGGCAGCGCCATCTCGTCCACCTCCGCGGGGTTCCACGCGGAGACGATGTGGCGGCGGGAATCGGGGTTGGCCTTGATCTGCTCCACGACCTTGGCGATCTGGTCGATGTGCCCGCCCGCCGGCGTGGGCCACGAACGCCACTGCACGCCGTAGACGGGGCCGAGGTCGCCGTTCTCGTCCGCCCACTCGTCCCAGATCGTGACGCCGCGCTCCTGCAACCAGCGCACATTCGAGTCGCCGCGCAGGAACCAGAGCAACTCCAGCGCGAGCGACTTGAAGTGCACGCGCTTGGTCGTCAGGAGCGGGAACTCGTTCTCGGCCAGGCTGAAGCGCATCTGGCGGCCGAAGACGCTGCGGGTCCCGGTCCCGGTGCGATCGCTCTTGTGCGTTCCGTTCTCGAGGACGTCGCGCAGGAGGTCCTCGTACTGGGTGTTCACGCTCATGGGCACCAGTCTAGGCGTCCGGGAACGCGCGCCGGGGGCCCGGTGCCGCCCCCGGGGGGAAGCGGTGGCACCGGCCCACCGGAGTGCACCGGCCCGCTGAGGGGCGGCCCCAGGGGACGGCCCGCCCGGGGCGGGAGGGTGCCGCCGCCCGCTAGGCGGCGTGCCGCCCGTGCGGCGTCGCGTCGTCGTTCTCCTGGCCCGCCACGAGCCACGCGTACTGCGGGAAGCGATCGAGGTACTGGGCCACGTAGGTGCACGTGGGCACGACGCGCAGGTCGAGGGCCCAGACGCGCTCGAGCACGATCGTCACGAGGGCCCGCGCGTAGCCGCGGCGGGAGTACTCCTCCTTGATGATGGTGTGCTGCAGGTCAAGCACGCCCTGCTCCTGCACGTAGCCGAGGAAGCCGATGTAGTCCTCGCCGTCGTACAGGGAGTAGCGCCCCTGCTCGGCATCCAGGAGCACTCGCAGGTTGTCGTGGGCGATGAGCGGTGTCTGCGGCATGGGAGCCTCCTGGCGGATACGAAGCGTGCGGGAGCACGAGCCTAGCGCGGCGTGCGGGTGGGCGTCAGTCGTCGAAGGGCTCGTGGATCTCGATGGAGACGATCTTCGACGGGGAATCCACCGGGCGGTGCGCCACGATCACCGCGCCGGGGTGCAGGTACGGATCGTGCGTGGGCAGGGCCACGGCGGCCGCGGCGGTGCAGCGCTCGCGCAGCACGGAGAGCACCACGGGCAGCACGGGGCGATGCGTGCACACGAGGGTCGGCTTGGCCTTGCCCAGCTGTTTCTCCACGGCCTTGGCCGCCTTGCCAGGGTGCCTCGCCGCCGCGTGCTCCGTCAGCGCAGGCGCGGCGCGCACCTGCAGCTCGCGCAGGGCGGCGTACGGGCGCACCGTCTGCAGGCAGCGCAGCCAGGGGCTGCTCACGACCCGCTCGGGGCGCCACGCCATCAGCATGGCGGCGAGGGCCGAGGCCTGCCGCTTGCCCGAGGTGGCCAGCGGGCGCTCGCCCTCGGCACGTGTCCAGCCGGCGCGCGGCTTGGCCTTGGCGTGCCTGGCCACGACCAGCGGGACCGTGTCGAGGCGCCCGGCGGCGAAGGCCGCCTCGAGCGCATCGAGCGGCAGCCGGTCGACGGCGTTGCTCAGGGCGGCGCGGGCCTCGTCGACGCCGAGCCAGTGCAGCGTGTCGACCTCGCCGCCGTCGGCGATCGCCTCGGAGGCCACCCTGGCCGCCCAATAGAAGACCACCTTGGTCCCCTTGGGCACCTCGTAGCTCACGGCGGGAAGCGGGATGCCAAGAGAGATGCGCAGGCCCACCTCCTCGCGCACCTCGCGCACGGCGCACTCGGCCACGGACTCACCCGGCTCGAGCTTGCCCTTGGGGAAGGAGAAGTCGTCGTACTTGGGGCGGTGGATCACGAGGACCTCGAGCCGTCCCTTGCGCAGGCGCCAGGCCAGGGCGCCGCCTGCCACGACGGCAAAGGTCACTTTGGCGAGTTCCGGTTCGTCGCAGGAACGCACCGGGAGTACTGCGTCGGCGCTCATCCGCGGTGCGACCCCGCGGAGCGCTCACGCGAGCGCAGCAGCGATTCCTGGATGTCGAGCAAGGGCTCGCCGTCCGGGCCGCGGTGGTGCCGCGTCCAGGCGCCGGCCTCGTCGAGGTGCCACGACGAGGTGCCCTCGTCGAGGTAGCGGTCCATGAGGGCCACGAGCTCGGTCTTCTCCTCCTGATCGCTCAGCGAGACGAGCGCCTCGACGCGGCGGTCGAGGTTGCGGTGCATCATGTCGGCCGAGCCGATGTAGACGGCCGGATCGCCGCCGTTGCCGAAGCAGAAGACGCGCGAGTGCTCGAGGAAGCGGCCGAGGACGGAGCGGACCCGGATGTTCTCGCTCAGCCCGGGGACGCCGGGGCGGATGGCGCAGATGCCGCGCACGATGACGTCGACCTTCACCCCGGCCTGCGAGGCCCGGTAGAGGGCGTCGATGATCGCCTCATCCACCATGGAGTTCACCTTGATGATGACGCGGCCCTGCAACCCGGCCCGCACGTGGGCGATCTCGCGCTCGATCAGATCGATGAGGCCGGAGCGCAGGGAGCGCGGGGCCACGAGGAGGCGCTTGAACGTGGTCTTGGGCGCGTAGCCGGAGAGCTGGTTAAAGAGCTTGGAGACGTCCTCGCCCACCTGCGGATCGCACGTCAACAGGCCCAGGTCCTCGTAGTAGCGCGCCGTGCGCGGGTGGTAATTTCCCGTGCCGATGTGCACGTAGCGGCGCAGGGTGTCGCCCTCGCGGCGCACCACGAGCGAGAGCTTCGAATGCGTCTTCAGGCCCACGATGCCGTAGACCACGTGCACGCCGGCCTGCTCGAGCTTGCGCGCCCAGGAGATGTTGGCCTGCTCGTCGAAGCGGGCCTTGATCTCCACGAGCGCCAGGACCTGCTTGCCCGCCTCTGCCGCGTCGATGAGGGCGTCGACGATGGGCGAATCGCCCGAGGTGCGGTACAGCGTCTGCTTGATGGCCTGCACCTTGGGGTCGGCCGCCGCCTGCTCGAGGAAGGCCTGCACGCTCGTGGAGAACGAGTCGTAGGGGTGGTGAAGCAGGATGTCGCGGCGGCGCACCGCGGCGAAGACGTTGGCCGCCTTGGAGGTCTCCGACTCGTTGAGGTAGCGCGAGGTGCGGGCCAGGTGCTTGGGGTAGCGCAGCGCCGGACGGTCGATGGAGGCGATGGCCCCCAGACCGCGCAGATCCAGGGGGGAAGGCAGGGAGAAGACCTCGTCCTCCTCCACGCCGAGCTCGCGCACCAGCAGCTGGTACACAGACGAGGAGATGTCGTCGGCGATCTCGAGGCGCACCGGCGGGCCGAAGCGGCGGCGCAGCAGCTCCTTCTCCAGGGCCTGCAGGAGGTTCTCCGCGTCGTCCTCCTCGACCTCGAGATCCTCGTTGCGGGTCACGCGGAAGGTGTGGTGCTCCACGACCTCCATGCCGGGGAAGAGCAGGTCGAGATGCTCGGCGATGACGTCCTCGAGCGAAATGAAGCGGGCGGGGCTGTCGGCGCTGTGGCCGGCGCGCGGGCCGTCCACGGAGACGAGGCGCGGCAGCACATCCGGCACCTTGACCCTCGCGAAGAGCTGCTTGCCCGTGAGCGGATTGCGCACCAGGACCGCGAGGTTGAGCGAGAGGCCGGAGATGTACGGGAAGGGGTGGGCCGGATCCACGGCCAGCGGCGTCAGGATCGGGAAGACCTGGTCCCTGAACCACGTGTGCAGGCGCTCCTGCGTGGCGCCGTCGAGCTGGTCCCAGCGCAGCAGCGAGATGTTCTCCTCGGCCAGGCGCGGGCGCACGAGCTCGGAGAACGCGGCGGCGTGGCGGACCTGCAGCTCGTGGGCGCGGCCGAGGATCTGCTCGAGCTGATCCAGCGGGTTGACGCCGGCGGCGCTCGGCACGGCGATCCCCGCGGCGATGCGGCGCTTGAGCCCCGCCACACGCACCATGAAGAACTCGTCCAGATTGGAGGCAAAGATGGAGAGGAAGTTGACCCGCTCCAGCAGGTACAGATCGGGGTCCTCCGCCAGTTCCAGCACGCGGGCGTTGAAGTCCAGCCAGCTCATTTCCCGGTCGAGGAAGCGATCGAGGGAGAAGCCGCCCTCCGGCTCGGCGGCCGGCGCGAACTCCGGCAGCTCGATGCGGTCGACCGTGGCCTTGGACGGGGTGACGTCGCGGTCGCCATAGTCTGGCGACGACGGGGTCTGGTTGGCTTCCACGTGGCCTCTCCTTGGGGGTGTGCGTCTGGCGCGGTGCGGGATGAGAGCATCGCTGACCACGTCGTCGGCTGTGCTGGCTCTCACCTTAGCGACAAAGGGGGCGTGCCCACCTTCTTAGCGCTCGACGTCGTGCCGTGCCTTGGCGTACATGACGTCGCCGTCCCAGCGTTCGAAGCCGAGCGAACGGTACAGCCGCACGGCCGGCTCGTTGTCCGCGTCGACATAGAGCATGACGGAACCCAGGCCGGCGTCGGCCAGGTGACGCAGTCCGGCGAGGGTCAGGGCGCGGCCCAGGCCGCGACCCTGGGCATCGGGGGAGATCCCGACGACGTACACCTCGCCCACTGCAGGGTGGGCCGCGCCCCGGGAGTCGGTCGTGGCCGGGTGCACCTTGGTCCAGTGGAAGCCAAGCAGCGTTCCCCCGGCGTCCTCGGCCAGCAGGAAGCCGGCCGGGTCGAACCACTCGGAGCGCTCGCGCTCGAGCAGGTCGGCGAGCGTGAGGGAACCCTGCTCGGGGTGGTGGGCGAAGGCCGCCGCGTTCAGCGCGAGCCAGGCCTCCTCGTCGGTGCCGGGGACGAAGGGACGCAGGCGTACCCCGTCGTCGAGCTCGGGCGTGGGCCATGGCGTGCTCTTGGCGCGCATCCGCCACAGCTGGCGGGCGGGGGCGTAGCCGTGGCGGGACGCGAGGCTCGCGGCCGCCTCCGAGTCGCCGTGCGACCACGCCGTCAGTTCCTCCTCGCCGGCGGCCTCCGCCACGGCGGCGGCGAGCTCCGCGCCCACGCCGTGCCCGCGTTCCTCCGGGCGCACGACGAGTTCGAGCACCGCCGGCTGGCCGGGGCCGCGCGTGATGATGGCGGCGCCGATGATCTCGTCGTCATCGTGCTCGGGGCCGGCGCTCAGCACGGCGATGTGCCCGGAGATGGCGGCGGCGTCGTCGCCGCTGCGCAGGGCGCTCCACGTCTGGTCGTTGAACGGCGGGTTGCCGTCCGCCTCCTCGGCTGCCGCTGCGAGCTGGCCGAGGGCGGCGATGGTGGCGGGCGTGGGACGGCCGGTGAAGCGGCGCAGGTTCCACTCGGGGCGGGACTCGGTGCTCATGGCACCACGGTAGACGGGCGGGGGCCGCCCCACGCAAGGGGGGAGCCGCTAGGACGCCTCGGTGCCCTCGCCGTCGGCGCTGAAACGGTAGCCAACGTTACGCACCGTGCCGATGAGCTGTTCGTGATCGGGGCCGAGCTTGGCGCGCAGTCGGCGCACGTGCACGTCGACCGTGCGGGTGCCGCCGAAGTAGTCGTAGCCCCAGACCTCCTGCAGGAGGATCTCGCGCGTGAAGACACGGCCGGGGTGCGCTGCGAGGTGCTTGAGCAGCTCGAATTCCTTGAAGGTGAGGTTGAGCGGGCGCCCGGCCACCTTGGCGGTGTAGGAGTCCTCGTCGATCACGACGCCGTGGACCTTGATCCGGGCCGGGGCGGGTTCCGGGTCGGCGCTGCGGCGGGCCGCGAGGCGCAGCCTGGCCTCCACCTCGGCGGGACCGGCCGTGGCCAGGATGACGTCGTCTGCACCCCACGCCGGGCCCACCACGGCCATGCCGCCCTCGGTGAGCGCGAGCAACACCGGCGTGCTCAGGCGCAAGGCGCGGGCCGACTGGCACAGCGCCCGGGCGCCCACCAGGTCGCTGCGGGCGTCGACGAGGAGCACATCGGCCTGGGTTCCGCGCACGAGCGAGGCGTTCTCGGCCGGCGCGACGGTGACCTCGTGCCCCAGCAGCTGGAGCGAGGGCAGGACGGAGTCCGCGTCGGGTGAAGCCGTCAACAGCAGGACCTGGGCCACCGGTCGCCTCCTCTTCCCTGGGGGATTTCTCGTGCCTCGGGAGCCGGTGTGTCTGTGGCATCTCGGGCGCTGGTCAGTCTACGCACGCCCATGTGACGGGCATGTTGCGGGCGCAACATGCGTCGGCGCGGAGGGGCATCGGTGGCCGGGGGCGGCCATGCGGCAGGATGAGGGGGTGCGTATCCCCAGCCTGATCCTGACCATGGTGGCCGCGGCGGCCGTCCTGCTCGTGCCGACCCTGGTGGGCATCGACGCCGCCCTCCCGGCGGCCGCCGTCTCGCTCGGACTGCTCGTCGGCGCCGTCGCCGGTCTCTGGCCGCGGGTCACGGGCCTGCGCCCCTCGTTGGTGTCGTCTGCCGTGATCGCCCTCAGCGGTGGTGCGGCGCTGGCCACGTCCCTCGCCCTCCCGCTCGAGTCGGCGCTGTCCTGGTGGCCGGCGTGCCTGGCCGTCGGGCTCCTCCTGGCCTTTGTTGTCCAGCTGCTGCGCGGCCACGAGGCCGAGGGCAAGGTGGCGGCGCTGGCCGCCAGCGGCAGCGCCCACGTGATCGTGGCGTCGAGCGCTGGCTGGGGGGTCTGGCTGCGCCAGGCCGGGGCCTGGGACGAGATCCCGGCCGGGAGCTGGTGGGCCGCAGGCGGCAGCGTGCTGGCACTGGGGCTGCTGGCCTGCGTGTTGGTGCTTTCCCTGAGCAACGGCTGGGGCGCCGGCGGGGTCAGCGAGCCGGCGGTCGGCCGGCACGGCGTGGTGGAGGTGGAGGTTGACGCCGCGGCGACGACCGGCGCCTTGAACTGGGTGGTCGGCGGGCTCTGTGCCGTACTGGCCGCCGGACTGCCCGCGGCGTTGCTGGCACAGCTCGCGGCCTGAGGCCCCGCGGCCCGTGCGTTGCGGCGGCGTCGCCGGCCCGGTCCCGGGCCGGGCGGCACGGCACGCCGTTGCGCCCGCTGGCGCGCGAAGGCGGTGGCGGCGCGCCCCGGGATGCCTCGCCTCGCCTCACCCGCGCCGGGGTGCGCCCGCGAGACGCTAGTATGGGCCGCATGCATGGTGAATACATGGGTCTCGAAATCTTCTTCTACTGCCTGCTCGGCGTGGCCGGCCTGGCGATGGCCGGCTTTGCCGCCCTGGTGATCGGCAAGCTGTTCAAGGGCCAGAAGTAGGTTCTGCGCCGTGCCGATGGAACTTCCCGTCGACCTGACGCCTGAACTGGTGCCGCTTTCCTGGCTGCTCGGCAGCTGGGAGGGCTACGGCATGCTCGGCGAGGGTGAGGCCGGGGATCAGCACATCTTCCAGCGCGCCACCTTCACCGACACCGGCCTGCCGGTCGTGGAGTACCGCGCGGAGACATGGCTCGCGGATCCGGACGGCACGGTGATTCGTCCCCTGAGCGTCGAGAACGGCTTCTGGCAGTTGCACCGCCCCCTCACCGAGGCGGACGGCGGCCCCGGCCTGATTCCGGCCGACGTGGTGCCGGCCCTGCGCAACGCGGATGCCGTCGAGGCGCTGCGCAACGAGGCGGATGGCTTCGATCTGCAGGTGAGCATCACGCATCCCCGCGGCGTCTCCGAGCTCTACCTCGGTCACGTCAAGGGACCGCAGATTTCCCTCTCGACCGACTACGTCATGCGCGGCGAGCACTCACGCGAGTACGCCTCGGCGACGCGCATCTTCGGACTGGTCGGTGGCGACCTGTTCTGGCGCTGGGACGTCTCCACGGGCGAGGGGCTGAAGGCGCACGCCTCGGCGGCGCTCAAGCGCCTGCCCGAGCGCAAGGGCCGCCACCACGGGGGAGAGGCCGCATCGCCGTCCGCCGCAGAGGACAGCGGCTCCCCGCAGGAGCCACGTACGGGCGAGCAGGACTAGCGTCCCCGCCTTCGTCAAGGAGCACAACATGACCGAGGGCGTCCAGCCCCACGAGCAAGCCGCCGCGGAAGACCCGCAGGCGGCTTTGCCGTCCCCGGAGCGTTCGCCGCTCCTCAGCCTGCCCGGCGCCGTCGAGGCGGCCGGCACGGGCGTGGCGGATCACTACGGATCCCCGCTCATCGAGGGGCGCGAGCTGGAGGCGGGCCGCGCCTTCGTTGACCTCTCCCACTGGGGCGTGGTCACGGTCGGCGGTCCCGACCGCCGCTCCTGGTTGCATTCCCTGACCTCGCAGGCGCTCGACCGCCTCGCGCCCGGGGTGCCCTCGCGCACCCTGTTCCTCGACCTGCAGGGCCGCATCGAATTCGACGCCCGCGTCATCGACGACGGCGAGAGCACGCACCTGATCGTGGAGCCGGGTTTTGCCCCGCCGCTCGCGGCCTGGCTCGAGTCGATGCGCTTCATGCTCCGCGTCGAGGTCGAGGACGCGAGCCACGCGTGGGCCGTGCTCGGCTCCAATGCTGACCTCCCGCTCGATGTGGCGGGCGCCGGGCCGCGCTGGGTCGACCCGTGGCCGGAGGTCCAGGCCGGCGGCTACCCGTACGCCGTGCTCGAGGATCATCCCGGCCGGGAGAACGATTGGCGGCTTGACCTCATCCCGCGCGCCGAGCTGGGCCGGGTGGCCCAGGAGCTGCTGGCGGCCGGATGGCGCGCGGCGGGGCTCATGGCCGCGGAACAGCTGCGCATCGCGGCCTGGGAGCCGAGCCAGAGCGCCGAGGTTGATTCGCGCAGCATCCCGCACGAGTTGGACCTCCTGCGCACCGCGGTGCACCTGGCCAAGGGCTGCTACAAGGGTCAGGAGACCGTGGCCCGGACGCACAACCTCGGCCACCCGCCGCGGCGCCTCGTGTTCCTCGACCTGGACGGCATGGAGCACACCGTGCCGGCCGCGGGCGCGGAGGTGCAGTTGGACGGCCGCAAGGTCGGCACCATCACCTCGGCCGTGCTGCACCACGAGGCAGGGCCCATCGCCCTGGCGATCGTGCGCCGCACCACCGACCCGGCGGCCATCCTGACGGTCGTGGACGGCGAGACGCGTTACGCGGCGGCCCAGACCACCATCGTGGCGCCGGACGCCGGCAGCGTGGTGGGACGCCCCGAGGGCATCCGCCGACTCTAGGCGCGCCGGCACCCCCGCCGGGTGGCGCAGGCCGCGTGTCCGGTTCGCGCCGCCCCAGCAGTGGGCGCGCCGGGTGCCTTGCCGGGGGCGGGACAGCCTGCCGCGCCGCCCGCCCTGCTCGCGGCTCCCCATCACGACGCCGGGGTGAGACTTCCAAAGGAAGTCTCACCCCGGCGTCGTGCGTTGGGACCGGCAGCGCGTCGGCGCCCGTAGGGCCTAGCCGAAGAGGATGGCCGCCTCGTCGTAGCGGTGCTGCGGCACCGTCTTGAGCGACTGGAGGGCCGCCTCGAGCGGCACGCGCTCGATGTCGGTGCCCTTGAGCGCCACCATGCGGCCCCACTCGCGGTCGGCGACGAGGTCGGCGGCGCCCATGCCCATGCGCGTGGCGAGCACGCGGTCGAAGGCGGTGGGCGTGCCGCCGCGCTGGATGTGGCCGAGAGTCGTGGCGCGCGTCTCGATGCCCGTCATCTCCTCGATGATGGGCGCCAGGCGATCGCCGATGCCGCCCAGGCGCGGACGGCCGTGGCGGTCGAGGCCCAGGGGGGTGTGCACCTCGTCGGCGTCCTCCGGCACGAAGCCCTCGGCGACCACGACGAGCGGGGCGCGGCCACGGTCCTCGGCGTCGCCGACCCATTCGGCGATCTGCTGCATCGAGACCTTCTGCTCAGGGATCAGAACGGCGTGGGCGCCGGCCGCCATGCCCGTGTGCAGGGCGATCCAGCCGGCGTGGCGGCCCATGACTTCGGCGACCATGCAGCGGTGATGGGACTCGCCGGTGGTGCGCAGGCGATCGATGGCCTCGGTGCCGATCTGCACGGCGGTGTCGAAGCCGAAGGTGTAGTCGGTGCCGCCCAGGTCGTTGTCGATGGTTTTCGGGACGCCAACGATGGGCAGGCCCTCGTCCGCCAGCCGCTTGGCGCCGGCGAGCGTTCCCTCGCCGCCGATGGCGACGAGCGCGTCGAGGCCGTGGCGCTCGAGTGCGGCGGCCACGCCGGCGGCGCCGCCGTCCTCGGCGTTGTACGGATGGGTGCGGCTGGTGCCCAGGATGGTGCCACCCTGCTTGGAAATGCCGCGGACCATGTGGCGGCTCAGATCCACCGTGAGGCCCTCGAGGACGCCCTTCCAACCATCGAGGAAGCCCACGTACTCCTGCTCGTGGGACTTGATTCCGTTGAGGACGGCGCCGCGGATGACTGCGTTGAGTCCGGGGCAATCGCCGCCGCTGGTCATGATGCCAACGCGCATGGCTACTGGCTCCTGTGTCGTGCGAAAACGTGCAGGGCACGACATTGGGCCCAGGTGATTTGTTCAGTGTATCTCGGCTCACACGGCGCCAGGTGCACGGTTTCCGCTCTGTTGCGCCGGGGGCGCGGGGTGCGCGCCGGGCGCGTGCCCAGGGCTAGCGCTGCTTGAAGGAACGCACGATGCGCTGCAGCGGGATGCTGCCGTCCGCCCACGGGACGATGAGCCACAGGACGAGGTAGAGGCCGATGCCGATGACGGGCAGCAGGAACGAGACGAGCGTGACGAGGCGCACGAGGTTGGCGTCCCAGCCGAAGCGTTCGGCCAGTCCGGAGCAGACGCCTCCCACCCAGCGGCGCGGGCCGCGGCGGAAGGGGATGGCGCGCAGTGCGCGGTAAACGGTCTCCACTGATCTCCTCCATGAATGCTGTGGCGCGGTGGACGGTGACGGGCGCCGCCCTGCTTCAAGCATGCACGAGGGGCGGGTCACGCCCGCGGTGTTTCGCCGCGGGCGTGACTCGCCCCTCGTAGCGGCCGTGCGGCCGCGGAACTCAGGAGAGCAGCTGACGGATGCGCTCGACGCCCTCGGCCAGGTCCTCGTCACCCAGCGCGTAGGAAAGGCGCAGGTAGCCGGAGGGGCCGAAGGCCTCGCCCGGGACCACGGCCACCTCGGCGCGCTCGAGGATGAAGTCGGCGAGCTCGGCTGAGGTCTGCGGCGTCACGCTGTCGTACTCCTTGCCCAGCGCGCCGCGCACGTCGACGTAGGCGTAGAAGGCGCCCTTGGGGGTGGGGCAGGAGAAGCCGGGGACGGCGTTGAGGCCGGCCACCATGGCCTTGCGGCGACGATCGAAGGCCACCTTCATCTCGTCGACGGCGTCGAGCGGGCCGGCGACGGCGGCGAGTGCTGCCATCTGCGCGACGTTCGACACGTTGCCGGTCGAGTGAGACTGCAGGTTGGAGGCGGCCTTGATGACGTCGCTCGGGGCGATCATCCAGCCCACGCGCCAACCGGTCATGGCGTAGGTCTTGGCCACGCCGTTCAGGATGACGACCTTCTCAAGCTCGGGCGTGGCGGCGGCGATGGAGGTGAAGACGGCCTCGTCGTAGGTCAGGTGCTCGTAGATCTCATCGGTGATCACCCAGACGTCGTGCTCGAGGGCCCACGCGCCGATCGCGGCGGTCTCCTCCGGCGTGTAGACGGCGCCCGTCGGGTTGGAGGGGGAAACGAAGAGCAGCGCCTTCGTCTTCTCGGTCCGCACCGATTCCAGCTGCTCAAGGGTGACCTTGTAGCCCTGCTCGGGACCCGCGAAGATCTCCACCGTGGTGCCGCCGGCCAGTGCGATGGCCTCGGGGTAGGTGGTCCAGTAGGGGGCAGGGACGATGACCTCGTCGCCGGCCTGGATGAGCGTCTGGAAGGCGTTGTACACGGCCTGCTTGCCGCCGTTGGTCACGAGGATCTGATCCACCGACACGTCGATGCCCGAATCACGCTTGGTCTTGGCCACGATGGCCTCGCGCAGGGCCGGCTGGCCGTTGGTGGGGGAGTAACGGTGGAAGCGGGGATCGCGGGCGGCGGCGACGGCGGCGTCGACCACGTAGTCCGGGGTCGGGAAGTCGGGTTCGCCGGCGCCGAAGCCGATGACGGGGCGGCCGGCGGCCTTGAGGGCCTTGGCCTTGGAGTCCACGGCGAGCGTCGCCGAAGGGGCGATGGCGGCGATGCGGGAGGAGATGCGTGACATGGACGTCTTCAGATCCTTCGTGGTTCTGGTGGGCACTTCGCTTGGGTCGCTTCCCCTCGTGTGTGGGAGGCGCACATCAATCCTAGGCACGCGCGCGCCCGCGCGCTCAGAGCGGGGGCGATTGAGACGCCGAACGGCGGCGGCGCGGGGCGAGGGAAGGCGCCGGTTCGACGCGGGTGCCCTCGAGCATGTAGACTCTTCACTCGTGTCATCCACTCACCGATTCGGTGGGCGGAAGCACGGTGAAGGGTAGTGGCGCAATTGGTAGCGCAGCGGTCTCCAAAACCGCAGGTTGCAGGTTCGAGTCCTGTCTGCCCTGCTCTCGAGAGCTTCATCTCGAAACGAAGAACGGCGTGGATCACTCAAGCTCGAAGAGCCAGTGACCGCGCCGCTTCGACATGACGGACATGGAGGGGCGCAGGTGACCGACACCACGGTGAAGGGCTCCGGAGCGAGCAAGAAGAAGCGCGGCTTCTTCAGTTCCATCGGCCTGTTCCTGGCCCAGGTGGTTCAGGAACTCAAGAAGGTCGTCTCGCCGACCCGCCGCGAGCTGGTGAACTACTGGCTCGTCGTGCTGGCCTTCGTGGTCATCGTCATGATCGTTGTTGGCTTGCTGGACACCCTGTTCGGCCAGCTGGCGATGTGGTCCTTCACCCGGCCTGCAGAGCAGTAGTTCTCCTCGCGGGCCCGGGGGATCCCGGAGCCGGCGAGTAGCAACACCCTCTGAAGTACCGATCACGAAAGCAGGAAGTTCGCGTGTCCGAGCAGGAACTCGAAGCCCAGAACATCGAGGCGTCGCTCGAGAGCACCCCCGAGGTGCCCGCGGAGTCCGACGCCGATCTGGCGGCGGACGCTTTTGTGGTGTCCGAGGATGAGACCGTCGCCGCCGAGGCCGAGAGCGCGGAGGAGTCCGAGGAGGACCCGAACGCCGCCATTCTGGCCGAGTTCCGCACCAAGCTGCGCCGCCTGCCCGGCGACTGGTACGTCATCCACTCGTACGCCGGTTACGAGAACCGTGTGAAGGTCAACCTGGAGACCCGCATCCAGACCCTGAACATGGAGGATTTCATCTACGAAATCCAGGTCCCCATGGAAGACGTCGTGGAGATCAAGAACACGACCCGCAAGACCGTGCGCCGCGTGCGCATCCCCGGCTACGTCCTGGTCCGCATGGAGCTGACCGACGAGTCGTGGGGCGTCGTGCGCCACACGCCGGGCGTCACCGGCTTCGTCGGCAACGCCCACGATCCGGTGCCGCTGAGCCTCGACGAGGTGTACTCCATGCTTGAGCACACCATCGTTCCCGCCGCCGAGGCGGAGAAGACCGGCAAGGCCGCCAAGGTGCCGGTCACGGACGTCAAGGTCGACTTCGAGGTCGGCGAGTCCGTCATCGTCAACGATGGCCCGTTCGAGACGCTGCCCGCCACGATCTCCGAGATCAAGCTCGAGGCCCGCCAGCTCGTCGTGCTCGTGTCGATCTTCGAGCGCGAGACGCCCGTGACGCTCTCGTTCTCCCAGGTCACCAAGATCCAGTAGTTTTTTCAGTCTTCGCCCCTCATGACCCGCTTTGTTGTGGGGGCGCGATTCTGGCCGCCGCGCCACGGCGGCCACACTCCCGGTTCACGCTCCTGTGGGCGGGGAAGAAGCAAGAAGGGAAGGACCATTCATGGCCCCCAAGAAGAAGGTCTCCGGCCTCATCAAGCTGCAGATCCAGGCAGGCGCCGCCAACCCGGCCCCGCCGATCGGCCCCGCGCTCGGCCAGCACGGCGTCAACATCATGGAGTTCTGCAAGGCCTACAACGCGGCGACCGAGTCGCAGCGCGGCAACGTCATCCCGGTGGAGATCACCGTGTACGAGGATCGCTCGTTCACGTTCATCACCAAGACGCCGCCGGCCGCCGAGCTCATCAAGAAGGCCGCCGGTGTGCCCAAGGGCTCCGGTGTCCCGCACACGCAGAAGGTCGGCTCGCTGACCCAGGCGCAGGTGGAGGAGATCGCCACCACCAAGATGGAAGATCTCAACGCCAACGATCTGGCCGCCGCCTCCAAGATCATCGCCGGTACCGCCCGTTCCATGGGCATCACCGTCCAGGGCTGAAACCCTGAAACCGGTTTCCCCACGCCGTGGGGGAGCCACAACTCGTCGGGTGCACAGGCGCCAGACGGTGGAAGGGTCGCGCGACCCGCATGACCACGACTGCATAAGGAGACAAACGCAGATGGCAAAGCGCAGCAAAGCATACGAGGCAGCCGCCGCCAAGATCGAGGCCGGCAAGCTGTACGCCCCGGTCGAGGCGATCGCCCTGGCCCGCGAGACCGGTTCGGCCAAGACCGACTCGACCATCGAGGTGGCCTTCCGCCTCGGCGTCGATCCCCGTAAGGCCGACCAGATGGTCCGCGGCACGGTGAACCTGCCCAACGGCACCGGCAAGACCGCCCGCGTGGTCGTCTTCGCCAACGGTGACAAGGCCGAGGCCGCCCGCGAGGCCGGCGCCGACTTCGTCGGTTCGGACGAGCTCATCGAGAAGATCCAGGGTGGCTGGACCGACTTCGACGCCGCCGTGGCGACGCCGGACCTCATGGGCAAGGTCGGCCGCCTGGGCAAGATCCTCGGCCCCCGCAACCTGATGCCGAACCCGAAGACCGGCACGGTGACCATGGACGTCGCCAAGGCCGTCAACGACATCAAGGGTGGCAAGATCGACTTCCGCGTCGACAAGCACTCGAACCTGAACTTCATCATCGGCAAGGCTTCCTTCTCGACCGAGGCTCTGGCTCAGAACTACGCCGCCGCCCTGGAAGAGGTCCTGCGCCTGAAGCCGTCGGCTTCCAAGGGCCGTTACATCCAGAAGGCCACCATGGCCACCACCTTCGGCCCGGGCATCGCCCTGGACCCGAACGTGACCCGCGTGGTGTCCGCCTGAGACCCCAGCTCCTCGTGAGCAACGCGAAGGCCCCGGTGCTCTGCACCGGGGCCTTTCCCGTGCCCGCCGGATGCTCGAGCAGCGCGTCGGCTCCATCCCAACGGAATCCGGAAGAGGGACGAAGTGCTGTCGAGGCGACGGCAACTCGCCCGTCGAGATTTCGGAAATCGATGGGCCAAAGAATCCCTATCTAGGGAGTTCCTCTCCCGTCATTGCCTGCTATGCTGATCTCGAACGTGGTGCCAGGTTGCATGACAGGGCGACCGGCGCCACGCGGTTTCACCGGTTGCCCCCAAGACCCGGTGAGACCACCGCCGTCGGTCGGTCCCCCCAAGGACCGGCGGCCAGAGGCCCCCTTCCACCCCCCAATGGGAAGGGGGCCTCTCCCTGTCTTCGGCCCCCTATGGCGCGGCTCACGCCCGCCCGATTTGGCCAGCCCCTCGTCCGCCTGTAGTCTTGAGCGGTACCAAAGACCGTCGGTTGCATCACGCCTGTGATGCTGAAGGTTCCCGCTAGCGGGACGGCCCACGCAGGTAACGAACTTTTCTCGCCGTTCTCGTAACGGCCGTGACGAGCCCCGTGCCCTGCGCCCGGGGCTCGTTTCGTTTCAGGGGCCAGCCGACCACACCCCGGAAGGAGGGTTATGGCTACGTCGCAGAAGGAGGTCTCCGTCGAGGAGATCACCGCCGACTTCAAGGAGTCGTCCGCCGCTGTCCTGACCGAATACCGTGGGCTCACCGTTGCACAGCTCAAGACTCTCCGTCGTTCGCTTGGTGCTGACACCAAGTACGCGGTTGTCAAGAACACCCTGACGGGTATTGCGGCCAAGGCTGCCGGCATCGACGCGTTCGATGGCCAGCTCGCCGGCCCCACCGCCATCGCCTTCATCAAGGGCGACGCTGTCGCCGCTGCCAAGGGCCTGACGGACTTCGCCAAGGACAACGACAAGCTCATCATCAAGGCTGGCTTCTTCGAGGGCAAGGCCATGGATGCAGCGGAGATCGCTGCTCTGGCCGCTCTTGAGTCCCGCGAGTTCCAGCTGGCCCGCGTGGCCGGCGTGCTGCAGGCTCCGGCTTCCGCCGCCGCCCGCATCATCGATGCGCTGCGTCTGAAGCTCGAGGAGGGTGCCCCGGCCGTCGCCGAGGCCCCCGCCGCGGAAGCCCCCGCTGCCGAGGAGGCCCCCGCGGCCGCCGAGGAAGCGACCCCCGAGGCCTGAGCCTCGAACCCCACCACACTTTTCGCTGCGCCCTCTTCTTGAGGCGCGCGGCACATGAGAAAGGACGCCACCATGGCGAAGCTCAGCACCGAAGAGCTCCTTGAGTCCTTCAAGGAGATGACCATTATCGAGCTCTCCGAGTTCGTGAAGCAGTTCGAGGAGACCTTCGAGGTCACCGCCGCCGCCGTCGCCGTTGCCGGCCCGGCCGCCGGTGCCGCCGCTGCCGAGGAAGAGAAGGACGAGTTCGACGTCATTCTCGAGTCGGCTGGCGACAAGAAGATCGGCGTCATCAAGGAGGTGCGCGCCCTCACCTCCCTCGGCCTGAAGGAGGCCAAGGAGCTCGTCGACGGCGCGCCGAAGGCCGTCCTCGAGGGCGCCAACAAGGAGACCGCGGAGAAGGCCAAGGAGGTCCTCGAGGCCGCCGGCGCCACCGTCACCCTCAAGTGATCTCGTCCGGGGTCTGCCCCGGATGACTCACGCGTTCGAGCCCCGTTCCGCCCCTGTGGCGGGACGGGGCTCGTCCCGTTAACGCGTGGGTGCCAGCCGGGTGAGAAGAGCGGCGACAAGAGCACGACGGCGCGCGTCCGGCTGGGGGAGCGGCACGCGGCGGTGCGGGGTCGGGGTGGGCCCGACGGCGCGTGACCGGGGGAGCAGCGAGGGGCGGTCAGCCGCGCGCTCAGGCGGGCGAACGCCGTCGGGCACGAGAAAGGGCCGGTGCGGCCGCCTGGTGGCGGCCGCACCGGCCCACGTGGTGTGGGGCTCAGGCCTCGAAGAGGAGCGCCTCGCCCTGCCCGCCGCCGCCGCACAGGCTGACGGCCGCCTTGCCGCCGCCGCGGCGCTGCAACTCCATCACCGCCGTGAGCGCGAGGCGCGCGCCGGAGGCCCCGATGGGGTGTCCGAGGGCGATGGCGCCGCCGTGGAGGTTGGTGCGATCCCAGGAGTAGTCGAGGTCCTTGAGCGACTGCACGCCAACGGCCGCGAAGGCCTCGTTGATCTCGATGAAGTCCAGCTCCTCCACGCCCCAGCCGGCGCGCTTGGTCGCCGCCAGGATGGCGCCGGAGGGCTGGGACTGCAGCGAGTTGTCCGGGCCGGCCACCTGGCCGGCGGCGCCGATCGTCGCCAGGATCTCGCGGCCGTTGGCCTCGGCCCACTCGCGCGAGGCCACCACCAGGGCTGCGGCGCCGTCGGAGAGCGGCGAGGAGTTCCCGGCCGTGATGGTCCCGTCCTTGGCGAAGGCCGGGCGCAGGGCCGCGAGGGTGGCGGCCGTGGTCTCGGGGCGGACGCCCTCGTCGGCGGACACCACGGTCTCGCCCTTGCGCGTGGAGATCGTCACGGGGGCGATCTCCTCCGCGAGCAGCGCAGCTGAGGCGGCCGCGCGCTGGTGCGAGTCGGCGGCGAGTGCGTCCTGCTCCTCGCGGGTGAGCCCCAGGGGGGTGTTGTGGTTCTCGGTCGAGATGCCCATGGAGATCTTCTCGAAGGCGTCGGTGAGGCCGTCGTTGGCCACCGAGTCGACGGCGGTGAAGTCGCCGTAGTTCCACCCCATGCGTGAGCCGGGGAGGAGGTGCGGGGCGTTGGTCATGGACTCCATGCCGCCGGCGACCACCACGTCCGCCTCGCCGAGGCGGATCATGCGCGCGGCCTGCGTGACCGAGAGCAGCCCGGAGAGGCACACCTTGTTCAGCGTCTCGGCCGGGACGTCCCAGCCGATGCCGGCGCCGATGGCCGCCTGCTTGGCGGGGTTCTGGCCGCAGCCGGCCTGGACGACCTGGCCCATGAAGACGTACTCGACGGCGCCGGCCGGCACGCCGGAGCGCTCCAGCGCGTGGGAGATCGCGTGGGACCCCAAGGCCGTCGCGCTCAGGGTTGCCTGGGCTCCCTTGAGCTTGGTGAACGGGGTGCGAGCGCCGCCGAGGACAACGGCGTCCCGGGGATGCTGTGCGGACATGATTTCCTCCTGCTGCGCGCCGGCGCGGGGGCGGGCGCTGTGCCAGACGGGCCGGGTGTGCCCTTCCCGGGTAACCCTACCGGCGCGCATGAGGTGCGTCACACCTGGCGGGTAGGGGGAGGGTGCGCGGGGTGGGCGAGGGGTGGTCGCGCGGGCCGTTCACCCGGGGCGTGAGCGCCGGGGCAAGCCGCCACGCTGGGTGGCGCGGGGCAGAGTAGCGCAGATCACGCACTTGACGCGCCCAGGGGTATCGACATGCTTGCCATCCTGTCCTAGGATGGACCTTTGCGGCTTCCCAGTCCTCAGTCTGACCTTCATATAGCGGTGGGTCGGCTCCCGTTGCGGTGCCCGCGCTCAGCGCGGACAGAGGGGGAGTCGCCAACCGGAAACAATGACGGTCTGTGGAAGGATCCCTCTTGGTCGCCTCGAGCACCTCTACGAACTCAACCGCTAGTTCGGCCCGTACCGCTGAAGCGGCCGGCCGCCTCTCCTTCGCCAAGATCCACGAACCCCTCGACGTCCCGGATCTGCTGGCTCTGCAGACCGAATCGTTCGACTGGCTCGTGGGCAACGAGCGCTGGCAGGCGCGCGTGGCTGAAGCTGATGCGATCGGCGATAAGGGCGTGTCGCGCACGCCGGGCCTGGCAGAGATCTTTGAGGAGATCTCCCCGATCGAGGACTTCCAGGGCACCATGTCCCTGAGCTTCTCGGAGCCGGAGTTTGCCGACCCCAAGTACACCCTTGCCGAGTGCAAGGACCGTGACACCACCTACTCGGCGCCGCTGTACGTCAAGGCCGAGTTCATGAACAACATCACGGGCGAAATCAAGCAGCAGACCGTGTTCATGGGCGACTTCCCGCTCATGACCGAGAATGCCACGTTCGTGATCAACGGCACCGAGCGTGTTGTCGTCTCCCAGCTGGTGCGCTCGCCCGGCGCCTACTTCGACCGCACCCCGGACAAGACCTCGGATAAGGAGATCTTCTCCGCCAAGGTCATCCCGTCCCGCGGCGCATGGTTCGAGCTCGAGATCGATAAGCGCGACCAGGTCGGCGTCCGCCTCGACCGCAAGCGCAAGCAGTCGGTCACGGTCCTGCTGAAGGCCCTGGGCTGGAGCGAGGGTCGCATCCTCGAGGAGTTCGGCGACTACGAGTCGATCCGTGTCACCCTCGAGAAGGACACCGTCCAGACCGAGGACGAGGCGCTGCTGGATATCTACCGCAAGCTGCGCCCGGGAGAGCCGCCGACGGTCGAGGCCGCCAAGACGCTCCTCGAGAACCTGTACTTCAACCCCAAGCGCTACGACCTGGCGAAGGTGGGCCGTTACAAGCTCAACCGCAAGCTGGGCGTGGACGTCGCCATCGATGCCCTCGACGCCTCGGTCATGTCCGAGCTCGACATCGTGGCCATGATCCACTACCTGTGCGCGCTGCACGCCGGCGAGAAGACCATCAAGGGCTTCCGCAACGAGGAAGAGGCGGAGATCCGCGTCGAGGTCGATGACATCGACCACTTCGGCAACCGCCGCATCCGCGCCGTCGGTGAGCTCATCGAGAACCAGGTCCGCACGGGCCTCTCCCGCATGGAGCGCGTCGTCCGCGAGCGCATGACGACCCAGGACGTCGAGGCCATCACGCCGCAGACCCTGATCAACATCCGCCCCGTGGTGGCTGCGATCAAGGAGTTCTTCGGCACCTCGCAGCTCTCGCAGTTCATGGACCAGAACAACCCGCTGGCCGGCATCACGCACAAGCGTCGCCTGTCCGCGCTGGGCCCGGGCGGTCTCTCCCGCGACCGCGCCGGCATGGAGGTCCGTGACGTCCACCCGTCGCACTACGGCCGCATGTGCCCCATCGAGACCCCTGAAGGCCCGAACATCGGCCTCATCGGCTCGCTGGCCACCTACGGTCGCATCAACCCCTTCGGCTTCATCGAGACGCCGTACCGCAAGGTCGTCGACGGTGTCGTGACCGAGCAGGTCGACTACCTCACCGCCGATGAGGAGATGGACTTCCAGATCGCTCAGGCCAACGCGCCGCTCACGAGCGATAACCACTTCGAAGAGGACCTGGTCCTCTGCCGCGAGCGCGGCGGCGGCGGCGAGCCCGTCCTCGCCGATCCGGCCCACATCGACTACATGGACGTCTCCCCGCGCCAGATGGTGTCGGCCGCTACGGCCCTCATCCCCTTCCTCGAGCACGACGACGCCAACCGCGCCCTCATGGGTGCGAACATGCAGCGCCAGGCCGTGCCGCTTCTGAAGACCGAGGCGCCCGTGGTCGGCACCGGCATGGAGAAATTCCTTGCCGTTGACTCCGGCGACGCCGTCATGGCCAAGAAGCCGGGTGTGGTGACCGAGGTGTCCGCCGATCTCGTGACCGTCATGAACGACGACGGCACGGAGACGCACTACCCGATCATGAAGTTCGCCCGCTCGAACCAGGGCAACGGCTACAACCAGCACGTGGTGGTCACCGAGGGCGATCGCGTCGAGTTCCAGTCCCTCATCGCCGACGGTCCCGCGACCGACGGCGGCGAGCTGGCCCTCGGCAAGAACCTCCTCGTGGCGTTCATGCCGTGGCACGGCCTGAACTACGAGGATGCGATCATCCTCTCCGAGCGCATGGTCTCCGACGACGTCCTCACCTCGATCCACATCGAGGAGCACGAGGTCGACGCCCGCGACACCAAGCTCGGTGCCGAGGAGATCACGCGCGACATCCCGAACGTCTCCGAAGAGGTGCTCTCGCAGCTCGACGAGCGCGGCATCATCCACATCGGTGCCGAGGTCGAGGCCGGCGACATCCTCGTGGGTCGCGTGACCCCCAAGGGCGAGACCGAGCTGACCCCCGAGGAGCGCCTGCTGCGCGCCATCTTCGGCGAGAAGTCGCGCGAGGTGCGCGACACCTCCCTGAAGGTGCCCCACGGCGAGTCCGGCACGGTCATCGGTGTGCGCATCTTCGATCGCGACAACGACGACGAGCTGCCCCCGGGCGTCAACCAGCTGGTGCGCGTGTACGTGGCCCAGAAGCGCAAGATCACCGTGGGTGACAAGCTCTCCGGCCGCCACGGCAACAAGGGCGTCATCTCCAAGATCCTGCCGCTCGAGGACATGCCGTTCCTGGCCGATGGCACCCCGGTGGACATCATCCTGAACCCGCTCGGCGTCCCCGGTCGCATGAACGTGGGCCAGATCCTCGAGATCCACCTTGGTTGGGCTGCCAAGCAGGGTTGGAACATCGAGGGCGAGCCCGAGTGGATCAAGGAACTGCCGAACCTCCCGCGCGTGACCGGCCCCACGAAGGTCGCCACCCCGGTGTTCGACGGCGCCCACGAGGACGAGATCCGCGGCATCCTTGACCACACCAACGAGACCCGCGACGGCGTGCGCCTGATCGGCAACTCGGGCAAGGCCCAGCTGTTCGACGGCCGCTCCGGCGAGCCGTTCCCGGATCCGGTGTCGGTTGGCTACATGTACATCCTGAAGCTGCACCACCTGGTGGACGACAAGATCCACGCGCGCTCCACGGGCCCGTACTCGATGATCACGCAGCAGCCGCTGGGCGGTAAGGCCCAGTTCGGCGGCCAGCGCTTCGGCGAGATGGAGGTGTGGGCGCTCGAGGCTTACGGCGCCGCCTACACCCTCCAGGAGCTCCTGACCGTGAAGTCCGATGACATCCACGGCCGCGTGAAGGTCTACGAGGCCATCGTCAAGGGCGAGAACATCCCCGCCCCGGGCGTCCCGGAGTCCTTCAAGGTGCTGCTCAAGGAAATGCAGTCGCTCTGCCTGAACGTCGAGGTTCTCTCCACCGAGGGCGAGAAGCTGGACATGCGCGACGCGGACGAGGAAGTCTTCCGCGCCGCAGAGGAGCTGGGCATCAACCTGTCCAACGTCGAGCCCAGCTCGGTCGACGAGGTCTGAGTAGCGCGGCGGTGACCGGGCACCCGCCCGGTCGCCGCCCCCTCAGCCCTCCACTCCGTCGTCGTGCGTTCATGAACAAGCCAACGCCAGCGACGACGACGACTTCCGAACTTCACTGAAAGAGAGCAAGGACCACATGTCCAACGATTCCTCCTTCGGCCTCATGCAAATCGGCCTCGCCACCGCGGATCAGATCCGCGAGTGGAGCTACGGCGAGGTCAAGAAGCCCGAGACCATCAACTACCGCACGCTCAAGCCCGAGAAGGACGGCCTCTTCGGCGAGCAGATCTTCGGCCCCACCCGTGACTGGGAGTGCGCCTGCGGTAAGTACAAGCGCGTGCGCTTCAAGGGCATCATCTGCGAGCGCTGCGGCGTCGAGGTGACCCGTTCCAAGGTCCGCCGCGACCGCATGGGCCACATCGAGCTGGCCGCTCCCGTGACCCACATCTGGTACTTCAAGGGCGTCCCGTCGCGCCTTGGCTACCTGCTGGATCTGGCCCCGAAGGACCTCGAGAAGGTCATCTACTTCGCCGCCTACATGATCACCAAGGTCGACGACGATCGTCGTCACGCCGAGCTGCCCAACCTGCAGGCTCAGCACGACCTCGCGATCAAGAAGATCGCCGACACCCGCGACGCCGACATCGCCGCCATCGGCCAGGACCTGGAGAAGGACCTGGCTCGCCTGGAAGACGAGGGCGCCAAGGCCGCCGAGAAGAAGAAGACCCGCGACTCCGCCGACAAGGTCATGGCCCAGGTGCGCAAGCGCGCCGACGCCGAGATCGAGCGCGCGAGTGCCGTGTGGGAGCGCTTCAAGGGCATCAAGGTCGGTGACCTTGAGGGCGATGAGGGTCTCTTCCGCACCATGCGCGAGAAGTACGGCGTGTACTTCGAGGGCTGCATGGGCGCCGAGGCCATCCAGAAGCGCCTGCAGGACTTCGATCTTGCCGCCGAGTCCGACAACCTGCGTGAGATCATCGCGACGGGCAAGGGCCAGCGCAAGACCCGCGCCCTGAAGCGCCTGAAGGTCGTCAACGCCTTCCTGTCCACGACCAACTCGCCCACGGGCATGGTCCTGGACGCCGTCCCGGTGATCCCGCCGGAGCTGCGCCCCATGGTGCAGCTGGACGGTGGCCGCTTCGCGACCTCCGACCTGAACGATCTCTACCGTCGCGTGATCAACCGCAACAACCGCCTCAAGCGCCTGCTTGAGCTGGGTGCCCCGGAGATCATCGTCAACAACGAGAAGCGCATGCTGCAGGAGTCGGTCGACTCCCTGTTCGACAACGGTCGCCGCGGTCGCCCGCAGACCGGCCCGGGCAACCGCCCGCTGAAGTCGCTCTCCGACATGCTCAAGGGCAAGCAGGGCCGCTTCCGTCAGAACCTGCTCGGCAAGCGCGTCGACTACTCCGGCCGTTCGGTCATCGTGGTTGGCCCGCAGCTGAAGCTGCACCAGTGCGGTCTGCCCAAGCAGATGGCGCTGGAGCTCTTCAAGCCGTTCGTGATGAAGCGCCTGGTTGACCTGAACCACGCGCAGAACATCAAGTCCGCCAAGCGCATGGTTGAGCGTTTCCGCCCCCAGGTGTGGGACGTCCTCGAAGAGATCATCTCCGAGCACCCGGTGCTGCTGAACCGTGCACCTACCCTGCACCGCCTGGGCATCCAGGCCTTCGAGCCGCAGCTCATCGAGGGTAAGGCCCTCCAGCTGCACCCGCTCGTGTGTGCCGCGTTCAACGCCGACTTCGACGGTGACCAGATGGCCGTGCACCTGCCCCTGAGCCCCGAGGCCCAGGCGGAGGCGCGCATCCTGATGCTCTCCTCGAACAACATCCTGAAGCCCTCGGACGGCCGCCCGGTCGCCCTCCCGGCCCAGGACATGATCATCGGTCTGCACCACCTGACCACCAAGCGCGAGGGTGTGGCCGGCGAGGGCCGTGCCTTCTCGTCCCTGTCCGAGGCCCTCATGGCCTTCGACCGTGGCGAGCTGCACCTGAACGCCGTTGCCAAGATCCAGGTCGAGGGCTTCGTGCCCTCCGATGAGCAGCCGGCCCCCGAGGGCTGGGAGCCGGGCACCCCGGCGCTCATCGAGACCTCCCTCGGCCAGGTGCTCTTCAACGAGACCCTGCCGGAGGACTACCCCTGGTTCGAGGGTGTCGCCACCAAGGGCGCGCTGGGCGATCTGGTCAACGACCTCGCCGAGCGTTACCCCAAGGTCGTCACCGCCGCGACGCTGGATAACCTGAAGAACTACGGCTTCACCTGGGGCACCCGCTCCGGCGTGACCGTGGCGATCTCGGACGTCACCTCGAACATGGACAAGCCGGCCATCCTGGCTCCCTACGAGGTGCGCGCCCTGAAGGTGCAGCAGCAGTACGACAACGGCCTCATCGCCGATGACGAGCGCCGCTCCGAGCTGATCGACATCTGGACCCAGGCCACCGATGAGGTTGCCGAGGCCATGAAGAACGGCATGGAGCGCCTGAACACCATTAACCGCATGGTGACCTCCGGTGCCCGTGGTAACTGGCTGCAGCTGCGCCAGATCGCCGGTATCCGTGGCCTGGTGTCCAACCCGCAGGGCGAGATCATCCCGCGTCCGATCAAGTCCTCCTACCGTGAGGGCCTGTCCGTTCTCGAGTACTTCATCGCCACCCACGGCGCCCGTAAGGGCCTCGCGGATACCGCACTGAAGACCGCCAACTCGGGTTACCTGACCCGTCGTCTGGTGGACGTCTCGCAGGACGTCATCGTTCGCGAGGACGACTGCGGCACCACCCGCGGCCTCGTCGTGCCGATCGCCTCCCACGAGGGCGGCGAGCGTCACCTGCACGAGACCGTGGAGAACTCGGCGTACACCCGCACGCTGGCCCAGGACGTCGTCGACGCCAACGGCGAGATCCTCGCCACGGCCGGCGAGGACGTGGGCGATGTGCTCATCGCCAAGCTCTTCGAGGCTGGCGTCGACGAGGTGCGCGTGCGCTCCGTGCTCACGTGTGAGTCCGCGGTCGGCACCTGCGCGCTCTGCTACGGCCGCTCGCTGGCCTCCGGCAAGCTCGTGGACATCGGTGAGGCCGTGGGCATCATCGCCGCACAGTCCATCGGTGAGCCCGGCACGCAGCTGACCATGCGTACGTTCCACTCGGGTGGTGTGGCCTCCTCCGGCGATATCACCCAGGGTCTGCCCCGTATCCAGGAGCTCTTCGAGGCCCGTACCCCGAAGGGCCTGGCCCCGATCTCCGAGGTCGCCGGCCGCGTCAGCATCGAGGATGGCGAGCGCTCCCTGCGCGTCGTCGTCACGCCCGATGATGGCTCCGAGGAAGAGGCCTACCCGGTCCTGCGTCGTTCGCGTCTGCTGGTCGCCGATGGCGAGCACATCGAGGTCGGCACGCAGCTGGCCGCGGGTGCCATCGACCCCAAGCAGGTTCTCCGCGTGCTCGGCCCCCGCGAGGCCCAGAAGTTCCTGGTCCGCGAGGTGCAGTACGTCTACCAGTCCCAGGGTGTGGGCATCCACGACAAGCACGTGGAGGTCATCGTCCGCCAGATGCTTCGCCGCATCACGGTCATCGACCAGGGCGACACCACGCTGCTCCCGGGCGAGCTGACGGATCGTTCCACGTTCCAGAACGCCAACCGCAAGGCCGTCTCCGAGGGTCTGCGTCCGGCGTCCGGTCGTGACGAGCTCATGGGCATCACCAAGGCCTCCCTGGCCACCGACTCGTGGCTCTCGGCCGCCTCCTTCCAGGAGACGACCCGAGTGCTCACGCAGGCGGCCATGGAGGGCAAGAGCGACCCGCTGCTCGGCCTCAAGGAGAACGTGATCATCGGCAAGCTGATCCCGGCCGGCACCGGCCTGGATCGCTACACGCAGGTGAACGTGGAGCCCACGGAGGAAGCCAAGGCCTCCTTCTACTCGGGTCCCAGCGCCTTCACGGGCTTCGACTACGCCGGTGTCGATGGACTGGGTGGCGACTTCACCGCCATGTCCATGGACGACTACGGCTTCGGCGGCAACGACTTCCGCTGATCCGTCGAACGGCTGAAAGGGCCCGTCCTCCCCACCAGGGGAGGGCGGGCCCTTCCGCTTGCCTGGGGTCCGTGCCGGGCCTGGACCCGAGGCCGGGTGGAGGCCGTGGTGACCGGGACGCTCGGGTGACTGGACGGCTCGGGTGACTGGGGCGACCGGGCTGACCAGGCGACCGGGACGCCCGGGCGACCGCACGCCGTCGGACACCTTCTGGGTTTGCCCACCCTTTTTGCGCTGTGCCCCGGGGAATACCCGGGGCACAGCGCAAAAACCATGGGCAAAGCCGGAGGGCGCTGCGAGGCGTGCGGTGCGACGGCCATGGGTGGACGGTCGCCGGTAGAGCGGGGGGAGCGCCCGACGGCGGGTGGTCACCGGGGTGCCGGGGGAGCGCCGCCGGGGCGTGAGGGGCGGTAGATGGGGTGTGGCGAGTGCCCGACGGCGGGTGGTCGCCGGTGTGGGGAGGCCCACCTTGGGACTTGCCTGATCTCCTGCTAGAGTGTTAACGAGAGTTTTTTGTTGTGGCGAAGTGGACCCAGTCCGTGCCGCGCGCAGGTTGCGCGGCGTACGCCACACTTTCGCACGCCTACGGTCGTTTTGTCCGGTCCGCGCGAGGAAAACGACCGCGTCGAGTGCGCCGGCGGTGCAAACAGCCAAGGCGAATTCGGCATCCACTTCAACATTGGAGGACACGAAAGTGCCTACTATTCAGCAGCTGGTCCGTAAGGGCCGGACGCCGAAGGTCTCCAAGACCAAGGCGCCCGCGCTCAAGGGCAACCCCATGCGTCGTGGCGTGTGCACCCGTGTGTACACCACCACCCCGAAGAAGCCGAACTCCGCCCTGCGTAAGGTCGCCCGCGTGCGCCTCGCCGGTGGCGTCGAGGTCACCGCTTACATCCCGGGTGTGGGCCACAACCTGCAGGAGCACTCCATCGTGCTGGTGCGCGGCGGTCGCGTGAAGGACCTTCCGGGTGTCCGTTACAAGATCGTCCGCGGCGCCCTCGACACCCAGGGTGTCAAGGATCGCGGCCAGGCTCGTTCCCGCTACGGCGCCAAGAAGGAGAAGAAGTAATGCCTCGCAAGGGTCCCGCGCCGAAGCGCCCCATCGTTCTCGATCCGGTCTACGGCTCCCAGCTGGTCACCCAGCTGATCAACAAGGTGCTGCAGGACGGCAAGAAGTCCACCGCCGAGCGCATCGTCTACGGTGCTCTTGAGGGCGCCCAGGCCAAGACCGGTTCCGACCCGGTGGCCACGCTCAAGAAGGCCATGGACAACATCAAGCCGGCCCTCGAGGTCCGCTCCCGCCGCGTCGGTGGCGCCACCTACCAGGTGCCCGTCGAGGTCAAGCCGGGCCGCTCCACGGCCCTGGCCCTGCGCTGGCTGGTCGGCTTCTCGAAGGCTCGCCGCGAGAAGACCATGACCGAGCGTCTCATGAACGAGATCCTGGACGCCTCGAACGGCCTGGGTGCCGCGGTCAAGCGCCGCGAGGACACCCACAAGATGGCCGAGTCGAACAAGGCCTTCGCTCACTACCGCTGGTAAGAACGCCCCGTCGGGGCCCGGGGTAACCCGGGCCCCGGCGGTCCTCATCCAAAGGAGACACCGTGGCACTCGACGTGCTCACCGACCTGAACAAGGTCCGCAACATCGGCATCATGGCGCACATCGATGCCGGCAAGACCACCACCACGGAGCGCATCCTCTTTTACACGGGTGTGAACCACAAGCTGGGCGAGACGCACGACGGTGCCTCGACGACCGACTGGATGGAGCAGGAGAAGGAGCGCGGCATCACCATCACGTCCGCGGCCGTCTCTGCTTACTGGAACGGTAACCAGATCAACATTATCGACACCCCCGGTCACGTTGACTTCACGGTCGAGGTCGAGCGCTCCCTGCGCGTGCTCGACGGCGCCGTTGCCGTCTTCGATGGCAAGGAGGGCGTGGAGCCCCAGTCCGAGACGGTGTGGCGCCAGGCCGATAAGTACGACGTCCCGCGCATCTGCTTCGTCAACAAGATGGACAAGATGGGTGCCGACTTCTACTTCACGGTCGACACGATCATCAACCGCCTGGGTGCCACCCCGCTGGTGATGCAGCTGCCGATCGGCTCGGAGTCCGAGTTCACCGGCGTCGTCGACCTGCTGTCGATGAAGGCCTTCGTCTGGGAGGGCGACGCCAAGGGCGACGTCACCATGGGCGCGAACTACGAGACCCTGGAGATCCCCGCTGACCTCCAGGCCAAGGCCGAGGAGTACCGCGCCAAGCTCGTTGAGCAGGTCGCCGAGTCCTCCGACGAGCTCATGGAGAAGTACCTGGAGGGCGAGGAGCTCTCCATCGACGAGCTCAAGGCTGGCATCCGCAAGCTGACGATCACGTCCGCCGCGTACCCCGTGTTCTGTGGCTCCGCCTTCAAGAACCGCGGCGTGCAGCCGATGCTGGACGCGGTCATCGACTTCCTGCCGTCCCCGCTGGACGTGCCGGACATGGTCGGTCACGACCCGAAGAACGAGGAGATCGAGCTGGTGCGCAAGCCCAGCGAGGACGAGCCGTTCTCCGCCCTGGCGTTCAAGATCGCCGCTCACCCGTTCTTCGGTCAGCTGACCTTCGTGCGCGTGTACTCGGGCCACCTCGATTCCGGTGCCCAGGTGCTCAACTCCACGAAGCAGAAGAAGGAGCGCGTTGGCAAGCTCTTCCAGATGCACGCCAACAAGGAGCAGCCCGTCGAGGAGCTGCACGCCGGCCACATCTACGCCGTGATCGGCCTCAAGGACACGACCACGGGCGATACGCTCTGCGATCCGCAGAACCCCATCGTTCTTGAGTCGATGACCTTCCCCGAGCCGGTCATCTTCGTGGCCATCGAGCCCAAGACCAAGGGTGACCAGGAGAAGCTCTCCACGGCCATCCAGAAGCTTTCGGCTGAGGACCCGACCTTCACGGTCTCCCTCAACGAGGACACCGGCCAGACCGAAATCGGCGGCATGGGCGAGCTCCACCTGGACATCCTGGTGGACCGCATGCGTCGCGAGTTCCGCGTCGAGGCCAACGTTGGCAAGCCGCAGGTTGCTTACCGCGAGACCATCAAGAAGAAGGCCGAGAAGGTCGACTTCACGCACAAGAAGCAGACGGGTGGCTCCGGCCAGTTCGCCAAGGTGCAGGTCACGTTCGAGCCCCTGGACACGGCCGATGGCGAGCTCTACGAGTTCGTCAACGCCGTCACCGGCGGCCGCATCCCGCGCGAGTACATCCCCTCCGTGGATCAGGGCATCCAGTCCGCCATGCAGCTCGGCGTCCTCGCCGGCTACCCCATGGTGGGCGTCAAGGCCACCCTGCTCGACGGCGCTTACCACGACGTTGACTCCTCCGAAATGGCGTTCAAGGTCGCCGGCTCGCAGGTGTTCAAGGAGGGTGCCCGCCGCGCGAACCCCGTGCTGCTCGAGCCCCTCATGAACGTTGAGGTGCGTACCCCCGAGGAGTACATGGGCGACGTCATCGGCGACCTGAACTCCCGCCGCGGCTCCATCCAGTCCATGGAGGATGCCGCCGGTGTGAAGGTCATCAAGGCAGCCGTGCCGCTCTCCGAGATGTTCGGCTACATCGGCGACCTGCGTTCCAAGACGCAGGGCCGTGCCGTGTACTCGATGGAGTTCAGCGCGTACGCCGAGGTCCCGAAGGCTGTTGCCGACGAGATCATCCAGAAGTCCCGCGGCGAGTAAGCCGGGCGGATCCGGGACGGGGCCCATCGCTTCGATGGGCCCCGTCTCACCGGGCATCGCTGTTATGGCGGTGTCCGGACGAGAACCGGTTCGCCCCCAGCGCACCGGAGATTTCAACATCTTACGTAGCCATCAGTAGACTGGATTCAAGTCTTGCCCGCGTAACCGTGCGGGCAGATATCCACTGCTGAAGAACAGTTCTAGGAGGAACAGTGGCGAAGGCAAAGTTCGAGCGCAGCAAGCCGCACGTCAACGTTGGCACCATCGGTCACGTCGACCACGGCAAGACCACGCTGACTGCCGCCATCTCGAAGGTGCTTGCTGACAAGTACCCGGACGTGAACGAGCAGCGCGACTTCTCGGCGATCGACTCCGCCCCGGAGGAGCGCCAGCGCGGCATCACGATCAACATCTCCCACATCGAGTACCAGACGGACAAGCGTCACTACGCTCACGTCGATGCTCCGGGTCACGCCGACTACATCAAGAACATGATCACCGGCGCTGCTCAGATGGACGGTGCCATCCTCGTGGTCGCCGCCACCGACGGCCCGATGGCTCAGACCCGCGAGCACGTGCTCCTGGCCCGCCAGGTTGGCGTGCCGGCGCTGCTGGTGGCCCTGAACAAGTCCGACATGGTCGACGACGAGGAGCTGCTTGACCTCGTCGAGATGGAGGTCCGCGAGCTGCTGTCCTCCCAGGAGTTCGACGGCGACAACGCTCCCGTCGTGCGCGTCTCGGCCCTCAAGGCCCTCGAGGGTGACCCCCAGTGGGTCAAGTCGGTCGAGGACCTCATGGAGGCCGTTGACTCCTTCATCCCGGATCCGGTCCGCGACAAGGACAAGCCGTTCCTGATGCCGATCGAGGACGTCTTCACGATCACCGGTCGTGGCACCGTCGTCACGGGCCGCGCCGAGCGTGGCACGCTGAAGATCAACTCCGAGGTCGAGATCGTGGGTCTGCGCGACCTGCAGAAGACCACGGTCACGGGCATCGAGATGTTCCACAAGCAGCTCGACGAGGCCTGGGCCGGCGAGAACTGTGGCCTGCTGCTTCGCGGCATCAAGCGCGAGGACGTGGAGCGCGGTCAGGTCGTCGTGGCCCCCGGTTCCGTGACCCCGCACACCGAGTTCGAGGGCACCGCCTACATCCTGTCCAAGGATGAGGGTGGCCGCCACAACCCGTTCTACTCGAACTACCGCCCGCAGTTCTACTTCCGCACCACCGACGTCACCGGCGTCATCACGCTGCCCGAGGGCACCGAGATGGTCATGCCCGGCGACACCACGGAGATGAAGGTTGACCTGATTCAGCCCATCGCCATGGAAGAGGGCCTCGGCTTCGCCATCCGTGAGGGTGGCCGCACCGTTGGCTCGGGCCGCGTCACCAAGATCATCAAGTGACTTTGAGCCACTGATGGTCGCGGCTCCCTGAGGGAGCTGACGCCAAGAAAGGGGCCCACGCACCGCACGGTGCGTGGGCCCCTTTTGCTGTAGCGCCCGACGTCGTGCCAGGCCTGAGGTGCCTCGCGCACCGCAGGGCGGGGAGACGGGGGAGGGGCCGTGCGGGGCACCTCACACGGGCATCGATTGGCGTTGCCTAGCAGAACATGACAGACTAGAGGGGTTGTCGTGTTCTCACGGCTCGTCGCTGCGGCTCTTTGGGGCCGAACGGGCGAGGCGGAAAGAGCGACACACCGATCCCTGAAGCAAGAGCGTGCTCTTGTGTGCTCACCGAGTACGCGACACGCCCGAGTGCGGGGGTCGGAGCCTCGGCGGGGCGAGGAACCCTGGGCTTGCCCAGGATTCGGTCCGTCGACCGGCGTGCTAGGAGCTTGAGAGGTTTTCGGGCTCCCGTTCGGCACCAACACATTCATAGTGCTACCGAAAGAAAGAGGCCCAAGCCATGGCGGGACAGAAGATCCGCATCCGGCTGAAGTCGTACGACCACGAGGTCATCGACACGTCCGCCCGCAAGATCGTTGACACGGTCACTCGCGCCGGCGCCACTGTTGTTGGCCCCGTGCCGCTGCCGACGGAGAAGAACGTGTACTGCGTCATCCGTTCGCCCCACAAGTACAAGGACAGCCGCGAGCACTTCGAGATGCGCACTCACAAGCGCCTCATCGACATCGTGGACCCGACTCCGAAGGCCGTGGATTCGCTGATGCGTCTCGACCTGCCGGCGGACGTCAACATCGAAATCAAGCTCTGAGAGGGAGGTGCTGAGAGACTATGACCGCATCCCGTAATGTGAAGGGCCTGCTGGGCACGAAGCTCGGCATGACCCAGGTCTGGGACAGCAATAACAACCTGATCCCCGTCACGGTCGTCAAGGCCGACGCGAACGTCGTCACCCAGCTGCGCACCCAGGAGAAGGACGGCTACGTCGCTCTCCAGATCGCCGCCGGTCAGATCGACCCGCGCAAGGTCACCCAGCCGGTTGCCGGCCACTTCAAGGCCGCCGGTGTCACGCCGCGCCGCCACGTGGTCGAGCTGCGCACCGCCGACGCCGCCGAGTACAACCTCGGCCAGGAACTGTCGGTTGAACTGTTCGAGGCCGGCCAGAAGGTCGACGTCGTCGGAACGTCCAAGGGTAAGGGCTTCGCCGGCGTCATGAAGCGTCACGGCTTCTCGGGCGTGAGCGCCTCGCACGGTGCCCACAAGAACCACCGCAAGCCGGGTTCGATCGGCGAGGCCTCGACCCCGTCGCGCGTGTTCAAGGGCCAGCGCATGGCCGGCCGCATGGGTGCCGTCCGCCACACGACCCTGAACCTCACGGTTCACGGTGTCGACGCGGAGAACAACCTCCTGCTCATCAAGGGCGCCGTCCCCGGCGCTCGTGGCCAGGTCGTCCTGGTCCGCTCTGCCGTGAAGGGAGCCTGATCACTATGGCTACGAAGGCAATCAAGGTGGATCTCCCCTCGGAGATCTTCGACGTTCAGACCAACGTGCCGCTGCTGCACCAGGTCGTCGTGGCTCAGCTTGCCGCCGCCCGCCAGGGTACGCACAAGACCAAGAACCGCGGCGAGGTGTCCGGCGCCGGTCGCAAGCCGTTCAAGCAGAAGGGCACCGGCCGCGCCCGTCAGGGTTCGATCCGCGCTCCTCACATGACCGGTGGTGGCGTGGTCCACGGCCCGCAGCCGCGTGACTACTCGCAGCGCACCCCCAAGAAGATGAAGGCCGCCGCCCTGCGCGGCGCCCTCTCGGATCGCGCCCGCAACGGCCGCATCCACATCGTTGAGGCCCTGGTTTCCGGCGAGAAGCCGTCCACCAAGGAAGCCAAGGCGACCCTGCGTTCGCTCTCCGAGCGCAAGAACCTGCTCGTGGTTCTCGACCGCGCCAACGACATTGCCGCTCTTTCGGTGCGCAATCTCGATGAAGTGCACGCCCTCTACGTCGACCAGCTGAACACGTACGACGTGCTCGTTGCTGACGATGTGGTGTTCACCAAGGCTGCGTTCGATGCCCTGGTCAACAAGGAGGACGCCAAGTGAGCTCCGCGATCAACAAGTCCCTGCACGACGTTCTCGTCGCGCCGGTCGTGTCCGAGAAGTCTTACAACTTGATCGACGAGGGCCAGTACACGTTTATCGTGGACAGCCGTTCGAACAAGACGGAGATCAAGGCCGCCGTGGAGTCCATCTACGGCGTCAAGGTCGCCTCGGTCAACACCATCAATCGCCCGGGCAAGCGCGTTCGCACGCGCTTCGGTTTCGGTGCGCGCAAGGACACCAAGCGCGCCATCGTCACCCTCAAGGGCGATGCCACCATCGATATCTTCGGCGGTCCGCTCGCCTGAGCGGAGACCACTTTAACGAGGAACTAAAACATGGGTATCCGTAAGTACAAGCCGACAACCCCGGGCCTGCGCGGCTCGTCGGTTGCCGACTTCTCCGAGATCACGCGATCTACCCCGGAGAAGTCCCTGCTTCGTCCGCTGAGCAAGTCCGGCGGCCGTAACAACACCGGTCGTATCACGACCCGTCACAAGGGTGGTGGCCACAAGCGCCAGTACCGCGTGATCGACTTCCGTCGTCACGACAAGGACGGCGTGCCGGCCAAGGTCGCTCACATCGAGTACGACCCCAACCGCACCGCGCGCATCGCGCTCCTGCACTACATCGACGGCACGAAGCGTTACATCATCGCGCCGAACAAGCTCTCGCAGGGCGATCGCGTTGAGTCGGGCCCCACGGCTGACATCAAGCCGGGCAACAACCTCCCGCTGCGCAACATCCCCGTGGGCACCGTGATCCACGCTGTGGAGCTGCGTCCGGGCGGCGGCGCCAAGATCGCCCGCTCCGCTGGCGCTTCGATCCAGCTGGTGGCCCGCGAGGGTCGCTTCGCCCAGCTGCGTCTGCCCTCCGGCGAAATCCGCAACGTTGACGTGCGCTGCCGCGCCACCGTCGGCGAGGTCGGCAACGCCGAGCAGTCGAACATCAACTGGGGCAAGGCCGGCCGTATGCGCTGGAAGGGCGTCCGCCCGACCGTGCGTGGTGTCGCGATGAACCCGGTCGACCACCCGCATGGTGGTGGCGAGGGCAAGACCTCCGGTGGCCGTCACCCGGTCAACCCGAACGGCAAGCCCGAGGGTCGCACCCGTCGCCCCAACAAGGAAAGCGACAAGCTCATCGTGCGTCGTCGTCGTACCGGCAAGAACAAGCGATAAGGAGCTCAGAACATGCCACGCAGCCTGAAGAAGGGCCCCTTCGTTGATCAGCACCTCTACGTGAAGGTGCTGGCCGAGAACGAGAAGGGCACCAAGAACGTCATCAAGACGTGGTCCCGCCGCTCGATGATCGTGCCCGACATGCTCGGTCACACCATCGCGGTGCACGACGGTCGCAAGCACGTCCCGGTGTTCGTCACCGAGTCGATGGTCGGCCACAAGCTCGGTGAGTTCGCCCCCACGCGTACGTTCCGCAGCCACGTGAAGGACGACAAGAAGGGCAAGCGCCGCTGACCCCCGGGTTAGCGAGTCGCTTAGCTCCTCTTCAAGACGGAAGAAGGAAAGCAATGGAAGCCAAGGCTATTGCGCGCCACCTGCGCGTGACGCCGATGAAGGCCCGGCGCGTCGTCAACCTCGTTCGTGGCAAGCAGACGAACGAGGCGCTGGCCATCCTGAAGTTTGCCCCGCAGGCAGCTTCGGAGCCGGTGTACAAGGTTGTCGCCTCCGCCATCGCCAACGCCCGCGTCGCCGCGGACCGTGCCGGCGAGGCGTTCAACGAGGATGACCTGTACATCGCAGAGGCCTTTGTCGATGAGGGTCCGACCATGAAGCGGTTCCAGCCGCGTGCCCAGGGCCGCGCGTTCCGCATCAACAAGCGCACCAGCCACGTCACCGTGGTCGTCGCGACGCCTGAGAAGGGTGGGGAGAAGTAAATGGGTCAGAAGATCAACCCGAACGGCTTCCGACTCGGTATCACCACCGACCACAAGTCGCACTGGTTCGCCGATTCGAACAAGCCGGGTCAGCGTTACGCCGACTTCGTGAAGGAAGACGTCCGCATCCGCGAGCTCATGACCAAGGGCATGGATCGCGCGGGCATCGCCAAGGTGGAGATCGAGCGTACGCGTGACCGCGTCCGCGTCGACATCCACACCGCCCGCCCGGGCATCGTCATCGGTCGCCGCGGCGCCGAGGCCGATCGCCTGCGCACCGAGCTGGAGAAGCTCACGGGCAAGCAGGTGCAGCTGAACATCCTCGAGGTCAAGAACCCCGAGATCGAGGCCGCGCTGGTTGCTCAGGGCATCGCCGAGCAGCTGGCCTCCCGTGTCGCGTTCCGTCGCGCCATGAAGAAGGCCATGCAGTCGGCCATGCGCGCCGGTGCCAAGGGCATCCGCGTGCAGTGCTCCGGCCGTCTCGGCGGCGCCGAGATGTCCCGCAAGGAGTTCTACCGCGAGGGCCGTGTGCCCCTGCACACGCTCCGCGCCAACATCGATTTCGGCACCTTCGAGGCCAAGACGACCTTCGGTCGCATTGGCGTCAAGGTCTGGATCTACAAGGGCGACGTGACCGACAAGGAGCTCGCTGCCCAGCAGGCGGCCGCTCCCCAGCGTGGTGGCCGTCGTGACGACCGCCGCGGTGGTGGCGAGCGTCGCGGTGGTGGCGAGCGCCGCCGTCGTAACGACCAGGGCGCCCCGGCCGCTGAGGCCGCTGCGGCTCCGGAAGGGGGACAGGCCTGATGCTGATCCCGCGTCGAGTCAAGTACCGCAAGCAGCACCACCCGAAGCGTTCGGGCATGGCCAAGGGCGGCACCACGGTGTCGTTCGGTGAGTGGGGCATCCAGGCCCTGACGCCGGCCTACGTCACGAACCGTCAGATCGAGGCCGCGCGTATCGCGATGACCCGTCACATCAAGCGTGGCGGCAAGGTCTGGATCAACATCTACCCGGATCGTCCGCTGACGAAGAAGCCGGCCGAAACCCGCATGGGTTCCGGTAAGGGCTCGCCGGAGTGGTGGGTTGCCAACGTCAAGCCCGGACGTGTGCTCTTCGAGCTCTCGGGTGTCAATGAGGAAGTTGCTCGCGAGGCCCTGCGCCTGGCGATCCACAAGCTTCCGCTGAAGGCGCGCGTTGTGCGCCGTGAGGGTGGTGAATGATCCATGGCCATCGGTTCGAAGGAACTCTCGGTCGAGAACCTCGAGGGGTTCGATAACGCTCGCCTGGGCGAGGAGCTGAAGAACGCCAAGAAGGAGCTCTTCAACCTCCGCTTCCAGTCGGCCACGGGTCAGCTCGAGCAGCACGGTCGCATCGCGGTCGTCAAGCGCGACATCGCCCGCATCTACACGATCCTGCGTGAGCGCGAGCTCGGCATTCGTGAAGAGGTCGTTGCCAAGGTCGAGGAGACCAAGAAGGCGACCAAGAAGAAGTCCGCCAAGAAGGCCGAGGAGACTCCGGCCGAGGACGCCGAGTAATGAGCGAGAAGGAGAACGCCGTGGCTGAGCAGGCTGAAGCCCGCAACGACCGCAAGACCCTTCGCGGTTACGTGGTGTCCGACAAGATGCAGAAGACCATCGTGGTTGACGTGGAGTCCCGCGTGAAGCACGCCCTGTACGGCAAGGTCATGCGTCGCAACAAGAAGATCAAGGCTCACGATGAGCTGAACGCTGCCGGCATCGGCGACCTCGTTCTGCTCGCCGAGACCCGCCCGCTGTCGTCGCAGAAGCACTGGCGCCTGGTGGAGATCATCGAGAAGGCCAAGTGATCTAGGCCTCCCTTGAGGCCTGCTTGCTAGGCAAGAAGGACCCGAAGTCCCCCGAGAAATCGGAGGATTTCGGGTCCTTCGTCTTTGTACGATAGACTCAAGGGTCCGTGCGTTTTGCGCGAGGAGACTATCCACCTCCACACCGCGAAACCCAAGCGTGTGCATCCGGGAAACCGGGACACGTGGGCACGGCCCCCGGCCATACCGCCTCGGCCTTGATTCCTCCGCGTGAGCGGCGTGAAAACAGCTGTCTTTCACGCGTGGAACCAGGGGTAAGCGAAAAAGTTGGGGGAGTCCATCAACCCGTTCCGCAAGGCTCCGAGTACGGAGAACCAGCGAGACGACAGGAGATATAAGTGATTCAGCAGGAGTCGCGACTCAAGGTTGCTGACAACACTGGTGCGAAGGAAATCCTGACCATCCGTGTTCTCGGCGGCTCCAAGCGTCGCTACGCAGGCATTGGCGACGTGATCGTCGCCACCGTCAAGGATGCAATCCCCGGCGGCAATGTCAAGAAGGGTGACGTCGTCAAGGCGGTCGTCGTCCGCACCGTGAAGGAGCGCCGTCGTGCAGACGGTTCCTACATCAAGTTCGACGAGAACGCCGCGGTGATCCTCAAGAACGAGAACGAGCCGCGCGGCACGCGCATCTTCGGCCCCGTGGGCCGCGAGCTGCGCGACAAGCGCTTCATGAAGATCGTCTCGCTGGCCCCGGAGGTGCTCTGATCATGGGTGCAAAGATCAAGAAGGGTGACCTGGTTCAGGTCATCACCGGCGCCTCCGCCAAGCGCGGCGGCGACCTCGGCAAGCAGGGCAAGGTCCTGGCCGTTTTCCCGGAGCAGAACCGCGTGCTGGTTGAGGGCGTCAACGTCATCACCAAGCACACCAAGGTCGGCCAGACCGAGCGTGGCTCCAAGACCGGCGGCATCGAGCACGTTGAGGCCCCGCTTCACGTGTCCAACGTTGCTGTGGTCGATCCCGAGACGAAGAAGCCGACCCGCGTTGGCTTCCGCCTCGAGACCGTGACCCGTGACGGCGTCGAGAAGACCGTGCGCGTTCGCTACGCCAAGGCTTCCGGAAAGGCCCTGTGATGACTGAGACCACCGTGAAGATCACGCCGCGTCTGAAGACGAAGTACAAGGACGAGATCCGCGCCGCGCTGCAGGAGCAGTTCTCCTACGAGAACGTCATGCAGATCCCCGGCCTCGTGAAGGTCGTCGTCAACATGGGTGTTGGCGAGGCTGCCAAGGACTCCAAGGTCATCGAGGGCGCCGTGCGCGACCTCACCGCCATCACCGGCCAGAAGCCGATGGTGACGAAGGCCCGCAAGTCCATCGCCCAGTTCAAGCTGCGCGAGGGCATGCCGATCGGCACCCACGCCACGCTGCGCAACGACCGCATGTGGGAGTTCGTTGACCGCCTGGTCACGCTGGCCCTGCCCCGTATCCGCGACTTCCGCGGCCTGAACGGCAAGCAGTTCGACGGCAACGGCAACTACACCTTCGGTCTGACCGAGCAGGTCATGTTCCACGAGATCGACCAGGATTCCATCGACCGCACCCGCGGCATGGACATCACGGTCGTCACGACGGCCAAGACCGACGAAGAGGGTCGCGCGCTGCTGAAGGCGCTCGGCTTCCCCTTCAAGGCTGACAACTAATCCAACTACGTCGTAGGTCCCCGCTGAGGCGGGGAAACCGCTTCGAGGAAGGGCACTAGCCCACATGACAATGACTGATCCCGTTGCAGACATGCTTACGCGCCTGCGCAACGCGAACTCCGCTCACCACGAGGACGTCACCATGCCGTCCTCCAAGCTGAAGGTCCGCATCGCCGAGATCCTGAAGGCCCAGGGTTACATCCAGGACTTCAAGGAAGAGGCGGCAGAGGTCGGCAAGAAGCTGACCATCGACCTCAAGTTTGGTCCGAACCGCGAGCGTGCCATCGCCGGCATCCGCCGCATCTCCAAGCCGGGTCTGCGCGTCTACGCGAAGTCGACGCAGCTGCCCCGCGTGCTCGGCGGCCTTGGCATCGCCATCCTGTCCACGTCTTCCGGTCTGCTGACGGACCGCCAGGCACACTCCAAGGGTGTCGGCGGCGAAGTCGTCGCCTACGTCTGGTAAGGGAAAGGGAGTAACACACCATGTCCCGTATTGGACGTCTCCCCATCACGGTTCCGGCCGGCGTCGACATCAAGGTCGATGGCCAGGACGTGACCGTCAAGGGCCCCAAGGGCGAGCTGACCCACGTCGTCGCTCAGCCCATCCAGGTTGGCCTCGAGGACGGCACCCTCACGGTGTCGCGCCCCGATGACCAGCGCACCTCCCGCTCGCTGCACGGCCTGACGCGCACCCTGATCAGCAACATGATCATCGGTGTCACCGAGGGCTACGCGAAGAAGCTCGAGATCTCCGGCACCGGCTACCGCGTGCTGGCGAAGGGCTCCGATCTGGAGTTCTCCCTCGGCTACTCGCACACCATCACGGTGCAGCCGCCGGCCGGCATCACGTTCACCGTCGAGGGCGCGAACAAGCTGACGGTCTCCGGCATCGACAAGCAGCAGGTGGGCGAGGTCGCCGCCAACATCCGCAAGCTCCGCAAGCCCGATCCGTACAAGGCCAAGGGCATCAAGTACGAGGGCGAAATCATTCGCCGCAAGGTCGGAAAGGCAGGTAAGTGACCATGGCTCTCGCTATCAAGGGAAAGAGCAAGGCCGCCAAGCGCGGTCGTCGTCACCTGCGTGTTCGCAAGCGCATCACCGGCACCTCGCTGCGTCCGCGCCTGGTTGTCAACCGCTCTGCCCGCCACATGGTGGCGCAGATCGTGGACGACAGCCGCGGCGTGACCGTTGCGTCGGCCAACACTATGGAGGCCGACCTGCGCGGCTTCGATGGCGACAAGACCGCCAAGGCCAAGCGCGTGGGCGAGCTCGTCGCCGAGCGCGCCAAGGCTGCCGGCGTTGAGGCCGTGGTCTTCGACCGCGGCGGCAACAAGTACCACGGCCGCGTGGCCGCGGTCGCCGATGGCGCTCGTGAAGGTGGGCTGGCACTGTGAGCGAAGAGATCAACCAGAAGGACACTCAGGTGAGCGAATCCGCCACGCAGGCCCCCGAGGCCGGTGCCGAGCAGGCTGCCAACGACCGTCGCGGTCGCGGCGGCAACGATCGCAACCGTGGCGAGGGCCGCGGTCGCGGTGAGGGCCGCGGTCGCGGTCGCGACAACAACCGTCGTGGCCAGGACGAGGACAAGGACAAGTTCCTTGAGCGCGTCGTCACGATCAACCGCGTCTCCAAGGTCGTCAAGGGCGGCCGTCGCTTCAGCTTCACCGCGCTGGTCGTGGTGGGCGATGGCAACGGTCTCGTCGGCGTCGGCTACGGCAAGGCCAAGGAGGTGCCCGCGGCCATCGCCAAGGGTGTCGAGGAGGCCAAGAAGTCGTTCTTCCGCGTTCCGCGCGTTGGCACGACCATCCCGCACCGCGTGCAGGGCGAGGCCGCTGCCGGTGTCGTGCTGCTCATCCCGGCGTCTGAGGGTACCGGCGTGATCGCCGGCGGCCCGATCCGCGCCGTGCTCGAGTGCGCCGGCATCCACGACGTGCTCTCCAAGTCCATGGGTTCCACGAACCAGATCAACATGGTCCACGGCACCATCGAGGCCCTCAAGGCCCTCGAGGAGCCGCAGGCCGTTGCTGCTCGCCGTGGTCTGGCCCTGGACGAGGTGGCCCCGGCCGCCATGCTGCGCAAGCTCCAGAACCAGAAGGCAGGTGCATGAGCATGTCGAAGAACCTGCTCCCCAGCGATGCCAAGATCGTCATCACCCTCAAGAAGGGTGTTGTCGGCACCAAGCAGAACCAGCGCGACACCGTCCGCTCGCTCGGCCTGAAGCGCATCGGCCACTCGGTCGAGCGCACGGCTGACGCGGTCACCGTCGGTATGGTCAACACGGTCAAGCACCTGGTGACCGTCGAGGAGGCTAAGTAAGAATGGCTGAGAACAACGAGAGCGCGCTGAAGGTTCACCACCTGCGTCCTGCTCCCGGCGCCAAGACCGCCAAGACCCGCGTGGGTCGTGGCGAGGCGTCCAAGGGCAAGACCGCCGGCCGCGGCACCAAGGGCACCAAGGCCCGTTACCAGGTCCGCGCCGGTTTTGCCGGTGGCCAGCTGCCCCTGCAGATGCGCCTGCCGAAGCTTCGCGGCTTCACCAACCCGTTCCGCGTTGAGTTCCAGGTGGTCAACCTGGATCGCATCTCGGAGCTGTTCCCGGAGGGTGGCGAGGTGACCGTCGAGTCGCTCGTCGCCAAGGGCGCCGTCCGCAAGAACCAGCCCGTCAAGGTGCTGGGTCAGGGCGAGCTCACCGTCAAGGTGGACGTGAAGGTCAACGCCTTCTCCCAGTCCGCCCTGGACAAGATCGCCGCCGCCGGCGGGTCCACCGAGACCATCTGAGCGGCACGCGGCCAGTCCGCGTGATCACCTCGAGGCAGGCCCCCGGTCCTGAGCCAAGTCGCTCGTGACCGGGGGCCTTCCCGCCTCCGAGACGCCTCACTACGCGGCCCAAATGCAGGTGTTTGGAGTCGCTAAGGCTAGACTCAATCTGCCCACGGACGTTACTTGGGCCAACCCGTCACTTCCCTCCTGAAGGAGACTGCGTGTTCAGCGCCATCGCCCGGGTGTTCAAGACCCCGGACCTGCGACGAAAGCTGCTCTTCACCTTGGGCATCATCGTCATCTACCGCATCGGTGTGTACATTCCCTCGCCCGGCGTCGACTACACCGCGGTGAAGCAATGCATGGCGATGGGCAATACCAACGGTGGCCTGTACGACTTCGTCAACATGTTCTCCGGTGGCGCCTTGCTGCAGGTCTCGGTGCTGGCCATGGGCATCATGCCGTACATCACGGCGTCCATCATCATTCAGCTGCTGCGCGTGGTGGTTCCGCGCTTCGAGGAGCTGCACAAGGACGGCCAGGCCGGCCAGGCCAAGCTGACGCAGTACACGCGTTACCTCACGATCGCGCTCGGCCTGTTGCAGGCCACGACGCTCGTGACCACGGCCAAGTCCGGCGCGCTGTTCAACAACTGCCAGTACGAGGTCATCCCGGGCGACTCCATCTGGACGATCCTGCTGCTGATCGTCGTGCTCACGGCCGGCACCATGTTCATCATGTGGCTCGGCGAGCTGATCACGGAGAAGGGCGTCGGCAACGGCATGTCCCTCCTGATCTTCGTCTCGATCGCCGCCGGCTTCCCCGGTTCCATGATGAACATCCTGCAGGCCAAGGGCTGGTGGACGTTCACGCTCGTCATCCTCATCGGCCTGGTGATCCTGGCCCTCGTGGTCTTCGTGGAGCAGTCCCAGCGCCGCGTGCCTGTCCAGTACGCCAAGCGCACCATCGGCCGGCGCACCGTGGGCGGCACGTCCACCTACATCCCGATCAAGGTCAACATGGCCGGCGTCATCCCGGTCATCTTCGCCTCGTCCCTGCTGGCGCTGCCCATGATGCTCGTGCAGTTCAACCAGCCGGCCGCCGGCGAGAACTACGCCCCGTGGGTCGAGTGGATCAACAACAATCTCGTCGCCAGCGACGCGCCGCTGCACGTGCTGCTCTACGTGCTCCTGGTCTTCGGCTTCACCTACTTCTACGTGTCCATCACGTTCAACCCCACCGAGGTGGCGGATGACATGAAGAAGTACGGCGGCTTCGTTCCCGGCATCCGTGCCGGCGAGCCCACGGCCAAGTACCTCGGCTTCGTCAGCTCCCGCATCACCTTTGCTGGCGCCATCTACCTGGCCGTCGTGGCCATGATCCCGATCGTCGCGCTGTCCCTCGTCGGCGCGAACCAGAACTTCCCGTTCGGTGGCACCTCGCTCCTCATCATGGTGGGTGTGGGCCTCGAGACGGTGAAGCAGATCAATGCTCAGATGCAACAGCGACACTATGAAGGACTTCTGCGATGACTCGTCTCCTCATCGTCGGCCCCCCCGGGTCCGGCAAGGGTACTCAGGCCGCCCGCATCACCGATTCGCTCGGCGTTGTGGCGATCTCCACGGGTGACATCTTCCGTGCCAACGTGAAGGAGATGACGCCCCTGGGCGTCGAGGCCAAGCAGTACATGGACGCCGGCGACTACGTCCCGGATTCCGTCACCAACGCCATGGTCCGTGATCGCCTGGCCCAGGCCGACGTCGCCGAGGGCTTCCTGCTGGACGGCTACCCGCGCACGGTGGCCCAGGTCGCCGAGCTCGACGACATCCTGGCCAGCAACGATCAGAGCCTCGACGCCGTGGTCCTGCTGACCGCGGACGAGGACGAGCTCGTGGCCCGCCTGCTCAACCGCGCTCAGATCGAGGGCCGCGCCGATGACACCGAGGACGTCATCCGCCACCGCCTGGCCGTCTACCGCGAGCAGACGCAGGACGTCGTCGCCGCCTACCGCGATCGCGGCCTGGTCCGCGAGGTCGACGGCCTCGGCGAACTCGACGAGGTCACCTCCCGCATCCTGACCGCGCTCGGTCAGAACGCCTGAAACCCTCCCGCCTGAGTGTTCAGGCCAGCATCAGCCCCCGCCAGAGCACTCTGGGCGGGGGCTGATGCGTGGGCTGGCAGCACGCCGCCGGCACAACACACGCAAGAAAGGGGGCCCGCCATGGGCCTTGAACGCATCGAATACAAGAAACCGGCGGAACTGCAGCGCATGCGGGCCGCCGGCCTGGTCCTGGCCGAGGCCCTCGACACGACCGTGGCCGCCGCCGCGCCCGGGATGCGCACCAAGGAGCTCGACGAAGTCTTCGCCGCGGTGCTGGCCAAGCACGGCGCCACCTCCAACTTCCTTGGCTACTACGACTTCCCGGCCACGATCTGCACCTCGGTCAACGAGGAGGTCGTCCACGGCATCCCTGGCGAGCGCGTGCTGCAGGACGGCGACGTCCTGAAGATCGACGGCGGCGCCGTGGTGGAGGGCTGGCACGCCGATTCGGCCCGCACCGTCATCCTCGGCACCGCCGATCCGGAGGATCAGCGCCTCTCCGACGTGACGGAGGAGGCCATGTGGGCCGGCATCGCCGCCCTGGCCTCGGCCCGCCACATCGGCGAGGTCGGCGACGCCATCGACGATTTCGTCACCGAGCAGCCCGGCGCACCGCTGGGCATTCTCGAGGACTACGTGGGTCACGGCATCGGCTCGGCCATGCACATGGCCCCCGATGTCCTCAACTACCGCTCGGGGCACAAGGGCGCGCGCATCAAGCCGGGCATGGCCTTCGCCATCGAGCCCATGCTGGTGCGCGGCGGCATCGAGACCCTCACGCTGGAGGACGACTGGACGGTCGTCACGACCGACGGTTCCCGCGCGAGCCAGTGGGAGCAGACGGTGCTCGTGCATCAGCGCGGCCTCTGGGTGTCCACCGCGGTGGACGGGGGAGCGGAGCGCCTCGCGAAGTACGGGGTCACCCCCTCGCCACTGGCCTGAACCAGAGGCTGAACCCGCACGCGGCGGGGCCGGGCTTCCAGCCCGGCCCCGCCGCGTCGTCGTGCAGTGCCCGACGGCGGGTGCCCACCCGAGGCGGGCGGCTCCCGTGTCACGGGGCGCCGTGGCCCCGCAAGCGGAGTGTGAGCAGGTACACGCGTCGCGGGGATTTCGCAAGCGGCCCGCCATGGACTACTCTTGATCGTTGGTTGTCTGTTGTCGTGCGCGCACCCGCGTGTTTCGGCGCTCAGGCCACCACGTCACCAAACAAAACCGGGCGCAGCGGCGTTCCGGACCGACGTTAGCGGAGGACATGGCCAAGAAAGAAGGCGTCATCGAACTGGAGGGTTCCGTCACGGAGGCCCTGCCGAACGCGATGTTCCGCGTGAAGCTCCAGAACGAGCACGTCGTGCTCGCCACGATCTCCGGGAAGATGCGACAGCACTACATTCGCATCCTCCCCGAGGACCGGGTCGTCGTCGAATTGACGCCGTACGACCTCAACCGTGGTCGCATCGTCTACCGCTACAAGTGATCGGTGGCCCTGCGACGGACGTGCCGTGAGGCGCGCCCTGAAGGGGGCCACGAGGTGACACTCAACCGACCAGTCCAACACGAAGGAATCGAACCGTGAAGGTCAATCCGAGCGTGAAGCCTATCTGCGACAAGTGCAAGGTCATTCGTCGCAACGGGCGCGTCATGGTGATTTGCGAGAACCCGCGTCACAAGCAGCGCCAGGGCTGATTCCCTCCTCTTCTTTGTGAAGAGGGAATCGGTTCACACGCCACACATGTACTAGGCAGTCCAGCACCGCTCACCGCAGTGAGAACCCCCGGGCCAAGGAGGCTGGGGCCGGATCCACACCGGATCCGGATGATGAGGCTGCTCCACACCTCCTGATATCGATAGGAAGACAACCAACTATGGCTCGTCTCGCTGGTGTCGACATCCCGCGCGAAAAGCGCGTGGTCATCGCACTCACTTACATCTACGGCGTGGGTCAGACCCGCTCCGAGGAGACCCTCGCGGCCACGGGTATCGACCCGTCCATCCGCGTGAAGGACCTCACCGACGATCAGCTGGTCGCCCTGCGCGACTACATCGAGGGCAACTACAAGGTTGAGGGTGACCTCCGCCGCGAGGTCGCCGCCGACATCCGCCGCAAGGTCGAGATCGGCTCCTACCAGGGCATCCGCCACCGCAAGGGCCTGCCCGTCCACGGCCAGCGCACCAAGACGAACGCTCGCACCCGCAAGGGCCCGAAGCAGACCGTCGCCGGCAAGAAGAAGGCCCGCTGATCCTCAGCGGGACCCACAGGATTTAGGTAGGAGTAGACATGCCCCCCAAGGCACGCACCGCGGTCCGCAAGCCGCGTCGCAAGGATAAGAAGAACGTTGCCGCCGGTCAGGCGCACATCAAGAGCACGTTCAACAACACCATCGTTTCGATCACGGATCCCACCGGCGCCGTGATCTCCTGGGCCTCCGCCGGCCAGGTTGGTTTCAAGGGCTCGCGTAAGTCCACCCCCTACGCCGCGCAGATGGCCGCCGAGCAGGCCGCCAAGCGCGCGCAGGAGCACGGCATGCGCAAGGTTGACGTCTTCGTGAAGGGCCCGGGTTCGGGTCGCGAGACGGCCATCCGCTCGCTGCAGGCCGCCGGCCTCGAGGTTGGCTCCATCCAGGACGTCACCCCGAGCGCCCACAACGGCTGCCGCCCGCCGAAGCGTCGCCGCGTCTGATCGCGGGTCGCGCGCTGGGACGGTGACGGCGTGGGCTTCGCAGCTCGCGCCGCCCGTCCCGTCCAGGGGCTCGTGCCCCGCCGACGGTTCACCATCAAGAGGTGTCGTCGTCCTTAAGTCGCCATGTGTTGCGTCATATAGCGGACGCTCGCTGAAAGGACATCATCAGTGCTCATTGCACAGCGCCCGACCCTGACCGAAGAGGTCGTCGCCGATAACCGTTCCCGGTTCACCATCGAACCGCTGGAGCCCGGTTTCGGCTACACCATCGGCAACTCCATCCGCCGTACCCTGCTCTCGTCCATCCCGGGCGCCGCTGTCACCAGCGTGCGCATCGACGGTGTGCTGCACGAGTTCACCACGGTTCCCGGCGTGAAGGAGGATGTCACCGAGATCATCCTGAACGTTAAGCAGCTCTCCGTCTCTTCGGAGCACGACGAGCCCGTCGTCGCCTACCTGCGCAAGCAGGGCCCCGGCGTCGTGACGGCCGCGGACATCACCCCGCCGGCCGGCGTGGAGATCCATAACCCGGATCTGCACATCGCCACGCTCAACGAGAACGGCAAGTTCGACATGGAGCTGACCATCGAGCGTGGCCGCGGCTACGTCTCGGCGGCGCAGAACAAGAACGCTGACGCGGAGATCGGTCGGATCCCCGTTGATTCGATCTACTCGCCGGTGATGAAGGTGACCTTCCGCGTCGACGCCACCCGTGTGGAGCAGCGCACCGACTTCGACAAGCTCGTCCTGGACGTCGAGACCAAGGAGTCCATGCTGCCGCGTGACGCCGTGGCCTCGGCCGGCACCACCCTGGTGGAGCTGTTCGGTCTGGCCCGCGAGCTCAACGTCGCAGCCGAGGGCATCGAGATCGGCCCGTCGCCGACGGACGCCCAGGTGGCGGCCGACATGGCGCTGCCGATCGAGGACCTGGAGCTGACGGTTCGTTCGTACAACTGCCTCAAGCGCGAGGGCATCCACTCCGTGGGTGAGCTCGTGGCTCGTTCCGAGGCGGATCTCATGGACATCCGTAACTTCGGCGCCAAGTCCATCGATGAGGTGAAGGCCAAGCTCGTCGAGCTGGGTCTCTCCCTCAAGGATTCCCCGGCCGGCTACGACCTCTCGGCTCACGCCGACGTCGATTACGACGCCTGATTCGTTTAGCTTTCTGCCTTCTCGGATGGCTTCCGTGAGGGTCTCTTCCAAGGAGAAATCCCATGCCTACCCCTACCAAGGGTCCCCGCCTCGGCGGCAGCCCGGCGCACCAGCGCCTCATCCTGGCCAACCTGTCGCTGCAGCTCTTCGAGCACGGCTCCATCACGACCACGGTGACCAAGGCCAAGCGCCTGCGTCCCTTCGCCGAGCGCCTGATCACCATCGCCAAGCGCGGTGACCTGGCCTCGCGTCGTCGTGTGCAGTCCGTGCTGGCCTCGCGCAGCCGCACCAACAAGGGCGTCGTGTACACCCTGATGGAGCAGATCGCCCCGGCCATGGCCGAGCGCGATGGTGGCTACACCCGCATCACCAAGATCGGCAACCGCCAGGGCGACAACGCGCCCATGGCCGTGATCGAGCTCGTCATGGAGCCCGTTTCCGCCAAGCAGGCCGTTGTCAAGGAGGCCGCCAAGGCCACCGAGACGGCCGCCAAGGTCGAGGAGACCGTCGTCGAGGCCCCGGCCGCCGACTTCGATTCCGCCAAGGCCGAGGCCACCGCCGCCAAGTTCGCCGGCGCCGTCGCCGCGAACGCCGATGCCGTCGCCCCCGAGGGCGCCGACATCAAGGGCAACGCCGATTCCATGAAGTACCACGTGCCGGGCTCGCGCTGGTACGACCAGACGGTCGCCGAGGTGTGGTTCGCCACCGCCGAGGACGCCAAGGCCGCCGGCTTCGCGCCGGCGGGTGGCGAGGCCGCTCAGCAGCAGGGCGAGTGATGCCGGGCGGGCGCGAGCCCGCCGGCCTCCTGGCTTGAGGGCCGCCCCTCACGGATCATCCGATCCGTGAGGGGCGGTCCTTTTTTGTGCCCTGCAGCGTGCCCGACGCCGGGTGGGCGCCAAGAGTGCCCGACGTCGGGTGGGTGGGCTGGCTGCCCCGCGCCCACCGGGCGCTGGGACGCCGGGCCAAGCCCACGGCGTCGGGCGCTGGACCTAGGATGGTGGGGTGTCTGAGCCGGTGCCCACCCCCCAACGATTTGCCTTGACCCTTGCCTACGACGGCGGCCCCTTCAAGGGATGGGCGCGCCAGCCCGGGCTGCCCTCCGTGCAGGAGGCGGTCGAATCCGCGCTCGCTGTGGTGACGAGGCAGGAGCTGCGCGTCGTGGTGGCCGGTCGGACCGACACCGGGGTGCACGCCTCCGGGCAGGTGCTGCACGTCGACCTCGATGCGGCCGCGGTCGCCAAGGTCGGCGTCCGTGACGGCGGGGAGCCCGTGGAAACCACGCTCGTGCGGAGGCTCAACGCCGTGTTGGCGCGCTCGACGGGGCGGGCCGTCCTGATCCACGGCGCGCGCCGGGTGCCGCCGGGGTTTGACGCCCGCTTCTCGGCGCTGTGGCGCTCATACACCTACACCATCGCGGACTCGGCGGAACGCTGGGATCCCCTGCGCCGCGGGGACACCCTGTTTCACCCGCGGCCCCTGGACGTCGGGGCGATGCGCTCCGAGCTGCGGCTGCTGCTGGGCCTGAACGACTTCCTCTCCTTCTGCAAACCGAGGGAGGAGGCCACGACGGTGCGCGAGCTGCAGGCGGGTGACGTGGTGCGGGGGGACGACGGGCTGGTGCGGGTTCACCTCCGGGCCGACGCCTTCTGCCACCACATGGTGCGCACCATCGTGGGGGCCCTCGTGGCGGTCGGAGAGGGGCGGCAGGACCCCGGCTGGGTGGGCCAGCGACTGGCGGAACGCACGCGCGACGCGAAGACGGTGATGGTGCCCGGGCATGCGCTGGTGCTCACTGGCGTGGGGTATCCGCGCGACGATGCGGCCGGCGCACGTGCCGATGCGACGCGGGCCAAGCGCCCAGACATCCTTCCGGGTGACTAAGCCTTTTTCCTGACGGCGTGAGCATGATCCAATGCCCGGTAGAGGAATATTACCCATGCCATGAACGAGGTTCCCCCCATGGTGGAGTCTGCCCCTCGATCCCATGAGGTGCGCCATCTGTGGCGGAAACACCGTGTGGTGATCGTCGAGGGTCCGAGCGGCAGCGGCCGCTCGAGCACGGCGTTTGCCGCGGTATCAGCTGAGGTGGCCCAGGGCGGCTGTCGCGGGCTGATCATTGAGGGTGCCCAGGGACCGGACATCGATGACCTGCGGTTGTGGATTGCCACGCGGGTGGCCGTGGCCCGTGCCTCGGGCGGCGCACCGCGGGTCAACTACGCCGTGGTGGATGACCTGCACCTCTTGGACGACGAGGCCTGGGGGCTCGTTGAGCGACTCTCGCGCGAGAATGACACCTACTGGGTCATGACCGTGGCCTCCGGCACGGCGGAGCGCCGCGTGGCGGCCCTGCTCGGGGCAGGCGCCGGCCACCTCAGAGTCAGCACCGTGAGTACTCAGGCCACGAGGGAGATCCTGCGCGAGGTGTGGGGTCACGAACCCACCCCAGGCATGGTGGACTTGGTGTATCAACTGTGCGCAGGTCGCCCGGGCTGGATGCACAAGTGGGCCAAGGCCTCGGCCCATGTCCCCGCCGAGGCGAAGCTGGCCGGACGGGGTGAACTCACCACCTACGAGTGGCACGTCTTCCAGCGCGCTGCCACGCTGTTGGGGGAGGGCCTCGGGGTCGGGACGGCCTCCCGCGAGGCCATGTTCCGGGTGAGCACCGGCGCCGAGACCCCGGGCGACGTGCGGCTGCTGACGGACCGCGGCGAGCTCATGGAGGTGGATTACACCACCCGCAGGCTCGTCGCCGTCCCCCTTCTGCGTCGCTTGGTGGTGCTCAACGCCGAGACATCGCAAGCCGTGGCTGTCCATCCCGAGGACTCCGTGGTGGCCGCGGGCCGCTGGCTCGAGATGTTCATGCCCGATGGGGCCAGGCGCCGGCTCGAGGGAGTGGCGGGGGCGTCGGCGAGCCTGCTGCGCCTCGAATCCAACGTCCTGCTCGGCGAGAGCCGCGGAGTCCGCGACGAGCTGAGGGCCTTGGTACGCTCCGGCTTCGCGTTCTCCGAGACCGAGCTGCAACGGTTGCTGGCGCTGGGTCTTGCCGCCGAGGATCGCCAGAGCCTCGACGAGCTGCGTCGGCACGAGCATGTCGGCGAGATCCTCGAGGCGATGGACCTGGCCAGGGAGGGGCGGATCGCCGAGGCCGCGCGCCGCGTCGATGTGGGCGCCGGGCCGGGGACCGAGGCGGGCGCCGCCGGGCTGGCACCGCTGCGACGTGCGTTGGCCGCCTGGTATGCGGCGCTGGGAGACGACACCTTGAACGCGTACCGCTTGATGTTCGGTGCCCCGCCCTCCGCGGCCGCGCCGCAGCAGCTCGTCTCGCCACTGTGGGAGGCGCTGCTCGGCGATCTTCATGCCCTCACGTGCCTGCTGCTGGGCGAGTGGAACCGCGTGGGCATCCACCCCGAGGCCTTTCCCCGGCGCGCCAACACGTGGCTGCGGCACGACAACGGCGCATGGCCCGCCGTGGCCGCGACCATGGGCGTTGACCTGAATCGCGGGCGGCTCTCCCGCTCCGTGTTCGTGGAGTCGATCCACGGGCTCTCCTGGCTCACCGCCTTTGCGCGGGTGGTGGCCGACGACGCCGAGCTCACGTTGCTTGCCACCCTGTCCCGGGTGCGGCGCCCCGTGGAGCCGGGGCTGGCTCGCATTCTGAGTGTGTGGCGCGCGCGCGCCGAACTGCTGCAACGAGGCGCCGTCGTGCGAGGATCTGATCACGAGGAAAAGGCGGCCACGTCCGCCGGATCCAGCTTGGCGAGGGTGCAGTTGTCCCTGTGGGGACTCGGCGCCTTGACGCCGGGCGAACGTTCCACGGCGCGGGCCACCTTGGCCCGCTTGGGGGGCGTGTATGGATTTGACAGCTGGCTGTCACTTCCGGAGGAGGTTGGCCCCGCCGCCACGGGGCTCAGCCGGAGAGAAAGGGAGGTGTGCGTGGAACTCGCGCATGGGTACACGGCGGCGGAGACCGCCCAGCGACTCGGCATTTCCCCGCGCACCGTGGAAAAGCACGCGGCCAACGCCTACAAGAAGCTCGACATCGCCTCCCGCCAGGAACTGGCGGCGGCGCTTGGAGTGAGCCTCGCTGGGGGAGTCGCGTGAGGGAAGGCGGCCTGCTCGCGGCGTGGTCAAGCAACGTCCGCCTGCCCTCCCCCGCGCTCTCCGCCGGATGGTGGGGCGTTGACCCCCTCGGCGTCCTGGAGCGGCATTGGATCGGCCGCCTCGCCCCCAAGGGTGTCGTCGTGGACATCGATCACGCCGAGGCGGAGGCGGTGCTTGGCATTGCAGGCCCAGAGGCGGAACTCGCCCGCCTCCTGACGGATGCGGCGCGCGCCGGGGCCGGGGCGCGGATCGTCGCGCTGCACGCCCAGCTGGTGGCCCAGCACGGCTTCGTCACGTACTTCACCCGGCTGCCCTCCCGCCTGCGCGGTGCCGTGCGGGGCTGGCTCGTTGCCGCCGCCAGGGCCGGGGGCGCGCAGGTGATCGCCATCGTCGGCGGCGAGGACGAGATGCCGGAGGACTGGGCCGGGGGAGAGGAGAGGGCCCTCGAGCCGCTGCCACAGCCCATCATCGGGGTCGGGGACCTGCTCTCGCTGGCGCCCCGCGAGCTGCTGGACGGCGTCCCCATCCTCGCCGCCGCGGCCTTCGTGTCCTCCTGCGGCGGGCGCCTCGACGTAGCGGCCCTCGCGCTCGATGCGTGGTCCACCTGGGAGGACGCGCGCGTGGCCCTCGTGAAGGGAACCGCCGGGCAACGCAGCGTCGGCTCGCCGCTCGACCTCGCCATGGCACGGCTCTTCGATTCGCTCTCGCCCGGGGAGCGGGATCTGGCCGCCGACCTGGCGCGCGCCGTCGGGGCCCACGCGGTGGCCGGTGCGCAGGTGGACGCCATGGTCAAGCTGGCCGGGCGTGGGCTGGCGCAACCGCTGGGCGGGCGCGGCCGCCCTCGTGTGCGGGCGGCGAGCGAACTGATGCGAACCTCGATCGAGGCCCACCTGCTCGAACCGGCCGAGGTGGAGGCAGCCCGCCCCCCGAGCGCGTCGGTGTGGCAGGAGCAGCTGCAGCGGCTCAACCACGCGAACGAGGCCATGGACGCCGTGGCCGGGCGGGCCCCGGCCGGGCACCTGGAGCAGACGCGCAGCGCCTGGGGGAGCTCGGCGTCCGCCGACCTGGTGGTTGCGCAGATCATGGAGCATCATTTCCTGCGTGCCGGCGCGTCCGAGTGCCTGCGACAGGGCAGGGCGCTCTCCCTCCCCGGGCCGCTCTCGCGGGCCATGCTGGTCCGGGCCAGCCTCGAAAGCGGTGAGATCTACCGCAGTGTCGCCGAGCTCTGCCGCCAGGAACTGGGCCGAACGCCAGCGCATCGCGACGACGACCTCGTCCTGGACCTGGCCCCACCCGGCGATCTGCGGGAGCTGATGCGGGCAGGCCTGCGCGCGGGGGAGCGCGCGGATCTGCGCAAGCAGGCCGTGGCGCTGGGGCGCCTCGTGCGCCTGGCCCAGCGGCCGCCGCAGACGGAGGGGCAGGATGCGTGGGAAGTCATGCGCGCCGCCTTCGAACGGCGTCTCTTCCGGGTGGTGGCGGGGCAGGGGATGCTCATCGCCTTGGGCCTTGGGGGCTACCTGCCCATGCTTGAGCGCGTGACGGATTCCCTCGTGCGGGACGTGCGGCCGTGGCACGGGGCGCTGGCCGGGGTGCACGAGCTGGCGCTCGCGGTGGACGAGGCCGGACGCGGCTGGCACCGGGACCTTGACGACCGCTTCCAGCGCACGATCAATCACGCCACCGCCTGGCACCACGGCACCGTCGCACGCGCCGCGCGCGTCGTGGCGACGAGCACGTGGGCCGGCGACGGGCGGCTCGGCGAGGATACGGACGGCGCGCTGTTCAGGGGGGCACGAGGTTTCCTCTCCACCTGGGTGCGCGGGCTGAGGGGGGACTTCGGCGCGATCCAAGAATTGGCGGCGACCCCCGCGCCGGGCGCCGACGCCCGAACGCGCAGCGGCGTCCTGTGGGCCAGGGCCGCGCTCCAGCTGGTGGATCCCGTCGAAGCGGCCGGCCAGCTGGCCGATGCGCGGGAGGATCTCTTGGTCAGTTGGCTGGCCAACGTGGCGCTCATCCTGGACCCGACGCGCCAGGACCCCACCACGGCCAAACTCCTGACGCAGGCCGGTCGCGGCCGGGCTGGCGCGGCCCGCAATCTCGACGCACTCCGCGGCCTCGCGGAACCGAGCAGGCTGACGCCGCGCGAGCTGGACGTGGAGCGCGCGCGCCTGGCCGGCGAAGACATCGCAGCGACGGCAAGCAAGCTCGGGATCAGCGAACGAACCGTTGAAACCCACCGCTCGGCGGTGAAGGCGAAGGCCGAGGTGCTCGTGAAGGCGGGGTGGCAGCCCGCGGACGCGAGGCGCTGGACCATGGAACTACAGGACCTTTTGAATCCAAACGCCGTTTTAAATCATGATTCGTGAATGCCCAATCGAATACGCCTACGTAGTCCACTGAAAAGACCAGTGCTGACTACGTAGTAGTCCGTTCAATCCAGCTCCTAGCGTTATCGACGTCATCGAAGGAGCTCCCATGCTTCAGCCTTTCGGGGTGCTCCTCAGCGTCATTTGCGAAGGAGCCACTCGTGCGCGTCAGAAGAACTTTGCGACCGGGAACGGCATGGGCCGCGGCCGCCGCCCTGATCGTGGCGCCGCTCGTGGTGGCCCCGATCGTCTCCGCGGCCGAGCCGGGTACGGACGACGCGCCCGCGGCGGTGGCCGCAGCGGCGCCCTCCGCCCAGGAGCAGGCCGCACCCGTTGCCGCCGATGAGGCGCAGCCCGCCGCCGCGGCGCCGGCACCCGCAGCCCAGGAGGCCCCGGCCGCCAATGAGCCGGCGGAGGCATCGCAGCCGGCCACGCAGGAGGCTCCGGCCACGCGGGAGGCTCCGGCCTCCGACACCGCTGCTGTCGCACCCGCGTCCCCCGCGAGCGACGAGCCGAGCACCCCCGCCGCCGAATCGAGCAGCTCGTCCGCGGCGGCGCCAGCTTCCGCGAAGGCCGGCGCGCAGCGCGCCGCGGCTCCCGCGAGCGAAGCCGCCCCGAACGAGGAAGCCGCGAGCGAGCCGGTTGCGGCCGCCGCAGCGATCACCCCGCTCGCCGCCGGGGACCGGGGCGCCGTCACGGTGCGTGTGCTGCTCGATCGCAACGGGTCGAGCACCGAGGCGGCCACGGGCTACGCGGGGGCCACCGTGGAGCTCGTCGCCAAGACGCGTTCACGTGCATCCACCCATTGGTACGACTTCTGGAGCAACTGGAGCGCCTCGAGTGTGCGGGCGACGTGCGTCTCGACGTCGACCGGTCTGTGCTCGCTCGACGTCGCCCCGGTGACCGACCTTTTTCAGTACTCAGAGGTGAGCGTCAACCTCGTCTCCACCGGTGCCGGCGTCACGCCGCTGAGCCAGGTGGGCACCGGTTCATCCGGTGGCTCGCTCACCACCGTCGACGTGATCAACCTCGACGGCGACAAGATGCCGAAGGCCAACAAGACGGCCAAGGCCGAGGACATCACGAGCGACTCGACGAACAACCGCCGCGCCGTGTTCAGTGTGGTGCGCAACAACCCGAGCCTGAGCGGCAAATGCGGCCTCAAGCTCGGCCTGCTCATGGACGTCTCGGGCTCCATTGCCGACTCCACGGACGGTGTGAAGAACCTCAAGAATGCCGCGAAGGCCTTCGTCTCCGCGCTCCAGGGCACCCCCTCACAGGTCCTCGTCCGCAACTTTGCCGACGGTTCCCCGGCCGTTGAGAGCGCCGAGGTGGGAACGCTCACCTCCGTCGCGACCCAGGGCGGCGTCACCACGCTCAACAACGCCGTCGACCAGCTCAACAACAGCAACGTCACGGGCGCTACCAACTGGGATGCGGGCCTCTACCGCATGCGCAACGCCGGCCTCGACGCCGTGGTCATCGTGACCGACGGCGTGCCGACCTACCGCATGAGGGGCAACTCAACGAGCGGTCCGGGCAACTCGGCCACCGCCGACGTGGTCCAGCACGCCAATTGGTCGGCCAACGCCGTCAAGGCCGGCTCACAGAGCATCATCGCGGTGGGCGTGGGCAGCGACTTTGCCAAACAGGGCGCGGACCTGAACCTCAAGCTGCTGGCCGCGGGCCAGGTCTACAAGGCCAGCGACCTGGGCGCGCTCAAGAGCACGTTGACCTCCCTGGCCCAGCAGAACTGCAAGGGCACGGTCAACATCGTCAAGCGAGTCACCGCCAGCGGGACCACCACGGAAGCCGCTTCCACCCCCGGGGTCGGCTTCACCTTCAAGCAGAACGACGCAGAGGCCAAGGCAACGGACAACAACGGCGCGGTGAGCTTCGACGTGACGAGCAGCGCGGCCCAGAAGTTCACTGAGGTGGCGCAGCCCGACTACGAGATCGTGCCGCAGAACGGCAAGCCAGCCTCGTGCACGGCGGATGGTGCCTCCGTCACGGTGAACGCCGTGGCCGGGGATGCAAACTCCTTCACGGTGGCCGGGTCCACCACCAAGACCATCACCTGCGTTGTCTACAACAAGCCCAAGCCCAAGGACACCTCGCTCACGATCAAGCACGCGTGGGTCGACGAGGACGGGGACCCGCTCAGCGACGCCGAGGTCGGCCAGGTCATTGCCGCCCCCACCGACGGGGCGCCGAGCCTGAAGGTCAACGCCGGTTCCACCTGGAACAACGCGCCCGCCTACCTCGCCACGGTGACCACGACGACCTCCGGCGGCTCCACCAAGCTGCAGGCAGGGGACAGCGTGACGGTGGGCGTGCGGACGGGGCCCGGCGCGGTGAAGAACGGACTCAGCTGCACCGCGTCCCTCGTGTCCGTCAGCCGCGGTTCCGACACGGCGTCGAGCGCGCTCACGGCCACCTTGGCGGAAACCGCCGCGGGCAATGTGTTCGTGGTGACCCATCGCCTCGCCTGCGAGAGCACGTTGACGCTCAACAAGCAGGTCAGGGAGATGAGCGGAGACGGGACGTCTCCCACCGCATGGACGTTGCACGCAGATGGCGCGGTCTTCGAGCAGGGAGAGGCGACGAAGGTCGTGGCCGGCCGGGGCTACGAGCTCACGGAGAGCGGCGGCCCGGCCAAGGTGAAGGGCAAGGCGTGGGAGCAGACCGCACTCACGTGTGACAAGGCGGGGGCGCTGAACGGCTCCACGGTGACCGTCTCCCGCGGTCAACGCGTGACCTGCACCTTCGTGAACGCTTCGCTGCAGATCGAGGTCAGCAAGCGAGCCTGGTTGGGGACCGCGATCCCCGGTGCGCTTACCGGCGAGCTGCCCAGCGGCTCCGCCGTGGCGGACGGCTCCACGATCTCGTGGTTGTTCACGATCAAGAACACCGGCTACCTCGACTACCGCGTGAGCTCCGTGAGCGATGACTACATCACCTCGCAGATCTCCTGCGCGCCGAGCGTGACGGGCACGTTCAAGCCCTTTGGCTCATTGACCCAGGCGGAGCGCACCATCGCCTCCGGTTCGTCGATGTATTGCAAGGCCACCGGGACCCTCGCCTTCTAGCGAGGTCCCGGAGGCGGCGACGGCACTCGCCGCGCCGCACCGACTCCCACCCCCCGGGCACTAGCCCATCCCTACCCGTGGCAGCGCCCGGATTCCCACTGAGGAGAACACCATGAAGAAGAACACCAAGGTTGTTGTGGCGGGAGCCCTCGTCCTGGGCCTCGCGGCCGGCGGCGGCACCTTTGCCCTCTGGTCGAGCGATGCCACCGTCAACGGCGGCGGCATCAACACCGGCGAACTCAACGTCAAGGCCGTGGAAGGCTCGCTCGCCTACGACGACCTGAACACCGCTGCAGCCAACGACTGGAATGCGGCGACGGACAAGATGGTCCCGAGCGACAAGGTGGGTGCCAAGCAGCAGTTCACCCTCACGCTTGTGGGCAAGAACCTCAAGGCCAAGGTCAACCTGACCGACGGCACGGCCAGCCCCTCCGGTACCGAGGTGGCCACCGGCGTGAGCGGCACTATCACCAAGGTCGGCGGTACGGCGGAGGCGCTCACCGCCGACTTCCCGGTCGACCCGAGCTACGACGGCGCGACGATCGAGGTGACCACGACCTTCGACTTCCCCGAGGTCGCCACCTCCACCATGAACTCCGCCGTGTCCGTCACCGGCGGCGGCGTGGCCCTCGAGCAGTACACCACCCCGTGATGCGGTGGCGCCGGCCCCTCGAGGACCGGCGCCACCGCCCCTCCCTTCGTCGGCGCCCGCGTTCTGCGGCGCGGGCGCCGAAACCACCAGCATCACCCCCCAAAGGAGTCACCGTGAAGACGTCACGAGTCGTGAGGACCACCGCCATCTTGGCGGGCGCGACGGCGCTCGGCATCGGCGTGGGCAGCGCCGCCTTCGCGCTCTGGAACGACTCGGAGTCATTCGCCTCCGAGGTGAACACCGGCTCCCTCAGCCTGAGCATCAGCGATGCGGACGGGGTGGGGGGCAAAGCCGCCTGGGCCGCGCCCAACGGCGGGCCCATCTCCTACTCGCTGCCGAACGGCGGGCAGGGCAGGGCGGTCAACCCGCTCTCCCTCCTGAGCTCCACCACGCCGGTGGCCGTCCCCTTCACCGTGCAGAGCAAGGCCTACGGGCGGTGGGGCGTCGACTACTCCCTCAGTGCCCTGCACGTCTCCGGTGATCGAACGCTGATCGACCTGGCGACCCTCAAGGTCTTCGAGGGCGTGTCGGCCGCAGAGTGCAAGCCAACCCTGAGCGGCACCGCCGCCTATTCGGGGTCGGTGGCTGGGTTCACCGGCCTGAGCGATCGCACCGGGGTGAAGGGCATCAAGTCCGCCGAGCGCACGGACACCGACGAGTACTGCCTGCTCTTGTCCTTGCCGTCCGCGCAGGGCGAACACGAGAACACCGTCACCGTCGAGGGCGGTTCCACCTCGGGAAAGACGGACCTGGACTCCTCCGCCTCGTGGAGCGCGGTCGAGGGCGAGGTCCCGAGCGACGCACCCGGGCGTTCTGCCACGCTCTCCCTGACCTTGACCGCCACCCGCACGGGCGGGGCCTGAGCGGCATGCGTGTCTTGTTGCGCTGGCTGGGGCGGTTGCTGACCGCGCTGCTCCTCGCCGTCTTCGGGCTCGTGGTGCTGGTCCCCGCCGTGACGGGCTCGACCACGCTCACGGTACTCACCGGCTCGATGGAGCCCACCATCAAGCCGGGCGCACTCATCATGGTCAAGCCGGTTCAGAGCAACGAGATCGAGGTCGGCTCGATCATCACCTATCGCCCCGCCTCGGACGAGGACATCCTCATCACCCACCGCGTGGTGCGCCAAGAAAGCGGGGCGAACGGCACTCAGTGGGTCACCCGCGGCGACGCCAACGGGGCCGACGACGCGCCCATCGTCTACGCACAGGTGCGCGGCAAGGTGATCTATTCCCTTCCCTACCTCGGCTACGTGCGGCAGGCACTCACGAGCCAGGGCCCGTGGCTCCTGGTGGGCGTCGCCCTGATCATGGTGCTGGCTCTGCTCTGGCCGCTGCTCACCAAGCGGCGCCGGACCGGAACCCGCGGCGCCCACGCGCCGGACCCCGGGCCCTCGAACGAGACCCAGCCGCCCGCCGTCGTCGGCGTGGCCCCGCAGCGAAACGACCCCGTCACAGCAACCCCGAGAGGTGCATCATCATGAAGCGATCGTTGATCAAGGCGCTGGCCGGCACGGCCCTCGCCGGCTTGATCGGCGTCGCCGCGGCCGCGCCGGCCACGGCCGACACGACCCAGGTGTGGGAAGCGCCCCTCGTGAGCTGGGACGGAACGGATGGCACGTGGGAGCAGCATCCCCTCGAGCCGATGTTCTCCACCGACGCCATGGTCCCGGGCGACAGCGTCCAGGCCGGCGTCTACATCAAGAACGCCGGCGCGCGCACCGCGCACCTGAAGGTGGTGCTGCGCGACGTCAGGATCCCGGCGGAGAAACAGGCCGTCCTCGACGAGGTCGCCGCCCTGCCCTCCGGCGTCGAGCCCAGCGATGCCCAGCTGGCGGTCACGCAGCTCTACGACGAGGTGCACCTGCGGACCCAGCTCGGCGGCACCTCCGTGGACGACACGATCCCCGCGCTCGCCGCGCGGACCTCGGACATCGTGCTCTTCGACGCCGACGTGATCGTGGGGGAGACGGTGAAGGTCTCCGCCTGGTACGACTGGATCTACGCCAACGCCCTCAGCGGCTTCAGCCATGCTGGCAACGGAGTGCCGGGACCGTGGATGGACTTCACCATCGTGGCGAACATGTCCTATGTGGACGAGCCGGTGACCACCTCCGCGGCGCCCTCCACGACCGCGCTGCCGACCCAGAGCACGGCGACGACACCCCCCAGCGGCACCGTCGCGCCGCCGACCTCGACGAGCGTCGAGCCCGTCAGGACGACGGCAGCCCCGACGCAGGTGACGGCTGGAGCAGCTGGTCCGGCGGATCCGGCCGGCCCTGCGGCGCCCGGCGGAAGCTTGCCGTCCACCGGCCTCGGAACCCCGGTCGTTGCCATGGGCCTCGGCGCCCTCGTGCTGCTCGCCCTCGGCCTGCCGCTCGTGATGCGCCGTCGCAAGGACAAGCGCACCCACGCCTGACCCACCACCCGGCCCACACGCCGTCGTGCACTCTCAGCAGTGAACGACGGCGCCGGCCCGGACCCAGCGTGACCGCCCGCCAGGGCGGGCACCCCGTGAACTCGCGGGCCATACCTCGAATGGGAGCGAGGTATGGCCCGCGTCTCGTCGCCTTGGAACCGACAGGGTTCTTCGGCTATCATTGATCGTTGTTGTGCGCGTGTGCTTTCGACACCACCCGCTTTGCGTGACGGCCCGGTTGCAGGGCCACTGGTCTGCGAGCGGAGCGAAAGCCTCAGCCGTTGAGCGGAAAAGTCCTCACCTGGACCGCTCCTCCTGTGCACAGCACTACCACGGCGCCAGCTGCCGGGCGGTTCTCACGCCTTGTCCGGTGCCAGACGTCTGACCAGTCAAGTAAACGAAGGCATACATACAGTGCGTACGTACACCCCGAAGGCCGACGACGCCGATCGTCAGTGGCACGTCATCGACGCCACCGACGTCGTCCTCGGTCGCCTCGCCACCCAGACCGCAACCCTGCTGCGTGGCAAGCACAAGCCGACTTTCGCCCCCCACGTGGACATGGGCGACTTCGTCATCATCATCAACGCCGAGAAGGTTGCCCTCACCGGCGCCAAGCTCGAGAACAAGCGCGCGTACCGCCACACCGGCTTCCCGGGTGGCCTGCGCTCCGTGAACTACGCCGAGCTGCTCGAGAAGAACCCCGTTCTTGCCGTGCAGAAGGCCGTTCGCGGCATGCTCCCGAAGAATTCGCTCGCCGCGAAGCAGCTGACCAAGCTCAAGGTGTTCCGCGGTGCTGAGCACCCGCACGCCGCTCAGCAGCCGAAGACCTACGAGATCTCGCAGGTCTCCCAGTAATTCTGGGCCAGACGAGTAGAAACTTCTAAAGGAGAAATCAATGGCTCAGAACGAAGAGCTTCTGGAGGCCGAGGCCCCCTCGACCTACACCACCGAGTCGTCCTCGTCGGTTGAGGGCGGTGCCCCCGCCGTGGAGCGCAACCTCACCGTCGGCGGCAACGCCACCGGCCGCCGCAAGGAGGCCATCGCTCGCGTGCGCCTCGTGCCGGGCAAGGGTGAGTGGACCATCAACGGTCGCGCCCTGGCCGAGTACTTCCCGAACAAGCTGCACCAGCAGGAGGTCAACGACCCCTTCAAGCTGCTTGAGCTCGAGGGCGCCTACGACGTCGTGGCCCGCATCAACGGCGGTGGCCCCTCCGGCCAGGCCGGCGCCCTGCGCCTCGGCATCGCCCGCGCGCTGAACGAGATCGACCGCGAGAACAACCGCCCGGCCCTGAAGAAGGCCGGCTTCCTGACTCGCGACGCCCGCGTCATCGAGCGCAAGAAGGCCGGTCTCAAGAAGGCCCGCAAGGCCCCGCAGTACTCCAAGCGCTGATCCTCAGCTCTTGTTCGGAAGGCCCCGCACCTCTTTGGGTGCGGGGCCTTCCCGCGTCCCAGGGTGCTTGCGCAGCGCCTGGGGGAACGCGCAACACCCCGCTGCTTGCACAAAACCCCGGCGACTGCACGGGGTTGTGTGCATCACCGGGGTGTTGGCTTCGCTCGGGGCTCGGGGCTCGGGGCTCGGGGCTCGGGCACCGCTCGGGGTGGAGCTCAGGCGGGAGCGACGTCCCACGCCAGGCCCAGCTCGCCGTCGCCCAGGGCGCGGGAGAGATGAAGCCACGGCACGGTGGCGCCGGGCCGGGCCAGGAGCGCCTCGCCGGCCGGGCGGCCGTCGGCCACCCACCGGGGTGAGAGCACGACGGCGTGCGGCCCGTCCCAGCGCGCCGTCGCCGAGACGGTGATGAGGTCCAGCGGCCCGGCCGTGGCGCTGGCCGGCGCCAGGTTCGCCGCGAGGTCCTCGCGCGAGGCGACGATCTGCGCGGCGGTGGCCCCCTTCTCCTTGCCCTCGCTGGCCGGCGCCGTGATGGCCTCGCCGCTCAGGAAGAGGTGCTCCCCGCGCAGCTCCCACTTCTCCGGCGGAGCGGGCGTGATGGAGCGCGGCACCACGCGGGTGTGAAGGGTTCCCGCCGCGGTGCCGGTGCCCGAGGTGCCGCCGGGCGGGGGTACGACCTCGGCGGTGCGCTCGGCGGCCCACGTGGTGGACGAGAGCGCCGAAGTGGCGGTGCCGGAGCCGGCGTCGCCGCCGGCCACGGGCCTCACCTCGGCGGAGCGCTCGGCGGCCCACGCGTCGGACGCGAGCGGGCCCAGGGCAGCGATCGCCGAAGCAGCCGAGCCGGCCACGGGCTGGGAACCGGCCGGGCGTCCGGCCGCTGCCTCCAGCTCGTCGCTTCCCACGCGCGCGAACACCATCTCCTCGTAGGCGCCGCGCTCCATGAACACCCCCACGCCGCCGTCCGGCAGCGCCACGAGCGTCGAGTAGCCGGAGGCACCCGGGCACAGCCGCACGGCGCCGCCCCAGGTCACCTCGCCGCCGCGCCCGGCCCGGCCCACGGTCAGCGCGGTGTCGCAGCGCAGCTGCGGGTGGCGGTTGTGCGAGACCACCACGAGGCCCTCGGGCAGCGCCAGCACGCCGCCGTTGTCGGAGGGATCGGGCAGCTCGCGCACAGGCGCCGGCGCAGCAAAGCTCTCGCCGCCGTCCGCCGAGACAGCCCAGAGCCGATGGGGCGTGGCCCGCGAACAGGACACCACGCTCCCGTCCGGCAGCTCGGCGAGCGAATGCTCGTTGCTGTGCACGCCGTCGGCGGTGGGGGAGAAGACCTCGCCCAGCCGCCACGTGGCGCCGTGGTCGTCGCTCATGGCCACGGCCGAGGCGATGACGCCGGGGGAGCCGTCCGCTGGATCCGTCATGACCACGAAGGGCTGCAGGAGCCGGCCGGCCCTGGGCCCGTTGCGCAGCACCAGCCCGGAGCCGGAGGCGGGAAAGAGCGAGCGGATGCCCGGGCGATTGAGCTGCGACGTCAGCCGCCGGTGTTCCCACGTGCCGCCCTCGTCGAGGGAGACGCTCAGCTCGCAGTGCTGCGTCCGCTCCAGCCCGGCCTCCGATTCGAAGAAGCCCCAGCGCGTGGTGCTCACGTGCCAGCAGAGGATCGCCCCCGTGGCCGGGTCCTGCAGGAGCGAGGCGTCGCCGAAGCCCTCCAGGCCGGTGCCGGTGCGCAGCACCTCCCAGTCCTCCCACGTGGCCCCCTCGTCGGTGCTGCGTCGCACCACGAGGTCGATGGGGGAGGGCAGATCGTCCAACAACGGCCGGGCGTCGCACACGGCCACGAGCGTTCCGGCCTGCGTGCGCAGCAGCGCCGGGATCCTGAACTGGCGGTAGCCGAGCTCCCCGCGGCGGGCGAGGACGCGGGCCATCCGGCCGCCGGCCTCGGAGCGCCCGGGGCTCGCCGCGGCGGGGGAATCCGCGGGCGAAGACACCGCGCTCATCGGCGCAGCTCGGCGTTGAACCACGAGGTGATGGAGGACGGGTGCGTGATCGCTGTGCCGACGACCACGGCGAAGGCCCCGGCCTCGCGCGCGGCGCGCGCCTGCGCGGGGGTGTGGATGCGGCCCTCGGCGATGAGCGGCTTGCCCGTGTCGGCGGCGGCGATCGCGGCGAGGAGCTCCAGGTCGGGGCCCTGGGTCTTCTCGCGCTCGCCCGTGTACCCGGCCAGGGTGGTGCCGATGAGGTCGGCCCCAGCGTCGACCGCGGCGAGGGCATCGTCGAGCGAACCGCAATCGGCCATGACGAGCGCGCCGCTGCCGGAGTGCACCCCGGCGATGGTCTGGGCCAGGCTCAGGCCGTCCGGGCGCTCGCGGCGCGTGCCGTCCAGCGCCACGATGTGGGCGCCCGCCTGGGCCACGGCGAGGGCGTGGTGCAAGGTGGGGGTGATGAACACGCCGTCGTGCCCGTCCTTGAACAGGCCGATCACCGGCACCTCGACGGCGCTGCGCGTGAACTGCACGTCAGCGAGGCCCTGCACGCGCACGGCCACGGCGCCGCCGACCACGGCGGCGGCGGCGACCTGCGCCATGGTGCGTGGATCGCGCATGGACTCGCCCGGGTAGGCCTGGGCCGAAACGATGAGGCCGCCCTCCAGGGCGGCGAGCTGGGGCTGGGTCAGAAGCATCGGGAAAACCTTCGAGTCGGGGGCGGCGCTGGCGCCGCAAGGAGGGGAAAGGCCCGACGCCGCCGCCTCGGGTGGGGCGACGGCGTCGGGGGATCACGCGGTGGGGGAGCGGCGCAGCAGGAGCGAGGCCGCCCCGAGCGTGGCGGCGTCGCCTCCCAGCGTGGCCGGGACCGGGACCGCCGCCCGCACGGCGGGCAGGGCCGCGGCGCGGTAGGCCTCGAGCACGGGGTCCCACCAGGTGGGGCCGGCCTCGGAGAGGCCGCCGGAGACGACGAGCCGATGGGGGTCGAGGGCGTTGGCCAGGCCGGCCAGCCCCTCGCCCGCGGCGGCGGCCGCCGTGGTCACGACGCGCGCGGCCAGCGGCTCGCCGGCCGCGGCGCGGGCGATCACCTCGGGGGTGTCCACCGCGGCGCCGCCCAGGCGGGCGTAGCGCGCCGCCAGGGCCGGGCCGGCCGCGACGGCCTCGAGGTGGCCGGTGGCGCCGCACGAGCACGGCAGGCCTGCCGCCTGCACGCTCGGGACGTGGCCCACGTGCCCGCCCACGTGGTGGGCGCCGGTGAGCGGCGCGCCGTCCACGAGGAAGGAACCGCCAACGCCCGTGCCGAAAGCCACGAGGAGGGCGGTCGGGGCGCCGGCCGCCGCGCCGAGCCAGGCCTCGCCGAGCCCGTGGGCGTGGACGTCGTTGACGGCCTCGATCACGGGTGAGCCGCCCGCCCACGCCTCGGGGGCGACGTCGTGCAGCAGGGCCGTCAGGCCGGAACGCAGCCGCGTCCCGGCCCAGCCGGGCAGCGTGTCCGTCGCGGCGACGACCGTGGCGGAGGCCGGATCGATCGTTCCCGCCGCGCCGAGGCCGAGCCCGAGGACGGGGCCGGGTGCCGCGGCGAGCAGCTCCCGCGCCACTTTGGCGACGGCGGCCAGAACGGCGCGCGCGCCGCGCGCGGCCGGGGTGGCCGCGCGGGCGCGCGCAAGAACGGTTCCGTCGCCGGTGACCAGCGCCCCGGCGGTCTTGGTGCCGCCGAGGTCGAGTCCCAGAGCCAGAGGGGTGCTCATGCTCAGAGCAGACCCTCCGCCTCGAGGATGGTGCGGATCGCGGAGGCCTCGTCGGCGTTGAGGCTCAGCATGGGGGCCGCCATGCGGTTGCTGGCGAACACGCCGAGCTCCACCATGGCCGTCTTGAAGGCGCCCAGGCCGGCTGCACCGGGGGAGACGCGGCCGTTCGGGACGTCGACGATGCGGAACAGGCGGGTCAGGCGGTCCTGCTCGGCCTGGGCGTCGGCCCAGCGGCCCTCGATCGCGGCGTCGTAGAGGCGGCGGTAGCCGGCCGGATCCACGTTGCCGAGGCCGGGGACGATGCCGTCGGCGCCGGAGAGCATGGCGCCGTCGCAGACGACCTCGTGGCCCGTGAAGAGGCTGAAGCCCTCCACGCCGCGCGTCAGGAGGCGCAACTGGCGGAAGGAGACGTCATCGCCGGAGGAGTCCTTGACGCCGGAGAGCGTGCCCTCCGCCGCGAGCTCCGCCACGAGCTGCACGGGCAGCTTGTAGTGCGTGCGCACCGGGATGTCGTAGGCCAGGACAGGGACGTCGACGGAGGCGGCGATGGCGCGGAAGTGCGCCTTGACCTCGGCAGCGTCGCTGATCGCGTAGTACGGCGAGGTCGCCACGATGGCGTCCGCGCCGATGGCCAGGACCTGCTTGGCTTCCTCGATGACGCGATCGACCGTCTGGTCGTTGGCGCCCACGAGCAGCGGCACGCGGCCGGCGTTGGCGGAGACCACGGTGCGCAGCACCTCGGCGCGCTCGGCCTGGGTCAGGTAAGGGGTTTCTCCCGAGGAACCGAGCGGGAACAGGCCGGTCACGCCGCCCTGGATCAGGTGCTCGACGACGGCCTCGAGTCCGGCGAGATCAAGCTCGCCCTCGGCCGTGCGCGGGGTGACCACCGGCGGGACGACGCCCGAGAAGAGGGGGGTGGTGGTCTGGGGGCTCATGCTTCCTCCGTGTTGCTGGGGTTCTCGAGCAGCGTGGGTGCCGCGCCGAGGAGGGTCTTGGTGTAGTCGTTGCTCGGGGAGTCGAAGACCTGGGCGGCGCTTCCCTCCTCGACGATCCGGCCGGCGTTCATGACGCAGATCCGGTCGGAGATGTAACGGACGGTCTGGATGTCGTGGGAGATGAAGACCATGCCCAGGTTGAGCTGTTCCTTCAGGTCCCCCAGCAGGTTGAGCACCTGCGCGCGCACCGAGACGTCGAGGGCGCTCGTCGGCTCGTCGGCCACGATCACCTCCGGCTCCAGCGCGAGCGCGCGGGCGATGGCCACGCGCTGGCGCTGGCCGCCGGAGATCTGTCCCGGCGTCACCTCGGCCGCCGAGCGGGGCAGGCCGACGACCTCGAGCAGCTCGTAGACGCGGGCATCGCGGGAGGCGGTGTCGCCCACGCCGTGGATGATGAGCGGGTCCGTCAGGATGTCGTGCACCGTCATGCGCGGGTTCAGGGCCGTGGACGGGTCCTGGAACACGATCGAGACGGCGCGGCCGAACTCCTTGCGCTCGCTCGCCGTGCGCCCGGCGTACTCGGTGCCCTTGAACAGGCGCGCGCCGCTCGTGGGGGCCTGCAGGCCAACGAGGACCGAGGCCAAGGTGGACTTGCCACAGCCGGATTCGCCCACGATGCCGACGGTCTCCCCGCGCGAGACGGAGAAGTCGACGCCGTCCACCGCGCGAACGATGGTGGGCTTGAAGAGCTTGCCACCGCGGGCGCGGTGGTGGACGTGCAGGTCCTTGAGCTCAAGAACCGGGGCGGTGGTGGTGGCGGACGCCGGCGGCGCCGCGTGCTGAGCCTGGCTCACGACCGGGCTCCTTCCTGCTGGGATGAACGCTCGGCGTCGGTGATGGCCCGCGCAAAGACGTGATCTGCCGCGCCCACCTGGGTCAGGACGAGCTCGCGGTGCGGATCCGCCTGCGGGTCCAGCGAACGGGCGGCGAAGCGATCGCCCGCGGCGAAGTCGTGCGGGCTGGGGACGGAACCCGGGATCTGGTGCAGGCGCTTGGCGCCCGACTCGATCGAGAGCACCGAGCCGAGCAGGCCGCGCGTGTATTCGTGGCGGGGATCGGTGAGAATCTCCTTGATGGCGCCGGACTCCACGATCTGGCCCGCGTACATCACCGTGGCGCGATGGGCCAGGGAGGCCACGAGCGCGAGGTCGTGGGAGACGAAGACCATGGCGAAGCCCAGCTGCTCGCGCAGCTCGTTGAGCAGGTCGACGACCTGCTTCTGCACCGTGACGTCGAGCGCCGTGGTGGGCTCATCGGCGACGACGAGCTTGGGCGAGCGGGACAGGGCCATGGCGATGAGCACGCGCTGGCGCTGGCCGCCGGAGAGCTCGTGGGGGTACGAGCGCAGCGTGCGGCGGGGATCCAGCTTGACCAGCTTGAGCAGCTCCTCGGGGGAGAGGCGGCCGCCGCGCTTGGTCAGCTGCTCCATCTGATCCTTGATCAGCATGGAGGGGTTCAGCGAGGAGAGCGCGTCCTGGTAGACCATCGCGATCTGCTCGCCGCGCAGACCGGCGTAGACCTTGTCCCGCTCGCGCTCGTTGCTTCCGTCGGTGGCCAGTTCCTTGCCCTCGAAGCGGATGGAACCGGAGACGCGGGCGTTGGGGGCCAGCAGGCCCATGATCGCCAGCGAGGTGATGGACTTGCCACACCCGGATTCGCCCACGAGGGCCATCGTCTCGCCCTCGCGCACCGTGAAGGACACGTTGTCGACCAGCGGGGTGTCGCCGTAGCGATCGGGGAAGCGGATGGAGAGGTTCTTGACCTCCAGCACCACGGGGGCGTCCTCGCGGCTCACGAGGCGATCGGTGCGCGCCGACTCGACGGCGGCCAGCTGGGCCAATTCGGCATCGAGGCGGTTCGCCTCCTCACCCTCACGCGCGGCCTGGGCCGCGCCGCGGGAGGTGACGGCGGCGTCGTCGTTCGCGTCCTTGATCTTGATCGCCTTGCGCAGGCGGGGGTTGACCATGGCGTCGGTCAGGCCCTCGGCGAGCACATTGAGCGCCAGCACCGTGAGCAGGATGCAGAGGCCGGCGAAGGTGGTGGACCACCAGGCGCCGTTCAGGACCAGGGTGCGGCCGTAGGAGAGGACGTTGCCCCAGGACGGGGCGGGATCCTGCACGCCGGCGCCCAGGAAGGAGAGCGAGGCCTCGAAGATGATGGCGTCCGCCACCATGACGGTGGCGAACACGAGGACGGGGGCCGCCATGTTGCGCACGATGTGCTTGAGCAGGATGCGCACCCGGCCGGCGCCGAGCACGCGCTCGGCCCGGACGTAGTCCTCGTTCCACTGGGAGAGGACGTTGGCCCTCACCACGCGGGCGAGCTGCGGGACGTAGATGATCGCGATCGAGAGGATGATGACCGGGACCGAGTTGCCCATCGTGGCCAGCAGCACGGCGGCCAGGGCGATGCCGGGGAACGCCATGATGACGTCCATGACGCGCATCGTGCTCTCGTCGACCCACTTGCGCGAGGTCGCGGCCAGCGCGCCGATGAGCGCGCCGACGACGATGGCCAAGGCCACCGAGCCCAGGCCGATGAGCAGCGAGGTACGGGCGCCGTAGAGCAGGCGCGACAGGATGTCGCGGCCCAGGCGGTCGGTGCCGAAGAGGTGCTCGGCTGAGGGCTTCTGGGCCGGGACACCGGTGGCCAGCGGATCGTGCGGGGCCAGCAATGGGGCAAAGATCGCGGCGAGGGCGATGAGCACCAGGAAGAGAAGGGAGAGCTTGGAGCCCCACGGCATCGAGCGGAAGGCGATGCCGGGTCGGCTCAGTCGGTCGGCGAGTTTTGAACGCATGTCACACCGTCCTGATGCGGGGGTTGATGAGCAGGTAGAGGACGTCGACGATGATGTTCACCAGCACGAAGGTGATCGCGATGGTGAGGGTCACGCCCTGCACGAGGTTGACGTCGTTGTTGGTGATGCCGTTGAGGATCAGCTGACCCATGCCGGGCAGCGAGAAGATCATCTCGATGACCACGGCGCCGCCGAGCAGGTACCCCACGCGCAGACCGAGCACCGTCACGGGGGTGACGAGCGCGTTGCGAAGGACGTTCTTGCGGATCACCTCGGCGCGCGGGACGCCGTTGCCGACGGCGGTGCGCACGTAGTCGCGATCCATCTCCTCGACCATCGAGGTGCGCACCACGCGAATGAGCGAGGCGCTGACCGGGATGCCGAGGGCGAGGGCCGGAAGGGCCATCGACTTGAAGTAGCCGGCCGGATCCTCGGAGAACGGGACGAAGCCGCCGGAGGGGAAGGTGTGCGTTCCGAGCGCGAACCACTGGATCAGGAGGATGCCGAGCCAGAACGAGGGCGTCGCGACGGCGGCGATGGAGAACACGCGGATCAGCTGGTCCTGCCAGCGATCGCGGAAGAGCGCGGCCGTCACACCGAGCAGGAGGGAGAGGACGACGGCGATGACGACGCCCCAGAACGTGAGCTGGAGGGTCAGGGGGAACGCCTTGGCGATGATGCCGAGGATGGGCTGCGCGGGCGGCGTGGTGTTGCCGAGGTCGAGCGTCACGAGGCGGCCCAGGAAGTGCACGTACTGCAACCAGATCGGGTCGTTCAGACCGTTCTCTTGGCGGTAGAGCTCCTTGGCCTGCTCGCTCGCGCCCTCGCCGAGGGCCGTGGTGGCCTGGTCGCCCGGCGCGAACTGGAGGATGACAAAGACGAGCAGGGTGATGCCGAGCACCATGAACGGCAGGGCGAGAAGTCGCCTGCCGAGGAGTCGGAGGATGTTGGCCAGCAAGGCTCCACTTCCTTCTAGAAGGGGATCAAGGTCAGGGGGGAAGGGGGGAGAGGGAGGGCACGCGATGTGTGGGCACGCGCCCTCCCAAGCATTCCGGGGCGCCGCAGGGGGTCTGCGGCGCCCCGGTCACGGGTGCATCAGGCGCGGCCGACGCCCTCGAAGGCCAAGCCGGTCGTGGGCAGCGGCTTGAAGTCCGTCAGCTGATCGGCCTTCCACGCGGTGGGCAGCTTGCGGTGGAAGAGCGGGTACAGGGGGGCCTGCTCGGCCACGATGTCCACGATCTGGTTCCAGCTCTCCTGCGCCTTGGCGGTGTCGGTGCTCTGGGCCGCGGTGTCGAGCAGGGTCTGCACCTTCTTGTACTCGGCCGTGTCAGACCAGAAGAAGCGCTTGGCGGGCCACACGTCGCCGCGGTAGAACCACGAGAGCAGCAGGTCCATGTCGTTGCCGAAGACCGAGGGATCGCCCGGCGCAGCCACGATCTGGTAAGTGCCCTTGTCGACGTTGTCCGCGTACAGCGCGCCGGACTGCAGGGACTGCAGCGTGACCTCGATGCCGGGAAGCTTGTTCCAGGTCTCGATGATCAGCGGAGCGACGTCCTTGACCCACGCGGTGTCGGTGGTCAGCAGCTCGATCTTGAGCGAGGTGACGCCGGCCTCCTTGAGCAGGCTCGCCGCCTTGTCCGCATCGTAGGTGTAGACGGTGGAGGCCTCGTGGTAGTTCGGGTGCTCCTTCTGCACGTACGACGTCGCCGCCGTCGCGTTGCCGAGCAGCGCCTTGGTGATGATCGACTCGCGGTCGACGGCGTACTGGAAGGCCTGGCGCACGCGCACGTCGTCGAAGGGCTTGGCCTTGCAGTTGAACATGAGGAAGAGCAGACCGAAGGACTGCACCGACTCGACGGTGGCGGAGGCCTTGAGGCGGTCCATGTCCAGGTAGGGAACGTCCTCGATGGCCTGGACGCGGCCGGACTCGACGGCGGAGACGCGGGCGGCGGCATCGGAGAGCAGGTACCAGGTCATCCCGGGGGCCTTGGCCGGCATGGGGCCGTTGTACGCGTCGAAGCGCTCGAAGACGATCTTGTCATCCTTGGTGGCGGAGACGAGCTTGTACGGGCCGGTGCCAACGGGCGCGGCGTCGAAGGCCTTCTGATCGGCGGAGGCGAGGGCCTTCGGCACGATCTTCACGACGGAGAGGCGGTCGGCCAGCAACGGCGTGGAGTACTTGAGCTTGATCGTCACGGTCGTCGCGTCCTTGGCGGTGACCTTGTCGATGAAGGGGATGAACTGGGCGAACAGCGCCGCATTGTTCGGGTCGAGGACGCGCTCGAAGGAGTACGCGACGTCCTCGGTCGTGACCTTCTCGCCGTTGTGGAACGTGGCGCCGTCGCGGAGGGTGACCTCGTAGGTCTTCTCGTCGATCTGCTTCGGATCGGAGGCGGCCAGCGCGTTGTAGCGCTCGCGCGTGGCGGGGTGAAGCTCCGTGAGGCCCTCGAAGACATGCAGGTTGGCGGCCATGGGGGTCGCGCCGGAGGACGTCATGGGGTCGAAGCCGGTGGAGAGCGGGTAGGACATGCCCGCCTCGATGGTCTTGCTCGAGGACGCGCCGGCGGAGCCGGAGTCGGAGGAGGAGCAAGCGGCCAGCGTGGCTGCGAACGCGCTGGCCAGGCCCATGGCACCGGCAAGCTTGAGCACCGTGCGACGTGAAGTGCCCTGCGCGAGGATCTCGGGGGAGTTCATGAAACCGCCTTAGGGGTGTCGGTGGGATGAAGCGGAGTGGGATGTAGGATGTCCTACACGAGACACAAACGTAGGGCAGATCACATCGGCGCGTCAACTAGGACACAATGCGTGATGAGGGGCGACACAATGACGTTGTTGGACCGACAGACAGTGATCACCACTTCGCTCGAGGAGGGCACAGAGCCGCGATGAGCACGAGCACCGCGAACCGAGCACGCGAGAGCGCCAAGCTGCGCTCCCGTGCCTTGCAACACGAGATCATGGCGCTCATCCTCGAGCGGGGGCTCCTGCCGGGGGATCCGTTGCCCACCGAGCTGGAGCTCGTCGAGGAGCTCGGCGTGGGGCGCAACACCGTCCGCGAGGCGCTGAAGGTCCTCCAGGCCATCGGCATCGTCGACGTGCGCCACGGCTACGGCATGTTTGTGGCCAAGAAGAAGCTCGACGCCCTGGCCGTCACCTTGGAATTCCATGCCCGGATGTCGCTGGCCCACTCGGGGCGCGAGGCGGTAGAGCTCGTTGATGTGCGCCAGGCGCTCGAATCCGAACTCATCGCCGCCACCGTTGACGCCATGACGCCGGACGCGCTGGCCGCCGTCCTCTCCGCCGTCCAGGAGATGGAGGCCTGCGCCGAGCGCGGGGCATCCCTCGTGGCGGCGGACCGGGAGTTCCACCGCGCCCTGTTCGCGCCGTTGGAGAACGCGCTCCTGAGCAATCTGCTGGATGTCTTCTGGGCCGCCTACTCGGGCATGCACGAGACGCTGATGCCGGACGCCGTCGACCTCGCCGAGACCTCGCGCGAGCACCGGGGCATCTACGAGGCGGTGGCCGCCGCGGATAAGACGCTCGCGACCGAGCTCATGCGCGGCCACTTCGACGGCATTCGTGGGCTCATCAAGCGCAGCGTGGGGGAGTAGCCTGCCCGCGATGCGGCGTGCCGGCTCGCGGCACGGCGAGGCCTGGCGCGGGTGCCGCACGGTCTAGACTCGCGTGTTATGGCACGTCTCTTTGGCACCGATGGTGTTCGCGGCCTCGCGAACGAATTGATCACCCCCGAACTCTCCATGGGGTTGGCCCAGGCCGCCGCCGTGGTGCTGGGCTTCAACGAGGCCGAGGTCGGGCAGCGGCCGATCGCCGTGGTGGCCAAGGACCCGCGCATTTCAGGTGATTTCATCTCCGCCTCCATCGAGGCCGGCCTGGCCGCGTCCGGCGTCGACGTCTTCGACGCCGGCACCCTGCCCACGCCCGCCGCGGCGTTCCTCGTGGCGGACCTCGGCGCCGACTTTGGCGTCATGATCTCCGCCTCCCACAACCCGGCCCCGGACAACGGCATCAAGTTCCTGGCGCGCGGCGGCCAGAAGCTCGACGACGCCATCGAGGACGCCATCGAGGCGCGCCTGAGCCAGGAGCCCCTGCGGCCCCACGGCGGGGAGGTGGGCCGCGTGCGTCGCTTCGCCGACGCCGAGGATCGCTACGTCATGCACCTGCTGCAGTCTCTCCCGCACCGCCTCGAGGGGCTCAAGGTCGTCATCGATGCGGCCCACGGCGCTGCTTCGGGCTGCTCGCCCGAGGCCTTCAAGGCCGCCGGTGCCGAGGTGATCGTCATCGGTGCCTCGCCCAACGGTGTCAACATCAACGATGGGTACGGGTCCACGCACCTCGAGGCGCTGCAGGCCGCCGTCATCGAGCATGGGGCGGACCTCGGGGTGGGTCACGACGGCGACGCCGACCGCTGCCTCACGGTGGACGCCGAGGGCACCATCGTCGACGGCGACAAGGAGATGGCCATCATGGCGATCGCCATGAAGGAGGCGGGGAGGCTGAAGGACGACACCCTCGTGGTGACCGTCATGTCCAACCTCGGCCTCAAGCTGGCTATGAAGGAGCACGGCATCAAGCTCGTGGAGACGGGTGTGGGCGATCGCTACGTGCTCGAGGCCATGCGCGCCGGCGGCTACAACCTCGGTGGTGAGCAGTCGGGCCACGTCATCATGGCCGACTACGCGACGACGGGCGACGGCGTGCTGACGGGTCTGCAGATCGCCTCCCGCATGGCCGCCACGGGCAAGAGCCTCAAGGAGCTCGCCTCCGTCGTCACGGTGCTTCCCCAGGTGCTCATCAACGTGCGCGGCGTGGACAAGGCGGCGGCGGCCACCGACGCGGCCGTCCTGGCCGCCGTGGCCCGCGCCGAGCAGCAGCTGGGGGACACGGGCCGCGTGCTCCTGCGCCCCTCCGGGACCGAGCCGGTCGTGCGCGTCATGGTCGAGGCGGCGGACCACGCCAGCGCCCAGGACGTGGCCCGCTCGCTCGCGCAGACCGTGCAGACGGAGCTGGCCCTCGCCTGAGTCGTGACGCGCCCGGTGTGAGGACTGCGCCCGGCCCGGCCGGGCGCAGTCGTGCACCGGGTCTCAGCGGCGGGCGGGCGGCCCGCCGCCCACCCTGCGACTCCGCCGCTGGCCCCAAGCCGACGCCAAGGAGCCCGGCACCACACGTGGTGCCGGGCTCCTTGGGCGGTGGGAGTGGTGCGCGAGGCTCAGGCGCCGCGGTTGGCCTTGATCTCGTCGCGGATCTGGGTGAGGAGCTCGAGCTGCGGATCGGCCGCCTCCTCCTCGGTGATGCCTTCCTTGGCCGCCTTGCGCTCGGCCAGCTTGTTCATGGGCAGCACGAGGGTGAAGTACACGGCCGCGGCGATGATGAGGAAGTTGACGACGGCGGTCAGGAGTGCGCCGAACTGGATGCCGTCCACGTTGAGCCACTCGTCGAAGTTGACGGGGCCGCCGGTGAGCTTGGAGATGGCCGGCATGAGCACCTTCTCCACGAGGGCGGTCACGACGGCACCGAAGGCTGCACCGATGATGATGCCGACGGCAAGGTCCATGACATTGCCGCGCATGATGAAGTCTTTGAATCCCTTAAGCATGCACACATAGTAGAACGCCGTAACGGCATTTGCTATGGGCCTTCGGAAGGGGCGTGACGCGCTGTGCGTAGCCAAGCGCAGGCCCGGCCGTGCGGTCCTAGAGCTTGCGCAGCAACATGTGGTGGATCGAGTGATCGGCGTCCTTGGAGAGCACGAGCCGCGCGCGGCCGCGCGTGGGGCGCACGTTCTCGCGCAGGTTCGGTTCGTTGATGCTGCGCCAGATACCCAGCGCCGTCGTGACGGCCTCGGCGTCCGAGAGGCTCGAGTAGCGGTGGAAGAAGGACGCCGGATCGGCGAATGCGCCGGAGCGCAGGCGCATGAAGCGATCCACGTACCAGCGCTCGATGTCGCGGGTGCGCGCGTCGACGTAGATCGAGAAGTCGAAGAAGTCGGAGAGCGCCAGGCCCACCGTGCCGTCGGCGCGCGGGCGGGCCGGGGCGAGGACGTTGAGTCCCTCCACGATGAGCACGTCCGGCTGGTCCACCACGATCCGTTCGCCCGGCACGATGTCGTAGCTCAGGTGCGAGTAGCGCGGCGCCTCGACCTGGGGAGCCCCGGACTTCACGGCGGAGATGAAGCGCAGGAGCGCCTTTTGGTCGTAGGACTCCGGGAAGCCCTTGCGCTCCATGATGCCGCGGCGCACCAACTCGGCGTTGGGGAAGAGGAAGCCGTCCGTCGTGACGAGGTCCACTTTGGGGGTGCCGGGCCAGCGGCGCAGCAGCTCCTGCAACACGCGCGCCGTGGTGGACTTGCCGACGGCCACCGAGCCGGCCACGCCGATGACGAAGGGCGTGCGGCGCCGGTGCTCGCCCAGGAATTGAGACGTGGCGGCGTGCAGCTTGTCGGTGCCCTCGACGTACAGGGCGAGGAGCCGAGAGAGCGGGAGGTAGACCTCGCGCACCTCGTCGAGGTCGAGGCGATCGCCCAGGGCGAGCAGGCGGGCGAGATCGGCCTCGTCGAACGGCTGCTCCAGTGCGTTGGAGAGCCGGGCCCAGGTGGCGCGGTCCAGCTCCACGAAGGGGGAGCCGGGCGCCTGGTTAATGGGCGCGGCCGGGCGCACGGGGTCGGGGGAAGTCACGAGCGCCATTGTTCACCGCGTGCGCACGGCCACACAAATCTTCGGGGGTCGAGTCGTTAGGATGCTTTGCATGTGTGGAATTGTTGGATATGCCGGTCTCTCAGCGGACCGAGGTGGCCACGACGCGGTTGACGTCGTGATGGAGGGCCTGCGGCGCCTTGAGTACCGCGGCTACGACTCGGCCGGGGTGGCCGTGGTCTCTGACGGCGAGATCTTCTCGCGCAAGAAGGCCGGCAAGCTCGTGAACCTGGTCGAGGAGATCGCGGAGCATCCGCTCCCGGAGTCCTCCACGGCGATCGGTCACACGCGCTGGGCCACCCACGGTGGCCCCACCGATCGCAATGCCCACCCGCACCTCGGAGATGAGGGCCGCCTCGCCCTCATCCACAACGGCATCATCGAGAACTTCTCCTCGCTGCGCGCGGAGCTGCGCCAGAAGGGGCATGAGTTCCGTTCCGAGACCGACACCGAGGTGGCCGCCGTGCTCCTCGGCGAGATCTTCCGTGGGGCCGGAGCCGGTGACCTGACGCGCTCCATGCAGCTGACCGCCTCGCGCCTCGAGGGCGCCTTCACCCTCCTGGCCGTGCACGCGGAGGTGCCCGGCGTCGTCGTCGCCGCCCGCCGCAACTCCCCGCTCGTCGTGGGCCTCGGCGAGGGCGAGAACTTCCTCGGCTCCGACGTCTCCGGCTTCATCGACTACACGCGCCGCGCCGTGGAGCTGGAGCAGGACCAGGTCGTGACCATCACGCCCGAGTCCTACGCCGTCACCGACTTTGCCGGGAACCCGGCCCAGGGCCGCGAGTTCAGCGTCGACTGGGACGCCGCCGCCGCCGAGAAGGGCGGCTTCGATTCCTTCATGGAGAAGGAGATCCACGACCAGCCTCAGGCGGTGGCCGACACCCTCCTGGGCCGCGCCGACGCCTCGGGGCGCCTCGAGCTCGACGAGTTGCGCATCGACCCGCAGGAGCTCAAGGACGTCTCCAAGATCGTGGTGCTCGCCTGCGGCACCTCGGCCTACGCCGCCCACGTGGCCAAGTACGCGATCGAGCACTGGTGCCGCATCCCCGTGGATGTGGAGCTCAGCCACGAGTTCCGCTACCGCGATCCCATCGTTGGCCCGGACACCCTCGTGGTGACGATCTCGCAGTCCGGCGAGACGATGGACACCCTCATGGCGCTGCGCTACGCCAAGGAGCAGGGCGCCCGCACACTGGCGATCTGCAACACCAACGGCTCCTCCATCCCGCGCGAGTCGGACGCCGTGCTGTACACGCACGCCGGCCCCGAGATCGCCGTGGCCTCCACGAAGGCCTTCCTGGCGCAGATCACGGCCACCTACCTGCTCGGCCTGTACCTGGCGCAGCTGCGCGGCAAGCTCTTCCAGGGCGAGATCAAGGACATCCTGGCGGACATGGCCGACATCCCGGCCAAGATCCAGGACATCCTTGACCGCAAGGACGAGGTCATCGAGCTCGCGACCGCCATGCGGGACACCTCGAGCGTGCTCTTCCTCGGCCGCCACGTGGGCTTCCCCGTGGCGATGGAGGGCGCGCTGAAGCTCAAGGAGCTGGCCTACATCCACGCGGAGGGCTTTGCCGCCGGCGAGCTCAAGCACGGTCCCATCGCGCTCATCGAGGACGGGCAGGCCGTATTCGTGGTGGTGCCCTCGCCGCGTGGGCGCCACTCGATGCACTCCAAGGTCGTCTCCAACATCCAGGAGGTGCGCGCCCGCGGCGCCCGCACCCTCGTGATCGCGGAGGAGGGCGACACCGCCGTCGGCGAGTTTGCCGAATGGGTCTTCCGCGTGCCGGAGACCAAGGCGCTGCTCATGCCGCTGCTGAGCGTGGTGCCGCTGCAGATCTTCGCGTGCGCCCTGGCCGGGGCCAAGGGGCTCAATGTGGACCAGCCGCGCAACCTGGCCAAGTCGGTCACGGTCGAGTAGCCACTCGCCCCGTCACGGTACGACGGCGGCCCGGCAGCTCGTGCTGCCGGGCCGCCGTCGTGTTGTGGCGAGGAAGGGCTCAGGCCTGCGCGGCCCCGTTGCGCGCCGCGACAAAATCGGCGAGCCACGCCGAGAAGTCGGGCCCGAGGTCCGCGCGATCGCTCGCGAGCTGCACCACGGCCTTCAGGTAGGAGAGCTTGTCTCCGGTGTCGTAGCGCTCGCCGCGGAAGACCACGGCGGTCACGCCGCCGCCCTGCTCGGCCGGCATCGTGGCCAGCTCGAGCAGCGCGTCGGTCAGCTGGATCTCGTTGCCGCGGCCTGGCTCGGTGCGCTCGAGGACCTCGAAGACGCTCGGGCTGAGGACGTAGCGGCCGATGACGGCCAGGTTGCTCGGCGCCTCGGCGACCGAGGGCTTCTCCACGAGGGTGTTGACGCGGACGTAGTCCTCGCCCTCCACGGCGGAGACGTCGGCGCAGCCGTAGGCGGAGATCGACTCGCGGGGGACCTCCATGAGCGCGATGACCGAACCGCCCACGCGCTCCTGCACCGCGATCATGTCCTTGAGCAGCGACTCGTGCTCTCCGATGAGGTCGTCGCCCAGGAGCACGGCGAAGGGTTCGTCGCCGACGTGGCCCTTGGCGCGCAGCACGGCGTGGCCGAGCCCGCGGGGATCGCCCTGGCGGATGTAGTGGATGTCGCCCACGTTGGTGGGGCGCTGGATGGCCTCGAGCTTGGCGGTGTCGTCCTTCTCCAGCAGCTGTGCCTCAAGGAAGGGCATGCGGTCGAAGTGATCCTCCAGCGAGCGCTTGTTGCGTCCGGTGACCATCAGCAGATCGTGGAGCCCGGCGTCGACGGCCTCCTCGACGACGTACTGGATCGCCGGCATGTCGACGACGGGCAACATCTCCTTGGGCATCGCCTTGGTGGCGGGCAGGAAACGGGTACCCATCCCCGCCACGGGGAAGACGGCCTTGCGAACCTTGTGCAAACTCATGGGGCCATTCAACCATCCGGGGGACGTTGACCCCGAGAGGGCGGCGGCCCCCGCCCGACTACGATCTGAGACGTGATCGTTGGAATTGGCGTTGATGTGGTGGCACTCGAGCGATTCGAGCGCAAGCTCGAGCGCACCCCGGCGCTCGTGGAGCGGCTCTTCTGCCCGGCCGAGCGCGGGCTGCATCCCCGCTCCCTCGCCGCGCGCTTTGCCGCCAAGGAAGCGGTGGCCAAGGCCCTCGGGTCCCCCGGCGACCTGCATTGGCACGATTGCGAGGTCGTGACCGCGCCCTCCGGGGCGCCGTCCATCCGGGCCACGGGTTCGGTGGCCGCCCGCGCGGCGGCCCTCGGCGTCTCGCGCTGGCACGTCTCCCTCACCCACGACGGGGACAGCGCCATCGCCATGGTGGTGGCGGAGGGCGAGGGCTGATGCTTCCCGCCTACCTTGGGTCGGTGGTGCGAGCGGCGGAGGCGCCGGCCATCGCGGCGGCCGCTGCCGTGGGCGATCCGGATCGCTACATTTCCCGGGCGGGGCACGGGCTCGCGGCGCTGATCCTGCGACACCTGGGGGCTGCGGGGATGCCCGCGCCCCACGTGCCCGGGGCTCTCGCGCCGCGCGCGGAGGTGCTGGCGCTGGCCGGCACCGGGGTGCGGGGGCGGCGCATCGTGGCGGCGGTGGGGCCGGGCAACAACGGTGCGGACGGACTGGCCGCCCTGGCCCTGCTGGCGCGGCGAGGGGCTCACGCCACGGCGGTGCTGCTGACCGATCGGCATCACAACGCGGCCGCGGGTCGGCTCAAGACGGCCGGCGGGCGCGTGCTGGCGAGCGGCTCGGCCGAGGCCGCCCGCGCCGTCTCCCGCGCCGACGTGGTCATCGACGCCGCCCTCGGCACCGGGGCGAGCGGCGGCCTGCCGTGGGACGAGGCAGGCCGCGTCCCTCCCGCCGCGTGGCGCCTCGCGTGCGATGTCCCCTCCGGCCTCGACGCCGATGCGGGCGGCGCGGACGAGCACGTGCCGCGGGCCGACACCACCGTCACCTTCGGGGCGCTCAAGACGGGGCTGCTGCTCGGCGCCGGCCGGGCGCTCGCCGGGGCGGTGCACCTCGTGGAGCTGCCCGGCCTGCTCGACCCGGCTCTCCTCGGTGAGCCGGCCCTGAGCGTCCTCGGGGAGACCGAGGCCATGGACAGCGTGCTGTCACCCCGGCCGGGCGATCACAAGTACACCCACGGGGTGCTCGGGCTCGTGGCCGGCTCGCCCGCCTATCCGGGGGCCGCGGTGCTGGCCGCCCACGCGGCGCTCGCAACGGGCGTGGGGATGCTCACGGCCTTCACCCGCGGCACGGCCCGCCTCACCTTCACGGGCGCCGTGCCGGAGGCTGTCGTAGCGCGGCGCGGGGACGCCCCGGACGGGCCGGCCGCCGCCAAGGTCGCCGCGTGGCTCGTGGGGCCGGGCCTCGGGGAGGAGCCGGAGGACCTCTCGGCCGCCCGGCGCGTGCTCGCCACGGCGCTGCCCGCCGTGGTCGACGCCTCGGCGCTCGCCGTGGTGGACCCCGCCGCCTCCCACGCACCCTGGATCCTCACCCCGCACGCCGGCGAGCTGCGGGCCGTTGCCCGGCGCCTCGGCGCCGACTGGCCCGATCCCCTGACCCGGCCGCTGGCCGCGGCGACCGCCGCAGCGAGGGAACTGGGCGCCGTCGTGCTCTTGAAGGGCTCGACGACCCTCGTCGCCGCCCCGGACGGGACGGTGCTGGCCGCCTGCTCGGCGGGACCCAAGCTCGCGGTGGCGGGCAGCGGCGACACCCTCGCCGGGCTGCTCGGCGCGTTGCTGGCCACCCACGCCGCGCGGGCCACGGCAGAGGGGCGCGCGCTGGGAGCGCACGAGCTTCAGCGCCTCGCGGCCGCCGGCGCGGTGTTGCACGGGCTGTCCGCCCGTCACGCACCCGGACGCGGTGCCGAGCCGCTCGCGGCGGGGCTGCGGGCCGTGCTGGGCGGGCCCTGAGACGTATGCTGGAACTTCGCGCGCCCCACGCCGGCGCGCGAAGGATTCACGCGCCGGAACCGGCGCCACCCACCGCGCAGCGCCAGCGCCAACGCCGAGGAGACGGACGAACACCCGTGGCCACTCGCTTCACCTTCGCCGGGGGCAACCTCTCAAAGCTCGCCAGGCTGCCGCTGTATGTGCTCGCCCGCCCGGCCCAATGGCTCACCCCGCGCAGCCGGCGCGAGTGGGTCTTCGGCTCCGGTGCCGGGCTCTCCCAGGGGGCCTGGGAGCTCTGGCAAGAGGTCTCCAAGCGTGAGCCTCGCTCCCGCATCACGTGGCTCGTCTCCACCGAGGCCCAGGCGGAGCAGGCCACGGACGCCGGCGTCGACTTCGTCGAGAAGGAGAGCTGGGCCGGCTTCTGGCGCACCCTGCGCGCCGGCACCGTGGTGGTCACGCACGGCCTGGGCGACGTCAACCGCTACGGTTCGGGCGGGGCCTTCCTGGTCCAGCTCTGGCACGGCATCCCCCTGAAGCGCATCCACCTCGACTCGCCGGCGACCTTTGCGTTGGGCGGGCGGCTGCCGGCGGTCGCCGGGCGCCTGCTGCGCGGCATGTACCGGCTCTCCACCCGCGCCATCAGCCTCTTCCCCGTGCCATCGCAGCTCGTCGGCTCGCGGATCGCGAGCGCGTTCGGCCTTGACCCCTCCCGCATCGCCGTGACGGGGGACCCCCGCGACGAGGCGCTCGTGGCGGGCGACGCCGCCTCGCGGCGGGCCGCGGCACTGCGCGTCCTGGTGGGCGCCGGCGTGCTGGCGGGCGAGGACCGCGAGCGCTCGCTGATCCTCTTTGCCCCCACGTGGCGCGACGGCGAGGAGGACCCGACGGTCCCCACGGCCGCCGAGTGCGACGCCCTGCAGGCGCTCGCCGAGCGCCTCGACGCCCTGATCCTCTTCCGCCCCCACCCGTTGGGAGTCGGCGCCTACCGCAAGGCCATCGCGGGGGCCTCGCGCCTGCGCATGGTGAGCTCGGAGGCGGTGGCCGACGTCAACGCCGTCCTGGGCGCCGTGGACGCGCTCGTCACCGACTACTCCTCCGTGGCGCTTGACTACTCCCTCTCCGGCGGGCACATCGTGTGGTTCGCACCGGATCGGGTCAGCTACGAAGCGAGCCGCGGCCTCTACGAGGACTACTCGCTCACCACGGGCGGCCACGAGGAGGACTGGGCCGGCGTGGCGACGCGCCTGCGGCTGCTGCTCGGCGCAGACGCCCCGGCGGCGGCGGCATCGCTCGCCGCGACGCGGGCACTGCGCGATCGCTTCTTCGACGTGCTCGAACCGGGTGCGCCGGCCCGCGTCTACGAGGAAATCCTCGCCCGCCGCACGCGGCGCGGCACGGTGCACGACGGCGCGCGGGGCCGGGGAGGGGCGCCCTCCTCCCGCGCGGGGGAAGCGGCGGCGGCCGCCGTGAGCCAGGCCGGCCCGACCGTGTTCTTCGAGAGCTTCTACGGCCGCAGGGCCAACGACAACCCGGCGGGGATCGACACCGCCCTGGCCCGGCTGCGCCCCGATGTGCGCCGCGTGTGGTCCGTGGCCAAGGACGGCGTCGACGTCCCGGCCGGCGGCATCGCCGTGCTGGAGGGCTCGCCTGCCTGGGCCGAGGAACGCCGGCGGGCCACGGCCTTCGTGGTCAACGACTGGCTGCGGACGCCCGTTCCGCGCCCGCGCGAGCAGTGGGTGCTGCAGACGTGGCACGGCACGCCGCTCAAGCGGCTCGCGCTCGGGCGCCCCAACGTGCGGCTGCGCACGCGCGCCGCGATCCTCAAGCAGACGAGGCGCTGGGACGCACTCCTGAGCCAGAGCCCCTTCTGTGGGGCGGTGCTCGCGGGGGACTACGCCTACCGCGGCCCGGTGTGGGACACGGGTTACCCGCGCAACGACGAGATGGTGCGCTCCACCAAGGAGGTGGCCCGCGCCGCGCTCGGGCTGGATCCCGGCGCGCGCGTGGTGCTTTACGCGCCCACCTGGCGCGATGACGGCAGCGTGGTGCTCGACGGCGCGGGGCTGGCCCGGCTGTGTGCCTCCTTGGGCGCGGGCACGACGTTGTTGGTGCGGGCCCACTCCCGCGTGACCGCCGGCTTCGAGGGGGCCGAGGGCGTGCTCGACGTCTCGGAGCACGGGGACCTCGGGGGCCTGCTGCGCGCCTCGGACGCGCTCATCACCGACTACTCCTCGGTGATGTTCGATGCCGCGGCGATCTCCCTGCCGCTCGTCTTCTTCGTGCCGGACCTGGAGGCGTACCGCGACGAACAGCGCGGCTTCACCTTCGATCTCGAGGCACAGGCGCCCGGCCCGCTCGTGCGCGAGTCGGGCGAGTTGGCCGCCGCCGTCGACGAGGTGCTGGGGCAGCCGGAGCGCTTTGCTTCCGCCTACGACGCCTGGCGCGCGAGCTACACGCCGTGGGACGACGGCGGCGCCGGTGAGCGCGTGGTGCGCCGCATGGAGGCCGAGGGCTTCCTGCCGCCCGCGGCCTGAGGGCCCGGGGCCGCTTGCGCCCGGCCTTGGCTAGCCGGCGCTGCGGATGCGCGAGGTGTCCACCGTGCCCTCGCCCTTGGTGACCACGCCGCGCAGGAAGCCCGTGCCCCAGTACACGTGCATCGTGAGCAGCACGGCGGGGACCAAGAGGCGCACGCGGGGGGACACGGCGTCCTTGGCCGTGAGCGCGGCCCCGAGCAACACGAACGCATACATCAGCACGGGCACGTACACGAGGCTCGCGACCGCGGCGGCGATCCCGTGCAGCACGCCCGTGAGCTGCAGGACGCCCACGATGACGGCCAGCGCCAGGAGCACCACGAGCAGCGGCGGAGCGAAGTAGCGCAGGGAGTTCTTGGCGCCCAGGCGCCGCACGAGATCCCCTCGCCACACGCCCGTGGCGTGGAACTGGCGGGCCAGGGCGCCCCAGGACGCGCGCGGCCAGTAGGTCACGCGCAACTGCGGATCGAACCAGACGAGGTGCCCGGCCTCGCGCAGGCGCAGGTTGAGCTCCCAGTCCTCGCCGCGGGCGATGCTCTCGTCGAAGAGCCCCACGGCCTCGAGCGGCTCGCGCCGGAAGACGCCGAGGTAGGCGGACTCTGCCGGCCCCTCCGCGCCGTGCCCGTGGTAGGCGCCGCCGCCGAGCCCGGCCCGCGAGTTGTAGCCAACGGCGATGGCGCTCTGCACTGGAGTGCGCCCCTTGGCGCTCATGATGCCGCCCACGTTGGCCGCACCCGTGCGCAGGAGCGTGGCCACCGCTGCGCGCGTGTAGCCCTCGGAGAGGGTGGCGTGCGCATCGACCCGCACCACGATGGGGTGCGCCGAGGCACGAATGGCCAGGTTCAGGCCCCGGGAGATGTTTGGCTCAGGGTTGTGCACGGTGTGGATGCGGGGGTCCTCCGCGCTTAGCTCGGCGGCGATGCGGTCGGTGGCATCGTGCGAGGGGCCAAGGGAAAGGACCACCTCCGTCTCGCCTGGGTAGTCCTGGGTCAGGATCGCTTGGACGGCCTCGCGCAGATCGCGTTCCTCGTTCAGCACCGGCATGACGTAACTCACGGCGGGCCAGGCCGCCTCCTCCGGCGGGTGTGCGTCCCCGTCCGGCCCGAGCGGCCGCCGCGCCGCATCGTCGCCCCCGCTGCGGTGGCCGGCTCCCGCGTCCTCGCTGGGATGCGAGTGCTCAGGGTGGTGCGGCGGCAAAGCGGGGGAGGGCATGAAGAGCATTCTGCCACGCAGGCCCGCGGCGCCGGGCGGGAGGCGTGCGGGCTCGCATGAACCCGCCGGGCGCCGTCGCGCACCGCACCGCGGGCGGGGTGCGGGGAGGCGGCGGGTCTAGGGTGGTGCCCGTGCATCACCCAGACTTGACCCCCGGAGGCGCCGAGCGCGTCGCCACCATCGACCTCGACGCGATCGAGCACAACGTGCGCACCATCGCCGCGCTGGTCGCTCCCGCGCGCGTCATGGCCGTCGTCAAGGCCGACGCCTACGGGCACGGCGCCGTGCCGGTGGCCCGCGCAGCCCTCCGGGCCGGCGCCGCGTTCCTGGGGGCCGTCCACGTCTCCGAGGCACTGGCCCTGCGCGCCGCCGGGATTCAAGCCCCCATCCTGTCGTGGCTGCACACCTCCTCCACCGACTTCCCCGCGGCGCTCGCCGCCGGCGTGGAGCTGGGCGTCTCCGGCTGGGAGCTCGAGCCGATCGCCGCGGCGGCCAAGGCGGCCGGCACGCAGGCCCGCATCCACCTGAAGATCGACACCGGCCTGGGGCGCAACGGCTGCCCCGCCGACCTCTGGCCGGCGCTCACGGAGCACGCCGCGCGGCTCGAAGCGGAGGGTTTGGTGCGCGTGGTCGGCCTCTTCTCCCACTTCTCGGTGGCGGACGAACCGCAGCGGCCGGAGACCGCGCAGCAGCTCGAGGCGTTCGAGGCGGCGCTGGCGATCGCCGAGGCCGCCGGGCTGAGTCCGGAGCTGCGCCACATCGCCAACACCCCCGGCCTGCTCACCCGTCCGGATGCGCGCTACGACATGGTGCGCTTGGGCCTCGGGCTCTACGGCCTCTCGCCCCTGGAGGGCGTCACGTCGGAGGAGCTGGGGCTGCGTCCCGCCATGCGCCTCTCGTGCCTTGTGGCGGCCGCCAAGCGCGTCCCGGCCGGGCAGGGCGTTTCCTACGGCCTGCGCTGGCGGAGCGAGGAGCCCACCACGCTCGGCCTCATCCCGCTCGGCTACGCGGACGGCATCCCGCGCATCGCCGAGGACGCGCCGGTGCTCGTGGGCGGACGGATCGTGCGCAGCGTGGGCCGGGTCGCCATGGACCAATTCGTGGTCGACCTCGGCCCCGACGCGGACCCGGCGGATGTGGTCGCCACCGAGGCGGTGCTCTTCGGCGCCGACGGCGAGCCGGCCGTGGAGGACTGGGCCGCCGCCGCCTCCACGCTGAACTACGAGATCGTCACACGGATCTCGCCGCGCGTCCCCCGGGCCTACGTGGGCGCCCACGCCGAGGCCGATGCCAGCCAGACCCCGGGAGCCGGCGCGTGAGCCCCACCGAACTGACCCTGAGCCTGCCCACCGCCGCCGATACCCAGGCCGCGGCCAAGGCCCTCGCCTCGGTGTTGCGCGCCGGCGATCTGCTCCTGCTCATCGGCGAGCTCGGCGCGGGCAAGACGACCTTCACGCAGGGCCTGGGCGAGGGCCTGGGCGTGCGCGGCGGCATCATCTCGCCCACCTTCGTGCTCGCCCGCGTGCATCCCTCGCTCGTGGGCGGCCCCGAGCTGGTCCACGTCGACGCCTACCGCCTCGGCAGCGCCGGCGAGCTCGAGGACTTGGACCTCGCGGACACCATGGATCGCGCCGTGACGGTGGTGGAGTGGGGCCGCGACCGCGCGGAGGGCCTGGCCGAGTCGCGCCTCGAGATCGAGCTCGTGCGTCCCGTGGGCGGCGCCCTCGAGGCGGGGGCTCCCGCCCCGTGGGAGTCGGAGGAGCTCGAGGACGACGCGGTGGAGCGCACCCTCACGCTGCGGGCCGTCGGCCCGCGCTGGGACGCCGCGGCCACGGCCGCCCTGGCGGCCGCGCTGGGCCTGTCGGCGGGGCAGCCAAGCTAGGCGCCCGACGTCGGGCGGCAGCCTGGCGCGTTCCTCACCCGGGGCGCGCCTCGCCCGCAGACCCCACGGGGCGCGGGCGCCGCGCGTGAGGCGGGGCACGGACGTGGCCGGGCGCCCCGGGCGTAAAATGTCTACCGTGCGCCTGCTGAGTCTCGATACCTCGTCCGTGGTTTCCGTCGCCCTCCTCGAGGTCGCCGACGCCTCAGAACCCGTGATCCTCAGCGACGCGCTCGGCACCGACACGCACCGCCACGCGGAGGACCTGGTCCCCGCCGTCCGCGCGGCGCTCGCCGCCGCCGGGTGGGAGCGCCCGGACGCGATCCTCGTGGGCGAGGGCCCCGGCCCCTTCACCGGGCTGCGCGTTGGCCTGGCCAGCGCCGAGGTGCTCGCGTTCGCGTGGGGCGTGCCCGTGTACGGCCTCTGCTCGCTCGACGGCCTGGCCCAGCAACTGGCCCCGCTCGCCGGCGGCGAGTTCGTGGCCGCGCTCGATGCCCGCCGCAAGGAGCTCTACTGGGGTCGCTACGACGCGGCCGGCCGCCCGCTCGGGGGCCCGCAGGTCGGCGCCGTCGCTTCGCTTCCGCAGGGCCTGCCCGTGGCCGGCGCCGGCGCCACGGCCCGCGCCGCCGAGCTCGCGGAGGCCGGCGTCGCCGTGGCGCCAGGCACCGAAACGACCCCCGTCTCCGCCGCGCACCTGGCCCTGGCGTGGCTCGCGGCCGGCCGTCCGGAGCACGCCCCCGTGGCGCGCTACCTACGCGAGTCCGACGCCGTCGCGCCGGCCTCGCTCGCGGGCGGGGCCAAGTGAGCGTGCGCCTGGCCGCCGCGACCCCAGCCGAGCTGGAGGGCCTGCCGCTGGGCTACTCCCTGCGCGAGATGAGCGCCGCCGACATCCCGGCCGTGCACACGCTGGAGGAGGCGCTCTTCCCCGCCGACGCCTGGCCGCTGCACCTCTTCGAGGAGGAACTGGCCCACCCAGAGTGGCGCCTGTACTGGGTCATCGAGGCGGACGGCGAGATCGTCGCGTACGCCGGCGCGCAGTACAGCTCAGGCATGGCCGACGTGCAGACGATCGCCGTGACCCCAGCGCACGAGGGGCGCGGCCTGGGCGGCTTCCTGATGCGGCTCATGGCCGCGCGCTCGCGGGCCTGGGGAGCCACGGATCTGCTGCTCGAGGTGCGCGTCGACAACGAACGCGCGCAGGGCCTGTACCTGCGCCACGGCTACAGCGTGATCCACACGCGCCGCGGCTACTACAACGACGGCTGCGACGCCCTCATCATGAACAAGTCACTGCTTGCGGACACCGAGCCGGAGCGCAACGAAGGAGAGAGCGCGTGAGCGCCAACGAGCCCCTGGTCCTCGGCATCGAGTCCAGCTGCGACGAGACGGGCGTGGGCGTGGTGCGCGGCACCGAGCTGCTCGCCAACGCCGTGGCCAGCTCCATGGAGGAGCACGTGCGCTTCGGCGGCGTGATCCCCGAGATCGCCTCGCGCGCGCACCTCGAGGCGCTGGTGCCCACGCTGCGCCAGGCCCTCGACACGGCCGGGGTCACGATGGACGAGGTGGACGCCATTGCCGTGACCACCGGTCCCGGCCTGGCCGGCGCCCTCATGGTGGGTGTGGCGGGCGCCAAGGCGCTCTCCCTCGCCACGGGCAAGCCGCTCTACGCCGTGAACCACCTCGTGGCGCACGTGGGGGTCGGCGTGCTCGAGGGCGGCGAGCTGCCCGCATCGCTCGGCGCGCTGCTGGTCTCCGGCGGCCACACCGAGATCCTGCGGATCGGCTCGCTCACGGGCGACGTTGAGCTGCTCGGTTCCACGATCGACGACGCGGCGGGCGAGGCCTACGACAAGGTCGCGCGCTTGCTCGGCCTGTCCTACCCTGGAGGGCCGGTCATCGACAAGCTGGCGGCCGAGGGCGATCCCAAGGCCATCCGCTTCCCGCGCGGCCTCACCCTCGGCAAGTTCATGGGCACGGCCGAGGAACCGGGCCCGCACCGCTACGACTTCTCCTTCTCCGGCCTGAAGACGGCCGTGGCGCGCTACGTCGAGGACTGCCGGGCGCGCGGGATCGAGGTACCCGTCGCCGACGTGGCCGCTTCCTTCCAGGAGGCCGTGGTGGACGTCATCACCAAGAAGGCCGTCCTTGCCTGCCAGGAGCACGGCCTCACGAACCTGCTGCTCGGCGGCGGCGTGGCGGCCAACTCGCGCCTGCGCTCGTTGCTGAGCGCGCGCTGCGCCTCCGCCGGGATCGGCCTGCGGATTCCGCGCCCCGGCCTGTGCACGGACAACGGCGCCATGATCGCCGCCCTCGGCGCCCAGCTCGTCGCCGCCGGCGTGCAGCCCACCGGGACCGAGTTCGGGACGGACACGGGCCTGCCGCCCTCGATCGTGTCGCTTCCGGCCGCCTGAGCCGGCCGCCTGCGTTCGCTGTCCGCCCACGCTGGCCGGGGCGACCGTCAGGCGTGGAACGCGCTTTTCCGGCCGCCCGCCGTCGGGCGCTGTGGTGCGCCGCGCCAACGCGCGGGGCGCGCGGACCCGACCACCCGCCGTCGTGCGGGTCCGGCACGCCTCGCCTTGAGGCGAGAACGGGGCTTTGAGGCGGAGATTTCCCGCCTCAAAGCCCCTTCTTGCCTCAAAGCACGACGGCGCGTGGCCGCCTGGGGCGGACACGCGCCGGTCTCGGCGGTGGCGTGAGCCGAGCGGGGCTCAGTCCTCGATGCGCAGGCGGCGCGTGTTGGCCAGGACGACCTCGCGCAGGTCGCCGCCGTGCGCTGCGGCGACGGCGTGCTGGCGCTGGTACCCGGCGCCGTCCGTGACGATGCGCCACACGTCGGCGAGCTCCTCCTCGCAGCCCAAGCGGCGGGCGATGGGGCTCAGGCGCGTGAGCTCGTCGGCGAGGTGCTCGGTGACGAGCTTCTCGTTGCCGGCGGAGTCGAGGATGATGATGGCGTCCAGCCCATAGCGGGCGGCGCGCCACTTGTTCTCTACCCTGAACCAGTTGTTCATGACGGGGATGTGGCGGCCGGCGTCGAGCTGATCGGACATGTCGGCCACGAGGCACTGCGTGAGGGCCGCCACGGCGGCGACCTCGCGGATGGAGGAGAGGCCGTCGGCGATGCGCATCTCCACGGTGCCGAAGCGCGGCACGGGGCGCACGTCCCAGCGGATCTCGTTGATCTCGTCCACGACGCCGGTGTGCATCATGTCGGCGACGTACTTCTCGTACTCGCTCCACTGGTCGAAGTGGAAGGGCAGGCCGCCCGTGGGCAGCTGCTGGAACATGAGCGAGCGCTGCGAGGCGTAGCCGGTGTCGTCCCCGCCCCAATAGGGGGAGGAAGCGGAGAGGGCCAGGAGGTGCGGCTGGTAGTTGATGAGGCCGTCAACGATGGGCAGCGCCTTGGAGCAGTGGTCGACGCCCACGTGCACGTGCACGCCGTAGATGACCATCTGGCGGCCCCACCACTGCGTGCGATCGATGAGCTTGGCGTAGCGCTCCTTGTCGGTGACGGGCTGCAGCGTGGGAGGGGCGAAGGGGTGAGAACCGGCCGAATACAGCTCCACACCGAGGGGGTCGGTGACGGCGCGGACCTCGGCGAGGGTTTTCGAGAGCTCCTCGCGGGCGTCGGCCACGCGCGTGTGCACGCCCGTCACGAGCTCCACGGTGTTCGAGAGCAGCTCCTGCGTGACGCGGGGATGCTCCTCGTGCTCCGGCAGGCCGGCGGCGACGTGCACGCCGTCCAGGACCTCTTGCGCCACTGAGCGCAGGTCGCCGCTCTCGCGGTCCACCAGCGCGATCTCCCACTCGATGCCCAGCGTTGATGCCGCGGACGGCGCAAAATCGATGTTCACGTGCGCTGTGCTCCCCTCGTTGCCGGGGCGCGCGCCCCGTTGAACGAGATTCTAGGGCCGGCCGTGCCGCGGGCCGCGCCCTCGGCCGGCGTGGGGTGCGTCACTGGCCGGGTGCGGGGTGCGTCAGCGGTGCCGCGCGGCGATTCCCCACGAATCCACCAGCTCCACTGAAATCCGGCTGGGGAGGTGGTGGATTCGTGGGGAACGGGCGCCGCGCCCGGTCGTGGGGGGACGCTTAGCCCTGGGCGGCGAGGCGGCGCAGGCGCACCGTGCCGAGGCTCGTCGTGGCGCGCAGCTCCGCCGTCGCCTCGCTGGCCGGACCGTCCGTCGCGCGCAGCTCGTTGAGCACGCTCCCGGCCTTGCTGTGTGCGTCGACCCACACGGCCACACCGGGGGCCACATCGACGTCGATCTCGCCCACGGACGTGACGGCGCTCAGGCTGCCGCTCTCGAGGCTCGCGACGCTGATGGCGCCGGCGGAGGTCTTGAGCGTGCTCTCGCCGCGCGAATGCGCCACGCGGATGCTGCCTGCGCTCGTCTTGGCGGCGAGGCGGCCCATGGCGCCCTCCACCCGGATGTCTCCGTTGGACGTCCTGAGCTCGGCGTCTCCGAACACCTCGCCCACGTCGACGCTGCCGTTGGAGCTCGTGATCTCGGCGCGGCCGCCCACGGCGCCCACGCTCACGGTGCCGTTGGAGGTGTGGGCCTTGAGCCCGGCCGCCGAATGCACGCGCACCGAGCCGTTGGAGGTCTTGAGGGTCGCTTGACCCCACGGGCCGAGCGCGGTGATGGCACCGTTGCCGGTGCGGGCCTCGAGGAGGGTCCCCTCCGGCGCGGTGATGCGCACGTGGGCCGTGCCCATGCCGAACATCTTGGGGCCGGAGTGGAAGAGCGAGACGGTGTCCGCGTCCGCGCTGACCTCGATGCGCTCGGCGGCGCGGTGGTCGGCGGTACGGCCGGGACGGGCCGCCCCTACCTGCACCAGGACCGTGGGCTCTTGGTGCGTCTGCAGGTCAAGGATGGCGGAGGGCAGATCGATGAGGACGCGCGGGGTGCCCGCGACGGGAAAGCTTTGCATGGTGTGCTCCTGACGGGAGGTGCCCGGCCCGGGTGGGCGCGCGGGCGGAAGGGGTCTAGTTCATCCAGCCGGTGACGCGCTGGCGCGCCCCGGTGCGGGCGGAGGAGGCGGCTTGACGGACGGCGTCCTCCGCGGTGCTGGCGGCGACGTCCGCGGCGGCCACGGCGAAGCCGACGGCCTTGACGAGCCACGTGTTCAGGCTCTGGCCCGCCTCGGCGGCGAGGCCCTCCGCCTGGGTCTTGAGGTCCTCGGGGACGCGCAGGTTGAAGCGGGCGGTGTCCCGTTCCTCGCCGGCGCCGGCCCCGGGCGCCGAGAAGGAGCTCCAGGCCGAGGCGGTCGGCTCCTGCGGCTCCCGGTCCGGGGCGCTCTCCGCGCCCAGTCCCTCGGCCACGAGGCGGGGCTCGCTGCCGCGCAGCTGCAGGGACACGGTGCCGGGGGCAAGGTCGGCGCTGAGCTCGTCGGCGGCGGCGGCGAGGGCCGAGATGAGGGCCAGTCGCAGCGACGAGTCCAGGGCGGTGGCGAGGCGCTCGGCGTGCTCGGCGGCGGCCGAATCCTCGGGGAGCGCGGCGGCGAGGTCGCGCTGCACGGTGTTCACGAAGCGATCGATTTGCATGACATCACTGTGGCATCATTGTGGTGCCATGTCAACACCACGATGGCATTCGGTGGTCCGTGGTGCCTCGGCGAGCCGGCGGTGCGGTGCGGGGGTGCGGGGGTGTGGCGGCTCGCAGCGACCAGCGGCACCGCGAGGTGCGTCGGTCCATGGCGTCGCGAGAGGTCGCAGAAGTCCTCGGCAGACGAAAGAGGTCCGATTTTCCGTTGAAACGGCGCCCGAGAGGGGCGAATCAACAGAAAATCGGACCACACGTCCGGGAATCGGGACGGGCCGTCAGGTCACGGGCTCCACCTCGAGGGCCACGCGGCGCTCGCCAACCCGCGCCAGGATGAGCGTGGCAGCGCGCCCGCCCTTGAGCTTGCCGCGCCCGGCGAAGATCTCGCGGCGCAGCTGGGCGGGGTCGATGTCGACGCCGCGCTTCTTGATCGTCAGCGTCGTGACCTGGTTCGACTTGGCCCAAGCGCGCAGTGCCTTGGTCTTGAGCGGCAGCTCGCCGATGACGCGGTAGCTCGTCGCGAGCGCGTCGGGCGAGGGCGTGGCGGAGCGCAGGTAGGCCAGGTGGGGATCCAGCGCCTGGGCGCCGAGCCGCTCGGCCAGATCGGCCACGAGGCCGGCCCGGATGACGGCCCCGTCCGGCTCGTGCAGGTACTCGCCGGGCGCGGGCAGGCCGCCGCCCTCGAGGCGGGCCGCCTCCGGGTCGATGCCGGGGAAGCCGGTGTCGGCCGTGAGCTCCACGAGCCCCGCCTGACCCATGACCGCCGCCGCGCGCAGCACGCCAGGGCGGGCCAGGGCGTTGAACCACAGCGTCGCCTCGACCACGTCGCCGCGATCGGAGAGCCACTGGGCCTCGACGCCCTCCGGCACCGCATCGTGGGGGAGGGCCGGGCCCAGCTTGACGCCCACCGCGAGCCCCCGCGCGGCCAGCGAGGTCACGAAGCTCAACGGGGGCGTGAAGGCCTCCGGATCGAAGAGGCGGCGCGTGCCGGAGCTTTCCTCGTCCCGCCTGGCCGGATCCAGCCACACCCCGTCGATGCCCTCGAGCGAGGCCTCCTCGGCGAAGCCGTGCACCACGCGGGACCGCGGGAAGGGCATGAGATTGAGGGTGGCGACGGCGGCCGTCGTCTCGTCCGCCTCGACGCTCGTGACCGCGAGGTCGAGCGAGGCCAGGGCGAGCGAGTCGGCGCCGATGCCGCAGCCGAGGTCGGCCACGTGGTCCACGCCGGCCTGGGCAAAGCGCCGCGCGTGCAGCGCGGCGACGGGCAGGCGCGTGGCCTGTTCCAGGCCCGGGCGCGTCAGGAACATCTCGCGTGCGAACGGGCCAAACTTGGCCTCGCCCTTGTGGCGCAGGCCGAGCTGATGCACGACGGCGGCCGTCAGCTCGGGCGCGTGGCCCGCCTTGCGCAGGGCGAGCGTCAGGCGCATCGCCGCTTCGTCGTTGCTCGCTTCCCCTGGCTCGTGTTGGCTGAGGAGCTCGAGTCCCTGCGGGGTGAGGAGGGCGGCGAGCGGCTCGGAGGCGGGAGGGGAGACGGGCATGCAGCCAGTTTCCCACGCCCCGTGCTTCCGGCACGCCGAGGGTGAACAACTGGCACTCGCCTTGACCGAGTGCCAGCGCGTTCCTACAGTTGAACCATCAGCACTCGCCGCGTGCGAGTGCTAAGCCCTTCGGCCCCAGTCTCCGGCCCCCGCGACGGCGGATGCACCGGGTCCGGGAGGCTTTGACACCACTGGTCTCAAGACAAAGGAGCGAGCCGCATGTCGGTCTCCATCAAGCCCCTCGAGGATCGCATCGTCATCCAGCAGCTCGAGGCGGAGCAGACCACGGCCTCCGGCCTGGTCATCCCCGATACCGCCAAGGAGAAGCCCCAGGAGGGCAAGGTCGTGGCCGTGGGCCCGGGTCGCGTTGACGACAACGGCAACCGCGTTCCGCTCGACGTCGCCGAGGGCGACGTGGTGCTGTACTCGAAGTACGGCGGAACCGAGGTCAAGGTCGGCGGCCAGGAGTTCCTGGTCCTCTCCGCCCGCGACGTTCTCGCCAAGATCGAGAAGTGATTCTTTGACGCCATCGCCCCGACGCAGCGCGCAGCGCAGCGCGGGGCGATGGTGCGTCTCGGCCGCGCGCGCGTGAGCGCCAGGCGCGGCCAAGCAGTTCCCCAGACCCACCTCCACTAAGGAGTCATTCACTCATGGCAAAGCAGCTTGCTTTCGATGAGGCGGCCCGCAAGGCCCTCGAGGCCGGCGTCGACCGCCTGGCCGATACCGTCAAGGTCACCCTGGGCCCCCGTGGCCGCAACGTGGTCCTGGACAAGCAGTGGGGCGCCCCCACGATCACCAACGACGGCGTGACCATCGCCCGCGAGGTCGAGCTCGAGGACCCGTACGAGAACCTCGGCGCCCAGCTCGCCAAGGAGGTCGCGACGAAGACCAACGACGTCGCAGGCGATGGCACCACCACCGCCACCGTCCTGGCCCAGGCCCTCGTCAAGGAGGGCCTGCGCAACGTTGCCGCCGGCGCCGCCCCGGGCGCCGTCAAGCGCGGCATCGAGGCAGCCGTCGACGCCGTCGAGGCGCGCCTGAAGGAGAACGCGCGTCCGGTCGAGGGCGCCAACGTCGCCCACGTCGGCGCCATCTCCGCCCAGTCGGACGAGATCGGCGAGCTGCTCGCCGAGGCCTTCGGCAAGGTGGGCACCGAAGGTGTCATCACCATCGAGGAGTCCAACACCACGAACACCGAGCTGGTCGTGACCGAGGGCATGCAGTTCGACAAGGGCTACCTCTCGCCGCACTTCGTCACCGACGCGGAGCGCCAGGAGGCCGTCCTCGAGGATCCCTTCATCCTCCTGAACTCCGGCAAGATTTCCTCCGTGCAGGAGCTGCTGCCCCTGCTGGAGAAGGTGCTGCAGGCCTCCAAGCCGCTCTTCATCGTGGCCGAGGACATCGAGGGCGAGGCCCTCTCCACCCTCGTGGTCAACAAGATCCGCGGCCTGCTCAACGTCGTGGCCGTCAAGGCCCCCGGCTTCGGCGACCGCCGCAAGGCCATGCTCCAGGACATCGCCACCCTCACGGGCGCCCAGGTGATCTCCCCGGATCTGGGCCTCAAGCTGGACCAGGTCGGCGTCGAGGTGCTCGGCACCGCCCGCCGCGTGAGCGTCACCAAGGACGCCACCACCATCGTTGATGGCGGTGGCGAGGCCGAGGACGTCGCGGCGCGCGTGGCCCAGATCAAGGCCGAGATGGAGCGCTCCGATTCGGATTGGGATCGCGAGAAGGCCCAGGAGCGCCTGGCCAAGCTGGCTGGCGGCATCGGCGTCATCAAGGTCGGCGCCGCCACCGAGGTGGAGCTCAAGGAGCGCAAGCACCGCATCGAGGACGCCGTGTCCTCCACGCGCGCGGCCCTCGAGGAGGGCATCGTCGCCGGCGGCGGCACGGCCCTCGTCGACGCCGTGGCCGTGCTCGACACGGACGCGGACATCACGGCCCTCGAGGGCGACGTCGCCACCGGCGTCGACATCGTGCGCCGCGCCCTGCTGGCCCCGGTCAAGCAGATCGCCGTGAACGCCGGCTTCGACGGCGCCGTGGTGGCGGCCAAGGTCTCCGAGTCCCCGGTCAACGCCGGCTTCAACGCCAAGACCGGCGTGTACGAGGACCTCCTGGCCGCGGGCGTCATCGACCCGGTCAAGGTCACCCGCTCGGCGCTGCGCAACGCCGCCTCGATCGCCGCCCTCGTGCTGACGACTGAGACGCTCGTGGTGGAGAAGCCGGCCGACGAGGAGGACTGACACCTCCCGGCGCACCGGCGCCACACACAGCGGCCCTCTCCTGCCCACCCGGGCGGGGGAGGGCCGCTGTGCGTGGCGCCCGCTCCGGCACAGGTTAGAGGCAGCGTTCTCCTGGCCTGCCCCGGTAACATCTGGGGATGGGCCGGCTCCCTCCCAAGCCCACCTCACGATGAAGACAGCAACAGCCCCCACCAAGAATCCTGCCCCCGCCGGGTTCCGCGCCGACCTGGCCGGACTGCGCGGGGTCGCCGTGTTGCTCGTGGCCGTCTACCACATCTGGGTCGGCCGGGTCTCGGGCGGCGTCGACGTCTTCCTGCTCATGTCGGCGTACTTCCTGACGGGCGGATGGGTGCGGGCCGCCTCCTCCGGCAACCCCCGCGGCGTCATCTCCTCGTGGATCAAGCGCCTGCGTGGGCTCCTGCCGGCCGCGGCGCTCGTCATCGCCGTGGTGCTGCTCATGACCCTGCTGATCCTGCCCGGCACGCGCTGGCCGGAGACGCTCTCGCAGGCGTGGGCGTCGCTCGGCTACACGCAGAACGTCCACCTGTCGAACATCGCCGTGGACTACTACAACCCGGACCACTCGAAGTCCTCGCCGTTGCAGCACTTCTGGTCGCTCTCGGTGCAGGGACAGGTCTTCCTCCTCTGGCCGCTTCTCCTGGCCGGCTCCGGGGTGGTGGCGAGGTACACCAAGCGCTTCGGCTGGGACCTGTGGCGCGTGAGCCTCGCCGTCTTCTCCGCGGTGTTCGTCGCCTCCTTCATCTACTCGGTGAGCTATACGGCGCAGGATCAGGGCAAGGCCTACTTCTCCACGCCCGCGCGGCTGTGGGAATTCGCGCTCGGATCGCTCCTGGCGCTGCTCGTGAACAAGATCCCCGAGCTGCCGCGCTGGCTCAAGCGCGTGGTGGGCTGGACCGGTCTCGCCGCGCTCCTGAGCTGCGGCATGGTGCTGCAGGTCGAGGGGCAGTTCCCCGGCTACGCGGCGCTCTGGCCCACCCTGGCCGCGGCCGCGATCGTCGTGGCCGGCAGCGGCTCCGGCGCCTGGAACCGGGGCGACGTCAGCTGGTGGCTCTCGCGCCGGCCGGCCGTCTGGCTCGGCGAGATCTCCTACCCGCTCTACCTCTGGCATTGGCCGCTGCTCGTCTTTGGGCTCTTCCTCTGGGGGAGCACGGCGCTCAACCTCTGGCAGGGCGGCCTCGTGCTCGGCCTCGCCGTGCTCCTGGCCGTGGCGACTCACCGCTGGGTCGAGGTCCCGTCGGCCCGCTGGGCCGCCCGTCCCCTCCGCGCGCTGGAGGAACGCGTCCCCGAGGCGCCGGCCCGCCCGCCCCGCGGGGCCCGCCCCCGCGGCTGGCGACGCGTGGCACGCAAGGCGCGCCGCGGCGTCGAGCACCTGCCCCACCGGACCGTGGGCGGCCTCGCGCGGCACGCGCGCGCCCTCGCCGTCGTGGCGCTGTGCTTTGCCGTGGCGCTGCCCGTGGCGCTGTGGCAGGCGAGCCTCAACCACCAGGCGGAGGCCGCCGCGGCCCAGAGCCCTGCGGACAATCCGGGGGCGGCGACCCTCGAGCCCGGTTACACCGACGAGATCGCCTCCTCGGCGATCGCCCTGCCGCTTCCCGCGGACCAGAAGCAAGACTGGGCCACGACCGGGGAGGACTGCGCGGGGGAGTGGGCCATCGATTCGGACATCATCCAGTCCTGCCACGAGGGTGGGGATCTCTCCTCGGACACCACGGTGTTGGTGGTCGGCGACTCGCACGCCCAGCAGTGGACGCCGGCGCTCGACGTCGCGGCGCAGCGGCAGGGCTGGCACTGGGTGGCCCTGTATCGCCCCGGCTGCCGCTTCGGCTCCACGGAGGAGGGCGCGGCGGATCCGGACTGCGCCGCGTACACCCAGCTCGCCAAGGATTACGTGGCGGAGCGCAAGGAGGCGGTGTCGGCGATCGTCACGGTCGCCACGAAGTCCGTCGCGGAGGGCGAGGACGGCGCGAGCGCGGCCCAGAGCGAGGCGGTGGTGCCCGGCTTCGTGGAGGCCATCACGCCTTGGCTCGAGGAGGGGCTGCCGGTGGTTGGGCTGCGCGACACCCCGCGCTTCACCTTCGACATGGCCGATTGTGCCGCCCGCCTGACGGCCACGGACGAGCAGTGCACGGTGCCGCTCTCGGATCAGCTTGCGGCGCTCAATCCGCTCCTCGACCTGACCTCCGGGCCGGCGCGGCTCAAGGGGCTCACCGCCATGGACATGAGCGACGTCGTGTGCCCGGACGGCGCCTGCGTGCCCGTGATCGGCAACGTCAACGTGTGGATCGACGACTCGCACCTGACCTCCCGCTTCGCGCAGACCACGGGAGAGATCTTTGAGCGCCGGCTCGTGGCCGCCCTGGGGCGCAACGGCTCCTCCTGAGCCGGGCCGGGCCCCGCTTGACCCCTCGCCGTCCCCGCTTGCGGCGGCAAAGGTGAGGAGGATCACGCGCGCCGGGGTGGCGCACGGGCACCCGGGAATGATTGCCGCCCCGCGAGCGCTCTAGGATTGTCCCTAACCCCCACCGGCTCGTCCCGAAAGGCATCGCGTGAGCGCCAACGATGACTTCAATCCCTTCGCCCTCGAGGGGCTGACCTACGACGACGTGCTGTTGTTGCCCGGCCCCACGGATGTGATCCCCTCCGATGCCGACACCAGCACGCGCCTCTCCAAGCGCATCACGCTGAACGTGCCGATCCTCTCGGCCGCCATGGACACCGTGACCGAGGCCCCCATGGCCATCGCCCTCGCCCGCCTGGGCGGCATCGGCATCATCCACCGCAACATCTCCATCGAGAACCAGGCCCGCCAGGTGGACCAGGTCAAGCGCAGCGAGTCGGGCATGATCACCGACCCGGTGACCATCGCCCCCACGGCCACGCTGCAGGAGCTCGACGACCTGTGCGCGCACTACCGCGTCTCCGGCCTGCCGGTCGTTGACGAGAACCGCAAGCTGCTGGGCATCATCACCAACCGCGACACCCGCTTCGTGCCGCGCGCCGAGTGGGCCACCACCCCGGTCCACGAAAAGATGACGGCGATGCCGCTCATCACGGCGCCCGTGGGCACGAGCCGCGAGGCCGTCCTCGAGCTGCTGGCCAAGCACCGCATCGAGAAGCTTCCCCTCGTGGATGGCAACGACGTCCTGCAGGGCCTCATCACGGTCAAGGACTTTGACAAGGCGGAGGACTACCCGCTGGCCACGAAGGACGACGAGGGCCGCCTGCGCGTCGGTGCCGCCGTCGGCTTCTTCGGCGAGGGCTACGACCGCGCCATGTCCCTCGTCGACGCCGGCGTCGACGTGCTCGTGGTGGACACCGCCAACGGCCACAGTCAGGGCGTGCTCGACATGATCGCGCGTCTGAAGAAGGACCCGGCTGCCGCGCACGTCGACATCATCGGCGGCCAGGCCGCCACGCGCGAGGGCGCCCAGGCGCTCATCGACGCCGGCGCGGACGCCATCAAGGTGGGCGTCGGCCCGGGCTCCATCTGCACCACCCGCATCGTGGCCGGCGTGGGCGTGCCCCAGGTCACCGCGATCTACGAGTCCGCGAAGGCCGCCATCCCGGCCGGCGTTCCGGTCATCGCCGACGGCGGGCTGCAGCACTCCGGCGACATCGGCAAGGCCCTCGTGGCCGGCGCCGACTCCGTCATGCTCGGCTCGCTGCTGGCCGGCACCCAGGAGTCCCCCGGCGACCTCGTGTTCGTCAACGGTCGCCAGTTCAAGGCCTACCGCGGCATGGGCTCGCTCGGCGCCATGCAGACGCGCGGCAAGAACACCTCGTACTCCAAGGATCGCTACTTCCAGGCGGATGTGCCCACCGACGAGAAGCTGATCCCCGAGGGCATCGAGGGTCAGGTGCCCTTCCGCGGTCCCCTGTCCTCCGTGGTCCACCAGCTGGTGGGCGGCCTGCGCCAGACCATGTTCTACGTGGGCGGCGCCACCGTGCCGGCCCTCAAGGAGCGCGGCAAGTTCGTGCGCATCACGGCGGCCGGCCTCAAGGAGTCGCATCCGCACGACATCGCGATGACCGTCGAGGCCCCGAACTACCATCGCTGAGCCTCTCGTCACATGAGCCACTGCGGCGCCTACCCGAAAGCGGGTGGGCGCCGCGTGCGTTGGTAGGGTGTTGTACGTGAGCAACGACATCGAGATCGGCCGTTTCAAGCGGGCCCGCGAGGCCTATTCGCTGGACGACGTGGCGATCGTCCCCTCCCGCCGCACGCGCGATGCCCAGGACGTCTCCACGTCCTGGCAAATCGACGCCTACACCTTCGACACCCCGTTCCTCGGTGCGCCCATGGATTCGGTCATGTCCCCGGCCACGGCGATCGAGCTCGGCCGCCAGGGTGGCCTCGGCGTGCTGAATCTCGAGGGCGTGTGGACGCGCTACGAGGAGCCGGGCAAGGTCCTCGCCGAGATCGCCTCGCTCGAGTCGGCGACGAAGCACGGTGCCGACCCGCGCGTCACGCGCCGCCTCCAGGAGCTGCTGGCCGCCCCGATCCGCCCCGAGCTGATCAAGGCGCGCCTGCAGGAGATCCGCGACGCCGGCGTCGTCGTGGCCGGCTCCCTGACCCCGCAGCGCACCCAGGAGCACTACAAGACCGTGTTGGAGGCCGGCGTTGACGTGTTCGTCATCCGCGGCACCACGGTCTCGGCCGAGCACGTCTCGGAGCGCCACGAGCCGCTGAACCTGAAGAAGTTCATCTACGAGCTCGACGTTCCGGTGATCGTGGGCGGCGCCGCCGGCTACACCCCGGCCCTTCACCTCATGCGCACCGGCGCGGCCGGCGTGCTCGTCGGCTTCGGCGGCGGCGCCACGGGCACCACGCGCCGCGCCATGGGCGTGCACGTCCCCATGGCCACGGCCATCGCCGACGTCGCCGCCGCCCGCGGCGACTACCTCGACGAGTCGGGCGGGCGCTACGTCCACGTCATCGCCGACGGCGGCGTCTCCACCTCCGGCGACATCGTCAAGGCGATCGCGCTCGGCGCCGACGCCGTCATGCTCGGCACGGCCCTGGCGCGTGCCGAGGAGGCCCCCGGCGGCGGCTACCACTGGGGCATGGAGGCCGCCCACGGCTCGGTGCCGCGCGGCGACCGCGTGCACGTCGGCACGGTCGGCCCCATGGCGCAGGTCCTGCACGGCCCCTCGCACCACACGGACGGCACGTCGAACCTGACCGGCATGCTGCGCCAGTCGATGGCCACGACCGGCTACGTCGACCTGAAGTCCTTCCAGAAGGTCGACATGGTCCTCACGCCGTACCTCTCCCGCTGAGCGCGTCGCAAGCGCCCCGGCCCTTCCCCACGGGAAGGACCGGGGCGCTTGCGTGTCCGGGGCACGACGACGCGTGGTCGGCGCGGGTGGGCCGGCGTGTCGCCGGGCGGGGGAGGGTGGTCGGCCCGGCTTCTCTATCGGCCGTAGAATATGGGGTGTGTTGAAGACCGCCCTGAAGCCCAAGTGGATCGGCACCCTGCTGGGCGCCCTGCTCCTGGCCACCGCGTTCGTCTGGCTGAGCCAGTGGCAGTTTGGGCAGTCCAAGCAGGTCACCGGCGACTCGAGCGGCGTGACCGAGCAGGCGGTTCCCCTCACCGAGCACTTCCAGCCCGGGCGCGATATGTACGTTGCCGATGCCGACCAGATCGTCACGGCCACCGGACACTTTGTGCAGGACACCTCCTTCCTCATCTCCGGGCGCCTGCAGAACGGCGAGGAGGGCTACTGGGTGGCGGCGGCCTTCGAGCCGGACGGTGCCCCAGGCAAGAACGTCATCCCCGTGGTGCGGGGCTGGCAGAAGGCGGCGGCGGAACCCGCGGCGCTGCCCACGGGCGAGGTCTCGCTGAAGGGGCGCCTGCTTCCCTCCGAATCGCCCACCGGCACGCGCGTCAACGCGAGTGGAACGTTCTCCGAGCTCTCGGCGGCCTGGATGGCCAACATCTGGGACCGCGAGAGCTACGACGGCTTCATCGTGGCCTTCGAGGCCACCTCGGGCGGCAACGACGTGGGCGCCGCGTCCGCCGGGCTCGAGCAGATCTGGGTGGGCCCGCAGCCCACCGAGACCACCGTCAACTGGCTCAACATCTTCTACGGCGTGGAGTGGGTCGTCTTTGCCGGCTTCGCGTTCTTCATCTGGTGGCGCCTCGTCAAGGACGACTACCAGCGCGACGAAGAGTACGAGCTCGAACTGGCGGCGTGGCGCCAGCGCCAGGCGGCCCGCGAGGCCCAGGCCGCCCAAGCGGCCGCGGCCGGCGGCACCGGCGAGGCGGGGCCCGGCGATCCCGCCGCGGAGCCCTCGGCCGCCCACGACGGCGACCCCGCGCCGTCGGGCACCCAGAACTAACCCCAGCTCCCCAACGAACAAGACAAGGACCCTTCAGGCATGAGCGAGCAGGACCGCACCGTCCCGAAGCCGCTGCCGGCGGCGGAGGACGACCCGATGCCGCAGCGCAAGCGCACCTTTGCAGGCACCCGCACCCAGATCAAGAGCGCCGCCACGTTCTACAAGGTGGCCTCCTACATCACGGGCGTCATGCTGCTGCTGCTCGTGGTGGAGATGATCCTCAAGTACGGCTTCAAGCTCGTGGCGTACGCGGGCGGCACCCACCTCGACGGCACGGCGAACATCTTCTCGCTGGTCCAGGAGGGGCAGGTGATCGGCGGCGTCAACGTCTCCATCGCGATCCTCATCGCGCACGGCTGGCTCTACGTCGTGTACCTGCTGGCCGTGTTCATCCTGTGGTCGCGCATGCGCTGGAGCCTTGGGCAGTTCATCGCGATCGCCCTGGGCGGCGTGGTGCCCTTCCTCTCCTTCATCATGGAGGCCAAGGTGCACAAGCAGGTCCAGCTCGACCTCGCCTCCAACCCCGAGGCGATCCGGCGCTACTAGCCGGCGCGGGCCCCGGTGGCCCGGCTCACCCTGCGCAACCCGCCCGCCTCACTCTCGGATAGGCTTGTCCCGTGACTTCCACCCCCATCGCTCCCGAGCAGCGGCCCGTGCTCGTGGTCGACTACGGCGCCCAGTACGCCCAGTTGATCGCGCGCCGCGTCCGTGAGGCTCACATCTATTCCGAGATCGTCCCTCACACGGCGTCCGTGGAGCAGATCAAGGCCAAGAACCCGGCCGCGATCATTCTCTCCGGCGGACCCTCGTCCGTGTACGAGGACGGCGCCCCGATCGTCCCGGCCGAGCTGTTCCAGGCGGGCATCCCCGTCCTGGGCATCTGCTACGGGTTCCAGGGCATGGCCAACGCCCTGGGCGGCACCGTCGCCGAGACCGGCCAGCGCGAGTACGGCAACACCCCGGTCTCCGCGACCGAGGGCGCCAGCTGCCTGCTCGAGGGCATCCCCTCCGGCCAGGTCACCTGGATGAGCCACGGCGACGCCGTCTCCCAGGCCCCCGAGGGCTTCACCGTCCTCGCGACCTCCGAGGGCGCCCCCGTGGCCGCCATGGCCAACGAGGAGCAGAAGCTCTACGGCATCCAGTGGCACCCCGAGGTGGGTCACTCCGAGTACGGCCAGCAGCTCCTCGAGAACTTCCTGTACCAGGGCGCCGGTCTGAAGGCCGACTGGACCCCCGGCAGCATCGTCGAGGAGCAGGTCGCCCGCATCCGCGAGCAGGTCGGCTCCAAGCGCGCCATCTGCGCGCTCTCCGGCGGCGTCGATTCAGCCGTGGCCGCCGCCCTCGTGCAGCGCGCCATCGGCGAACAGCTCACTTGCGTCTACGTCGACCACGGCCTCATGCGCCAGGACGAGTCCGCCGAGATCGAGAAGGCCTTCGGCGCCTCGACCGGCGGCGCCAAGCTCATGGTGGTGCACGCCGAGGACGTCTTCCTCGAGAAGCTGGCCGGCGTCACCGATCCGGAGACCAAGCGCAAGATCATCGGCGAGCAGTTCATCCGCACGTTCGAGCGCGCCCAGGCGCAGATCATCGCCGAGTCCGAGGGCGAGGACGTCGCGTTCCTGGTCCAGGGCACCCTGTACCCGGACGTCGTCGAGTCCGGCGGCGGCGAGGGCACCTCGAACATCAAGAGCCACCACAACGTGGGCGGCCTCCCCGATGACATCGAGTTCGAGCTCGTGGAGCCGCTGCGCGCGCTCTTCAAGGACGAGGTCCGTGCCGTGGGCACCGAGCTCGGCCTGCCGGACGAGATCGTCCACCGCCAGCCTTTCCCGGGCCCCGGCCTCGGCATCCGCATCATCGGCGAGGTCACCAAGGACCGCCTGGACCTGCTGCGCAAGGCCGACGCGATCGCCCGCGCCGAGCTGACCGCCGCCGGCCTGGACCGCGAGGTCTGGCAGATGCCCGTCGTGCTGCTGGCCGACGTGCGCTCCGTGGGCGTGCAGGGCGATCACCGCACTTACGGCCACCCCGTGGTGCTGCGCCCGGTCTCCTCCGAGGACGCCATGACCGCCGACTGGTCGCGCCTGCCCTACGATCTGCTCTCCAAGATCTCCAACCGCATCACCAACGAGGTGGACGGGATCAACCGCGTGGTGCTCGACGTGACGTCGAAGCCGCCGGGAACCATCGAGTGGGAGTGATCTGATCGCGGCCCCGCACCTCGCTTGCGCGAGGGGCGGGGCCGCGGTCTTGTCGGCGTGTGAAGCGGAGCCTCACCCATGCTCGCGCGCAGGTGAACTACGGTGAGAAACGCGGCAGGCACCCCGGAGCCCTGCCACGGGAAGGTAAGAGGACTTGTCGTGAGCGCACAAGCTAACCAGGACGCCCGCTTTGGTGCGTGGTTGCAGTCCCTCGGGTCAGGCAGCGGCGCCGACACGCTTCTGCACTTCGTGCCGTCCGAACGCAACAGCGTCGAGCTGACACACGCGCACCCCTCTGGCCTCGCGCAGTTGCTCGGAGGACGGCGTACGCGCCTCTCCACCCTCCTGCGCGACCCGGTCCAGTACTCCCAGGCCAGGCGGACGGCGCGGGCCATCGGCGCGCGGATCGAGGATGTTGCGGCGCAGCGCGGGATCGAGGTGGGCTACCTCGCCGCCGGGCTCGTCACGTGGCGCACGCTGCGCCAGGGTGGCAACGACTTCTACTCGGCCCCCGTCATGCTGGGGCACGTCTCCCTCGAGCGCCGCGAGGGCCTCGACGACGAGGAGCTGCAGATCGCCGAGCGCAGCACGCCGAACCCGGCGCTGCTGCGTCACCTGCGGCACGCCTTCGGGATCACGATCGACGCGGGGGCCCTCAGCGAGGCCGCGTACGTCACGGCCCGCTTTGACCCCTCCGCCCCGCTGCAGGTGCTGCGCGAGGCGCTGCGCGACATTCCCGGCCTCGTCGTGGCCGACCGCCTCGTGGTCTCCACCTTCGCCGATGTCGCCGACCCTGCCGATCCCGGGGTGGTCTCTCCCCAGCACCCCGTGGTGGCGGCGCTCATGGACGCCGTGGGCGATGACACGGTGCACACCTCGCGTCACTCCCGGCTCGCCTCCCGCGGGGCGGCCACGGTTGCGGACCCGGCGCCCGACGATGCCGCTTCGCCGGCTTCCAGCGCGGACGACGGCGCCGCCGAGGGCACCTCGGCGGACGCCGCTGCCGCAGCGCCGGAGGCCGAGACCGCGGCGCCGGAGGCCGGCGTCGCGGTAGCGGAAGCGGGTGCGGCCGAGCAGAAGAAGAGCGGGCCCGCGCAGGCGAGCCCCGCCCAGGCGAGCCCCACCGGGGGCGAGCCGAGCGGCGAGGGCGACGCTGCGGCGTCGGGCGCAGAAACGGACGAGACCTCCCCGCGCATCCTGGCCCCCGGCGAGCCGGACGCCGCGGACGCGGCGGCCGCTGCCGCCGCCCAGGAGGCCGCCCAGGCGGCGGTGCAGGCCCAGGCCCCCACCCTGCGCGACGACGTCGAGACGCCCGGCTCGGACGAGCGAGACCCGGCCGACGAGCTGCTCATCCTCGACGCGGACGAGGAGGCCTACGCCGCCCTCGACCTCGTCTCCCGGGGCCGCTCGCTCACGCTGAGCGCGCCCCCCGGCACGGGCGGCACCACGTTCGCGGCCAACGCCGCCGTGCGGCTCGCGGCCCAAGGCAAGCGCGTGCTCGTCGTGGCCGAGCGGGAGCAGTCGGTCACCGACTTCATCGCCCAGCTGGGGTCGCGCGGGCTGGACAGCCTCGCCCTGCCCCTGCGCAGGGACGTCGACGCCGAGGAGCTGCGGCGCCGCCTCGTGGAGGCGGTGCTGCGCAACGAGCAGGCCGCCGAACCCCACCCGCGCACCAACGAGTCGCTCCTGCGCGATCGCCGGGTCTCGCTGCTCGAGCACGTGCGCTCGCTGCGCAGCGTGCGCCCGCGCTGGAACGCCTCGCCGCTGCAGGCCATGCAGGAGCTCGCCCGCGTGACCTCGCGCGTGCCGGCCCCGTCCACCACGGTGCGCCTCAAGCGCTCCGTGCTTGACGCGATGCCGGAGCGCGGCCCCGTCGCGACCCAGCTCATGCGCGCGGCGGAGCTGGGCGCCTTCGACGATGCGACGCGGACGAGCCCGTGGTTCGGCGCGCGGTTGAGCCATCGCGGCGAGGCGGAGGACGCGCTCGAGCTCGTGCGCGGGCTGGCCGCCGACGTGCCGCCGCTGCGCGCCAAGCTCGAGGCCACGGCCAAGGCCACGCGCATCAAGCCGGTGCGCACCTTCGCCCAATGGGGCAAGACCCTGCGGCTGCTCGTGGACGTGCGCCACAGCCTCGATCACTTCGAACCGGACATCTTCGACAAGGCGGTGGACGACCTCATCGCCGCGACCGCCACGCCGGCCTGGCGCAAGGACCGCGGCATCGAGATGAGCTCCATGACGCGCTCGCGCCTGCGCCGGGTGGCCAAGGAGTACGTGCGCCCCGGCGTGCACATCGAGGACCTGCACACGGCCCTGACGCAGGTGCAGACCCAGCGCAAGGCCTGGGAGGTGCTCGCCACCGACCGGCGCTATCCCACGGTGCCCACGGGCCTCGAGGCCGTCCTCGCGACCTTCCGCGAGGTCTCGGCGCGGCTCGAGAAGCTCGAGGCGGTGCTGCCCACCCCGGCGGAGGAGGGGCGCACCCTGCGCGGCCTGCCCGTCGCCGAACTCGAGTCCACCCTGCAGAGGCTCGTGGCGGCCGACGCCGACCTCGCGGTGCTGCCCGAGCGCACCCTGCTCCTGCAATCGCTGCGGGAACAGGGCCTGGGGGAGCTGCTGGAGGACTTCGAGCGGCGCGGCGTGCTGCGCGAGCTCATTCCCAGCGAACTTGACCAGGCCTGGTGGCAGTCGGTGCTCGAGGCCATGGTGTCCGGGGACGACTACCTCGCGCTGCAGGACGGGCGCGTGCTCGGCCGCGCGCAGCGGGAGTTTGCGCAGGCCGACGCCAAGCACGTCGCGAGCGGGGCGGACGCCGTCAAGCATCGCCTCGCCGAGCGCTGGCGTGGCGCCCTGGCGGATCATCGCGTGGCGGCCCGTGATCTGCGTGCGCTGCTCAAGATCGGCGACCCCACCGTGGCGCAGTTTGCCGCGATCTCTCCCGATCTGACGGGCGCCCTCGTGCCCATCTGGATTGGCGCGCCGCTCTATCTCCCCTCCGCGCTGCCGCGCTGGAGTCGCTTCGACGCGACGATCCTGCTCGACGCCGAGTCGCTCTCGCTCGCCTCGGCCCTCGGCGCGATCGGCCGCTCGGAGCAGGTCATCGCGATCGGCGATCCAGGGTCCGGCTCTCCGCGTCCGCTCAACGTCACGGTGGACCCGGGGGAGGCCTCGCAGGCCCGCCGGGTGCCGCTGAGCGCCTATGAGGCGCTGGCCAAGGTCACGCCGCGGCGCTCGCTCACGCGGGTGCACCGGCCCCTGGACGAGCGCCTCGTGCAGGCGCTTGCCTCCCACTACGGCGGGGAACTCAGCGCCCATCCGGACCCGCGCACGGGGGAGCGCCGCGCCGCCGTGTTGCACGTGCCGGAGGGCGTCTCCTCCGCCGGTCAGCCGGCCGCCGAGTCCACGCAGGCCGAGGTGAACGCGGTGGTCGAGCTGGTCTTTGCCCAGCTGGCCGAGCACCCGGAGCGCTCGCTCGCGGTGGTGGCTGGCAACGCCCAGCACGCGCGCGCGGTGGCCAGGGGCATCGGCGCCGCGCTGCGGGAGCACCCGGAGGCCGAGCCGGCCTTCAAGCGCACCTATGAGCCGTTTGTCGTCACGAGCGCGGAGCGGCTGCAGGGCCTGCGCCGCGACGCCGTCATCTTCACGCTCGGCTACGGCCGCACGGCGCACGGCCGCCCCGTGCACGACTTTGGCCACCTCGGCACGCCGCAGGGTGCCCGCGCCGTGACGGCCGCCCTGCTCTCGGGGCGCGAGTGGGTGCGCATCGTCTCCGCCCTGACGCCCTCCGAGCTGGATGCGGGGCGCCTGCGCCACGGCTCGGCCCTGCTCGTCGCCGCGATGCGCGCGCTGCATCAGGGCGGTGCAGAGGCCGACGCCGCCGAGCTGAGCGACCCGCTCATGCGTGACCTCGCCGAGCGGCTCAAGGTCTGGGGTCTGCAGGTCAGCCAAGCGCCGTACGAGGGGATCGACCTCGCGGTGTTCGGGCCGGAGGGCGGCGACCGCCCGCCCGTGGCCGTCATCAGCGACGCGGGGGACGACTACGCGGCGGCGACCGTGCGCCAGCGCTCGCGGATCGTCCCGCTCGAGCTGGTGCGCCGCGGGTGGAACCCCATCCAGGTCTGGACCATCGACGTGTTCTCCGACCCGGCCGCCGTGGCGAGGCACATCGCCGCGGCGCTGGGCCTGCAGACCCCGCGCGGCAGGCACGACGCCTCCGCCGAGTCGGCCGGATCGGCCGGGGCAGCCGGAGACAAGGCAGGCGCGGGGTTCGCCGTCGGTGCCCGCTCGGCCGGCGCATGAGTCGCCCAGCGGCGTCCGGCGGGGTGCCGGGCGAGGCACCTGACGGAGTACAGGGCGGGGTCTCGGACGGGGTGCAGGGCCGGGTCTCGGGTCAGACTTCGGGCAAGGAACCGGGCGAAACGACCGGGCAGCGCCGCGGGCCGCGGCCGCGCCGGGCCGCCGTGCAACCGCCCACCCGGCTGCCCGAGGAGGGCGCCCACGGCGTGGTTCGGGGATGGGAAGCCGGCTCGTCCCTGCAGGAGGCGGAGGAGGCAACGCTGCGCGCCACCGAGGCGCTGCGCGCGCGGCGCGAGGCGGCCCAAGGGAACGACCCCGGAACCGAGCCCGAACGGGCACCCCTGCTCGAGCAGCGCCCGGCGGGGGAGTCGGAAGCCGCGTGGGGCGACCCGGACGGAGCGGCGGAAGACGCCGCGCGCGCGGCGTGGATCAAGTCCCAGCGCCCGCCGCACTGGGGATAGGCGTTCGCCCGCGCCGCGACGCGCCGTACCGCGACGGAGACGCGGTCCGGGCTTAGACCGTGAGCATGTGGCTCACCGCGCCGCGACAGGAACGCCGCCCGGTTCTAGCCCGTGAACACGGGTCTGGCCGGGCCTCGACGACGACGCGGCCCGCGCCTAGCCCGTGAGCACGAGGCTCACCGCGCCGCGCTGTGGCGCCGAGGAGAGCTCGGCGGCGCGCTGCCGGGGGACGGCCAGCACCACCGTGGCGCCCGATGATCGTTCGGTCCCGAGCCACCCCGACTCCGCGCTCGCGGGGCCCTCGCACCACAGCACCCGCGCATCGCTCACCAAGACGGTGGAGGCGGGGGAGCGACCCTCGCGCGGGGTGGAGACCACCACGTCGACCAGGTCCCCGGCGGACACGAGCCGGGCCGCGGACGCGTCCTCCCAGCTCAGCGGCACCGCCACCTCCCCGGTGGAGAGGGAGCTCAGCAGCTCCGTTCCGGCGACGGCGCCGGCGTGCAACGGCAACCCGGCCGGCCAGGGGACGGCGAGGACGCGGCCGACGGCGTCCTCGCCCAGCCAGGCGCCGGGGCCGCCCGGCTCGGCGCTCCCCTCCGAGGCCTCGTTCACGGGGAACTGCACCTTGCGTAGATCACCGGCCGCGATGGTGTGGCCAGCGGTCTGGGCCTGAGTGAGCACCCAGGCCTCGCGGCGCGGAACCTGCTCGGGGGCCACGGCCCGCAGACCGGCGAACACGGCCACGAACACGCACGCGGAGAGGAGCAGCGCGCGGTGCTTGCTCCACCATTCGCCGGGCGTGCGGTGGGGCCGACGCCATCGCGTGGCCGGATCGGGTCGGGGCGGAGGCGCTACGGCGCCGGCCCGCCTGGGGAGGGCTCTCATGCCCCCAGCGTGGGCCGGCCGTCCGCCGGCGCGGAAGACAACAACGGCCCGTCCGTGGAGGGACGGGCCGTGTGAGGGGTGCGCGCTACTCGGCGGAAGAGCCGGAGGAACGCGAGTCGGTGCGGTAGAAGCCGGAACCCTTGAAGGTCACGCCCACGGTGCCGAACTTCTTGCGCAGCTGTCCCTGGCACTCGGGGCAGGTCGTGAGGGACGCCTCGGAGAAATCCTGGAAGATGTCGAAGTGGCGCCCGCAATCCTTGCAGGCGTACTCATAGGTGGGCATGGTGATCCTTTTTCATGGGGTGGGCGAGCCCGGTGCGGCGGCTGGTGGCGCGAACACTCACGGGCTGCGCATCCATCGTACGCGGGCGAGCGGCCGGCGGTGAGGGCGTGCGTCACACGCGGGCCGCTCGATGGCTCACGTGAGGGGCAACGACCGCACGGCGTCCGGCGTCCACGCACCGCGCAGGCGCGCATCCCACGGCTGAGCCGGGACACACTCCAGCACCTCGTCGGAGAACACGCACGCGTAGCCCGGGATGCCGCGCCCCTGAAGGAAGCTGTCGTAGTAGCCGCCGCCTTGGCCGAGCCGCGTGCCGTCGGCACCGACCGCGAGGGCAGGCACCACGGCGAGGCTGATTCCGGTCGGGTCGGCCGCCTCGGCCCCGACCGGCTCGGGGACGGGCGCGTGCTCGCCCGTGCGCACGGCGATCCCCGGCAGCCAGCGCACCCAGGCCAGCCGCCGTCCCGGTAGCGACAGCGGCACCAGCACCCGCAGCCCGGCCGCGTGCCAGGCCTCCATAGCGGCCGTGGGGTCCGGTTCCGAGGGGGCAGGGAGGTAGGAGGCGATGGTCGCGGGGCCGTCCGCGGCGTGCGCCTGCCGAGCGAGCCCGGCGATCTCCTCGGCCCCCGCCGCCCATCCGGCGCGCGCGCTCGCGCGCTGTTCGGGGTTCAGAGCACGACGGCGTGCGCGCAGTACCGCGCGAAGGCTGGCCTTGGCGGCGCCCGCGTCGTCGGAGGTGGTGGTGTGCATGCGGCCATCCTCGCATTCGGGGCGCCCGCCGCGCCGGCGGCGGACGCCGGGCGCCCGGGGCCCCGCCTCGCTGTATCCCGCTTCCGCGGTGTCGCCTGGTGCGCCGCGCCGCCCCGCCGCCCCGCCGCCCCGCCGCGCCGTCGCCCGGCGTCCCGCCTCGCTGTTTCCCGCTTCCGCGGTGTCGCCTGGTGCCGCGCCGTCGTTCGGCGTCCCGTCGCCCTCAGCCTGGCCTGGCTCGGTTAAGGTGCACCCATGCCGAGCCGCCCGCGTGATCCCCGCCCCGTGCTGCGCGGCGCCCGGGTGACGCTCTCGCCGCTGCGCGGCTCCGACCAGGCCTCCTTCGCCGCGCTCGTGGCGAGGAATCGCTCCTGGCTGGAGCCCTTCGGCGCGAGCGACCCGCGGCTGCTCCCCACGACCGCCAGTTTTTCCCGCGCGCTGCGGGAGGCCAGGCGCGCGGCGCGGCAGGGGCGCAGCTTGGCCTGGGCCCTGCGGCTCGGGGCCCAGGGGGACGCGCCCTCCGGCGAGGTCCTCGGCCAGGTCAGCCTGCACTCGCTCACGGGTGGCGCGGCGCGTCAGGCGAGCATCGGGTACTGGATCGACCGCGCCCACACCGGAAGGGGACTCGCCACGGAGGCCGTCCGCCTGGCCCTCGATCACGGCTTCGGGCCGGCCGGCCTGCACCGCATCGAGGCGTTGGTTCACCCGGAGAACGCCCCGAGCCTCGCGCTGCTGCGGCGCTTCGGCTTCCGTTCGGAGGGGGTGCGGGCCCGCGCGCTGTGGGTGCGTGGCGCGTGGTGCGATCACGCGGTCCTGGCGCTCACGGAAGAGGAATGGGATCAAGAAAGCCAAAAGTCGCGGCGCTGATTGCGTGACACGCGCGTGATCTCACCCGATCGCGCCGGTCTTGCCGATAACTTGGGGAAGGACCGGATCCCCGGACCCCCGTCCCACCAGGAGGAGCCATGACGCAACCGCAAGGGACGTTCACCGTGCGCTGGGGCAAGCTCTCGCTTGCAGCGCTCGGCGCCCTGGCTGCCCTGGCCGCGCCCATCACGCTCGTGGTGGCCATCGTGGGGCCCCTGAGCCTCCTGGTGCCGCTCGTCTGCCTCGCGCTCGCCGCCCTGAGCATCGCGGGGTTGCGTGCAAGCGCCGTCCGCGATCGTCGCCGCAAGGCATGGAACGAGGCGGCCGTCGCGGTGCCCGCGGCGCTCATCGAGTCGGCCGTTCAGGACGCCGCCGCCCGCGCGTCCCGCGAGCAGGCCGAGCGCGAGGCCGAGGACGCGCGACGCGAACAGGAACGGGCCGCCGAGCTGGAGCGCCGCCTCGCGCAGCGCCACGACGCCCCCTTCGACATGCTGGCCGAGGAACCCGTCGACGAGGCCGTGGGCGAGGAGGACCCCTCCGCGCTCGCCCCTGTGGCGCAGCCCGCCCCGGCGGCGGAGGGCTGGACCCCGCGCGAGCTTCCGGTCCCCAGCTACGTCGGCGCCACGCCGCAGCAGCGCCCCGCTGCCGCACCGTTGCCCCGCGAGGAGAGCAAGCGCGCCGAGGTGGTCAAGAGCATCCGCCAGGCCGAGGCCCAGCGCCTCGAGGCGGAGCGGGAGCAGCGTGCAGAGCGCCTCGACCTCGACGCCGTGCTCCAGCGCCGCCGCGCCTGAGCACACCACCCAAACACGGCAGGGCCGGACACCACTCGAGGTGTCCGGCCCTGCCGTGTGTGTGAGCCCGTATGCGTGACCCGGCCCGCCTCAGCGGGCCGGGTCTCATCAGGAGGCCGAGGACCCCAAAGCCGTCTCGGGCGGCAGGAGCGGGCCGGCCGTGCCGGGGTGGTGGCCGAAGATCAGCGTGGTCTCGGTGTGGGCCACGGAGGCATCGGTCGCCAGGTGATCGAGCACCCAATTGCGCAGGGCATCCGTCGAGGCGACGGCGATGCGCAGGAGGTAGTCGGTGCCGCCGGAGACGTGGAACATCTCCACGACGTCGGGGAGGTCAGGAACAAAGCGGGTAAAGCGATCGATCTCCTCGCGATCGTGGGCGCGCAGCTTGACGGCAATGAGGGCCTGCACGGGGCGGCCCACCTCCGCCAAGGAGACGGTCGCGTGATAGCCCTCGATCACGCCGCGCTCCACGAGGGCGCGGGTGCGCACGAGGGCGGTGGACGGGGCCACACCCACCCGCTCGGCCAGGGCGGCGTTCGAGATCCTGGCATCGGCCACGAGGGCATTGATGATGGCGCGATCGAGGGCGTCCAGCCCCGATGCATCGCTCGCGTGAGTCATGCCCACATTTGACCACACGGCGCGCGGCGAGGTCGCCAGGAATGGGGTGTCAACCCCCATCCGGCTACCCTCTAGGGGTGAAGTCTCTGCCGTTCGTTTCGCTGCCGGCCACCCGCCCCCGTGCGGCGCGTCCCCTCGCTGCCGCCCTGGCGGCCGGGGCGCTTGCCCTGGGACTGGCCGCCTGCACCCCGGCCAGCCAAGCACCCCCGGTGACCGACGCGCCGGACACCACGAGCGGCGTCGTGCGGGTGAGCGCCCTTCAGGGCGATGCCGACGCGCTGCTCGAGGCGCGCGCCGCCGTGCAGGTGCTCAACTCGGCCGGCGTCGAGGCCCAGCTGGCTCCCGGGGACACGCTGAGCCCCGCGGGAGCGCGCGAGCAACTGGCGGCGGAGCGCGTCGATCTGGTGTTTGGAGGGGCGGAGGACTGGGTGGACTCGGCACCCACGGCCGCGGAGGCCTCGCCCTCCGCGGGCGCCGGCACGGGCACGGCGGCCCCCGGGACGGACGGCTCCGCGCCGTCGTCGGACGCCGCGACGGACGCGACCTCCGAGGCGGACGCCGCGGACGTGGTCCCGAACGATCAGCGCTCGGCCACGGAGGCGGTGAGCGCCACGCTGGGCGACGGCCTCGCGGTGGGCACCTCCGCGCTGGGGGATCGGCGCCTGAGCGTCGTCACGACCAAGGCCGTCGCGGCGGCCCACTCCCTCGACTCGGCCTCGACCCTCCCCGCGTTCTGTCCTGAGGGGCGCCTCGCGGCGGCCAAGGAGTGGTTGGACAGCGCCGGCGCGGCCTGGGAGTCGCGCTCCGGCTGCGTCCCCCAGCAGAGCACCGGCACCGCCGACGTCGTGGCGGCGCTGACCCAGCTCGCTGGCGGCAAGGCCGACCTGGCGATCGCCCGCTCCAACGACCCGCGCATCGTGGCCTGGGGCCTGCGCGCCCTCTCCGATCCTGGCAACACGCTCGGCGCCGATCCGCTCCTTGGCGTGATCTCCACCGACCGCGTGGGCAGGGACGCCCTGGACCAGCTGAGCAAGCTCGCCTCCGCGCTGGGCGGCGAGAACTGGGAGCAGCTGCAGCGCCTCGACGCCGAGAGCACCGTGAGCGACGAGGACCTGCGGGCCTGGCTCGAGGCGCGTTCGCTCGTGAGCGAGGCGAGCCCCAGCGGCACGGCCTCCAGCTCCGGCTCCTGACGCTCCACCGGCGGCGTACCCGGCCGCCGCGACGTGAGCGGAGTCACGGCGGCGTGTGGCCCGCGCACTCTCGTCATGTGACCACATCGCGGTCCGCTCGGTGACAAGATGAACCCGTGCCCGAATTTAAGCAGTCATCCAAGCTCCACAACGTCCTCTACGACATCCGCGGTCCGGTGTTGGAGGAGGCTACGCGCATGGAGGCGGCAGGGCACCGCATCCTGAAGCTCAACATCGGCAATCCGGCGCCCTTCGGTTTCGAGGCCCCCGACGCCATCCTCGTGGACATGATCCGCCACCTGCCGCACGCGCAGGGCTACTCGGATTCGCGCGGCATCATGAGCGCGCGCACGGCCGTCTCGCAGTACTACCAGACGCGGGGCATCCAGACGATCGGCGTGGATGATATCTACCTCGGCAACGGCGTCTCCGAGCTCATCTCCCTGAGCCTGAACGCCCTGCTGGACGACGGCGACGAGGTCCTCGTCCCGGCCCCCGACTACCCGCTGTGGACGGCCTCGACCTCGCTGGCCGGCGGCCGCGCCGTGCACTACCTCTGCGTCGAGGAAGAGGGCTGGATGCCCGACCTCGAGGACATGGCGGCCAAGATCACGCCGCGCACCAAGGGCATCGTGGTGATCAACCCGAACAACCCCACGGGCGCCGTCTATCCCAAGCACGTGCTGGAGGGGATCCTGGAGCTGGCCCGCAAGCACGGGCTCATCGTGTTTGCCGACGAGATCTACGAGAAGATCACGTACGACGACGTCGAGGCCATCAACCTGGCCTCGCTCTCCGACGACGTCCTGACCCTCACGTTCTCCGGCCTGTCCAAGGCCTACCGCGTGTGCGGATTCCGCGCCGGATGGATGGCGATCTCCGGGCCCAAGCACCTGGCCAGCGACTACATCGAGGGCCTGAACCTCCTCACGAACATGCGCCTGTGCGCCAACGTGCCTGCGCAGCACGCGATCCAGACGGCGCTCGGCGGCTACCAGTCGATCAACGACCTGATCCTGCCCGGCGGCCGGCTGCTGGAGCAGCGCAACTTGGCGCACAGGATGCTCAACGACATCCCGGGCGTCTCCTGCCAGCAGGGCTACGGCGCCCTGTACCTCTTCCCGCGGCTGGATCCCGAGGTCTACCCGATCCAGGACGACGAGCGCTTTGCGCTGGACCTGCTCAAGCAGCAGAAGATCCTCGTCACGCAGGGCACCGGCTTCAACTGGATCGCCCCGGATCACTTCCGGCTCGTGACACTGCCGGATGTGAAGATGCTCGAGGACGCGATCGGTAGGATCGCCGAGTACCTGGAGGGCCTGCGCGAAGGGGCCTGAGCCCTCCGCCCCGCCCGGGCTCCCCGGGCGGGCCGCGCGAGCGCAGCAGGAGGAGCAGTGTCAAAGAAAGACAAGCAGGTTCTTGGCAGTCAGGCGGGGGCCCTGCCCGACGCCGCGGCGACGCTGGCTTGGGTGCCCGGCTCGCCCCTGGACGACTCCACCACGGCGGACAAGCCGGGCTTCGACGGAGGCAAGGTGGAGGGCCAAAGCGCCCTGGCCGCCGGCGTTGCGGCGCTGGGCGAGTTGCAGGAACGCCTCTTCGCCGCCTCCCAGGGCGGGGAGACGCGCAACGTCCTGCTCGTCTTGCAGGCGATGGACACGGCCGGCAAGGGCGGGATCGTGCGCCATGTCGTCGGCTCGGTGGACCCGCAGGGCGTGGAGCTCACGGCCTTCAAGGCGCCCTCCGAAGAGGAGCGCGCCCACGACTTCCTGTGGCGCATCCGCAAGGCGCTGCCAGGCCCCGGCAAGATCGGTGTGTTCGACCGCTCGCACTACGAGGACGTACTCGTGCATCGCGTGCGCGGGCTCTCGCCGCTGGAGGAGGTCGAGAAGCGTTACGGGCAGATCGTGGAGTTCGAGCGGGAACTCATCGCCTCCGGCACCTCGATCGTCAAGGTGTTCCTGCACCTGTCCCGCGCCGAGCAGGGCGCACGCTTGGCCGAGCGCCTCGACCGTCCGGACAAGTACTGGAAGTACAACCCGAGCGATGTGGACGATCGCGCGTACTGGGACGAGTACCAGGAGGCCTACCGGATCGCCCTGGACAGGACCCACACCGACGAGGCCCCGTGGTTCGTGGTGCCGGCCGATCGCAAGTGGTACGCGCGCCTGGCCGTGCAGTCCCTCCTGACCCAGGCCTTGGAGAAGATTGACCCGCAGTGGCCGGCGGCCGACTTCGACGTCGAGGGCGAGAAGAAGCGCCTCGCAGATCTGGGTTGAGCGCCCCGCCGAACTGGCTGAGGGCCTCAGCGAACCGGGCGAACCGGGCTGAGCGCCCCGGCGAACCGGGCTGCGCACGTCGTCGACCGGGGTGGGCCCGGCACCGCAAGGTGCCGGGCCCACCGTTGTCTTGACCCGCCGTCGGGCATTGTGGGTTTGCCCATCCTGGTTGCTCTTTGCCCCGAGGGATTCCCGGGGCAAAGCACCACAGAGGTGGGCAAACCCAGAGGGGGCGAGCCGCGTCCTCTCCGCATGCTCCCGTGGCGTGTCTACGCGGTGTCGAGCCGATCCTGGGTGGGCGAGGCGCCGAAGCGGCGGCGGAACGCCCTGGCGAAGTGGGCGGAGGAGGAGAAGCCCCAGCGCGCCGAGGCCTCGCCGATCTGCAGCTGGGGGTCCCGCCGCAGCGCCTCGCGGGCGGCGTCGAGGCGCTCGCTCAGGATGAGTTGCGCCGGGCTCTGATCCTGCGCGGCGAAGAGTCGATACAGCGCCCGTTCGGAGAGGCCCTGCGAGGCGGCGAGGCTGGCCGGGGTGAGGTCGGGGTCCTCGAGCCGGACGCGCAGCGCGTTGAGGGCCTTGAGGTAGCCGGCCCGCGGGGAGGCGGAGCGGGGCCGCAGGGCGGCGCGGGTCGCCTCGGCGACGTCGCCCGGCTCGGGCGTGCTCGACGCGAGGATGCCGCGCAGGGTGGCGAGCGAGGCGGACGGGAGCAGCGTGGCCTGCGGCCCGGGGTCCCAGCCCCATTCCTCGCGCACGCGTTCGAGCGGCACCTCCACGATGCCAAGCGCGGAACCGGCATCGAGGCCAAGGACGTGCGCGTTGTCGCTGGGGTAGGCGATGGCGTCCCCGGCGCGCAGGCTGACGGTGCCGGTCGCCGAATGGAAGAAGCCGCTGCCGCGGTGCAGCACGCTCAGCAGCAGCGTGCTGGCGTGCGGACCGCCCAGCCTCGGGCCGGTGCGGTCCACGACGTGGGGGCTGCCGGCGATGCTGCGCAGGCGCAGGCCGTCCGCCTCGCGCTGCCGCGAGACGAGGTCGAGGCTCTCCGCCACCGTGCTGCACCGCAGGGCAAAAAGCGTCTTGGCGTTGAATTCCTCCCAGAAGGCCACGCGATCCTGCGGCGCGACGGCGTCGGTGCGCACCTCGCTCGTGGGGGAGTCCATCGCCCCAGGCTAGCGGGAGTGAGCGGCATCACGCAGCGCCGAGGTGCATCGGTGCACTCTTGGCCAAGTGGCGTGCGCTGAGCGCCGCGTGGCGCACGGCGTAGCGGCCCGCCGCGCCGACAGCGCCGCGGGGCTCGTACCCGACTAGCCTTCGGCCCCCGGCTGGGCCGCGCGCGCGGCGGCCAGGCGCTCGCGGGCTCCGCTGAGCCACGCCTCGCAGCGCTGGGCCAGCGTTTCGCCGCGCTCCCACAGGGAGAGCGACTCCTCGAGGGTGGCGCCGCCGGCCTCGAGCCGCTGCACCACCTCGATGAGCTCGGTGCGGGCCTGCTCGTAGGACAGGGACTCGACGGGGGTGGACTCGCTCATGCGATCACATCGCTTTCGGTGCTGGGGGCGGAGGTGGATTCGGTGGGGAGGGTCGAGCCGGCCGCCGCGGCCGTCCCGGAGGAGTCCGCGCGGGACGGGGCGCCCGGCTGGGAGCCGGGCACCTCGCCGTCGGACAGGAGGGCGAGCCTGCCCTCGGCGAGGCGCGCGGTGAGCGCAGTTCCGGCCGGTGCCTCGGCCGCGCTGCGCACCACGGCGCCGTCGCCCAGCTGGAGCACCGCGTAGCCGCGGTCCAGCGTGGACTGCGGGGAGAGCGAGCGCACGCGCGCGGCGAGTTGGCTCACCTCGTCGCCGGCGCGGGAGAGCCGGTGGCCCAGCGAGAGGCGCGAGCGTTCGACGAGCCGCGACACGTCCTCCGAGCGGACGGTGATCATGCCCTCTGGCTCGGCCAGGACGGGGCGGCTGCGCAGCTGCGCCACCTCGCGTGCGCCGCGCTCGAGGAGGAGCTCGACGGCGCGGGAGAGGCGCGCGCGGCCCTCGGCCACGAGGGCGAGTTCGGCCTCGACCTCGGGGACGATGCGCTTGGCGGCGTCGGTGGGGGTGGAGGCACGCAGGTCGGCGACCTCGTCGAGGAGGGGGCGGTCCGCCTCGTGGCCGATGGCGCTCACGACGGGCGTGTGCGCGGCGGCCACGGCCCGCACGAGGCGTTCGTCCGAGAAGCCGAGGAGGTCCTCGAGGGCTCCGCCGCCGCGGGCCATGACGATGACGTCCACGTCGGGATGCGCGTCCAGCTCCTCGAGGGCGGCGATGACCTCAGGGACCGAGCGGGGGCCCTGCACGGCGGCGTGGCGCACCTCGAAGGCCACGGCCGGCCAGCGCAGCGTCGCATTGCGCAGGACGTCCTTCTCCGCATCCGAGTTGGCGCCCGTGATCAACCCGATGCGCTGGGGGAGGAAGGGCAGGGGACGCTTGCGCGACGGGTCGAACAGGCCCTCCTCGGCGAGCTGCCTGCGCAGGCGCTCGAGGCGGGCCAGGAGGTCGCCCAGGCCGACGGGCTTGAGATCCGAGACGTTCATGGAGAGGCGGCCGGTCTTGAGGAAGAAGCTCGGCTTGACCTGGGCCACCACGCGGGAGCCCACCTCCGGGCGCTCCGGGAGCTGGCGCAGCACGCTCGACCACAGGGTCAGCGGAAGCGAGTTGTCCACCTCCAGGTCCCGCATGGTGAGGAAGGCGTGGCCATTGCGCACGCTCACCTCGATGAGCTGACCCTCGATCCACGTGGCGGGCGCGCGCTCGATGTGGGCCTTCAGGTTCTCCGCGAGCCGGCGCAACGGCCACGGGTTCTCCGCGTCCGTCTGTGCGGCGGTCGCGGCGGGTTCTCGCTCTTGACTCATCTCACGCGTTCCTTTCCGAGGGTGAAACACCCCCACCAGTAGACTAGAAGCCCCTGACCACTTGACCCGCGCGCGGCGCGGGGAAGGAGCGCGAATGCGCAACGTGTTGGCCGTTTTGCTCGCGGCCCTTGCCGCGATTTCCGGTGCCTCCGCCTGGGGCGGATCGGTGGTGGACACGGCCCTGACCCAGCCCGAGACGGTCCGCAGCACCCTCGGCGGGCTCATCGACGACCAGGGCGTTCGCTCCATGATCGGCACGCGCGTCAAGGCGCAGGTTGTGGAGCGCCTGCCGGGCGGAGTCATTCCCGCGAAGCTTGAAAAGGTGGTCGACAAGGCCATCACGACGGCAACCGACGGCGTGCTCAACGACCCGCAGACCCGCGAGGCCTGGCTCACCTCGCTCGATCGTTCCCGCGAACTGTACGTGCAGCGGGTGCGCGACGACGGCGGTTCCGCCGGGCGCGTCGAGGTGGTCCTCGACCCGCTCGCCACGCTGGCGGCCCAGCATGTGGCGACGGGGCTGAGCGCCGCCGGCCTGACGGTCGAGGCCCCCTCCACCGTGACGTGGAGGCTGGATCAGAACATCGGCGACATCTCGCCGTTGGCCTCGCTCAGCGTCCCGGTCCTCCAGCTCAGCATCACCCAGTCCGAGCATTGGGGCTGGTACGCGGTGGCCGCCGTCGTGCTCATGGCGCTTGCCCTGCTCTCGGCCAAGAAGCGCGGGATCCCCGTGGTGACGGCCGGCTTCGTGGCCGGCGCCGCTGGTCTGGTGGGGCTGTGGGCGGCCGGCGTGGTCGGCAGCATCGGTTCCGGGGCAAGCAACCCCATCATGTCGGCCGCGGCCGGGAGCATCTCCGGGGTGGTTGATTCGACCTCGCAGCCGGTGGCCATCGTCGGCGGCGCGGTGTTCGTGCTCGGCATCGTGATGCTCATCATCGGCGCGGCCGTGCGTCGCCGCCGCTCGGTAGACTGGGAAGCATGACTTCAGCAGCTGTGTCCGTCTCGCTGGGGCTCCCCGAGGTGCCCCGCCAGCGCCGCTCACGCGGTGAGATCGAGGCCGCCGCGCCCGTGACGGGTGACAAGCGTGTCCTGCTCGCCGCCCCCCGTGGCTACTGCGCCGGCGTCGACCGCGCCGTGATCGCGGTGGAAAAGGCCCTTGAGCACTACGGGGCGCCCGTGTACGTGCGCAAGCAGATCGTGCACAACCGGCACGTGGTGGAGACGCTCGAGGCCCAGGGCGCCATCTTCGTCGACGAGACGGAAGAGGTCCCCCGTGGCGAGCTCGTGGTGTTCTCGGCCCACGGCGTGTCACCCGCCGTGGTGTCCGCCGCCGCCGACCGCGAGCTGCGCACCATCGACGCCACGTGCCCGCTCGTGACCAAGGTGCACCGCGAGGCGGTGCGCTTCGCGCGTGCCGGGCGGGAGATCCTGCTCATCGGGCACGAGGGGCACGAGGAGGTCGAGGGCACCTACGGTGAGGCCCCCGAGGCCACGACCATCGTCAACAACCCGGCCGAGGCCCGCACCGTGCAGGTCAAGGACCCGGAGAACGTCACGTGGCTCTCGCAGACCACGCTGTCCGTGGACGAAACCATGGAGATCGTCGGCATCCTGCGCGAGCGCTTCCCGCATCTGCAGGACCCGCCCTCCGACGACATTTGCTACGCCACGACCAACCGCCAGGCGGCCATCAAGGAGATCGCTCCGCAGGCCGACCTGGTGATCGTGGTGGGCTCGGCCAACTCCTCGAACTCGGTGCGCCTCGTGGAGGTGGCGCTGGAGTACGGCGCCCGCGACGCCCACCGCGTCGACTTCGCCCGCCAGGTGGATGAGTCCTGGTTCGAGGGCGTGGCCACCGTGGGCGTGACCTCTGGCGCCTCCGTGCCCGAGGTCCTGGTGCGCGAGGTGCTCGAGCTGCTGGCCGACTACGGCTACGCGGACGTCCGCGAGGTCACTACGGCGGAGGAAGACATCCTCTTCTCGCTGCCCAAGGAGCTGCGCGCCAAGCTCAAGGAGGACGGGGACATGTCCCGCGGCCTCGGCGGGCGAGGGGCCAAGCCCACCCGCTAGGCGTTTCGCCGCGCGGTTCCGCAAAACCGAGCCTCGCTGAACAATCCACGCACTCGAGTGCACGGATTGTTCAGCGAGGCTCGGTTTTTTTACTGCGGCGCCCCTCACCGTGCGGGTGCATCCCCAGGCGGCGGGTTCGGGCCCACCGCAGAGGCGAGCCAGGGCGCACCCTGGAGCATGTTCGTCCAGAACCCACCCGACATCACCCCGTGCCCGGCACAGCTGGGGCACGCACCGGCGCACACGTGGAACCGGCGTCAGCTGCTGGGGACGGCCGTGCGGTTGGCCAGGGGCAGCTACGTCCTGAGTACGGAATGGGACTCCCTGCCGGTCTGGGCGCGTTCGCGAATGGTGGTCGAGGCGTGGCACCGGGTCGATCCCGGCGCGGTGGTGGGCGGCGCAACGTCGCTCGCCCTCCAAGGCCTGCCCGTCCTGCTCGAACCCGGCGCGCTGCACCTGGTGCAATCGGCCCCCACGGCCCGGCACTCGCGCCACCGCGTGGTGCAAGGCGGGCGAACCATCGCCAGCTACCGAGTCCTGCGGCATCTGCGCCCGTGGCCGGCCCCAACGGTGATCGAGGTGGGGCACTGGCGGGTGGAGGAGGCGTGCGAAGCAGCGGTCTTTGTCGCCTCGCGGCCGGGCACCAGCTTGGGCGAAGCGGTCGTGGCAATCGACGGTGCGTGGAGGCGGGCCGGCGGCGGCCAGGGGGTTCGGGACAGGCTCCTGGACTTGGGACAGGCCTTCCCGGGCGCTGCCTCGAGGGATCGGGTTCGGGCCGCCCTGGAGCAGGCCTCTCCGCTGGCGGAGAGCGCGGCGGAATCGCTGGCCAGGCTCGCCATTCGGTCGCTCGGATTCTCGGCACCCGTGGAGCAACTGACGTTGTACCTGGAGGGCCACGAGGTGCGTCCCGACTTCACGTGGCCGGAAGCGAAGCTGGTGCTCGAAGTGGACGGGGCCGTGAAGTACTCCGGTGGCGACGAGGCTGGGGTGCGGCGCCAGGAGAAGGCCAGGCAAGCGGTCTTGGTGCGCGCGGGCTACCGTGTGGTGCGAGCTGAATGGGCGGATGTCACGAGACCCGACCGACTGCGCAGCATCCTCGCGACGCTCGGTGTCCCTCCGGCCCGCTGACGCGCGGCGTGGCGGCGAGAGGGGCCTCGCGGGCGGGGAGCTCAACCGCCGGCCGTGGGCCCGTCGCCTGGTCCCGGCACGCCGAACGCCTTCTCTCCGGGAAAACGAGTCTCGCTGAACATTCCGTGCACTCGAGTACACCGATTGTTCAGCGAGGCTCGTTTTTCGCCTGACCGAACGGATGTCGGCGGCTCGCCCCGCACCGTCCAGCTGGGCCGGGGCCTGCGCCGGGCGCCATGGGCGTGGCGGGCCTCAGGCGCTGCGGGGGTCCGCCGCCGCGGCGCGGCCCGGCGCCGTCCCGAAGGCCGCCTCAGCGGAGCGCACGGGAGGGGCGTCCTCCAGCTCCACCGGCACGCCGCGCGGCGAGACCTCCAGCACCGGCGCGCCCTCGAACGGCACGGCCGCGCCCTCGGGCAGCGCCGGATCCATCTCGCCGAGGCGCCGGACGGACGGCAGCACGCGGGACTGCAGGGCGCCGATGAAGCGGTTGTAGCCCTCCACCGAGGTGCGCAGGGACGACCCGAGCTTGTCCAGGTGTCCGGAGAGCGTCCCGAGGCGTCGGTGCAGCTCCTGCGCCTCGTCGAACAGGGCGCGGGCGTTCTGCGTCAGCAGCTCCTGGCGCCAGGAGACGGCCAGGCCCTTGAGGATCGCCAGCAGGGTGCCGGGGGAGGCGAGCACCACACCGCGGGCGAAGGCGTCGTCCAGCAATGAGCCGTCCGCCTCCAGCGCGTCGGCCAGCACCGATTCCGCCGGCACGAAGCAGACCACCAGCTCGGGCGAACCCGGCAGGGCGTCCTGGTAGCGGCGATCGCCCAGTGCCACGACGTGCGCGCGCAGCGCCTTGGCGTGCTCGGCCAAGAGCCGCGAGCGCTCCTGCAGCGCGGAGGCAGAACCATCCAGCACCACCTCGTGGGCCTGCAGGAGCTTGGCCAGCGGCACCTTGGCGTCCACCGCCACCGACTTGCCGCCCGGCAGCCACACCACCAGGTCGGGGCGGCCGGAGCCCCCCACGACCTGCTCGTCGAAGTCCACGTGCCGCAGCATGCCGGCGGCCTCGACCACCCGCCGCAGCTGCACCTCGCCCCAGGCTCCACGCCGCCCGGCATCGCGCAGCGAACCGGCGAGCGTGGTGGTGGTGCGCAGCAGCTCGGCGTCCAGGCGCGCGGCCCGTTCCAGCTGCTCGTTGAGCTGCGAGTACTGATCCACGCGATCCCGCTCAAGCACGGTCACGGACTGCTGCATGCGGGCCAAGCGCTCGGAGACGGGCGCCAGGGCCCGCAGGACCGCCTCGTCCCGTTCGCGTCGCGACTCCTCGGAGGAGAAGGAGCGCTCCAAGACCTGCGCCCGCGCCACGGCGGCCGCCGCCTGCTCGCGGGCGCTGGAAGCGTCCGCCAAAGCGTCACTGAGCCGGGCGCCGTCGTGCTTTGGACCCCACACCAGCGTGCCAAGCACGCCAAGCCCGCCGCCCACGGCCAGCAACAACACGGCCCACAACACCATCGCGAAGTCCATGCCACCACCTTGTCACCACACCCCGACAGCTTGAGGCAAGTAGGATGGTCTCTCGTGGCTCTTACTATCGGAATCGTCGGACTGCCCAACGTCGGCAAGTCCACCATGTTCAACGCCCTGACCCGCGCCCAGGTGCTCGCGGCGAACTACCCGTTCGCCACCATCGAGCCCAATGTTGGCGTCGTCCCGCTGCCGGACGAGCGCCTCAAGGTGCTGGCCGGCATCTTCAACTCGGAGAAGATCCTCCCGGCCTCGGTGTCCTTCGTCGACATCGCCGGCATCGTGAAGGGCGCGTCGGAAGGCGAGGGCCTGGGCAACCAGTTCCTCGCCAACATCCGCGAGGCCGACGCGATCTGCCAGGTCACGCGCGGCTTCGAGGATCCGGACGTGATCCACGTCAACGGCAAGGTGGACCCGGACGACGACATCGAGACCATCACCACCGAGCTGGTGCTGGCCGACATGCAGAGCGTCGAGAAGGCCCTGCCGCGCCTGCAGAAGGAGCTCTCCAACAAGAAGGTCGACAAGGCCTACGTTGACGAGGTCATCAAGGCGCAGGCCGTCCTCGAATCCGGGCGCACCATCTTCTCCGCCACCGCGACGGACAAGCTGGACCTGGAGCTGCTCAAGCCGCTGCAGCTGCTGACGGCCAAGCCGTTCATCTACGTGTTCAACCTGGATGACAGCACGCTGGCGAACGAGGAGCTCAAGGCCCGCCTGGCCGAGTCCGTCGCCCCCGCCACCGCCGTGTTCCTCGACGCGCAGTTCGAGTCCGAGCTCGTGGAGCTGGACGAGGACGAGGCCGAGGAGATGCTGCGCGAGGCCGGCTACGAGAAGTCGGGCCTGGAGCAGCTGGCCAAGGCCGGCTACGAGACCCTGGGCCTGCAGAGCTACCTCACCGCCGGGCCGAAGGAGACGCGCGCCTGGACCATCAAGCAGGGCGCCACGGCCCCCGAGGCCGCCGGCGTCATTCACACCGACTTCCAGCGCGGCTTCATCAAGGCCGAGGTCATCGGCTTCGACGACCTCGTTGAGCTTGGCTCGGTCAAGGCCGCCCGCGAGGCAGGCAAGGCCCGCATGGAGGGCAAGGACTACATCATGCGCGACGGCGACGTGGTGGAGTTCCGCTTCAACGTCTGAATTTCGCGGGGGCCTTCAATGCCCGACGCCGCCCCGGTGGCCTTTCCTGAGGAAAGGCCACCGGGGCGGCGGTGCTTTGTGCCCCGATCCGTGCGGTGCCGGTTCCGGGGGTCTCGCCGCTTCGCTATGAAAGACGATCCGGCGCTGGCCAGGCACAGCGACGAACCGGACGGCGCTCCCTGGACGCAGGGGCATCGCCGTGCAAGAGTCGGGCGATGGACAACGAGAACGAATGGACCGTTGAACGTCACCTGCTCGGCCAGCCCGCGGCCTCGGTGGAGCTCTATCACCGCTTCGTCGCCCTGCTCGAGGAGATCGGCCCGTTCAGCTACGCCGTGAGCAAGTCGTCGATCACCTTCAAGGGGACGCAGCGCGGCTTTGCGGGGGCCAAGCCGGTGCGGAACGGCCTGCGCGGGTACTTCGACGCCCGTGAGAGGTGGTCGGACCCGCGGATCAGCTCCGCTGCCCCGTTCTCCCGGACCCTCTTCGTTCACCACTTCCGCCTCGCCTCGCTCGATGACCTCGACGCGGGTGTCAGCGACTGGCTCCGCGAGGCCTACGCGGTCGGGGCCGGCGCGCACCTGGACGGCTGAGGCACGGGCCGCGGGGGACGGGCCGGCCAGCACCTGGACGGCTGAGGCGCGGGCCGCGGGGGACCGTGCCGTGCGGCTTCGGGCCCACAGGTCCCGGCGTCGGCGGCGTGGGACAGCCGTGGCCGAGCGTCGGTCGGGTCGGCACCCCTTGACGCGCGCGAGGCGCAGGCGAACCATATCGGGATGAGCCTGTTCATCACCTGTCCCGTGGAGAGCCTCGAGCGAGCCGCAGCTTTCTACAGCGCCCTCGGCTGGCCGCAGAATCCCGAGTTCTCAGGTGACGGAGTGGCCTGCTTTGCCGTGGGCGAGGAGCACTTCATCATGCTGGCTAGCCGCGAGGCCTACGCCGGCGTGGGCGGCACGGAGGAACTCATCGGCGGGCCGGAAACGCCCTCCAAGGTCACCGTGTCCTTCGACCTGGGTAGCCGGGCGGCCGTGGACGAGCTCGTCGAGCGGGCCGGGGCCGCGGGTGGTCGCATCGGCGACACCGACGACTATCCATTCATGTACCAGCGCCAGTTCGACGACCCGGACGGCTATCACTACTCGCCGTTCTGGATGAAGTCCCAGCCGGAGTCCTGAGCACCTGCATCCAGCGGGGGCGCGCCGCCCCGCGCCGGCAACCCCATCTCGCCGCGGCCCCCGCCTCGCGACGGCACCCGCCCCGCGGCGTCACCCCGCCTAGCCGGCCAGCAACAGCTCCACGGCCGCCCGCGCCTCGCGCGCGGCCGCCGGCGAGCCCTCGATCCCCGCAGTGGACATGGCCCCCTCGGCGAGCAGGAACACGGCCGCCGCCACGGCGGGCGAGCACCCGGCCTCCGCGCACAGGCCGTCCAGATACTCGCGCACGCGCCCCTTGTGCTCGCGGACGGTGGCGGCCACCGCCGGCGACTCGGTCCCGAGCTCGCCGAAGGCGTTGATCCACGCGCACCCGCGGTGCCCCGGCCCGGCCAGCCATTCCTCGAGCCATGCGAACACCGCCAGCACGCGCTCGCGCGCCCCGGAAACGCCATCAACAAAGGCCGCCAGCTCGCCCCTCCACGCCACGTCCCGGCGCTCGAGCATCGCCACGGCGATGGCGTCCTTGCTCGGCAGCAGCGAGTAGATCCGCTTGAGGGCAAGCCCGGAGTCCGCGCGCAGGGCGTCCATCCCCACCGACCCGTAGCCGCGTTCGTAGAAGAGCTTCTCCGCGGTGTACAGGAGGCGCTCGAGGTCATCGGTGGCCGACATGCATGCATCCCTTCGGGTGGCCAAGTTGCGGTGAGAACGTTCGTTCTCTAGCGTAGCAAGGCGCGAGGAGAACGAGCGTTCTCGCTCGCGGAAAGGAACCCCATGCCCCCGCTCCCGCGCCGCACGCGGATCAGCCAAGCCCCGCCTCGACCCCCGTTGCGAGCCATCGCCACCGCCACCGTGACCGCCACGGCCGCCCTCGGCGCACTGGTCGCGCTCGGCGCCCTCTGCGGAACGCCCCTGCTCATCCCGCCCCTGGCCGCCAGCATGGCGCTCATCGCCGGCGCCCCCGCCCTCCCGCTCTCGCAGCCGCGCAGCGTGATCGGCGGCCAGGCGCTCTCGGCGCTCGTGGGCGTCGCGATCGGCGCCGTGAGCCACAGCCTGTGGGCGGGCGCCCTAGCCGGCGGCCTCGCCCTGGGCGCCATGCTCCTGACCCGCACGGCGCATTCGCCCGCCGCGGCGACCGCGGTCATCGGCGCCATGAGCACCGGCAGCCCCGGGGCCTTTGTCGCCTGCACGGCCGCGGCGGCGACCGTCCTGGTCGGCTTCGGCCTCCTCGGCTCGGCGCTCCGCGGCCCTGCCTACCCCCGTTACTGGTGGTGACGCGCCCCCGGAACGCATCCGCCCGACGTCGCCCACTCACGTGAGTGGGCGACGTCGGGCAGGGCGGGGCACAACAACGGGGCGGCAACGCCGCCCCGGCCGCCCCTAGGACGACAGGTCCGTCTCCTTGCGCCGCTGGACCACGATCTCGGAGAGCACGTCGCCCACCTTGGTGCCGATGCACAGGCTCGCGAACGTCAGTAGCGAGGTGATGAGGGACTCGACGTCGAAGGCGTAGAGCGCCACGAGGCCGATGGTGCCGGGCACCAACAGAAGGAACGCCGGCTGGAAGGACACGGTCGCCGGCACGGCCAGCGTGAGGCGCTCGATGAGGCGCGCGGCGATGAACAGGCTCGCCGCCGTCACACCCACCGCCAACAGGTTGCCGAGCGGACCCGTGAGCAGGGTGATCATGGCGTAGGCGCCGAGCATGACCACCACGTTGACGGCGTTGAGTGCGCGGCCGGAGCCGAAGGCGAGGCCGATCCCGAGGGCAAGGAGCACCACACCCACCCAGGAGAACCAGAGCGGCGGTAGCTCCTGCCAGCCGGGTCCCAGGGCCGTGGCGTTGGCGGCATCGCCCACGAGCACCACGGAGCCCGGGTCAACGTGCAACCCCGTCAGGGAGCCGCCGGCCGTGATCCCCGCGGCCATGAAGCCGAGCACGATGAGCCCATAGACGAGGCGCGAGGCGCCGGTCACGATGTCGGAGGCCGTCAACTCCAGCAACGCGTTCGTGATGAGGGCGCCGGGCACCAGGATCGCGATGGGCGCGCACACGGCGAAGAGCGGAACGGGCCCCGTGGAGAGCAGCTCGGCCACGGCGCCCACCGCGGCCGTCGAGACAAACGCCACCACGAACGGCATGATCGCCGCGGCCCCGCCGATGCGCCCCAGCAGCTTGCTGATGGCCCCCACGAGCCCACCCACGAGGAAGGAGAGCAGCACCGCCCACCACGGGGTGCGGAAGAGGAGCGCGAGGCCCAGGGACAGCAGCGCCGTGCCGAGCGTCCACTTCAGGCCGACCCGCGTGCGGACCACCTCGCGGATGCTGGCCACGCGTTCCACCACCTCGCCGAGTGGAACGTCGCCGGCCTCCACCCGGCGGGCCAGGCGGTTGACCCAGGAGGCCTGGCGGAAGGTGAGTTCCTGCTTGCGCGATTGCACCACGGTCGAGGAGCCGGAGTACGGCTCGGTGATCATGATGAGCTCGGGCAGGACGGCAAAGTCCAGCCGCGCCACGCCGTTGCGCGCCGCCGCGCGATCGAGCGAGGTGGCGACGTCGGTGACCGAGACACCGGCGTCGAGGAGCGCCGCCCCGAGTTCGCCGAGTTGACGCGCGGGGGTCTGTGGCATGCCGCCATTCTAGGTGCCGCACGGGGATCACCCGCCGCGGTGGCCCTTGATCCGGCGGGTCACGCGGGCTTAGCGTCGCGCACAACGTCGTCATCCACTCGGGAGATAGCTCATGTCCAAGACCCGCGTCCACAACCTCTTTGTCTCCGCCGACGGCTACGCGGCGGGGGAGTACGTCACGCTCACAGAACCGATCGGCAAGGCGGCCGCGCTCTTCTCCCGCTTCGACGGCCGCGTCATCCACGGCATTCAGGGCGCGGACGCCCCGGTGACGGTGGACCGGGCGCTCTTTGCCCTGTGGGGGCAGGGGATCGGGGCGGAGATCATGGGGCGGCGCAAGTTCGGGCCGCAGGAGGGGCCGTGGCCCGACGACGGGTGGCAGGGTTGGTGGGGAGAGGAGCCCCCGTTCCTGACCCCCACCTTCGTGCTGACGCACCACCCGCGGGAGGCGATCTCCTTCGAGAATGGCACGAGCTTCAGCTTCATCGATGCCTCGCCCCACGAGGCGCTCGCCATGGCGCAGGACGCGGCCGGCGGGCTGGACGTGCGCCTCGGCGGCGGGCCGAGCAGCGTGCGCGAGTTCCTGGAGGCGGACCTGGTGGACTTCCTCCACCTCGCGATCGTCCCCGTGGTGTTGGGGGCGGGGGTGCGGTTCTGGGACCAGCTGGAGGGGCTGCACGATCGCTTCGAGGTGGAGACCGTGAGCACGGCCTCCGGCCTGACGCATCAGCTCTTCAACCGGCGTCCCCGCGACTAGCTAGCCCGCCCGGCGCTGAAGGTTCCTCGGTAGGCGCTGGGGGAGACGCCCAGCGCGCTCTGGAAGTGCTGGCGCAGCGAGGCTCCCGTGGTAAAGCCCACGCGGGAGGCCACCTGATCAACGGCCAGATCCGTGGTTTCCAGGAGGCTCCTGGCCCGCGCCACCCGCTGCGCCACGAGCCACTTGCCCGGGCTCACCCCCGCCTCCGCGACGAAGCGCCGGGAGAAGGTCCTGGCGCTCATGCCCGCCCTCCGTGACCACGCGGCCAGGTCGAGGGGCGCGCCAAGGTTCTCGAGCGCCCACGCCCTGGCCGCGGCGGTGCCCGCCTCGCCGGCGGCGGGGAGCGGTGCCTCGATGTACTGGGCCTGCCCGCCGTCCCTGAAGGGCGGGACCACGCACTGCCGCGCGGCGGCGTTGGCCACGGCCGCCCCGTGGTCGCTGCGCACGATGTGCAGGCACACGTCGACGCCGGAGGCTGCGCCGGCTGAGGTGAGCACGTCGCCGTCGTCGACGAAGAGCACGTCCGGATCCAGCCGCACCTGCGGGTACCGCTCGCGGAAGGCCGACGTGAGTCGCCAGTGGGTCGTGGCCGGCCGTCCGTCCAGGAGCCCGGCCGCGGCCAGGATGAAGGCCGCCGTGCAGATGGAGACCATGCGCGCGCCGGGCCGCACCCGGGTCAGGGCCGCCCGGGTCGCCTCGCCCAAGGTGGCCGGGATGAACTCGGCCGCCACCGACGTCACGATCACGATGTCGGCTTGCTCCAGCAGCTCCGGTCCGTGCCCGGGCGTGACGCTGAAGTCGGAGGCCGTGCGCACGGGCCCGCCGTCCACGCTGCACGTCGCCACGGCGTACAGGCCGGGCACCGCCTCGAAGATGCGGCTCGGGATACCCAGCTCGAAGGGGTAGGCGCCTTCGAGGGCGAGCACCGCGACGCGCTGGGGCTGTTGGGGTGACGACATGGCGAGATTCTATCGAACTATGTCTATCTTGCCATTTTGGTCGAGGCGCCAGCGCGGCAGAGTGGAGGCATGAACGCAGAGAAGAGCATGCTGACCTCCACCCAGAGCGCCCTCGGGGGCCCCGAGGTCCTCGAGATCGTCACCGCGCCGCGGCCGACGCCGCGCACCAACGAGATCCTCGTCAGGGTGCACGCCGCCGGCCTCAATCCGACCGATTGGAAGCACCGTGCCACCGGTGGATTCCTGGGCCAGCCGCCCTTCACCCTCGGCTGGGACGTCTCCGGCGTGGTCGAGGCGGTCGGCATCGGCGTGGCCAGCTTCGCCCCGGGGGACGAGGTCTTCGGGATGCTCTCCTACCCCTTTGGCCACGGCTCACACGCGGAGTACGTGGCGGCACCGGCGCGCTGGTTCGCCCGCAAGCCGGGGAACGTCGACCACGTCCAGGCCGGCGCCCTCCCGCTCGTGGCCCTCACCGCGTGGCAGGCCCTGCACGACTACGCGGGCCTGGCGGCCGGGCAGCGCGTGCTGATCCACGCCGGCGCCGGGGGAGTGGGCCATGTGGCGATCCAGCTTGCCAAGGCCCGCGGCGCGCACGTCATCGCCACGGCGAGCGAGCCTAAGCACGCCTTCCTCCGCGAGCTCGGCGCCGACGAGACCATCGACTACCGCACCGAGGACGTGGCCCTGCGCGCCGGCGTCGTGGACGTGGTGCTGGACACCCAGGGTGGCGAGACGGCGCAGCGCTCGCTCGCCGCCCTGCGCCCCGACGGCGTGCTCGTCTCCACGATTCCGTTGGCCTCCCCGGAGCTGTTGGCCGAGGCTCAGCGGCGTGGGGTGCGCGCTGTCCCGTTCCTCGTGGATGCCTCGCGCGCGGACCTCGAGTCCATGACGCCGCTCATCGAGGACGGTCGCCTGCGGGCCACGATCGCCGCGACCTTCCCCCTGCGCGACCTCGCCGAGGCCCACCGCCTCGGCGACACCGGGAGGACGGCGGGCAAGATTGTCGTGACGATGGGCTGAGACTCCGGAGCGTCTCCTCACCGCCCGACGCCGCCCGGTCGCCTGGGGCGACCGGGCCACCGGGCGCTGGGGGGTCACCGGGCGCCGGTTCGCGGGGTCGCAGGGTTCCGGGGCGCGGTCGGCCTCGGGTGCCCGCGTCACGGGGCACGCTGCGCCGGGCCGCCGGGTGTCAGGTCTACCGGCCGTCAGGCCCGAGCCGCGAAGGCGGCGTTGAGCTCGGCGTAGCCCAGCCCGGGTGCCTCAACGGGGAGCTCACCCCGGAGCAACGTCGCCGTGGCCCCGGCCGCGCAGGCGTAGGCCGCCTCGGCGACCGCCGAGCCCAGCGAGACCCGCGCGACGCCCAGCCCGGCGAGCTCGGCGATCGAGGGACCACCGGGGCTCGCCATCACGTTGACCGGGGCCCGCAGCCCGGCGACGATCCTCCCGACGGCGGAGGCGCTCGCCGCGCCCGGCACGAACACGCCATCCGCTCCCGCCTCGACGTAGAGCCGCCCGCGGCGCAGGGCCTCGTCCACGAGCTCGTCCTCGCTCGCGCCGCCGGATAGGAACACGTCGGTACGCGCGTTGATGAACACGCCGAGACCGGCCGCCTCCGCGGCGTCGCGCACGGCCGCCAGGTGGGCGGCCCATTCCTCGGCCGGGCGCGGGCCGTCCTCGAGGTTGACGCCCACGGCGCCGCGTCGCAGCGCCTCCACCACCGTCGCGGCCGTGTCGGCTGACGTTCGGCCGTAGCCGCCCTCCAGGTCTGCGCTGAAGGGGATCGGCCCGGCCGCCGTGACCATCCTCCCCACGGCGGCGAGGGCCTGCTCTCGCCCCAGCCCGCCGCCGTCGGGCACCGCGTGGGCCCACGCCACCCCGGCGCTCGTGCTGGCCAGTGCGGGTGCCCCGGCCGCCGCGACGGCGGCGCTGCCGGCGTCCCAGACGTTGGCCAGGAGCAGCGGATCGCCGGGGACGTTGAGGGAGCGGAAGCGGGACAGGAGATCGGCGTGTGAGGGTCTCATGCCTCGATCCTGCCGAGGCTTTCCCCCGCGCGCTGGCGGGAATCCGCCGCGTACCCCGGCTTCCCCCGGCCCGGGGCCGTTGATAGCTTGGGCGGCACGAAAGCACGTCATCAAGCGAAGGGGACTCGCATGGGAGAGAACACGACGTCGGACGCGCAGGCGCTGGCGACCTTGGGGCGGTTCTGGGCGGACAGGGGATTCGACGATCCGACCGGGGAGTTCTGCATCCTGCTCGATGGCCGCGGTCCCGATGAGGCGACGGCGGAGCGTGAGCAGGTGCTCGCCCTGGTGGAGCGCCTCGGCCTGGAGACCGTGGAGCCGCGCGAACGCGGCGCGGGCGGCGAGGTCTGGATCCGCTACGACGATCGGCTCAAGGCCGAGATCGACCGCTGGGCCTGAGGTTCCCCAGTCCGACGCCGCCGACTCGCCTCGCGCGGGCCGGCGCCATCGGGCCCCACGAGGAGAGAGCATGAACCCGAATCAGCGCTTCCCCGAGCACGTCTTCGACGCGCTGGGCGTGCCCCCGCATCCCTTCCAGGAACGCCTCTCCGGTGAGGTCATGGTGGTGGCCAAGCAACCGGAGGACGGCCCACTCACCATCATGACCGCGGGAGCCTCGCGCCTCCCTGTGGACTCGGGGGAGCCGGTTGAGTTGGCCGTCGAGGTGCTCCCCGGGCACGAGGGTGCGGCCCTCGCCGCCCTGGAGATCGTGGTTGACGACATGCTCCAGCACCGCCGTGTCCCGCCCGTCGGCGCGCCGTGGCGCAACAGCGAGCCCTTCCTGAAAGGGACGCAGATCTCGGCCCTTCTGGTGACGCCGTCGCGCTGGGGTGCCGCGTTCGACGACGTGCTGGAGGCGGACGGCACCCCGGCCGGACACGTCCGCACCCTGCGGTTGCTGACCGATGCCGAGGCGGAGTTCGCCTCCCAGAGCGGCCGGAACGAACTCGTGGCGCAGGCCGGGGGAGTGGACGCGCTCTTGGATGTGTTGCGCACCAGCACGGTGCAACCGCGCGCCGGCGTGCCCAACGTGCCGGTGTTCCTGAGCAAGCTCCACGAGCAGCACCCGCCGCGCTGGGTGACGTTCACCGGTGCCGATCTGCGCAGTGTGACGGGCCTCGAATCCGAGGAGTACATGGACGACGCCTCGAACCACGAGGTCATCTCGGCGCAGACCTTCGTGAACCGCTTCCCCTTCGTCACGGAGTTCGTGAGCGGCGCCCGCACGGGCCAGACCGCCCTGTTCGTGGATCAGAGCGGAAGGTTTGTTCTGGAGGAGGAGTGAGCCGGGCTCAGCCCACCACAATCCAGCGCTCGGCCGGCAGCTGCCCGGCGGCAAGATGCTCCAGCGCCTCGGCCACTTCCTCGAGGGTGAGCGCGTAGAGCGCCGGGCCCTCCACCGACTGACCGCTCACGGTGATGAAGACCGTCTGGTCCTGGGTCACCGGTGCGCTCGTGATGGCGTTGGCGGTGCGCCGGCCGCCGCCCGCGCTCGCGGTGAGGACAAAGAGCTCGGGGCCGCCGCCGACCATGACCTCCCACTCGCCCACGAGGTGGGTGGCGAGGGTGCGGGTGGAGCCGTCGAGGTCGCGCACATGGCTCAGGAAATCACTCATGGTTCAACGGTAGTCGCTGGCCGAGGGCCCGGCACCCGGCGGGGGCACCCAAGGTGACAGCAGGCTGTCGTTTGGTCCCGGCTAGAAGCTGGGCCGGCGGCGGTTGGCCTTGACGTCCGAGCGCTGCTTCTTGGCCTCGAGGCGGCGCCGCTGGGAGCCGCGGGTGGGCTTGGTGGCGCGACGGGGGAGGGGAGGGACGAGGGCCTCCCTCAGTAGCTCGGCGAGGCGCGCCCTGGCCGCTGCACGATTGCGGCGCTGCGAGCGATGCTCCTGCGCCGCCAGCGTGAGGGAACCGTCCGTCAGTCGCGAGCCCAACACCTCGAGCAAGCGGGCGCGCTGGGCGGGGGTGAAGGCCCCCGACCCGGCCACGTTGAAGCTGAGCTGGACCCGGGAGTCGCTCGTGTTCACGCCCTGGCCGCCGGGGCCGGAGGCGTGGGAGAAGGTCTCGCTGAGTTCGCTCGCCGGGATGAGCACGCCGCGGGGAGCGCCGGGGCCCGGCGGGATCAGGAGATCTTCCATGCGTCCCATTCTCCCCCCCAGCCCGCGGCACCGGCCGCGGGGCGGGTCCGGGGCGGGTCTCCCGCCGCGGCCTCAAGGGGTGGCACCGGTGCGGGAGAATGGACGGGCGCGTTCCCGCGCGCATCGGCCCCACCAAGGAGTTTCACCCATGACCGCCACCCTCGTCGCCTCCGCAGTCTCCGGCGGGTACGGTCACCGCACGCTGTTCGAGGGCGTCGACCTGACGGTGGCCCCGGGCGACGTCGTGGGGCTCGTGGGCGCCAACGGCGCCGGCAAGTCCACCTTCCTCAAGCTGCTCGCCGGGGTGGAGACCCCGCAGGCCGGCACGGTGTCGCTCGCGCCCTCCGATGCCTTCGTCGGCTTCCTGCCGCAGGAGCATCAGCGCGTGGAGGGCGAGTCGGTGCCCGCCTTCATCGCCCGCCGCACGGGCTGCGCCGAGGCTACGCGCATCATGGAGGAGGCGGCCGAGGCGCTCGCCGATCCGGCGCAGGAGAAGACCGCGGCGGATGCCTACTCGATCGCCTTCGACCGCTGGATGGCCAGCGGCGCGGCGGACCTCGAGGACCGCCTACCCGCCGTGCTCGCCGAGCTCAACCTCAACCTGGGGGAGGACCTGGACTCCGTCATGATGACGGGCCTCTCCGGCGGCCAGGCCGCGCGCGTTGGCCTCGCGGCGCTGCTGCTCTCGCGCTTCGACATCGTGCTGCTCGACGAGCCGACCAACGACCTCGATCTGGACGGCCTCGAGCGCCTCGAGTCCTTTGTCCAGGGGCTGCGCGGCGGGGTGGTGCTGGTGAGCCACGACCGCGAGTTCCTGGCCCGCTGCATCACGAGCGTGCTGGAGCTTGACCTGGCCCAGAACTCCCACCGCCTCTACGGCGGCGGCTACGCGTCGTATCTGGAGGAGCGGGCCACGCTGCGCCGGCACGCCCGCGAGGCCTACGAGGAGTACGCGGATAAGAAGGCCGACCTCGTCTCCCGCGCCCGCACCCAGCGCGAGTGGACCAGCCAGGGCGTGCGCAACGCCATGAAGAAGTCCCCGGACAACGACAAGCTCCAGCGCAAGGCCTCGGCCGAGTCCAGCGAGAAGCAGGCCCAGAAGGTGCGCCAGATGGAGAGCCGCATCGCGCGCCTGGAGGAGGTCAAGGAGCCCCGCAAGGAATGGAAGCTCGAGTTCTCGATCCAGCCGGCCCCGCGTTCCTCCACCGTGGTCTCCACGCTCAACGACGCGAGCTTTGTCCAGGGCGACTTCACCCTGGGCCCCGTCTCTGTGCAGGTCAACGCCGGGGAGCGCGTCATGATCACGGGCCCGAATGGGGCGGGCAAGTCCACCTTGCTGCGCGGCCTGTTGGGGCGCCAGGCGCCCACCACGGGCGCGGCGAGCCTGGGGACCAGCGTGGAGATCGGCGAGATCGACCAGGCGCGTTCGCTCTTGGACGAGGCCACGCCGCTGGCCCAGGCGTTCGAGGACGTGGTCCCCGAGATGGCCTCCGGCGAGGTGCGCACGCTGCTGGCCAAGTTCAAGCTCAAGGCCGATCACGTGGACCGCCCGGTCCGCGAGCTCTCCCCTGGGGAGCGCACGCGCGCCGAGATGGCGCTGCTGCAGGCCCGCGGCGTCAACCTGCTCGTGCTGGACGAGCCGACCAACCACCTGGACCTCGAGGCGATCGAGCAGCTGGAGCAGGCCCTCGAGTCTTACGAGGGCGCCCTGCTCCTCGTCACGCACGATCGCCGCATGCTCGAGACGGTCCGCACCGATCACCACTGGCACGTCGAGGCCGGCACGGTCCTCGCCCGGCGCTAGCGGGCGCGGGGGCGACGCCCGCCGCCCGCTCACCGGCCGCTGGCGGCGGGACGCGAGTGCCCGACGTCGGGCGCTTGGCTCAGGCGCTCGCCTTGCCCTCTTTGGCCTCGGCCGGCGCGGCCGCGGCCCTCGACGCCTCGTGCGCTCGCTTCTTGGCGGCCTTGCGCTCGTCCGCCTCCTTGAAGGCGGCGAGCTGCTCGGGGGTCGGGAGCCACCAGGACTTGGACCGCGTGTTCCAGCGGATCTCGGCCGGCTTGCTTTCGCCGAAGACCGCGAGCACGTCGGGGCGGATCGAGGCGTGACCGTTGCGATCGGCCACGATGAAGTCCTCGCCGAAGTCCTCCTCGATCTCGCGCACGGCGGTCTTGGCGTAGAAGGCGTGCGGGGTGACGCGTTGGATGCGTTCAACGAGCCACGCAGCGACCTCCTCGGCGCTCGCCGCCTCCCGCGGTGCCGCAGCCTGCTCGGCCGCCTCGACGGTTGGGGTGGTCTCTGCGGTGTTCTCGCGCTCGCTCATGCCGAAAGCCTAGCCGCGCGGGCTCGGCTGCCAGGCGGGGTGACACCGAAACCAGCGCCACCTAGGGTCGCAGCATGAACAGCGTGCGCCTCACCCAGAGACTCGAGCCCCACGGCCCGGCCACCGCCTTCGTCCTCAGCGACGAGCAAGTGGCGCGGCTGAGTACCAAGAAGGCCTTCCCCGTGCTCGTCGAGGTCGGCGGCCGCACCGCGCGGCTGCGCCTGGCCCGCATGGGCGGGCTCAACATGATCGGGCTGAGCAAGGCCGTCCGCACCGAGCTGGGCGTTGACATCGGGGACACGGTCGAAGCGCTCGTCAGCCCGGACGAGGCAGAGCGCACCGTGGAGGTCCCCGAGGTGCTCGCCACGGCGCTCGCCGCGGATTTGTCCGCCGCGGCGGCCTTCGAGGCGCTCTCGTTCACTGCCCGCAAGGAGATGGCCCGCTCCATCGCCGAGGCGAAGCAGGAGGCGACCCGCGAGCGTCGGCTGGCCAAGGCCCTTGAGGCGCTGGGCGGCAAGGGATGAGCCCGCTCGAGGTGGTGCGCGCCTTCTGGGAGCGCATGCAGGAGCGCGATTGGGACGGCGTGCGCGCCATGCTTGCCCCTGACGCCGTGGCCGTCTGGGCCGAGACGAACGAGCGCTTTGCCGGGCGTGATGCCATCGTCCGTGTCAACGCCGAGTATCCGGAGGGATGGGAAATTCGCGTGCTGCGGCTCGTGGAGCAGGGAAACACCGTGGTGGCCGAGGTCGAGGTGCCTCAGGAGGGCGTTGGCGTCTTTCGCGTCGCGGCCTTCATGGAGGTGGAGGACGGCCGCATCGCGCGGTCGATGGAGTACTGGGTGCAGGTCGGCGGGGCGGAGCCCCCGGCCGGCGCGCCGATCTCGCCACTCGCGTGCCGTCCGGCGGCCTCGAAGCGGCACTGTATCGGCGGCCCTGAGCGTGCTTCCCACCCTGGCCGTCTACCCGGCCTCGCAGCTGGATCCGCGGGTGGCCGACGAGCACTTCGCGCACGAGACGGCAGCCCTCACCCGCCCAGCGCCGCGCTACGACGCCGACGAGGAACGCTTGCTGCCGGCCGCCCGGGACCTGAGCGGCGAGGTGCTGCTCTACCGCGGCTGGATCCTCACCCCGGACGCCTACGCGCGCCTCGAGGCCGCGGCGGTGGCCCGCGGGGCCCGGCTGCTCGTGAGTGCTGAGGGGTACGCGGCAAGCCAGTTCGGGACCGGATGGTTCGAGGCGGCGGCCGGGCTGACGCCGGCCACCGAGGTGTTGAAGTACGGCGCAACGCACGACGACGCCTTGGCCGCCTTTGATCGCTTGGCCACCGCGGCGAGGGAGCGGGAGGGCGAGCCCGCGGCCGTGCTTAAGGGCGTGAGCAAGTCGCTCAAGCACGCGTGGGACGACGCGATGTTCATCCCGCGCCGCGAGCGTCTTGCCGCTGTGCTTGACGCCTTCCGTGACGAGGTCGGCGAGCGGGAGGAACCCCTGCTCCTCCTGCGCGAGTTTGAGCAGTGGCAGCCCGGCGAGTTGCGCGTCTTCTGGGCGGGCGAGCGGCCCGTGAGCATCGCGCCGCATCCGCAGACGCCGGATGCCCCGGACCCCGCCGGCCTCGACGCGATGTTGGAGCGGCTCGCTCCCGTGGTGGCGGGCCTGGGCGCGGGGCTCGTGAGCACGGATCTGACGCGGTCGGCGGTGGGGGAGTGGCGGCTCGTGGAGATCGGCAACGGGCAGGTGTCCGAGCCCTCGGTGCCCTTCGCCAGCATCGCGCACGCCGCCGGCTGGGGCGAGCTGTACTCCGCTTAGGCAACCACGCGCCGGCCGGGACCCACCCTCACAGCGGTCCCGACCGGCGTCGTGCCGTGTCCTTCGTGTGGCGGCGCGCCGCTCCCGGCGCGCCGCCACGGGCCTACAGCGCGGAGGCCACCGCGAAGGAGGAGTGGATGGCGCCGTGAATGTAGTTCACGGCCCCTGCGTCGCCCACCACGTCGTGGGAGATGCCGGCCGCCTCGAGCTCCGCGGCAAACGGCGCGGCCGAGGTGGTGCCGTCCGCGTAGACGACCATGGACGCCGGGGCGGAGAAGCTCTCGCCGCCCTCGGTCCACTCCACGCTCTTGGGCGTGATGCGATCGACCTTGACGTTGCGGTGGATCTTGACGCCGTGGGCCTCCGAATCCTTGACGGCGGTCCAGCGGCGCGGCATGGCCAGCGGCAGGCCCAGCTGCTGCTTCTCGTGCAGCAGGGTCACGTTGCGCCCGCGTTCGGCGAGGAACTCGGAGAGCTCCAGGCCCACGAGCGAGCCGCCGATCACCACGACGTCCTTGCCCATCGGCAGCCAGTACTTGGTGAACTGACGCACGAACTTGGGGGACTTGGTCAGGCCGGAGAGGCGGCCGGCCTTGCCCAGCGTGGAGAGGACCAGTCCGGCCTCCTGCGCCGTGGCGGTGCCGAGCATCATGGCGCGCAGGGTGTCGCCCGTCTGGACGTTGGGGAGGTCACCGCCCGGGAAGTCCGGCTTGGGGCGCACGGCACCCGTGGCCACGATGACGTGGCCGGCCTTGAGCTCGCGGATAGTCTCCACCGTGGCGCGCGTGCCGAGCTTCACGGCGATGCGCAGGCGCTTGATCTCTGACTTGAACCAGCGCAGCAGGCGCTCGTTGTCCGGCGTGGTCATGGTGGAGAACCACATCGTGCCGCCGATCCGGTCCGCCTTGTCGATGATCGTGACGCGGTGGCCGCGCTCGGTCAGGACGCGGGCGCTCTCGAGGCCGGCCGGGCCGGCGCCCACGACCACCACGTGCTTCGAGGCCGAGGTGGGACGCAGGGGCAGGACCTTCTCGTTGCCCAGCGAGGGGTTCACGGCGCAGAACGGGGTGTCGTCGAAGAAGTTCTCGCCGACGCACAGGTAGCAGTTGATGCAGGGGCGCACCTGATCGGCGTGGCCCGCGCGCAGCTTGTTCGGCAGCTCAGGGTCGGCCAGGAGCTGGCGGCCCATGGCGGCAAAGTCGGCCTTGCCCTGGGAGATCGCCTTCTCGGCGACGTCGGGAAGCATGCGGCCCACCACGATCACGGGGACGGAGACGTGCTTCTTGATGTGGGCGGCGTTCTCCACGTAGGCGCCGACCTTGTTGGGCAGCGGGCCGTCGGTGAAGTTGTCGAAGGGGTTGCGGCCCCAGCCGGTGACGTGGATGGCGTCGACGCCGGCCTGCTCGAAGAGCCGCGCCGCCTCGGTGGACTCGGCCAGGGAGAGGGCGCCCTCCTGGCCGTACTCCTCGCCGGCCACACGCACGATGACGCCGAGCTTGTTGCCCACGCGTTCCTTGACGGCGGCGATGACCTCGCAGGCCAGGCGCGCGCGGTTGCCCAAGGAGCCGCCGTACTCGTCGGTGCGCTGGTTGTCGCGCTGGTTGAGGAAGACGCCGAGGATGTAGCCGTGGGCCGCATGGATCTCGATGGCGTCGGCGCCGGAGGCGGCCACGCGCTCGGCGGCGTCGGCCCAGCTGGCGACGAGCCAGTCGATGTCCTCCTTGGTCATCGACTTGTAGGTCGTCTGCTTGCCGGCGGTGGTGGCGCCCATCTTGGCGAGCTCCTCCGGCGTGCAATCGGCCATCGCCTTCATGGAGTAGCTGTAGTCCTGCGGGTTGGGCGCGAGGACCGGGCGATCGTTGAGGGTATCCACGCGGGCGACCTTGCCGTGGTGCGTGGACTGGATGCAGAGCTTGGAGCCTGCAGCGTGGATGGCGTCGGCGAGGGCCTTCAGGCCGGGGATGAACCGGTCCTCGGAAAGGCCGGGCTCCTTCATGGAGGCGGCGCCGTACGGGAAGGAAATGGCGCAGGCGCCGGTGATGATGAGGCCCGCTCCGCCCTTGGCGCGGGTCACGTAGTGATCGATCTCGGTCTGCTCGATCTCGCCGTTCTCGGACACGTTCATGTCCATGGCCGGCAACACAATGCGGTTCGCTGTCTCCATGGGGCCGATGCGGCCTGCTGCCATGAGATGCGGGAATGTCTGGGTGTTCACCGGGACATTATAGTTGCCGCACGACAGTAAATTAGCTTCGGGGTGACTTGACCTGCTATACGATCTCTGATCATGTCTGGCCCGTTTTTGCGCCGTGCTCGACGCCGTTCGCGCGAGTTGGGTGCGCGGTGGAACGCAAGAGGGCGGCCAGAATGGCCGCCCTCAGGTCTGCGGCGCTACGAGCGCCGGGGTGGAGCCGGATCAGCGCCGGACGGTCGCGGTGGTCTTGCCGGCGGTAGTGCTGTTCTTGAGGAGCACGGCGCGATACTGACGCTTGCCGGAGGCCTGCACCTTGAGCGAGGCCTTGCCCTTGGAGATCGTGGTGGTCTTGAGCGGCTTCCAGGTCTTCCCGGACTTCACCTCGAAGCGGACCTTCTGGCCCGAGTACGTGGAGTAGCGGGTCTTGGCCGCGTATCGCTCGCCCCACTCGGTGGTCTTGATGACGGGGTTGAAGCGTGTCGCGGAGACGGAGAGCGTGACCCGCTTGCCGCTGCGCGTGGCCTTAAGGCTCGCCTTGGCCGCGCGGCGGACGAAGAAGTGGCCGACGGTGGTGTCGCTGCCGGCAAGGTAGCGGCCTTCACCCCAGTACACGTCATCGATGCTGTTGCCGTAGCGCAGCTCCGCCCGTCCCACCGTGTAGCGGCCGAAGGACGTGGAGGCGTTGCAGATGCCCATGGTGGCGCTCATGGAGTAGCGCTTGGTCTGCGGGTTGTAGCGGGGGTCCTCGAAGGTGAGGGCATCCTGGCCCACGTACTGGTCTTGAGCATCTCGGAAGTCCACGAAGACGACCACGTGCTTGGGCACTGCCCCGGCAAAGGGAACCTTCTTGGCCTTGACGGTGAGGGTGCGCTCGGGGCAACCGCCCTTGACGGAGGACGTCGTGATGTCCTTGACCGAGTAGGACACCGGGTCAATGGGGCCCCAGCTGGCCGCGGAGGCGGCGGGCAGCTGAGTGAGGGACAGGCCGGCCGTCAGCGTGACGGCGGCGAGGGCGCGGTGAAGTCGCTTCATGATGCTCCTGGGCAGGGTGATAACACGCCAAGTCTGGCTCATCCCCCCGACGATGGTCGCCGTCCTCACGCGCGGTATGCCTTCGGGGTACCCAGCCTCCCGACCGTCCGGCCGGTTCAGTGTCCGAACGCACGGGCCCGAAGGGCGTCACGGGTGCGCCGCCGCGGCGCGATCGGCCTAGCCTGGAATGTCACCCCTTTTGGAACATGGAAGGACACTCATGTCCACGGCCTCCAGCGGCCCCTCCACCGCCCCCGGTGCGGCACCGCAGCTCAAGCGCGGGCTCCGGGCTCGCCACCTGCAGATGATCGCGATCGGCGGCGCCATCGGCACCGGCCTCTTCCTCGGCTCCGGCGGCACCATCGCCCAGGCGGGACCCGGCGGCGCGCTCGTGGCCTATGCCGTCATCGGCATCATGGTGCTCTTCGTGATGCAGTCGCTCGGTGAGATGTCGACGCACCTACCCGTGGCCGGGTCCTTCCAGACCTATGCCACGCGCTACGTGGGCTCCTCCTTCGGCTTCGCCACGGGCTGGAACTACTGGTTCAACTGGGCCATCACCCTGGCGGCGGAGCTCGTGGCCGCCGGCGTCATCATGTCCTTCTGGTTCCCCGATGTGCCGAGCTGGATCTGGGCGGCCGTCTTCCTCGCGCTGCTCACGGGCTTGAACTGGCTCTCTGCGCGGGCCTTCGGCGAGGGCGAGTTCTGGCTCGCCGCCATCAAGGTCGTCACGGTGCTGGTATTCCTCGTGCTCGGCACCCTCATGATCCTTGGTGTCATGGGCGGCTCCAGCCCGGGGTTCAGCAACTGGACCACGGGGGATGCCCCGTTTGCCGGCGGGTGGCTCTCCATCGTCTCGGTGTTCATGATCGCCGGCTTCAGCTTCCAGGGCACCGAGCTCGTGGGCGTGGCGGCGGGGGAGAGCCAGAACCCGCGCCGGGACATGCCCCGCGCCATCCGCTCGATCTTCTGGCGCATCATGCTCTTCTACATCTTGGCGATCGCCATCATTGGATTCCTGCTGCCGTACACCGATCCCAGCCTGCTCGCCTCGGCGGACGCCGGCGACGTCACCGCCTCGCCCTTCACGCTCGTGTTCGAGCGCGCAGGCATCGGCATCGCGGCCGGTGTCATGAACGCGATCATCCTCTCCGCGGTGCTCTCGGCCGGCAACTCCGGGCTCTATGCCTCCACGCGCATGCTGTACTCGCTGGCCAAGGAGGGCAAGGCGCCCAAGCTCTTTGTGCGGCTCAACGAGCGCGGTGTGCCCGTCATGGCGCTCCTCGCCACGGCCGCGATCGGCGTCTTCGCGTTCCTTACGAGCATCCTGGGGGATGGCGGCGCCTACACGTGGCTCATGAACGTCTCCGGCCTCTCCGGCTTCATCGTGTGGGTCGGCATCTCCTGGTCCCACTACCGCTTCCGCCGCGCCTACCTCAAGCAGGGTCACGCGCTCAAGGACCTGCCGTACGTCGCCCCCTTCTTCCCCGTGGGCCCGCTCCTGGCCCTCGTCGTGATGATCGTCGTGATCGCGGGGCAGAACTATCAAGCGGTGCTCGAGGGGCGCGTGGCCGAGGTGGTCTCCGCGTACATCGGCCTGCCGATCTTCCTGCTCGTGTGGCTCATCCACCGCGTGCAGGCCGGCCGTAAGGGTGGCCTGGTCCCGCTGGACAAGGTGGACGTCTCCGGCCTCGAGGTGAAGACCGACTGACGCCACGGGCGCCGGCTCAGCGCCGCCACAGCCGGGCGGGGGAGGATGGAGGGCGATGAACGCCCTGCAAGAACTCCCCGCCGGCCTCCTGCCCGGTCCCGCCCCGACGCTGAGCTGGTGGGTGCCGCTTGCCGTCGCCGCCGCGCTGCTGGCCCTGTTGCTGCCCGGGCTGTGGCTTCGCCTACGCCTGCTCGTGACGCTCAGCCACGAACTGGGCCACGCCGGCGTCGGCGTGCTCGGAGGGCGCCGCTTCAAGGGCTTCGTCGTCAACCGCGACATGTCGGGGCACGCCGTGACGAGCGGCAAGCCGCGCGGACCGGCCCTCGTCCTCAGCACCTGGTCGGGGTACCCGGCGCCGGCCCTGCTCGGGGCCCTGCTCGTGAACGCCTCGCTCGGCGGCTGGGCGGGAACCGTCCTGGGCCTGACCGCCGTGATCCTCGTCCTCGCCCTCCTCTTCAGCCGGTCGTGGGGGACCGCCGGCCTCGTGCTCGTGGCGGCGGCCGCCTCCCTGGCCGCGGCGTGGTTCCTTCCGGCCTGGGGGGCCGCCACACTGGTCCTCGGGGTGGGGGTGTTCCTGCTCCTGGGCGCGTGGAGGCACTTGGGCGTCGTGATGCGTTCCGGCGGGCGCGGGGACGACCCCAGCGCTCTGGCCCGCGCCACCGGCCTGCCGGCGTGGTTCTGGCTCGGCACCTTCATCCTGGCGTTGGCGGCCTGCACCGCGTGGGCCGGCTGGCCGCTCTGGAACGCCGCGGCGGCCTGGATCGCCCGGGCCTGAGACCCGCTCGTCTCGCCGTCTCGCGACTTTTTCGCTGAATCGCGAGGAAGCGTCGCGAGATCGCCAAAAAGTCGCGAGATCGCCGGCGGGCCCACTGTCCCGTTTGGCTCGTTGCCGTGCGCCGGGCGCAGGTGCCGTCGGCCACGGCACCCACGGCACCCACGGCACCCACAGCACGACGCCGCCCGCTCAAGGAGAGCGGGCGGCGTCGTGCTGGGTGGGGCTCACCGCCCGTCGGGGCGGCGCCGGGGTCCTACTTGACCCCGGCCATGAGCTTCAGGATGGGCTTGCGCACCAGGACAAGCAGCACCGCGACCGCGATGGCGGCGAGCCCGATCACGAGGAAGTAGGGGACCTCGTTGTCGCTGGAGTAGAAGCCGGCCAGGGTGCCGGCGGCGGCGGAGCCGAGCGCCACGGAGAGGAAGAAAAGCGCCACCATCTGGGAGTGGAAGGCCTTCGGCGCCAGGCGCGTGGCCAGGGACTGGCCCACGGGGGAGAGGCACAGTTCGGCGAGCGTGAAGAGGAACAGGATCAGCACAATCGCCATGAGCGGCACGGAGTTGGCCGCGCCGCCGGAGAACGGGATGAAGACCAGGAAGGCGATGCCCATGATCCCGGTGCCCATCGCGAACTTCAGCGGAGTGGAGGGCTGGCGGCTGCCGAGCTTGGTCCACATCGCCGCAAACACGCCGGCAAACAGGATGATGAAGACGGGGTTGATGGAGTTGACCACGCTCGGCGGCATCTCCCAGCCGAAGAGGGTGCGGTTCAGTCGCTCGTCCGCGTAGATCGCCAGCACCGTGAACTGCTGCTGGAACAGGGCCCAGAAGACGGCCGAGGCGACGAAGAGCGGGATGAACGAGAAGACGCGGCTGCGCTCCGTGCGATCAATCTGCTTGGACGAGAGGATCACGGCGAACAGGATGATCGCTGCGACCACCGTGGCGATCACGACGACGTCGGAGAGGTTCTCGGCGGTGAGCCAGCCCAGGAGGACGGCGGCGACGATGACCACGATCGCGACGACGCCGATGATCGACCAGCGCGTGGCCTCGGAGGACGTCAGCGGGTGCGGGGCCTTGGAGTTGGCCTCGGTGCGGGTGTGGCGGCGCATGAGGAGGTACTGGATGAGGCCGAGAGCCATGCCCACGGCGGCGAGGCCGAAGCCCCAGTGGAAGCCCTTGGCACCCCAGAGCCACGCGGTGGCGAGCGGGCCAACGAGGGCGCCCAGGTTCACGCCCATGTAGTAGAGGGAGAACGCGGCGTCGCGGCGCTGATCCTCGGGGGTGTAGAGGTCACCGACCACCGTCACGGTCGTGACCTTGAGGCAGCCGGAGCCCAGGCCGATGCAGATCAGGCCGATGGCGAGGCCCGCGGCACCCGGCACGAAGGCCAGCGCGAGGTGGCCAAGCATGATGACGCTCGCGGCCGTCACCAGCGTGCGCTCGGCGCCGAGCACGCGGTCCGCGATCCAGCCGCCGAGGACGGCGGAGAGGTACACGAGGCCGCCGTAGGCACCGACGATGGAGGTGGCGGCGGCCTGGGGCATGCCCAGACCGCCGTCGGTCACCGAGTAGTAGATGTAGTAGGCCAGCAGGCTCTGCATGCCGTAGAAGCTGAAGCGCTCCCACATCTCGACACCTGCGAGGTTGGCGAGGCCCCAAGGATGGCCGAAGAAGCCCCTCGAGGAACGCGCCCCCTTCCCGATGGTTTGCGGGTCGGCGGGGGACTGAGTCATGGGATCACCACTGGGATAGGGAAGGTCGTCAGGACCGAACAAGATTGCTAAAGCAATAGATCTTACGCGCTTCACGGCCCCGCCTGCACGGCCCGTGTGATGCGGGTTACAGCATCCGTCGATTGATTCACAGGTTTAACCGGCGCGCACTTGCTTGTCACAGCGCGGAAAAAGTGATTGAGAGGCGAACGCGGTTCTTGTCACTGTTTGGTAACAACCACACGTGAAAGTCCCGTTTGATATTCCTAGACGGCTCCCAGTCGCCCTACAGTTCCCTGACATGTGGTTGGCGTCACGCCACCTCGTGACCCGACTCGCATCATTCCCCGGACACCCCGGGCCCTCGACCCTTAGGAGTGGACATGCGACTCAAGCGCATTTCCTTGGCCGTCGCCGCTGGCGCCGCCGCCGCACTCGCCCTGGCTTCCTGCTCGCCGGGCGGCAACAACACCCCGTCGTCCTCCGGTTCCGTCTCCGGATCCGCGTCGGACTCGGCCGCGCAGGCCGCACAGATCGATGGTTCGGGCAAGCTGGACCTCAAGGACATCCAGACGCAGGACGGCGAGATCAAGGTCTCCGTTGGCTCCACGGAGTTCGGCGGCTACAACACGCTGACGCCGGCCACCTACGACACCTACTCGAGCGCGATCTCCGCCCTGTACACCACGGGCTTCTTCTACTTCGGCACCGACGGCAAGGTCATCCCGAACGAGACCCTGGGCACCGCCGAGGTCGTCTCCGACAGCCCGCTGCAGGTCAAGTACACGATCAACCCGGACGCCGTGTGGTCCGACGGCACGCCCATCACCGTGGCCGATGCTGTGCTGGCTTGGGGCTCGCAGAATGCTTCCCTGCTGGGCTCGGACGGCAAGACCCCGGTCTTCAACAACGTCTCGGGCGACCTCGTCGCGCTGGCCCCCAAGGGTCCGGAGGGCGATGTGAACGGTAAGGAGTTCACGCTCACCTACAAGGAGCCGAACCTCGACTGGAAGCTGCAGACGCTGATGGCCCAGCCCGCCCACGTCGTGGCCAAGCAGGCCGGCATGAGCGTTGATGATCTGGTCTCCGCCCTGCGCGAGCAAGACGCGACCAAGCTGGCCAAGGCCGGCGCGTTCTGGTCCACCGGCTGGAACAAGGGCGCTGGCCAGCTGCCCGCCGACGATCTGAACGTCTCCAGCGGTCCCTACATCCTCGATTCCTGGCAGAAGGGGCAGTCCGTCTCCCTCGTGCCGAACCCGAAGTACTGGGGCCCCAAGGCCGGCGTGTCCAAGCTGACGTTCCGCTTCGTCGATTCCGGCGCCATGGTGCAGGCCCTGCAGAACAAGGACCTCGACGTCATGTCGCCCCAGCCCACGCTGGACACGATCAAGCAGCTCGAGGCGCTCGGCTCCGCGGTGAAGATCATCAAGGGCGACACCATGACGTGGGAGCACGTCGACTTCAACTTCGCCGGCACCTCCGTCTTCAAGGACGACGCCGACCTGCGCAAGGCCTTCGCCATGTGCATCCCGCGCGAGCAGATCGTGGAGCAGCTGATCAAGCCGCTGAACCCCGACGCCAAGGTCCTGAACTCCCGCGTGTCCTTCCCCGGTGATGACCTCTACGACCGCGTGGTGCAGGAGGCCTACCCCGCCTCCACGTACGACTCCGTCAACCTCGAGGAGTCCAAGAAGCTCGTGGACGCCTCCAGCGCCGCGAAGACCAACGGCAAGGTGACCGTCCGTATCGGCTACAACTCGCCGAACCCGCGCCGTGCCAACGAGGTCCAGCTCATCAAGGCCTCCTGCGATCAGGCCGGCTTCGATGTGAAGGACATCTCCTCCGAGACCTTCTCCGCCGAGGGCGGCCCGGTCACGAAGAACGACTACGACGCGTTCCTGTTCGCCTGGGCCGGTTCGGGCCAGCTGACCTCCGACAGCAACATCTACATGACGGGCCAGCCGCAGAACTTCGGCAAGTACTCCAACGCCGAGGTCGACAAGCAGCTGACCATCACGAAGACCACCATGGATCTGACCAAGCACGGCGATGCCCTGGTGGCCACGGAGAAGCAGCTGTGGGATGACATGTTCGGCATCCCGATCTTCCAGCACCCGGGTATCGACGCCGCCGGTGCGGATGTCACCAACGTGATCCACACCCAGACGCAGGACGGCATCACCTGGAACGCGGAGCAGTGGCAGCGCGTGGCCGAGTGACCCAGGGTCGCCGAACCACCGCCTGAACCAATTGCTGATCGGGCCCGGGGTCCCTTCGAGGACCCCGGGCCTGGCTGTTTCAGTTTCACACGCGTCGAAAGGGCTGTGAACCGCCTTGCTTTCCTTCATCCTGCGACGCCTGGGCATCTCGGCCATTGTGCTGCTGCTTGCCTCGGTGCTCGTGTACTTCCTCACCACCATCTCCGGTGATCCCCTCGCGGGCATGCGCGAGCAGGCCAATGACCCCAAGGTCGCCGCCCAGATGCAGGCGCGCATCGTTGCGCTTGATCTGGATACCCCGTGGTTTATCCGCTACCTCAAGTGGCTCGGCGGCGCCGCCGGTTGCGTCTGGGGCCAGTGCAATCTGGGCACCGATGTCAACGGCAACGCCGTGCTCGACCAGCTGGGCTCCGCCGCAGCCTCGACGCTGCGCCTCGTCCTGCTCTCCGTCGTCATCGCCTGCATCGTGGGCATCCTGGTGGGCGTTCTCACCGCCATCCGCCAGTATTCGGACTTCGACTACATCGTCACGTTCATCGCCTTCGTGCTGTTCTCGCTTCCCGTGTTCTGGGTCGCCGTGCTCCTGAAGGAGTACGCCGCGATCAACTACAACAACTGGATAGCGAATCCATCGTTCACACCGGCCCAAGTCGTGCTGACGGCCATCATTCTTGGCCTCATCGTCATGCTCTTCATGGGCGGTTCGTGGAAGCGGCGCGTGCTCTCCTTCGGCGTGGTTGCCGTGGTCGTGGGCGTCGCCATGCCGTACTTCACGTGGCTGCGCTTCTGGCAGTACCCGCAGATGGGACCGGCCGTGATCGCCGTCGTCGTCCTCGCGGTCGGCGCGTTCGCCCTCCAAACCACCGTGGGCTTCAAGGAGCGCCGCGTGTGGCTCCCCGCCCTCATCAGCGCCGCGCTGGTCATGGTGGTCTACTACGCCAGCTGGAACCTGTTGTCCGAGCCGAACTGGTGGATCCTCATCCTTGGACTGGTGCTGGCCATCGCCGTGCCGTGGTTGCTCGGTGCGTGGCTGGGCGGGCGCTATCGGCCCCAGGCCATCGGCGCCGCCGCGAGCGTGACGCTCACGGGCGCCTTCCTGACGATCGTCGACCACCTCTTCGTGACGTGGCCGGGGTTCATGGCGCTGAAGCCGCGCCCCATCTCGACCATCGGCTCCAACACCCCCAACTTCACCGGGAACTTCTGGGAGACGTTCTTGGACAACGGCACGCAGCTGTTGCTGCCGACCGTGGTCCTCGCCGTCGTCTCGATCGCCTCGTACTCGCGCTACACCAGGGCGGCCATGATCGATGTGCAGGGCCAGGACTACATGCGCACCGCGCGGTCTAAGGGCCTGCCCGAGCGCACCGTGATCCTGCGCCACGCCTTCCGCAACGCGCTCATTCCCATCGTCACGATCGTGGCCATGGACTTTGCCGCCGTTATCGGCGGCGCCGTCATCACCGAGCAGGTGTTTGGCTGGAAGGGCATGGGTGAGCTGTTCCAGACGGGTCTGAAGAACGTGGACCCGGCCCCGGTGATGGCCTTCGTGCTGGTCACGGGCGGCGTCGCGGTCCTCTTCAACCTGCTCAGCGACGTGATCTACGCGCTCATCGACCCGAGGATCCGGGTATGACGCCGAAGCACGCAGACGAACCCGGATCGCATGAGAGGAACCTCATGAACACCCCTGAGACACCCGAGGCGCTCGGCGCCTCCGTGGCCGCGGTCGAGGACGCGCAGCTGGCCGCCAAGCAAGACTCGCTGAGCCAAGGCCGGCTCGTCTGGCGTCGCTTCATCCGCCACAAGCCAGCCATGATCTCGGCCGCTGTGCTCGTGCTGCTGATCATCGTGTCCATGACGTCGATCGGCATCTTCGGCATCAAGGGTTGGTGGCCCTACGACTTCAAGACGACCTCGGTGTCCATCAACGGCGGCGTGCCCAGCGCGCAGCACTGGTTCGGCCAGGAGGACATCGGCCGCGACTACTTCGCCCTGGTCATGAGCGGAACCCAGGTCTCGCTCATCGTGGCGTTCCTCGTGGGCATCTCCGGCACCGTGCTCGGCACGCTGCTGGGGGCCATCGCCGGTTACTACCGCGGCTGGATCGACTCGATCATCATGCGCATCGCCGACATCTTCTTTGTCATCCCGCTGCTGCTCATCGCGGCGATCGTGGCCAAGACCGCCTCCGGCGCCATCTCCAGCCCGTGGTTCCTCGGCATCATGCTCGGCGTGGTCTCGTGGGCCGGCCTGGCCCGCCTGGTCCGCGCCCAGGTGCTCACACTGCGCGAGCGGGAGTACGTCGAGGCGGCACGCGCCATGGGCGCCAGCAGCTGGCGCATCATCCTGAAGCACCTCATCCCCAACTGCATCGGCACGGTGCTCGTGAACGCCACGCTGGCCACGGCCTCCGCGGTGCTCCTCGAGACGAGCCTGTCGTTCCTCGGCTTCGGTGTGAAGGCGCCGGACTCCTCCCTTGGCCTGCTCATCTCGCAGTACCAGAACTCCTTCACCACGCGCCCGTGGCTGTTCTGGTGGCCGGGCCTGATCATCTTGATCATCGCCCTGTCGGTGAACTTCATCGGCGATGGCCTGCGCGACGCCTTCGACCCGCGTCAGTCCGGCCGGGTGAAGAAGCGCAACCTGGCCGCCGCGGCGCTGATGGGCATCCGCCCCATCCCGGTGCCGACCACCGCGGAACGCGCCGAGCTCGCGGCACGCGAGCGGGCGGCGTCGGGTCCTCCACGCGGCGGGGCCGCGGGCCCCGTTGACGCGGCCGAAACCGAACGCACGGACGAGGAGGAGGGGCGATGAGCCACACCCGTGAAAGCGCAAAGCGCGGCGAGGTGGTCCTCGATATCCGCGACCTGAAGGTGGCCTTCGCCTCCGGCGACGACGCCAAGCTGGCCGTCAATGGCCTGGACCTCCAGGTCAAGGCCGGCGAGGTCGTCGCGCTCGTGGGGGAGTCCGGCTCCGGCAAGTCGGTCACCTCGCTCTCCACGATGGGCCTGCTGCCCCCGAACGCGATGGTCAGCGGCAGCGTCGAGGTGACCGGGCACCAGGTGATCGGGCTGCCGGAGGAGCGCATGCGCAAGCTGCGGGCCACCGAGATCGCCATGGTCTTCCAGGAGCCGATGACCGCGCTGAATCCGGTCCTCACGGTTGAGCGTCAGCTCACGGAGGCTCTGGAGACGCACAACCTGGCCTTCGGTCAGGCGGCGCGCGACCGGGCGATCTCTCTGCTGGAGCGCGTGGGCATCCCCGATGCGGCCAAGCGCATCAAGCAGTACCCGCACCAGTTCTCCGGCGGCCAGCGCCAGCGCATCGTGATCGCCATGGCGCTCACGTGCGAGCCGAAGGTGATCATCGCCGACGAGCCCACCACGGCCCTCGACGTCACGGTGCAGGCGGACGTCCTCGATCTGCTCCGCGAGCTCAAGGACGATCTCGGCGTGGGCATCCTGCTCATCACCCACAACATGGGCGTGGTGGCCGATATGGCCGACCGGGTCTCGGTGATGTTTATGGGTGACCTCGTGGAGGAAGGGACGGTGCAGGAGATCCTGTACCGGCCCCAACACCCCTACACGCAGGCGCTGCTCGCCGCCGTGCCCCGGCTCACCGATGTGGCCTTGACGCACGACGACGAGGCGGGGCGCCTCGAGGCGGAGAGGGCCGGCGCGGCCGAGGCGAAGGGCCGGGAGGTGGTCCTGTCCGCCAAGAGCATCGCGATCGATTACAAGGTGAAGTCGGGGACCTTCCGCGCGGCGGAGGGCGTCAGCTTCGACGTGGCGGCGGGGGAGACCACGGCGCTCGTGGGCGAGTCCGGGTCGGGCAAGTCGACCGTCGCCAAGGCCGTCCTGGGCCTGCTGCCCACGGCGGCCGGCGAGCTGCGTGTTCAGGGACGTGACCTCGCCTCGCTCAAGGGCAAGGAGGCCAAGCTGGCCCGCCGCGCCATCGGCGTGGTGTTCCAGGATCCGGCGGCCTCGCTCGATCCGCGCTTCCCGATCGGGGAATGCATCATGGAGCCCATGGTAGTGCACAAGGTCGGCACCAAGGCGGAGCGCGTGGCGCGGGCTATGGAGCTGCTCGCGGCGGTCAAGCTCCCGGCGGACGTGCTCAACCGCTATCCGCACGAGCTCTCCGGCGGGCAGAAGCAACGCGTCGGCATCGCCAGGGCGCTCGTGCTGGACCCGAGCGTGCTCATCGCGGACGAGCCCACGTCGGCGCTCGACGTGTCGGTGCAGGCCACCGTGCTGGAGATGCTGAAGGAGATCCAGGCCGACTTCGGCTTCGCCTGTCTCTTCGTGAGCCACGACCTGGCGGTGGTCGATCACCTGGCGGACAACGTCGTGGTGATGAAACGCGGCCAGGTGGTGGAGCAGGGCCCCACCGAACGGGTGCTGCACTTCCCCCAGGAGGACTACACCAAAGAGCTGCTGGCCGCCGCGCCGGTGCCGGACCCGGATGCGCAGAAGGTGCGCCGCGAGGCGCGCCATCGGCTGTTGGGCATCGGCACGTCCTGAGGTCGGCTGAGCCGTCAACCAATCACTCGCCCGCCCCGGTTTGCCGGGGCGGGCGGTGGTGTGTCCTGGGCGGAACGGGGTCGGTTGGAGCTTCAATGTTTCTGGTCGGTAACGAGAAACTGTGAAAGACAGGCTTGATATTCACATGCTTGACGGGGGATCCTAGATTTGTTCACACGTGACGCGTGACACTTTTGCTCGTCACACAACATCGGTGTCAATCGACCACTCGGAGGGTCTGAGGTTCATGAAATGTCTGCAGAATCGGGATTTTTCGCCCGAGCATGCACGTTCATGGGCGCTCACTTCCGGAATGGACCCGGCGTCACATTCGTGGCCGACACCGCCAAGTTCGCATTGCCCGGGTAGTCTGCCGTGCCCTTCGCGCCCTCGCGGGAGTGATGCAGGGCACGGCGCGGCTCCGAGCGCGTAAGCTCTACCTACCTCCGACAAGGGCATCCCCGCCCGCGTCGACCTGCGAACGACCTACACCCGCACTGGAGGAAACAGTGAAGACCAATCGCAAGGCGCTTGCCGCCCTGTCCATTTTTGCGGCCGGCTCGCTGGCGCTGACCGCCTGTGGCGGCGGCTCCGGCGACTCCGGCTCGTCCTCGTCGAGCCAGGGCGGCACGGATTCGTCGGCCGCTGCCACCTCGGCCATCATCACCACGAACGGCACCGAGCCCCAGAACCCGCTGATCCCGACCAACACCACCGAGGTGGGCGGCGGCAAGATCATCGACCTCGTCTTCGCTGGCCTGGTCGCCTTCGATGCCAAGGGCGAGCCGCAGCTGGATGCGGCCGAGTCGATCGAGCCCAACGCCGACAACACGGTGTGGACGATCAAGCTCAAGGCCGGCCAGAAGTTCTCCGACGGCAGCGCCGTTACCTCTGATTCCTTCATCGACGCCTGGAACTACGGCGCAAACATTGCCAATGCGCAGGGCTCCTCCTCGTTCTTCGAGAACATCAAGGGCTACAGCGCCGATGCGAAGAAGCCGGTGGAGAAGCTCTCCGGCCTCAAGAAGGTCTCGGACACCGAGTTCACGGTCGACCTGAGCCAGCCGGAGACCAACTTCAAGCTGCGCCTGGGCTACTCGGCCTTCGTGCCGCTGCCGAAGGCCGCCTACGGCTCCGACGGCAAGATCACCAAGGCCTTCGGCGAGGCCCCGATCGGTAACGGCCCGTACAAGCTGGCCTCCGACACCGCTTGGACCCACAACGAGGGCATCAAGCTCGTCAAGAGCGACAGCTATGACGGCATCCGAAAGGCGCAGAACGGCGGCATCACGATCACCTTCTACACCTCGCAGGATTCGGCCTACGCCGCGGTCCAGTCCAAGAACGGCACCCTGGACATCCTCGACCAGGTGCCGCCGGCCAGCTTCGCCACCTACGAGTCGGACTTCGCGGATTCGAATGTGAACCAGCCGGCGGCGATCTTCCAGTCCTTCACGATCCCGCAGTACCTGGATCACTTCAAGTCGGACACCGAGGAGGGCCAGCTGCGCCGTCAGGCCATCTCGCTGTCCATCGATCGCGCCACCATCACGGACAAGATCTTCAGCAACACCCGCACGCCCGCCAAGGACTTCACCTCCCCGGTGCTGTCCGGCTGGGACACCTGGGGCAAGAACCTGGCCGGCAACGAGGTCCTGAACTTCGATGTCACCAAGGCCAAGGAGCTGTGGGCCCAGGCCGACGCGATCTCCAAGTACGACGGTGACTTCACCATTGCGTACAACTCCGATGGTGGTCACAAGGAGTGGGTTGACGCCGTCACCGGCATGATCTCGCAGAACCTGGGCATCAAGGCCGAGGGCAAGGCCTACCCGGCCTTCAAGGGCCTGCTTGACGACGAGAAGAACAACAAGATGACCGGTGCTTTCCGCTCGGGTTGGCAGGCCGACTACCCGGCCATCGACAACTTCCTGACGCCGCTCTACTCCAAGACCGGTGGCTCGAACTACGGCCGCTACGACTCCGCCGCCTTCGCCGAGGGCATGAAGGCGGCCGCCGCCGCCAAGACCCCGGAGCTGGCTCAGGCCGAGTACGACAAGGTGCAGCAGACCCTGCTCAAGGATCTGCCGGCCATCCCGCTGTGGTACTCGAACGTGCAGTCGGTGTGGGATCCGGCTCTGAAGAACGTGCAGATCGGCTGGAACTCCGTGCCGCTGTACTACGCGATCACCAAGTGATCAACGGCTGAAGAGCCTTGCACTCCGCGCGCGTGACGCCCGGGGCCACGAGCCCCGGGCGTCACGTCCGCGTTCATTACTCTCTGGAGACCCCATGACTGAACCATCCGAGATGAGGCGTTGATGCTCTGGTACATCGGCCGACGCCTTCTCCAATTGATCCCCGTCTTCTTCGGCGCAACGCTGCTCATCTATCTGATGGTGTTCGCGATGCCGGGCGATCCCATCGCCGCCCTGTTCGGTGACCGCCAGCCGTCGCCGGAGATCATCGCCCAGCTCCGCGCGCAGTACAACCTCGATAAGCCCGTCATCGTCCAGTACCTGATCTGGATCGGTGGGCTCTTCCGCGGCGACTTCGGCACCACCTACAGCGGGCAGCCCGTGTCAGCGGTGATGGCCCAGGCCTTCCCGATCACGGCCCGCCTGGCGGTTCTCGCCCTGCTCTTCGAGGGTGTCGCCGGCATCGCCATCGGCCTCGTGGCCGGCCTGCGCAAGGGCAAGATCTTCGACAACACCGCCCTGGTGGTCTCGCTGCTGCTGATCTCGGTTCCGACGTTCGTCACGGGTTTCGTCCTGCAGTACCTCTTCGGCATCAAGTGGGGCATCATCAGCACCACTGTCTCCGGAGCAGCACCGTGGGGCGAACTTATCGTCCCCGCGATCGTGCTCGCCTCGGTGTCCTTCGCCAATATCTTGCGCCTGACGCGCGCCTCCGTTGCCGAGAACATGGGCGCCGACTTCGTCCGCACCGCTACGGCCAAGGGCCTCAAGCGCGGTCGGGTCATCCGCGTCCACATCCTGCGCAACTCGCTCATCCCGGTGGTGACCTACCTCGGCACGGACCTGGGCGCACTCATGGTGGGCGCCATCGTGACCGAAGGCATCTTCAACATTCACGGTGTTGGCGGCACGGTCTACCAGGCCGTCATCAAGGGTGAGGGCCCCACGGTCGTCGCCTTTGTCGCCGTGATGGTGATCATCTTCATGCTGGCCAACCTGCTCGTTGACCTGCTGTACGCCGTGCTTGACCCGAGGATTCGTTATGCCAAGTAACCGTCATATCGAGCGCTACGTCGCGCCGATCGATGAAACCCCGGTCGCCGGCGTCGACGCTGTCGACACCTCCCAGAAGGCCTCGAGCGTCTGGGGCGATGCGTGGAAGGACATGCGCAAGCGCTGGATGACCTGGGTGTGTTTCGCCCTCATCGTGTTGGTGCTGCTCGCCGTCGCCTTCCCGCAGCTCTACACCCGCACGGATCCCGACTACAAGTCCCTCATGGACTCGCTGGAGGGGCCGACCGAGGGACACCCGCTCGGCTTTAACAAGCAGGGCCAGGACGTCTTCGCCCGCCTCATCTGGGGCGCCCGCGCCTCGGTGATCGTCGGCCTGCTTGCCACGGTGCTGACCTCGCTCATCGGTGGCATCGTCGGCGCCATCGCCGGCTACTACGGCGGCTGGCTCGATGCCGTTGTCTCCCGCATCGGCGACATCTTCTTCGCGATTCCGTCCGTGCTCGGTGCCATCGTGGTGATGACCGTCCTGCCCTTCCGCAACGTCTTCTCCATCGCCATCACCTTGGCGATCTTCGGTTGGCCACAGGTGGCGCGCATCATGCGCGGTGCCGTGCTGACCGCCAAGAACGCCGATTACGTCACGGCCTCCATCGCCCTGGGCGTCTCGCGCGGCAAGATCCTGCTGCGGCACGTCATCCCGAACGCCCTCGCACCGGTCATCGTCATCACCACCGTGTCGCTTGGCGCGTACATCGTGGCCGAGGCGACGCTGTCCTTCCTGGGCATTGGTTTGGGCGACTCCGCCATCTCATGGGGCATGGACATCAGCGCCGCCCAGTCCACCTTGCGCGTCAAGCCCGAGCTGTTGCTCTGGCCGTCGGCCGCTCTGGCTGTGACCGTGCTGTCGTTCCTGCTGCTCGGCGACGTCGTCCGCGACGCGCTCGATCCGAAGGCGAGGTCCCGCCGATGAAGGAGTCCACCAACGTGAACATTGATCCCAACGCGCAGGAGATTCCTCTTCTGCAGGTGCGCGATCTGCAGATCACCTTCAAGACGGTGAACGGTGAGGTCAACGCCGTGCGCGGCGTGTCCTTCGATCTGTACCAGGGAGAGAACCTGGCGATCGTCGGCGAGTCCGGCTCGGGCAAGTCGACGACCGCGACGGCGATTCTCGATCTGCTGGCGGAGAACGGTCGCGTCTCCGGCGGTTCCGCGCTGTTCAACGGCAAGGATCTGACCAAGCTCTCCCGCAAGGAGATGGAGCACATTCGCGGTCGCGAGATCGGCTATGTGCCCCAGGACCCCATGTCCAACCTCAACCCGGTGTGGAACGTGGGCTTCCAGGTCAAGGAGACCATCGAGGCCAACACCGAACTGCGCGGCAAGGACGCCAAGGCGCGGGTCATCGAGGTGCTCAAGGAGGCCGGCCTCTCCGACGCCGGCAGCCGCCTGCGCCAGTACCCGAACCAGTTCTCCGGCGGCATGCGCCAGCGCGTGCTCATCGGCATCGGCATGTCGGCGCGCCCCAAGCTGCTCGTGGCCGATGAGCCCACGTCGGCCCTGGACGTGACCGTGCAGCGCCGCATCCTCGACCACCTGGGCACCCTGACGCGCGAACACGGCACGTCCGTCATGTTCATCACGCACGACCTGGGGCTCGCCGCCGAGCGCGCCGAGAAGCTTGTGGTGATGTACAAGGGCCAGGTCGTGGAGTACGGCGACTCGAAGGAGATCCTCGCGGATCCGAAGCACCCCTACACGAAGCGGTTGGTGGCCGCGGCGCCGAGTCTCGCCTCGCGCCGCATCCAGTCCGCCGTGGAGAGCAAGGCGACCGCCGGCACCGTCGGCGACGCCGTGGCCGTGGCCAGGGACCAGGCCGCCGTGCCCACAGAGGCTCCGCTGATCTCCGTCGACAACGTCACGAAGATCTACGACATCAGTCAGGGTGGCTTCAAGAAGACGCAGTTCAAGGCGGCGGACAACGTCAGCTTCAAGATCGCCAAGGGCAAGACCATGGCGATCGTGGGTGAGTCGGGTTCCGGCAAGTCGACCATCGCCAAGCTCTTCCTGAAGCTCGAGGACATCAGCTCCGGCACGATGACCTTCGACGGCCGCGACGTGGGCTCCTGGCCCAAGCGCGAGCTGTTGGAGTTCCGCCGCCGCGTGCAGCCGGTCTTCCAGGACCCATACGGCACCCTGGATCCCATGCGCAGCATCGGGGCCTCGATCGCCGAGCCGCTGGTGACCCACGGGATCGGCGACACGGCCTCCAACCGCAAGACGGTGGCCGAGCTGCTCGAGCAGGTTTCCCTGCCCGCGTCCACGGCCAACCGCTACCCGAACGAGCTCTCCGGCGGCCAGCGCCAGCGCATCGCGATCGCGCGCGCACTCGCGCTCAAGCCCGAGGTGCTCGTGCTCGACGAGGCCGTCTCGGCCCTCGACGTGCTGGTGCAGGCCCAGGTGCTGCAGCTCCTCGCGGATCTGCAGGCCGAGCTGGACCTCACCTATCTCTTCATCACCCACGACCTGGGTGTGGTGCGCATGGTGGCGGACGACGTCACCGTGATGCGCCAGGGGCGGGTGGTCGAGGCGGCGTCCACGGACGAGGTCTTCGAGAACCCGAAGGAGCAGTACACGATCGACCTGCTCGAGGCGATCCCGGGCGGCAAGTTCGAGTTCGGCACCTCGGCCTGATCCCTTCGGGCCCGTCAAGAACGACGGCGCCGTTCCCACCTCACGGTGGGAACGGCGCCGTCGTTCTGTTTGGCCCGCCCTAGGGCCAGCGGGCCGGCTCCGAGCCAGCGGGCCGCCTCAGACCAAGAAGAGGGACACCAGCGCCACCACGGCGAGGGCCCCGAAGAGGCTCCACTCGCGCTTGAGGAAGGTGCGGGTGACGGGGCCGGACGTGACGGCGTTGTTGCCGGCGGAGAGGGCGCGGTCGCGCTCGACGAGGAGGGAGCTGGCCACATCGAGGCGCGGGCCGCGCTCCTCCGGCACCTCGACCTCCAGCTGGGCACGGTTGCGCAGGCTCGCGCGGCCGCGCTTCATGGCCGACTGCGGGGCGGCCCAGACGCGCACCGGCTCGCCGCCGCGGGGGAGGAGCTCAACGAACATCGTGGAGCGCGTGTCCTCGAGCTGGCCCCAGGGCACCCGGACGGAGAAGAGCACATTGCGCACCGTGGCGCCCGCCTCGTCGACGGTGAGGCGGGGAAGGACAAACACGAGGGCGATGAAGGCGATGAGCAGCGCCGTCCACACCAGCACCGTGAGGCCCAAGCCCACGTAGCCGCGGGCGAAGCAGTCGTAGGCGGCAAAGAGGCCGATGAGCCCGCACAAGCCGACCCACACCCAGCCCGACCGGTTGCTCGTGACGACCAAGGGTGAGGGGGAAGTAGTCATGTTCCTATGTTCCCACGGGCCCCGGTGATGCGGCTCACCAGCACGCGCTGTGCAGTCGCGGTAGAATGAGGGACGGCGCCGTGATTTGCGCGCGCGTCGGGCCGGCCGGAGGCAATCTCTTGCACCCGGAGGACCGCCCAGGACGTCACCCTACGGCGCCGAACACTCAATTTATGGAGAAGGACACTACTTCCATGGCCATTGCCTCACGCGAGGACCTCCGCAACGTCGCCATCGTCGCGCACGTTGACCACGGCAAGACCACCCTGGTCGACGCCATGCTCAAGCAGACGGGTGCCTTCTCCGATCACGGCGAGACCGACGATCGAGTCATGGACTCCGGCGAGCTCGAGCGCGAGAAGGGCATCACCATTCTCGCCAAGAACACCACCGTGTTCTACAACGGCCCCTCCGCCAAGGGCCACGACGTGACGATCAACGTCATCGACACCCCCGGCCACGCCGACTTCGGCGGCGAGGTGGAGCGCGGCCTGTCCATGGTGGATGGCGTGGTGCTCCTCGTCGACGCCTCCGAGGGCCCGCTGCCGCAGACCCGCTTCGTGCTGCGCAAGGCGCTGGCCGCCAAGAAGCCGGTCATCCTGGTCGTCAACAAGACCGACCGCCCCGACGCCCGCATCGAGGGCGTCATCTCCGACTCCATGGACTTGCTCCTTGGCCTGGCCGGCGACCTCGCCGACGAGGTGCCGGACCTGGACCTCGACTCCGTCCTCGACGTCCCCGTGGTCTTCGCCTCCGGCAAGGCCGGCCGCGCCTCCCGCGAGCAGCCCGCCGACGGCACGCTGCCCGACAACGAGGACCTCGAGCCGCTCTTCGCCGCCATCATGGAGCACGTCCCGGCCCCGACCTACGACACGGACGAGGTCCTGCAGGCCCACGTGACCAACCTGGACGCCTCGCCGTTCCTGGGCCGCCTGGCCCTGCTGCGCATCTACTCCGGCACCCTGCAGAAGGGCCAGCACGTCGCCTGGGCCAAGACCGATGGCACCCTGCAGAACGTGAAGATCACCGAGCTGCTGGCCACCAAGGGCCTCGCCCGTGTTCCCGCCGAGCAGGCCGGCCCGGGTGAGATCGTGGCCGTCGCCGGCATCGAGAACATCATGATCGGTGAGACCCTCACCGATGCGGAGAACCCCAAGCCGCTGCCGCTCATCACGGTGGACGACCCGGCGATCTCCATGACCATCGGCATCAACACCTCCCCGCTGGCCGGCCGCGTCAAGGGCGCCAAGGTCACGGCCCGCCAGGTCAAGGATCGCCTCGACCGCGAGCTCATCGGCAACGTCTCGCTCAAGGTCCTCCCGACCGAGCGCCCGGACGCGTGGGAGGTCCAGGGCCGCGGCGAGCTCGCCCTGGCCATCCTCGTGGAGCAGATGCGCCGCGAGAACTTCGAGCTCACCGTCGGCAAGCCCCAGGTGGTCACCAAGACCATCGACGGCAAGGTCCACGAGCCGATGGAAGAGATGACCATCGACACCCCCGAGGAGTACCTCGGCGCCATCACGCAGCTCATGGCCGCCCGCAAGGGCCGCATGACCGAGATGACGAACCACGGCTCCGGCTGGATTCGCATGCAGTTCGTGGTCCCGGCCCGCGGCCTGATCGGCTTCCGCACCAAGTTCCTGACCGAGACCCGCGGCGCGGGCATCGCGTCCTCCATCGCCGCCGGCTACGAGCCGTGGGCGGGCCCGATCGAGTACCGCCTCAACGGGTCGATCGTCTCCGACCGCGCCGGTGTGGCCACGCCGTTCGCCATGATCAACCTGCAGGAGCGCTGCTCCTTCTTCGTGAAGCCTACGCAGGAGGTCTACGAGGGCATGATCGTGGGCGAGAACTCGCGCGCCGACGACATGGACGTCAACGTCACCAAGGAGAAGAAGCTCACCAACATGCGCTCCGCCTCCGCCGACAACTTCGAGGGCCTGACCCCGCCGCGCATCCTGACGCTGGAGGAGTCCCTCGAGTTCGCCCGCGAGGACGAGTGCGTCGAGGTCACCCCGGACGCGATCCGCATCCGCAAGGTCATCCTCGACAACAACGAGCGCCTCAAGGCCGCGCGTCAGCGCGCCCGCGCCTGAGGTATCGCGTGAACAACGCGCAGCAGCCCGTCCCGCCCCGCGAGGGGGCGGGGTGGGCTGCGCCCGTTTCCGCCCCCGAGCCGCCGCGCGGCCGGCCGGTCCCCGGCTGGCTTGCCGTGCTCGGATCCCTGGCCCTCGGCGCCCTGGTGGGCGTCGTGGCCGTGCTGTGGCAGGGCTGGTCCACCGTCTTGACCACGCCCGGGGTGATCGTCCTCCCGTGGGGCGCCCTGCTCGGCGTGCTCGCCGTGTTCTTCACGGCGGTGGCCTGGGGGCTGCGCACCGCCCGCCGCTGGGTGCCCGGCGTCGTGGGGCTCGTGGCCTTCGCCATCTTGGCCGCGGTCTCGATGGATCAGCACAACGTCCTCATCGCGCCGCTGGATACGCGCTACTTCCAGATCGCACCGGGCGCCGTGTGGTCGGCGTTTGTGGTCACGGGCGGCGTGGTTGTCGCGACCCTGGCAGCCCTCCTCATCGTGGCGCGGCAGGTGCCCGCCACGCGCAAGGCGGGCTGAGGCCCGCGGCGGCTTTACTCACCACGGCACGACGGCGCCGTTCCCCACCTGGCGGGGGAACGGCGCCGTCGCGCTGTGGTGGGGAGCTGTGGCGCCGGCCGGCTCAGCCGGCGGAGGTGTCGAGGTGGTGGGCCACGAAGAGCGAGGTGGGGACGGCGTCGTCGCCGGCCGGCCGGTTCGCGAACTCCTCCACGAGCTCGCGCAGGCGGGACAGGAGCTCCAGCTGGTCCTGCTCCCCGAGCTTGAGGCCGACGCGCATCACCTGGATCTCGTCGGGGGCCAGGCCGTTGACCTCCTGCAGGAAGGTCTCCAGCAGGACGGGGGCGGCGTCGGGGAGGGGAGTGTTCCACGAGAGCTTGGTGCTGCGGTAGGGCACCTCCTTGGCACCGCGCTTGCCGCGGCGCTCCTGCTCGGCCTCGAGGAAGCCGGTGTTCACGAGGGTGCGCACGTGGTGCAGCGTCGTCGCCGGATTCATGCCGAGCGCGTCGGCGATGTCCTTGTTGGTGCGGGACTGGTGCAGGCACAGCCGCAGGATCCGCAGACGGACGGGGGAGGAGAGGGCGCGGGCGCGCGCCTGGGCCGTCTCGTCGGTGTTCATGCCCAGCATCATAGGCGGAAAGCGCCCAGTGATTGAAACTGTCTAATCGCTACGTGAAGCGCGCCGGGCCGGCGGCGGCGGAACGGGTTTGGCGTGGGTGATCAAGGAGGTGGCGATCCTCACCTCGCCGCGCTTGGTCCGAACGCAGATCGAGCGCTCGGCGCCCTCCCCTCGCACCCACAGCAGCGGCCCCAGGGCGTCGCTGAGTCGACCGTCCGGCCCGTCCAGGCGGTAGCGCACCACCACGCGGGTTCCGGGGCGCAGGGCGTCGAAGAGGTCGCTCATGGCACGAGAGCCTAGCGGCCAAGCCGGCGTTTGCCTTGGTGGGCAAGGGCACCCTTAGCCATGCCTCCGCGTGGCCGGGACTAGACTGGCGGGAGTATTCACGAACGGTTGGCGCGCGCGCCCGTCCGTTCGATTCACCCGAGGACCAGGAGAGGTCGGCGTCACCGTGACGTACATCATCGCGCAGCCCTGCGTGGACCTGAAGGACAAGGCCTGCATCGACGAGTGCCCTGTCGATTGCATCTACGAGGGCGAACGCAGCCTCTACATCCACCCGGACGAATGCGTCGATTGCGGCGCGTGCGAGCCGGTCTGCCCCGTCGAGGCCATCTACTACGAGGACGACGTCCCGGAGGAGTGGGCCGACTACTACAAGGCCAACGTGGAGTTCTTCGACGACCTGGGCTCGCCGGGTGGCGCCGCCAAGCTCGGCAAGATCGACGCGGATCACGCCTTCATCGCGGCCCTGCCGCCGCAGAACCAGGATCACTGAGCGCGTGCTGAAGCTGCCGGATTACCCCTGGGAAGCCCTGGCCCCGTACCGCGAGGTGGCGGCCAAGCACGAGGGCGGCGTGGTCGACCTCTCGATCGGCACCCCCGTCGACCCCACGCCGCAGCACATCCGCGAGGCGCTGGCCGCCGCGGCCGACGCCCACGGCTACCCCACGACGCACGGCACCCCCGCCCTGCGCGAGGCGATCGTTGATTGGTACCGGCGCCGCCGCGGCGTAACCGGGCTGAGCAGTGACGACGTCATGCCGACCGTCGGCTCCAAGGAGCTCGTCGCCTGGCTGCCGCTCTTGCTCGGCCTCGGCGAGGGGGACGTGGTGGTGCGCCCGCGCGTCGCCTACCCCACCTACGACATCGGGGCCCGGCTGGCCGGCGCCACCGCCGTGGCGGCCGAGGAGCTCTCCGAGCTGGATCCGGAGACCCGCTCGCAGGTGAAGCTCGTCTGGCTGAATTCGCCTGGCAACCCCACGGGCGCCGTCCTCGGCGCGAGCGCGCTCAAGGCCCGCGTTGACGCCGCCCGCGAACTGGGCGCCGTCGTGGCCTCCGACGAGTGCTACGCCGAGCTGGGCTGGGGCGAGTGGGAGGCCGGGGTGCCCTCGGTCCTCGCGCCCGAGGTGAGCGGCGGCGACCTCAACGGCCTGCTGAGCGTCTACTCGCTCTCCAAGCAGTCGAATCTGGCCGGCTACCGTGCGGCGTTCATCGCCGGCGCCCCTGACCTGATGGCCGAGCTCGTGAACTCCCGCAAGCACGCAGGCATGATCGTGCCTGCACCGGTGCAGGCCGCCATGATCGCGGCCCTCGGGGACAACGAGCGCGTCCAGGCGCAGAAGGACCTCTACCGCGCCCGCCGCGAGGCGCTGCTTCCGGCGCTCCTCGCCGCCGGTTTCACCATCACCGATTCGGAGGCGGGGCTGTACCTGTGGTGCGGCCGCGGCGAAGGCACGTGGGAGTCCATCGCGTGGTTTGCCGAGCGCGGGATCGTGGCCGGCCCCGGCGTCTTCTACGGCACCGAGGGGGAGGGACGCGTCCGCGTCGCCCTGACGGCCAGCGACGAACGCATCGCCGAGGCCGTCAAGCGCCTGAGCGCCTGAACCGGCACCGCCCCCCAGCAACGCGACGCCGCGTGTCCCCGAGAACCGTCGGGGTCACGCGGCGTCGTGCTGTGGCCGGACCACGCACCCGCCGCACGGCCGCGCGGAATCCGCGAGCAGAACCTTGTTCGTCCCGGGGGTGTGCATCCCCCTCCGGGCACGCCCGGGCGACACCCCGTTTTCGCGAGGAAGCCTGACAGGCGTTAGATTGGCCGGTGAGAACCGGTGTCACCACACCATTCAAACTCCGTGAGGAGAACCATCCATGACTGAAGCGAAGGCCCACCTCGATTTCGCGGGTTCCAGCCTCGACCTCCCGGTCGTGAATGCCGTTGAAGGCAATGACGGCTTTGCGATCGCACCCCTGCTCAAGACCACCGGGAATGTCACCTACGACCCCGGGTTCATGAACACGGCCGCCACCAAGTCGGCCATCACCTACATCGACGGCGACGCGGGCATCCTGCGTTACCGCGGCTACCCGATCGAGCAGCTGGCGAAGCACTCCAGCTTCCTCGAGACCTCCTACCTGCTCATCTACGGCGAGCTCCCGAGCGCCACCGAGCTGGAGGAGTTCGACCAGAAGATCCGCCGCCACACGCTGCTGCACGAGGAGCTCAAGGGCTTCTTCGACGGCTTCCCGCGCGACGCCCACCCGATGCCGGTGCTGTCCTCCGCCGTCTCGGCGCTGTCGACCTGGTACCAGGACTCCCTGGATCCCTTCGACCCGGAGCAGGTGGAGCTCTCCACCATCCGCCTCCTGGCCAAGATGCCGGTCATCGCCGCGTATGCGCACAAGAAGTCGCTGGGACAGGCCCTCCTGTACCCGGACAACTCCATGAACCTCGTGGAGAACTTCCTGCGCCTGGCCTTCGGCATGCCGACCGAGCCCTACGAGCTCGACCCCGACATGGTCAAGGCGCTCGATCTGCTGCTCATCCTGCACGCCGATCACGAGCAGAACGCCTCCACCTCCACGGTCCGCCTGGTGGGTTCCACCGACGCGAACCTGTTTGCCTCCGTGTCCGCCGGCATCAACGCCCTCTTCGGCCCCGCCCACGGCGGCGCCAACGAGGCGGTGCTGAAGATGCTGCGCCAGATCCAGGCCGACGGCGTCTCGCCGGATGCCTTCATGGAGAAGGTGAAGAACAAGGAGGACGGCGTCCGCCTGATGGGCTTCGGCCACCGCGTGTACAAGAACTACGACCCGCGCGCCAAGATCATCAAGCAGACGGCCCACGACATCCTCGAGAAGCAGGGTGCCAACGAGCTGCTCGACATCGCGATGAGCCTGGAAGAGAAGGCGCTGAGCGATGACTACTTCATCCAGCGCAAGCTCTACCCGAACGTGGACTTCTACACCGGCCTGATCTACAAAGCGATGGGCTTCCCCGAGAAGATGTTCACGGTGCTCTTTGCCATCGGCCGCCTCCCGGGCTGGATCGCCCAGTGGCGCGAGATGATGCTGGATCCCGAGCGCAAGATCGGCCGCCCGCGTCAGCTGTACACGGGCCACGCCGCCCGCGACTACCCGCAGGCCTGATGCCGTGAGGCGGCGGGGCGCCGCCCCGCCGCACGGCTCACGCACCACGGCACGACGCCGCTGTTCCCACCTCAAGGTGAGCACAGCGGCGTCGTTCTTTTGTCTGGGGAGGAGGCGCCGATGGGCCCGGCCGCGGCCGGTTCAGCCCTGGCCGGCGTCCGTGGCGACCTGGATGGCGACCGTGCCCGCGCCGTCCTGTCCCTCGCCCCGCTCCCAGGCGCCCTTCTCGCGCGTCCAGGTGAGTCCCGCGTAGGACACGGAGACGGTGGAGTCCTCCTGGGCGTGTGCCACGGCCCATTGGGCCAGGGCCCAGCCCTGCTCGGAGTCCTTGACGCTCGTGGTGACGATGTCGCCGGCGGCCCGCGGGGCGAAGGTGGAGGCGCCGTATTCGGCGTCGATGCGCTTGGCCACCGCGGCGGCGCGGCCGGCCGCTGTGGTGCGGCGCAGGGCGCACGTCAGGGCCGAGGGCGATTGACCCGTGAGGGCGGAGGCGAAGGAGCGGCCGAGGTCCTCGTGGTCGGCGTACGCCTCGGGGAAGGCGCTGCGCTGGACCTTCTGCGCCGCCTGCGTCACGGTCATGTTCTGGTAGTCGAAGGTGACGAGCTCGTCGAAGAAGGCGCCGGCTGCGTAGACCGGGTCCATGACCTGCGCCTGCGTCCCCCAGCCCTGCGAGGGGCGCTGCTGGAAGAGGCCGCGGGAATCCGGCCCGGCGGTGTCGCCGTAGTCGAGATTGCGCAACTTGGATTCCTGGTAGGCCGTCGCGAGCGCGATGCTTGTGGCGCGGGCCGGGAGCTCCCTGCCCACCGCAACGGCGGAGATGGTGGCGGCGTTGCCGGCCTGCTCGGGGTCAAGCGTGTGCTTGACCGAGCCCACGGTGGTGGCGCACTGCACCACCACCAGGGCTTGGCTTTCATGGATGTATCGCTGCACACCCCAGATACCGCCACCGATCACCGCAGCGGAGACCGCGAGGGCAAGGGCCGATCGGGCTCCGCGTCGCATGCCTCCCAGCGTAGCCTGGCGCGCCTTAGTTGGCGTGCAGGGCGTCGTTCAGCTCCACCGTGCCGGTCGCGCGGGGCAGGGCCTCGACGGCGCCGGAGAGCGAGTTGCGGCGGAAGAGCAGGTTGGGGGTGCCGGAGAGCTCGAGCGCCTTCAGCACCTGCTCGCCGAACTGCACGCGCGTGCCCGCCGTGACGTAGAGCCCGGCCTCCACGACGCAATCGTCGCCGAGCGAGATGCCCACGCCGGCGTTGGCGCCCAGGAGGACGCGTTCGCCCAGCGTGATGCGCTGCGTGCCGCCGCCGGAGAGCGTGCCCATGATGGAGGCGCCGCCGCCCACATCGGAGCCGTCGCCGACCACCACGGAGGCGGAGATGCGGCCCTCGACCATGGACGTGCCGAGCGTGCCAGCGTTGAAGTTCACGAAGCCCTCGTGCATCACGGTGGTCCCGGCGGCGAGGTGGGCGCCCAGGCGGACGCGGTCCGCGTCGCCGATGCGCACGCCGGAGGGGACCACGTAGTCCACCATGCGCGGGAACTTGTCGACGCCGTACACGGTCACGGGGCCGCGGGCCTGCAGCAGGGCGCGCGTGAGCTCGAAGTCCTCCACGGCGCATGGGCCGGCGGAGGTCCACACGACGTTGGTCAGCAGCCCGAAGACGCCGTCCAGGTTGATCGTGTTCGGGGCGGCGAGGCGGTGCGAGAGCAGGTGCAGGCGCAGCCAGGCGTCCTCGGCGGAGGCCGGGGCCTCGTCCAGGGAGGCCTGGACGGAGATGACGCGGCGCGTGGTGGCGCGGGCCTCGTCGGTGGACTCGAGGGCTGCGAGCGAGGCGCGAATGGCCTCGGCCGCGGCGTTCTGGGCCAGTGGGGCCAGCTCGGGGCGCGGGAACCACGCATCAAGGAGGGCGCCGGAGGCGTGGAAGGTGGCGACACCGTGCCCGGAGGCGACGCGCTGCTCGGAGGAAAAGTTCGTGGCTGTGGAAGCAGTCATGTCATGCATCCTATGGCGGGCGGCCCGCCCGGTAGGCTCGCATGACATGAGCACCACGAGCAGCGAAACAATCACCCTCGACCTGCGCGGGGACGTGGCCGATCTGACGGCGGCACTCATGGACATCGAATCGGTCTCCGGCAACGAGGCCCGGGTGGCCGACGCCGTCGAGGCCGCGCTGCGCGCGCTCCCGCACCTGAGCGTGCTGCGCGACGGGGACGCCATCGTGGCGCGCACGAACCTGGACCGCGCCGAGCGCGTCGTCCTGGCCGGCCACCTCGACACGGTCCCGCTGCCGACCACGCCCGGCTCGCGCGGGACGGTCCCCTCCACGTGGGACGGTCAGACCCTCTACGGCCGCGGGGCGACCGACATGAAGGGCGGGGTGGCGGTGCAGCTGGCCCTCGCCGCCGCGCTCACGGAGCCCAACGCCGACATCACCTTCGTCTTTTATGACCACGAGGAGGTCGAGGCCTCGCTCTCCGGCCTGGGCCGGCTCGTGGAGCACCACCCCGAGCTGCTCACGGACGCCTCCTTCGCCATCCTCCTCGAGCCGACCAACGGCAACGTCGAGGGCGGCTGTAACGGCACCATGCGCTTCAAGGTCACGACCACCGGTAAGGCCGCCCACTCGGCGCGCGCCTGGATGGGCGAGAACGCGATCCACCGGGCGGCCCCCATCCTGACGCGCCTGGCCGAGCACGAGCCGGCCACGATCCACGTGGACGGCCTCGACTACCGCGAGTCCCTCAACGCCGTGCGCATCAACGGCGGCGTGGCAGGCAACGTCATCCCCGATCACTGCGAGGTGGAGGTCAACTACCGCTTCGCCCCGTCGCGCGGCATCGAGGAGGCGGATGCCTACGTCCGTGCGCTCCTCGAAGGCTTCGACGTGGAGCGCACGGATGCGGCGGCCGGTGCACGCCCCGGGCTCGACGTCCCCGCGGCAGCGAGCTTCATGGAGGCCGTGGGTGCCGGGGCCCTGCCCAAGTACGGCTGGACCGACGTGGCCCGCTTCTCCGAGCTCGGCATCCCGGCCGTGAACTTCGGCCCGGGCGACGCGCTGCTGGCCCACTCGGACGACGAGCACGTCGAGGCCCAGGCCATCCGCGTTTGCCTCGCCGCGCTCACGCGCTGGCTCGCCTGAGCGCGCGGACGCCAACGGGGGTGCGTTGACAGTTTCCTGTCAACGCACCCCCGTTGGCGTGTAATCAGAGGTTCATGGGCGCCGCGCCGGCGTCCTCCACGTCCATGACCGCCTTGGACTTGGCCACCTTGGGCGACTTGTTGATCTTGTGCTCGGCATACTTCGCCAGGCCCGAGAGGATCAGGCACATGCCGATGTAGATCACGGCGCCGACCATGGCGGCCGGGATGATCGGTGAGCCGAACTGCACCTGGGTGCCCAGGTACTTCACGTAGTACAGCAGCTCCGTGTAGGTGATGATGAAGCCGAGCGCGGTGTCCTTCAGGATCACCACGAGCTGGGCGATGATCGCCGGGAGCATGGACTTGATCGCCTGCGGCAGCAGGATGCTGGTCATGACCTGGCCCTTGCGCAGCCCGACGGCGTAGGCCGCCTCGGCCTGGCCCCTCGGCAGGGCGTTCACGCCGGCGCGGAAGACCTCGGAGAGGACGGCGCCGTTGTAGAGCGTCAGGCCGACCACCACGGCGACGAAGGGGGTCATCTTGATCCCGACCGTCGGCAGGCCGTAGTAGAAGAGCATCATGAGGATCAGCAGCGGGACCGCTCGGAAGAGCTCCACGATCCACGTCACGGGGGCGCGCACCCATCCGTGATCGGAGAGCCGGCCGAGGGCCAGCAGGAAGCCGAGCACGAGCGAGAGCGCGGCGGCCAGGCCGAAGGCCTTCAGCGTGGCCAGCGTGGCCTCGGCGAAGCTGCGCTGGACCAGCGGGTAGCTGAAGATGCTCCACTTCTTGGCCTCGAATTGCCCGGCCTTGCCGAGCTGGATCACCAGGAAGGCGATGATGCCAGCCACGACCAGGATGGTCACGACGGCCAGCACGTTATTGCGCACCTTGGCCTTGGGGCCCGGCGCGTCGAACAGGACGGAGGCGGCCATCAGGCGACCCTCCACTTCTTCTCGAAGTAGCGCTGGAGCAGCGAGAGCACCATGACCAGCACCACGAACACGGCGGCGACCCAGAGCAGGACCACGAGCGCCGGCTCGCCGCGCTCGGAGAGGAACGCGCGGATGGCGCCGGCCTCCATGACCGAGAAGCCGGCGGCGATGGTGGTGTTCTTCAGCAGCGCGATGAGCACGTTAAACATCGGCGGGACCACGGCGCGGATGGCCTGCGGCAGGATGATCTGCCCCAAGGACTGGCCGAAGGTCAGGCCGATGGCGCGGGCCGCCTCCGCCTGGCCCAGCGGCACGGTGTTGATGCCGGAGCGCAGAGTCTCGGCCACGTAGGTGGCCGTGTAGAGCGTCAGCGCGATGATGGCCAGCGGGACGTAGTCGAGCTTCGGCAGGCCCAGCTGCGGGTAGCCCAGCGCGAAAAACATCATGACCAGCGTCAGCGGGGTGTTGCGCACCGTGTTGACGTACACGGTGCCGACGGCGCGCATGATCGGGACGGGCGCCACACGCATCGCCGCGACGACGGTGCCGAGGATCAGCGCGAACACCGCCGACCAAGCGAAGAGCACGAGCGTCGTGCCGAAGCCCTTCGTGAAGACGTCGAGATTATCGAGGAGGGTATCCACGAGGAAGATCTCCTTTCTGGCCGCACGGGTGGGCGCCGCGAGGCGCCCACCCGTGGAGGGCTCGGGTCAGGAGCAGGCGTCGGGGGTCGGCTGCTCGACCTTGGTCCCCGACTTACCGAGGGTGTCGTCGTAGATCTTGGTCCACGTGGCGTTGCCGTCCTTCAGGGTGGTCGTCAGCGCCTCGCAGAGGGCCGTGTCACCCTTGGGGATGCCGATGCCGTACTTCTCCGTGGTGAAGGGTTCGCCGACGACCTTGAGCTTGTCCGGATCCTGCGAGGCGTAGCCGATGAGGATGGCCTGGTCGGTCGTGACGGCATCGACCTGGCCGTTCTTGAGGGCCTCCACGCACTGGGAGTACTTGTCGAAGGAGGTGACCTTCACCTTGGGGAAGTTCTGCTGGATGTTCTGCAGCGGGGTGGAGCCCGTCGCGGAACAGACGGTCTTGCCGTCCAGATCCTTCTCCGAGTTGATGGTCGTGTTGTCCTTGGCCACCAGCAGGCCCTGGCCGGTGACGAAGTACGGGCCGACGAAGCCGACCTGTTCCTTGCGCTTGTCGGTGATGGAGTAGGTACCGACGTACATGTTGACGTCACCGTTGGCGATGGCCTGCTCGCGGGCCGCGGAGTCGACGGCCTTGTACTCGATCTTGTCCGAGCCGAAGCCGAGCGATGCCGCCATCCACTGGGCGATCTGAATGTCGAAGCCGGAGCGCTCGCCGGTCGCGGCGTCGAGGTAGCCGAGACCGGGCTGGTCCTCCTTGACGCCGATGATGATCTTGCCGGCACTCTTCATCTTGTCGAAGGTCGGCGAACCGGAAATGCTCACGTCCTTGGCGACCTCAAATTTGTCCGAGCCGGAGGAGGAGTCTGAGCCGCCGCCGCAGGCGGTCAAGGCGAGGGCCGCGGCAGCGGCGATCGAGGCGACGGCGCCGGCGCGGCGCTTGGTGAACAGAGCCATGAGGCTCTCCTTTCGTGGGTCGCGGCCAACCGCGAGGCGGGCCGCTGGAGTGATGAGTCTCGTGGGTGGCTAGTGGGTGATCAGCTTGGAGAGGAAGTCCTTGGCGCGCGCGGACTGCGGATTGGTGAAGAACTCCTCCGGCGTGGATTCCTCCACGATTTGCCCGTCGGCCATGAAGATGATGCGGTCGGCCGCCTTGCGGGCGAAGCCCATCTCGTGGGTCACGACGATCATCGTCATGCCCTCCCTGGCCAGGGAGATCATGGTGTCGAGGACCTCGTTGATCATCTCGGGGTCCAGGGCGGAGGTGGGCTCGTCGAAGAGCATGACCTTGGGCCGCATGGCCAGTGCGCGGGCGATGGCCACGCGTTGCTGCTGGCCGCCCGAGAGCTGGGAGGGCAGCTTGTCCTTCTGGTTGGCCACCCCCACCTTAGCGAGCAGCTCCAGCGCCAGCGCGTCGGCCTCGGCCTTCTTCAGCCCACGGACCTTGATCGGGCCGAGGGTGACGTTTTCGAGAATCGACTTGTTGGCGAAGAGGTTGAAGGACTGGAAGACCATTCCCACCTCGGCGCGCAACGTCGCGAGGGCCTTTCCCTCTTGGGGGAGGAGCTCGCCGTCCACCCTGATCTCGCCCTCATCGACCGTCTCGAGGCGATTGATGGTGCGACACATCGTGGACTTGCCGGAGCCCGAAGGCCCGAGCACAACGACAACCTCGCCCTTGCCCACGGCGAGGTTGATGTCCTTGAGGACGTGCAAGGGGCCGTAGTGCTTGTTGACGCCCTTTACTGAAACAACGGGTGCTGAGCCGGCGGCGCGGCCCTCGGGTGCGGTGCTCATGTTTAGGGAGGGTAGCCGCTGTGAGTCATGACACAAAGGGTGGCTCGCTTATCTCATAGAAAGGTTGCCTAACGGTGATGCATTTCTACCCACGTTGAAAAACGACTTCCGCGTGCTCGGGGGTGCCTGCCCGTAGGCTGGTGCCATGAGTGAGACGCCGCAGCCGGAGCTGCCCTTCACCACGCCGCAGGCCGTGCGCTTCGACCGTGCCCTGTTGGATTCGCACCGCTCGGACCCGGGGGAGGAGGCCTGGCGCGCCATGCGCATCCAGGGGGAGTTCGTCAACGCCTTCGATGTCCTCGGGAACCTCGGGCCGGCCGTCGCCGTCTTCGGCTCCGCCCGGCTGGGTGAGGGGCGGCCGGAGTACGAGACGGGGCGCGTGGTGGGCGGCGAGCTGGCGCGCCGCGGCATCGCCGTCGTCACGGGCGGCGGCCCGGGCATCATGGAGGCGGCCAACCGCGGCGCGCGGGAGGTCGGGGGCGTCTCGGTTGGCCTCGGCATTCAGCTGCCCTTCGAGGATGGCTTCAACCACTACATCGATCTCTCGGTGCCCTTCCACTACTTCTTTGCCCGCAAGGTGAACTTCGTGAAGTACACGCAGGGCGCCGTGATCCTGGCCGGCGGCATCGGCACGCTCGACGAACTCTTCGAGGTGCTCACGCTCATTCAGACCCGCAAGGTCAGCGACTACCCCGTGGCCCTTGTGGGCGTGGAGTTCTGGGGCCCGCTCATCGACTGGATCCGCGGCACGCTCCTCGCGGCGGGCACGGTCTCCGAGGCGGATGTCTTGCGCCCGTTCGTCACCGACGACCCGGTCGCCGCCGTGGCCCACGCGGTCGGTGTCGATGTCGAGGGGGGAAAGTAGATGCAGTACCTGGTCCTCTTCCTGGCCATCGTGCTGCTCGGCGTTGCCCTCGTGGTGGGCTTCCGCCCGGGCAAGGCGTCCGCCCGGCGCGCCGACGGCGGCGCGGCCGTGCTCGGGCTCTACGAACCGGAGCCGGTGTTGCCGCCCGTGCTCCTGCCGGAGCAGCCCCGCGCGGTCGACATCGAGGCCTTGCGCCTGAGCCCCGCCCTGCGGGGGTACCGCTGCGATCAGGTGGACGATGTGCTCGACGCCCTGGGTGCCGAGGTCGAGCGGCTGCATGTCGAGATCGAACGGCTGCGGTCCCCGCGCGAGCAGGACGAGGCGGAACGGGTGGAGCTCTCTGCCTCGTGGGGGCCGGAGGCCTCGGAGCCGGAGGTCGAGCTTGCGACTGAGGCCGAGCCAGGGGTCGAGGGAGCGCCGGTCGGGGCAACCGACTCGCCGGCGACCGGGCCGATCGGGGGCTCCGAAACCGTCTCGAGCGCGGCGTCGGAGGCGCCCGCCGGGTCGCCTTCAGGGGTCAAAGAAGGGCCTTTCGATGACCAGTCACCAACTTTTCGTTCCGTGTGATTGGCCCCACGCGCCCGAATCCGGGATAATAACTGATGTAGATACCCGGTGAGGCCGCACCCGAGCCGGGAGTGACGTGGGCGGAACCGCCGCCCGCATGAGTTGAGGAGCACCGAGATGGCTGCCATGAAACCGCGCACCGGCGACGGCCCCCTGGAGGTCACCAAAGAGGGTCGTAGCCTCATCATGCGCGTGCCGATCGATGGGGGAGGCCGCCTGGTGCTTGAGCTGAACAACGATGAGGCCGCCGCCCTGCGCGACGTGCTTCTCGAGGCCACCGAGGCCTGAGCCGAAGCATCCCGGCACACGAGGGGCCCGGAACCGCTGTTCACCAGCGGCTCCGGGCCCCTCGTCGGTGTTCGGCTGGCCCGTGGCAGACCGGCAGCGGGCCGGCGGCCCGGGCCGTGCCTCAGGCTCGGCGCACCGCCACGAGCACGCCGGTGCCGGTGGGCAGCATGGCGGTGTCGAAGCGCTCGTCGTCGCGCAGCAGGCGCTGCGCCTGGCGCGCCGAGAGCGTGCTGGGGCGACGCACGGCCGGCTGCGGCACTGAGTCGTCGTCCAGCGCATCGTTGATGACGATGACGCCGCCCGGGCGCAGCAGGCGCGCCGACTCGGCGACGTCGGCGGCCACCCGCTGTCGCGAACCGTCCACCAGCACGAGATCGTACGACTCGTCGGCGAGGCGCGGCAGCACGTCTTGGCTGCGTCCGTTGATGGTGCGCGTGCGGTGGGAGACGAAGCCCGCCTCGGAGAAGGCGAGCCGGGCCGCGTCCAGGTGTTCGATGTCCGGCTCCACCGTGGTGAGGATGCCGCGGGCGTCCATGCCGCGCAGGAGGCAGACGCCGGACACGCCGACCCCCGAGCCGATCTCGACGGCGGTGCGCACGCCGGCGCTCGCGGCCAGGACGGTCAGCAGGGCGCCCGTGCCGGCGGAGACGGGCTCCACCCCCAGTTCGTGGCCGCGCTCCCTGGCCCTGGCCAGCACCGCGTCCTCGATGGGGAGCGCCTCTGCGTAGGACCAGCTGCTGTGCTTGTGGGCGCTCATGGGGCGTGAAATCGCTTCCGTTGATGGGCGAGAGGAGGGGACGCCTCAGTCTAGTGCCACCCCGCGCCCCGCCCCGCCGCAGGCGGGATTCAGCTACTTCACAGACTGCCCCAGCACAATGACAACTGTGAAAACCACGTCGCCAGTCCCCGCGTCCGGGGTCCCGTCCCCGGAGGCGCTGGCAGCGGAGCACGGAGCCTCCCTGGCCCGGCTCGCATACCGCCTCACCGGCAATCGCGCCGACGCGGAGGATCTGGTCCAGGAGACGTACGTGCGCGCGCTGCGCGCGCTGGAGCGCTTCACCCCCGGATCCGTTGACGCGTGGCTGCGCAGGATCGCCACGAACCTCTTCCTCGATTCGGCCAGGCGTCGGGCCAAGGTGCGCTTCGACCCGCTGGCCGAGGACGCCGAGGACAAGCTGGCCGCCACGGGCCACGGCCCCGAGCGCAGCTTCGAGTTCGCGCACCTCAACGCGGACGTCGCCGCGGCGCTGGGTGAGCTGGCCCCCGATTACCGGGTCGCCGTGGTGCTGTGTGACCTGGAGGGTTTCTCCTACGAGGAAATCGCCGACACGCTCGGGCTCAAGCTCGGCACCGTCCGTTCGCGCATTCATCGCGGGCGCACGCAGCTGCGCGCGAGCCTCGCCCACCGCGACCCCCGCCCGCCGGCCACGGCCCGGACCCTCATGGCGGGGCGCTGACGCGTGGTCTTTTCTTCACACTTTGTTGACGCCCTCGAGGTGGAGCACTTTGTTGCGGCTGAGCTCGCCGAGCGCCGCTTCAGGGCGCTGGAGGCGCACCTGGAGCGGTGCCCCAGTTGCCGCGACGCCGCGGCGGACGAGCGGCGCAGGGTCAGGCGCCGCGCCAGCATGGCCGCCGCGGGCGGCGAGGTGCTCACGGACACCGGAAGCGTCGCCCTCGTGGGCACGCGGCGCCGCCGCATGGTCTCCAACGCGGTGCCCACGGTCGGGGCCCTGCTGACCGTCCTGGCCTTCGTTGCGGTGCTGGTCGCCGCGTGGAACGCCGGCGGCAGCCACGCGCGCGCCGACCTCGCCGCGTCGGTGTCAGCGTTTACGAGCAGCGGCACGCCGCTGTCCGACTACGACATCGCCGAGCTGCGCCGCTCCGGCTGGACCTGCCCGGATCTGCGCCCGAACGGGTTGACGATGACCTCGTCCACGGGCGCCAAGAGCGGCGACCTGGCCTGGGTGAGCATCACCTACTCGGGATTGCAGGGCGCCGTGGTGCTCACGGAGACCCGTTCCCTGGCGGCGGGGGCCGGCGCGCCGGCCGCGCGCGCCGGCGTCGACGCCGAGCAGTTCACCGAGGGCGCCGCCCGTTTCGCCTTGCACTCGACGCTCGACGACCAGGGCACCGCCGCCTTGCGCGCGAGCGTGGTGGCCCTCGCCGCCGAAGCCGATCAGGATGCCCAGTCCGAGCCGGCGAGCGGTTGGGATCGCCTCTCCCGCGGCTTCACCCGCCTGGTGGATCCGACCAGGTGAGCGCCCCGCTGATGGCTCGTTTTGTCATGCTCGGCGCGCGCGCGTCGAGGACGTCCCACAACCGGTAGGCTCTTCTCTCGTGGAACTCTTTGGCATCAACGGCAGCGAGCTGCTCATTCTCGGCCTCGTGGCCGTGGTGGTTCTCGGACCCGAGAAGTTGCCCGAGTACGCCCAAAAGCTGGCCCAGCTGATCAAGAACCTGCGCGGGTATGCGGCGGGGGCCAAGGAACGCCTGCGCGAAGAGGTCGGCGACGAGGTCGCCGACATGGACTGGCGCAAGCTCGACCCCCGCCAGTACGACCCTCGCAAGATCATCAGGGACGCCCTGCTCGACGACGAATCGTCGGCTCCCAGCCCCGCCTCGCCCTCCGGCTCGGTCGGCGCGGCGCCCGTGGCGGCGGCGGCGCCCGCCGCTGCGCTTTCGGCCCTGCCCACCGTGGCCACGCAGACGCAGCTGGCCGCCGGCGAGCTCGCCCCCTTCGACTCCGAGGCGACCTAGCCTCCCGACCCACCGCGCGAGGGCCGGGGACAGCGCGTGCCTGCCCTGGCGCGCTCGCGTCCGCTGGGGCGCGCCCCGGCGTGGGTTAGCGCGGGCTGATGCCGAGCGAGCGCCCGGCCAGCCCGCGCGGCTGCACGGCGATCCTGCCGGCGAGCTCGCGCAAGGCGAGCCCGGCGGGGGAATCGGGCGCCCCGAGAACCACGGGAACGCCGTCGTCCCCTCCCTCACGCAAGGAGGGATCGAGGGGAAGCCTGGCCAGGAGCGGCACCTCGGTGCCGGCCGCCGCGCTGAGCCGGGAGGCCACCTCGCGGCCGCCTCCCTCGCCGAAGGGCGTGAGCCGTGAGCCGTCAGGGAGGTCCATCCAGCTCATGTTTTCCACCACCCCCAACACGCTCTGACCCGTGGAGAGCGCCATGGACCCGGCCCGCTCGGCCACCTCGGCCGCGGCGTGTTGCGGGGTGGTGACGACGATCTGCTGGGTGCCGGGGAGCAGTTGCGAGACCGAGATGGCCACGTCCCCCGTGCCGGGCGGGAGGTCGAGGAGCAGGACGTCGAGGTCACCGAAGTGCACCTCGCTCACGAACTGCTCGAGGGCCCGGTGCAGCATGGGGCCGCGCCACATGACGGGCGCGTTGTCGGCCAGGAACATGCCGATGCTCATGACCTTCACGCCGTGCGCCACGGGCGGCACGATGAGCTCGTCGACGCGCGTGGGGGAGGCGCCGGAGAGGCCCATGAGGCCGGGCACCGAGAAGCCGAGGACGTCAGCGTCGATGATGCCGACGCTCAGGCCGCGCTCGGCCAGCGCGGCGGCCAGGTTGACCGTGAGCGAGCTCTTGCCCACGCCGCCCTTGCCGGAGGCGATGGCGATGACGCGCGTGAGCGAGTCTGGCTGCGTGAAGGGCACCACGTGGCGCTTGAGGGAGTCGACGAGGGCCCGCCTGGCCTCCGAGGTCATGACGCCCAGGTTCACCTCCACGCCGTCCACGCCCGGCACCCCGGCGAGCTCGCGGCGCACATCGGCCTCGATGGTGTCCTTGAGCGGGCATCCCGCCACGGTCAGCAGCACGTCCACCGTGGCGCGGGTGCCCGTGACCTCGACGCGCTCGACCATGCCGAGCTCGGTGATGGGGCGGCGCAGCTCCGGATCGATGACGCGCGCCAGGGCGGCGCGCACCCGTTCGGCCTGCCCGGCCGGGGACTCCTGGCTCACCTGCGGTCCTTCTCTTCCCTGTCTCGTTCCTCGCGGCCCGCGCGCTCGAAGCGTTCGCGTTCGCGCTCGCGGCGCCGCTGGGCCCCTGGGTCCTCGACGCCCTCGCGTTCCTCGAGCAGCTCCTCGAGCACATTGCGCAGCTCGGAGCGGACGAAGTCGCGGGTGGCGACGTCGCGCATGGCCAGGCGCAGGCTCGCGATCTCCCGCGTCAGGTACTCGGTGTCGGTGAGATTGCGTTCCGCGCGCGAGCGGTCCTCGGTGAGGGAGACGCGGTCGCGGTCGTCCTGGCGGTTCTGGGCGAGCAGCAGCAGGGGAGCGGCGTAGGAGGCCTGCAGGGAGAGCATGAGCGTCAGGGCCGTGAAGCCCATGGCCGCCGAGTCGAAGCGCCAGGGCTGCGGCGCCAGCGTGTTCCAGAGCAGCCAGACCACGCAGAACACGGTCATCCAGAGCAGGAACTGCGGGGTGCCCATGAAGCGCGCGAACTTCTCGGTGGCGGAGCCGAACGCGTCGGGGTTGGGGCTCAGCCGCGGCCAGAAACGGGCGCGGGCCGAGAGCGGGGTGTCGAGGCCGGAGGCCTTGGTCTTGACGCGGCGCGGGTTCTTCTCAGCCACGCTTCACCCCCTTGGCTCGCAGATTGGTCTTGCCCGTCGGGATGACGGGGGTGTCGTCCTCGTGGGTGCGCCAGTCGTCCGGCAGCAGGTGATCGAGCACGTCGTCGACCGTGACGGCGCCGACGAGGCGACCCTCGTCGTTGACGACGGGCGCCGAGGTGAGGTCGTAGGTGGCCAGCATGCGCGAGACCTCCTGCACGTCGGCGAGGTCGGAGAGCGGCTCGAGGTCCTTGTCGACGAGCTTGCCGACGGGCTCGGGCGGGGCGGAACGCAGCAGCTCCTGGATGTGCACGAGGCCGAGGTAGCGCCCGGTGGGCGTCTCCAAGGGCGGCCTGCACACGTACACCGTCGCGGCCAGCGCCGGGCTGATCTCCTCGCGCCGCACGGAGGCGAGCGCCTCGGCCACCGTGGCCTCCGGCGGGAGGATGACGGGGACGGGGGTCATCATGGAGCCGGCGGTGTTCTCCTCGTACTCCAGGAGGCGGCGCACGTCCTCGGCGTCGTCCGGCTCCATGAGCTGCAGGAGCGATTCCTTCTGGGTCTCCGGCAGCTCGGAGAGGAGGTCGGCGGCGTCGTCCGGGTCCATCTCCTCCAGCACGTCGGCGGCGCGCTCGGTGTCGAGCGAGGAGAGGATGGCGACCTGCTCGTCGTCCGGCAGCTCCTGGAGCACCTCGGCCAGGCGGTCGTCCTGGAGCTCGGTGGCCACCTCGAGCCGGCGCTTCTCGTCCATCTCGTGGAGGGCGTCGGCGAAGTCGGCCGGCTTGAGCTCGTCGTGGGACTCGATGAACTGCGCGGCGCCCTGCGGCTCGCTCACGTCTCCGAACACCACCTCGTTCCAGCCCACCACCACGGTGTTTCCGCCGCGCCGGCGGAAGGGGCCGCGACCGGAGGCGCCGCGGCGCACGAAGTACTCGTCGACGGCCCAGTCGCCGTTGGCCTGCCGCTCCAGCCCGATGTCCTCGATGACGCCTTGGCCGGACCCATCCAGGAACGTGACGCGGCGGTCGAAGACCTGCGCGGCCACGAGGGTCTCTGCCCCGCGCTGCTGGAAGCGGCGCAGGTTCACGAGGCCGGAGGCGATGACCTGCTCGGAGCTCATCGATTGCACGCGGGTCATGGGCACGAAGACGCGCTTCTTGCCGAGGACCTCGACGACGATGCCGACGCACATGGCTCGGCGGCCGGGGCCCCTCTCGAGGACCACGGCGTCCCGCAAGCGGCCCAGGCGATCGCCGAGGGGATCGAAGACATCCAGGCCGAGCAGTCTGGCGACGAAGATCTTGGAGCTGCTCACGCCCTCAAGCCTACCGGCCGCCCGGCCGGGATTCCGCCGACGGCGCACGGGTCGCGTCGCGGGCAGACACGGCGTGTCGCACGCGGCACAATGGGGGCCATGACGTCACCTGCCAGCCAGGCTTCGGCCGCATTTCCCACCATCCCCCGCGGGGAGGTCATCGGGCGCTACGAGAACTACCTCGACGCGCAGAAGGTCGTTGACTACCTCGCGGATCACGACTTCCCGGTGGTCAACGTGTCGATCATCGGCAACGACCTCAAGCTCGTCGAGCGGGTCAGGGGCAAGCTGAGCTATCCCCGGGTGGCGGGCCAGGGCGCGGCCCAGGGTGCCATGCTCGGCGTCTTCTTCGGCCTCTTGCTCATGCTCTTCTCGCAGCCGGGGCAGGGCTCGGCTGTGCCGTTGCTCGCGGCCGTGCTGCTTGGAGCGTTCCTGTTCATGATCATGGGCGTCGTCAGCTACGCCCTGCAGCGCGGCAAACGCGACTTCTCCTCCACGCGCCAGGTGCTGCCGAGCACGTGGGACGTGGTCGTCGAGCACGCCGTCGCGGCGCAGGCGCGCCAGCTCGTCGCGCAGCTGCCCATGAACCCGTCCCAGGCCGGCGCCCGCTCGCCGTGGGGGCAGGCCCCCACCGCCCCGCCGCCTGCGCAAGGGCAGCAGAACACCCAGCCGCAGCCCGCCGCGCCGGCCCCCGCGCCCGCCGCCGGCTACGGCGACCTCGATGACGGCCGGCCGCGCTACGGCGTCCGCCTCGAGCCCACGGCGCCGGAGGGCACGCAGGCGGAGGGCAAGCCGGTGAGCGAGCGGCAGGCCGAGGCGCCCACGGCACCCGAGGCGCCCGCAGCACCCGCGGCGCCGGCGCCCGGCGAGGACACCCCGGGGGAGGGCAAGTGAGCGCGGACCGGCTCGACGACGTCGCGCGCCTCGCCGCCGCCGCCTCGCGGCAGCTCGCGGCGGGCGGGGACGTCCCGGACGCCCTCGCCGCGCTGCACCACGCCCGTTCCTTCGTGGAGCTCGCGGACGAGGACGGCCTGGTCGACTCCGTGGAGTCGCTCGCCGCGCAGGAGGACGGAGATGCCGCCGTCGCCGATGTGGTCGATGCGCTGCGCTCCGTCGGCCTGGGGGCGGCGGCCGATCAGCTCTCCGCCGCCTACAACTGGTCGGAGGACGGCTACCCCGTGGACACCGAGGCCGGCATCAAGGCGAGCGATGTGCGCGCCGCGCTGGACGGCCGCTTCGAAGAGACGATCGACGCCGAGCGGCTCGAGGAGCTGCTCGCCGAGCGCATCGACGCCGACCCGGAGGCCTACGGCCTCTAGCCGACGCCTGGCAGGCCTCCGGCCTGACGGGGATCGGAACCCGGCCCGCGCGGGGCGCCGGATCACCCAACGTACGACGGCGCCCGCTCACCTTGGGAAACCAAGGTGAGCGGGCGCCGTCGTCCGGGAGGAAGAGTTCCTAGCCGTTGATGCGGGCCATCCAGGCCTCGACCTCGGCGACGGTGCGCGGGACGTCGGCGCTCAGGCGCTCGGCGCCGTCGGCCGTCACGAGGATGTCGTCCTCGATGCGCACGCCGATGCCGCGGTACTCGGCGGGAACCGCGAGGTCCTCCGCCTTGAAGTAGAGGCCCGGCTCGATCGTGAAGACCATCCCGGGCTCCAGGACGCCGTCCTGGTAGAGCGCCTGGCGGGCCTGCGCGCAATCGTGCACGTCGAGGCCGAGGTGGTGGCTCGTGCCGTGGGGCATCCAGCGGCGGTGCTGCTGGCCGGCGGGGGAGACGGCCTCCTCGACGGAGACGGGAAGCAGGCCCCATCCGTGCAGGCGCTCGGCGAGCACCTTGAGCGCCGTCTCATGCACGGTGCGGAAGGTGATGCCGGGCTTGACGATGTCGTAGGCGGCGTCCGCAGCGTCGAGGACGGCCTGGTAGACGCGGGCCTGGACCTCGCTGAAGCTGCCGTTGACCGGCACGGTGCGCGTGATGTCCGCCGTGTAGAGCGAATCGGCCTCGACGCCGGCGTCGACGAGCAGCAGCTCGCCGTCGTTGACCTGGCCGTCGTTGCGGATCCAGTGCAGCACCGTGGCGTGGTTGCCGGAGGCGGCGATCGTCTCGTAGCCGAGGTCGTTGCCCTCCTCGCGGGCGCGGGCAAAGAAGGCGCCCTCGACGACGCGCTCGCCGCGCTTGTGCTGCACGGCGCGGGGGAGGGAGGCGATGACGTCGTCGAAGCCGTTGGCCGTGGCGGCGACGGCGGCGCGCATCTGCTCGATCTCCCACTCGTCCTTCACGAGGCGCAGCTCGGAGAGGGCCTCGGTCAGCTCGCCGTCGGCGGCGTCGGTGGCCTCGAGATCCGTGATGCCGGTGTTGATGCGGGAGGTGTCGACCACGGCATCCACCGTCTGGTCGACCTCGCGCACGAGACGGATGGAGAGGCCACCGAAGGCGGCGTGCCCGGCGTTCTCGGTGATGGCGTCCTCGAGGGCCAGGTCCATGTGCTTCGTCGGCAGGCCGGTGAGGGCGGCCAGCGACTCCAAAGTGTGGCGCTCGCCGATCCAGAACTCGCCGGTGCGGGCGTCGGAGTAGAACTCCTCGGAGTCGCGTCCGGCCATGGGGCGGAAGTAGAGCGTGGGCAGGTGGCCGGAGCCGAGCTCGCCCGCACCGGCCTCGACGGGCTCGAGGACCAGCACGGCCTCCGGCTCGAGGTCGAGACCCAGGCCCGTCATGTGGGCGAAGCCGGAGTGCGGGCGGAAGCGGTAGTCGGTGTCGTTCGAGCGGACCTTGAGCGGGCCGGCCGGGATGACGAGGCGCTCGCCGGGGAAGCGGGCGGAGAGCTTGGCGCGACGGGCGGCGGCGAAGTCGGCCGAGGCCATGCGGGTGGTGCCCTCGTCCTGGCTCGGGGCCCAGTTCGCGGCCATGAAGGCCTTGAAGGCGGCCGAATCGGGGCGCATCGATCGGTTGTTGACGCGGTCCTCGAGCGGCTGATCGCCCTCGGGGGTGGACATGTCGGGGTTCTGGGTCATCACGCCCTCCATGCTCCCACCGCGCCGCGCCCGCGTCCAAGCGCGGGCGCGGCCCCAGCGAAGCCGGGTGCTGGGGGCCCAGGGGTGCGGGGTCGGTGCGGGCGTCGGCGCGGCGGCCGGCGCGGCTGGCGGGAATGGGTCGGTGGCTTGGCGGGCAGGGGACGGCGCGGGGAGCAAAAGTGAGCCAGGCTACACAGAAGGAGGCGCGGATCCCGCACGCGCCCGCAGCAGCGCAAGGAGTGCACCGTGAAGGACAACGACGTCGACGTCATCGTGATTGGCGCAGGTTCGGCAGGCAATGTGATCGCCCGCCGCCTGCTGGATGCCGGGCGCACCGTGGCGGTGCTCGAGGCCGGCGGCATGCCGGAGAACCCGATCATCGCCGACGTGGCCGCTGCCGGTGGGCTCTGGCGAGGCCCGGAGGACTGGGACTACGTCACCGAGCCGCAGCCAGGCCTGGACGGGCGCTCGCTCCACCTGCCCCGCGGCAAGGTCGTGGGCGGCTCCCACGCGCTCAACGCCACCATCTGGGTGCGCGGTCACCGCGCCGACTACGACGCTTGGGCCTACCGCGGGTGCCCCGGCTGGGGCTGGGACGAGGTGCTGCCCGTCTTCAAGGCCATCGAGGACTTCGACGGCGGCGCCTCCGAGCTGCGCGGCACGGGCGGCCTGCTCGATGTGCGCGAGGACTTCGGCCGCGACGAGGTGCAGGACTCGATCCTCGAGGCCTGCCGCCAGTGGGGCCTGTCGGAGGACGCCGATTACAACTCGGGCGAGCCGGACGGCGTGTCGAAGATGCAGCTCAACGTGCGCGAGGGCAAGCGCTTCAACACGTGGAACGCGTATCTCGAGCCGGTCGCGGATGCGGACACCCTGCGCCTCATCACGGGCGCAAGGGTCACCCGCCTCATCATCGAGGAGAATACGGTGCGCGGCGTGGAGTACCTGGACGCGGAGGGCACGCCGCAGCGCCTTCTCGCCGAGGAGACGGTGCTCTGCGCCGGCGCCCTCGGTTCCCCCGAGGTGCTCCTGCGCTCCGGCGTGGGTCCGGCCGCGGAGCTCGCGGCCGCCGGCGTGACCCCGGTGCTCGACGCCCCCGGCGTGGGCAAGAACCTGCACGATCACTTCCTGGTGCCCGTCATCTACGCGACCGAGCGCGAGGTGCCCGCCCCGGGCGTGGGCGCGGCGGAAACGCACCACTTCTGGCGCTCGCGCCCCGACCTCGCGGTCCCGGACACGCAACCCCTGCACTTCTCGCTGCCCATGTACTTCCTCGATGACATGCAGGGGCCGGAGAACGGCTTCAGCCTCGTGGCGGGGGTCGTGCGCCCCGCCGGGCGCGGCGAGATCACCTTGGCTGGCCCCGAACTGGCCGACGGCGTCAAGGTGGACGTGGGGGCGCTCGCCGACGAGTCGGACGTCGACTCGATGATCGCCTCGGTGCGCCAGTGCCGCGAGATCGGCCGCCAGGCGGCGCTCGCCGAGGGCTGGGGCGCCACCGAGGTCTACCCCGGCGCGGACCTGGGGGACAGCGACGACGAGCTCGAGGGCTACGTTCGCGCCCGCACCGTCACCTACCACCACCAGGTGGGCACGTGCCGCATGGGCCTCGACGACGCGGCCGTGGTGGACCCGCGCACGCTGCGCGTCCACGGGCTCTCCGGCGTGCGCGTCGCCGACGCCTCGATCATGCCCGACATCACGACCGGCAACACCAACGCCCCGACCGTCATGATCGCCGAGCGCGCCGCCGCGATGATCCTCGGCTGAGCCGGGTCGGCGCGCCGCCCTCGGCGGTGCGCTGGGACGTGAGCCGGGCCGTGCGCCGGGCCCGTCCCGCGACACCACGGCAACGGCGTGGGGCCGCCCCAGCGTGCTGAGCACGCCGGGGCGGCCCTTTGGCATTAGCCTTAACGTTCATGCGCATCGACCTGCACACGCACTCCTGGGTCTCCGACGGGACGCAGGCCCCGGCCGAGCTCGTGGCCTCCGCCGCGGCGGCCGACCTCGACATCGTGGCCCTCACCGATCACGACCAGAGCGCCGGTTGGGACGAGGCGCGGGCCGCGGCCGCGGCGCACGGCATCGGCTGGCTCGGCGGCATCGAGGTCACCTGCAGGGTGCCGTTCACCGGCATCAGCGTGCACATGCTGGCCTACGGCGTCAGCCGCGGCAACGAGGAGCTGCGCGCGGCGCTGGCCGGGCTGCGCGACTCCCGCGACGGCCGCGCCCGCGCCATGGTGGACCGGCTGGCGGAGGACTTCCCGATCGACTGGGCGTCGGTGCAGGAGCAGACCCAAGCCGGTTCAACGATCGGCCGCCCCCACATCGCCGACGCGCTCGTGGCGGCGGGGGTCGTGGCGGACCGCACCGAGGCCTTCGCCCACATCCTCTCCCCGCGCGGCCCCTACTACGTGGGCCAGCCCGCCCTGGATCCGGTGCAGGCCGTGCGGCTCATCCACGCTGCGGGCGGCGCCGCCGTCATGGCGCATCCCGTGGCCGGGGCGCGCGGACGCGTCATCGGCCGGGACGAGATGCTGGCGGTGGTGGACGCCGGCCTCGACGGCGTGGAGGTCTACCACCGTGACAATTCGGCCGAGGGCCGTCGCGAGCTCCTCGCGCTGGCCTCCGAGCGGGGGCTCATCGTGACGGGCTCCTCCGACTACCACGGCGCGGGCAAGCCGAATCTGTTGGGGGAGAACACCACGGAACCCCGCGCGCTGCTGCGCCTGCTCGAGCGCACCGAGGCGCCCGAGATCGAGGGCTTCGACGCCTCGGAACTGCGCTAGCCGGTCCGGCCTAACGAGGCCCGCGCCTCGGCCCCGCGCACCGGTGCGGCTCGCACCCTGGCCCGGCCCCGCGCCCCGGTGCGGCTCGCGCCTAGCGGTGAGCGGGCGCCGTCGTGCCCTCCTGGGGCGCCGTCCCGGCGCCGCCCGGCACGCCCAGGCGCAGGGTGAAGGAGAGCGCACAGCCGATGAGGCAGAGCACCACGGGCAGGGCCAGGGCCTGGTTCAGGCCCACGAGCCCGGCGAGGCCGCCCACGATGGCCGGGCCGGCCAGCATGCCGACGTAGCCGGCACCCACCACACGGGCCAGCACGACGGCGCCGCGCGGGCCGGGCACGAGGGCGCCGGCCGCCGTGAAGAGCTGAGGGACGATCCCCGAGAGGCCCAGGCCGTACAGGCCCCAACCCACCACGGCCCATGCGAAGCTCGGCAGCAGCACCACGCCGAGCAGGCCGACGGCGGCCACGAGCGAGCCGTAGCGCACCACGGCGCCGGCGCCGAAGCGCCCGGCCACGCGGTCGGCGCAGAGGCGCCCGATCGTCATGGCCACGGAGAAGGTGCCGTACGCGGCGGCGGCCAGGGATTCGCTCGTGCCGAAGTGCTCCACGGCGTGGCGCGAGCTCCAGTCGTTGACGGTGCCCTCCGCCAGGAAGAACGCGAAGGCGAGCGAGCCGAGGACGAGCCCCAGGCGCAGCACCTGGGAGCGCGCGGGGGCCTGCGTCGGGGCGGGGAGATCCTCTCCCGCCGCCGCGGCCACGGCGGCGTGGGAGGGCATGAGGACGGGCAGCGCGCCGAGCGAGACGGCGGCGCAGACGGCACCCATGATGCCCATGGAGACCACGGTGGGCAGGTTGAGCGCCAGGAGCGTGCCGCCGAGCAGCGCACCGAGCGCGCCGCCCACGGAGAAGAAGGCGTGGAAGGCGCTCATGATGGGGCGTCCGTAGGCCTGCTCCACGCGCACGGCCTGCTCGTTCATGGCCAGGTCGAGGGCGCCGTTGCCGATGCCGAAGAGGATGAGGCCGGCCCCGAGCCAGAGCGGGTCGGGGGCCAGGGACACGGCGAGGATCCCGAGGAGCATGACGACGGTGCCCCACGCCTGCACGGGGCGCGACCCCCAGCGGGCGGCGAGCGAGCCGCCGGCCTGCATGGCCAGGAGCGCACCCACGCCGAGCACGAGGAGCAGCACCCCGAGACCCGCCTCGTTGAGCCCCGTGTTGTCCATGAGCCGCGGGATGTGGACCACCCAGGTGGCCACGGCAAAGCCGCATGCAAGGAAGCTCGCGAACACGCCGAGCCTGGCTCGGCGCAGCGCGGCGCTGGGACGGGGGAGGGTACCGGTGGAGGGGTTCACCGCCCCAGCCTAGCCAGCGCCCTCGGCACGGGAGCGCTCATCCCAGCGCAGGTCGATAAATCGCGCCTCGGGGAGCCGCTTGCGCATCACCGCGACGGCGTCGTCGTGCGCGTCGACGCAGACAAAGTGCCGGCCAAGGGAGGCAGCGGCGGCACCCGTGGTCCCCGAACCGGCAAAGAGGTCGAGCACCCAATCGCCCTCCCGGGAGGAGGCGGCGATGATCCGGCGCAGGATGCCCAGGGGCTTTTGCGTGGGGTAGCCCGTCTTCTCCTTGCCCGTGGGGGAGACGATGGTGTGCCACCAGACGTCGGTGGGCAGCTTGCCGCGCGCAGCCTTCTCCTTCGTGACGAGGCCGGGCGCCATGTAGGGCTCGCGTTGAACCTCGGCCGAATCGAAGTGATAGCCGGAGGGGTCCTTGACGTACATCAGGATCGTGTCGTGCTTGGCCGGCCAGCGCCGCTTGGGCCTGGCCCCGTAGTCGTACGCCCAGATGATCTCGTTGACGAAGCACTCGCGCCCCACGAGGGCGTCCATGGCCACCTTGGCGTAGTGCGCCTCGCGGTAGTCGAGATGCAGGTAGAGCGTTCCGTCGGGGGCCAGGAGGCGCCACGCCTCCTCGAGGCGCGGGAACAGGAAGCCCCAGAAGTCCTCGAAGCGGTCGTTGTAGCGGGCCAGCTCGGTGCGCACCGAGGCGTAGCTCGCGCCACGGAAACCCGAGCGCACGCCCTCGCCGATGCGCGTTTCACTGTCCGACGGCGCGGGGGAGGGCCGTGTGCCTTGACCCTCCGGGGCGGGCGCGGCGGGGGAGAGGCGCGCCTTGGCGGCCCCAGCCTCGGGTGAGGCGCTCGCCTGGGGTGAGGCGCCCGCCTCACCCGACGGCGCGGCGTCGGGCAGGCGCGAGCCAACAAAGCGCTCGCGGCGCTGGATCCTGCCGGTGTTAAAGGGGGGATCGAGGTAGACGATCGTGAAGGCGCCGCTGGGCAGAGCGGCGGTGGCGGCCAGGTTGTCCCCGGCCACCACCGCAGAGGAACCCTCGGGGCTGAACCACGCCTCGCGGTGCTGCTGACTCACTCGGAGGCCGCTGCCCCGCCCTGCTGGCCCTCGCCGCCCTGGCCGCCGCGGCGCGTGCGGCGACGGCGGCGCGGTGCGCCGGAGCCCTCGCCGCGCGAACCCTCGGCGCGCGGGGCGCGCTCGCCGTCGGCCTTCGGCTTGGCGTCTTCGTGACCCGGGCGATCGGCGTGGCCGCGGCCGCGCTCGCGGCGCTCGCCGCCCTCGGAACGGCCCGAGCGGGACTGCCCGCCGCGGCCGCCGCGCGAACCCTGGCCGCCGCGGCCACCGCGGCCGCCGCGCTCCGGCGCGTTGCGCTTGCCGGTCTCGCCCAGGTCCTCGACCTTCTCGGCCGCGAGGCCCTCGAGCACGCGCTTGTCGCGCGGCAGGCGGCCCTTGGTGCCCTTGGGGATGTCGAGGTCGGTGAAGAGGTGCGCGGAGGAGGAGTAGGTCTCCAGCGGCTCGGCCTGGTCGAGGCCGAGGGCCTTGTTGATCAGGCCCCAGCGCGGGACGTCCTCCCAATCGACAAAGGTGATGGCCGTGCCCTTGTTGCCGGCGCGGCCCGTGCGGCCCACGCGGTGAAGGTAGGTCTTCTCATCGTCCGGGCACTGCAGGTTGATGACGTGGGTGACGTCGTCGACGTCGATGCCGCGGGCGGCGACATCGGTCGCGACCAGCACGTCCACCTTGTTGCTGCGGAAGGCGCGCAGGGCCTGCTCGCGGGCGCCCTGGCCCAGGTCGCCGTGGAGGGCACCGGCGGCAAAGCCGCGATCGGTAAGCTCCTCGGAGAGGCGGGCGGCCTGGCGCTTCGTGCGCGTGAAGATGATGGTGCGGCCGCGGCCCTCGGCCTGGAGGATGCGGGCGATGACCTCGTCCTTGTCCAGGTGGTGGGCGCGGTAGATCACCTGGCGGATGTCCTTCTTGGTGATCGAATCGTCGTCCGGATCCGCGGCGCGGATGTGCGTCGGCTGGCTCATGTAGCGGCGGGCCATGGCGATGACCGGGCCGGGCATGGTCGCGGAGAACAGCATGGTCTGGCGCACCTCGGGGACGGCGGAGAGCAGGCGCTCCACGTCCGGAAGGAAGCCGAGGTCGAGCATCTCGTCCGCCTCATCGAGCACGACTGTCTTGACGTACTTCAGGTCGAGGTGGTGCTGTCGCATCAGGTCGATCAGGCGGCCGGGGGTGCCGACGACAATCTCGACGCCGCCCTCGAGCTGCTCGATCTGCGGCTCGTACGCGCGGCCGCCGTAGATCGTGGCGATGCGGGCGCCCAGGCGCTTGGCCGGGGCGGCGAGATCCTCGGCCACCTGGACCGCGAGCTCGCGGGTCGGGGCAACAATGAGGGCCTGCGGGGCGCCCGGCTTGGCGAGCTTCTCGTAGGCCTCGGTGCCGGGGATGGCCACGCGCTGCAGCGCGGGGATGCCGAAACCGAGGGTCTTGCCCGTGCCGGTCTTGGCCTGGCCGATGATGTCGTGGCCGCCGAGGGCGACCGGCAGGGTCATGGCCTGGATGGGGAAGGGATGCGTGATGCCCTTCTCGGCGAGGGTCTCGACGATGGCGCGGGCCACCTCGAAATCGGCAAAGGTGGGCTGAGGGGCGTCGGCGACGACGTCCTGGGTGGATTCGCTCACGGTGGGCGGTTCCTCTTCTTTTAGGGCGTCAGCCGCAGCCTGCGCAGCCGCGGTGGCTTGCGAGGCGCCGGCGGGCGCATAGGCACGGAGCCGATCGCGGTGTGGCTGCGGGCGGGGAGACTCCCTGCCCTGGCGACGCGTCAACGCCGCTGAAAAGACGAGAAAAGGGTGCGACCGAGCATCCATTCACTGGTGGTACGGAATTGTACCTGCGGGTTCTTCTTCCCGGGCTCAGTTTGGTTGCACGACGCGCAGGCGAATCTGCGCGGCCTGCACGTCGGCGGAGAGCAGCTCCAGGGTGACGACGGTGCCGGACTCCGAGCCGCCCTCGGCGCGGGCCTCCACCGGCGGGTCGAGCAGCGCGACCTTGACGCTGCCGCCGTTGCCGTTGCCGTTGCCGTTCCCGCCGGAGCCCTGTGCGGTCGGCCGCGCCGCAGTGGCCGCCTGCGCCGGGATGGCCGCCTGCCGTGGCGCCCCGGAGGCGGGCAGCCTGCCCTCGATGACGACGGCCTCGAAGCGCTCGCCCACGCGGGCGGCGAGCAGGGAGGCCTCCACGATGTCGAGGCTGCGGCGCTCGGCCGAGGAGACGGCGGAACCGGCCGCCTTCATGGCCTCCGGCAGGGTGGGCAGGGCCTCGCTGACCCAGCCGGGCACCTCGAGGCCGTTGGCCTGGGCGTGGCAGAGCACGAGGCCGAAGCGGTCAACCAGCCGACGCAGGGGCGCCGTCACGTGGGCGTAGGGCGCCGCGACGGCGGCCTGCAACGGCTGGGCGGGTGCTTCGCCGGCGAAGGCCGTGTAGCTGGCGCCGCGGAAGAGCCCGGCGGCGGCGTGCATGATGGCCAGCTGCTGGGGCTTGGTCACGTCGAGGGAACGCAGATAGTCGCCGTAGGCCGTGCCGGCCGCCCACGGGTGGCCCAGCTGGACGCTCACGCGACGGAAACGCTCCTCGGCCTCGGGGTCGGGGGCCGGCATGGTGCGTAGCAGCCCCTGCCCGGCCCCCAGCATGAGCCGGGCCGCGCTGATGCCCGTGAGGAGGGACACCTGGGCGTTGTCCTCCTCGATGGGCAGGGGCACCCTGGCGTGCAGGGCGTAGCCGCCGCCCTCGACGGGGACGATCTCCTGTTCTGGCAGCCCGAGGTTGGCGCCGCCGCGGCGCGACTCGTCCGCCCTGCGGGCCTCCCCGAAGGCGTGCAGCAGCCGCATCAGGGGATCCCCCGCCTCGAGCCGGCCCTGGGCCTGCGGGTAGCTGAGCTGTTCACGGCTCATCACGCGCGCGTGATGCAGGCCGGCCAACGTGCTGGTGCCGTCCGCGTTCACGAGCATTTCCCACACGTAGGCCCCGCGCTCCTGGCCGGGGAGCAGCGAGCCGGCGCCCTCGGAGATGGCCTCGGGGTGCAGCGGGATGCGGCCTTGGGGCAGGTAGGCGGTCTCGCCGCGGTGCCGGGTCTCGGCGTCGAGCGCACCGCCGACCGGCACGAAGCCTGGCACATCGGCGATGGCGTAGTGCACGCGCCAGCCCCCGCCCTCCGGCTCGAGCCACAGCGCCTGATCCAGGTCGGTGGATCCCTCAGGATCGATCGTGATGAACGGAAGGTGCGTGAGGTCGAGCTCGGGGGGCGCGTACGACCGCACGGCGTCCAGCGCCTCCCGGAGAGCGGCCTCCGGATACTCGGTGGAAAGGCCGGAGGCCGCCGCCGCGGCCTCGAGGGAATCCCTGAGCGCGGTGGCGGCCTCCGAGAGCCGCAGATAAGCGTGACGCATGCGTGCGGCCCGTGTCGTGAATCAGGCCTGGGCGAAACCGACGGGGCGCTGGGCCGGGGCGCCGAACTCCACGTAGGCGATGCCGGCTCCGGCCACGAGCACCTTACGGCCCTTGGAATCCGTCAGGCTCAGCAGGCTGGAGTCCTTGATCGCGGCGGCGATGGCCGCTTCCACGGCCTCGGCACTGTCCTCGGTCTCGATGGCGACCTCGCGGGCGACGTCCTTCATGCCGATGCGCACGTCCATAACAACTCCTGTGCTTGGGGCGGTGCCTCCCTCAGGGGAGGCCGTGCCGCCGCGTGAAAAGTCTTCGCAGAGAAGCCTATGACAGGCTCAGGCCATGTCCTTGGGGAACTGGCCGATTCCGCGCCAAGCCAAACGCGACACGAGCTCGACGGCGGTGTCCAGTGGCACCTCGGGGGCGGCGGCCCAGCGCATGGCGCCGGTCTGGGCGGCGCCGGCCAGGGCGTGCCCCAGTAGCTCGGCGGCGGGCCCGGGCAGCCCGGCCTGGGCCTCGATGATGGTGCCGATCGCGCGGCCCACCGCCTCTTCGAAGGTCTTCAGGCGAGCCGAGACGTCGGCGTCGTTGCCGAGATCGGAGGCGAAGATTAGGCGGTGCGCGCCGGAGTCCTGGGCGACGTACTCGAAGAACACGCGCACCGTGGCGTTGACGCGCTCGCGGTTGTCCTCGGTCTGGGAGACGGCGGTGACCAGGCGGGACTCGAGGGCCGAGAGCTCGGAGTCGAGGAGGGCGAGGTAGAGCTCGCGCTTGCCGGGGAAGTGTTGGTAGAGGACCGGTTTGGAGACCTGCGCGGCCTCCGCGATGGCGTCCATGGCCGTGCCGTGGTAGCCGCGCTCGGAGAAGACGGCGTGGGCCGCCTCGAGCAACTGGGCCCGGCGTTCGGCCTTGGGCAAGCGCAGCTGGCGGGGGGAGGAGGTGGTGCTCACGGTGGCCTTCCGCTCAAGTCATCAGAGGCGTCTCTCTGGGGCGCCATGCTACGCCCGGGTAGTCGCGCGCGGGGGATTCGTGACGGTGTGCCCCAGCCCGAACGCCGCAGGGCGGGGTGCCCGCGCCGTGGCGCGGACACCCCGCCCCGGCGGGGAAGGAAGGCCGGCCCTAGGCCGAGCGCTCGAGGCCCGACGTCGCGGCGTCGGGCTGGGTGCCCCCGCTCGAAGCGGCAGGGCCGTGCGGAGCTGGGCACGCGACGTCGTTTAGCGCCTGGGCGGCGGACGCCTGATCCGGCGCCTGGGACGGGTGCTCCGGGCGGGCGGCGGCGAGGGCCGCGGCCTCGGGGCTCGCGGCGGCCCTGGCCTGCGCGGCGGTGTTGCCGCGGCGCGTGGCGGCCGTGGGGACCTCGATGCCGTAGAGCGAATGCAGCGCGTCGGTGTACTCGTCGATCCGGCCCTCCTCGGCCATCTCGCGGGCACGGACGGTGGGGATGTGGAGCATCTGCTTGACCATGCGGCGCATGGCAAACTCCACCTCCTCCCCGGCGGCGCTGCAGCCGTGCTGGGCCCTGACCTTCTCAACTTCGGACTCGAGGACGGCCTGGGTGTGGCGGCGCAGCGCGACGATGGCGGCGTCCGCCGTGCGCTGGCGGCGCTCGCGTTCGAAGGCCTCCGTGGCCTCGGTGACGATGAGGCTCGCCTTGCGCACCGAGTCGAGCTGTTCGCCGGGGGCGGCCATGCGCACGGATTCGAGGGTGAGCAGCGAGACGTTCTCGAGGCGATCGAGCTCGGGATCGAAGTCGCGGGAGAGAGCGAGGTCGATGGCCACGAGCGGGCGCTCGCCGCGCTCGAGCTGTTCAAGGTCGGAGGCCATGAGGCGGTGAGCGCCGCCCGAGCAACCGATGATGACGTCGGCGGCGGCGAGCCACTCGCCCAACGACTCCTCCGCCAGCGCCTCGCCGCTGCGGGCGGCTACGAACTCTTCGGCGCGTCCGGAGGCCGAGAACACGCCCACCGCGCGGGCGCCGCGCTCCTGCAGCAGCTTGAGGGTGGCGCCGGCGTAGGCGCCGGTGCCGAAGAGCACTACGGTGCGATCGGCCCAGGCGCCCGGCTCGAGGTCCTCGGCGAGGTCGAGCGCCACCGAGACGATGGACTTGCCGCGCGAGCCGAGGGTCGTGGAGGACTGCACCTGCTTGGCGGTGCGGGAGGCGCTCTGGAAGAGCTTGGTGAGGTTGCCTGTGACGGTCCCGGTGGCCTGCGCCTCGATGAGGGCGCGCTTGACCTGGCCGGCGATCTCGCGCTCGCCCACGACGGCCGAATCGAGCCCTGCGCCCACGGAGAAGAGGTGGCGGGCCACCTCCGCACCCGTGTGCGTGGTCAGCGCGGAGGAGACCAGGTCTCGTTGCACGCCGGAGCGGCTGGCGACGGTGTCGACCACGGCCGCGCGGGCCGCATCCACGGCGTCGGCGTCTTCGGCCTCAGCGTAGATCTCGAAGCGATTGCAGGTGGCGAGCACAACGGTGCCCTTGAGCGCGGGGGACTGCGCCACGGCGGAGGGGTCGAAGGCGGAGGCCGCCGCGGAAAGCCGCGCAACGGTCTCCAGATCGAGCTCCGCATGGGAGGCAATGAGGGACATCAGGACCACAATCGACACAGTGTAGTCCGCCACGGGCCGCCGCGCCGGTGAGGTCAGCCTCACTTGGGGGCCCGCCGCGTGGAGTGATTTCGTCTCCGCTTGGAGACGTGTTGCCGTGCATCCCAGCGCTGGCGCGGAACACCGTGACCCAAGAGTTCTACGTGCGGTAGAAGAAATACCCTCGGCGCGCCGCGCCCATTTCGTTCACGGGTGTCTTGCGCGGCAGAATGGCAGGCATGACGCTTCGTGGATCCCACCCCCTCGTGTCCGGAACCACCGCCAACGCACCGCTGATCGCCGCCATGACCGGCCGCACGCCCTCGCGGCGTCCCGTCTGGTTCATGCGCCAGGCCGGCCGGTCTCTGCCGGAGTATCGCGAGCTGCGAGCGGGCACGGACATGATCGCCTCGTGCCTGGATCCCGCCATGGCCAGCGAGATCACCCTGCAGCCGGTCCGCCGCCACGACGTGGACGCCGGCATCTTCTTCTCCGACATCGTGGTGCCGCTGCAGCTGGCCGGCCTGGACGTCACGATCAAGCCGGGGGTCGGCCCCGTGTTTGGCGAGCCGATCACCACCCCGGAGCAGGTGGCGGCCCTGCCCCGCCTCGACGACGCCGCGCTGGAGCCCATCCGCGAGGCCGTGCGGCTGACGGTCGCCGAGCTGGGCTCCACCCCGCTCATCGGCTTCGCCGGCGCGCCGTTCACGCTGGCCGCCTACATGGTGGAGGGCAAGCCGAGCCGCGATCACCTCGGCCCGCGCCGCCTCATGCACGCCGACCCCGAGACGTGGGCCGGCCTGGCCGCCTGGGCCGCCGACGTGTCCGGCGCGTTCCTCCGGGCCCAGATCGAGGCCGGCGCCTCCGCCGGCCAGCTCTTCGATTCCTGGGGCGGCTCGCTCGCCCCGGCCGACTACCGCCGCTTCGTGCTCCCGGCGTCCGCGCGCGCCCTTGACCCCGTCAAGGAGCTCGGCGTCCCGCTCGTGCACTTCGGGGTGGGCACCGGCGAGCTGCTGGTCGACATGAACAGGGCGGGCAACACCGTCATGGGCATCGACTACCGCGTCCCGTTGGACGAGGCCGAGGCCCGCCTGGGCGGCGGCGTGCCGCTGCAGGGCAACATCGACCCCGCGCTGCTCGGCGCCGGCTGGGACGCCCTGCGCGAGCACACCGTTGACGTGCTCGCCCGCGGCGCCGCGGCCCCCGGGCACGTCGTGAACCTGGGACACGGGGTGCCGCCGGACGCCGATCCGGAGGTGCTCACGCGCCTCGTCGAGTTCATTCACTCCGTGCCGGTGGACGCCGATCCCCGCGCCTTCAGCGCCCTCAAGGAGGCCTGAGCATGTCCCGCCTGGCCGATCGACTCCAAGCCCTCGCCGCCCGCAAGGTGACGGCACCCTCCGTGGCCCCGACCGCCGTCGTGATCGGGGCGGGCGTGGCCGGCCTCGTGGGCGCGCGCGAGCTCGCGCTGCTCGGCTACGAGGTCAGCCTGCTGGAGGCGGACGAGCCCGGCGGTCGCGTGCGCGCCCACGTCGTGGACGGCCTGAGCCTCGACGCCGGCGCCGAGTCCTTCGCCACGCGCAACGACGCCGTGGCGCGCCTGGCCGGCGAGCTGGGCCTGGAGCTCGTATTCCCCGCCGCGAGTCCCGCGTGGCTGCACGCCGGTGCCGGCCGCGACGTCCCGCTGCCGCGCAGCGGCGTCGTCGGCCTCCCCGGCGATCCCCGCGAGGCCGACGCCGTCGCGGCGCTGAGCGCCGAGGGTGCCGCCCGCGCCGCGCTGGACCTCGAGACCCCCGTGGAGCCGGAGCTGCTGGAGGGGGCCGTCTCGCTCGGTGAACTGGTGCGCGTGCGCCTGGGCCAGGAGGTCCTGGACCGCCTCGTGACCCCCGTGGTCTCCGGCGTGCACTCGGCCGACCCGGACGCCCTCGACGCCGACACGATTGCCCCCGGGCTGCGCGCGGCCCTGGCGCGCGAGGGTTCGCTCAGCGCCGCCGCCGCCTCGTTGCGCGCCGCTGCCCCCGCCGGCTCGGCCGTCGCCGGCCTGCGCGGCGGCATGAACACCCTGGTGTCCGCCCTCGTTCAGGACCTGGCGGAGCGCGGCGCCCACCTCATCGCCGGCGCCGCCGTCGACTCGATTGAGCGGGCCGAGGACGGCACCTGGCATGTGAGCGTGGGGGCAGACGTCCTCGACGCGGAGCGCCTCGTGGTGGCAACGGACGGGCCGCGCGCCGTCGACCTGCTGGCGGGCGTCGTCCCCGGGCTGGCCGCGCTGCGCCCGGACGAGGGCGCCGGCGTGAGCCTCGTGACGCTCGTCGTCGACCTGCCGGATCTCGACGTGGCCCCCCGCGGCACCGGCGTGCTCGTGGCCCCCGATGCGGGCGACGTCCTGGCCAAGGCCATGACGCACGCCACCGCCAAGTGGCCGTGGCTCGCGGAGCTGGCCGGCCCCGGCCGCCACGTGCTTCGCCTGTCCTACGGGCGCCTCACCGACGCCGCGGCCCGCGTGGCGGACGCCGACGACGAGACGCTCCTGCGCCAGGGCGTGGCCGACGCCGCCGCCCTCCTGGGCGTGGAGCTCTCCGAGGCCGATGTGCTCGGGTGGGACGTTGTGCGCCATCACGGCGCGCTGCCGCTGGCCACCGTGGGGCAGCGCGACCGGCTCAGCGCCGTGAGCGGCCTGCTGGCCCCCGTCCCGGAGCTGGACGTCGTGGGGGCCTGGCGCTTCGGCACCGGCCTCGCCGCCGTCGTTTCCTCCACCCGCAAGACCCTGGGCCTCAGCGCCCGCTAGACCACCTGCCCCGGCCCGTCCGGGAGCAGCCAAGCCCGCGCCGTCGGCCCCGACGGAGCGGCACGAAGAAAGGCAAGGACTCGATGTCCGAGACCGGATACCGCCCGGAGAACTCTTCGCCCGTGCTGGCCGAGCGCGCCCGCGAGGGGGAGCACACCCTGCACTTCACCGTGTGGGCAGTGCTGGCGCGCACCGAGGTGCGCGAGCACTCGGAGGCCGATGGAGCACAGTTCGAGGCGACGGTGGGGGCGCTGGCCGACGGCGTGCACCTGCGCGGCGTGTACGACGTCTCCGGCATGCGCGAGGACGCCGACCTCATGCTGTGGCTGCACGGCCCCTCGTTCGAGTCGCTGCAGGCGGCGCTGCGCACGCTGCGCCGCACCGAGCTGCTGGCCGGCACCGACCTGGCCTTCTCCTTCTTCGGCGTGCACCGCGAGGCCGAGTTCGCCAAGAACCACTCGCCGGCGTTTGCGCGCGGTCAGGAGGCGGGGGACTGGCTCACGGTCTACCCCTTCGTGCGCTCCTACGACTGGTACACGCTGGACGCCAAGGAGCGCGGCACGATGCTGCGCGATCACGGCATCCTGGGCCGCGACTTCCCCACGGTGCAGGCCAACACGGTGGCCTCCTTTGCCCTGGGTGACTGGGAGTGGATCATCGCGCTCGAGGCGCCGGAGGTGATCGACCTCGTCGACATGATGCGTCACCTGCGCTACACCGAGGCCCGCCACCATGTGCGCGAGGAGGTGCCCTTCTACACCGGGCGCCGCATCAGCGCGATCGAGGCCATCGAGGTGCTGGCATGAGCGAGTTCAGCTTCGACCCCCGCGAGGGCTATGACGAGAACGGCCGCATGGAGCCCAAGGCGTACGACGCCCTGATCCTCTCCTCCTTCGGCGGCCCGGAGGGCCAGGAGGACGTCATTCCGTTCCTGCGCAACGTCACCGCCGGCCGCGGCATCCCGGACGAGCGCCTCGAAGAGGTCGCGACCCACTACCGCGCCAACGGTGGCATCAGCCCCATCAACGCCCAGAATCGCGAGCTCAAGGCAGCCATCGAGGCCGAGCTGGCCACGCGCGGCATCGAGCTGCCGGTGCTGTGGGCCAACCGCAACTGGGACCCCTACGTGCAGGAGGTCCTGGAGGACGCCTACGCGGCCGGCCACCGCCGCCTGCTGGTCCTGGCGACCTCGGCCTACGCCGGCTACTCCTCCTGCCGCCAGTACCGCGAGGACTACGGCGTGGCCCTGCGCGAGAGCGGCCTCGAGGGCAAGCTCGAGGTGGACAAGATCCGCCAGTACTTCGACACCCCCGGGTTCGTTGAGCCGTTTGCCCAGGACCTGGCGACCGGCCTGGCCGACGTCCGCGCCCAGCTCGCCGCCCGTGGCGAGGAGGGTGCCCCCGTGCGCATCGTCTTCACGACCCACTCGATCCCGCAGACCGACGCGGACGCGGCCGGCCCTCGCGAGCTCGCCGCCTCGATCGACACCGACGTCTACTCCCACCAGCACCTCGAGGTGGCGAAGGAGATCCTCTCGCGGGTGCCCTCCTCCGACGGCCTCGAATGGTCGCTCGTGTTCCAGTCGCGTTCGGGCGCCCCGCACGTGCCGTGGCTCGAGCCGGACATCAACGACGCGATCGAGGAGTACGCGTCCGCCGGAACCCGCGGCGTCGTCATCGTCCCGATCGGCTTCGTCTCCGATCACATGGAGGTGGTCTGGGACCTGGACACCGAGGCCAAGGAAACCTCCGAGGAGCTCGGCCTGGCCTTCCACCGCGTGCCCACCCACGGCACGCACCAGGCCTTCGTCTCCGGCGTGGTCGACCTCGTCGAGGAGCGGCTGGCCGGCCCCGACGGCAAGGCCCTGCGTGAGGGCCGCGAATCCTGCGTCTCCGGCGGCCCCTGGTACGACGTGTGCCGCCCGAATTGCTGCGTCAAGCAGATGCGTGACGGCACGTTCAAGCCGACCATCGCGGCGGTCGACTCCGAGGTGGGGGTCCCGCAGACGTGAGCGGATTCCGCATCGGCACGCGCGGCAGCGCCTTGGCCACGACCCAAACGGGTCACGTGGCCGAGGCGCTGCGGCGCGCCGGGGCCGGCGAGGCCCAGACGATCATCGTGAAGACCGAGGGCGACGTCGTCACCGGCTCGCTCGCCTCGCTGGGCGGGACCGGCGTCTTTGCCGCCGCCCTGCGTCAGCGCGTCCTGGACGGCGACGTCGACGTGGCCGTCCACTCGCTCAAGGACCTCCCGGTCCTGCAGCCCGAGGGCCTGTCCATCGCCGCCATCCCGGCGCGCGTCGACGTGCGGGACGTCCTCGTGGCCCGCGACGGGCTCACGCTCGACACGCTGCCCACGGGCGCCGTGGTCGGCACGGGTTCGCCGCGCCGCGCGGCCCAACTGCTGGCCGCCCGCCCCGACCTGCGCGTGCGAGACATCCGTGGCAACGTGCCAACGCGCCTGCGCCGCGTGATCGGGCTGGAGCTCGAGCACGACGACAGCGCCTCCGTTGGCCGCGAACACGCGGGCGACCTGGACGCCGTCATCCTGGCCGGTGCTGGCCTCGATCGCCTGGGCCTCGATCGCTTCATCACGGAGCGCATCGACCCCATGGTCATGCTGCCCGCCCCCGGGCAGGGCGCCCTCGCCGTGGAGGTCGCGACCCCCACCCTGGAGCGCGACGACGAGTTCACGCGCGCCCTCGCCTCGCTCGACGACGACGCGACGCGCCTGGCCGTGACGGCCGAGCGAGCGCTGTTGAACCGTTTGGAGGGCGGCTGCGCCGCCCCGCTGGGTGCCCTCGGTTTGCCGGGGCGGGCCGGCTTCCTGCGCCTCGACGCCGTGGCCGTGAGCCCCGATGGCTCGCGCATGCTGCGCCGCTCGCTGGGCGGCGAGGTCCTCTTCGAGGCCGACGCCGTGGCCCTGGGCCACGCGCTGGCCGACGAACTGCTTGGCCTGGGGGCCGCGAGCCTCATGGGCACGCAGGCGCCGGAGGACGGCGCCAGGTGAGCGCGGCGATGAGCGGGCCCCGCGTGGCGGTGCTGCGCAGCGAGGACCGGGCGGCGCCCCTGGCCGGGGCCCTCGCCCGGGCCGGCGCCGTGCCGGTGCTCTGCCCGCTTATCGCCAACGAGCTCCCCGTCACGAAGGCGCAGCGCGCCCTCGTCGCTGAGCAGCTCACCGCGCTGGCCGAGGGCCACTTCGCCTGGGTCGCCTTCACCTCCGTGAGCACCGTGCGCGCCTTGCTGGCCATCGCCGCCGAGTTCGGCACCGAGCTCACGCTCTCGCCCGTGACGAGGGTGGCCGCCGTCGGCCGCGCCACGGCGCGCTCGCTCGAGGCCATCGGCGTGCATGTCGATCTCGTCCCCAGCTCCGAGCATTCGGCCCGCGGGCTGCTCGCCGAGTGGCCCGTTCCCGAGGACACGGCGTTTGCCGCCGTCCTGCTCCCGGCCGCCGATCTCGCGGCGCCCTCGCTGCGCGACGGGCTGCTCGAACGCGGCTGGCGCCCCGTGGATCTCGTCGCCTACCGCACGGTCGACGCCCCCGGGGATCCGGGGCTCTTGCTCGGCGTTCCCGTGCCAGGGGAGGCGAGTCTCGCCGCGCCGTCGGGCCTTGAAAGCCTCACCCCGCCGCTCCTGGCGGACGCCCTCGCGGCCGGTTCCCTCGACGCCGCGATCCTGACCTCCCCCTCCACCGCCCGGCGCGTGGCCGTCCTCCTGGACGGGCGCACGAGCGCCACGGGCTTCATCGCCATCGGCCCGCGCACGGCCAAGGAGGCGCTGGCCCACGGGCTGCGCGTCGACGCCGTCGCTGAGACCACCGATCCCGCCGGCCTGGCCGGCGCCCTCGCGGCCCGAGCGGCCGCCACCGAAAGGAAGCAGTCGTGAGTTTCCCGACCCACCGCCCGCGCCGCCTGCGGCGCACCCCAGCCATCCGCGGCCTCGTGGCCGAGACGAGCGTGGCCCCGCGCCAGCTCATCCTCCCCGCATTCGTCCGCGAGGGCGCCACGGCGAACATCCCGATCTCCTCCATGCCAGGCGTGGTGCAGCACACGCTCGACTCGCTCAAGGCCGAGGCCGAGCGCGCCGCCTCGCTTGGCCTGGGCGGCCTCATGCTCTTCGGCGTGCCGGCCCAGCGCGACGCCGTGGGCTCCGGCGCCGTCGACCCGGACGGCATCCTCAACCGCGCCATCGCCGCCGTGAAGGCCGAGGTGGGCGACGCGCTGCTCGTCATGGGCGATGTGTGCCTCGACGAGTTCACCGACCACGGCCACTGCGGCGTGCTCGCCGCCGACGGCTCCGTGGACAACGACGCAACGCTGGAGATCTACGGCCGCATGGCGGTGGCGCAGGCCGAGGCCGGCGCCGACGTGCTCGGCCCCTCCGGCATGATGGACGGCCAGGTCGCCGTGATCCGCCAGGCCCTGGACGAGGCCGGCCACCAGGACACGCTCATCATGGCCTACGCGGCCAAGTACGCCTCGGCCTTCTACGGCCCGTTCCGCGAGGCCGTGGATTCGCAGCTCAAGGGCGATCGCCGCACCTACCAGATGGACCCGGCCAACCGCCGCGAGGCGCTCTACGAGGTGGAGCTGGACCTGGAGGAGGGCGCCGACCTCGTCATGGTCAAGCCCGCCATGGCCTACATGGACATCCTGGCCGACGTGGCGGCCATGAGCCCCGTGCCCGTGGCCGCCTACCAGATCTCCGGCGAGTACTCGATGATCGAGGCCGCCGCCGCGAACGGCTGGATCGACCGCCGCGCCGCCATCGAAGAATCCGTCCTTGGCCTGCGCCGCGCCGGCGCAGACCAGGTGCTCACCTACTGGGCCGCCGAACTGGCCCAGTGGATCAAGGAAGGCTGAACATGATCACGAACGCCCAGGAATTCGCCTCCGCCCAGGCCATCATGCCCGGCGGCGTGAACTCTCCCGTGCGTGCCTTCGGCTCCGTGGGCGGCGTCCCGCCGTTCCTCGTCGACGCGCACGGCGCCCACGTCACCGACGTTCAGGGCAAGCAGTACGTCGACCTCGTGATGTCCTGGGGCCCTGCGCTGCTCGGCCACTCGCATCCCGCCGTGATCGAGGCGGTGCACCGCGCCGTGGATCATGGGCTCTCCTTCGGCGCCTCCACCCCGGACGAGTCGCAGCTGGCCCGCCTCATCGCGAACCGCATGGGCGGCGTGGAGCGCGTGCGCATGGTCTCCACGGGCACCGAGGCGACCATGACGGCGATCCGCCTGGCCCGCGGCTTCACGGGCCGCGACCTGGTGATCAAGTTCGCCGGCAACTACCACGGCCACGTGGACGCGCTCCTCGCCGCTGCCGGCTCCGGCCTGGCCACGCTCGCGCTGCCTGGCTCCGCCGGCGTGCCCGCCGCCGTCACGGCCGAGACGCTGGTGCTGCCGTACAACAACCGTGAGGCGCTCGAGGCGGCCTACGCCGAGTTTGGTCCGCGCATCGCCGCCGTCATCGCCGAGTCGGCGCCGTGCAACATGGGCGTCGTGGCCCCCGCGGATGGCTTCAACGCTTACCTGCGCGAGCTCACGGCCAAGCACGGCTCGCTGCTCATCATCGACGAGGTGCTCACGGGCTTCCGCGCCTCCGACGCCGGCTACTGGGGCCTCACGGGCCGCGAGGAGGGCTGGGTCCCCGACCTGTTTACCTTCGGCAAGGTGATCGGCGGCGGCATGCCGGCGGCGGCCCTGGGCGGCCGCCGGGACGTCATGGAGCACCTCGCCCCGCTCGGCCCGGTGTACCAGGCTGGCACGCTCTCGGGGAACCCCGTGGCCACGGCCGCCGGCATCGCCACCCTGCAGCACGCGACCTCCGAGGTCTACGCGCACATCGACGCGCGCTCCCTGCAGCTGCAGGAGGAGCTGACGGCGGCCCTGAACGCCGCCGGCGTGGATCACTCGATCCAGACGGCCGGCAACCTCTTCTCGGTGGCGTTTGGCACGTCCGAGCACGGCGTGCACAACTACGCCGACGCCCAGGCGCAGGAGGGCTGGCGCTACACGCCGTTCTTCCACTCGATGCTCGAGTCCGGTGTCTACCTGCCGCCGTCCGTCTTCGAGGCGTGGTTCCTCTCCGCCGCCCACGACGACGCCGCCATGGACCGCATCGTGTCCGCCCTGCCCGCGGCGGCGGCCGCCGCTGCCGCTGCGAAGGCCCCGCAGGCCTGAGCCGGTGCCCGAGAGGGGCCCGTCGTCCCGTGGGGGATGGCGGGCCCCTCTTTTTCTCCTCCGCATCGGAGTGCCTTCGGTACGTTTTTTGGCCCGAAACCGTACCGAAGGCACTCCGATGTGGAGGGAGGTGTGGGACGGGAGGGCGCCGCTTGCCGGCTGTGGCACCCAGGGGTGCCCGACGGCGGGTGGTGACCACCCGTCGTCGGGCAGGGTGGGAGGCGGCTCGCCGAGGCGCGGCCCGGTGCGACGGACGCCGAGCGTCGACTGCCGGTGCCGGTGCCGGTGCCGCGGTGACGAGCGGTGCCGCGGAGCCCAGGCGAAAAACCTCCTCAACCCCGAAATCGGAGTGCCTTGGGTACGGTTTTTGGCCCAGAACCGTACCGAAGGCACTCCGATTCTTGAGGGGAGAGGCGGAGGGGAGGGGCTCCGCTTGCCGGGGTGCCGGGGTGGCGGGGTGCGGGGGCCGTGCGGCGGGGTGGTCTGGGAACGGCGAAGGGCCGGTCGGCTCCCGTGTGGGAGGCGACCGGCCCTTGGCGGATGCGGCCGTGAGGCGGCGGGATCAGAACGCCGGGATGACGTTCTTGTCCGGCCAGGTCTTCTCGATGAAGGCCTTGGTCTCGGCGGAGTGCAGGAGCTCGTCCAGCTTCTTGATGGCCGGCGTCTCCTCGCCGTCGCGCCACACCAGGAAGTTGGCGTAGGGGTTGTCCTCGGCGGACTCGACGGCGATCGGCGTCAGGTCGATCTTGGCGGTCAGGACGAAGTTGCCGTTGACGACGGCGGCGGCGACCTTCGGGTCGCTGATCTGCTGCACGACGACCTCGGGAGCCATCTCCTTGAAGACGAACTTCTTGGGGTTCTTCTCCGTGTTGGCGTCGCCGGAGATCGTCAGCGCCGTGTCGGTGTCCTGGATGTCGTTGAGCACGCCGGCGGTCTCGAGCACCTTGAGCGAACGCACCTGGTTGGAGGCGTCGTTGGTGATCACGATGGTGGAACCCTCGGGGATCGCGTTGACGTCCTGGTACTTGTCCGAGAAGGCGGACATGGGCTCGAGGTGGATGCCGGCACCGTGGGCGAACTTGTAGCCCTTGTCCTTCATCTGCTCCTCAAGGTAGGGCAGGTGCTGGAAGTAGTTGGCGTCGACCGAGCCGTCCTGCAGCGCCGTGTTGGGCGTGGTGTAATCCGTCATCTCGACGACCTCGAGGTTGATGCCCGAGTCCTTCGTGAGGTTCTCCTTCACGAAGTTCAGGATCTGGGCGTGGGGGACGGGCGAGGCCGCCACCTTGACGGTGACCGGGTTGGCCGGGTCCAGGGCGGGGGCCGAGGTCTCCGAGGCGGCGGAACCGCCACCACCGCAGGCGGACAGGGCGAGGGCGGCCGCCGCGGCGACGGCCGCGAACGAGAACTTCTTGCGCACGGTGAGTGCTCCTTGAGTGACGGGCCGGCGTCGGTGTAGGCGACAAACCGGCGGTGGTGCAGCTGGCGGCTACCTGCTGCGGACCCGGCGCTGGGCCGGGGAGAAGAGGGGCTAGCGGTGATCCACCAGCTTGGTGATGCGGTCGCCGATGAACTGCACGATCTGCACCAGCAGCACCATGATGACGAGCACGGCGAGCATGACGCCGACGTCGAAGCGCTGATAGCCGTAGCTGTAGGCGAGGTAGCCCAGGCCACCGCCGCCCATCAGGCCGGCCATCGCGGAGTACCCGATGAGCATGACCACGGTGGTGGTGATGCCGGAGCTGAGCGCCGGAAGCGCTTCGCGCACGGCAACCTTGAAGACCAGCTGCCACGAGGAGGAGCCGGTGACCACCGCCGCGTCCAGCTTGCCCTTGTCGACATCGCGCAGCGCGGTCTCCACCAAGCGGGCGAAGAAGGGCACGGTGCCGATGGTCAGGGACACACACGCGGCGAGGGGGCCGATCGAGGTGCCCACGAGCCAGCGGGTGAAGGGAATGAGTGCCACGAGCAGGATCGCGAAGGGGATCGAGCGGGTGATGTTGACGATGATCCACGACAGGACGACGTTGATGATTCCGTCGAGCCACTTGGGCAGAATGCCGCCGCGGGCACCGGCCCACAGCAGGATGCCGATGATCAAGCCGATCACCACGGTGAAGAGACCGGAGACCACCACCATCTGGATCGTCTCGTAGAAGGCATCACGGATCGCCTTCCAGATGACGGGCGTCTTGAGCGAGGCCCACATGTCGTCGGCGGCAGGGAGCGCGAGGGCGGGAACCAGGGAGGCAAACATCAGGCGGCCACCTCCGTCAGGAACGGATCGGTCACCTTGGCGCCGTGGGCGACGAGCGCCGCCATGACGGCCGGCACGTCGGCGCCGGCGGGGAGGGCGACCCGCAGGCGGGAGACCCGCCCGCCGGCCAGCGACTCGATGCTGCCGGCGAGGACGGGGACGTCGGCGCCGACGATGCGGGAGGCCTCGGCGACAAACGGGCGGTCGACGGCCTCGCCGACGGCCAGGATGTCGAGGGCGCTCTCGCCGCTGCGCAGGGGTGTAAGCGAGAGCGCGGGCAGCGGGACCAGCTGGCGCGTGAGCTGACCGTTCGCGGCCACGACCTTCTCCACGGAGCCCGTTTCGACGATGGTGCCGGACTGCAGGAGCGAGACGGAGTCGCACAGGGTCTTGACGACGCTCATCTCGTGGGTGATGACCAGGACGGTGAGGCCGAGGCGATCGCGGACGTTGCGGATGAGGTCAAGGATCTCCGCCGTGGAGTTGGGGTCGAGGGCGGAGGTGGGCTCGTCGCAGAGCAACACCTTGGGGTCGGCCGCGAGGGCGCGGGCGATGCCGACGCGCTGCTTCTGGCCGCCGGAGAGCTGGGCCGGGTAGGCGGTCTCGGTGCCCTTGAGGCCCACGAGCTCGAGGAGCTCCGCGGCGCGGGCGCGGCGCTCGGCGCGCTTCACGCCGGCGATCTCGAGGGGGTAGGCGACGTTGTCGAGCGCGGTGCGCGCGTCGAAGAGGTTGGCGTGCTGGAACACCAGGCCGATGGTGCGACGGGCCTGGCGCAGCTGGACCCCGCTGAGGCTGGCAACATCGGCGCCGCCGATCTCCACGGTTCCCGAGCTGGGCGTCTCCAAGAGGGTCAGGCAGCGCACCAGGGTGGACTTGCCCGCGCCGGACTGGCCGACAATGCCGTGAATTTCGGCGTCGGCGACGGAGAGCGAGACGTCATCGAGGGCGCGTACATTGCGCCCTGCGGAGACGAACTCCTTGCTCAGGTGGGAAACGGTGATCACGGGTGCGCAATCCTTCGGGTGGGGGTCGATGAACCGGCACCCATTGAACCATTGCCGAAGATTATCAACCGAATCGTCACGAACGGCGACGATCGTGCACCTACTCGGGGGTAAGGAGCGTTCCCCTCGGGGTGATCGGCGGCTCGATGGCAGCTTCGCCGAAGAAGTGAGAAGCCCCGCGCCCCTTCACCGGGGCACGGGGCTTCTCTGTGGGCCCATGAGGAGCGTCACACGGCGTCACAGCGGCGCGGGGCGCCCACCGCGTGGGGCGGCCGCGGCGCGGGGCTCCTGCCGCGCTGGGCTCAGGCCTCGCGCGGGCCGAACGCGCCGCGCGGCCAAGAGGCATCCACCGTGGCGGAGGGATCCTTGCGGCGCAGGTAGTCCTGGAAGTTCTCCGCCCAGGCCGCCTGCCAGTTCACCTGCGCGCCGTGCAGCGAGAGCGGATCCACCTGCACCTCGCGCGGGAACTTGCGGGCGATCGCGTCCGCCACACCGATCGTGGCGAGCGCGTCGGCCGCGGAAGTGTGTGCGTCGACGAGCGAGACGCCGTAGTGCTCGGCCATGTCGCCGAGGGTGCGCTTGCCGCGGCGGTAGCGATCCACGGCGCGGTCGATCACGAGGGGGTCGATGACGGGGGAGGGCTCGATGCTCGGCACGCCGTAGCGGCGGGACTCGGCCTCCAGCACCGTGAAGTCGTAGGGGGCGTTGAAGACCATGACGGGCATGGTCTGCAGCAACGCGCGCAGGAGCTCCGCGATCTCGGCCGTGGCCTGCGCCGGGTCCTGGCCCTCGGCGACGGCCTGCTCCGTGGAGATGCCGTGCACGGCCGTGGCCTCCTCGGGGATCGGAACGCCGGGGTTCACGAGCCATTCGTGGTGCTGCAGCAGTTCGTCGCGGCCGTTCACGATCACGATGGAGGCGGTGACGATGCGCGCCGTGCGCGGGTCCTTGCCTGTGGTCTCCAGGTCGAAGGCGGCGCGCGGCAGCTCGTGCCACGGGGATCCCTTGGCCCCTTCAAACGGGAAGGCGTCTTGGGAAGGGAACTCGTTCTCAGCCATTCCCCCACGGTATCGCAGGGGGCCGACACCGGCGGAGTCGGCGGGCTACCGTGGGGGCCATGCCCAGCTATCTCGACCCGGAAAGCACCGACGAGGCCGTCTACCGCGTCCTCGAGGAGGTGCCCGCCGGCCGCGTCACCTCCTACGGCGCCGTGGCGGCCCTGCTGGGCCTGAGCACCCCGCGACGCCCGGCGGCCGCCATGCGGAGGGCCCCGGACGGGCTTCCGTGGTGGCGCATGATCAGGGCTGACGGCACGCTGCCCCCGTCGCTGCTGGCCCGCGCCCGCGGCCACTGGGAGCGCGAGGGGACGCCGCATTCGGCGCTCGGCGCCCAGCCCGCAGCGCGCTGGGAACCCACCGAGGAAGACGAGGCGCGCATCCTCGCGCGCGTCGAGGAACTGTGCGCCGCCGAAGGGGACGGCGCCCAGGAGGCCTGAGCCCCGTGCGGCGCGCCAGCGCCAGGGTGTCGCCGAGCCAAGCGTCGCCCCGGGGTGATGAGATACGGGGGTGAACACTTCCGAGGCCCCAGCGCAGCGCCAGCTTCCGGAGGCGCTCGGCGTCCCCGGCCACGGCCCCCACGTCGTCATCGGTGGCCCTGGCACCGGCAAGACCACGCTGGCCAGCGATCTCGTCATCGAGCGGCTGCGTGCGGGCGTGCCGGCGGAGTCGATGCTCGTTTTGGTGCCGAGCCGCACGGCGGCCGAGCGCCTGCGCGACGAGCTTGCCCTGCGCTCCGGTGTCACGTTCTCCGAACCCATCGTGCGCACCTACTCCGCCTACGCCTTCGACCTGATCCGCCGCGCGCGGGAGGCGGGCCTGCTCCCGCTCGTGACCCGGCCGCCTCGCCTGCTCTCCGGCCCGGAGCAGGACGCGCTCATCGGCGAGCTGCTGCGCGGGCACGCCGAGCACGGCGGCGGGCCCGCCTGGCCGGCCGAGCTGGGGGAGGCCGTGGCGACGCGCGGCTTCCGCCGCGAGGTCCGCGAATTCCTCGACCGCGTGGCGGAGCACGGGGCGGACGCCCCCCTCGTGCGCTCGCTCGCCGGCGCGTGCCAGGTCCCGGAGTGGGACGCCGCCGCCGCGTTCGTCCACGAGTACGCGCAGGTCTCCGCCCTGGCCAGCGCCGAGGCCTTCGAGCCGGCCGAGCTGGTGGCCCTCGCCCTGCGCCTGCTGCAGGAGCACCCCTCCCTGGCCCAGGCCGAGGACGCGCGCCTCCGCCTGCTCGTCGTCGACGACCTCCAGGAGGCCACCCCGTCCCAGCACCAGCTGGTGCATCGCCTCGCCCGGGGCAGGGACGCCGTCCTGCTCGCCTCCCCGGACACCGTGGTGCAGGGCTTCCGCGGGGCCCGCCCCGACCTCGTGCGTCAGGCCCCGGAGGCCATCGGCGGCGACGCACCGGCGCCCGTCATTGAGCTGCGCCGCCAGCACAGGCTCCCGGCGGACCTCGCCGCGACGGCCCGCCGCCTCGCCCTGCGCCTCCCCTCGCCCTGGGGCGAGGTGGGCCGGCGCTGGGACCCGCGGCCCGACGTCGTTCCTTCCTCCCAGCCGAACGCCGCCTTGGCCAGGCCCACGGATGAGGCGCCCGACGTCGTTCCCTCCTCCCAGCCGAGGCTCGCGGCGGCGGGCGGAACGCCAGAGGAGGCCGACGGCGCGGACTCCTCCGAGCGACATGGCGGCGAGGCACCCGGTCGGGTGGCCTCGGTTGATGTGCGGCTCGTGGCCGCTCCGGTGCACGCGCGGCGGCTCGTGTCCAGGCACGTGCTCGAGGCGCACCTGAGCCACGGCGTGCCGTACGACGAGATCGCCGTGATCGTCCGCTCGGGTGCGCAGGTCCAGGAGACGGCGCGCGCCCTGGGCCTTGACGGCATCTCCACCGAGGTGCCGCCCGTCGAGACCGCGCTGCGGGACGAATCCTCCGTGGCGCCGCTGCTCTTCCTGCTGGAGCGGGCGGCCGGCGCACCCGGCCCGCGCGAGCGGGGTCGGCTTGCCGCGCTTGCCGACGCCGCCGGCGTGGAGTCGCTGCTCATGGGGCCCTACGGGCGCGCCACGAGCCTCGACGTGCGCTCGTTGCGGCAGCTGCTCCTCGCCCACGAGCGGGCGGCTGGCGGTGAGCGCAGCTCCACCGACCTCCTCGCGGCGCTCCTGGACGGGGATCCGGCCGGGCGTGAGGGCGAGCGGGCGGACGAGCTCGCCGCTCTCGGGCCGGTGGCGCTTCCCGCCTACCGGCTGGTCCTCATGCTCGACGCCGCCCGCGCGCACCTCGCGTCGGACCACACGGCGGCCACGGCGGTGTGGGCCGTGTGGGAGGCCGCCGGGGCCTCGGAGCGATGGCGCAAGCAGGCGCTCGAGGAGCGCGGCCTGCGTTCGGACCGCGCCCACCGCGACCTGGACGCCGTGCTCGCGCTGTTCCAAGCGGCTGAACGCTTCGGGGACCAGTTCCCCGGGGCCGGCGTGGCCCGCTTCATCGAGCACGTGCGCAGCCAGGACCTGCCCATGGACTCCCTCGCCCGGACCGGCGCGGCGGGCGGGCGCGTGCGCGTGCTGACGCCGGCGGCCGCCGCCGGCCTCGAGTTCGACACGGTCATCATCGCCGGGTTGCAGGAGGGGCAGTGGCCCACCACCGGCCTGCGTGGCCAGCTCCTGCGCTCGGACGAGCTTGTGACGGTGCTCGAGCACGGCCCTGACGCGTTGCGCGATGCGAGCGTGGGCGAGAAGCTGCGTGCCGTGCGCGACGACGAGCTGCGCCAGTTCCTCACCGCGCTGACGCGCGCTACGCGCGCGGTGCACCTCGTGGCGGTGCAGGACGAGGAGTCGACGCCGTCGAGCTTCCTCGAGCTGGTCCGCGCCCCGCACGCCCCGGAGCCCGTGGTGACGGCGGTGCCCCGCCCGCGCACGCTGAGCACGCTCACGGCGCTGCTGCGGCGCACCGTCGAGGAGGTGCCCAGTCCGGAGCTTGCCGCCGACGCCGCCGGTGTGCTCGCCCTGCTCTCGCTCGCCGAGCCGGCCGTGCGCGGCGCCGACCCCGCCTCCTGGTGGGGGCTCGCCCCGCTCTCCTCGAGCGACCCCGTGGTGCCGGACGGGGCCCAGGTGCGCGTCTCGCCCTCCAAGGTCGACGCCGTCCTCTCCTCGCCCCTGAACTGGTTCGTCTCCGCCGCCAACGGCCTGCCTCCCGCTGACCTGGCACGCAGCCTCGGCACCTTGGTGCACGGGATCGCCGAGCGCCTCCCCGACGCGGGGGAGGAGGAGCTCATGGCCTCCCTTGAACGCCATTGGCACGAGCTGGAGTTGCCCGAGAACTGGGAGGGCAACCGCGAACACGAGCGGGCCTCGCGCATGATGACGCGCCTGGCCCAGTACTACGCGCTCGTCGCGGCCAAGGACCGCGTGGCCGTCGGGTTGGAACAGGGCTTTTCGGTGCCGCTCGATGCGCGGGAACCCGGGGCCCACCCCGTCAAGCTCACGGGTTCGATCGACCGCGTGGAGGTCGGCGAGGACGGGCGGCCCGTCATTATCGATCTGAAAACCGGCAAGTCCCTTCCGACCAAGCTGGAGGCCGAACGCCACCCGCAGCTGGGCACCTACCAGGCCGCCATCCGTGCCGGGGCGCTCGCCGAGTTCGCCAAGAGCGAGCCGCGACTGAGCCACCCCACGGAGCCGGCCGGCGCGGCGCTCGTGGCGATCGGCAAGGAGAACGTGAAGGTGGCCGTCCTGGAGCAGGCGGGCGTCACCGCTGAGGACGACTGGGCCACGGGCCTCGTCCACGACGCCGCCGCCCTCATGGCCAGGCCCGACTTCGCCGCGCTGCACGAAGGCACCAACTTCAGGTGCTCGTTGCCCGGCGTCTGCCCGCTCTGTTCCGAGGGACGGCAGGTCACCGAGCCGTGAGCATCCCCTCCCACCCCCACCAGAGAACCCCAGCAGCAGGAGCCACCGTGAGCCAGGCCGTCACCGCCGCCGACGTCGACGTACGCGACCCGGCCCAGCTCTCCGAAGCGCTCGGCAACCACCCGCCCACGGAGCAGCAACACGCCGTCATCGTCTCGCCGCTTGAGCCGCTCCTCGTGGTGGCCGGCGCCGGCTCGGGCAAGACCGCCACGATGGCCGACCGCGTGGTCTGGCTCGTGGCCAACGGTCTGGCCCGGCCCGAGGAGATCCTCGGCGTGACCTTCACGCGCAAGGCCGCCGGCGAGCTCGCCGCGCGCCTGCGCGGGCACCTCGCTTCGCTGCGCTCGGTGGGCCTCGGTGCCCTCGCCGGCGAGGACAGCGGGGACCTCGGCATGGACCCGGCGGTCTCCACCTACCACTCCTTTGCCCACACGCTCGTGGCGGAGCACGGCATGCGCCTTGGCCTTGAGCCGGACGCGCCGCTCTGGGGGCCCGCCCAGTGCTGGCAGCTCGCCACACGTGTGGTGGACGCTTACGACGGGCCGCACGAGGACCTCGGTGCCCGCTCCACGCTCATCGACGCCGTCCTGAACTACGCCGGGCAGGCCGCCGAGCACCTCGTTGACCCGGCCGACACGGCGGAGTGGCTCCGGGAGCGCGCCGACCGCATCGAGGAACTTCCCTTCGGCGCCACGGCGCGCAGCAAGAAGCCCATCGACCTCATCGGGACGCTGCGGGCGCGGGCGATCGTGGCCCAGCTGGCGGGGGAGTACGCCAAGGCGAAGGCCAAACGCGGCGTCGTGGACTACGGCGACCTGGTCGCCTTCGCCGCCCGCCTCGCCGACCGGCCCGAGGTGGCCGCCGCCTACCGCTCGCGCTACAAGGTCGTGCTGCTGGACGAGTTCCAGGACACCTCGCACGCACAGATCGAGCTGTTCGCGCGGCTGTTTGCCGACGGCCGCCATGCCGTCACCGCGGTGGGCGACCCGAACCAGTCGATCTACGGCTTCCGCGGCGCGAGCGCCGGCCAGCTGGCCGCCTTCCGCGACCGCTTCGTGCTGGCCCTGCCAGGAGGCGAGACGCGGCCGGCCGCTCACCTGGAGCTGACCACGGCCTGGCGCAACGACGTCGCGCTCCTGGCCGCAGCCAACGCCGTGTCGGCGCCCATCAGCGGGCGCCTGCCCGGCCTGGAGGGCGGCGGGGACGCCGCCTTGGTGCCCGACGACGCGGCGCCGGGGGAGGACCGCCACCTGGCCCCGCGCGTCGTCACCTTGCCGCGCCCGGCCCGTCTGGGCGTGCCGGAGCTGACGCCGCGCCCGAACGCGACTCAGGGGCGGCTCGTGCTGGCGCGGCTAGAAAGCACAGAGGAGGAGGCGGCGGCGCTCGCCGACTTCCTGCTCTCCGAGCGTGAGGCCTTCCGCGCGTCCCACCGGGACGGGGCCTGGCCGAGCGTGGCGGTGCTGACCCGCAAGCGGGCCAGCATGGAGCCGATCGCCCTCGCTTTGCGCGAGCGCGGCATCCCCGTGGAGATCGTCGGCCTCGGCGGACTGCTGGCCACGCCGGAGGTGCAGGACGTCGTGGCCACGCTGCGGGCGCTCTCCGATCCCGGCCGCTCCGACGCACTCATGCGGCTGCTGGCCGGCGCGCGCTGGCGCATCGGCCCCGCCGACCTCATGGTGCTCTCGGACTACGCGGAGTTCAGGGCCAGGCGCCGCGCGTGGGCAGCGGCGCACCTCGTCGCCGCCGACTTCGAGACGCCAGACGGCGCGCGCCCCGAGGACCGCGGGCACGCCGACGGCCCCGAGGTGATTGAGAAGCCGAGCCTCATCGAGGCGCTCGAGAACCTGCCCTCGCTGACCTGGTCCTCCTCGGCCGGGCGCACGCTCGGCGCGGCGGCGCACGCCCGCCTGTCCGCCCTGCGGGACGAGCTGCGCCGCCTGCGGCTGCTCGCAGGGGAGGAGCTGCCGCTCCTCGTGAGCGAGATCGTGCGCACGCTGGGCCTCGACGTGGAGCTCGCGGCAAAGCCGGGCCTCGAGCCCCAGGCGGCCCGGCGCCACCTCGACGCGTTCGCCGATGTGGTGGCGCACTTCGACGGCGGCGACGACGCCCCGGACGTGAACACGTTCCTCGAGTGGCTCGAGGCAGCGAGCGAGAAGGAAGGCGGGTTGCCCACGGTGCCGGAACCCGCCACGGACGGCACGGTGCAGATCCTCACGGTGCACGCCTCCAAGGGCCTCGAGTGGGACATCGTGGCCGTGCCTGCCATGAACGATCGCACCTTCCCCTCCTCCCGCGTGACGCGCTGGACGTCCGGCTCCTCCGAGCTGCCCTGGCCTTTCCGCGGCGATCGTCACGAGCTGCCGCACTTCACGGCACTCGAGGATCCTGCCGCCGTGGCCGAGCATCAGGCCGAGCTGCGCGACCTCGAGGAGGGGAAGAAGGACGCCAAGACCAAGGAGGTCATCGAGGGCTACCGCCACGAGGTGGCGCGGCACGCGGAGCGCGAGGAGCGCCGGCTCGCCTACGTCGCGCTGACCCGCGGGCGCGGGCTGCTGTGGTGCTCCTCGACGCGCTTCAACGGCACCAACAAGGAGCCGGTGGCGCCGTCGGTGTTCTTTGCGGACCTCCTGCCGCTCCTCGAGTCCGGGGACGGCGAGCCGCTGGCCGAGCGGGGCCCCTGGACCGAGACGGACGAGTCGCCTGCCGAGAATCCGGCCGCGGGCGAGGCTCTGCGCGGCGAATGGCCCTACGACCCGCTGGCCGGCCCCATCATCACACGCGGGGACCACGAGCCGGAGGGTCCGGCGTTGAGCCGGCGCGCGGCGATGGAGGCGGCCGCCGCCGATGTGTCCGAGCTGCGCGTCCAGCTGCTGGCTGGCGCCGGCATCCCGCAGCCGCTCACGGTGGGCGGCGGGGAGTGGGACCGCGAGGCGCGGGCCCTGCTGGCGGAGCGCGCCGACGCGGCCAAGCCCGTGGCGCTCCTGCCCCCCGCCCACGTCCGGGCCTCGCTGTTCGTGGAGGCGGCCGACGACCGGGAGGAGGTGGAGCGCGATCTGCGTAGGCCGGTTCCGCATCGCCCGGGGGTGGCAGCCCGCCAGGGCACGGTGTTCCACGCGTGGGTCGAGGAACACTACGGCCGCGTTGGCATGTTCGACCTCGACGACGAGGAGTTCTTTGCCGACGTCGCGGTCGTGGACGGCCCCGTGCTGGACGGGTTGCGCGAGAAGTTCCTTGCCTCCGAGTGGGCCCAGCGTCAGCCGGTGTTCGTCGAGGCACCCGTGGAGACCCGCATCGGCCCCGTTAGCGTGCGCGGTCGCATCGACGCCGTCTTCCGAACGGAGGATGGCCGCTGGGACCTCGTGGACTGGAAGACGGGGCGCGTGCCGAGCGCGGCCGAGCTGCCTAAGAAGGCCCTGCAGCTGGCGGTGTACCGCCTGGCCTGGTCGCGCCTGAAGAACGTGCCGCTGGAGGAGGTCGATGCGGCCTTCTACTACGTGGCCGACGGGCGCACCGTGCGCCCCGACCACCTGGACGACGCCGCGGCGCTGGAGGCCCTCATCACGGGGCTCTTCCAGCCTGGACAGGAATGAGTCGCTCAGCCGTCGTCCGGGTCAGGGCCCACCCGCTGAGCCGGATCGTCCTGAGCGCCCTCGGTGCGGGATGGGCGCTCTTCGTCGTGACGGTCTTCGGGACGGCGCTGTTCTTTCCCGACTGGCTCGAGGACGAGGGCGACCCCGAACCGCTGGGGACGGAAGCACTCTCGGCGGGGCAAGACCTCGGCTTGCTCGCGGTTCTCGCGCTGAGCGTGGTGCTGGCCACCATGGTCGCGGTGCGCACGCCCCGCTCCGGAGTGGACGTCGGCACCGACCGCGTCACCGTGCATGGATTCTGGCGGGATCGAACGGTGCCGCGTGTCGCGGTGCTCGGGGTGGAAGGACAGGGCTGGTTGTGGCCGTGGCTGCACTGGGAGGACGAGGCACAGCGACACCGCCGGACCCCGCTGAGCACGTTTGGCACCAGCGCCGGGGCCCTGTGGTTCCTCAACGAGGATCAGGAGCGCAAGCTGCTCCAGCTCCAAGAGCTCCTGGGCGGGGTTGAGCCGGACGAGGTGTCCGGGGAGCGCTAGTACCCACACATGGCGCACGTCATTCGCATGGTGCGGTGCGCGTCGCCGCAGGACGTCAGGACGACCGGCATGGGGCTGACAGCTCGGTGGACCGGGGAGCCCCCGTCACGATCGGCGTGGCCCGAGGGGTCTGGGTGTTGCCCCGGCTCTCGGCGTCTTCATCTACGTCGCCTTGATGCGCCAGTGCATCAAGGCGACCTAGCACGAGGTGCTCATCCGGGGCCAGCTCGGCACCATCAGGGTGGGCAGAGCCGACGTCGTGGGTATCGCGGGGAACCCGGGGGAGGAAGCATTCCTCGTGTACACGGATCGTCGCGATCCCGCCGGGCGGACCCTTCTGCTCAAGAAGCTGGGCCTCGCGAGCGCCGGCCCAAGCTCGGCAGGCGCTTTCGTGGCCAGTGCTGAGCGCGCGCAGGTCAAGCTCGTGTCGGTGCTGGGACGATGCGAGCTTCCATGCAGACAGTGGCGCCAGCAGCGGAATTGAGGGCTCAGGCCTTCGGCTCGGCGTCCCCGCCCGGCTTCACGATCGAGATGGCCTCCGTGGGCGGCTCGGGAACGTCGGCGTCGGTGATGACGGCATCGGCGTCGTCGTCCTGGGTGTCGTCATCCGCAGCGGGCTCGGCCGAGGTGTCGGCGTCAACGGCGGCATCGGCGCCGGCCTCCGCCGCCGGATCCGCAGCCGATGCCGGCTCCGCCGGTGCCTCGGCGGATGCGTCCGACGCGGCGGGTTCCCCTGCCTGGCCGGCTGCGGCCGCGTTCGCCGGTGCGGGGGACTTCTCCTCTGAAGCGGCGACCTGCTGGGTGTCGTCATCCGCGGAGGGCTCCTCGACGGGAGCCTCGGTGTCCTCGGCGCCCTCGGCCGCCGAGGCCGCCGCCTCCGGGGCGGGGGCCGCCGGCTCGACGGACTCCTCGCCGCTTGCCGCTGCCGCTGTCTCGCCCCGCTCTTCGCCGGCCTTCGGTTCGGACGCAGCGGCAACCACCGCGCCCGAGGCGACCGGGGCGTCGTCGAGCACCTGGACCCTGGCGGCGGCGGGCGCCGCCGGCTGCTCCGGGGCGGCCTCGACCAGGCCGATGGGCTTGTCGCCGAGCTCGCGCAGGTTCTCGTCGAGCTCGTTGAGCAGGGCCACCGCCTCGTCGATGCGGGCCTGGTCGCCGCGCGTGACGGCGCGGGCCAGCCAGCGGGCCAGAGCAAATTCGGCGGCGAGGGTCGCGCGCGTCATGAGGTGGGGATCGGCCTTGTCGCCGCGCCAGGAGCTGTAGGCCTCGACGATGCGGTCAATGACGCGCTGGTCCTCGAGGGCCAGCAGCCACGCGAGGTCCTCGGCCGGATCGCCCACATGGAGATCGGACCAGCCGGTGACGGCCACGAGCCGGCCGTCGTGCACAAAGAGCTGTTCCTCGTGCAGGTCGCCGTGGACGGCGCAGGCGTTGAAGCGCCACAGCGAGACGTCCTCCATGGCCGCCTCCCAGCGGCGCAGCAGGCGGGAGGGAACGAGGCCGCTGGCCGCCACCTGGTCCAACTCGGAGAGCCTGGCCCGGCGGTACTCCTCCGCGTCCTCGCCCGGCAGGCCGGCGCGCTCCAGCGTGCCGCGGTCCATGGCATGGATCGCGGCGATCGCGCGACCGACCTGCGGGCCCAGATCCTTGGCGTCGCCGACGAGCTCGTCGAGGCCGAGGACGTGGCCGTCCAGGTGGTGGTAGACGAAGGTCTTCAGCTCGCCCCGGCGCACGGTGCCGGCCACGGACGGCACGGAGAAGGGGAGCGTGGCCCGGATCGCGGGGGAGAGCCCGCCCAGCGCCCGCAGCTCGGTCTCGAGCCGGACGCTCGCCTCGAGGTGCAAGGGGCTGCGCACGCGCCAGCGCCCACCGTGGGTGTCGATGACGAGTGCGGAGGAGAAGTCCTCGCGGTCATCCGGCAACCAGCCGACGCTGGCCGCGCTGAGCCCGGGGACGGCGGCGGTGGCCACGGCTGCGAGGTCGAGAGGGGAGCGCTTCACGTGCCCACCGTACGTGTTCGGGCGGGCGCAAGGACCCGGGCGTCGCGGCGCGTCGCGCAATGCAAACGCTGTGGGTGCACCCGGGTTCCCTCACACGGCTCCCAAAGGGGCGTCGAAAGACGCCGGGCGGGCGGCCCGATGGCCGCCGCGTCGCCCCGGCGGACTACCGTGGAGTCCATGAATGCTCCCTCCACGTCTGCGCCAGGACAGCTCGGCCCGCTCTTCCTCACCGGCGGGGACGTGGATCGGGGCGGCGAGGATCGCCGCTCGCAGGGCTGGCTCGACGCCGCCCTCGACGCGCCGGCCACGCGGGCTTTGCTCCTTGCCTCCGGTCGCACGCCGGTCCAGGGGACCCGCTTGGCGGCGCCGCTCGCCTCGGAGGTGAGGGAGGAGCTGGCCTCCTCCGAAGCCCTCGTCTGGCTCGGACGGCTCGACGGCGTGGATTGGGTGTGCGCTTCGGTGGACGAGGCGGCGCTCGCCGCCCTGGCGGCTGCCGCCGGCTCGGAGCTCGCCGGGCTGCGCGAGGTGGGGGCCGAGCTCTCCTTGGGCGAGGCCGCCCTCCTGACCCAGGCCAACGCCGTCGTGCATTGGCGGCATGTCACGCGCTTCTGCGCGCGCTGCGGCGCGCCGACGCGGGCCACGGACGCCGGCTGGGTGCTGCGTTGCACCGCCGAGGGCACGGAACACTTCCCGCGCACCGACCCGGCCGTGATCGTCCTCATCACCGACGCCGACGACCGCGTGCTGCTGGGGGCCAACGCCGCCTGGGGAGGGGATCGCTACTCGCTCTTTGCCGGCTTCGTCGAGCCGGGGGAGTCCTTGGAGGAGGCCGTGATCCGCGAGGTCTTCGAGGAGGCCGGCGTGAGGCTGAGCCAGCCTGTCTACGCCGGCTCGCAGCCCTGGCCGTTCCCGGCCTCCCTCATGCTTGGCTTCACGGCCACGGCGCTGAGCACCGAGTCGACGCCGGACGGGGAGGAGATCCTCTCCACGCGCTGGTTCACGCGCGAGGAGCTGGAGCGTGAGGTGAGGTCGGGGGCCATCGGCATCCCCGGGGGCATCTCGATCGCCGGGGCCCTGCTGCGGGCGTGGTTCGGGCGCGAGCTGCCTTCGCCGCCCGAGACGCCCGCCGTCGACCCGAACGGCGCCACCGACGCGGGGGCGGGCAAGTGAGCCAGGAGATCGAACGCATCCTGACCGGTCTCGACGCCGAGCAGCTCGAGGTCGCGAGCACGCTGCACGGCCCGCTATGCGTCATCGCCGGGGCCGGCACGGGCAAGACGCGCGCCATCACGCACCGCATCGCGCACGGCGTGGCGGCGGGGGAGTACGTGCCCCAGCAGGTGCTGGCCGTGACCTTCACCGCGCGTGCCGCCGCCGAGATGCGCACGCGCCTGCGCGGGCTGGGCGCCGCCGGCGTGCAGGCCCACACCTTCCACGCGGCGGCCCTGCGCCAGCTGCAGTACTTCTGGCCGCAATCGGTGGGCGGCCTGCTGCCCTCGCTCGTTGACCACAAGGCACCCCTCGTCGCCGAGGCGGCCAGGCGCCTGCGGCTACCGGCCGACCGCGCCACGGTGCGCGACCTCGCCGGGGAGATCGAGTGGGCCAAGGTCTCGATGCTGACGCCGGAGAGCTACGCCTCGCCCTCCATCCGCCGCGATCCGGTCGGCGAGCTGGATCACCAGGCCTTGGCCCGGGTCTACCAGTCCTACGAGGACGTGAAGAACGACCGCGGGCTCATCGACTTCGAGGACGTCCTGCTCCTGACGGTGGGCATCCTCGAGGACGACGAGCGCGTCGCCGCGCAGGTGCGCTCGCAGTACCGCCACTTCACCGTGGACGAGTACCAGGACGTGTCCCCGCTGCAGCAGCGCCTGCTCGACCTCTGGGTGGGCGGGCGCGGCGAGGTCTGCGTGGTGGGAGACCCGAGCCAGACCATCTACTCCTTCACCGGCGCCACCCCGCGGCACCTGCTCGGCTTCACGCGCGAGCACCCGGGCGCCCGCGAGGTGCACCTCGTGCGCGACTATCGCTCCACCCCGCAGGTGGTGCACCTGGCCAACCGGCTCCTCTCCGGCCGGCACCCCGAACGGGGGCTTGAGCAGCGCGGTGCCGTGTGGCCCCAGCCGCTCGAACTCATCGCCCAGCGCCCGGGCGGGCCGGAGCCGGAGTATCACGAGCTCCCGGACGACGAGGCGGAGGCGGCCTTCATCGCCCAACGCATCTCCCAGCTGGCCAAGGAGGGCACGCGGCTGCGGGACATCGCCGTGCTGTACCGCACCAACGGGCAGTCGGAGGCGATCGAACGCGCCCTCTCCACGGCGGGGATTGGGTATCAGCTGCGCGGGGCCGAGCGCTTCTTCCAGCGCCGCGAGGTCCGCGAGGGCCTGGCGCAGATCCGTTCTTCGGCCCGTAACGCGCCGCTCGAACGGGCCACCGAACTCACGCGGGACCTGCTCTCTTCGCTCGGTTGGCAGCCCAACGCCCCCACCGCGGCCGGGGCGGTGCGCGAACGCTGGGAGTCGCTCGCGGCGCTCGTGGCGCTCGCCGATGAGCTGGACGCCGCTCGCGGGGCGGAGGAGTACCTGAGCATGGAGGCCTTCGCCTCCGAGCTCGAGGCGCGTGCCGCGACGGCGCATGCCCCCGTGGTGGAGGGCGTCACGATGGCCTCCCTCCACTCCTCCAAGGGCCTGGAATGGGAGGTCGTGTTCCTGGCCGGGCTGAGCGAGGGGCTGATGCCCATCTCGTTCGCCCAGACGCAGGCCGAGGTCGACGAGGAGCGCCGCCTGTTCTACGTCGGCGTGACGCGCGCCCAGCGGCGGATCATCCTGTCCTGGTCGCTCTCGCGCACCTCGGGCGGGCGTGGCCGCCGCCGGCGCACGCGCTTCCTGCAGGGGCTCGCCCCGGCGACCCGGGGCGAGGAGCGGCAGGAGCTCGGGGCGCGCCGGTCCAAGCGCGCGAGCGGGCCGGTGCGTTGCCGCGTGTGTGGGGCCACGCTCGAGACGCCGAGCGAGCGCAAGCTGCGCCGCTGCACCGATTGCCCGTCCAGCTACGACGAGGCGGTCTTCGAGGCCCTGCGCGAATGGCGCTCGGGGGCGGCCAAGGAGGCCGGGCTGCCCGCCTTCGTGATCTTCACCGACGCGACGCTCATGGCGCTCGCCGAGGAGATGCCGAGCACGCCGCAGGAGTTTCTTGCGATCCCGGGGATCGGGCGGTCGAAGCTCGAGCGCTTCGGCGAGGATCTGCTGACGGTGCTCGGCGACCTGCGTTAGACCCCGTCTGCCTGCGGGGCCGGCTACGCGGCGAGGCGGTGCTGGCACCCGTTCGGGAGCGGTTCGAAGTGGAGAGCGGCGGCGCCGAGCGTGCCCACGTAGCGGCCCGCCGTCAGGCTGGGCAGGTTGATGTCGTCGATGGCCATCACGACGGCCTGCGCGGCCAGGGCCGCCGCGAGGAGTGCTGAGGTGGTTTCGGGTGGGGCAGGCGCGGCGGCGTCCGGGTTCTCCTGCCCCTGATCGACGAGCGGCCAGGCCTCCCAACGGCAGCGGGGACAGCCGGGGGCATCGGGCAGGTGCAGGGGCCCGATGACAAAGCCGGACTCGTGAAAAACGATCGGCAGCGTCGCCACCCCGGCCGCCACAAGCCGGCCGGCATCCCGCGCGGCGAGCCCGTCGCGGCACACGAGAACGGCCAGGTCCACGCCCCGGACCGCGTCGTGCAGCGCGATGGGGGCCAGCAACTGGGTGTGGGGGTACAGGCGCCCGAGGTGCCGCGCGAGGGCGGCGGGGCGGGGCAGGCCCAGCTCGGTGAGGCGCAGCGGGCCGCCTCCAAGGTCTCCAGGCTCCAGCTTGCCCCGGTCCCGCGCACTCAGCCTGCCCACCCCTGCGGCGGCCAGGGCCAGCGCGAAGTTGAGACCGCAGCGATCGAGCCCGGAGATCCAGACATGCGCGCGGTGGCGGCGGGAGAGGGCCGCCCCGACCCCCTGGCCGTAGGCGGAGGCCCACGCGAGCGCGTCGCCGCGCAGGCGATCCCCCGCCAGGCCGGGCACGCCGGCCAGGGCACGGGAGGGCGTCTCCTCCTCCACGAGCGCCGCAGCGAGCGCCTCGATCGCCTCCTTGGCGCCGGGCGGCGCCGAGGCGAGATCGGATTCGCTCACGCCGGCCCCCGACCAGGCCAGCCGGCCGAGCCACTCGCGCAGCTCCGGCCCGATGTGGCGCACGTCGACCGCGCCGGGGCCCGAGCCGACGCGCAGGTGATCCTGGCCCACCCACGTGAGGCGCCAGCTGGGATTGATGCGCATCGCTTCTCCTGGCTTCGTGCCCGGCGCCGGTCGCCGCGGGGAGGGCCAAGCCTGCCAGTTTCCGGCTTCCGCCGTCCGCGCTTATCCACAGCCATGCGCCGCGGTGCCGGCCGGCACCGGCGCGGCGTCCCTCACCTTGCGCCAGCGTCAACAGGCGGGGGCGGCGCGTGCGCGGCGGCCCCCGGGAGGCAGGTAGCGTCGTGGGAGAGAACGGGCCAACGGCCCGCTTGGGGCGCCCGGTGGGTCCGGCGCCGGGAAGGAGAGGCACCATGGCGCAGCACACCCGAGAATTCACCCGGGAGGACGGCCTCCGGGTCAGGGTGTTGCGTTCGTCCCGGCGCACCCGGACCGTGTCGGCGGCGTGGAGGGACGGGACGGCCGTGGTGTCGATTCCGGCGCGGCTGAGCCTCGCAGAGGAGGAGGATTGGGTCGCGAAGATGCTCGAGCGCATGCTCAGCCGGCGCGCCCGCACGCCGGCCGGCGACGCCGAGCTCCTGGAGCGTTGCCTGCAGCTGAGCAAGCGCTACCTGGGCGGGCGCGCGGTGCCCACCTCCGTGCGTTGGGTGGACAACCAGCAGCGGCGCTGGGCCTCGGCCACGGCGCTGGACGGCACCATCAGGGTGTCGCGGCGGGTCAGGGACATGCCCGGCTGGGTCATCGACTACGTCTTGGTGCACGAGCTCGCCCACCTGCTGGCCGACGACGGCCACGGCCCGGTGTTCAAGTCCTTCGAGGCGAGCTACCCTCGCCGCCTCGAGGCCCAGGCGTTCCTCGCGGGGGTCAGCTGGGCCACGGACGTCGCCGCCCCCGGGGCCACCCCGGGCCCCGCCCCCGAGGGCTGGGAGCCGCTCTGATCGCGGGCCCGAGCCGGGCCACGAGCGCCACGCGCCGCGGGCCGTGAACCGCTCACACGCCGCGGGCCTGAGCCGGGCCATGAACGCCACGCGCCGCGGGCCGAACACCGCTCACACACCGCGGGCCGTGAACCACCCCAGAAGGGTGGCTCACGGCCCGCGGCGCGTATGTGAGGTGGGCGGTCCGGGTCGCCCAGCAGGCCCGAGCGTGGGCCGAGGCGGGCCGGGGGCGCGGCCCGAAGTGGCCGGGGCGCCCGTCAGCCCGGGGCCGGCTCAGGCCCCCGGGCGATCGTCCCCCTCGCCGGAGGGGCCCTTCGGGTCGTCGCCGGCCTCGGGTGTGGAGGGTCCGTCCAGCCACGCGCTCAGCGCCGCGTCGAAGTCGTCGTCGCTGGCGCCGATGAGCGCGCGGCGCTCGAAGAAACCGTTCGGGTCGTCGAGGTCCTCGGCCGTGGGGACCAAGCCCAGCTCCGCCCACAGCCCGTCGCGTTCGCCGGCGCCCCGCTCTGCGGTGATCTTCTCCCACAGGGCGGCCGCCTCGCGGGCGCGGCGGGGGCGCAGCTCGAGGCCAACCAGCCCGGCAAAGGCCTGCTCGGCCGGGCCGCCCGTGGCGCGCCGACGCCGCAGCATCTCGCGCAGCGCCGGGGCGGAGGGGAGATTGGCGGAGGCGGCGGTGACGACGGTGTCGACCCAGCCCTCGATGAGCGCAAGCGTCGTCTCGAGGCGATCGAGCGCCGCGCGCTGGCGCGGCGTCGTGCTGGGTGCCACGAGGCCGCCGCTCATGAGCTCCTGCAACGCGGCCGGATCGCTCGGGTCCACGCCCTGCATCCGCTCCTGGATGGCGCTCGTGTCGATCGAGATGCCGGAGGCGAAGTCCTTGACCAGGCCGAGGACGTGATCCTGCAGCCACGGGGCGCCGTGGAAGAGGCGCAGGTGGGCGGACTCGCGCAGGGCGAGGTACAGGAGCACCTCCTGGCGCGGGAGATCCAACTCGTCGATGAAGGCGTCGACGTTCTGCGACACGAGCGCGAAGGTCTTGCCGGCCAGCGGCAGGCCGGCATCGGTGCCGCTGAGCACCTCGGAGGCGAGGGAACCCACGGCGCCGCCCAGCTGGGCGCCGAACAGGGTGCCGCCGAGCGAGGAGAGCATCCCGCCGGCCTGACCCATGACGCCGGTCAGCTCCGGCGGGATCTGGCTCGCGAGCGAGCCGGAGACCGCCTCCGCGGCGGAGGCGGCGACGGGCTCGGCGAGGCTCTGCCACTGGGGGAGGCTGGCCTCGACCCACTCGGAGCGGCGCAGCGCGCGGGGCTGCCCGTTGGCGTCGGGGAAGTCGGTCGCGGCGTCGAGCCACAGCTGGGCCAGCTGGGCCGACTCGGAGACGTCGCTGGCCTGGGCCCGCGTGACGCCGCTTTCGTCGGCCACGGCCCGCTGGGCCGTCTCCTTGGCCAGCGTCCAGTTCACCGGTCCGGTGCCGCCGGACGCCATCGCGCCAAAGAAGGATTGCAGCTGCGAGAACATCGCCTGCATCGAGGAGGCGTCGGGCATGCCGCCGCCCTGGTTCATGAACTGCCCGAACATGCGGGAGAGCGGATCCTGGGGCTGGTCGTCGTCGGGATCTGGGCGGTGATCGTTCTCGGCCATGGCCCCACGGTACTCGCGAGGGCACCCCGGGGTCGCGCGGTTCGCTCACGGCACAGCAAGGCCTCAGCGGGCGCCGGTAGAGTGCTGGGGCGAACAGGTGGCGCCACGCCGCCCTCCTCGGCCCCACCGGGAGGCGAGGGCCGAGCACGAGCCGACCACCCGCCGTCGTGCACCACGCAACACCAGGAGATTTCAGTGCCCGTCACCCCCGCCAGCCCCGGCACGTCAGCGCACCGCTGGATGGTGCGCAGCACCGTCGCGGCCACCGTGTTGAGCCTGGCCGGTCTCGTGGGGTTCTCGCCCTTCGTGCTGGAGTCCCCCGGACCCGTCGTCAACACGTTGGGGGAGTGGGAGGGTGAGCAGATCCTGCAGATCTCCGGCACCAAGACCTACGACAGTCAGAGCCGCCTCGACCTGACCACGGTGTCAGCCCAGGGCCGCCCGGGCGCCAGCGTGAGCGCGCTTGAAACCCTCCTCGCCTGGATCGATCCGGTGCGGGACATCGTGCCGCGCGAGTACCAGTACCCGGCGGGAACCACGGCCGAGGAGCAATCGGCGCAGTCGGCGGTGCAGATGACGAGCTCGCAGCAGCTCGCCACCCTGGCCGCGCTCAACGAGCTGGACGTGAAGTACTCCACGAGCACCGTCATCGCCGGCTTTGCCACCCAGGCCAACGCCTCCGCGCTCAAGACGGGGGACACGATCGTGAGCTTCAACGGGGCGAGCATCACCGACCCCGCCTCGCTCCAGAAGGCGGTGCGCGCCGACACCGATTCCAGCGCCAGCGCCACCATCAAGCGCGACGGCAAGGAGCAGGACGTCACCCTCAAGCTCAGCGCCGGGACCGACGATCAGCCCTCGCTCGGTGTCATGATCGCCGCCGACTACCAGCTGCCGTTCACGATCGACTTCGCCATCAAGGACATCGGGGGACCCAGCGCCGGCACCATGCTGGCGCTCGGCATCATCGACCGCCTCACCCCCGGCAGCCTGGCGGGGGATCGCCACGTGGCCGGCACGGGCACCATCGATCCGGACGGAACCGTCGGGGCGATCGGCGGCATCGCGCAGAAGGTCGTCGGCGCGCGCAACGCGGGGGCCACGGTCTTCCTCGCCCCGGCGGCGAACTGCGCCGAGCTGAGCGGCCGCGTGCCGGACGGGCTGGACGTCTACTCGGTCTCCACGCTGAGCGAGGCCCGCTCCGTGCTCGAGAAGCTCGAGAGCGGGGCGGACACCGCCTCGCTCCAGCGCTGCGGCTGATCGCGTTCGGCGCGCGGCTCCGCCGAGAGCTGACAGTCGCGCCGTCGTGCGTGGCCCCGGCCACTTTCCTGGCAGAATGGACACTCGCACCTCGGCGGCACTTGGCGCCGTGGTGTAGCTGTTGCACGTCAACGACTGACAGGACCCTACGTGAGTACCGGACCGAGTTTCCCCTTCCCCAGTTCAGAGTCAGGCGGAGGCGGATCCGCCGACTCCGAAGCGCCCCGCCGGATGGGGCCGCTGGTCCCCGCGATCATCGGCCTGGTTGTCCTCGTGGGCGCCTTTGTGCTTTTTGCCCACTTCTACACCGACATCCTGTGGTTCGATCAGCTGGGTTACGGCGGGGTGTTCTGGACCGAAACGCTGACCAAGGTCATCCTGTTCGTCATCGGCCTGCTGCTCATGGGCGCTGCCGTGTGGCTGCAGCTCTTCCTGGCCTGGCGCAACCGCCCCGTGTACGCCCCCTCCGAGCGCGCCGATGACCCCATGGCCCGCTTCGAGAACCAGGTGCAGTCGGCCCGCCGCCTCGCCATGATCGCCGTGCCCCTCGTGATTGGCGCCTTTGCCGCCATCACGCTGAGCACCGGCTGGCAGACCGTGCAGCTCTTCCTCCACCGCGAGCCCTTCGGCGAAACCGACCCCCAGTTCGGCCTGGACGTGGGCTTCTTCGTCGCCACCCTGCCGTTCCTAAAGCTCGTGATCGGCTTCGTGTCCTCCGTGGTGCTCTTCAGCGGCCTGGCCGGCATCGTCGCCAATTACCTCTTCGGCGGCATCCGCCTGCAGGACCGCGGCGGGCTGCACATCACGCGCGCCGCCACCTGGCAGGTGGCCGTCTCGGTCGCGCTGTTCCTGCTGGTGCAGGGCGTGAGCTTCTGGATGGCGCAGTACGACACCGTGCTGAACCAGTCCGGCCGCGTCCCCGGCGCCCTCTACACCGATGTGCACGCCGTCATCCCTACGCGGACGATCCTCGCGATCGCCGCCGTGGCCGTGGCCGTGCTGTTCATCGTCGGCGCCGCCCTGGGTCGCTGGCGCCTGCCGCTCATCGGCGCTGCCATGATCGTGGTGCTGGGCATCGTGGCCGGCATGATCTACCCCGCCGCCATCCAGCAGCTGCAGGTGCAGCCCTCGCAGAAGTCGATGGAGCGCACCTTTATCCAGCGCAACATCGACATGACCAGGACCGCCTACGGCTTGGACCAGGTCAAGGTGGAGGACTACGACGCCAAGCTCTCCCCGGAGAAGGACGCGCTGACGAAGGACGCAGCCACCACGACAAACATCCGCCTGCTCGATCCCTCGATCGTCTCCCCGGCGTTCTCGCAGATCCAGCAGCAGCGCGGCTACTACACCTTCCCAGACACCCTGGCCGTCGACCGCTACGCCGTTGACGGCAAGACCCAGGACACCGTGATCGCTGCGCGCGAGCTCAACAGCGACGCCAAGGAGCCGAACTCCTCGTGGGTCAACAAGCACATCACGTACACCCACGGCTACGGTGTTGTGGCCGCGTACGGCAACCGCGTCACGAGCTCCGGCGACCCGGACTTCATGCTCGGGAACATCCCGTCCTCCGGCGTGCTGGGGGATGACTCCACGTACGAGCCGCGCATCTACTTTGGGCAGAGCTCGCCCGACTTCTCCGTGGTCGGCGGCCCGGAGGGCTGGGCCCCCCGTGAGCTCGACCGCCCGGCCTCCTCCAACGGAGGCGAGGACGTGCGCAACACCTTCTCCGGCGACGGCGGCCCCTCGGTCGGGACCTTCTTCAACCGCTTGGCCTACGCCGTGAAGTTCAGCTCGATGGACCTCATGCTCTCCGACGCCGTCAACGAGAAGTCGCAGATCCTCTACGATCGCGATCCGCAGCAGCGCGTGCGCGAGGTGGCACCGTACCTGACCGTCGATTCGGCCGCGTACCCCGCCATCGTGGACGGCCGCGTCAAGTGGATCGTGGATGCCTACACCACGTCCAACCAGTACCCGTACTCGAAGTCGCAGAGCTTCGGCGACGCCGTGCGCGACTCCCAGACCACCGGATCCTCGGCGGTGCAGGACCAGTTCTCCAACCAGGTCAACTACATCCGCAACTCGGTCAAGGCCACGGTTGACGCCTACGACGGCAGCGTGGACCTGTACGCCTGGGAGCCGGATGAGCCGCTGCTGAAGGCTTGGCAGAAGGTCTTCCCGAACACGGTCAAGCCCATCTCCGAGATGAGCGCCGAGCTCATGGAACACGTGCGCTACCCCGAGGATCTCTTTAAGGTGCAGCGCGAGCTGTTGGGTCAGTACCACGTGACCAACGCCGACTCGTTCTACGACGGCAACGATGCGTGGCAGGTTCCCAACGACCCCACCGCGACGGCCTCCGCCGCCGCGAGCCCCAAGCAGCCCCCGTACTACATGTCGCTCAAGCTGCCCCAGGAGACGGACGGCGCCTTCTCGCTGACCTCCTCGTACATCCCGCAACAATCGGGCTCGAGCAACCAGCGAAACCTGATGTACGGCTTCCTGGCAGCGGATGGCGACGCCGGTTCGAAGGCCGGGGAGAAGGACAAGAGCTACGGCAAGCTCACGCTCCTGAAGCTGCCCACGCAGAACCCGGTCCCCGGACCCGGCCAGGCGCAGCAGAACTTCAATGCCAACCAGAGCGTTTCGACCACGCTGAACATCTTGGGCAACACGGGCGGCTCGGCGCAGGTCATCAAGGGCAATCTGCTCAACTTGCCCGTGGGCGGCGGCATCCTCTATGTGCAGCCGGTCTACGTGAAGTCCACGGGCGAGACGAGCTATCCGTCGCTGCGCAAGGTGCTGGTCTCCTACGGAAGCCAGGTGGGCTTCGCCGACACGCTGAACGAGGCCCTCGATCAGGTCTTCAAGGGCAGCTCCGGTGCCACCACCGGCGAGGACGACCAGGGTTCTACCGGGGGTGACTCCGGCGCTGGCACCGGCAACCAGACCGAGCAACAGAAGCTGAGCGCGGCGCTGCAGGAGGCCAAGGACGCCATCGCCGAGGGCCAGGAGGCCCTCAAGGCCGGCGACTTCGCCAAGTACGGCACGGCGCAGTCCAAGCTGCAGAAGGCGCTGGAGGCCGCCACCGCGGCCGACGACGCCATCCAGGCGGCCTCGGGCAAGACGTCTGACTCGGCCGGGTCCTCCGAGCAGTCCACCGAGGGGTCGGCCACGCCGAGCCCGTCCGCCAGCAACTAGCGGGCGGCGGCAAATCGGGGTGGGGTGCGCGAGCGCCCCACCCCGATTTGGTCTGGTGCTCACCAAGCGGTAAACTAGAGACATCGCCGCGGGGTGGAGCAGTTCGGTAGCTCGCCGGGCTCATAACCCGGAGGTCACAGGTTCAAATCCTGTCCCCGCAACGAAAGCAAGGCCCCCGTTCTTCGTGAACTGGGGCCTTTGCCATGCCCGGGCTTCCTGGGCCGCGTCCGTGAAGGCGCATCGGCGGGGCGTGTGCGGCAGGCCACCGGCCGCCGATTGGATCCGCAAAGCGATCTGGGATAAACTGGATTCATCGCCGCGGGGTGGAGCAGTTCGGTAGCTCGCCGGGCTCATAACCCGGAGGTCACAGGTTCAAATCCTGTCCCCGCAACGAATAACAGCCCCCGAGTTGGAGTTTCCAACTCGGGGGCTGTTCGCTTTTTCTCGAAGACGCGAGGGTCCTGCACGATGGTGTGGAGGCGCTGAGCCCAAGCAAGACCTGCCCCCCGCTGGCCCCCGGCGGGCCGCTACGCGCCGCGCCGGAACGACGGAGCCGGGTCTACCTATCATGGGCGGACCCGGCTCTTGCGTTCACGGACTCCTAGGCGGAGGCGAGGATCCGCTGTTTCTGGGCCTCGAACTCGGCCTCGGTGAGGACCCCTGCGTCGCGCAGCTGACCGAGCTGCGTGAGCTGGTCGAGCACGGAGACACCGGCGGGTGCCGGCGTCGTCGGCGCGACGGGAGCCGCCGCGGGTACGGCGCTCTGCGCGGCGGCGGCGTCCTGGGCCGCCCAGCGCTGCTGCTGGCGGCGGTGGGTGCTGCCGATCACGCGGGTCGCGATGGACGCACGCGCGGCGGTACGCAGGAGGCTCATGACTGTTCCCTTTCCTCGAGCACTTGTTCCAGATCATGCACATCGACGCCGCCGGAGAACAGCTCGACCCCGCCCACCGCGGCCCAGGCCTCGGCGGCGACGGCGAGCGAGCGATCCTCGTACACGATGACGATCGCCACCTGCCCCGGCCGGAGTTCGGCGGCGATGCCGCCGAGGTCCTCCTCATCGAGGACGCCGCTCTCGACACCGTCGAAGATCGACAGATCGAGGCCGGAGACTCCGTCGAGATCAGAGAACACGCGCTTGAGCGGCGCTCCGCTCTCGTGCCGGGAGACCAGCTCGACATCGAGAATCTCGATGATGCCCTGGTCCACCCGCTCGAGCACCGCGGAGAGCCCAGCGCCCAGATCGGCGTGCTCGTCGACGGCGAAGACGAGGTAGTCGACGGGGCCGGCAAACTGTTCGGTCGCCATGGCTCAGGCCTTCTTTCCGGTGAACGCCCGCAGCGCGTTCAGCGCGCCGAGGACGACGAGTGAGATGCCGAGGAACCACCACAGGAACACGGCACCCCACAGCGGGCTGCCGAGCAGGGTGAGGCCGGCGATGACGGAGAGGAGAGCGAAGACGATCGTGAGGATCTTCGATCCGGACTGGCCGAGGGTGAAGAGCGCGGTGAAACCCTCGATCACCCACATGACGCCGACCATGATCGTGATGAACAGCGCGAGGAACGCGGCCGATTGCTGCAGCGACGCGAAGGCGTAGGCACCCGCGAAGACGTAGAGCACCCCGAGCAGCACGTGGCCGATGCGACCGCCGGCGCCGAGACCCTTCGAGAAGAGGCCGAGCGCGGCGTACGCCAGGCCCGCGACGATCGCGTACACGGCGATCACGCCGGTGAGCGCGACCGCGGCCTTGGTCGGCCAGACGAGGACCGCGATGCCGAAGCCGACGGCCGCGAGGCCCCCGACGAGCAAGGCGAGTCTCGCGCCCCTGGGGGTGAAGTGGTGATCGTGTCGGTCATCGGATTCCTCAGTTCTGGTGGCACGGGTGGCATGAGCGGATGCACTCAGTGCGGCGATTCTAGCGCCGCGATGGGCCGGTAGATCCACCGTGTCTCGCGGTGGCGTGATCACGTGTCTTGGGGGGAAAACCGGGGCCCGCACGACCGCTCTCACTGCACCAGAGGTGCCGGGGCGACGGCCACCCGCAGGCGCGCCGCTCGCCGTGGAAGGCCGTGAGGAGCGAAAGGGCGCCAGGGCCGCACGCCGTGCGGCCCTGGCGCCCTTGGCGTCGCGGTGGCCCGGTGAAGCCCGGGAACGCTAGTTGCTCAGCTGACCCTGCGCGCCGCCGGCCTTGAGGGCGGCGAGGCGGGCCTCGATCTCGGTCTGCTCGCCGAGGTCCTGCAGCTGGTCGAACTGGGAGTCGAGGCTCGAGGCGGCCAGCTCCTGCTGACCGCGCACGCGCGCCTCCTCACGGCGGACCTTCTCCTCGAAGCGCGAGACCTCGGAGGTCGGATCCATGATGTCGATGCTCTTGACGGCGTCGTTGACGGCGGACTGGGCCTGGGCCGTCTTCTGGCGCGCGACGAGCTCGTTGCGCTTGTTCTGCAGCTCGGTGAGCTTGGACTTCATCTGCGTGAGGCCGGACTTCAGCTTCTCGACGACTTCCTCCTGGGAGGCGATCGTCGGCTCGGCCTGCTTGGCCTCGTTCTCGGAGGAGAGCTGGCGCTGCAGCGCCACCTTGGCCAGGTTGTCGAACTTGTCGGCGTCGGCGGCGTTGCCGGCGGTGCGGAACTCGTCGGCCTTCTGGGACGCGGCGAGGGCCTTCTGGCCCCACTCGGAGGCTGCGCGAACGTCTTCGGCGTGGTCGTCCTGCAGCATGCGCAGGTTGCCGATCGTCTGGGCGATCGCGGTCTCGGCCTCGGCGATGTTGTTGCTGTAGTCGCGGACCATCTGGTCCAGCATCTTCTTGGGGTCTTCGGCCGAATCCAGCAGGGCGTTGATGTTGGCCTTGGCCAGCTGGGCGATGCGGCCAAAGATGGACTGCTTGCTCACGTTGTGTGCCTTTCGGTTGTTCCTGCGTCTGAAAACTGATGCGAAAGAAATTAGAAGTCCCCGCCGCCGCCGTCGAAGCCGCCGAAGCCGCCCCCACCGCCAAAGTCCCCGCCGCCGCCGAAGCCGCCGAAGCCGCCGTCGCCGCCGCCGAAGATCCCTCCGTCGTTGCCCCCCGAGTGGTGGCTACCACCGGAGGCAAGAATGCTGCCGAGAATACCGCCGAGGACCGCACCGCCGACGCCGTTCATGCCGCCGAAGCCGCCACCCAGGCCGCCGCGGGCTCCGTAGCCTCCCGTACCGCCGTACTGGAAGCCCTGGACGTCCCGTTCGGCCTCGGCCGCCGCGGCATCGGCGAGCTGCTCAGCGCGCTGGGCGGAGGCGAGCGCCCGCTGCGGGTCCTGCCCGGCGGCGGCGATCGCGTCGTCGAGAAGCCTGCGTGCCTCGGCCAGGCGCGTGCGGGCCTGGGCCCCCACGCCGCCCCTGCGGGACTTCACGAAGTCCTCCGTGCCCTCGATCTTGGCCGAGGCGCTACGGATGGTGCTCTGCAGCGCCTGCGCCGCGCGGGCCGATTGCTCGGCGGCGTCGCGCACCTGCGCCAGCGGGGCATCGAGCGTGGACCGCGCCTGTTCCACCGTGGCGAGGAGGGCTACGGGGTCGGGGCGACCGGTGGAGAGCTGATCCCTCACCTGCGAGAGCGCGGTCTCGAGCGCCGACGTGGGGCCGGCCAGGCCCGGCTGATTCCCGTTGGCGAGGGCGGCCTTGGCCTGTGCGAGGTCCTGCGCGCCGGCGCGCACCGACTCGGTGAGCTGGGCCTTGGCCTCGGCGAGGCGCTGGCGAGTCGATTCGACGGCGGAGATGAGGTCCTCCGCCTGGGCCTTGGCCTGCTGGGCGGCGCGCACCTGCACGGCGGCCTCGCTCGCTCGCCCGGCCGCGGCGGCCTGCTGCGCGCCGGCGGAGGAAGACTCGATGAAGCTGAGGCGCTCCTGCGCCTGCTGCACGTTGTCTTGCACCTGGCGCACGGCCGAGTCCGCGTATTCGGCCGCCAGGCCGGCGAGCCCGTTGCGCGCCGCCTCGAGGCGCCCGGAGAGGGAGGGCAGCGCCTGGCCGAGCTCCTGCGCCAGGGCCGGGGCCGAGGCCTCCAGCCGGCGCAGCTCGTCGAACTCCTTGCTGTGGGTGTTGAGTTCGTCGTTGACCGCGTTGCAGTGCGCGATGATCTGCGTCAGCCAGTCGTACTGCTGCTGCGGGGTGTCAGGGATGTCGTCGTCGAGCTGCTGTTGCAGCTTGAAGGACTCGGCGAGCTGGCCCTTGGCCTTCTCGAGGTCGTCGCTGAACGTCTTGATCGCCGCCTCTCCGTAAGAGGCGAGCGCGAAGTTCATCTCTTGCTCGGAGGTGCGGATCGCGTCGTCCGCCTTGATGAGCAGCGGCCCGGCCTGGGTGCGCAGCTGCGCAATCTCCTCGGCCGTGGGAACGCGGCCTTGGGCCCCTCCCACCCGGCCCTGGCCGCCCCCGGCGAGGGCCTTCTTGCGCCGTGACCTCACGAAGAGGAAGACGCCGACACCAACGATGACAAGGATGATGAGCGGGGTCATCAGCGAAAAGCCCGATCCGGAGGAGTTGGAGGTGGAGCCGCCGTAGGCCTTGATGGCGGCCTGAACCGCGCCGACCCAGTCGTTGCTGCGCAGCTTGTCACCCACGGCCGAGGTGGCCTGGGCGTTGTACCTGGATAACGAGGACGTGCTGTCGGCGGAGACGATGTACTTGCGGGCATCCGTGGCGACCGCCAAGATCACGTGCTTGGAGTTGTTGAAGCCGTTCTTGGTGCCGACGGCGTTGGCCCACTTCGCGGCGTCTTCCGGGTTGGTGAACTCGTCAACAAAGATCACGTGGAGGGCGTTGCCGGTCTTGGCCTGAAAATCGTCGACGTCCTTCTGGAGGTCCGCCTTGGCCGAGCCGAGGACATTCGACTGATCGATGATCGCGGAGCCATTGAGGCTGACGGGATCGGTCGCGAACGCGGGCGAGGCCGCGCCCAGGCTGATCCCCACCGCCGCCGCCATGGCCAGCAAGCTGCGTCGAAGTCGGTGTGTTGGCACGTGTCCTCCGTTCAGGACCCGAGACGCTGGGGCGCGTCGCGGCATCCGCCTTGATCCGATCCTAGGAAAGCCGGTGGACGAACGTCCACCGCGACATGTCTGCCGAACGCGAAATGTAGAGGCGGGGCGGGGCCGGGTGGCGCCGCGCGGCAGGCGTTTGGATAGGCTCGCCTCACGCAGCACGTCCAGCGCGCCGTGGGAAAGGCCTCCGTCGGCCTGGCCACGCAGGACGGCACCCGAGAGGAACAGCATGAGCGAGCACCCAGGGCACGACGACGCGGGGCGCGGGCAGGCGCCGGAGCCCCCCGCCCAGGAGCCATCACCGGCCCCGGCCCAGGAGCCCTCACCCGCCGCCGACCAAGCGCGGACGCAGGCGATCGAGGCGCAGGCCTCGCCGACGCTGGCGTTGCCGGGGCTGCCGCTGCGCGGCGAGCCGGAAGCACCGGGCGCGGCCGCCCCGGCGGGTGGCGCACAGCCGAGCCCCGCCCAGCCGAGCCCCGCCCCAGCGGGCGCCGCGTCGGTGCCCGCCTATCGGCCGGACGCCGGCCACCACAATCCCTACGCCGCTTACGTCGCCGCCCCGCAGGGCGCCCAGGCGCAGGCGGTCCCCGACGCGTACCCCGGCGCCTGGACCAGGCCGAGCGAGGCGCCCGAGCGGCCGGTCGGCGTGCGCCGCGGCTGGGGTCCGGCGCTCGTGGCCGGCGCGGTGGCGGGCGCCCTCGTGGGCGGCGTCGTGGGCTGGGGCGCCTCGGCCCTGGCCAAGCCGCAGGTGATCTCCTCCTCCGGCGGCGTGGTGATCCAGAATCCGCAGTCGGCCACGAGCGTCACAGCAGCGGCGGCCAAGGCGCTCCCCTCGGTCGTCACGATCTCGGTCACGCGGGGGAGCACGGGCGGCTCCGGCTCCGGGATTGTCGTGGATGACGACGGCCACATCCTGACCAACCAGCACGTCGCCACGCTGGCCGGCGCCACGGCTCAGGGCACGATCGACGTCATGACGAGCGATGGCAGGGTGCTCCCCGCCAAGCTCGTGGGGCAGGCCCCGCTCTACGACCTGGCGGTGTTGAAGGTCGACGGCGCAGGCCTCACCCCCGCGGCGTGGGCCGACCTCGACAAACTCAACGTCGGCGACGTGGCGGTGGCGATCGGCGCGCCGCTCGGCCTGCCCAACTCCGTCTCCAACGGCGTCGTGTCAAACCTCGATCGCTCGATCCCGGTGGCCTCTTCCGCCGTCGACGAGTCCGAAAGCAGCGCGGAGGGAGACGATCGTTTTTCGCTCCCCGACCAGGACGGCTCGTCCTCGAGCGCCAAGGGACAGGTCTCGCTCAACGTCATTCAGACGGACGCCTCGATCAACCACGGCAACTCGGGCGGCGCGCTCGTGAACGCCGCAGGCGAGCTGATCGGCGTCAACGTGGCCATCTATTCGCCCACCGAGCAAGGTGGCAGCGTGGGCATCGGCTTCGCCATCCGTGGAGACATCGCCCAGCGCGTGGCCACCGAGCTCATCGAGACCGGCAAGGCCTCCCACGGCAAGCTCGGGGTCTCCATCCGTTCGGCGCCCGTCGACGACAATGGAGCAGGGACCGGGTTCACTGACGGTGCCACCGTCGCCGATGTGCCTTCGGGCTCCGCCGCCGCCCGCGCCGGGCTGCGCGCAGGTGACGTCATCGTGAAGGTGGGGGACAAGCGCACGATCGACGCCACGGATGTGACGGCCACCGTGCGGTCCTACGCCGCCGGGACCGAGGTTCCCATCACGGTGCGCCGAGGGGGCGCGGAGACGGTCGTCAAGGTCACCCTGGACGAGGCGAGCTCGTAGGCGAGCCGCGCCGTAACGCGGATACCATGGGAAAACCGTGTTCTAAGGCACCAGCGCCCGCGCTGACGCCGGATTCGACGGAAGTGGAAAGGAAACGATGAGCAAGTCATCGGGAGCACCCTTGAAGGTGCTCGTCCTGGTGAAGTACGTGCCGGACGCCCAGTTCCCGCGGCACTTTGGCCCGGATCAGCGCCTTGTGCGCGAGGAGTCGATCCTCTCCGAGCTGGACGAGTACGCCGTGGAGGCGGCTCTCGCCATCAGTGAGGCGCACGGCGGGGAGAAGGTTTCGCCCGTCGCTGTGCTGACGATCGGCCGGCCGGAGGCCGCCGCGGCGGTGAAGAAGGCCCTGCAGATGGGGGCGGCGAACGGCGTCCACGTGAACGACGACGCGATCGCCGGCTCGGATGCCCTGGCGACCTCCCGCGTGCTCGAGGCCGCCGTGCGGCGCCTCGCCCCCGATCTGGTCGTGACCGGCATGAGCTCGACCGACGCCGAGACCGGCGTGTTGCCCTCGATGCTCGCCGCCCGCCTCGGCTGGCCGCAGCTGACCCTGGCCTCCGGCGAGGTGGGCGTGTCTGAGGACGGCGCGGTGCTCACCGCCCGCCGCGACGAGGACGCCGAGGTCCTGGTGCTCAGCGCCGGCCTGCCGGCCGTCCTGTCCGTCACGGACCAGGCCAACGAGCCCCGCTACCCCAACTTCAAGTCGATCCTCGGCGCGCGCAAGAAGCCGGTGCAGACCCTCGGCCTCGCAGAGCTGGGCCTGGACGCCGCCCTCGTTGGCGCGTCCGGATCGGCCGTGAGCGTCCTCGAGGCAGGCGACGCGCCGGCCAGGGCGGTCGGCCGCGTCATCGTCGATGACGGGCAGGCCGGCGTGGCGCTGGTCGACTTCTTGGCCGAGCGAAACCTCATCTAGGGCGGGGACACCATGAGCACCATCTTGTACTTCGACGCGCTGGCCGACGCCCCAGGCGCCGCGCAGCGCGAGCTGATCGCCGCCGGCCTCGCCCTGGGCGAGCCCACCGTGGTTCTCGGCACCGCGCCGTCCGAAAAGGCCTTGGCCGCCCTCGGCGCGCTGGGCGTGGGCCGCGTGCTGACGCCGGAGGCAGACGCCTCTGGCTCGCTCGCGCTGGCCCAGGCCGACGCGCTGCTGGCCGCCGTGCGCGAACTGGCCCCGCGCGCCGTCCTCTCCACCGCGACGCCGCGCGAGACCGAGGTCTTGGCCCGCGCGGCCGCGCTGTCCGAGTCGGGCATCATCACGGGCGTGACGCAGCTCGACGCCGAGCTGCGGGCCGGGAAGTCGGTCCTGGCCGGCGCCGGCCGTTCCGTGGCCCAGGCGAACACCCCCACGGTCTTCCTCACGCTCAAGCCGGGGGCGTGGCAGGCGCCGGCTCAGGTGCAGCCCGTCGAGGCGGCGCTGGGCAGGCTCGCGACCGCGCCCCGCGCCGGGGCCGTCATCACGGCCAGGACCCAGCGCACGCGGGGCGGTCGCCCCGACGTCGCCGATGCAGCAGTGGTGGTCTCCGGCGGGCGCGGCACGGACGGCGACTTTGCCGCCGTCGAGGAACTGGCCGACGCGCTCGGGGCGGCCGTCGGGGCCTCCCGCGTCGCGGCGGACGCCGGCTGGGTGGGGCACGAGCTGCAGGTGGGCCAGACCGGCAAGACGGTCTCGCCGCAGCTCTACGTCGCCGCCGGCATCTCGGGCGCCGTGCAGCACCTGGCCGGCATGCGCACCTCAGGGACCATCGTCGCCGTGAACACCGACGAGGACGCCCCCATCTTCGAGATCGCCGATCTGGGGATCGTCGGGCGCCTGGAGGACGTGCTGCCGCAGGCGGCAGCGGAGATCAGGGCACGCAAGGCATGAACGAGCAGAACCAGGCGGCCGTCCGTGAACACCACGGGCGGCCGTCGCCGCGTGAGGCCAGCCTCGCAGCCGACGTCCCGGACGGGGTCGACACCGTCGTGGCCTTGGGCGCCCACCCGGACGACATCGACTTCGGGGCGGCCGGCACCTTGGCCCGCTGGGCCGAAGCCGGTGTGAGCATCCACTACGTCGTCATGACCAAGGGCGACGCCGGCGGCTTTGACCCGGAGGATCGAGACGGCATGGAGGCGCGGCGCCGAGAGGAGCAGGAGGGCGCGGCACGCGCCGTCGGCGCGCTCTCGGTGCGCGTCTGGGAGGAGGCCGACGGCCACCTGACGCCGAGCGATCGACTCCAGCGCGACGTCGTGCGGGTCCTGAGGGAACTGCGCCCCCAGCTCGTGCTCGCCCCGCACCCCGAGCGGGACTACGAGCGCTATCAGCGCTCGCACCCCGATCACCTGGCGTGCGGCGAGATCGTCGCGCGGGCCGTCTACCCGGCGTTGGAGAATCCCTTCGCCTACCCCGAGCTGCAGGAGCAGGGTCTGCTCGCCTACCGCCTGCGCCACCTGTGGTTCTACGGCGCCCCCGCGGCGAGGGAGAACCGGCTCGTGGACGTGAGCGCCCAGCTGCCAACCAAGCTGCTCGCGCTGCGCTCGCACCTGAGCCAGCACCCCGACGTGGGGGCCATGGAGGCCTTCGTGACGAGGCAGCTGCGCGCGCAGGGGGAGCGGGGCGGGCTCGGCCTGGACGTGGCGGCCGAGGCCTTCCACGCGACCGAGGTCAACACCGCAGAGACCATCGCCGGCTTCTGAGGTCCGGGCCGCGGTGCGCCTGCGGCCGCGCCCAACGCACAAGGCGCCCCTCACGCACCAGGGGAGACCAGCTTGAGCTGGTCTCCCCTGGTGCGTTGCGGTCGTGGACTCGCCGCCGGCGGTCCCCGGCCCGCCTACTGGCCGTCGGTGCCCGTCGCCGACGCGCCGCCGTCGCCCTGCAGGACGAACTCGGCGAGGTCGTCCTCGCCGGGGGACTGCTCGCCGCCGGCGGCCACCTGGGTGACGTGCACGGAGACGATGTCCTTGAGTCCTTGGTAGCCGAACCAGGTGTCACCGGGTTCGCGGCCGAGCAGGCCGGCGATGTCCATCGTCTGGCCCAGCGAGTTGGTGGTCACCGCCACCTGGTACTCCATGTTGTTCGGAGCGGTCGGCAGGCCCTCGAGCTGCACGGCGTAGGCGTCCTTGGAAGCGGAGTACACGAGGTTGATTCTGCCGCCGGACGCTTCGGCGCTCATGGCCTTGGCGTCCTTGGCCTCTCGCACCTCCTTGGCCAGGGAGGTGTTCGCGTGGTTGGCCGCCGGATCGGAGGTCAGCGAGGTGATGCCGACGATCGCGAGCACGAGGACCACGAGGCCGGCCACGACAAAGAGCCAACGGGCCGGCCCGCGGCGCAGGCGGCTCGTCTCTTCGTCGGCCACGTCGTCGAGCAGGTCGAGGCCGTGCAGTTCGTCGTTGCCCTCGGCAGGGGGGTGGATGCTCATGTTGCTTCCTTCTCTCTCCACGCTCTCTACACGCCGTGCGGCGCTGAAGCACCGGCGAAGCCCAGCTGGCGCCAGGCCTCGTACAGGGCAATCGAGGCCGAATTGGCCAGGTTGAGGGAGCGGCGCGAGGGCCGCATGGGTAGGTAGACCATCTCGTCGATGCGGGGGTGGGCCCGTTCTTCCTCGTTCAGGCCCGTTGATTCCTTGCCGAAGAGCAGGATGTCGTCCTCGCGGTAGGAGATCTGGGTGTGGCCCACCGTGCCGTCCGGCTCAAACGCAAGCACGCGGCCGGGCCCCAGCGCCTCGAAGCACGCATCGAGCGAGGGGTGGACGCTCACGTGTGCGAGGTCGTGATAGTCGAGGCCTGCGCGGCGTAGCTTGGCATCGGAGAGGTCGAAGCCGAGTGGCTCGACCAGATGCAGCTCCGCCCCGGTGACGGCGGCGAGCCGGATGGCGTTGCCGGTATTGCCGGGGATTTCCGGGGTATTGAAGACGATGCGGAACACGTGAGCAAGTCTAGCTTTGGTCACGGCTTGGTCACGACACCTCAGCGGTGCGTCGCCAAGGAGAGCACGCGAGCCAGGACGCTCAGGTCCACGGCGTCGTGGTTGGCGCCGCCCGCGAGGAAGGTGGTGACCCGCTCGGCGGAGCGGACTAGATTCGCCGGCCCGTCCGGGGCGTGGACCGGGCCGACGCGGTCAACGACGGGGCGGAAGCCGTCTGGGGGAGAGGTGACGAGCACCGCGAGCCCCTCGGCCCGGGTGCCCCCGGCCGCGCGCTCGAGGGAAGCAGCGGCCCTCGACACGTTGGGAAGGGTGGCGACCTTGCCCCCCACCCGCAGGGTCCGGCCGTCCCACGCGTGGGCCGTGTCCGGGGTGGGCAGGACATCGATGATGACGGCGCGGGACCCGGCCAGGAGGACGGCGTCGTGCCGCCCGGCGCCGGGCAGGTCGACGCCCAGGACGGCACGCGTCGCCGGCAGCTCACGAGTGACGAGGCGCAGCAGCTCGCGCACTGCCGCCGTGCGCGCCTCGCGGGTGCGATCAAGCAGCCCCCGCTTGGGGAGAACACCGTGGAGCGGCACCGCCGCGAGCGAGGCCTCGGCGGCCCCGGGGCCCTGCCCCGTGACGCGGACGGGCTTGGGGCTCCTTCGCGCGGCGCCCGACGACGTGGCATGGTTCCCGGCGCGCCCGGCCTCGGGCGCGGGGGAGGCGCCGGCGCGCCCGCCGGAGCGGGCGGCGTCGTAGGCCTCGCGGCGCCGCTCGTCGGCCAGGACGGCGTAGGCCACGGTGATGCGTTCGTAGCTGCGGCGGTCCCCTCCCACATCGGGGTGGTGCTCGCGCGAGAGCTTGCGGAAGGCGCGCCTGATCTGCGCGGCGTCGGCCCCCGGCTCGAGGCCGAGGAGGCCGTAGTAGTCGTCTTCGCTGCTGCTCACGCGTGCTGCTCCCGGGGGCGGTAGTCGCCGAGGAGGGTCGAGTCCTCCTCGTAGAGGCGGTGCAGGTCCATCCACGCCGGGGCCGCCGGTCCGCCGGGGGCATCGATCCCGAATCCGGGACGCCCGGGGGCCAGGATCGGGGAGAGGGTCAGGCATAGCGAATCGACGGCGCCGGCCGCGAGGTAGTCGCGCAGCACGCGCGGGCCCCCCTCGTGGTGCAGGTGGCGCAGGCCGCGGGCGGTGAGGGCGGCCGTGATGCCGCCCGGGTCGACCGACTCGAGCAGTTCGACCTCGGCGACGTCGCGCAGGGCCGCCACGCGCTCGGTGGGGGCATCGGCGGCGGCGATCACCACGAGAGGTGCGGGGTTCGAGTCGAAGATCGGCGCCTGCGGCGGGAGCGAGGCGCTCGCGCTGAGCACCACGGTGAGCGGGCGCTTGCTCAGGCCGCGGGAGGTGCGCCAGGCGCGCAGCTCGGGGGAGAGCAACTCGCCCTCGTAGCCCTCGGCGCGCACGGTCCCCGAGCCCACCACGATCGCGTCGCTCACGGCCCGCAGGAGCGGGAAGAGACGGCGGTCGGCCGGCGTGCCCAGGCCGCCGGACGCGCCGTCGAGCACCCCCACGCCGTCGATCGAGGAGACCATGTTGAAGCGCACGAAGGGCGCGGTGCCCGCCGGGGCGGCGGCGTCGGCGAGGAGCTCGGCGTCGCTGAGTCCGGGTGCCCCGGACCCCGCGGCGTCCGGGGACGGGAGAAGTCTGCGCATGGAAATCAAGCCTAGAGCAGGGCGGTCGGCGCGGGCACGCGGATCGCTCTCGGCGCAGGGCCGCCGTCCGCCGGTACCGCCCGTCGGCGCCGGCCGGCGCTCAGGCCCCCGCAGAGGGAAGGTTGATCTCGCCCTGGTTGTGCAGCAGGTAGGCGGGCTCGCGCCAGCCCTGGATGACCTCGATCATGCGCGCGGTGCTCACCGCCTCGGGCACCTGGTGCATGCGCAGGATGCGGGCGCCGCCCTGGGCGCAGACCGTGGCGGCGGCCAGCGAGCCGGCCAGCCGCCGTTCCTTGGGCAGGCCGAGGCTCTCCCCGATGAAGTCCTTGTTGGACACGGCGGCGAGCAACGGCAGGCCGAGCGCCGCGATCTCGGGCAGGCGACGCGTGATCTCGAGCGAATGGCTCGTGTTCTTGTTCAGGTCGTGGCCCGGATCGATGATGAGCCGATCCTCCGCCACGCCGGCGGCGAGGGCCGCCCCGATCCTCGCTTCCAGGAACGCCCGCACATCGGTGACCACATCGTCGTAGCGCGGCCGGGGATACACGGTGCGCGGGGCCGCCAGCGAGTGGGTCAGGACCAGATGGGCGCCACGCTCAGCCACGAGCGGTGCCAGCTCGGGGTCGGAGAGCCCCGTCGTGTCGTTGACCACTGTGGCGCCGGCGTCGAGCGCGGCGGCGGCCACGCGGTGATCGAAGGTGTCGACCGACACGATGGCCCGGCCGCCGCGGGCCCTCAGCCCTGCCACGACCGGCACCACCCGGTCGGCCTCCTCCCGCCACGGCAGGGCCGGCCCCGGAGCGAAGGGCACGCCCCCGATGTCGACCCACTCCGCGCCGGCCGCTTCGGCAGCGAGGGCGGCCTCCACCGCGCTCTCGAGCCCGAACGTGGCCCCGGCGTCGAAGAAGGAATCCGGCGTGCGATTGATGATGGCCATGACCACGATCCGCCGCGAGAAGTCGATGGTGTGCTCACCGAGGGTGCGCACCGGGTGGCGCAAGGGGGGAAGGTACACGGGGCTCAGCGCTCCTTGAGGCACGAGGGCGGTCGACGGGCCGCCCGGCGCGGGCGCTGCACTGGCCGCGCGCGGGGACGAGGTCCATCTTCCCCCGCGGGCCGGGGGAGCGCGTCACGGATAGACTTCGGGGCGTGTCTCACGCGCCCGTCTACCTCGATCACGCAGCCACCACCCCGCTCTCCGAGGCGGCGAAGGCGGCCATGATCGAGCACCTGGGCCTCGTGGGGAACCCCAGCTCCCTGCACGGGCCCGGACGCACCGCCCACCGGCTCGTCGAGGAGGCGCGCGAGCGCCTGGCGGCCGCGATGGGGGTGCACGCCTCCGAGCTGCTCTTCACCTCGGGCGGCACCGAATCGGACAACTTGGCGCTCAAGGGAACGTACTGGGCCCGCCGGCGGCTGAACCCCGCGGCGAACGGGATCCTGCTCACGGGGGCTGAGCACCACGCCGTCCTCGACACCGTGCAGTGGCTCGTGGAGCACGAGGGCGCCACGGCCCACGTGGCGCCCCTCACCGCCGACGGCCTGCTCGATCAGGCGGCGTGGGAGGCTACGCTCGCCGATCACGGGGCAACGCTCGCCGTCTCGACGCTCATGTGGGCCAACAACGAGGTGGGGACGGTGCAGGACGTGCCCTGGGCCGCCGCCCGTTCCCTCGCCGCCGGCGTCCCGCTGCATTCCGACGCCGTCCAGGCCCTCGGGCACGTGCCGATCGACCTGGGCACCGCCGGGCTCGCCTCGGCGGCCGTGAGCGCGCACAAGATCGGGGGGCCCGTCGGCATCGGGGCGCTGATCCTGCGCCGCGACCAGAAGCCCGTTCCCCTGCAGCACGGGGGAGGGCACGAGCGATCGCTGCGCTCGGGCACCCTGAACGTCGTGGGCGCGTTGGCGTTCGCGGCCGCGGCGGAGGCGGCGCTCGCCGGCCTCGAGGCAGAGGCGGCCCGCGTGCGGGCTCTGCGGGACGTGCTCGTGAGCGGCGTGCTGGCCGGTGTGGAGGGGGCGCTGCTCTCGGGGCCGGCCGACGCCGAGCGCCGGCTCCCCGGCACGGCCCACTTCACCTTCCCGGGGGCGGAAGGCGACACCATCCTCTTCATGCTCGACATGGCCGGCATCGCCTCGAGCACGGGCAGCGCCTGCACGGCCGGGGTGGCCGGCCCCTCGCACGTGCTCATGAGCATGGGCGCGAGCGAGGCGGATGCCCGCTGCGTCCAGCGCTTCAGCCTGGGAGCCTCGAGCACGCCGGGGGACGTCGACGCCCTGCTGGCGGCGCTACCCGGCGCCGTCGCGGCCGCCAGGGCGGCCGGCCCGGCCGCCGGGCGTCGGGATCGCTAGCGCCCGACGACGCGCGCTCGCCTCCCAGCGCACCCACCCGCCGTCGTGCACCGGAGTGATCCCCGCCAAGGTGGGGCGCCTCGGTTTCCCCTGCGGCCCAAAAGCGAGCACCATGGAGGGTGCGCCGCGCGCGGCGCACCCGGCGGGTGAGCGCCAGCGCACGCCCCAAGCACTGCAGAAGGACACGACAGTAGCCATGAAGATCCTGGCGGCCATGAGCGGCGGCGTTGACTCGGCGGTGGCCGCCGCGCGCGCGGTGGAGGCGGGGCACGAGGTCGTGGGCGTGCACCTTGCCCTGTCCAGGATGCCGGGCACCTTGCGCACCGGCAGCCGCGGCTGCTGCACCATCGAGGACTCGAACGACGCCTTCCGCGCGTGCGACACGCTCGGCATCCCCTTCTACGTGTGGGACTTCTCCGACCGCTTCAAGGCGGACGTCGTCGACAACTTCATCGAGGAGTATCAGGCCGGGCGCACGCCGAACCCGTGCCTGCGCTGCAACGAGAAGATCAAGTTCGAGGCCCTGCTCGACCGAGCCATCGCGCTGGGCTTCGACGCCGTCGTCACGGGGCACTACGCCTCGGTGCTGCGCGACGAGGACGGCCGGGTCCAGCTGCACCGCGCCGCCGACGACGCCAAGGACCAGTCCTACGTGCTCGGCGTGCTGCGCGAGGATCAGCTTGAACACTGCTGGTTCCCGTTGGCCGACACGCCAAGCAAGGCGCTCGTGCGGGCCGAGGCGGAGGAACGCGGTCTCGGCGTCGCGGCCAAGCCGGACTCCCACGACATCTGCTTCATCCCCGATGGGGACACGCGCGGCTGGCTCGCCGAGCGCATCGACCTGGCCCCCGGGCGCATCGTCGACCAGGAGGGGAGGGACCTGGGCGAGCACCGGGGCGCCCATGCCTTCACCGTGGGGCAGCGCAAGGGGCTCTCGATCGGGCACCCGGCCGCCGACGGCAAGCCGCGCTACGTCCTGCAGGTGCGGCCCAAGGAGAACCGCGTGGTGGTGGGCCCGGGCGAGCTGCTGGAGGTGGATCGCCTCGTGGGCATCCGCCCCTCGCACGCCGGCGCCCCGCACCCCGCCGTGGCCACCGGCGAGTGGATCGACGCGCTCGTGCAGGTCCGCGCCCACGCCGAGCCCGTGCCGGCGCGCGTGCGCTGGAACCAGCGCGACGGCGCGCCGGCGGTCGAGGCGGAGCTCTCCGGCTCGCTGCGGGGCGTGGCCCCCGGCCAGTCCATGGTTCTCTACGTCGGCACGCGCGTGCTCGGCCAGGCGACCATCGCGAGCGCCCACTCCTCGGCCTGGAACCCGGACGCGCTCGGGGCGGCACTCTAGGCCCCCGGCGCTTGGGCCGCGCGCCTGGCTCGCTCCGGGTGTGCGCCGACTCCCGCCGCCCGCTGGCGCGTCACGTGGCGACCGGGACGGCGCGCCAGCCCTAAACTGGCGTGCATGAGCGAGACGACGCACGAGCGCAGCACCGAGTACGACCCGTCCGCCAGCTCCTTGAGCGGCGAGGTGGACCCTGCGGTGATGCAGGAGCTCTTGCTCATCCGCTCGAGCATCGACAACATCGATGCCGCCCTGTTGAACATGCTCGCCGAGCGCTTTAAGTGCACCCAGCGCGTCGGGTGGCTCAAGGCCCGCCACCAGCTGCCCGCCTCCGATCCGGGGCGCGAGACGGCACAGATCGCGCGCCTGCACCGCCTCGCGGAGGAGGCCCACCTCGACCCCGTCTTCGCCGAGAAGTTCCTGAACTTCATCATCGACGAGGTCATCCGCCACCACGAGGCGATCTCCGAGACCCACGCCGCCGAGTCCGGGCTGTGAGCCGGGCCGCCGACGAGCGGCCGGTCCGCGCCACCGTGACGGCCCGCGCCGCCGGGAGCGACGCCGAGGAGGCCACCCGGATCCTGCGCGGGGAGTTGGGCGCCCCGCACCCCGTGCCGCTGCCGCAGCTGCGCGAGCTGAGTCCGGGCACCGAGCCGCTCGCCCGCACGGTCACGCACCTGGAGGGGCTGCACGTCGGCCTGACCCCACAGGGCTTCAGGCTCACCGCGGCGCGGGTGGGGGACTCGGCGGAGGTGCGCCGGCTCCGGGCCGCGCATGCCTCCCTGCTCTCGCTCACGGCCGACGTGCTGGCCGGGGCGCCGGCCGGGCCGACGGTCGTCGGTGTCGTGGGGCCGGCCACGCTCGCCGCCGCCCTCGCCCTCCCCAGCGGCGAGCCGGTGCTCTCCGACCCCGGGGCGCTGCGCGATGTCATGCAGTCGTGGGTCGCGGGGATGAGCGGGCTGGCCGGGCGCACCGCCGCCTCGCTCCCCGGGGCGCGGCCGGTGCTCGACGTGCGCGAGCCGGAGCTCGACGCCGTGCTGGCCGGCACGGTGCGTTCCTCCTCGGGATTCAGGCGCCTGCGCGCGCCGGATCGCGCGGACATCGCCGGCGCGTGGGAGGGGCTCGCGGCGCTCGCCGAGTGCTGGCTTCCGCTGCACCCACTCCTGGCGCCCAGCCGCGCGGCCGCCGCCCTACGTGTGGCGGCCCCCGGCAGCGATCCCGGCGCCTGGGAGGGCATCGCGGGGCTCGTGGAGGCCGGCCGCGACATCGTGCTCGAAGTGCCGCCGGCTCGGGCGGGGGAGCGGGTCTCGGCCCGCGCTGCGAGCCTCGCGGAGCCTTGGCGGCGCCTCGGGCTCCCCGCAGCGAGCCTGGGCGCCCTCGTGGTGGACGACCGGCCGGGCTCGCCGCTCTCGCCCGACGAGCTGCGCACCGCGGCGATCTCGTCCAGGGACCTGGCTGAGGCCCTCGACGTGGTGCGCCATGACGACCTCGGCGCGTTGTTGTGAGGTCGTGACCGTCGGCGCCCCGCCCGTCCCCGGCCGCGCAGTCAACCTCGCCTAGGATGGCCTAGGACGGGCCCCGCCGCCGCGCGGGGCGAGCCTAGCGAGCCCCATGGGGCGGGACGGACATGCGCATGAAGGGCAGGATTCTCGTCGTCGACGACGACGAAGCGCTGGCGGAGATGATCGGCATCGTGTTGCGCAACGACGAATACGAGCCGAGCTTTTGCCACGACGGGGCGCAGGCGCTCGAGGCCTTCCGTCGCGCGCGCCCGGAGCTGGTGCTGCTCGACCTCATGCTCCCCGGACTTGATGGCATCGAGATCTGCCGCCTCATCCGGGCCGAGTCTGACGTCCCCGTCATCATGCTCACGGCCAAGTCGGACACGGCTGACGTGGTGCGAGGCCTCGAGGCCGGCGCCGACGACTACGTCCCCAAGCCCTTCAAGCCGGCCGAGCTCGTGGCGCGCGTGCGGGCCCGCCTGCGCGGCGGGGAGCGCCAGGTGCCCGAGGTCATCGCCATGGCGGACCTCACGATCGATATCGCCGGCCACTCGGTGCGCCGCGGTGAGGAGCGCATCTCGCTCACGCCGCTCGAGTTCGATCTGCTCGTGGCCCTGGCCCGCAAGCCGTGGCAGGTTTTCACGCGCGAGATGTTGCTCGAGCAGGTCTGGGGCTATCGCCACGCCGCCGACACGCGCCTCGTGAACGTCCATGTGCAGCGCCTGCGCTCGAAGGTGGAGAAGGACCCGGAGCGCCCCGAGGTGGTCCTGACCGTCCGCGGCGTCGGCTACAAGGCGGGCCAGGCCTAAGCCTCGTGAGCGCCCCCACCTCCGGCGCCCTCGAGCGCTACGTCCCTCCCGTTGCCGTACCCCAGCGCGCCTACCGGCGCCCCTGGTGGGATCCTCGGCGCTGGTTCGGGTGGGCCATGCTGAGGTGGCGGCGCTCCATGCAGCTGCGCACCGTGGCGATCACGGTGGTGCTGTGCGCGCTGGCCGAGCTCATCACGGGCGCCCTCCTCTCGGCGCGGATCGCCGACGGCCTCTTTCAGGAGCGGCTCTCCCAGGTGAAGGAGGAGGCGGCGGCGTCCCTGCGTGGGGCGCAGACGACCTTCGACGCCGGCATGGGAGGCAACATCTCCGCGACCCGGACGCTCGTGGGAGATCAGCTCAAGACCATGCGCGGCGACGGCTCCGGCATGCAGCCGGACACCGTCCTGCGCGTCATGCCGGGCGAGGGGCGCCAATGGGTGCCCGACTCGGCGAGCTCCGACGCGGCGGAGGCCTCGATCACGGCGGCGCTGCAGGAGGCGGTGGCGGAAGGCAACGGGGTGCACTGGCAATCCGTGACGCTGCGCATCGACGGGCGCAAGGAGCCTGGCCTCGCCTTCGGCTACAAGGTGCAGCTGCCGCCGGAGCGCAACTACGGCCTGTACCTCGTCTACAACCTGAGCCAGGTCCAGGGCACCCTCAACCTAATTCACGGCGTGCTCCTGCTCGGCGGTTCGCTCCTGCTCGTGGTGATCGGCGCGATCGCTTGGTACGTCTCCCGGCGTGCCCTGCAACCGGTGGCGGAGGCGGCGGCCACGGCCGAGCAGCTGGCCCGCGGCGCCCTGGACGAACGCATGCACGTGGAGGGCCAGGACGAGGTGGCGCGCCTCGGCCGCTCCTTCAACCGCATGGCCGATTCCCTCGCCGCGCAGATCGTGCAGCTGGAGACGCTCTCGCAGATGCAGCAGCGCTTCGTCTCCGACGTTTCGCACGAGCTGCGCACGCCCCTCACCACGGTGCGCATGGCGGCCGAGGTGCTCCACGACGCGCGCGATGACTTCGACCCGATCAACCGCCGTTCGGCCGAGCTGCTCTACGACCAGGTGGAGCGCTTCCAGACCCTGCTCAACGATCTCCTGGAGATCTCGCGTTTCGACGCCGGCGCCGCGGTGCTCGACGCCGGCGAATGGGACCTCATTCCCGTGGCCAAGCGCGCGATCGAGACCGCCATCCCGCACGCCGAGGCGGCGGGCAGCACGATCGACCTCGTGGCCCCTGACACCCCGGTCGTGGTCGAGATGGATCCGCGCCGCGTCGAGCGCATCGTGCGCAACCTGGTCATGAACGCCGTGGAGCACGGGGAGGGCCGGCCCATCGAGGTGCGCGTAGCGGGGGACGCCGGCGCTGCGGCCGTGGCCGTGCGGGATCACGGCATCGGCCTGTCGCCGCTCGATGTGGCGCGCGTCTTCGATCGCTTCTGGCGCAAGGACGCGGCCCGCGCCCGTACCACGGGGGGCTCCGGTCTCGGGCTGTCGATCTCGATGCAGGACGCCCGCCTGCACGGTGGGTGGTTGCAGGCCTGGGGCGAGCCGGGGGAGGGGTCCGTCTTCAGACTCACCCTGCCGCGCGTGGTGGGGCAGCGCCTCAGCGCATCCCCGCTGCCCTTGGCCGATCCAGTGCCGGGCGCTGCCGCCGAGGCGGAGGCGGAGGCCGTCGACGCGGACGACACCGAGTGGTTCCCCCGGGTGGCCGAGGTGTTCCAGGAGGCGGAGGTGGTGGGCGAGGCCCAGGCCGAGGACGCCGACGAGACGGGTCCGGTGCCTGGCACGCTGCCGCCGGGCCTCGCCGGCGCGTCGGCGCCCACGGGAGCGATGCCGGTGGTGAGCCCCGGGGCCGGCGCACAGGAGTCTGATACCAAACCCGACGCCGCTCGCCCGGCTCCGGTGCCCGGCGCACCGTCGCCGGAGGCGCCGGGCCCGCAGCACCGCGCCGCCCCGGAGCGACCGCGTGGAGAGGACAAGGAATGAATGGCCTGAGGCGACGCCGCCCGCTTGCCGCCCTGCTCGCCGTCGTGCTCCTCTGGGTGCTCTCCGGGTGTTCCTCCATCCCCCTCACGGGGCCCGTGGGAGCGATCCCGCAGCCGTCCGTCTCGGACGACGACGAAGCCTCGCTCATCAAGGCCTACGGCCCGGGCGCGGGCGACGACGCCGCCTCGATCGTGAGCGGCTTCCTCGCCGCCGGGGCCGACTCGAGCGACGATTACTCGGTGGCGCGGCGCTTCCTGACGCCCGAGCTGGCGCTCTCCTGGAACCCTACGGAGAGTTCGCTCATTGTGGACCAGATGCCCACGCCGACCCCCGTGTCCGGCGACACCGTATGGCGCACCTCGACCAAGGTGGTCAGGACGATCGACGCCAACGGCGTCAGGGCCGACGCCGACACCGAGCAGGGGCGCACCCTTGACTTCACGCTCAAGCGAGTGGGCGGCGAATGGAGGATCTCGTCCGCCGCTGACGGCATCGTGGTCAGGGTGGCCGATTTCGACAGGGTCTTCACGCCCGTGACGCTCTACTTCTACGCTGACGCCGCGGCCAGCATCGCCGTGCCTGACCCGCGCTGGATCGCGCGGCGCAAGGGATTGCCCACGGCCGTCGTTGCCGCCCTCATGGACGGGCCGTCGCAGTACCTGCGCGGCGTCGTGACCTCGGCCTTCCCCGAGGGATCCACCCTCTCCATCACCTCGGTGCCCGTGGAGAACGGGACGGCCACGGTTGACCTTCCGGCGGAACTCGCGAGCCGGCTCAGCGATCAGGACCGCCGGCTCATGGCCCAGCAGCTGCGCCTGAGCCTGAAGGACGTGAGCCAGGTGCAGGACGTGCAGTTGAGCGTGGATCACACCGTGATCGACCTCGGCACGCCGGAGCAACAGCCCCCCACGCCCACCATCGATCCGCAGGTCGACGCGACGCTCGTGGGGCTACACGAGGGCAAGCTCGTCACGTCCCAGAACGGCGCCTTCACCGCCGTCCCCGGATCCGCGAACCTGCCGGCCACGCTGCACGCTCCCGCCCTGGCCCTCTCCGGCAGCGGGATCGCGGTGCTCAATGCGGCCCGCACCCGCCTCCTCGCCGTCGGCGAGGGCGGAAAGGTCAACGAGTTGGCCAGGGGCCGGGACCTCGTGGCGCCCAGCTTCGACGCGCGCTCCTGGGTCTGGACGGCCTCGAGCGCCTCCCAGGGCGTCATCGCCGCGCGTGCCTCGGGCGGGAAGCAGACCACGTTGAATCCGGACTGGCTCTCGGCGGTCAAGGTCAGCAGCCTCCGGGTTTCGGTTGACGGCACCCGGCTGGCCATCGTTGGCGTGGAGAACAACACCCCGGTGGTGTTCGTCAGCGGCATCGTGCGCGACGGCGCGGGGCAGCCCTCTGGCCTCACGACCCCCTTGCGGCTCAAGAGCAGCGTGCGCCCCACCTCGGTGTTGTGGCTTTCCGACTCCCAGCTCGTGGTGTTCAGGCCCTCCGCGGCCGACATGCTTGCTGTGGAGACGCTCGGTCTGGACGGCAGTACCAGCGGGTGGACCCAGAAGCTGCGCGGGGTGACGGCGCTGGCCATCCCCGCCGGCAGCGACCAGGCCGTGCTCGGGCAGACGGCGGACGGACTCTACGAGCGCAAGAGCGGCACGTGGGAGCGGCTCGAGCTCGCCCTCACGGACCCTTCCTACCGCGGCTAGGCCCGGTTAGCGGCGGGTCGGCGCGCCCGCTCGCCCGTGCGCCCCTCACTCGCGCGCCCCTCACAGGGGTGCGCGGCGCGGCGCGGCGTCCAGGGCCGGCCGGTGTCCGGTCGTGCTCGGCGCCGGAGTAGGGGAGGCTGTCGGCATGACGCGGCCACCCAGCACCAGGTCGGCCACGAGGCTGGCCGACCTGGCCGACCTGGCCGATCGGGGCTGGTACTCGCGCGCCGGCCGGTGGGCCAGGGAGGCGTGGCTCGGCTGCGGTCGGATTCTCTTCCCCGCCAGCTGCACCGTGTGTGGCGCGGCGGGCGATGCCTTGTGTCCCGGCTGCTCGGCCGAGGCGCTGCGTGCCGTGGCCCGGCCCCGGATCGTGGACGACCTCGCGGGCCTTGACGTCCTCGCGCCCACCCGCTTCGCCCCCGTCGCCTCGGCCGGAGCCTACGGCGGCGCGCTGGCTGGGGCGCTGCTGGAGGCCAAGCGCGCCCACGGGCGGCCGCTGCTCGCGCGTTTTGGCCCCGCGCTCTCGCGCTCGCTGCGCCTGGCCGCCTCGCAGCGCCCGCCGGCGCCGCACGGGAGCGAGGTGTGGGTGATCCCGGTCCCGGCCAGCGCACCGTCGCTGCGGCGGCGCGGCTTCTGGCCGATCGGCGAGCTCCTCGCCGTGGCGAGGCTGCCGCCGGGCACGCGCCGCGTCGACGCCCTGGCGTGGGTGCCCCAGCTACGCAGGCGGGGACGGGCGCTGGCCGCCCTGCGTCTCGGGAGCTCAAGCCAAAAGTCACGGGGCCGGAGGGGCAGGGCTGCCGCCGTCAGAGGGAGCGTGAAACCGCGCCCCGGGGTAGACCCCCGCGGCGCGGGCGTGCTTCTGGTGGACGACGTCTTCACCTCCGGCGCCACGCTGGCGGAGTGCGCGAGGGTGCTGCGCCGGGCGGGCGCACACGTGCTCGGCGCAGCGGTGGTGGCCCACGTGCCCGCCCCGAACCCGCATTGCGCCGATGGCTGAACACACTTCTTCGGATTGGCTCTTCTGCCCCGGGCCGGGGCGGGCTACGGTGAGTCATGGGCATTCCCACGAGAGGGACCCATCGTCCGAAGGGCGCGGGTCTTGCAGATTCAGCACCCGCCGGACGCGCCATCGTCAAGGACGAGGAGGATGTCATGGATCTGAACGTCAGCGGTCGCAACGTGACCATCACGGAGCGTTTCCAGGACTACACGGCCGATCGGATCGCCAAGGTGGAGGCCCTGGCCCCCAAGGTTCAACGCGTGGAGGTCAAGGTCTCGAGGGACGCGCACGCGCGGACCGCCGCTTCCCAGGTCACGGTGGAGATCACGGTGCTCGGTTCCGGGCCCGCCATCCGCGCCGAGGCCAGGGCTGCGGACAAGTTCTCCGCCTTCGACCTGACGTTCGCCAAGCTTCTCGAGCGCTTGCGCAGGGCGAGGGACCGCCAGAAGGTTCACCACGGGCGCCACATCCCACAAAAGGTCCACGACGCTACGGGCACGCTGCCCGTAGCCGGCTCGGCCGTCACCCTCGCAGAGCAGGTGCTCGAGGAACAGCGCGAGCGCGACGCGGCGGGGGTCCTGGAGACGCCGGTCGAGATCAGGACGAAGTCGTTTCCCGCCCTGTCGATGAGCGTGGATGACGCGGTGGACAACATGGAATTGGTCGGTCACCCCTTCTACCTCTTCATCGACGAGGCCACGGCTCGCCCGTCGGTCGTCTACCGGCGCAAGGGCTGGTCCTACGGCATCATTCAGCTCAACGATGCCGACCTGGACGCCGCCCCGGCCGTGAGCGGCTACCGCGGGGCGGAGCCCGCTCCGGCGGAGTAGCAGGGGCATCGGGGCGGAGAGCCCCGACGCACAGCAGGTCCTCAGGCGGGGCCGGGAGCGTGTCGCTCCCGGCCCCGCCGCGTGGGGCCGACGGCCCCGGGTGGCGCCCCGCCCGGCCGCGCGGGGGCGGGACGCGGCCACCCCACCCGGCCGAGCTGGCACGCAACCCAACCGCCCCGGCCGCCCCGCGCCGTCGGGCAACGGGGCGTCCTCTGAAGACGCCACGGGCGTGAGCGGGGCGCCCGATGTGCTTGCCAGGGCGCGCCTGCACGTAGACTGCTGGACGGGTCGAGCGGCCCATGTACGTTTCAGACGGGAGAGAAGCCACGTGGCCAATCTGTTCGAACGCATCCTTCGCGCCGGCGACAAGAAGACGCTGAAGCGGCTCAAGGGGCTCACTGAGGAGATCAACGCCCTCAGCGACGAGATCGAGGGCCTCAGCGATGAGGAACTGCGCTCGATGACCGACGAGTTCAAGGAGCGTCTCGCCGAGGGCGAGGACCTCGACTCGCTGCTGCCCGAGGCCTTCGCCGTGGTCCGCGAGGCGGCCCACCGCACGCTCGGCATGCGCCACTTCGACGTTCAGCTGATGGGCGGCGCAGCGCTGCACCTCGGCAACATCGCCGAGATGAAGACCGGCGAGGGCAAGACGCTCGTCGCCACGGCGCCCGCGTACCTGAACGCGCTGGCCGGCAATGGCGTGCACGTCATCACGACGAACGACTTCCTCGCGTCGTACCAGGCCGACCTCATGGGCCGCGTGTACCGCTTCCTCGGCATGAGCACCGGTTGCATCGTGTCGAACCAGGACCCCTCCGTGCGCCGCGAGCAGTACGCCGCAGACATCACGTACGGAACCAACAACGAGTTCGGCTTCGACTACCTGCGCGACAACATGGCCTGGAGCAAGGACGAGCTCGTCCAGCGCGGCCACGCCTTCGCGATCGTCGATGAGGTCGACTCGATCCTGATCGATGAGGCGCGCACGCCGCTGATCATCTCCGGCCCGGCCTCCGGCGACGTCAACCGCTGGTACGTGGAGTTCTCGCAGCTGGTGCGGCGCATGGAACTCGACCGCGACTACGAGGTGGACGAGAAGAAGCGCACCGTGGGCGTGCTCGAGCCGGGCATCGAGAAGGTCGAGGACTACCTCGGCATCGACAACCTGTACGAGTCGGCGAACACGCCGCTCATCGGCTTCCTGAACAACGCGGTGAAGGCCAAGGAGCTCTTCAAGCGCGACAAGGACTACGTCGTGATCGACGGCGAGGTCATGATCGTCGACGAGCACACCGGCCGCTCCCTGCCCGGTCGCCGCTACAACGAGGGCATGCACCAGGCCATCGAGGCCAAGGAGGGGGTGGAGATCAAGGCGGAGAACCAGACACTCGCCACGGTCACGCTCCAGAACTACTTCCGCATGTACGACAAGCTGGCCGGCATGACGGGTACCGCCATGACCGAGGCGGCGGAGTTCATGGGCACCTACAAGCTCGGCGTGGTGGAGATCCCGACCAACCGCCCCATGCAGCGCGTGGACAAGTCAGACTTCATCTACAAGAACGAGGTCGCCAAGTTCGACGCCGTGGTGGATGACATCGTGGAGCGTCACGAGTCGGGGCAGCCCGTGCTCGTGGGCACCACCTCGGTCGAGAAGTCCGAGTACCTCTCCCAGAAGCTGGCCAAGCGTGGCGTGCGCCATGAGGTGCTCAACGCCAAGCAGCACGAGCGCGAGGCCTCCGTGGTGGCCCAGGCCGGTCGCAAGGGCGCCGTCACGGTCGCCACCAACATGGCCGGCCGCGGCACCGACATCATGCTCGGCGGCAACGCCGAGTTCACGGCCGTGGCCGAGATGAAGAAGCGCGGGCTGGCTGCCGACTCGGACGAGTACCAGGAGGCCTGGGACCAGGTCTTCGCCTCGGCCAAGGAGGCCACCGAGGCCGAGGCCGAGGAGGTGCGCGAACTGGGCGGCCTGTACGTCCTCGGCACGGAGCGCCACGAGTCCCGCCGCATCGACAACCAGCTGCGCGGCCGTTCGGGCCGTCAGGGCGATCCTGGTGAGTCCCGCTTCTACCTCTCCATGACCGACGAGCTCATGCGTCGCTTCAACGCGGGCATGGCCCAGCGCATCATGAACGCCCCGAACATGCCGGACGACGTTCCGCTGGAGTCGAAGATCGTCTCGAAGGCCATCGAGTCATCGCAGGCACGCGTCGAGTCCGTCAACGCTGAACAGCGCAAGAACGTCCTCAAGTACGACGACGTCATGAACCGCCAGCGCGAGGCGATCTACTCGGATCGCCGCCACATCCTCGAGGGCGAGGACCTGCAGCAGAAGGTGCGCCACTTCATCGAGGATGCTGTGGGCGCCATGGTGGACGAGGCCACGAGCGAGGGCGGCGGGGACTCGTGGGACCTCAAGGCGCTCTGGACCAACCTGCGCGGCCTGTACCCCATCTCCGTCTCCGCCCAGGAGATCACCGATGAGGTCGGTGGCGCCGGCCGCCTGACGGCCGATGTGCTCAAGAGCGAGGTCGTCTCCGACGCGCTCGTCGCCTACGAGCGCCGCGAGGAGCACCTGGGTGCACCCACCATGCGCGATCTGGAGCGCCGCGTGGTGCTCTCGGTCGTGGGGCGCAAGTGGCAGGAGCACCTCTACGAGATGGATTACCTCAAGGAGGGCATCGGCCTGCGCGCCATGGCCCAGCGTGATCCGCTCGTGGAGTACCAGCGTGAGGGCTACGCCATGTTCGAGACGATGATGGAGAGCATCCGCGAGGAGAGCGTGACGCTCATCTTCCACGCCGATGTTCAGCCGGGCGAGGCCGCCGCGACGGCGCACGCCCCCGGCCTGGAGACGCCGGAGGCGCCGGCCGCGCTGGCGTATTCAGCGCCGGACGAGGACGGCGAGGCGGTGACGAGCGTCAAGCGCGAGGGCAAGGCGCCCGAGTCGAGCTCCAACGGCGCCAAGAAGAAGGCCAAGGCCAAGGCGCGCAAGAAGCGCTGAGCGCCGCTCCCGTCAGGGGAGGAGGGCGGCGTCGGTCGCGGACGGTTCTCGTCCGTGACCGGCGCCGCCCTTCGTGCATCATCCGATCTCGATCTCCACGCAGAGCCAGCGGCCGCGCTGCCGCTCGAGCCTGAAGCACAGGGCCCGCACGCGCTGCGGTGAGCTCAGCGTGCACGTGGCCTCGCAGGCCAGCTCCGTCACCGCCTGCACGTGGCAGGAGAGCATCCGCAGCTCACCCGGGTCCGGGCACAGCCTGGCGGCGAGCCTGGCCTCGCGTTCCCATCTGACGCGACGCTCGACCTTGCGGTAGCACTCGAGGTCGAGGTGATGGCCCAGCTGCTGGACGGTGCGCTGCCCGCGCAGGGCCTCGGCCACGGCGAGGCCAACGAGCCGCGCCGCGTGGTGGGCGCCGCCGGCCTCCTGCTCGGTTGCCGCGGGGGCCGCGCCCCGCGGAACGAAGGCCAACGGCGGCGGTGCCTCGTCGCTGGAGCCCGCGCGCGGGTGCCTCGGCGGTGCCGGCGTGCGTGGCGCGGAGGGACAACGTAGGGCGCGCCGGGGAATGGCCCATGCTGGCGTCGTGCCGTGCGAGTGCGGGGGGAGGGCCGTGCTGGGCGCCGGCTCTTGTGGATGCCGGGGTTCGAGGGGCGCGGGCGCTGAGGCCCGCGCCGCTGCCGAGCGATGCATGGGTGCTCCTTGAGTCCTGGGGTGAGTCATGAGGTGAGTCCTGGGCGGCCGCGGCCGACGATGTCGTCGGCGACGCCGTCACGGGGGTGGGGGATGGGGGAGGCCGCGGCGACTACCGCGGGATGAAGAGGCGGGTGCCGACGGCGATCAGATCCGGATCCGCGCCGATGACGTCGGCGTTGAGCCGATACCACCGCGGCCACTCGGCGGCGATATCCTCCGCGTCTGCCCCCGGGCCGAGGCGATCCCGGGCCAGCGACCACAGGGAGTCTCCGGGTGCCACGACGACGACCTCGCTCGCGCCACTCCCGCCCCAGGCCCGGCCGAGCGGTGCCGGCTCGCGCCGCGGCAGGAAGCCGCCGGCCGCCGGTTGCTGACTCGTCGAGTCCGAGCCGGCGGCAGGCCGATCCGCTGTCGCGTCCGCGCCGACGGACGGCTCCGGCCCGGTAGTGCGCGGCGCGGAGACGGACGAGGGGGTCGGATCCGGCGCCGGTTCCCGCGTGGGAGCGGGGGCCGTGCGCGGCAGTGAGGGGGACGCCGAGGGGGTCGGGCTCGCGGCAGGCGGATCCACGAGGGCTGGCGCGGTGACATCCGGGGCGGGAGTGGCGCTCGGGGTCGCCGGGACACCCTGCCCCGTGGGCCACGCCCCGTCGGGGGCCGGCGACGCTGCGGCGCTCGGGGTCGCAGGCGGCGCCGCCTGCTCGGTGGGCCACAGCGGCGAGGGGGCCCGCTGTGAGGAGGCCAGCGACGGCGCGGGGGAGCCCTGGCTCGCGCTGGCGAGGGGCGCGGCGAGGAGACCGAGCAGCGCCGACAGCCCGAGGATGCGCAGGCCGCGGCCGGCCAGGGCGGAAGCGCGGGTGGCCGCCCGGCCCGTCCCGCGTGCGATGAGGAGGCAGGCCGCCGTGCCAAGGCTGAGCGCCCACCAGGCGCCGCCGTACGCGGTGGCGACGAGCGCGATCAGCGCGCACACGGCGCCGCTGAGCCCCGGGGGCCGCTCGCCGAGGGAGAACCACCACGGGGCGGCGGCGGCCAAGAGGAGGCGAGCCGCCCACAGCGTCCACCGGGAACCCTTCATGACCCCACTCCTTTTTGATGCGATTTGCTAGCATTTAATGTGGATCAGCAAGTGTTGTCCTTCCTTGGTGGGCTGTCAAGACCTAGGATGCCCGGATGAGATTCGATGACCTGTTCGCCGACCTCGAGGCGCAGGCGGCGGCGCTGGCCCAGCGCGAGCTGTGGGACGAGGCGCATTCCCTGGCGCGTGCCGAGCTGGGGCGCCTCGAGCTTGGCGATCGCCTGCTGGGGGCCGCCGCCTGGCGACTGCGGCTCGCGGGCGGGCACGGCTGCGCCGGCCGGCTCGCGCGCGTCGAGGCGGATTGCCTGGTTGTCGATCGGCCGGCGAGCCAGTGGTGCGTTCCGCTGGCCGCGGTGCGCTCGGCGACGCCGCTGGGCACCGGACGCCAGGTCCCGGTCGCCGCGCAGGGCTCCGCACAGGTCGCCGCGCAGGGCGCCGCTCCGGGTACCCAGCCGCCCGGGGCGCGGCAGGCGGAGCGCGGCTCGACCACGCTGAGGGCTCTCCTGCGCAGGGCGTCGAGGCACCGGCCCCTCCTGCGGGTGCTGCTCGACGACGGCTCGGCGTGCTGCGGCCGGCTCGTGCAGGTGGGCCTGGACCACGCCGAACTGCGCGGGGACGAGGGAGTCCTCCTCGTGGGCCTGGGCGGCGTGAGCGCCTGGGAGCTCGGCCCTCACCCCGCCGAGGGTGCGGCGTGATGTCCACAGTGCGCTGCCCCGCCCTTGCGCGGGCGAGCGGACTGCGGGAGGCTCTGACGACGCCGCGCGGCGTGGGGCGCGGGCGCGAGAGGGGGCCACATGGAGGCTGACGAGCCAGCTGAACGGCGTCGCTTCGCCCGGGCGGGGCTGAAGGACCCGCGCTTGATCGTGGGCCTGGTGCTCGTGGTTGCCTCGGTCCTCGGGGTCGTCGCCTTGGTGCAGAGCTTCGAGCGGACGCAGGCCGTCTACGCCGCGGCGAGGGACCTCGGGGCGGGCCACGCGCTGACGCCGGAGGACCTCGTGGTCGTCGAGGTGCGGCTGGGTGAGAGCGCGGGGGCGTACCTGAGCGCGGCTCAGCCCCCGCCCGCCGGAACCCGGGTGAGCTCGGCCGTGCGGCGCGGTGAGCTCATCCCCCTGCGCGCTGTCGCCGAGGCGGCGGAGACGCGGCGGCCCATGAGCCTCGAACTCGCCGGAGGCGTGCCGGCCGGCGTGGGTGTCGGCTCGAGCGTAGACGTCTACGTCACCCAGAGCGATCCGGCCGCGACGGAGGCGCCGCGGCTCGTGCTCTCCTCGCTCGAGGTGACCGGCGTGAGCGCGAGTTCGGCCGGACTGGCTGGCTCGGCCGCCACACGGATCGAGGTGTTGGTGCCCCCGGAGGACGTCGCCGCCTTGGTGGCCGCCCGCGCGGCGGAGCGCATCGACGTGGTGGCGGGGGCGCCCCTCGCCTCGAGCGGCGCCGGGTCCTCGCCGTGACCAGCGTCGTGGTGGTGGGGGACGAGCGGGGGCTCGTGGCCGAGTTGGAGGCCCGCGGCACCCTGACGGTGGTCAGGCACGTGAGCGACGCCCCCGAGCTGCTGGCCGCCGTGGGCGCCGGACTCGCGAGCGTCGCCGTGTTTGCCTCGGGGGCCTCAACCCTCGATGCGGCGCTCGTCGAGGCGCTGCACCGGGCGGGAGGGCGCGGGGTGGCGCTGGCCACCGGCGACGCGGAGCGCCTGCGCCTGGAACGCTGGGGGCTCGGTGTCCTGCCGTGGGACGCCGGCGCCGAGGAGGTCGAGGCGGCGGTGGCCGGGCTGCTCGCGGGGGAGGGCGCCCGGCTGGGTCTCGTCTCGGCGTCCGACGGCGCGCCGCGAACCGCGCCGCCGCGCCGCGGCAGGATCACCACCGTGTGGGGAACGGGCGGCGCCCCCGGACGCTCAACCCTCGCGCTCAACCTGGCGGTCGAGGAGGCGCTGCGCGGACGGCGCACCGTCCTGGTCGACGCAGACACCCACGGCGCGAGCCTCGCGAGCGCGCTCGGCCTGCTGGAGGAGAGCGCGGGCATCGTGCGGCTGTGCAGGCAGGTGGACCAAGGCGGCTTCGACCCGGGAGCGGACGGCGAGGCCTTCGCGAGGATCCGCGCGGGCGGAGCCGGTTTGCGCTTCACCTCCGGGCTGCCGCGGCCGGAGCGGTGGGCCGAGGTCTCCGGGCCCTCGCTCGGCCGCGCCCTCGCCGCGCTCGCCGCCGTGTGCGACGAGGTGATCGTGGACGTCGCGGCGCCCGTGGCACGGGACGACGAGCTGCTGCTCGACACCTTCGCCCCCCAACGCAACGACGCGACCCTCAGCGCCATCGGCGCCAGCGACCGCCTGCTCGCGGTGGGCCAGGGAGACCCCGTCTCCCTCCCGCGCCTGGTCAGGCTGTGCGAGGAGGCGGCGACCCTCCCCGCCGGCCCGCCGCCCGTCGTCGTCCTCAACCGGGTGCGCGCCTCCGTGAGCGGGGCGCACCCAGAACGCGGCATTCGGCGCGCCTGGGAACGCTTCGGCCCCAAGGCCTTCTCCCCGAGCCACTTCCTGCCCTGGGACCCCGCGGCGGCGGACGCCGCGCTGCTGTCCGGGCGGGCGCTGGCGGAGTCCTCGCCCCGCTCCGGCCTGCGCCGCTCGATCGCCCAATTGGCCGGCTGAGGAGCGCCCGGCGGCCGCCGCGCCACGCGCGGCGAACACGCCGGTGTCGGGGCGCCCCGTCACGGGCTAAGGTGGGACACGTCTCGCCGCAATGACGCGGTAAAACCAAAGCTCTCGGAGGGCGTCGTGAACGACTCGGGCCTCGGCCAGTCGCATCCCGTTGAAGCGATCGAGGTCACCGCTGACCTCGTGCGCACCTACTATCGGCACCTCGCCCCGGAGGACCGGGCCGAGCGAGACGAGGGGGAGCTACGCCGCCGCCTCGTGAGCCACGCGGCCCTCGGCTCGGCTCGCCCGGCCGGGACGGCCAAGGTGGGCGTCGACACCAGCGGCGGGAACACCGTGGTGCAGATCGTCACCGACGACATGCCCTTCCTCGTCGACTCCGTCACGAACGCCGTGCTGCGCCACTCCAAGGAGCTGGCGCTCATCGTCCACCCGACCTTCATCGCGCACCGCGCGCTCGCCGACGGCGGGCTCCTGGCGCTCAACCCGGTTCCCACCGCCCGCCCCGTCGCGAGCGGGGACACGGCGGCCCTGCCCAAGCTCGATGTCGTGGCGGCCCCCGCGGGCGGAAGCGCCGCCATCGAGTCCTGGATCAGCGTGGAGATCTCCGGAACGCTGGACGACGACGCCGCGGCCGCCTTGGCGGCCGACGTCGCCTCCGTGCTGCACGACGTGCGTGTCGCGGTGGATGATTGGCCGCAGATGCGGGCCAAGGCGCGCGAGCTGGCCCTCGAGATCACGGGCGGTTCCATGCCGGCCGAGGCCAGCGACGCGGCGGAGGCAGCCCAGCTCCTCGCCTGGCTCGACGACGGCAACTTCACCTTCTTGGGCTACCGCGAGTACACGCTCGAGTCCCCGGAGGGACGCGATTCCCTCCGCCCCGTCGACGGGACCGGTTTGGGCCTGCTGCGCGGGGCGGGCGAGGCCCGCGCCCTGACGGGGCTCGGCCTGGCCAGGGCCCGCGAGAAGCGCGCGCTCGTGCTGACCACCGCCAACCGCCGTTCGACGGTGCACCGCAACACGTACCTCGACTACGTGGGCGTGAAGTCCTTCGACGCCGCCGGCAACGTGACGGGGGAGCGCCGCTTCATCGGCCTCTTCGCCTCCTCGGCGCTCAGGGCGCCCGTGCGCTCCGTTCCCGTGGTGCGCACCAAGGTGGAGCGCGTGCTCGGTGACTCCGGTTTTGCCCCGGATTCGCACGCGGGCAAGGACCTGCTCACCATCCTCGAGACCTATCCGCGCACCGAGCTGTTCCAGGCGGACGAGGAGACGATCGCCGCCACGGCCGACGGCATCATGCACCTGCAGGAGCGTCGCCGCACGCGCGTGTTCCTGCGCCAGGACTACTACGGCCGCTTCGTCACCGCGCTCGTGTTCATCCCGCGCGATCGCTACACCACCCCCGTGCGCCTGCGCGTGGAGGAGGAGCTCGGCTCCACCTTCGGCGCGCTCTCGATGGACTACGAGCTGCGCATGAGTGAGTCGGCGCTCGTCCGCCTCGCCTACCGCATCCGGCTCTCCGGCGAGGAGAACGCGGCGGTCGTCAACCAGGCCGAGCTCGAGGCCAGGCTGGGCCGCGCCGTGCGTTCCTGGTCGGAGGGCGTCGCCGAGACCTTCGCCTCGCGCCTGGACCCGGCGGCCGCTCGCTCGGAGTCGGCCCGCTGGGCCGAGGCCTTCCCCGCGGACTACCGCGTGGGCTACGAGGTCGAGGACGCGCTCACGGATGCCGCGCGCTTCGATGCGCTGGAGGGCAGCGAAGGGATCGGCCTGTACCTCGAGACCTCGCAGGAGGGCACCCGCCTCAAGCTCTACCTGCAGGAGGCCCAGCCGCTCTCCTCCATCCTCCCGGTGCTGCACGCGCTGGGCATCGACGTGCGCGACGAGCGTCCGTACGCCGTCCGCCCGGCCGGCGGCGGCGAGTACTTCCTCTACGACCTCGGCGTGCGTTTGCCGCAGGGCGGGGCAGTGGAGGGTGCCGCGCTCGAGCAGCTGCTCGCCGACGCCTACCGCGCCGTCGCCCACGGCCGCGCCGAGTCCGATGCCCTGCAGAGCCTCGTCACCGGGGTGGGCTTCTCGTGGCGCCAGGTCGCCATGCTGCGCGCCTACTCGCGCTACTTGCGCCAGCTGGGCGTGCCCACGTCTCCCGCCTTCTGGGCCCAGACCTTGGTCCGCTACCCGGAGGTGGCCCGCGCCCTTGTCGGCCTCTTCGAGGACAGCTTCGACCCCTCCCGCCCGGAGGAGGGGCGCCAGGCCGCCGTCGCCGCGCGCCACGCCGCGCTGGAGGCCGGGCTGGAGGAGGTCGGCACGCTGGACGCCGACCGGTTGATCCGTCGCGTGCGCGGCCTCATCGACGCCACGCTGCGCACCAACTACTACCAGGGGCAGAACCGGCTCGCCTTCAAGCTGGCCACCCGCACCATCGAGGACGCCCCGCTGCCCCGCCCGGCCTTCGAGATCTGGGTCTACTCGCCCGAGGTGGAGGGCGTGCACCTGCGCTTCGGCGAGGTGGCGCGCGGCGGCCTGCGCTGGTCCGATCGCGGCGAGGATTTCCGCACCGAGATCCTGGGCCTCGTGAAGGCCCAGACCGTGAAGAACGCCGTCATCGTCCCCACGGGTGCCAAGGGCGGCTTCTTTGCCAAGCAGCTCCCGGACCCGGCGGTGGACCGCGGGGCCTGGATGGAGGCGGGCAAGGCCGCCTACTCGGAGTTCATCCGTTCGCTGTTGGACGTGACGGACAACCTCGCGACCGAGGCGGACGGCACCGAGCGGGTGCTCCCGCCGGCCGACGTCGTGCGCCGCGACGCCGACGATACCTACCTCGTGGTGGCGGCGGACAAGGGCACGGCCTCCTTCTCCGACCTCGCCAACTCGCTCGCCGCCGAGCGCGACTTCTGGCTCGGGGACGCCTTCGCCTCCGGCGGCTCGGTCGGCTACGACCACAAGGCCATGGGCATCACGGCCCGCGGCGCCTGGGAGTCGGTGAAGCGCCACTTCTTCGAGCTGGGCGTGGACGTCCAGAACGAGGACTTCACCATGGTCGGGATCGGCGACATGTCGGGCGACGTGTTCGGCAACGGCCTGCTGCGCTCGCGCCACACGCGGCTCGTGGCCGCCTTCGACCACCGCCACGTCTTCATCGACCCGCAACCGAACGCCGCAGCGTCCTTCCACGAGCGCCAGCGGCTCTTCGACCTGCCGCGCTCCAGCTGGGCCGACTACAACCGGGAACTCATCTCCGAGGGCGGCGGCGTGTTCGGTCGCGACGCCAAGTCGGTGCCGATCAGCCCGCAGATCCGCGAGGCCCTCGGCCTGGCGGCGGAGATCGAGAGCCTCTCGCCCCCGGAACTGATCCAGGCGGTGCTGACGGCGCCGGTTGATCTGCTCTACAACGGCGGCGTCGGTACCTATGTCAAGGCGAGCGACGAGACCGCCGCTGAGGTCGGGGACCGCGCCAACGATGCCATCCGCATCGACGGCGCCCAGCTGCGTGTCAAGGTCATCGGCGAGGGCGGCAACCTGGGCATGACCCAGCGCGGCCGCATCGAGGCGGCGCTGGCCGGCGTGATCGTCAACACCGACGCGATCGACAACTCGGCCGGCGTTGACTGCTCCGACCACGAGGTCAACATCAAGATCCTCGTCGATCGCCTGGTGCGCGACGGCGCGCTGGCCTCCGAGGACCGCGCCGCCATGCTCCACTCCATGACCGATGACGTCGCCGATCTGGTGCTCACGGACAACTTCGATCAGAACGTGCTGCTGCTCAACGAGAAGCAGGACCCGGGCCAGTGGGGTGCCTCGCAGGAGCGGCTCATGACCTTCCTCGAGGCGAAGGCCGATCTCGACCGCGAGCTGGAGTTCCTGCCCTCGAGTGAGGCCTTCGCCAAGCGCCTCGACGAGGGCGGCCGGCTCACGACGCCGGAGCTGGCCGTGATCGTGGCCTACGCCAAGATCCAGCTGGCCACGGCGCTGACGGCCTCGGACCTCCCCGACGATCCCGCGCTGGCCGGCGTGCTCTCGGACTACTTCCCGACCGAGCTGCGCACGCGCTTCGGCGACGCGCTGCAGGCGCACCCGCTGCGCCGCGAGATCATCGCGACCGTCCTGGCCAACGACGCCGTGAACCTGGGCGGCGCCTCGTACGTCTTCCGCGCCATGGAGGAGACGGGCGCATCGGAGGCGGACGTCGTGCGGGCCTTCCTTGCCCTGCGCAGCATCTACCGCATGGACGCGTACGTCAGCGACGTCAACGCGCTGCCCGCGTCCTTCGGGACCGAGCACTGGCTGCGCCTCCACGGTGACCTGCGCCGCCTGCTCGATCGCACCACCCGCTGGTTCATCGAGCACGATCAGGTCTCCGGTGGCGTCCAGGCCTCGGTCGAGCGCTTCAGCGAGCCCGTCGCACGCCTCGAGCCGCTGCTGCCGCGGCTGCTCTCCGGCGTGGACGCCGCGCGCGTGGCGCAGTGGCGCGAGACGGCCCTGGCCTGGGGAGCCGGCGAGGAGCTGGCCACGCGCTGGTCGCAGCAGTTCGAGTCCTTCGCCCTGCTCGACATCGTCTCGATCTCCCACCGCACGGGGCGGGACGCCGAGGAGGTTGCCGGCGTCTACTTCGCCGCGTACGCCGGCTTCGGCGTTGACTCGCTGCTCGATCGGATCACGGCGCTCCCGCGCACCGATCGCTGGAAGACCCTGGCCCGCGCCGCCCTGCGCGACGACCTCTACGCCACGGTGGCCGACCTCACGGCGGTCGTCCTCGAGGACGAACCGGACGCGGGGGATCCCACGGCCCGGCTCATCGCCTGGCAGGAGCACAACGCCGAGCGACTCGAGCGAACCCAGCGTTCCTTCTCCGAGGTGTTGGGGGCCGGCGGCAACGACATGGCATCGTTGTCCGTGGCGCTGCGATTGCTGCGCTCGATCGTGCGCCGCTAGCCGGCACCGGCGCGGTCGCCCGCCACGCGAGGAGCGTTTCGTCCCATGGGCCTGTTTGATGCCGTCAGAGAATCGGCGCAGCTGAGCAACGAGGACGAGGAGTGGCTCCATCTCCTGGTGGGCGACTGGCAGCTGGTCTCCGACCTGGCCTTCGCCGACATCGTGCTGTGGGCCAACGGGCCCTCCGGCGCGCTGATGGCGCTGGCCCACGTGCGCCCCTCGACCTCGCACACGGTGTTCCACACCGACTTCGTGGGGCAGCGCATGCGCCTGGGGCTGCGGCGCCTGGCCCAGGAAGCGATCGACTCCGGCGCCCCCGTGCGGGCGCCGGAGCATCACTTCACCCCGGAGCACGCGCTCAGGGTGGAGGCGGTGCCGGTGGTCAGGGACGGCCGCACCCTCGGCGTGTTGACCATCCACGCCGACGTGGCCAGGGCACGGACCTCCTCCCGACTCGAGCAGACCTACCGCTCGAGCGCCCACGATCTGCTCGTCATGGTCTCGCGGGGCCTCTGGCCGGACTTCGCGACCCCCACGGGCGGGCGCCGCGGTGCCCCGCGCGTGGGCGACGGCCTCGTGCGCCTGGATCGCGCCGGCGTCGTGGAGTACGCGAGCCCCAACGGCGTCTCGGCCTTCCGCCGCCTCGGCGGCGTCGACTCGCTGGACGGCCGCCGGCTCACCGACGTGGTGGAGGCCGCGGCTACGAGCCACAAGGTGGTCGACGAATCCCTGCCGCTCGTGCTCTCCGGGCGCATGCCGTGGCGGGCCGAGATCGAGGCGGGCGGCGTGGGCCTCAACGTCCGGGCGATCCCGCTGCGCACCGAGGAGGGGCGCTACGGCGCCCTCGTCCTGGCCCGCGACGTGACCGAACTGCGCCGCCGCGAGAAGGAACTCGTCTCCAAGGACGCCACCATCCGCGAGATCCACCACCGCGTCAAGAACAACCTCCAGACGGTCGCCGCCCTCCTGCGCATGCAATCGCGGCGCATGCAGTCCCAGGAGGGCAAGCGGGGGCTCGAGGAGGCGATGCGCCGCGTGGGCGTCATCGCCCAGGTGCACGACGCCCTGAGCCACGGCCTGAGCCAGAACGTGCCCTTCGACGAGCTGGTTGACCGGCAGATCCGCATGGCGGCCGAGCTCGCCTCGCCGGGCACCACGGTGCTCACGCGCCGCGTCGGTTCCTTCGGCGACCTCCCGAGCGAGCTGGCCACGCCCTTCTCCCTCGTGCTCAACGAGCTCGTGTCCAACGCGGTGGAACACGGCCTCGCCGAGCGCGACGGCTCGGTGGTGGTGCGGGCCGAGCGCCTCACCCAGGAGGGCGGGGAACGCCTGCTGGTCGACGTCGAGGACGACGGCGTGGGGCTGGGCGGGGTGGTACCGAGCGGTGGGCTGGGCACCCAGATCGTGAAGACGCTCGTCTCGGCCGAACTGGGCGGGTCCATGTGGTGGGAGGACCGCAGCGAGGGCGGGACCCGCGTGCGCATGGATCTGCCGCTGCCCAAGGACTGACCCGAGGACGCCTCCACGGATCAGGCGGCTCGTTCGCGCGCGACGGCGGCGGGCCCGACCCAGAGGGGTCGGGCCCGCCGCCGTGGTGTCGAGGGGCGGGGCCGCCGGCCGGCCTCAGGCGCGCATGGCCGCCTTGACCTTGTTGACGTAGTCGAGGACATCGTTCTTCAGCCCGCGCTTGATGACGCCGCTGGGTCCGGCGTAGTAGGAGCCGATGCCCTCGTCGAAGGTGCGGGCGATCGACTGCAGGTAGGCGATGTACGCCACGCCGGCCGCCACGTTGTCGTACGGGTCGAGCAGGTCGAGCTTGCGGCCGAGGCGCTGGGACATCCACTCGCCGGTGCTGGGGAGCATCTGCATCACGCCGAGGGCGTTGGCGGGGGAGACGGCGCGGGCGTTGAAGCCGGACTCGACGCTGGCGTGGGCCGCGGCAAGCGCCGGGTCGACGCCCTGCTTCTTTGCCTCGGCGATGACGATCTGGCGCATCTGCGCGCGGCTCGGCACCGTGCGGGCGTTGAGGATCGCTTGGTTCGCGTTGGCCGAGCGGTTCGTCGCATCGGAGTAGGTGTACTGCAGGAACGTCTTGGGGATGCTGCCGGTGGACGTCGATGTGGACGTGCCGCTTGACGAGGCGGAGGCCGGCAACTTGAGGGTGCGTCCCACGTAGATGATCGAGCTGCGGCTGAGCCCGTTGGCCGCCAGCAGCTCGTTGAGCGAGACGCCGTACTTCGCCGCGATGCCGGAGAGCGTGTCGCCGGCCTTGATCGTGTGGGTCGCGGCGGTCTTGACGGTGCTCGAGCTGCTCGAGGTGCTCACGGACGGCTTCTTGGTGGACGTCGACGTCGACGTGGCGGCGGGCGTCGTGGCCTTGAGCTTGATCTTCTGCCCGGGGTAGATGACGGTCGAGGCCTTGAGCGAGTTGAGCTTGAGCAGGCTCGACAGGGAGAGACCGTAGCGGTGGGCGATGCCCGAGAGCGTGTCACCCGCCTTGATCGTGTGTGTGGCCGAGGAAGCGCTCGAGGCGGAGACCTTGCTCGTGCTTGTGGCTGCCTTCGTGGACGTGGAGGAGGACGCGGACGCGCGTAGGACGAGCCGATCGCCCGGGTGGATGATCGCGCTCGCCTTGAGCCCGTTGAGCTTCAGCAGCTGGGCGAGGGGGACCCGGTTGCGCGTGGCGATGGCCCACAGGCTGTCGCCCCGCTTGACGGTCACGGTGTCGCTCGAGCTCTTCTTGGCGGCGCTGGCCTGCAGCGATGCGGTGATGCGGGCCTTCGAGGCGGCGATGTTCTTGGCGGAGGGTGCCATGCCTGCCGGCCCCGGGGCGGCCTGCGCGGGGGCCGCGGCCACCGAGATGCCGGCCAGGGTGATCACGGGCAGCGTGGCCGTCACGATGGCGCCGTGCAACGGCGAGCGGCGGCGGGGAGGGGTCAGAGGCATTTCAAGGCTTCCTCACGGACTTGACGAGACGACCAGGCACGGCACCCACGTGTGCCGGATGTGACTGGTGTGACTCGTGATGCGTTTGTGACTTGTGTGAATCTACACGATCACGGCGTCAGGCCAAACGTTTTCGCTCAGGCGGGGCCACGCGCGTCCCGACCGTGTGGGAAACTGGGGGCGTGAGCAACACTGAGGAACTTGACGCCCTGGTCGGCGAATGGCTGACCGTCCCCGATCTGATGCAGGCCCTGGGGGCCGAGCTGCGCGATGTGCACCGGCTGCTCGATCAGCGCCAGATCGTCGCGGTCAAGCGCGGGGAGAACAAGGCCGCCTCCGTGCCGGCCGCCTTCGTCGCGGACGGCCGCATCGTCGACGCGCTGACGGGCACCATCACGGTGCTCTCCGACGCCGGCTATTCCGACCGCGAGATGATCGTGTGGCTCTTCACGCCGGACGAGACGCTGCCCGGCACGCCCATGCAGGCGCTGCGCGAGGGCCGCAAGACGGAGATCCGCCGCCGCGCCCAGGCCCTGGCCTGGTGACGCTGGCCCTCGCCTGAGGCGAGGGCGGGAGCAACGTGAGGAGGGGCTGGTGCCCGACGCCGCGGCGTCGGGCACCAGCCCCTCCTCACGTTCGGTGCCGCCGCGCGGCGGCGGCTCAGGCGCGGCGGCGGACGGCCGCCAGGCCGGCCGAGCGCAGGCCCTCCCGGGCGGCGTCGGGGACGGGCAGGGCGTCGAGCGCCTCGAACGCCGTGCGGGTGAGCTGCTCGATGATCCCCTCGTGCTCGGCGCGCGCGCCGGAGTCGATCATGGCGGCGCGGGCGGCGCGCACGCCGTCCTCGTCCAGCGCCGGGTCCCCGAGCGCGTCGAGGAGCGCCACCCTTCCGGCGGCGTCGGCCCGGCGCAGCGTGAGCGCCACGAGCACGGTGCGCTTGCCCTCGCGCAGGTCGTCCCCGGCCGGCTTGCCCGTGGCCTCCGGGTCGCCGAAGACGCCGAGGTCGTCGTCGCGCAGCTGGAAGGCCTCTCCGAGCGGGAGGGCGAAGGCCGAGAGTCCGGCCAGCAGCTCCTCGCTCGCACCGGCCTGTGCCGCGCCGAGCAGCACCGGGTTCTCCACCGAGTACTTGGCGCTCTTGTAGCGGACCACGGTGCGGGCCGCCTCGACGGCGCGCTCCGGATCGCGGGCCCCGCCGATCTGCTCCTCCAGGACGTCGAGGTACTGGCCGGCCATGACCTGCAGGCGCATGGCGTCGAAGAGGGCGCGGGCGCGGGGCGCGGGGACGCACGCGGCGAAGGCCTGTTCGCTGAGGGACAGTGCCAGGTCGCCGGCCAGGACGGCGGCGGCGAGCCCGAAATCGGCGGGGTCGAGATCCCAGCCCCCGGCGCGATGGCTCGCCTCGAAGCGGCGGTGGACGCTGGGTGCCCCGCGGCGGGTGTCCGAGTGATCGATGATGTCGTCGTGGATGAGGGCGGCGGCCTGGAAGAGCTCGAGCGCGGCGCCGAGCCCCACGATGGACTCCTCCGCGACGTCGCCGCCCGCGGCCTGCGCGCCCCAGAACGCGAAGAGCGGGCGCAGACGCTTGCCCCCGCGCGTCAGATCGGCGATCGAGCTCAGCAGCTCCGCCGCATCGGGCGAGATGGAGCGCACCACCGCCAATTGCTCGTCGAGGAAACCGGTCAACGCGGTGTCGAGGGCGCTCGTGAACTCGGGCTGCTGGGCGGGGGAGAACGTCACGCCCCCATCGTATCCGGGTCGCCGGCGGCGGCACGGCGAGGTGTCGGGGGCTGAAACTACGATGAGGGGATGGAATCGCAGCGCCGGCGCCCCCGCGTCATTGCGCACGTGGACATGGACGCCTTCTACGTCTCGGCCGAACGCTTGGATCGGCCGCAGTGGCGCCAGCGCCCACTCATCGTTGGCCACGACGGGCCGCGTTCGGTGGTGCTGTCGGCCTCCTATGACTTGCGGGCGCTTGGCGTGCACTCCTCTCAGCCGGTGGCGCAGGCCAAGCGCTTGGCCCCGCACGCCGTCGTGGCCGAGCCGCGGCATGCGAGGTATCAGGAGCTCTCGGCCGGCATCATGGCGACCCTGCGCCAGGTCACACCGCTCGTGGAGCAGGTGAGCGTCGACGAGGCGTACCTCGATCTCAGCGGTGCCCTGCGTGGGAGGGGGACTCCGGAGGAACTGGCGGCGCGGATCAGGGAGGGAATCCGCTCGGCCGTCGGCCTGCCGGCGTCCGTGGGGCTTGCCCCCAACAAATTCCTGGCCAAAATGGCCTCGGGCGAGGCCAAACCGGACGGCGTCTTCTCGATCCCGCCGAACCGCGTGCGGGAGTTCCTTGACCCCCTGCCGATCGCCGAGCTGTTCGGCGTGGGGGAGGCAACGGCCCGCTCGCTGCGGCTGGCCGGCTACTCCACGGCGGGACAACTCGCGGCGGCCCACCCCGAGGACGTGGCCAAGGTCCTGGGGCAGGGGGCCATGAAGCTGGCCCTGTTGGCCAGAGGGGTGGACGACCGCCCCGTCGTCACCGAACGCGAGGAGAAGTCGCTCGGGGCCGAGCACACCTTCTCCACCGACGTCAGGGACCTCGCCACGCTCGAGCGCACGCTCCTCTGGCTGGCACACCGGGTGGCGGAACGGGCCAGGGCGGCCGACCGGTTGGGCGAGGTGGTGGCGCTGAAGATCCGGTGGGAGGACTTCACGACCCATTCGCGCCAGCGCCGTCTCGATCGGCCCAGCGACGCAGCGGCGGAGCTGGCAGCCGCCGCGTCTTCCCTCCTGCACGCCTTGCCGCAGCCCTTGCCTCCCGTGCGTCTCATCGGTGTGAGGTTGGACTCGCTCACCCCGGCCGGCGCCGGGCTGCAGCTCAGCCTCGATCCGACGCAGGATGCCAGGCGCGATGCGGAGGAAACGATGGACCGCATCAATGCCCGCTTCGCCGGTGCGCTCTCCCCGGCCTCGCTGCTTGGCTCGGCCCGGCCGCGCCGCCGGATCGAACGCGGGGACGAGTCCGGCACAGCTGCGCATGAGACTCCCGGGAATTCGCCGGGAGCGCAGGGCCGCGGCTAGGTGTGTCAGCCCTGTTCGTCATAGGATGGGAGGAATCCTTGATGGAGGGGGAACCGGGGAGATCCTCGGGGCGTTCTCCTTCGTGAAGGGGACGCGATCACCCCGCCGTGGGGCGGGACCATACGAGGTGGAGGACACCATGCCGCTGTCGGAGCACGAGCAGCGTCTGCTCGAGGAGATGGAGAAGCAACTCCACGCTGACCCGCAGTTCGCGGATTCCCTGCGCAAGGCCGAATCGGCCGGGCGCTACTCCACCCGCAACATCGCCATCGGATTGCTCATCGCCGTCGCGGGGCTCGCCGTGGTGCTTGTGGGTATCTCGCTCTCGAGCATGGCGGTGATCGGCATCGTCGTGGGTGTCCTGGGCTTCTTCCTCATGTGTTTCGGTGTGTACCTCGCGCTCTCCAAGCGCGGTTCCGCCGGCGCCGGAGTGGGGGGCTCGAACGGCCCGGCCCCGGCTTCTCCCAAGCGCTCCTCTTACCTGCAGCGCCTCGAGCAGGAGTGGGAGGATCGCCGCAAGGGCGAGCACAACTAGCATGTGACGCGGCGCGTCGTCGCGGCGCGTGACTTGATCTTGAGCAGGGCCCGGTCAGTGTGACCGGGCCCTGCTGCGTTCTCCGGCTCCGCGGCGTGCTGCGGGTGGCTACGCCTCCGCTCGCCGCGGGCCCACCACTTCGCTCCCCGCCGGGTCCGAGGGTGTCCTCCACTTCGCTCCCCGCCGAGCCCGAGGGCGTCCTCCACTTCGCTCCCCGGTGCCCGCGTGCCTGCGGGACCGTCCCCGCGCCCGGCACGGCCGGTGGGGCGGTGCTCGCGCCCCGGGAGCGGCCGCCAAGGCTGGGGACGGCGGGCAACGCGCCGCGGGGAAGCCGCCGGACGCCCGTGCGGGGCGCCCGTGCGGGTGCCCCGCAAGGGCTGGTGACGCCGCGCCGTCGTGCCTTCCCAGGGAGTGCACAGGCTCCGGCCCCTCCACCGTCCTCCACCGCTCCGGATCCCTGAAACGACGCGGAAGTGTGCTCCTCGGCACGCCCCCTGAACCCCCCAAATCTCGTTGACAGTGGAGGGTTGTGGAGTAAAGTGGGGCGAACTGGAAGACCAAGGGGTTCCGGAGGCGTCGTCCGCCTCCTTCACAAGAGGGGGTGGCGAAGCTGTTCCTTGGGACCTATACGCCCCGTCTCGACGAGAAGGGGCGGCTGATTCTCCCGGCCAAATACAGGGAGGAGCTCGGCAACGGGCTCGTCCTGACGCGCGGCCAGGAGCGGTGCATCTACGTCTTCAGTGCCAGGGAGTTCGAGCGGGTCCACGAGCAAATGCAAGCGGCCCCGCTTTCTTCTCGGCAGGCGCGGGATTACATCCGCGTGTTCCTCTCGGGCGCGTCCGACGAAGTGCCGGACAAGCAAGGGAGGGTCACGATCCCGCCGCCCTTGCGCCAGTACGCGGGCCTCGATCGCGAGGTCACCGTCATCGGCGCGGGGAACCGGGCGGAGATCTGGGACAGCGTGTCCTGGAACTCGTACCTGGAGGAGAAGGAGCAGTCCTTCTCCGAAACGGATGAGGAGATCATCCCGGGGCTGTTCTAGGGCACCGGCTCCTCGCTGGGATGCGGTCTCCTCCCCGTTTCCCAAGGATCCTGACTCAACTTCCCCTGAGTCAGGCTCCTTGGGAAGCGGTGGGGGACCGGAACTCAGCGCGGGTCTCCGCCAGCCACCCAGCACGCCGCCAAGCTCGCCAAGCAAGAGGGGACGAGGTATTTCGTGACGGAGCAACCGCCCACACCCCGCCCAACGTCAGAGCGCCACGTTCCCGTGCTGCTTGAGCGCTGCATCGGCCTGCTGGAGCCAGGCATCCTGGCTGGCATCGAGGCCCGCGGCGTCGCCGTGGTCATCGACGCCACCCTCGGCATGGGCGGTCACTCCGAGGCCTTGCTGAGCCGCTACCCGCAGCTGCATCTCGTGGGGCTCGATCGAGACACGCAGGCGCTGGCCCTCGCGGGGGCCAGGCTCGAACGCTTCGGGGAGCGCTTCCACCCCGTGCACACCGTCTACGACGAGATCGCCCCCGCCTTGGAGCAGGCCGGCTTCGACTACGCGGACGGCGTGCTCTTCGACCTCGGCGTCTCCTCCTTCCAGCTCGACGAGCGCGAGCGGGGTTTTGCGTACTCCTACGACGCCCCGCTCGACATGCGCATGGACTCCACGACCGGGCCCACCGCCGCAGACGTGGTCAACGGGTACTCGCTCGACGAGCTCACCCACGTGCTGCGGACGTGGGGCGAGGAACGCCACGCCCGCCGCATCGCGGTGGCGATCGTTGAGCGCCGCGACAGGCAGCCCTTCTCCACGACGGGCGAGCTGGCGCAGCTGATCATCGAGGCGTACCCGCGCGGCACGTCCGGCGGGCACCCGGCCAAGCGCAGCTTCCAGGCGCTGCGGGTCGAGGTCAACGACGAACTGCGCGTGCTCGAGCGGGCCATCCCGGCCGCCATGGACGCCGTGCCCGTCTCCGGGCGCGTCGTGGCCATGAGCTACCAGTCCCTCGAGGACCGGATCGTCAAGCGCTTCTTCGCCGACGGCGCCAAGTCCACTGCCCCTCCCGGCCTGCCCGTGGAGCCGGAGGAAAGCAAGGCTCGCTTCAAGGTCATCTCCAAGGGAACGGAGCGGCCGACCGAGGCGGAAATCGAAGAGAACTCACGGGCGGCTGCCGCCCGATTGCGGGCCGTTGAACGGCTCCGTTGGCCGGTGGGGACCGGTTCCACGAAGGGGAAGAGATGAGCGCGCTACCGCTTGAACACGCGGCGATCGAGCCGGCCGTCGAGCCGGAGAGAGCCCACCGGGGGGACAAGAACGGCGAGCGGACGCCGCTGGCGCTGGTGCGCCCTGCGGCGCGTCGGCGCAGGCGGTGGCCGTTCGTGCTCATGTGCGTCCTGGTGGTGGCCGCCGTGGTCGGGACCGTTTTGGTCCTGAACGTCTCGGTCTCGCGGACGCAGTACGAGCTGGTCTCGTTGCGCTCCCAGCAGCAGGCCCTCGCCCAGGCGAACGGCACGCTGACGGAGGAGATCAACAACCGCCGCGCCCCGCAGAATCTCGCCAAGCAGGCGCAGGCGGAGTCGATGGTGCCCGGCGGCCAGCCGGGAGTGGTTGACCTAGGCAAGGGCACCGTCACGGCCGTGGCCTCGCCGGCCGCGGCCGATGCTGACGCGGCGCAGGCGGCCAAGGACGACGAGCTCAACGTCGCCGTGCCCCTGACCCCAGCGGAGCGTGCCGCGGCCGTGGCCAAGAAGCAGGAACTGGCGCGGGCGGCCACCGCCGAGGCGAACGCCAAGGCCGCCAAGGCCTCCGGCGCATCGACCGAGACCGCAGCGGACTCCACTGCGGGCGAAAAGGACGCCGCGTCGAGCGGGAAGGCGGCGGCGGACCCCGAGACGGGCAAGGGTACGGGCGCGGCAGACGAGTCATCCTCCGGCATCGGCTTCACCAAGGACCAGCTCAACGGCGGCACCATTCCGGCCCCCAGCAACTAACTCCACCCACCCCAGAGCACAGCACGAGCCAGCACGAGACGATCGAGGGTGGGCGCCGCCAGGCGCACTCCCGCAGGAGGCAACGCCTTGGCCACTACTCACATCAAAGCACCGCGCACCGTGCGTCGCATGCGCTTCGCCCTCGTCCTGGTGCTGCTGCTCCTGGTGACCCTGATGGTCCGCCTCGTGTGGATCCAAGGCATCGACCCGGCCAACGCAGCCAAGGCCGCGGTCGATGCCCGCACCACCACCCAGGTGATCGAGCCGGTGCGAGGGGACATCCTCGACAGCGAGGGCCAGGTCCTCGCCACCTCGATCGTTCGCTACGACCTCGTGGTGGACCAGCGCCAGGTCAAGGCCACCTACACCAAGCGGGACCCCGTCACGAAGAAACGCGTGAGCGTCGACGCGGTGGACGACGTCAACGCCCTCGCCGACGCGCTGGGGCTGGACCGCGAGGCGGTCTCGCTTGCCGTGTTCGGCAAGGAGGGAGCGGCCAAGAAGGGCTACTCGGTCATCACGAAGTCCATCACCCCGGAGGCCAAGGACAAGGCGGAGGACGTGGGCTTCCCGTACCTCCAGGCCATCCAGACCTCCCAGCGCAGCTACCCCAACGGGACGCTGGCCGGGCCGCTCCTGGGCTTCATGCAGACGCAGCTGAAGGAGACGACCGACGCCAACGGCAACAAGAGCACCGAGGAGGTCAGCGAGGGCGCCGAGGGCCTCGAGCTCTCGCAGAACGACGCGCTCAGCGGCACGCCGGGCGAGCGAGTCTACGAGAAGGGCGCTGACGGCGTGCGCATCCCCTCCGCTCCGCTGACGGAGACGGCGGCCGTGGACGGCCAGGACGTCAAGCTCACCATCGACAGCGACATCCAGTGGCGCGCGATGGAGGCCGTGATGGCCAAGGAGAAGCAATTCAAGGCGGCCTGGGTCAACGCCGTGGTGATGGAGGTCAAGACGGGCCGGATCCTGGCCCTGGCCGACTCGAAGTCGATGGATCCGAACGACCCCGGCGCCACCGAGGCGAAATACCGCACCTCGACCACCGTGACCCAGGCGATCGAGCCCGGTTCAACGGGCAAGATCCCCACCTTCGCGCTGGCCCTGGACAAGGGCGTCGTGAGCCCCACGAGCGAGTTCACGGTGCCCAACGCCCTGAAGATCGGCGGGGAGACCATCAACGACTCCCTCAAGCACCAGACGTTCGACATGACGGCCGCCGGCGTCTTCGCCCGCTCCTACAACACGGGAACGGTGCAGATCGGCTCCAAGCTGACCGACCAGGAGCGCTACGACTTCATGCGCAAGCTGGGGATCGGCTCCAAGATCGACATCGGCCTGAACGGCGCCAACGCCGGCCTGCTCGCCGACTACAAGGACTGGGAACGCCGCCAGCGCCTCACCACCATGTTCGGGCAGGGCTACACGCAGACGGCGCTGCACACCGCCTCGATCCTGCAGGCCGTCGCGAACGACGGCGTGCAGGTGGCGCCCAAGCTCATCGACGCCTACGTCGATCCGGACGGCACCGAGCACAAGACGGCCGACGGTGCCACGCAGCGCGTGATCTCCTCGAAAACCTCGGCCACGATGCGTCGCATGATGGAGACGGTCGTCACCGACGGCACCTCGACCAAGATGCAGATCGCGGGATATCGGGTGGGCGGCAAGTCGGGCACGGCGCAGGCGCAGGGCTCGGACGGTAAGTTTGATCAGCACACGAGCTCCTTCGCGGGAGTCGTGCCGATCGAGGACCCGCAGTACCTTGTGGTGGTCACGATGCAGTACCCGCAGGGGGACTGGCGCACGTGGTCGGTGGGTGACACCTTCACGACCATCATGAAGTCGGTCCTCTCGAAGAACTCGGTGGCGCCCGATAGCACGGAGCCCAACCCCTTCAAGGTGTTTGTCGGGGAGAACCAGAAGTACGGATGGTGAGAAGCATGAGCACGGCCCCCCAGGTGCCGGACCCGCACACGCAGATGGGGGAGGCCGAGCGGGCGTTTCGTCCGGCCGAGCCGCCCAGCGTGGGTCTCGACGCGGTGCTCGACGCCGCTGGGCCGGGTGCCAGCCTCACGCCGTCGGTGGCGGACGGGGCCATCGTGAGCGGCGTGTGCCTCGACTCGCGCGCCGTGCAGCCAGGCGACCTCTATGCCGCACTGCCGGGGGCGCGCGTGCACGGCGCGTGCTTCGGTGCGGCCGCGGCCGCGGCCGGCGCGGCGGCCATCCTGACCGATCCGGCGGGTGCGGCGCAGCTCGGCTCCGTCGGGCTGCCGCTCGTGGTGGTCCCCGACCCGCGTGCGGTGCTCGGCGCCGTCTCGGCGCGCGTCTACGGCACCCGGGCCGACGCCCCGCGCCTGCTCGCCGTCACGGGCACGAACGGCAAGACGACCACCACCTACCTGTTGCGCTCGCTCCTCGACGCCCTCGGTCGTCGCACCGGACTCGTCGGCACCATCGAGATCCTGGCGGGGGACACCCCCATTCCGTCGGTCCTGACGACGCCGGAGGCGCCGCAGCTGCACGCGCTCATGGCGCGCATGCGCGAGGCCGAGGTACAGGACGCCGCCATGGAGGTCTCCTCCCACTCGCTCGAGTTCCGCCGCGTGGCGGGGTTGCGTTACGCCGTCTCCGGCTTCACCAATCTGACCCAGGATCACCTGGACCTGCACGGCTCGATGGAGGCCTACCTGGCCGCGAAGTCCAAGCTCTTCACCCCCGAGTACTCCGCCGCCGCCGTCATCACGGTGGACGACGCGTGGGGCGAGCGGATGGCCGCCCTCTCCCGCGAGGCCGGGGTACGCACCGTCACCCTGAGCACCGGGGGCGGCGCCACGGCTGCCGACTGGAGCGTGCGAGAGGCGAGCCGCGAGGGGCTGGGGCACCGCTTCGCGCTGGTGCACGGCGACGGCCGCCGGCTCGACGCCGTGACCGGCCTGCCGGGCGACTTCAACGTCTCCAACGCCGCGCTGGCCCTGGCCATGCTGCTCGAGTCCGGCGTGGACATCGACACCCTGCAGGAGACCCTGCACGGCGAGGGCCGGCCGCTGACGCCCTCCGTGCCCGGTCGCATGCAGGTGATCGGGACGTCCCCCACCGCGATCGTCGACTTCGCCCACAACCCGGACGCCATCGTGCGTGCCCTCGAGTCGGTGCGCACCGACAGGGGCCGCACCATCGTGGTCTTCGGCGCCACGGGGGAGAGGGACACGAGCAAGCGGCCCATCATGGGCGCTTTGGCGGCGGCCAACGCGGACGTGGTGATCGTCACCGACGATGATCCGCACGGCGAGGAACCGGCGGGCATCAGGGCCCAGGTGCTGCACGGCGCGCGAGAGGCCGCCGACGCAGGCACGCTGGTCCTCGAGGTCGCGCCGCGCGCCGCAGCCATCGCCGAGGCGGCGCGGATCGCTGCGCCGGAGGACGTCATTCTGGTGGCAGGCCGCGGTCACGAGGTGTGGCAGGAGGTGGCGGGGGTCAACCTGGCCCTGGACGACCGCCAGGAACTGCGCGAGGCCCTCGCCCGGGTGCGCGCCGAGACCCATCCAGACACCGTCACGGAGTAAAGTCTTCCTTCGACATGATCACTCTCACGAGCGCCGAGATCGCCGCCGTCACCGGCGGCGTCCTCTCCGAGGGCGCCGACCCAGCCATCACCGTTCTCAGCGTGAGCACCGACTCGCGCGAGGTCACCCCCGGAACGCTCTTTGTTGCCAAGCGCGGCGAACAGGCTGACGGGCACGACTTCGTGCCGGCGGCCCTCGCCGCGGGTGCCAGCCTCGTGCTCGCCGAGCGCGAGCTCCCCGGCGTGCCAAGCGTCGTCGTGCCGGACGCCGTCGTGGCGCTCGGCGCCGTGGCCGCCGAGGTCGTGGCCCGCGCCAAGCGGGCCTCCGGCCTGCGCGTGGTGGGCATCACCGGCTCGGCGGGCAAGACCACCACCAAGGACCTGCTGGCCGCGATCCTCGAGACCCAGGGCGAGACGGTCAAGCCCTTCAACTCCTACAACGGCGAGGTCGGACTGCCGCTCACGGCGTGCGAGGTCAGCGAGAGCACCCGTTTCCTCGTGGCGGAGATGGGCGCCGATCACGTCGGCAACATCGCCTACCTCGCCGACATCGTCCGCCCGGAGGTGGGGGTCGTGCTCATGGTGGGCACGGCCCACGTCGGCGAGTTCGGTGGCGTCGAGAACATCGAGAAGACCAAGGGCGAGCTCGTGGAGGCCCTGCCGGCCTCCGGCACCGCCGTGCTCAACGCCGACGACGCCCGCGTGTGGCGCATGCGCGAGCGCACCCGGGCCGCCGTGCTCGGCTTCGGTGAGGGCACGGGCGCTCAGGGCGGCGTGTCCGCCACGGACGTGAGCGTCGACGCGGACGGCCACCCGCACCTGAGCCTTCGCTTCCCCGACGGCAGCGAACACGCCATCGTTTCCGGCCTCATCGGGCGCCACCACGTGGCGAACGTGCTGGCCGCCGCCGGCGCCGCGTGGGCACTCGGCGTCGACGCCGCGACCATCGCCGGCGTGCTCGACGGCCTCGGCCCCGGCTCGCGTTTCCGCATGGAACGCACCGAGCGCGCGGACGGGGTGAGCGTCATCAACGACGCCTACAACGCCAACCCCGAATCCATGTTGGCCGCCCTCCAGACCCTCGCCGCCCTCGGCCGTCCGGACGCCACGGGAACCGCCCGCCGCACGTGGGCCGTCCTCGGCGAAATGCTGGAGCTCGGCGACGACCGCATCGAGGAGCACGACCGCCTGGGTCGGCTCGTGGTGCGCATGAACATCACCCAGACCCTCGTGGTGGGCACCGGCGCCAAGCCGATCCACTCGGCAGCGGTCATGGAGGGTTCCTGGGGTGAGGAGGCCGCCTTCGTCGAGACGCTCGACGAGGCCTACGACTTCCTCGCGCCCCGCCTGGCACCCGGCGATATCGTCCTCTTCAAGTCCTCCAACGGCTCCGGCCTGCGCCTGCTCGGCGATCGTGTGGCCAACGCCCTCGATTCCGAGCCCGACACAAAGGCCTGATCCATGCTTTCACTCGTGGTGGGCGGCATCCTCGCCCTCGTCCTGTCCTTCGCCGGCACGCCGTTGTTCATCAAGGTGCTCGTCAAGGCCGGCTATGGCCAGTTCGTGCGCGACGACGGCCCGGAGTCGCACAAGTCCAAACGCGGCACGCCCACGATGGGCGGTGTCGTCTTTGTCCTGGCCGTGGTGGTCGCGTACTTCGTGACGCACCTGATCATGGCCGCGACGCGTGAGTCCAGCCCCGGCCCCACGGCCTCCGGCCTCCTGCTGCTGCTGCTCATGGCCGGCATGGGGCTCATCGGCTTCCTCGACGACTACGCCAAGATCGCCAAGGAACGCAGCCTCGGCCTCACGCCGTGGCAGAAGATCGTGGGCCAGGCCGTCATCGGCATCGCCTTCGCCGTCCTGGCGCTGAACTTCCCCGACGCGCACGGCAGGACGCCGGCGTCGATGATGATCTCCGGCGCGCGCGACATCGAGTGGCTGAACCTGGCCTTTGCCGGGCCGGTGGTCGGCTGCATCCTTTTCGTGGTCTGGGCCAACGTCATCACCACCGCCGCGACCAACGGTGTGAACCTCACCGACGGCCTCGACGGCCTGGCCACCGGCATCTCCATCATGGTGTTCTCCGCCTACGGGCTCATCAGCATGTGGCAGATGAGCCAGGCCTGTGGTGCCGACCGCGCCGTCGAGGGCGCCTGCTACGAGGTCAGGGACCCGCAGGACCTCGCCCTGCTGGCGATCATCCTCGTGGGAGCCCTCATTGGCTTCCTCTGGTGGAACACCAAGCCGGCCAAGATCTTCATGGGCGACACCGGTTCGCTGGCCCTCGGCGGCGCCGTCGCGGCGTTTGCCATCCTGGGCCGCACCGAGCTGCTGCTCGTCATCATCGCCGGCATGTTCGTGCTGATCTCCCTCTCCGTCATCATCCAGGTGGGGTACTTCAAGCTCTCCGGCGGCAAGCGCGTCTTCCTCATGGCGCCGCTGCAACACCACTTTGAACTCAAGGGCTGGGCCGAAACCACCGTCGTGGTGCGTTTCTGGATCCTCGGCGGCCTCTTCGTCGTGGCCGGCCTGTGCCTCTTCTACCTCGATTGGCTGGTCCGCGCGTGAGCCGCGATCTTTCCTCCCTGACCCGCTGGGAATCCGACTGGAAGGGCCTGCGCGTTGTTGTCGCAGGGCTTGGCCTGTCCGGCTTTGCCGCGGCGGACACGCTGATCGAGCTCGGGGCCAGCGTCCTCGTGATCGACGGCGGCGACACCGCGAAGAACCGCGAACGCGCCGAGACGCTCAAGATCGTGGGTGCCGTGGACGTCCTGCTCGGTGAGGAGCACGTCGCCTCGCTGCCCGACGTCGCGGGGGAGCGTCCCGACCTCGTCATTGCCTCGCCTGGGTGGCGCCCGAGCCACGCCGTGCTCACCCAGGCGGCCGCCGAGGACGTCGCCATCTGGAGCGAGATCGAACTCGCCTGGCGCGTGCGTCAGCGCGAGGGGCGGCCCACCGCCGAGTGGCTGTGCATCACCGGCACCAACGGCAAGACGACCACCACGATCATGACGGCCGAGATCCTGCGCCGCGCCGGGCTGCGCGCAGACGCCTGCGGCAACGTGGGGACGCCCGTGCTCGACCTGGTGCGCGATCCGATCGGCTTCGACGCCTTTGCCGTGGAGCTCTCCAGCTTCCAGCTGGAATACACCCACTCGATCGAGCCCCTGGCCTCCGTGGTGCTGAACCTCGCGGAGGACCACGTCGACTGGCACGGTTCCTTTGCGGCCTACGGCGCCGCCAAGGCCAAGATCTACGAGCGCACGCGCGTGGCGGCGATCTACAACGCCGAGGACGAGGCGACCCTGCGCATGGTTGAGGACGCCGATGTGCGCGAGGGGTGCCGAGCCATCGGCTTCACGACCTCCACGCCGGGGCTGTCGATGCTCGGCGTGGTCGAGGACCTCCTGGTGGACCGCGCGTACATCGAGGAGCGCCGCACCTCGGCCGCGGAGCTTGCCTCGCTCGCCGACCTCGGCGATCCGGCGCCGCACCACACCGTGGCGAACGCCCTCGCTGCAGCGGCGCTCACTCGTGCGGCCGGGGTTCCGGCCACGGCCGTGCGGGACGGGCTGCGCCACTACGACCGCGGCGAGCACCGGATCCAGCCGATCGCCGACGTCCTCGGCGCCAGGTGGATCAACGATTCGAAGGCCACCAACCCGCACGCCGCCGACGCCTCGCTCTCTGCCTTCCCGTCGGTCGTCTGGATCGCCGGCGGCCTGGCCAAGGGCGTGGAGTACGACGAGCTGGTCCAGCGCCACGCGCACCACCTGCGCGGCGTGGTGCTCATCGGCACGGACGACGACGCGCTCAAGGGCGCCTTGGGCCGACACGCCCCGGACGTCCCCGTCATCGATACGGCCGTGGGAGACCATGAACTGGAGGCCTCGGCCTCCAAGGAGGAGCTCGGCGCGGCCGTCATGCGGGCGGCCGTCTTCGCGGCAGCCCGCTTGGTGCGGGACGGCGACACCGTCCTGATGGCGCCGGCGGCGGCCTCCATGGACCAATTCGTCTCCTACGCCCACCGCGGCACGGCCTTCGCCCAGGCGGTGCTCGCGCTGCAGGAGGAACAGAAGCAAGACTGACGCGGCGTAGGGTTCGCGCGAGGAGCACGAGGAGTTGAGCGTGGCACGCACGAAGAACGAGACCGCCGGCGCGGGCTCCGATCTGCCGCGCAAGGGCTGGATCTTGCGGCAGTGGGAGCGGATCGAGTCGACGGATGCCCAGGGCATCCGCACGGCCCAGTACCTGCTGATTCTGAGCGCCGTGATCCTGACGTGCTTCGGCATGGTCATGGTGCTCTCCTCTTCCGCCGTGGAGTTCGTCTCCAAGAACCAGGACCCCTTCGTCCTCTTCATGAAGCAGTCGACCTTCGGCGCGCTCGGACTCATCGGCATGTTCGTCATCATGGCCCTGCCGACGCGGTGGCTGCGGCGCCTGGCCTGGCCCGTGCTCATGGGCGCCGGGGTGCTCCTGATCCTCGTGCTGTTCATCGGCAAGGAGGTGCTTGGCAACAAGAACTGGATCGAGATCGGACCGATCAGCATCCAGCCCTCCGAGTTCGCCAAGTTTGCGCTCATCCTGTGGGCCGCCACCGTCCTGGGGCAGAAGCGCAAGCTGCTGGGGGACTGGAAGCACGCGCTCATCCCGGTGGTGATCCCGGGCGGCGCGGCCATCCTCGGCCTCGTGGTGCTTGAACACGACCTCGGCACCGTGATCATCCTGGCGATGATCCTGGCCGTCATGCTGTGGGTCTCCGGCGCGCCGCGCATCATCTTCGGCGTGGTGGGCGTGGCCGTCCTGGTCGGCATCATCGGGATGGCGATCACGAGCGGCAACCGCATGGGCCGCATCACCGAATGGTGGGCCTCGCTCACGGGCGGCGAGATCGACGCCCAGGGCACCGGCCTGCAGGCGCTGCAGGGGCGCTACGCCCTCGCCTCCGGCGGCTGGTTCGGTGTGGGGCTTGGCCAGTCGCGCCTCAAGTGGAGCTACGTCCCCGAGGCGCAGAACGACTTCATCCTCTCGATCATCGGCGAGGAGCTCGGCCTCATCGGCACGCTCGCGATCGTAGTGCTCTTCCTCGTCATGGCCGTGAGCATGTATCGGATCGCCCACCGCTCCCGCAGCGTCTTCGTGCGCGTGGCCACGGCCGGCGTCATCACCTGGATCATCGGGCAGGCCTTCGTCAACATGGCCATGGTGACCGGGCTGCTGCCCGTCATCGGCGTCCCGCTCCCGTTCATCTCCTATGGTGGATCCGCCCTCCTGACCGCCCTGTGCGGGGTGGGCCTCGTCTTGAACTTTGCCCGTGACCAGATTCGGCACGGGCTGCCGGCCTCGGAGGAAGAGGCCGCACCACGCATCGGAAGGACCCCATGAGCCAGTTGCTCTCCGTCGTGTTGGCAGGAGGCGGCACCGCCGGGCACGTTTCGCCGCTCCTGGCGATGGCCGACGCCCTCAAGGCGGCGGCGCCGCAGGCCCGCATCACCGTGATCGGCACGGCCGAGGGCCTCGAATCGCGCCTCGTGCCGGCGGCCGGCTACGAGCTGCGCCTCATCGAGCGCGTGCCCATGCCGCGGCGCCCCGACCTGGACGCGCTGCGCTTCCCCGTGCGCTACCCCAGGGCGGTGCGCGCCTCCCGGGCCATCCTCGACGAGGTCGAGGCCGACGTCGTGGTGGGCGTGGGCGGCTACGTTTCCACCCCCGTCTACGCGGCGGCCCGCAAGGCCGGCGTGCCCATCGTCGTGCACGAGGCAAACGCCCGCGCCGGGCTGGCCAACCGTGTGGGGGCCAAGCACGCGGCGGTGGTCGGCGCCGCCTTCGACGGCACCGGACTGCCCGGCGCCCGGATCGTGGGCATGCCGATGCGCTCGGGCATCGCCCAGCTCGACCGCGCCGCCCTGCGGGCGCAGGCCCGCTCCGACTTTGGGCTGCGCCCGGAGGGCCCGGTGCTGCTCGTGACGGGCGGATCGCTCGGCGCCGCCTCGCTCAACCGCGCCGTGCTCGGGGCCGCTCCCGCGCTCGGTGCCGCCGGCGTGCAGATCCTGCACGTGACAGGACGCGGCAAGGCCATGCTCGGGGAGGGGGGCGCGCCGTTCGCCGCCCCCGGGTACACCCAGGTCGAGTACGTGGACGGCATGGAGCGTGCCTACGCCGCCGCCGACCTCGTGCTGTGCCGTTCGGGGGCCGGCACCGTGTGCGAGCTGGCGGCGGTCGGGCTTCCCTCGGTGCTGGTGCCCCTGCCCATCGGCAACGGCGAGCAGCGCCTGAACGGCGCGCCCCTCGTCGAGGCGGGCGGCGCACTCATGGTGGACGACGCCCAGCTCAGCGCCGCCTGGATCCTGGAAGAGGTCCTGCCCTTGATCACCGATCCCGCCCGGTTGGCGGGCATGGAGGCGGCGTCCCGTGCCCACGGCGTCCGCGACGCCGCGCAGAAGATGGCCGAGCTGATCATCGGCTCGGCCCGGAAGGGAGAGCGCGCGTGAGCGCCTCGACACAGTTCTTGGGACACGTTCACCTGCTCGGCATCGCTGGCGTGGGGGTTTCCGCCGTCGCGCGACTGCTCCTGGCGGACGGCCTCACGGTCTCCGGCACCGACGCGAAGGATCTCCCCGTGCTGCGGGACCTCGAGGCCGCAGGTGCCCGGGTGTACGTGGGCTTCGACGCCGCCCACGTCGAGGGGGCGGACACGCTCGTGCTCTCGTCCGTCATCAAGGACGGCAACCCCGAGCTCGAGGCGGCCAGGGCCAAGGGGCTGAAGATTCTCCACCGTTCCGAGGCCCTCGCTGCGCTCATGGAGGGCCGCACCGGCATCACCGTGGCAGGCACGCACGGCAAGACGACCACGAGCTCCATGATCGCGCTCATGCTGCGCGAGGCGGGTGCGGATCCCACGTTCGCCATCGGCGCTGCGCTGCCCCAGCTGGGAACCAACGCCGAACTGGGCGCCGGTGCCGCGTTCGTGGCCGAGGCGGACGAGTCCGACGGCTCCTTCCTGAATTACCGACCCCGCATCGCCGTGGTCACCAACGTCGAGGCCGATCACCTGGATCACTACGGCACGGCCGAGGCGGTGCACGCGGCGTTTGATGACTACGCGGCGCTCCTGCCGGAGGACGGGCTGCTCGTGGCCTGCCAGGACGACGACGGCGCGGCGGCCACGGCGCGCGGGCGCCGCGAGGCGGCGCCGGAGGCCGGCGTGGTGACCTACGGCTTTGCCGCCGCGAGCGACTACCGCCTGAGCGGGCAGCGGCATAGCGGGCTGGGCTCGACCGCCACGCTGACGGGGCCGGACGGCGCGGGGCGCACCCTGCGCCTGCAGGTTCCGGGCGATCACAACCTGCTCAACGCCGCGGCGGCCTACGCCGTGGGAATCGCCTTGGGGCTCGAGCCCGAGGCGGCCCTGGCCGGGCTGGCACACTTCGCCGGCGCGGCAAGGCGCTTCGAGTTCAGGGGCGAGGAGGCGGGGGTGCGCGTGTACGACGATTACGCCCATCACCCCACCGAGGTCGCGGCGGCGTTGCGCGCGGCGCGCGATGTGGCCGGCGAGGGGCGGGTCCACGTGCTCTTCCAGCCCCACCTCTTCTCGCGCACGCGCGACTTCGCGGCCGAGTTCGGCCGGGCCCTCTCCGCCGCCGATCGGGTCTGGATGCTGCCGATCTACCCGGCCCGCGAGGAACCCCTCCCCGGGGTCAGCAGCGAACTGGTGGCCGAAAGCGTAAGCGTGCCCCACGCCGTCGTGCAGGCCGCCGAGGCGGCGGCCGCGGTGGCGGCCGCCGCCGCCCCAGGCGACGTCATCATGACCGTCGGCGCCGGCGACGTGACGGCCCAGGGTCCGGCCATCGTTGCCGCCCTCGCAGGGACGCGGCAAGCGTGAGCGAGTCCAGCCAGCGCGGAAGCGAACACGGGACGGGGGCCGTGCTACAGATGCCACGCCCGGCCCGCCGCCGGCGTCTGCGCGGCTGGATCGCGGCCGCCGCCGCGGTGCTCGTGGTCGGTGGGCTCCTGGCGCTGCTCTACCTCACCCCGCTCCTGTCCGTGCGCACGATCAGCATCAGCGGCACGCGCCTGGCCGACGAGGCCAAGGTGAGGACGCTCCTGCAGGGCTTCGTCGGCATGCCGCTCGCGCGGGTGTCCTCCGAGGGCGTGCGCGAGGCGCTCGCGTCCGAGCCGGCCATCTCCGACATCCGGCTGGGCCTCGACGGCCCGAGCGGGCTCGAGGTCACGGTGCTTGAACACCGGGAGGTCGCCGTCATGGCCGCCGGGGACGGCTACGTGCTGGTGGGAGACAACGGCGCCAAGCTCAAGACGCTCTCCAAACGCAGCGATCGCAAGCTGCCCCTGGTCAAGCTCGAGGCCAAGGACGCGGACGGCCGGATCTTCGACACCGTGGTGCACGCGCTCTCGCAACTGCCGGCTTCCGTGCTCAAGCAGCTCGAGACGGCGGAAGCGGCGTCCGTCGACACGGTGACCTTTTCGTTGGGCGACGGCCGCACCGTCGTGTGGGGCGACGCCTCCGAGGGCTCCCTCAAGGCCAAGGTGCTCGCCGCGATGCTCAAGGACAAGGACCTCACCGACAAGGTGATCGACGTGTCCACTCCGCGCACGCCCCTGAGCAAGTAGGGCGCGCGGCGGCGAGAAATGCCGGATTCGATGGATCGAATGCTCGACACGCCGCCCGATGCGATACCGCTGGGGCGCGCGGCACGGTTAACTTCAGAGCAAGGACGGAACTTGACTTGAGACCAACCCTCAAGTAGAGGGTCAAGGTTTCGGTCGAAGGCGCCACACGGCACGCCTTCACGGTTCTTCGTGGACATCGAACAAGGGACGCAAGACGTGGCAGCTCCTCAGAACTACCTCGCCGTCATCAAGGTCGTCGGCATCGGCGGCGGCGGCGTGAACGCCGTCAACCGGATGATCGAGGTTGGCCTCCGCGGCGTGGAATTCATCGCCATCAACACCGACGCGCAGGCCCTGCTGATGTCCGATGCCGACGTCAAGCTGGACGTGGGCCGCGAGCTCACGCGCGGCCTGGGCGCCGGCGCCAACCCCGAGGTGGGCCGTCAGGCCGCCGAGGACCACGCCGAGGAGATCGAGGAGGTCCTCAAGGGGGCCGACATGGTCTTCGTCACGGCGGGCGAGGGCGGCGGCACCGGAACGGGCGGAGCGCCCGTCGTGGCCCGCATCGCGCGTTCGCTCGGCGCGCTGACCATCGGCGTCGTGACGCGTCCGTTCACCTTCGAGGGCCGCCGCCGCGCCAACTCGGCCGAGTCCGGCATCGACGCGCTGCGCGACGAGGTGGACACCCTCATCGTCATCCCGAACGATCGCCTGCTCTCCATCTCCGATCGCAACGTGTCGATGCTCGATGCCTTCCGCTCGGCCGATCAGGTGCTGCTCTCCGGCGTGCAGGGCATCACCGACCTCATCACCACCCCCGGCCTGATTAACCTCGACTTCGCCGACGTCAAGTCGGTCATGCAGGGCGCCGGTTCTGCGCTCATGGGCATCGGCTCCGCCCGGGGCGAGGACCGTGCGGTGCAGGCGGCCGAGCTGGCCATCGCCTCCCCGCTGCTCGAGGCCTCGATCGACGGCGCGCACGGCGTGCTCCTCTCGATCCAGGGCGGCAGCGACCTCGGCCTGTTCGAGATCAACGAGGCCGCGCGTCTCGTGCAGGAGGTGGCCCACCCCGAGGCCAACATCATCTTCGGCGCCGTCATCGACGACGCCCTGGGCGACGAGGTGCGCGTGACCGTCATCGCCGCCGGATTCGACAACGTCGACATGACCTCCAAGCCGGCCGCACCGCGCCCCGCCGAGGTTCCGGCGGCCGCCCCGGTGTCCTCCGTTCCCGGCACCGTCCCCGTGCAGTCCGTCCCCGGCACCGTGCCGATCGTGCCCGGCACCGTTCCGGTCGGCCAGCCCGGCCCGGCGCTGCCCGCCACCCTGGCGGACGAGGCGGACGAGCTCCCCGAGCTCGTGGAGCCCGAGCTGCCCCGCGGCAACGACGAGCTGGATGTCCCCGACTTCCTGAAGTAGGCCCGTCCCTCGTCGATGTCCTCCAAGGAGCCCCCCGCACGCGGTGTGGGGGGCTCCTTGGTGCTCCAGACCGGGTCGGGTGTGAAAGGCTCGGGGCATGAGGATGGAGCGATTCGACAGGCACCCGGGCGTCAGGGTGGCCTTCACCGGCCGTGCCGAGGGGAACCAAGCGGCCCACACCGGGCTCTCGCCGCGCGAGGTGGCCGCCTCGCGCGCGGGGCTGGCCGCGACCCTCGGGGTGGGGCCGGAGCGGCTCTCCTTCATGCATCAGGTGCACTCGGCGCTCGTCGCCCCGGCGCCCGCCCCCGGCCAGGCGGCCCCGGAGGCCGACGCGATCGTCGACCTGTCGGGGGCGCTCGCGCCCGTGGTGCTCACGGCCGACTGCGTGCCGGTCGCGATCGCTGGGGAGCTGCGGGGGCACAGCGTGCTGTCGGTGGCCCACGCCGGGCGGCCCGGCCTGCTGGGTGGCGTGCTCGAGGCGACGCTGGAGGAGCTTCGCGCCGCCGGCGTCACGCGGTTAGAGGCCTGGATCGGCCCGGCGGTGTGCGGTGCGTGCTACGAGGTGCCGGAGCAGATGCGGGCCGAGGCGGAGGAGCGGCTTCCCGGCATCTCCTCGCGCACCAGTTGGGGGACCCCGGCCCTGGACCTGCCGGGTGCGGCGGCGCGGATTCTGGCCGAGGCGGGCGCCCTGATTCACGCCACGCACGCGTGCACCTTGGAGGAAGCGACCTGGTTCTCCTACCGTGGAGGGGACACCGCCCCCCGCAACGCCACCCTTCTCTGGGCTGGCCACGATCGTTCGGTGCAGCACGCGCCCCAGCCGGGCGCGGAGCGCACCAAGGAAGAAGAGCAGTGACCGAAGAGGTCTTCACGCCGGCCACCGAGCAGCGTGTGCAGGAATTGAGCCAGCGCCTCGACGCCGTCCGGGCGCGCATCACGCGGGCCACGGCGGACGCCGGCCGGGACACGGAACCCGAGCTGATCGTGGTGACCAAGTTCTTCCCGGCCTCCGATGTGGTGGCGCTGCACTCGCTCGGCGTGATGGACGTGGGGGAGAACCGCGAGCAGGAGGCCGGCCCCAAGGCGATCGAGGCGGCCCTGCACGGCGCCCATCCCCGCTGGCACTTCATCGGCCAGCTGCAGAGCAACAAGGCGGCGCGGGTCTTGCGCTTCGCGAGCGAGGTGCACAGCGTCGACCGCGCCGGGCTCGTGACGGCGCTCGCGAAGGCGGCGCAGCGGCGCTTTGACACGGAGCCAGCAACGGCCCCCACCGGGATCTACCTGCAGGTGGACCTGCGCGGCGAGGCCTCGGCCTCCGAGGACCCGAACGCGCCGAGGGGCGGCGCGCGGCCGGAGCGGCTCGCCGAACTCGCCGGGCTCGTCGCCGAGAGCGGTCGGTTGCGCCTGCGGGGGCTCATGGCCGTGGCCCCGCTCGGTGAGGACCCCCGCCCCGCCTTCGAACGTCTCGCGGGGCTCTCGGAGCGTTTGCGCCGGGATCACCCGGACGCCCGCGAGCTCTCGGCGGGGATGAGTGGGGACCTCGAGGCCGCCGTCGGCGCCGGCGCGACACGCCTGCGGATCGGCTCGGATGTGCTGGGACGCCGCTCGAGCCTGTTGTAGCGTCGAGGTGCGCGGTCGCGTCAGCACCGTGACGTGCACACCTGTAGAGGGGAAAAGGAGACAGCCATGGCTGGAGCACTCCGCAAGACCATGATCTACCTCGGCCTGGCCGAGGGTGAAGAGGTGCCGCAGGCGGAACATGCCCAGGTCCAGCCGGACCCGGCCCCCCGTCAGCAGGCCCCCGAGGTGCAGGCCGCTCCGGCCCCGCGCCTCGCCCCGGCGCCCGAACCGGCCCCGGAACCCGCCGAGGAGACGGTGACCGAGTTCAGGGCGCCCGTCACCCCCATCAAGCGCGCCGCCGCTGCACCTGAAGAGGACACCCAGTTGCGTCAGATCACCACGGTTCACCCGCGCTCGTACAACGACGCCAAGACCATCGGCGAGAGCTTCCGTGACGGCATTCCCGTCATCATGAACGTGACCGACATGGGGGAGTCGGAGGCCAAGCGCCTCGTCGACTTCTCCGCCGGCCTCGTTTTTGCCCTGCGAGGCAACATCGAGCGCGTCACCAATAAGGTGTTCCTTCTCACCCCCGCCGGTGTCGAGATCCTCGGCGAGGACCTCGCAGGGGACGAGCAGTCCGCCTTCTTTAACCAGAGCTGAGGAACGCTTCACCATGTCAACCACGGGCGCCATTCTGGGTCTGGTGTACTTCCTGCTCTCGGTCATCCTGCTGTTGCTGATGGCGCGCATTGTGGTGGACTTCATTCAGCTCTTTGCCCGCTCCTGGCGGCCCCAGGGCGCGGCCCTGGTGTTCGCGTCGACGGTCTACCGGGCCACGGATCCTCCGCTGAAATGGGTCCGCCGGATCATCCCCCCGCTGAACCTGGGAGGGATGAGGCTGGACCTCTCCTTCATCGTCGTTTTCTTCCTCCTCTCGATCCTTCAACGGATCGTGTTGAGCATCGCACAACACATGTAGCAGCCAGCGAGTTTTGCCCCGCAGGTGCACGAAAGGTCACAGGCCCGTTATATAGTCGGCATGAGTGGCATCGGGCGCGGGGGCTGAAACGCACGGCTCCCACGTCCAACCGTTACGGTGTCGCTTCCCGCGGCATCGACAAACGTATCCAACTATCGAGGTGACCCCGATGGCTCTGACGCCAGATGATGTAGTCAACAAGCGATTCCAGCCAACCAAGTTTCGCGAGGGCTACGACCAGGACGAGGTTGACGACTTCCTGGATGAGGTCGTCGAAGAACTTCGCCGCCTGAACAAGGAAAACGACGAACTGCGCTCGCAGCTCGCCGACTGCCAGGCGGGCAAGCCCGTCCAGGCCGCCGCACCGGTCCCGGCCCCCGTGGCCGCTGTCGCCGAAGCGCCGGCCGAGGAGCCCAAGGCCGCCGAACCCGAGGTCAAGGAAGCCGCCCCCGTCGCGGAGCCCGCCCCGGTCGCTGCCCCCGTGGTGTCCGCCCCCGTCGCCTCTGCAGAGGCCGCGGCTCCTGCCGCCTCCTCCGCCGAGAACGCCGCCGGCGTGCTGGCCATGGCGCAGAAGCTGCACGACGAGTACGTCACCGCCGGCGCCACCGAGCGCGATCGCCTGGTCGGCGAGGCCAAGGACAAGGCCGCAGGCCTGGTTTCCGACGCCGAGGCCGCCGCGCGCAAGACGACGCAGGACGCCGAGGAGACGAAGCGCAAGACGCTCGCCGAGCTCGAGCGCCAGAAGACCGGCCTGGAGACCCAGATCGAGAAGCTGCGTGGCTTCGAGCGCGACTACCGCTCGCGCCTGCGCACCTACATCCAGGGTCAGCTGAAGGACCTCGACTCCGCCGCGATGATCGGCGACGAGTCCTCCCCGGCCAAGTGAGCCCGTCCCCGGCCTCGGCCGGGGATACCGCTTCAGACGACGGCGGCATCGCAACTTTCGCGGTGGCGCCGTCGTTTGCGTCCGGGCCTCCCCGGCGAGCCCCGTTCCCCACCCGCGCCGAACGGCGCAAGAGAAGGACTTCACCCCATGAGCGCCACGCCCACGCCGGCCGCCTCCGGCCGCGCACCAGCTAGCTTCGCGCGCGTCGCCCTCCTCGCCGCCGCCGTGGCCGTTGTCGGCTACGGCATCGATCAGTTCACCAAGCACCTCGTGGTCACGCGGATGGAGCTGGGCGAGCGGATCGAGGTCATCCCTGGCGTGCTGCGGTGGTACTCCATCCGCAACTCGGGCGCCGCCTTCTCGATGGGCGAGGGCTACACCTGGGTCTTCACGATCTTCATGGCCATCGTGGCGCTCGGGGTGCTCGTCTTCCTGCCGCGCGTGCGGTCGCGCCTGTGGGCCTTGGCGCTCGGCGGTCTCTTCGCCGGCACGGCCGGCAACCTGACCGATCGCCTTTTCCAGCCCCCGGGCCGTGGCATGGGCCACGTCGTCGACTTCATCTCCGTTGGCAACTTCGCCATCTTCAATATCGCCGACTCGCTCATCGTGTGCTCGGTGATCTCGGTCGTGCTCCTGCTGTGGATGGGGGTGCCGGTGACCGGCGGCCCCCGTGAGGGCGGCGCGGCGCGCGGCTCCGCGGGCGACCCTCCCGCCGTCCAGCCGGCCGACTCCACCGCGCCGGCCGGCGAGGCGCCCGCCTCCAACGGGCGGGACGGCGGCTCTGCCCAGGAACGGCAGCCGGGCGAGTCGGCATGAGCGCGGAGGGATCCGAGCTGCTGATTGCCCCGGAACTGCTCGACGGCGCGGCGCGCCTCGATGCCGTCGTGTCGCGTGCCGCCGAGGTGTCGCGGGCCACGGCCGCCGCGTGGATCGCCCAGGGGCGCGTCAGCATCGACGCCAAGGTGGCGGGCAAGTCGGCCCGCCCCCGCCCCGGCTCGCGCGTCGTCGTCCGGGTGCCGGCGCCCAGAAGCTTCACGGAGGAGCACATGATCGACCTCGATGTCCTCTACGAGGACGAGGATCTCATCGTCATCGACAAGCCGGTGGGCGTGGCCGCCCACCCGTCGCCGGGCTGGACCGGGCCGACTGTATCCGGCCAGCTCGTGGCGCAGGGGGTGGCGATCTCCACCTCCGGCGCCGCGGAGCGCCAGGGGATCGTGCACCGCCTCGACGTCGGCACCTCGGGGGCCATGGCCGTGGCCAAGTCGGAGCGCGCGTACTCGGGGCTCAAGCAGGCCTTCCACGACCGCACGCCCACCAAGGTCTACCACGCCGTGGTGCAGGGCCTGCCCGAGCCGCTCAAGGGCACCATCGACGCCCCCATCGCCCGGCATCCGGGTGCCAGCTGGCGCTTCGCCGTGGTGGAGGACGGGCGCCGCGCGGTGACCCACTACGAGGTGCTCGAGGCCTTCGGCCGCGCGAGCCTCGTCGAGGTGCACCTCGAGACGGGCCGCACCCACCAGATCCGCGTGCACTTCTCGGCGCTCAACCACGCCCTCGTGGGGGATCAGCAGTACGGCGCCGATCCGAAGGTGGCGGCCGAGCTGGGCCTGACCCGCCAGTGGCTGCACGCCTACCGGTTGGGCTTCGACCACCCGGTGCACGGGGGGCGCGTGGAGGTCGAGGCGCCCTACCCGAACGACCTCGTCTCCTCGCTCGAGCTGTTGCGCGGCTAGCGCACGCCCTGGGTCGCGGCGGCGAGGCGTCGGCCCCGCGCACTAGGATGGAGCGGTGCCAGGCAGCCTTGATGACGGATTCGTTCACCTTCACACCCACACCGAGTACTCCATGCTCGACGGCGCCGCGCGCGTCTCGGATCTCTTCTCCGAGGCCGAGCGGCTCGGCATGGATTCCATGGCCATCACGGACCACGGTTATCTCTTCGGTGCCTTCGATTTCTGGAACAAGGCCAAGGGGGCCGGCATCCGCCCGATCCTCGGGATCGAGGCCTATGTCACTCCGGGGACGGCCCGCGGCGACAAGACCCGTGTGCGCTGGGGCGAGGAACACCAGCGCAGCGACGACGTTTCCGGTGGCGGCGCCTACACCCACATGACGATGTGGGCGCAGAACAACGAGGGCTGGCAGAACCTCACGCGGGCGGCGTCCGTCGCCTCCCTCGACTCGGTGTTCGGCAAGTGGCCGCGCTTCGACCGCGAGCTCATCTCGCAGAACTCCAAGGGCCTCATCGCCACGACGGGTTGCCCCTCCGGCGAGGTGCAGACCCGCCTGCGCCTGGGCCAGTACGAGGAGGCGGTGCGTGCCGCCTCGGAGTACCAGGACATCTTCGGCAAGGAGAACTACTTCTGCGAGCTGATGGATCACGGCCTGGACATCGAGAACCGCGTCCGCCAGGACCTCCTGCGCCTTTCCAAGCAGCTGCAGATCCCGCTCGTCGCGACCAACGATCTGCACTACACCCACGAGCACGACGCCAAGGCCCACGAGGCCCTGCTGGCCATCCAGTCCGGCTCCACGCTGCTCGAGCCCAGCTACGACCAGGGCGGCAGCCGCTTCGCCTTCTCCGGCACCGGCTACTACCTGAAGTCACCCCGCGAGATGCGCGAGCTCTTCCGCGATCTGCCGGAGGCCTGCGACAACACCCTCGCGATCGCCGAGCGCTGCGAGGTCGACTTCGACATGGCGATCGGCAAGTACATGCCGAAGTTCCCCACGCCGGAAGGCGAGGACGAGACCTCCTGGCTCATCAAGGAGGTCGACAAGGGCCTGCACTACCGGTACCCGGACGGCGTGCCGGAGGCCTCGCGCAAGCAGGCAGACTACGAGCTGGACATCATCATCAAGATGGGTTTCCCCGGCTACTTCCTCGTCGTGGCCGACTTCATCAACTGGTCCAAGGACAACGGCGTGCGGGTGGGCCCCGGGCGCGGCTCCGGTGCGGGTTCCATGGTCGCCTACGCCATGCGCATCACCGACCTGGATCCGTTGCAGCACGGCCTCGTGTTCGAGCGCTTCCTCAACCCTGAGCGCATCTCCATGCCCGACTTCGACGTCGACTTCGATGATCGCCGCCGCGCCGAGACGATCCACTACGTGACGGAGAAGTACGGGGCGGACAAGGTCTCGATGATCGTCACCTACGGCTCCATCAAGACCAAGCAGGCGCTCAAGGACTCCTCGCGCGTGCTCGGCTTCCCGTTCTCCATGGGCGAGCAGCTCACCAAGGCGCTCCCTCCGGCCATCATGGCCAAGGACATCTCGCTCGCCGACATCGAGAATCCGGAGGCCAAGCGCTACGGCGAGGCGGGGGACTTCCGTGAGCTGCTCGGCACGGATCCGGACGCCCGCAAGGTCTTCGACACGGCGCTGGGGCTCGAGGGCCTGAAGCGCCAGTGGGGCGTGCACGCGGCCGGCGTCATCATGTCCTCCGACCCCATCATCGACGTCGTCCCGATCATGCGCCGCATCCAGGACGGTCAGGTCATCACGCAGTGGGACTACCCCATCTGCGAATCGCTCGGCCTGATCAAGATGGACTTCCTCGGCCTGCGCAACCTGACGATCATCTCCGATGCCCTGGAGAACATTAAGAAGAACACGGGCCAGGATATCGACCTGGAGCGGCTCGCCGTCGACGACGCGGAGGCGTACAAGCTGCTCTCCCGCGGCGACACCCTCGGCGTGTTCCAGCTCGACGGCGGGCCCATGCGCTCGCTCCTGCGCCTCATGCGCCCGGATAACTTCGAAGACATCTCCGCCGTCATCGCGCTGTATCGACCGGGCCCCATGGGCGCCGATTCGCACACGAACTACGCGCTGCGCAAGAACGATCTGCAGGAAAAGACCCCGATCCACCCCGAGCTGGCGGAGCCGCTCGCGGAGATTCTCGACATCACCTTCGGCCTGATCGTGTATCAGGAGCAGGTCATGGCCATCGCGCAGAAGGTGGCCGGCTACTCGCTCGGCCAGGCCGACCTGCTACGCCGCGCCATGGGCAAGAAGAAGAAGTCGGAGCTGGATAAGCAGTACGCCGGCTTCCACCAGGGCATGCTCGACCGCGGCTTCTCCGAGGCCGCCATCAAGTCCCTGTGGGACATCCTGCTGCCGTTCTCCGACTACGCCTTCAACAAGGCGCACTCGGCCGCCTACGGCCTCGTGTCGTACTGGACCGCCTACTTCAAGGCCCACTACCCGGCCGAGTACATGGCCGCGCTGCTCACCTCCGTGGGCGATGACAAGGACAAGTCGGCGCTGTACCTGAACGAGTGCCGCCACATGGGCATCGAGGTGCTGCCGCCGGACGTGAATTCCTCCGACCTCACCTTCACCCCGGTGGGCCACGACATCCGTTTCGGCATGGGGGCCATCCGCAACGTCGGCGCCAACGTCGTCGAGGCCCTCGTCGGGGCCCGGCAGGAGAAGGGCAACTTCGAGTCCTTCTCCGACTTCCTCGACAAGGTGCCCGCGGTGGTCTGCAACAAGCGCACCATCGAGTCGCTCATCAAGGCCGGCGCCTTCGACTCGCTCGGCGCCACGCGCCGCTCGCTGCTGCGCATTCACGAGGAGGCAGTGGACGCGGCCGTCGGTCTGAAGCGCAACGAGGCCGCGAACCAGTTCGACCTGTTCTCCGCGGCCGGGGACGATTCGCTCTCGAGCGCGCTCGAGGTGGAGGTCCCGGACCTGCCCGAATGGGACAAGAAGGACAAGCTGGGCTTCGAGCGCGAGATGCTGGGGCTCTACGTCTCCGACCACCCGCTCAAGGGCCTCGACGATCTGCTGGCCTCGCAGGCGGACATGCCCGTCAACCGCGTCATCGCGGAGGACGGCCCGCAGGACGGGCACTCGGTCACGATCGCCGGCATGATCTCCGGCCTCCAGCGCCGCGTGGCGAAGTCCTCTGGCAACCCGTACGCCAAGTGCGAGATCGAGGACCTCTCCGGTTCCATGGAGGTCATGTTCTTCGGGCAGGCGTATCAGCCCATCGCCACGGTGCTCGCCGAGGACCTCATCGTGGTCGTCAAGGGCCGCGTGCAGCGCAGGGACGACGGCTCCATCTCGCTCTCCGCGCAGGAGCTGCGCATCCCCGACATCGTCGAGGACGGCACCTCCGGCCCGGTCACGCTCAGCCTGCCCACCCACAAGGCAACCGAAGACGTCATCCGCAAGCTCGGAGACGTCCTGAGGGCCCACCACGGACAGTCCGAGGTGCGCGTCAAGCTGCTCGGCACCCACTCAACGGAGATCATGCGCCTCGGCGCCGCCTTCAGGGTCAACCCGAACCCGGCGCTCTTCGGCGACCTCAAGGTGCTCCTGGGCCCCAGCTGCCTGGACAACTGACCCCCGCCGCCTGGTGGGGCGGCCCGCCGCATCCCCGGCCCGTCACACGGGCCGGGGAAGCGGCGTCCCCGCGCCTAAACTGGGGGAGTGAGTGAGCAAGCCCCGAGCATCCTGTCCGTCACCGACCTCTCAGCGAGCCGGCCGAGCGACCGCGCCCTGCGCGCCGCCCTGCCCCGGCTGCATCAGGGCGACGGCGCCGGCCCCCGCGAGGCGGTCGAGACCATCCTCGCTGCGGTGAAGGAGCACGGGGCCGCGGCCGTGCAGGAGCTGTCGGAGCGCTTCGATGGCTCGCGCCCGGCGTCCCTGCGCGTGCCCAAGGAGGCCATGAGCGCGGCGCTGGCCTCGCTGGACCCAAGCATCCGCGAGGCCCTCGAGGCGTCGATCGCCCGCGCCAGGGTCTTCGCCAAGGCCCACCGTCCGCAGGACGTGACGAGCAGCTTCGGGCCGGACGCCTCGGTGACGATGCGCTGGGTGCCCGTGGGCCGCGTCGGGCTGTACGTGCCGGGCGGCCTCGCCGTGTACCCGTCCTCCGTGGTCATGAACGTGGTCCCGGCCCAAGAGGCCGGCGTGAGCTCCGTTGCCCTCGCCTCGCCGCCGGCCCGCGACGGCTCGGGCCTGCCGCATCCCACCATCCTGGCCGCCGCCGAGCTGCTCGGCGTGCACGAGGTGTACGCCATGGGCGGGGCCCAGGCCATCGCGGCCTTCGCCTACGGGCTGGAGGCGGACCCCGCGGCCGGCCTGCTCGAGGCCCTGGAACCCGTGCAGCTCGTGACCGGCCCGGGCAACAAGTTTGTGGCCACGGCCAAGGGCCTGCTCAAGGGCGTCGTCGGCATCGATGCGGAGGCCGGACCCACCGAGATCGCGATCATCGCCGACGCCGGCGCCAACCCCGAGTTTGTCGCGGCCGACCTCATCTCGCAGGCGGAGCACGACCCGGATGCCGCGGCGTTCCTCATCACGGATTCGCCCGAGCTGGTCGAGGCGGTGCGCGCCCCCCTGGAGCGGCAGGTCGGCGCCACGAAGCACGCCGAGCGCGTGCGGACAGCCCTCGGCGGGGAGCAGTCCGGCATCCTGCTCGTCGCCGACCTGGACACCGCCGTCCGCGCCGCCAACCTCTACGCGGCGGAGCACCTCGAGATCCACACGGCCGATGCCGACGCCGTCGCTGCCCGCATTCTCAACGCCGGCGCCGTCTTCGTCGGCGAGTACTCGCCGGTCTCCCTCGGCGACTACGCCGCCGGCTCGAACCACGTGCTCCCCACGCTCGGCACCGGCACGCACGCCTCCGGCCTGAACACCACGACCTTCCTGAAGGCCGTGCAGGAGATCCGCTACGGGCGCGAGGGGCTCGCCGAGGTGGCGCGGCACGTCCGCGTGCTCTCCGACGCCGAAAACCTCCCGGCGCACGGTGACGCCGTGGACGTGCGCCACACCGTGTAAATTTGGGGACGGACCCGTTGGCCGCGTGGCGCGGGTCCGCCGCTCCGGTCGCGCGTGACCGGTGCGCCGAGTCATCGAGAGTGCAAAGGAGCGCGAGAGCGTGTTTTGCCCGTACTGCCGCAATCCAGACTCCCGCGTGGTCGACTCGCGCGTGAGCGATGACGGCCTGGCGATCCGTCGTCGGCGCCAGTGCAGCGCGTGCTCGCGCCGCTTCACGACCCTCGAGACCTCGAGCCTCTCGGTCCTCAAGCGCTCCGGCGTGGCCGAGCCGTTCAGCCGGGCCAAGATCATCAACGGCGTGCGCAAGGCCTGCCAGGGTCGCCCCGTCTCCGACGACGATCTGGCGATGCTGGCCCAGGAGGTGGAGGAGACCATCCGCGGCGACGGCGCCGCCGAGGTGGACGCCCACCGCGTGGGCTTGGCGATCCTCGCCCCCTTGCGCCGCCTCGACCAGGTGGCCTACCTTCGCTTTGCGAGCGTCTATCAGGACTTCGAAACCCTGGAGGACTTCGAGCGGGCCATCGAGACCCTGCGCGAGGACCACGAGGAGCAGGCCCCGCGCCAGCGCCCGCTCACGGCGCGCTAGCGCCACAGGGACGCCCCAGGCACCCGCCGTGCGCGGGGCACCCGAGGCCCTTGCGCGGCGTCGGGCATGAAAAAGGCCGGCGCGAGCCGGCCGGAACCAACAGCAGGACACCCACCGTCTCCGGCGGCGGCCCGGGAGGGGAAGCCCGGACCGCCGCCGGTTTTGCTGTGGGGGAGCGCCCTAGGCGTCGACGGGCTCGGCGCGCTGGACCGGGGCCTCGGCGTGCTCGTGGCGGGCGGCCTTGGCCGCGGCCTTCTCCTGGACACCGGCCTGCAGGGCGGCGCCCACGATGCCAGCGTTGTTCTTGAGCTTGGCCGGGATGATCGGCGTCTTGAGGCTCAGCTGCGGCAGGAAGTCCTCGCTGCGCTTGGAGATCCCGCCGCCCACGATGAACAGGCGCGGGGAGAAGAGGAACTCCACGTGGGAGAAGTACTGCTGCAGGCGCTGCGCGTACTCATCCCAGTCGAGGCCGAGGCGCTCGCGGGCGGAGGCGGAGGCCTGCGACTCCGCGTCGGTGCCGTTCATCTCGAGGTGCCCCAGCTCCGTGTTGGGGACCAGGCGGCCGTCGTTGACCATGGCGGAGCCGATGCCCGTGCCGAGGGTGATCGTCAGGACCACGCCGGAGGTGTCCTTGCCGGCGCCGAAACGGGCCTCGGCGAGGCCGGCGGCGTCGGCGTCGTTCATGAGGTGCACGGGACGTCCGAGCACGCGCGTGAAGAGGGCGTCGGCGTTCGTGCCGATCCAGCTCTTGTCCACGTTGGCGGCCGAGAGCGTCACGCCGTCCACCACGATGGACGGGAAGGTGACACCGACCGGCGAGCCGAGGCCGGGGGCGCCCTCGCGGGAATCCAGCTCGGCGACGACCTCCGCCACGACCGCCGCCACGGCCTCGGGGGTGGCGGGTTGCGGCGTGGGGATGCGGAAGCGCTCGCCCACGAGCTTGCCCTTCTTGAGGTCCACAATGCCGCCCTTGATACCGGTGCCACCGATGTCGATGCCGATACCAAATCGTTCTGCGTGCTGCGCCATGGGGGTCGTGTGTCCTTTCGGGAACGGGATCCGTCCGCGTCAGAGCGCGGTGGTGGGAAGGGTGAGGATCTCCGCCCCGTCGTCATTGACGAGGAGGGTGTGTTCAAACTGGGCCGTGAGGGAGGCGTCCTTGGTGACGGCCGTCCAGCCGTCCTCCCAGAGCTCCCAGTCGATGCCGCCCAGCGTGAGCATCGGCTCGATAGTAAACACCATGCCGGGTTCGATCACGTCAGCGTAGCCCGGGGCGGCGTCGTAGTGCGGAACGATGAGGCCCGTGTGAAAGGCCTCGCCCACGCCGTGGCCGGTGAAGTCGCGGACCACGCCGAGGCCGTGGCGCTTGGCGTAGACCTCGATTGTGCGGCCGATGACGTTGATCTCGCGGCCCGGCTTCACGGCGCGGATGGCGCGGCGCAGGGCCTCGCGCGTGTGCTCCACGAGCGCGCGGGCCGGCTCGGCCACGTCGCCGGCCAGGAAGGTCGCGTTGGTGTCGCCGTGCACGCCGTCGAGGTAGGCGGTGATGTCGATGTTGACGATGTCGCCGTCCTGGATGACGGTGCTGTCGGGGATGCCGTGGCAGATGACCTCGTTGAGCGAGGTGCACAGCGACTTGGGGAAGCCGCGATAGCCCAGGGTGGAGGGGTAGGCGCCGCGTTCGATGAGGTAGGCGTGGCCGATCGCGTCCAGCTCGTCGGTGGTGACGCCGGGCGCGATCGCCGCGCCGACGGCCTGCAGGGCGTCAGCGGCGAGGCGGGAGGCGGCACGGATGCGGCGCTGGGTGTCCGCGTCCTTGACCTCGGAGCCCGTGAAGGGGGTGGGGCCCGGCTTGCCGACGTACTCGGGGCGGGCGATGGAGGCGGGCACGGCGCGGGGGCGTGAGAGCGCTCCCGCGGTGAGCGGGCCGCGTGCTGCTGTGACGACGGACATGTCCTCAATTCTAGGGTGAAACGAGGCCCTTGACCCCTTGTGGCCCCCGTTCCGGGCGCAAAAGACACGGCCCGACGGCGCAAGGTGGCTTCGGCGCGTCCCTTCCCTTGGGCGCGTGGCTGGCTAGGCTGGCCGTGCACGCACAACACTTCGGACTCCGGGAGCAGCGGCATGGACGCCAACGAGGGCAACTACTGGTACAACGTCAACACCCACGAGGTCGAGGTGGGTCCCCAGTCGGACTGGACGCAGCTCATCGGCCCCTACGCGACCCGCGAGGACGCCGAGGCGGCCCTGGAGAAGGTCAGGGCCAACAACGAGGCGTGGGACGAGGACGAGGAGTCCTGAACCCCGCCCCAATGTTTCGTCGCTGTGAACGCTGGCCCGGAAGTGCTGCTTCTGGGCCGGTTCAGCGTGCGGCGACGGATAGAGTGAGAACGGCGCCCACCCCGGGCGCGCACAGTTGATTTCATCTTCAGCAGTACAAGGCGGGAGAGGGCATGGATCGTCAGCAAGAGTTCGTCCTGCGCACCATCGAGGAGCGGGACGTTCGATTCGTCCGCCTGTGGTTCACCGACGTGGCCGGGTCGCTCAAGTCGATCGCCCTGGCCCCGGCCGAGGTGGAGGGCGCGTTCTCGGAGGGCCTGGGCTTCGACGGCTCGGCCATCGAGGGGCTCTCACGCATCTCCGAGGCGGACATGCTGTTGCGCCCGGATCCGTCCACCTTCCAGATCCTGCCCTGGCGCGGCGAGGTTGAGCCGACCAGCCGCATGTTCTGCGACATCCTCACCCCGGACGGGGAGCCGGCCACGGCCGATCCCCGCAACGTGCTGCGCCGCCAGCTCGAGGTGGCGGCAGACATGGGCTTCACGGCCTACACGCACCCGGAGGTGGAGTTCTACCTCCTGAAGTCCGAGGAGCTGGGCGCTGACGGTCAGCCCCGCCCCGTCGACCACGGCGGCTACTTCGACCACGTCCCCGGCGGCGTGGGCCAGGACTTCCGTCGCCAGGCGGTCATGATGCTCGAGGCCGTCGGCGTCTCGGTGGAGTTCAGCCACCACGAGAACGGTCCGGGCCAGAACGAGATCGACCTGCGCTACGCGGACGCCCTCACCACGGCGGATAACCTCATGACCTTCCGCACGGTGGTCAAGGAGGTGGCCCTGCAACAGGGCATCTACGCCACCTTCATGCCCAAGCCCTTCGCCCAGCACCCCGGCTCCGGCATGCACACGCACTTCTCGCTCTTCGAGGGCGATCGCAATGCGTTCTTCGAGGCCGGTCAGGAGTACCAGCTCTCCACGACGGCGCGCCAGTTCATCGCCGGCATCCTGAAGCACGCCCCCGAGCTCACGGCCGTCACGAACCAGTTCGTGAACTCCTACAAGCGCATGTGGGGCGGCGGCGAGGCCCCGAGCCACGTCTCCTGGGGCCACAACAACCGCTCGGCCTTGGTGCGCGTGCCGCTCTACAAGCCGGACAAGGGCCAGAGCGCGCGCGTCGAGTACCGCGGCATCGACTCGGCGTGCAATCCCTACCTGGCCTACGCCGTCGTCCTGGGCGCCGGCCTGAAGGGCATCCGCGAGGGCTACGAGCTGGGCCCCGCCGCCGAGGACGATGTGTGGAGCCTGACGACGGCCGAGCGCCGCGCCCTGGGCCACGACCCGCTGCCTGGCTCGCTGCACGACGCGATCCGGGCCATGGAGAACTCCGAGCTCATCGCCGAGATCCTCGGCGAGCAGGTCTTCGACGCCTTCCTGCGCAACAAGGCGGAGGAATGGGACGCGTACCGCCACGACGTGAGCCCCTTCGAGCTGAACCGCTACCTCGGCATCCTCTGAAGGTGGCTCTCTCGAGGCGCGCGCTCATCGCCGCCGGCCTGCTTGACGTGGAGCGCGCCGAGCGGCTCCTCGGCTCGCCCGAGTTCGAGGGCGCCGACCCCGAGAGGCTGCTGCGGGGCCTGGCCCTCGCCGCCGACCCGGATCAGGCCCTCATGGGTCTGCTGCGCATCGCCGAGCGCGAGCCGCGCGTCGTTGAGCTGGCGGACGATGTCATGGCGCATCACCCGCTCTTCAGGCTCCTGGGCGCCTCGGAGGCGCTGGGAGACTTCCTGGCCAGGCACCCGGAGCACCTGGGCCTGCTGGCGCTGACCCGCGAGCTGGACTTCCTGCCGGCCGAGCCGGAGCACCTGCGCCACGAGCTGCTCACTGCCGTGGGGGCCGACCCCTCGGCACCCACCCCGGTGGCCGGCCTCGTGGGCACCGAGGGGGCCGCCGCCTTGCGGGTGGCCTACCGGGCCGCCCTCGTGGATCTTGCCACGCGCGACGTCTGCGCCGCCGATCCCACGGCCGCCGTGGGCTGGGTGGCCGTGGAACTGGCCGATCTGGCCGCCGCCGCCGTGGAGGGCGCGCTCGCGATCGCCCGCGCCGAGGTGCGCGCGGCGCACCCGGGGCTGGACACCGACGGCGTGCGGTTGGCCGTGATCGGCATGGGCAAGTGCGGCGCCCGCGAGCTCAACTACATCTCCGACGTCGACGTCATCTACGTGCACGCCACCCGCGAGGGCCTGGACGAAGCGAGCGAGGCGGCGGCCGCCACGATCGCGGCCCAGCTGATCAAGGCCACCACCAAGGCGGTCTCGTCACCCGGCATCGAGCCGGCCCTGTGGGAGCTTGACGCGAATCTGCGCCCGGAGGGCAAGGACGGCGCGCTCTCGCGCACGCTGGACTCGCACGTGAGCTATTGGAAGCGGTGGGCCCACGACTGGGAGTTCCAGGCCCTGCTCAAGGCCCGCACCATCGCCGGAGACCTGGCCCTCGGCGCCGCCTACGAGGCGGAGGCGGCGCCGTTCGTCTGGTCCTCCTCACAGCGCCCCGGCTTCGTCGAATCGGTGCAGCACATGCGCCAGCGCGTCACGGACAACATCCCGGCCGCGGAGGTGGATCGACAGATCAAGCTCGGCCCCGGCGGCCTGCGCGATGTCGAGTTCACGGTGCAGCTGCTGCAGCTCGTGCACGGGCGCATCGACGAGACCCTGCGCGTGCGCGGCACGCTCCCCGCGCTCAAGGCGCTCTCGAAGTCCGCGTACATCTCGCGCGAGGACGCCCACGACTTCGGCCGCGACTACCGACAGCTGCGGCTGCTCGAGCACCGCATCCAGCTCAAGTTCATGCGCCGCACGCACCTCATGCCCACGGCCGGGGCGCAGCTGCGCGTCCTGGCCCGCGGCGTCGTCGAGGTGGGCGCCAAGGACCTCACGAGCGCGGACGACGTCCTGAAGCTGTGGCAGGGGACCAAGCGCCGCGTGCGCGGCCTGCACCAGAAGCTCTTCTTCCGCCCCCTCCTCTCCACGGCCGCCCGGCTGGGCGACGACGAGGTGCGCCTGAGCCCCGAGGCGGCCCAGGCCCGCCTCGCCGCCCTCGGCTACGCGGATCCCCGCCAGGCCATGGCGCACATCGGGGCGCTCACCGCCGGTGTGTCCCGCTCGGCCGCCCTCCAGCGTCAGCTGCTTCCCGTGCTCCTGGGCTGGATGGCCGAGGGCGTTGACCCGGACGCGGCCCTGCTCGGCTTCCGTCGGCTCTCGGAGGCCCTCGGCACCACCCACTGGTTCCTCGCGATGCTGCGCGACTCGGCGGCGGGTGCCGAGCGCCTGTGCCGCATCCTCGGCACCTCCCGCATGGCGACCGATCTGCTCGAGGTCTCCCCGGAGGCGACGGCCTGGCTGGGCGACGACGCCGAACTGGTCCCGCGCGACGTCGAGAAGCTCTGGGGCGAGATCTCCTCCAAACTGGATCGGCACGCGAGCGATCCGGAGGCCGGGATGCGCCTCGTGCGGCTCCTGCGCCGTCGCGAGCAGCTGCGCATCGCGCTGGCGGACGGCGCCGACCTGCTCGGCGCCGAGGGGGTGGGCCACGCGTTGGCCGACACGGACCGCGCCACGATTCTTGGCGCCCTGCGCGTGGCGGAGCAGCAGGAGTACGCAGAGCACGGCGAGGCCACGCGCCTGCTCATCGTGGCCATGGGCCGTCAGGGCGGGCGCGAGATCGGCTACGGTTCCGACGCCGACGTGCTTTACGTTCACCGGCCCCTGCCCGGGGCAGACGAGGAGGCGGCGGCCGCGCAGGCCCTGCGCCTGGCCCAGGCGGTGGGCGCGCTGCTGCAGCGACCGCTCGCCCCCGCCGTGCAGGCCGAGCGCCGGCTGCAGCTGGACGCCGATCTGCGCCCGGAGGGGCGCCAAGGCCCGCTCGTGCGCACCCTGGAGTCCTACGCCGAGTACTACGAGCGCTGGGCCGCCACGTGGGAGCGCCAGGCGCTGCTGCGCGCGCGCCCGCTGGCCGGGGACGACGCCCTGGCCGCCGCCTTCGTGGCCGCCATCGATCCGGTGCGCTACGAGCGCGGCCTGAGCGCGGCGCAGACCACGGAGATCAAGCGCATGAAGGCCAGGGTCGAGGGGGAGCGGCTCCCGCGCGGCGCCGACCCCAAGCGCCACCTCAAGCTGGGCCCGGGCGGACTCTCCGACGTGGAATGGGTGGCCCAGACGCTGCAGCTGCGCCACGCCGCCGAGGTACCGGCCCTGCGGGTGACCGGCACGCTCGACGCCCTGCGCGCCGCGACGGCCGCCGGGCTGCTCGACCCGGAGGCCGCGCGCGACCTCGAGGACGCGTGGCTGCTCGCCACCGACGCGCGTTCGGCGGTGGTGGCGTGCACCGGCCGGGCCGGGGACTCCCTGCCCACCAACCGCCAGGAGCTGCGCGCCGTGGCCCAGTGGATCGGCTACGGCAAGGATCGGGCCGCGGCGCTCGAGGAGGACTGGATGCGCACCGCCCGGCACGCCAGGGCGGCCTTCGAGGCCTTCTTCTACCCGGACGCGTCGTGAACCCCGTGCCCCCGCCGGACGCCCCGGCGCTCTACGCCCGCGCGCTGTGGGAGGCGGGCGAGGACCTCGCCTGGCTCGAGGACGCCTCCGCGGGCACGGCCGTCATCGGCACCGGTCCCCGCGTGGGAGCGGGGGAGTGGGAGGCCGCCATGGGCGCCCTGCCCGCCGGCACCCGCTCCACCCAGCCCGGCCTGGGCTGGGTCGGCTTCGTCGACTTCGCCTGGATGCTGGGTCGGCTCGGCCTGGGTGCGGTCAACGAGCCGGCCTCCGCCTTCCTGCGCATCAGGGGCGCCCTCGCCTTCGGCGTGGACGGCGCGCGCTGGATCCAGGAGGAGCCAGGTGAGACACCGCCCGACGCCGCCGGGCCGGGTCCGGCCGCCCGGCTCGCCGACGCGCGGGCCACGGCCGAGGCGCGGCTGCTGGCCGCCCTGCGCTCGGCCGAGGGGCCGGCGCAGCCGGCCCCCTCCGCCGCCGCCCCCGCCGCCGCCCCCGCCGCCGCCCCCGCGGCACCCGGCGAGCCCGGTGAGCCCGGGCGGGCGACGCAAGCGCTCGCCGTCGGGCCCTCCGCCGCCTCCTCACAGACCCAGCCCGCCGATCCCGCCGCCCGGGCGGTGTGGCGGCAAGACGGCGCCGGCTACGCCCTCGCCGTGCGTGAGATCCTGGCCCGGATCGCGGACGGCGACGCGTACGTGGTGTGCCTGACCACGGCCGTTGACGTGCCCGGTGCGTTCGACGCGCTCGAGACCTTCCTCGCGTTGCGCGCCGCGCACCCCACGCACCACCTCGCGCTCATCAGGATCGGGGACGTGGCGCTCGTGGCGGCCTCGCCCGAGCTGTTCCTGCGCGTCGAGGGCGGCCGGCGGGCCACGACCGTCCCGATCAAGGGCACGCGACCTCGCGGTGCCACGCCAGCCGAGGACGCGGCCCTGGCCGCCGAGTTGGCCGCAGATCCCAAAGAACGGGCCGAGAACCTCATGGTGGTCGACGTGGCGCGCAACGACCTCTCGCGCGTCTGCGAGCCCGGTTCGGTCGCTGTGCCGCGCTTCCGCGAGGTGGAGAGCTACCCGGGGGTGCACCAGCTCGTGTCGGAGGTCTCCGGGACGCTCCGCCAAGGAACCAGCGTCCTCGAGGTGTTGGGCTCGCTGGCCCCCGGCACCTCCATGACGGGCGCGCCCAAGCGCCGCGCGGCGCAGATCGCCGCCTCGCTCGAGCCGGGCGGGCGCGGCATCTACTCTGGCGCGTTCGGGTGGATCGGGGCGGGCGGCTGTCTCGACCTGGCGATGAGCATCCGCTGCGCCGTCATCACGCCGGAGCGCGCCATGATCGGCGTGGGCGGAGGCATTACCGCGGACTCCGTGCCGGAGGCCGAATGGGCCGAGGCGCGGCTCAAGGCCAGGGCCACGCTCGCGGCCCTGCGGCACTAGCGAGCCTTGTCTCGCACAAGCCTCGCCCCTCCAGCCCTCGAACAGCAAACGGCGCCCCTCCCCGACAAGGGGAGGGGCGCCGCCGAGCGCTACAGGCTACCGGCGATCAGACGCCGTAGTACAGCTGGTACTCGAGCGGGGACACGCGCGCGGAGAGCGGGGTGACCTCGTTGTCGTACTTGTAGTCGATCCAGGTCTGGATGAGGTCCTCGGTGAAGACGTCGCCGGCCAACAGGAACTCGTGGTCCTCGCGCAGGGCCTCGAGGGCCTCGGAGAGGGAGGCGGGGGCCTTCTGGATGTCCTTGGCCTCCTCGGCGGGCAGCTCGTAGAGATCCTTGTCGATCGGCTCGGCCGGCTCGATGCGGTTGCGGATGCCGTCGATGCCGGCCATCAGCTGGGCGGCGAAGGCCAGGTACGGGTTCGAGGAGGCGTCCGGCGCGCGGAACTCCAGGCGCTTGGCCTTCGGGTTCGAGCCGGTGATCGGGATACGGATGCCGGCGGAGCGGTTGCCCTGCGAGTACACCATGTTGACCGGGGCCTCGAAGCCCTTCACGAGGCGCTTGTAGGAGTTCACCGTGGGGTTGGTGAAGGCCAGGACGGCGGAGGCGTGCTTGAGCAGGCCACCGATGTACCAGCGCGCAACGTCGGAGAGGTTGGCGTAGCCCTTCTCGTCGTAGAAGAGCGGCTCGGAGCCGTTCCACAGCGACTGGTGGCAGTGCATGCCGGAACCGTTGTCATCGTGCAGCGGCTTGGGCATGAAGGTGGCGGACTTGCCCCACTCGTTGGCCACGTTCTTCACGATGTACTTGAACTTCAGCAGGTCATCGGCCGCGTGGGTCAGCGTGTTGAACTTGTAGTTGATCTCGGCCTGGCCGGCGGCGCCCACCTCGTGGTGGGAGCGCTCGACCTCGAGGCCGGCGGCGTCGAGCTGCAGGCAGATCTCGTCGCGCAGGTCGGCCTGCTTGTCGAACGGGGCCACCGGGAAGTAGCCGCCCTTGATGGGGGTCTTGTAGCCCTGGTTGCCGCCCTCCTCGACGCGGCCCGTGTTCCACGGGGCCTCGATGGAGTCGACGGCGAAGAACGAGTTGTGCGAGTCGGTGTTGTAACGCACGTCGTCGAAGATGAAGAACTCGGCCTCGGAGGCAAAGAACGCGATATCGGCGATGCCGGTGGAGGCCAGGTAGGCCTCGGCGCGCTCGGCCACGCCGCGGGGGTCGCGGTGGTAGGGATCGCCCGTGCGGGGGTTCACGATGGAGAAGTTCATCGCGAGGGTCTTCTCCTGGCGGAACGGATCCAGGAAGGCGGTCTTCACGTCGGGGATGAGCTGCATGTCCGACTCGGCGATGCCCTGGAAGCCGCGGATGGAGGAACCATCGAAGAGCTGACCGTTGACGAAGAAGTCGGCGTCGACCGACTTGGCCGGGACGTTGAAGTGCTGCTGCACGCCCGGAAGATCGGTGAAGCGGATGTCGACGAACTTGACGTCCTCGTCCTTGATGAACGCGAGGACTTCCTCGGGGCTGGTGAACACGAGTGGCTCCTGTGTCGAGAGAGTAGCTGTCCGGGCCTTCAGACCCGTTTGCGGTTCCAACTCTACGAAGTTGCGGTGACTTGACGGTGTCCCGAGTGTTTCCGGCGTGTAACACTGGCGCGGGAAGCCGCAAATTGGCAGACTGCCGCGCTGAATTAGACTGGTGGCATGACTGAGAAGGATCCAGAGCGCATCACCAGGGCAGATCTCGGTTCCTGGATCTCCGGCCCGCCGCAGCTGCAGACGCAGGCCTTCCCTGGCGAGCGCATGGGCCGCCCGCAGTCGGGCCCCGGGTCCCTCGCCCGCTGGGGGCGTCGCATCGGGGGCATCCTCATCGATTGGGGCCTCGCCTACGCCATCTCCCTCATCTTCTGGAGCGGCAACGAGTGGGTCACCCTGAGCCTCTTCGCCGCCATGACCCTGCTGGGCGTGTGCCTCTTCGGCCACAGCGTGGGGCACCGCGTCCTGGGCATGCAGGTGCAGAAGCTCTCCGGCGCGCCTGTGCGTCCGCTGGACGGGCTCATCCGCACGCTCCTCGTGCTCCTCGTGGTGCCGCCCTTCATCCAGGACGCCGACACCCGCGGCCTGCACGACCGCGCCCGCGGCACGGTCCTGGTGCGCATCCGCTAGCCTCACCGCCTTCACGCAGCAGGGGTGGGCCGCCCGCCGGGGCGGCCCACCCCCTTCTCGTCGGCACCGTTGTCACTGCGTGGGGGATCGTGAGTGCCCGACGGCGGGGCGCCGGGTGGGCGGCGCGCCTCGCCTGGGGCGGGAGTCACCGAGGTGAGCGCTGGGGCGATGCCCAGTGCGGCGCGCCTCGCCGGGGGCGTGGTCCACGGAGGCGAGGCGGGCGCTCGAGGGACCCGGCCGCCGTCGTGCACCGGAGGGCGGCGGCGCCGGAAAGCGACGGCCCGATCGCTGCGCCACGGCGTGAAGCTTCCGGCCGTCCTGCAGCGATCGGGCCGTTGAGGCACACACAAAGCGGTGGGCCGCCTCCCTGAGAAAGGGAGGCGGCCCACCGTGTGGTCCATGGCCTGCGTGGCGGCTCAGCGCCCGCGCATGGCCTTGCGGTTGGGGCGAAGGCGGGTGGGGTCGATGCCCTTGGGGATGGGCGGCTGGTTCAGGCGCAGGGTGCTCAGGCGCTTGTCCACGGCGGCCACCTCCTGACGCGTGATGGCCTTCTTGAAGCCCTTGGCGGTCTTGCGGACCTTGGCCAGCTCCACCTGATCCTCGTGCTGGCCCGAGTTGATGATGTGCACAGGCACGTTCTTCACGACGCGGGTGATGTCGCGCTTGGCGCCCTCAACGAGCGAACGCACGCGCGTGCTGGGGCCCTCGGTCACGAGGATGACGCCCTGGCGACCGATCGCCATGTAGACGAGGTCCTGCGTGCGCGGGGAGATCGCGATGGGCTCGTCCTTGACGATCCAGCCGCGGCCCAGCGTGGAGAGCGCGGCGCCGGCGGCGCCCGGTCGGCCGGCCATGCGGGCGAAGGCCACGCCCTCGGCGCGGCGATTCATGTACAGGGTGGCCAGGAAGAAGCCGACCACGAGGCCGAGGATCATCCAGAGCACCCAGCCGCCGATCAGCAGGCCGAGACCGGCACCCACGGCGCCGGCGCCGAGGAAGATGGCGATCATGATCCACGGAAGGGCCGGCTCCTGCTCGCGGGTCATCTTGAAGACCTGGACGATCTGGGCCCAACGGCCGTCACCGCCGCCGTTCTTCTTGCGTTCCTTCTTGGCGATCTTGGCCGCCTGCTTCTCTTCCTTCTGCTGAGCGCGCAGTCGGGCGATCTGCTCCTGGGCGGTTGCGTCGAGTTTCTTGGCCATAGCGTCACGAGTCTACCGGAGCCGGGGCGCGCTTGGTGCCCCGGCTCCGCCACGACTCACGCCGGGTTGCTGGCCAAGAGGGAGACGGCCTCCTGCTTGGCGCCGCCCTCGTCCTCGATGTGGGCCAGGCCGGCCGGGATCTCCTGGCCGCTGGCGCGCATCGCCCGCGCCCACAGCCGCCCGGCCCGGTAGGAGGAACGCACGAGGGGGCCCGCCATGACGCCGAGGAAGCCGATCTCCTCGGCCTCTTGGGAGAGCTCAACAAACTCCTCGGGGCGCACCCAGCGGTCCACGGGGAGGTGGCGCTGGGTGGGGCGCAGGTACTGGGTCAGGGTGATGATGTCGGTGCCGGCCCCGTGCAGATCCCGCAGCGCGCCGGAGACCTCCTCGCGCGTCTCGCCCATGCCCAGGATGAGGTTCGACTTGGTGATGAGGCCCGCGGCCTTGCCGTGGCCGATCGTGGCGAGGGAGCGCTCGTAGCGGAAGGCGGGGCGGATGCGCTTGAACAGGCGCGGCACGGTCTCCACGTTGTGGGCGTACACCTCGGGGCGGGACTCGGTGATGACGTCGAGCAACGCGGGGCGGCCGGTGAAGTCGGGGATGAGCAACTCGACGCCGGTGCCGGGGTTCAGCGCGTGGATGCGCCGCACCGTCTCGGCGTAGAGCCAGGTCCCCTCGTCCTCGAGGTCGTCGCGGGCCACGCCGGTGACGGTGGCGTAGCGCAGGCCCATCTCTTGGATGGAACGCGCGACCTTCTCCGGCTCCAGGCGATCGAGCGTGCTCGGCTTGCCCGTGTCGATCTGGCAGAAGTCGCAGCGGCGGGTGCACTGGGAGCCGCCGATGAGGAAGGTGGCCTCGCGGTCCTCCCAGCACTCGAAGATGTTGGGGCAGCCGGCCTCCTCACACACGGTGTGCAGGCCCTTGTCCTTGACGAGGGACTTGAGCCCCACGTACTCGGGACCGATCTCCACGTGGGCCCGAATCCAGGAGGGCTTGCGCTCCACCTGGACCGCCGCGTTGCGGGCCTCCACCCGCAGGAGCTTGCGCCCCTCGGGCGCCAGCCCGGTGCCCTGGGCCGGCTGGCTCACGCCGCAGCCGCTCATGCCCCGGCTCCCGCCGGGAGCGCCGCCGCGACGGCGGGGGCGAGCTGCTCGCGCAGCTGCGCGATCAACAGCGGCGCGATCTCGCGGGGCGTGATGGATCGCCCGAGTTGCCTGGCCACGGTGCTCACGCCGGCGTCGCTGATGCCGCACGGAACGATGGCCTCGTACGGGGCGAGGTCGCAATCGACGTTCAGTGCCAGGCCGTGCATCGTGACGCCGTCCTCGATGTGGATGCCGATCGCCGCGATCTTCTCGTCCCGCTGGCCCTCGCGCACCATCCACACGCCGGCGCGGCCCGGCACGCGCGTTGCCCCGACGCCGAGCCGGGACAGCGTGCGGATGATCGCCTCCTCCAGGCGCGCGACGTAGTCCTTGACGGCGCCCGGGTCGCTCAGGCGAACGATGGGGTAGAGCACGAGCTGTCCGGGGCCGTGCCAGGTGAGCAGCCCGCCGCGGTCGACCGGGATGACCGGGGTGCCGTCGGTGGGGTGATCGGCGGGCTGGGTCCGGCGCCCGGCCGTGTACACCGAGGGGTGCTCGAGGCTGATGAGGTAGCCGGTGCTCCCTGGATCGCGCACGAGTTCGTCGTGGAGGCGGCGCTGGAGCTGCCAGGCCTCGAGGTAGGGGACGGGCTCGGGGCAGTAGCCGGGCTCGAGGAGGTCGAGGGTGACGTGGGTTGTCATGCACGCGAAGCTAGCGCCTTCGGGGAAGCCCCGCGGCCGCTTCTGCGCCGGATCCCTGTGGATAAGCCAAACGCGGGATGGGCCGCGTGCAACACACTGATGTCATGGAACAGGCACGCGGAAGCCACGCCACCTCGGAGCCCAAGCAGGGAAGGCATTGCGCCCCGTCCCCCGGAATCACGGGGATCCAGCGGCCCCGAGGGGCGCCGGCCGGTGCGCCGGCCGGGCACGCGAGCGCCCCGAAACGTCCCGAAACCTCGGCAACCTTGGCGCAACCCGGTGCCGATGGGCCGCGGCCCGCCGTGGGAGGCGCGGCGGACCCCGGCCGGCCGGCTCGCACGCTGCACGCGCGCGGTGGGCAGGCGCTGGTGTGGAGGGAGGAAGGGGACGACGGCGCGCCGCGGCTCGTGCGCGAGGGGCGGGTGACGCTCCCGGCGGCCTGGGATCACCCCCACCTGGTGTCGATCGTGGGCCCGGCGCTGCAGGACGAGGGCCTGGTCATGGAACTGGTGCCGGGCGGAAGCCTGGCCGGGCTCGTGCAGGCGCGGGGCACGCTGCCGATCGGGGAGGCGGTCACGCTGCTGGTCCCCCTCGCGCGGGCCCTGGCCCACCTGCACGCGGCCGGGGTCAGCCACGGGGACGTGGCTCCGCAGAACATCATGTTCAGGGCAGACTCCTCGCCCGTGCTGATCGACCCGGGATCGGTGCGGCTGCCCGGGCAGGCTCCCTCGCCCGGCGGGACGGAGGGCTTCGGCGCCGGCGCGGAGGAGCCGGGGCCGGCGGCCGATGTGTTCGGGTGGGGCGCCGTGGCCTGGTGGGTGCTGACGGGGGAGACCCCAGGGCCGGCGAGCCACCGCGTCCCGCTCGTGATGCTCCGCCGCGACCTGGCCCCCGCCACGGCCAGGCTCATCGAGGACTGCATCGACGCCGACCCCCGGGTCAGGCCCCCGGCCGCCGAGCTGGCCGGCGAGCTGCTCGCGGGGGAGCGGCCGCGCCCGCTCGACGCCTCGGCGGCGGTCACCGCGGCCGGCTCGCCCCACATGCTCACGCAGGCCCCGCCGCCGCGGGGCCTGCGCTTGGCGTGGCAGCGGCTGAGGGACGCCGTGGCCGCGCGGTTCGCCCGCCCGGGACGGCGGCGCGGGGGCCGGTGGGGAGTGTCCTGGCACCGGCGCGCTGCGGACCGCGCGGCGTCCTCGTCCGAGCGGCGGGTGCGGCCGCCACGGCCAGGGGAGGCTCGGTGGAGGCCCAGCCGGTGGTGGTTCCTGCCCGCCCTCCTTCTGTCCGTGGCGGCAGCGGGGATCGGCCTCTGGCGGCTGAGCGCCCAGCCGGCCGCGCCCGCGCCGTCGGCCACGCTGCGCACCGTTCCGGCCGAGCTGAGCCCCGGCGCCGCCGTGGGTGCGCTTCCCGCACTGGACAGGGACCGCACGCGGGCGCTGCGGGAGCGGGACGAGGACGGATTGGGGCTCGTCTACGTGCCGGGCAGCGCCGGGCTGGCCGCCGACGGCGCCACCATCCGCGCGCTGCTCGAGACGGGACAGCGCTTCGAGGGGATCGGCTCGCGGGTCGAGTCGCTGCACGTCCTGCGCAGCGACGGCTCGGATGTGGTGGTGCGAGGGAGGGCCGTGCAGGCCGCCTACCGGGTGGTGGGAACGGGCGGGGCGCGCCGGGCACAGACGCCCGTCGCCGCCAGCACCGCGGTGCTCGTGTGGACGCTGCGGCACACCGGAGAAGGGTGGCGGATCCTCGAGGTGGGCGTTGCGGCCGGCGGCGGGTAGCGCGGAAAGGCACGAGGGGCCGGGACCGTGCGTGGTCCCGGCCCCTCATGAAATGGGGTGTCGTGCTGCGGCTCAGTGCCAGAGCGTGGCGACGGCGATGTCGATGAAGGCCATGCCACCCACGGCGTGGGCCAGCCCCGTGGAGACCTCTTGGCCCTTGGCCGCCTTGCGGTAGCCGATGATGGCCGCCACGAGGATGACGAGGGCGACGATCAGCTTGACGGCGATCTTGGCGTGATTGACGGGCGAGTCCGGGGTCGCGTTGGCCTCGGCGATGCCCACGAGGGCCAGGCCGGTCACGACCTGGACGATGGCGCCGATGAACTGCCACTGGGTGACGGTCGGCTTCTTGAAGTTGGCGAGCCAGCCGCCGAAGATCGCGGCGGCACCGAGGATGTGCAGGAAGATGAGGGCGTAGCGCAGGAAGTCCATGGGGCCAGTCTAGGTGTCTTTTCGACGCGCTGTCGAAAAAGCCGAGGGGCCGCCCATCCGCAAGGATGGACGGCCCCTCTGGGCTCACGCTGTGCGGGTCAGAGACCCAGCTCTGAGGCGAAGTCGGCGCCCTCCAGGCGGGCCTTGATGGCCTGCAGGAAGCGGCCGGCGTTGGCGCCGTCCACCAGTCGGTGATCGTAGGTCAGCGACAGGTACATCATGTGGCGGATGGCGATGACGTCGTCGCCGTCGGCGCCCGCGATGACCACGGGGCGCTTCTGGATGATGCCCGTGCCCAGGATGCCCACGTTCGGCTGGTTGATGATCGGCGTGTCGAAGAGCGCGCCAACCGAACCGATGTTGGTGATCGAGAACGTCGAACCGGAGAGCTCGGCCGGGCCCAGCTTGTTGGTGCGGGCGCGGTCGGCCACGTCGGCGATGGCCTTGGACAGGCCGGCCAGGTTCAGGTTGCCGGCGTTGGAGACGACGGGAACCAGGAGGCCCTTCTCGGTGTCCACCGCGAAGCCGATGTGCTCGGCGTCGTGGTAGGTGATCTCCTGCTTGGCCTCGTCGTAGGAGCCGTTGAAGGCCGGGAACTGCTTCAGGGCCTCGGTCACGGCCTGCGCGATGAAGGGCAGGTAGGTCAGGTTGACGCCGTTGTTGGCGGCGAAGGATGACTTGGCGGCCTTGCGCAGCTTCACGATGGCGGTCATGTCCACCTCCTGCACCTGGGTCAGCTGGGTGGAGGTGTCGAGCGACTCGCGCATGCGCTGGGCGATGACCTGGCGGATGCGCGGGGCCTTGACCGTGGTGCCGCGCAGCTTGGCGGCCTCGGCCGACGGTGCGGCGGCGGGCTTGGCGGCGGCCGGGGCAGCGGCAGCGGCGGCCGGAGCGGCCTTGGCTGCGTCGATGGCGGCCTGGACGTCCTGCTTGCGGATGCGACCGCCCACGCCCGTGCCGGACACGGAGTTCAGGTCGATGCCGTTGTCGTTGGCCAGCTTGCGCACCAGCGGGGTGACGTAGCCGTTGGACTCGGCGGCAGCCGGGGCCGGGGCGGCCACGGGGGCCGGAGTGGCAACCGGAGCCGGAGCGGCGGGGGCGGCTGGAGCCGGAGCAGCAACCGGGGCCGGAGCGGCCACGGGAGCCGGGGCGGCCGGTGCGGCCGGGGCAGTGGCGCCGGAGCCGATGAGGGCCAGCACGGCGCCGACCTCGACGGTCTCGTCCTCGGCGGCGCGGATCTCCAGGAGCTTGCCGGCCACGGGGGACGGGATCTCGGTGTCGACCTTGTCGGTGGAGACCTCGAGCAGCGGCTCGTCGACCTCGACGTCCTCGCCGACCTCCTTGAGCCAGCGGGTGACGGTGCCCTCGGTCACCGACTCGCCCAGCTCGGGGAGCTTGACCTCGACGCCGGCGGAAGCGGCCGGGGCGGCTGCGGGGGCGGCGGGCGCCTCGGCGACCGGGGCCGGGGCGGCGGCCGGAGCGGCGGGGGCCTCGACCGGGGCGGCAGCGGCGGCCGGAGCGGCGGCGTCGCCGGAACCGATGCGCACGAGCGGTGCGCCGACCTCGGCGGTCTCGTCCTCGGCCACGAGGATCTCCTCGATGATGCCGGCGACGGGCGACGGGATCTCGGTGTCGACCTTGTCGGTGGAGACCTCCACCAGCGGCTCGTCGACCTCGACGTGCTCGCCCACCTGCTTGAGCCAGCGGGTCACGGTGCCTTCGGTGACGGACTCACCAAGGGCCGGAAGATTGACGGTTTCAGACATGATGTCCCCGTTCTCCTCTTGTCTGCCCCGCGGCCGGTGCGGCCGATCCTGGGGCGTAGTGCGATGCGTGTGTAGTTCTTGGGTGATCGGGGCGGCCGCGGCGTGCGGGCCGGAAGAAAGGTGGCCGCCCCGATCAAAGACGGACTCAGCCGTGCAGCGGCTTACCGGCCAGCGCCAGCGCGGCCTCGCCGAGGGACTCGTTCTGCGTGGGGTGGGCGTGGATGAGCGTGGCCACGTCCTCCGGGAAGGCCTCCCAGTTCACGATCAGCTGGGCCTCGCCCACCTGCTCGCCGAAGCGGCCGCCGATGCCGGTGACGCCGACGATCGGGCCGTTCTTCACGCGGATCATCTTGACGATGCCGGAGGTGCCGAGGATCGAGGACTTGCCGTTGCCGGCCAGGTTGTACTCGACGGTCTCGACGTTGTCCTTGCCGAACTTCTCCTCGGCCTTGGGCTGGGAGTAGCCGACGGACATGATCTCGGGCTCGCAGAAGGTCACCTTGGGGATGTTGACGTCCTCGACGATGACCGGGTTCAGGCCGGCGATCTCCTCGGCAACGAAGATGCCCTGCTGGTAGCCGCGGTGGGCCAGCTGCACGCCGGGGACGATGTCGCCGATCGCGTAGATGTTGCCGACGCCGGTGTGCAGGCGCTCGTTGGTGATGACGAAGCCGCGATCCAGGGTGATGCCCTGCTCGGCGAAGCCGAAGCCCTCGGTGACGGGGCCGCGGCCCACGGCCACGAGCACGACGTCGGCGGACACGGAGGTGCCGTCGGCCAGGGAGACGGTGGCCTGGTTGGCGTCCTGCTCGACCTTCTCGAAGAAGACACCGGTCTTGAACTTGATGCCCTTCTTCTTGAACTCGCGCTCCAGCACCTTGATGATGGCCGGATCCTCGTTCGGGACGAGGGAGGGAAGGCCCTCGACGATGGTCACGTCGACGCCGAAGGAGTTCCACATCGAGGCGAACTCGACGCCGATCACGCCGCCGCCCAGGACCACGGCGGAGGAGGGAAGCTCGCTCATCTCGAGGGCCTCGGTGGAGGTGATCACGCGGCCGGAGATGTCCAGGCCCATGGTCTTGGAGGTGGAGCCGGTGGCCAAGATGATGTTCTTGCCCGTGTAGGCGACGCCGTCCACCGTGATGGTGTTGGGGCCGGTCAGCTGACCCTGGCCCTCAATGACGTTGACCTTCTTCATCTTCAGCAGGCCGGTGAGGCCCTTGTGCTTGCCGGCCACGATGGCGTTCTTGTGGTCGCGCACGGTGCCGAGGTTGATGGAATCGAGCGTGGTGTTGACGCCGTACTTCGCGCCCTCGCGGGCGTTGTCGGCCAGCTCGGCGGAGTGCAGGTACGCCTTGGTCGGGATGCATCCCGTGTGAAGGCAGGTGCCACCCAGCTTGGCACGCTCCACGAGGCCCACGGTCATGCCCAGCTCCGTGGCGCGGATCGCGGCTGAATAGCCAGCGCTGCCGCCGCCGAGGACGAGGACGTCGAATTCTTGCGTTGCTGCCTTCTCGGCCACGAAACGCTCCCTACTTCTCGATGCTTCGATGCGTCTGACGCAGGCCGCGGTCGCGGCCTGCGCGGATGTCGCGTGCGTGGACACACGTGTAGCACGCGCGCGGCGGGGGGTGACTATCTTCTCGTGATGGTAGTCGTTACGCGCGGCGGGGTGCCACCGCGCGTCGCCTGGCTCACGCCGGTGTGCTGTGCGTCACACCGGCGCGAACGGCGAGGTCAGTCGCGACCGGGCAGGGCCTCGGCCACTGTGACGAGGGTGCGCAGCGCGAAGCCGGTGCCCTCCTTGGGGGTGTGGCCCCACGGGGCGCCCGTGTTGAACGCCGGGCCTGCGATGTCGAGGTGGCCCCACTGCGGGGTCTCGACGCCCTCGGCGCCAACGAACTCGCGCAGGAACACGCCGGCCTTGAGCATGCCGCCGTCGCGGTTGCCCGAGTTGCGCAGATCGGCCGTGGTCGAATCCAGGTCGGGGCGGATGTCCTCGGGGAAGGGCATGGCCCAGAAGGGCTCGCCGGTGGCCTCGGCGGCGGCGAGCACGGCCTCGGTGGCCTCGGTGTCTCCCATGAGCCCGGCGGTGCGATGGCCGAGGGCCACGATCTGGGCACCGGTCAGGGTGGCCACGTCGAAGAGCAGGTCGGGCGCTTCCTCGGAGGCCTTGGAGAGGCCGTCGGCCATGACCAAACGGCCCTCGGCGTCGGTGTTGGTGACCTCGACCGTCTTACCGTTGTGCATGGTGAGCACGTCGCCCGGGCGGGTGGCGTCGCCGCCCGGCATGTTCTCGGCGAGGCAGAGCCAGGCGGTGACGCGGACCGGGAGCTTGAGCTCGGCGGCGGCCAGGGCGGCGTGCAGCACGGTGGCGGCACCGGCCATGTCCGACTTCATCTCCTCCATGCCCGGGGCGGGCTTGAGCGAGATGCCGCCGGTGTCGAACGTGATGCCCTTGCCGACGAGCGCAACGTGGCCCTTGGCGCGGGCGGGGGAGTAGTCCACCTTGACCAGGCGCGGCGGACGCACGGAGCCGCGGCCCACGCCCAGGATGCCGCCCATGTCCTCGGCGGCCAGCTTCTTCTCGTCCCAGACGCTCAGCTTCACGTCGAGGGACTTGGAGGCCTGGCGGGCGTACTCGGTGAAGGACTCGGGGTAGAGCACGTTCGCCGGGGTGTCGACCAGATCGCGCACGCGCTTGGTGTGGCGGGCGACGACGGCGGCGCGGGTCAGCGCGGCCTTCACGTCCTTGTCGGCCTTGAGGTCGGTCGCGATGACGGCCTCGAGCAGAGGAGCGGAGCTCGGCTTGGGGGCGGACTTCAAGGTGGTGAAGTTGTACGCACCGAGCGAGGCGCCCTCGGCCACGGCCGAGAAGTCCTCGAGGGAGGAGGCGGGCAGCAGGAAGACGGCCTTCTGAAGCCCGGCCAGCGCGCGTGCGGCTACGCCGGCGGCGCGGCGCAGCTGCTCGGTGCCGGCGCTCTCCTTGACCTCGCCCAGGCCCACGAAGAGCAGGATGCCTGCCGCGTCATCGTCCTGGCCGGCCGTGCGCAGCGTGGCGCCGGCGGTGCCGGTGAAACCGAGGCGGGGAAGCAGCTCCTCCAGCTCGGTGGTGCGGGCGGCGTCGAACGGGGAATCGAGCAGACGCACGCCCTCGTCGAGGCTCGCCGCGGCGACGACGGCCACGTCCGCGCCCAGACGGCGCTGGCCCTTGGCCACTACGGACAGGGTCACTTCGTCAGTGTTATGCACCAACATCATCCTTCCGGCTTCGGGGCCACGCGACGCGCTGGTGGCTGCGTCAAGGACATGGCTGCCCGATCCCAGCCTAAACCTTGGCGCGAGCCGGGGCTGACCCGGGTGTCCGGGCCGCCGCGTGGGGTCAGACCACCGGGCGCCCGACGTGGCGAGGCGCGGCACCGAGCCGCCGCACGCCGTCGTGCCCTGGAACGGACACGGACACCCTCGGGAACAAGCCGCGCGACTAGGGTGTTGCGAGGGAGTGGGGCGCCGTGTGCGGCGCCGCCACCCACATGAAGAGAGGGAGGGCAAGCGAGCGTGCGTGCCGAGGATGTGATGGACGTGTACGGGGCGACCAAACGCGCCGTCGTGGGCAAGGGGCTGCCCGTCGTTGCCGTGGTGGACGGGGTGTTCGACGCCGGATCCACCCTGGCCTCGATGCGTCGCAGCCTCGAGGCCGGCCTCGAGAGCACGCCTTTGGCCGAGTTCGACGCCGACCTGCTGGTTGATCACCGCGCCACGCGGCCGCGCATCACCTACGCGGACGGGGGCTTCTCCGAGTACGCCCCGCCGCGGCTGGCCGTCGACGTCCTGAAGGACGAGCTGGGCAACGAGGCGCTCTACTTCTCCGGCGCCGAGCCGTCCTTCGGCTGGGAACGCGTCGCGGCCGCCCTGGGCGGCCTGCTCGACGACGTGGGGGCCGGTCCCGTGACCGTGGTGCACGCCGTGCCGCTGCCGGTGCCGCACACGCGTCCCGTGGCGATCCGCCGGCACGGCGAGAACACGGGCGAGCGCGTGGGACCCTTCGAGCTGCCTGCCTCCTTTGCCCACCTGCTCGAGACCCGCCTGGTGCAGGGCGGCCGCGAGGTGGTGGGGATGACCATCCCCGTTCCCCACTACATCGCCGAGTCGGAGTACCCGCCGGCCGCGGTGGCCGGGCTGGAGGCCGTCGCCGCCCAGGCGGGCCTCGCCGTGCCCACCGAGGAGCTGCGCGAGGCGGGCCGCGAGGTGGACGCCCGGATCGCCGCGCAGATCGAGGACAATCCGGACGCCCAGCGCCTCGTGGCGGGGCTCGAGCTGCGCTACGACGTGGAGTCGCCCGCGCTCGGGGCGGCCTCGGCGCTCGTGGCGGAGGGTGCCCACATGCCGGACGGCGACGAGCTGGCCGAGGCGGCCGAGCGCTACCTGCGCACCGTCACCATCGACCCGCGCCTCGAGACCCCGGCGGCCGGCGAGCTGCCCGGCCCGTCAGAACGCGAGCCGGAACCGGAAGCGGAGCACCCCGATGAGGCGGACGGCTTCCGAGCATGAGCGTCCCCGTGAAGGCGGCGCCCCAGGCCTGGTTGGTCTGGGGCGCCGCCGTGTTTGCCTATCTCGTCTCCGTCACCCAGCGCACGAGCTTCGGGGTGGCCGGCCTCGAGGCCACCGAGCGCTACGACGCGGGAGCCTCCATCCTCGCCACCTTCTCCGTGGTGCAGCTGGTGGTCTACGCGGGCATGCAGATCCCGGTCGGCGCGCTCGTTGATCGCTGGGGCTCGCGCCTCATGATCGGCCTCGGCGCCGTGCTCATGACGGCGGGCCAGCTCGTGCTGGCGTTCTCCCACGAGGTGGCGATCGGCTTTCTCGGCCGCATCCTCGTGGGCGCCGGGGACGCCATGACCTTCGTCTCGGTGATGCGCCTGCTGCCCACGTGGTTCCCGCCGCGTTTGAACCCGATCATGTCCCAGCTCACCGCCTCCGTCGGGCAGTTGGGCCAGCTCGTCTCCCTGGTGCCCTTCGCCGCCCTGCTGGGCCTGAGCGGCTGGACGCGGGCGTTCCTTGGCCTGGCCGCCCTGTCCTTCCTCGCGTGCGCCGTGGCGACGCTGTGCGTGCGCAATCGCCCGGCCACCGAGGTGCGGGAGAGGCGGGAACCGCTCCCGTTCTTCCGTTCCATCCGCGAGGCCTGGGCGCATCCAGGCACGCGGCTCGGCTTCTGGACGCACTGGAGTTGCGCGTTCGCGACCAACGTCTTCCTGCTCTCCTGGGGCTATCCCTTCTTGGTCTCGGCCCAGGGCCTCAGTCCGGACACTGCGGCCGTGATCATGGCGCTGTTTGTTGTCGTGGCGATCGTCTTCGGGCCCGTCGTCGGCACGGCGGTGGCCCGCTTCCCCCTCCGGCGCAGCAACCTCGTGATGCTGGTGGTGGGTGCGGCGATCGTGGCGTGGGCGGTGGTGCTGCTCTGGCCGGGGCGCGCGCCGGTGTGGCTGCTCGTGGTGTTGGCGCTCTGCGTCGCTGCGGGCGGGCCCACCTCGATGGTGGCGTTCGACTACACGCGCACCGAGAACCCACCGCACCTCGCCGGCGCCGCCACCGGCCTGGCCAACGTCGGCTCGTTCACCGGCGGCCTCATCGCCATCTGGGCCATCGGCGTGTGCCTCGACCTGGCCAAGAGCATCTCCGGCCCGAACGCCGAGCTGTACTCGCTGACGGGCTTCCGGCTCGCTTTCCTCGTGCTCTTTGTCATCTACGCCGTGGGGATCACCGGCTTCCTCGTGGAGCGCAAGCGCACGCGGGCCACCCACGACGCCGTCGAGCCGCTCTACCGCGCGCTGCGTCGGCGCCTCGGGCGGTAGCCGCGCCCGGCCGTTTCCCTCACAGGGTGCCCGGTTCCACACCGCGGGCGGTCGGGCCAGCGCCCGGTGGCCCCGGCGGCCAGGCTGGGTCGATGGAAGATCATCAGGAGGCCACGTCGCCTCGCACGGCAGCCAAGCGGGCGCCCCGGCGCCCCACCCAACGAACCACCAGGAGCGTGGCGGGCTACGGCCCCTCCCCGGTCGACGCCGCCCGGGAGCGCAGCGGCGTCGCCCGCCTCGCCGATGTCGTGGCGCTCGTGCCACACCGCATGGGTTTCCACCCCCGCCGCAGCCTCGTGGCGATCCTGCTCGACGCCGACGGCGAATGGATGGCCACGGCGCGACACGATTGGCACCCCGGCGTCCCCGCCCACGCCTTGCGGGACTGGCTCGAGGACATCGGTGAGGAGGCGCACGGCCTCATCGTGGGGCTCTACGGCGAGGAGGACGCCGCGCGCGGCTTCCTGCCAGAGCTGGGCGAGTCGGTGCCGCTCGTGATCACGTGTTACCTCGTTCCGGAGCCGGCCGAGCCGGGGCACGTGGTGCCCGAGCACTGGTACAGCAACGCCGGCCCGGGGTGGGAGCAACACGACGGGGCTGAGATCTTCGCCTCGGCCGCAGCGCTGGAGGAATGGGGCGCGGGCAGCGTCCCGGGGACGGGCCCGGCGGCCCACGCGCTCGCCGAGCCAGGGCTGCGCGAGCTGGCCGCCTGGCAGGCTGGCGAGCGCGAGGCGGCCGCCGAGCTGCTGGCGCTGCGCGCCTGGCTCATCGCGAACGGGCTGGAGGAGGCCGTCGAGGAGCCGTGGGTGCACGGCGTCGGTGAGTCAGGCGGGCGCCGGGCGCCGGAGGCTGGCCCGGGGGACGCCGCTGGGCGCCCCGCGCCAGGGCGGTGCGGCGCCGACGATCCCTTCACGGAGGGGGAGTGGGCGGAGATGGGCGCCGTGGCCCGCCGGGGGCTGTGCGCCTGGGGCGTGGTGCTCGATCGCCAGGAGGCGGGCGAGCACTGGATGGACTGGGAGGAGTGGGAGCGCGCCGAGCTGGTGCTGGCCCTGCACTCGCTCGTGGCGCCAGGGGTGCGCGACATCCTGCTCCTGCTCACGGCCTGCGGGGGAGCGGACGTCGAGCCGAGCGAGGTCTTGCTTGGCCTGTGGCAGGGGCCGGTGGACGGCGTGGGGCTGCTCGCCCTTGAGGAGGCGCTCGAGTCGGCCGGCGGGCTGGGCTCGCCGCGGCTGCGGGTGGAGGCGCTGTGCCTGCTGGCCTGGATCGAATGGGCCAGGGGACACGGATCGGTGGCGGGGGCCACGCTGGAGCTGGCCGAGCGCACGTGGGCGGGGCACCGGCTCACCGCCCTGCTGCGCAGCTTCATCGACACCGGATCGGTCCCGCGGTGGCTGCGCCCGAGCCACGGAGGCAGGGGTGCTAGGTGGGGTGGGTGAGTCCCTGCACGCGAGGCGTGCGGATCCGTGCGACAATGGACGTCAGACCCTTTCGGGTCCGCGAGATCCGCTCGGACTTTCCACGCACGGGAACAAGGCGGGTGGCGCAGGCGTTTGACTCCTCAGACCCTGCGTTCGAGGTCGCTCGAGATTCGTCTCAGAGCGGCGGCGGACTTGACAGGGTCACAGTGGTGTTACGGATCCAACGGCATCACGACTCTCGGCAGAAAGGCAACTCGTGCCCACGAAGAACCCCGCGGACGCAGCAGACGAGGCAGTCGCAACGGACGCTACGGCCTCCGCCGCCAAGAGGCCCGCCGCGCGCCGAAGCACGCGCGCCACGGCCAAGAAGGACGAGCAGCCCGCCGAGGCGACCAGCGCCGCCACGGAGGAGCCCGCGGAGGAGGAGGCCTCGAAGGGCTTCGTCCTCACCGCGCATGACGAAGACGATGCCCCGCAGCAGCAGGTCATGGTCGCCGGCGCCACGGCCGACCCCGTCAAGGACTACTTGAAGCAGATCGGTAAGGTCGCCCTGCTCAACGCCGAGCAGGAGGTGGACCTGGCCCTGCGCATCGAGGCCGGCCTCTTCGCCGACCACAAGATCCAGGAGGCCTCCGCCGCCGGCGAGATCCTGCCCGATCGCCTGAAGTGGGACTACGAGCAGATCATCCACGACGGCAAGATCGCCAAGAACCACCTGCTCGAGGCCAACCTGCGCCTCGTCGTCTCGCTGGCCAAGCGCTACACCGGCCGCGGCATGCTCTTCCTCGACCTGATCCAGGAAGGCAACCTCGGCCTCATCCGCGCCGTGGAGAAGTTCGACTACACCAAGGGCTTCAAGTTCTCCACATACGCCACGTGGTGGATCCGCCAGGCCATCACGCGCGCCATGGCCGATCAGGCCCGCACCATCCGCATCCCCGTGCACATGGTCGAGGTCATCAACAAGCTCGCCCGCGTGCAGCGCCAGATGCTCCAGGACCTGGGCCGCGAGCCCACCCCGGAGGAGCTGGCCAAGGAGCTGGACATGACGCCCGAGAAGGTCGTCGAGGTCCAGAAGTACGGCCGCGAGCCCATCTCGCTGCACACGCCGCTCGGCGAGGATGGCGATTCCGAGTTCGGCGACCTGATCGAGGACTCCGAGGCCATCGTGCCCTCGGACGCCGTCTCCTTCACGCTCCTGCAGGAGCAGCTGCACTCGGTCCTTGACACGCTCTCCGAGCGCGAGGCGGGCGTCGTGGCCATGCGCTTCGGCCTGACCGACGGCCAGCCCAAGACCCTGGATGAGATCGGCAAGGTCTACGGCGTGACGCGCGAGCGCATCCGTCAGATCGAGTCCAAGACGATGTCCAAGCTGCGTCACCCCTCGCGCTCGCAGGTCCTGCGCGACTACCTGGACTGATCGGCGTCCGGCCCGCCTCACCCGGGCCGCCCGTGCCCCATGGGCCCGTTGCTCACCGGAATCCGGTCGGCAACGGGCCCGCGTGGCACTCGGCGCGGTGCGCGGTGGTGTCGCACGGCCGAGGGTGCCGCGGCCCGGCCGAAAGCCCCGCCGCACAGACGAGGGGCCCGAATCCGCTCGCGGCGGATCCGGGCCCCTCGTGCCTCACGCGCTCGGCGCGAGGTCTTCTCAGTCTTCGTCCTCGAAGCTCGGGCGCTCGGAGAGCGCTGCCGATTCATCGAGCCAAGCGGAGCTCAGCGGGCGCAGCTTCGACTCCACCTCGCGGGCGTGGTGGGCGCAGAAGAGCAGGCTTCCGCCGGAGCTGGCGAGAGTGGCGCGGACATAGGCCTGGGCGCCGCAGCGATCGCAGCGATCAAGCGTGCTCAGTTCACGAGTAGCGGTGGCGTTCATGACGGCCTCCTCCTGTCTTTGGTACTTGCCCATACAACCATGACGGGGTGCGTGCGTATGCCGCGTCGGATCACGATTCCGCTTCAGGCGTAGGTGCGGCGCGCGCGGCGTGGCGCGGCTCACGCTCGGGCCGCGCCTGGCGCAAGCCGTCGCCCCTGGCGACTACCGTTGAACCAAGCAAGAGGCAACAACGCGCGCGAGCGCTGGAAGGGGCACGTGAACGTGGCCAGCAAGTCGGAGTACTCCGCCAGACACCTCTCGGTCCTCGAGGGGCTCGAGGCGGTGCGCAAGCGCCCCGGCATGTACATCGGTTCCACCGATTCCCGCGGCCTCATGCACTGCCTCTGGGAGATCATCGATAACTCGGTGGACGAGGCCCTCGCCGGCTTCGGCTCCAACATCACCACCATCCTGCACGCCGACGGCTCGGTCGAGGTCCAGGACGACGGCCGCGGCATCCCCGTGGACATCGAGCCCAAGACGGGCCTCTCCGGAGTCGAGGTGGTCTTCACCAAGCTGCACGCCGGCGGCAAGTTCGGCGGCGGCTCCTACACGGCCTCCGGCGGCCTGCACGGCGTGGGCGCCTCGGTCGTCAACGCCCTCTCCGCGCGCCTCGACGTGGAGGTGGACCGCGGTGGCAAGACCTACCGCATGCAGTTCCGCCACGGCGAGCCTGGCACCTTTGCCGATACCGGCCGCCCCAGCCCGGAGGCGCCCTTCACGCCGGCCCAGCAGGCGGATCCCTTGCCGGTGGTCGGCAAGGCCAAGCGCGGCGTCACCGCCACCCGCGTGCGCTACTGGGCCGACCGCCAGATCTTCACCCCGGATGCCGCGTTCGACGTCGAGGCGCTCGTACGCCGCGCGCGCCAGACGGCCTTCCTTGTGCCCGGCCTGCGGATCACGCTGCGCGACGCCCGCCGCCTCCCCGACGCCGAGGGCAACCGCACCCCAGAAAGCGAGGAGGTGCTGCACTACGACGGTGGCATCGCCGAGTTCGTGGAGTTCCTCGCCCCGGACGCCAAGGTCACCGACGTGTGGCGCATCCACGGCACCGGCACCTTCCACGAGACCGTGCCGGTCCTGGACGAGAAGGGCCACTCGCGCGTTACTGAGGTGGAGCGCACGTGCGAGGTCGACGTGGCGCTGCGCTGGGGCACTGGCTACGACACCACCCTGCGCAGCTTCGTCAACATCATCGCCACGCCCAAGGGCGGCACGCACCAGGCCGGCTTCGAGGCCGGGCTGCTCAAGAGCGTGCGCGAGGGGATCAAGGCCAACGCCCGCAAGCTCAAGTCCGGCGAGGAAAAGCCGGAGAAGGACGACGTCCTGGCCGGCATGACGGCCGTGCTGACGGTGCGTTTGGCCGAGCCGCAGTTCGAGGGCCAGACCAAGGAGGTCCTGGGCACGCCCGCCGTGCGCCAGATCGTCTCCAGGGTGGTGGCCAAGGCGATCGGCGAGCGGCTCGCCGCCACGGGCCGCGCCGAGAAGGCTCAGGCCACGACCTTGATGGAGAAGGTCGTCAACGAGATGAAGACCCGCATCTCGGCGCGCAAGCACAAGGAAACGCAGCGCCGGAAGACGGCGCTCGAGTCCTCCACGCTGCCGGCCAAGCTCGCCGATTGCCGCACCAAGGACGTCAAGCGCTCCGAGCTCTTCATCGTCGAGGGTGACTCGGCGCTCGGCACGGCCAAGCTGGCCCGCTCGAGCGAATTCCAGGCCCTGCTGCCCATCCGCGGCAAGATCCTCAACGTCCAGAAGGCCTCGGTGGCCGACATGCTCTCCAACGCCGAGTGCGCGGCCATCATCCAGGTGGTCGGGGCCGGGTCCGGCCGCAGCTTCGACCTCGCCGCCGCGCGCTATCAGAAGGTCATCTTGATGACCGATGCCGACGTCGACGGCGCGCACATCCGCACGCTGCTGCTCACGCTCTTCTTCCGGTACATGCGCCCCATGATCGAGGACGGCCGCGTATATGCCGCGGTGCCGCCGCTGCACCGCGTGGAGGTGATCCGCCGCGGCAAGGCCAACGAGATGATCTACACCTACTCGGAGGCCGAGCTGCACCGCGTGCTCGCGGCGCTCGAGCGGGACGGCCTGAACTACAAGGAACCCATCCAGCGCTACAAGGGCCTGGGCGAGATGGACGCCGAGCAGCTCGCGGAGACCACCATGGATCCCCGCCACCGCACGCTGCGCCGCGTGCGGCTCGAGGAGGCAGGCTCGGCCGACCGCGTCTTCGAGCTGCTCATGGGATCGGACGTGGCCCCGCGCAAGGACTTCCTCATCTCCTCGGCGCACCGCCTGGACGCCGACATGATCGACGCCTGAGGCCCTGAGGCCCTGAGGCCCTGAGGCGTTGAGGCGTTGAGCCCCCTCCCCGGCGCGCGGCGCGCCGGGAATCAACGCGGCGGCCCGCTCACCGAAAAGGTGGGCGGGCCGCCGCGTGCGTGGGGGCCAGGGAGAAGGCCCGACGCCGCTAGAGCACGTCCCAGCCGGCGGCGGCCAGGAAGAGCGTGGGCAGGACCACGAGCGCCACGGCGCTCGTGCCGGCCAGGCGGCGAGCCCAGGGTCCCAGCGGGGCATCGGGGGAGAGGAGCCGGCCCAGCCGGCGCGAGGACAGCGCCTCGTGGGGGCCGCCGGGCACCGCCCACCTGGCCGCCGCGAGCGCCTCGGAGGAGGCGGCGGCGGGCGGAGCCGCGGGCAAGCCGGGCGGAAGCGAAGGCGAGGAGGGCACCGGGACCGCCGCGGCGTCGTCGTGCCCCGCGCTGGGTGCCCCTGCGTCCGGCGCCCCGGCGCCGGGGGCGCCGGGCAACGTCCCCGGCCGAGGGCCCTCGCTCTGGCCGGCGAGGGCCACGACGGCCAGGGCGCCGAGCAGGTCCTCGCGCGTCGAGACCCGCAGGGCGGCGTCGTCGGCGAGTTCCTCGACGAGCTCGCCCACGGCCTGCAGCGCCAGCCGCGTGGTGGGAAGCCACGGCAGGGCGGCATGCCACGAGGTGAAGGCCAGCAGGAGGAGGTCGTGGCGCTGGTCAAGGTGGGCCGATTCGTGGGCCAGGACGGCGCGCAGCTCGCGCTCGTCGAGCGAGCGCAGGAGGCCGGACGAGAGCACCGTGAGGTTCCCGGCGCCTGGCAGGCAGTAGGCCAGGGGCGTGTCGTGGTCGATCACGGCGGTGCCGGGGCCGGCCTCCGGCTTGGAGAGGAAGGCGAGCATCTCGCGGTGCCGCTGGCGATCCCTGGCCAGGCGCCAGGCGCTGCGCGCCAGCGTGAGTAACAGGTGCCCGCCGAGCAGGGCGGCGAGGCTCAGGGCAAAGAGGTGCACCACGTCGAGGCCTGGCAACTCGAGGCGCCCCAGGATCGCGTGGACGAGCAGCCCGGCGGCCGGGAGCAGACCCCTGTCCAAGGGGGCCAGGCCCCAGCAGAGGAAGGCGCCGATCATGGAGAGGCCGCCGGCCAGGCCGATGCCCTGCCAGAGCAGCATGGCGGGCGCGGGGGCGCGCGAGGGCCAGGCCGCGCGCGCGAGAAGCACGGGCACCGGCCATGCCAGGAGCACGGCCAGGGCGGCCAGGAGGTAGGAGGCCAGCAGCACGGCGGGCCGGTGCTGCGGCTTAGGCGCCGGCGGGGAGGCTGGTGTCGCGTTCCTCCCGCGCGGCGAGGACGCGCAGCAACGCCGCCGCATCGCCGGCGGAGATGGCGCCGGCAAAGCGCACGAGCACCGCCTCGCGATCCGCCGCGGTGCCGAGGGCGTCCTCGATGAGGCCCACCGTGTGCTCCTCGCGGGAGGCGGTGGGGTGGTAGAGGTGGGGGCGCGTGCCGCGTTCGCGGCTGACGAGGCCCTTCTTCTCCAGACGGGCCAAGACCGTCAGGACGGTGGTGACGGCCAGGCCCTTTGAATCCTCAGTCTGCGCCAGCAGGTCCCTGACCGCGTTGGCGGTCAGTGCTTCCTGATGGTCCCAGAGGAGATCCATGACCGAGCGCTCAAGCTCACCCAGTGCTGCCATGTTCTGCGGGGGTCCTTCCATGCGATCCGCGAGAGATGCTTCCGCGCGGGGTCTTCCTGGGGAACAGTGTAGTTGTCAACCCGCCATTTTTCTACGTGTCGTAGAACGCACACTTCTACGAGTTGTAGAAATCAATCTTTTCTACGTACCGTAGAAGAGTTCCCGGGCGGCCCGGTCCCTTCAGCCGGAGCGCCCGCACCCACACCCTCGCGTAGCAAGGATCGAGACACGATCATGGATCCACTCGAGATTGGCCGGTGGCAGTTCGGCATCACGACCGTCTACCACTTCCTCATGGTGCCGCTGACGATTGGCCTCGGCCTCGTCGTGGCCACGCTGCAGACCGCCTGGAAGCGCACGGGCAAGGACGTCTACCTGCGCGCCACCAAGTTCTGGGGCAAGCTCTTCCTCATCAACTTCATCATGGGCGTGGCCACCGGCATCGTTCAGGAGTTCCAGTTCGGCATGGCCTGGAGCGAGTACTCCCGCTTCGTTGGCGACGTTTTCGGCGCACCGCTCGCGATGGAAGCGCTCCTGGCGTTCTTCGTCGAATCGACCTTCCTCGGCCTGTGGATCTTCGGCTGGAAGCGCCTGCCCAAGGGCCTGCACCTGGCCACCATCTGGCTCGCCACGCTCGCCTCCGTGCTCTCGGCCTACTTCATCCTCGTGGCCAACTCGTGGATGCAGCACCCCGTGGGCGTCGAGATGATCGACGGCCGCCCCGTCATGACGGACGTCTGGGCCGTCCTGACCAACAACACCGCGATCATCACCTTCATCCACACGCTCTTCGGCGCCCTCGCCGTGGCCGGCGGCTTCCTCTTCGGCATCGCCTGGTTCCACCTCTACCGCCGCCGCCGCGACGGCGTCGACACCGTCGGAGCCGACCGCAAGGTCATCGTGGGCGAGGACCCGGCCAAGGGCGCCGGCCGCGACAAGACCGACTACCTGGTCTGGTTCAAGTCCCTGCGCTTCGGCGGCTGGATCGCGCTCGTGGCCTTCCTCGGCGTCGCCTTCTCCGGTCACGCCCAGGCCCAGCTCATGATCCACCAGCAGCCGCTCAAGATGGCCTCCGCCGAGGCCGCGTGCCACGACGGCACCGCCTTCTCCGTCTTCTCCTTCGGCAACTTCGGCGGGGACAAAACCACGTGCGAGGACGTCAACACCATCTGGGAGATCCCGGGGCTGCTCTCCTTCCTGGCCCACGACAACTTCACGACCGACGTCGACGGCCTCAACACGCTGATCCCGCAGTACCAGGAGCGCTACGGCACCCACCTGCCAGATGACCCGAAGTACGGCGACCGCGCCGGCCAGGAGATCGACTACCAGCCCGTCATGGGCGTGACCTACTGGGGCTTCCGTCTCATGATCACCTTCGGCGGCCTGGGCGCCCTCGCCGCCGCCATCGGCCTGTGGGTCACGCGCCGCGGCACGGTCCCGAACTCCAAGTGGCTCTCGCGGCTCGCCGTCACCTCGGTCCTCGCCCCCTTCGGCGCCAACATGGCCGGCTGGATCTTCACCGAAATGGGCCGCCAGCCCTTCGTCGTGGCGCCCAACCCCGACTCCACGGGCGTGGACGGCGTGTGGATGTTCACGGCGGCGGCCGTCAGCCCCGGCGTGAGCGGGGGCGAGATGCTCTTCTCGCTCGTGGCCCTCACCGCCGTGTACGCGGTCCTGGCCGTCGTCGAGGTCCTCTACCTGGTGCGCTATGTGCGCGGCGGCGTCCCGGCGGCCATGCCGGAACTCGCGGCCCACGCGCCTGATCAGGACGACACCCCCCAGCCCGACGACCGCGACGTGCTCGCGTTCGCGTACTGATCCGCACCCGAGAGTAGGAAACGGTCATGGACTTCCTCCCCACCCTGTGGTTCATCCTCATCGCCGTGTTGTGGACGGGCTACCTCTTCCTCGAGGGCTTCGACCTCGGCGTCGGCATGATGATGAAGGTCTTCGCCCGCAACGAGAAGGAGCGCAGGCAGCTCCTGAACACCATCGGCCCCGTGTGGGACGGCAACGAGGTGTGGCTCCTGACGGCAGGCGGCGCCACGTTCGCCGCCTTCCCGCTCTGGTACGCCTCGCTCTTCTCGGCCCTCTATGTCCCGCTCGTGCTGGTGCTGATGGCGCTGATCTTCCGCGCCGTGGCGATCGAGTACCGGGGCAAGGCCCGCAGCGATCGCACGCGCAACGCGTGGGACTGGGCGCTGGCGCTCGGCAGCTTCCTCGCGGCCTTCGGGGTGGGCGCCATGCTGGCGCTGACCACCACCGGCCTGCCGCTGAACGCCAACGGCGACCGCGTGGGCGGGGCCTTCGCCTGGCTCAACGGCTACGCCGTGCTCGGCGGCCTCGGCGTCGTCCTCTTTGCCCTGGCGCAGGCGCTGGCCTTCACCGGCCTGAAGACCGATGGCCCGATCCGCTCCCGCGCCAATGTGTGGCTGCGCCGCGGCCTGCCGTGGGCGGTCCTGCCGCTCGCGGCGTGGGCCATCGTGGTGGTGGCCAAGGGCACGACGGCGTGGCCGTGGCTCACGCTGGGTGTGGCGGTCGTGGCGGTGCTCGCCGCGTGGGCCTCGGCCCGCGCAGCCCGCGAGGGCTGGGCCTTCCTCTGGCTCGGCCTCTTCCTCCTGGCCGGCGTCGCCTCGATCTTCGGCGCCGCGTACCCCGTGGTGCTGCCGAGCACGCTCGACCCCGCCTTCTCGCTCACGGTGGAGAACGCCTCGTCCTCCAGCTACACGCTGGGCGTCATGTCCGTCGTGGCCGCGTTCGGTGTGCCGCTCGTGCTGGCCTACCAGGGCTGGACGTACTGGGTGTTCAAGAAGCGCATCAGCCCGGCCTCCATCCCCGCGGTGCACGCCGTCACCCCGGTGGTGTGAGCATGCGCCCGGAGATCCCCGAGGGAACCACGACCCGCGGCTGGCTGCTGGCGCTCGGCGCGCTGGCCGCCGCCAAGGCGGCGGGTCTCGTCGCGCTCATGTCCGCCCTCGCGGCGGCGCTCACGCAGGCCGCCTCCGGCCACGGCGTGGACGTGGCGGCGCTGCTGTGGTGGGGGATCCCGGGCGCCTTGGCGCGGGCCGGCGCGCACTGGGGCACCCGCGTGGTGGCCCAGCGCGCCGCCCTCGGCGTCAAGGAGGAGCTGCGCGCGCAGCTCGTGGCCAAGCGCCTCGCCGCTGGGCGCTCCGGCGGCTCCGCCGAGGCCTCCGTGCTGGCCAGCCGCGGCCTGGACGGGCTGGACCCGTACTTCCGCGACTACCTTCCGGCCCTCGTCGCGAGCGCCATCATCCCGCTCGCCGTGGGAGCGCGGATCCTGTTCGCGGACTGGGTCTCGGCGCTCATCTTGGTGCTGACGATCCCGCTGGTTCCGGTCTTCATGATCCTCATCGGCCTGCACACGGCCGAGCGCGTGCAGGAGGCCCAGGACGGCCTCGATCGGCTCGGCCACCACCTCTCCGAGCTCGCGCGCGGGCTGCCCGTCCTCGTGGGCCTGCGCCGCGCCGAGCAGCAGCGCAAGGCGCTGTTCGAGGTCTCCGAGCGGCACCGGGCGTCGACCATGGCCACGCTGCGCACGGCCTTCCTCTCCTCCTTTGCCCTGGAGCTCATCGCGACGCTGTCGGTGGCGGTGGTCGCCGTGTTCATCGGCGTCCGGCTCGTGGGCGGCTCGATGGGCCTGGAGGCCGGGCTCGTCGCCCTGATGCTCGCGCCCGATTGCTTCCTGCCCCTGCGCGAGCTGGGCTCGGCCCACCATGCCTCGGAGGACGGCGTCGCCGCCCTGCGCCGCGTCCGGGCGGAGCTGGAGGCCGCCGACCGCAGCGAGCTCGCCGGGGCCGGCGGGCCCGTGAGCTCCGCGGCGCCCGGGAACGGCACCACGCTCCGCGTCGAGCAGCTGCGCGTCACCCGCGGCGGGGGCCGCGAGGGCGTGGGCCCCGTGAGCTTCGAGGCCAGCGCCGGCGGCATCACGGCGCTCGTGGGTCCCAGCGGCAGCGGCAAGTCGAGCGTGCTCGAGGTCCTGGCCGGCCTCCTGCGGCCGGCCGCGGAGGGCGAGGAGGCCGCCGACACGGTCTCGGGCTCCGTGAGCGGCCTGAACCCGCTGCGCCGCGCCTACATCGCGCAGGCGCCTCAGTTCGCCGAGGCCACCGCGCGCGAGGAGCTTTCCCTCGTCGGCGGCACCGAGCCGTGGCTCGAGCTCGCCGAGCTGCTACCGCGGCGCCTGTGGGACGTGCCGCTGCAGCGCCTGAGCCCGGGCGAGCGGCGCCGCGTGGCCGTGGCCAGGGGCGTGGCCCGCGCCCGGGTGTTGCTGGCCACCGGCCCGTCCGTGGTGCTGCTCGCCGACGAGCCAACGGCCCATCTCGACCCCCGGTCGGCCCAGCGCGTGCGCGCGCTGATCGCCCGGATCGCGGCGCAGGGCGCGTGCGTGGTGCTCGCCACGCACGAGCCGGCGCTGGCCTCCCAAGCGGACGTGCGGGTTCGCTTCGACACGGGGGCGGGCGTGCGAACCGCCTCCGTGTCTAGCCGGGAGGCCCCCCTTCTCCCGTCCCCCGGGACGGGATCGGACCCCGCGGCGCAGCATGAGGGTGCGCGCGCCGCGGGGTCCGGCTCCTCGGAGCCGTCGCTCCCCGCGGCCGGGCCGGCGCCCGCCGACGAGGCCGCCGAGGCCACGCTCGACGACGCCCGTGGGGCCGTGCGCGACGACGCCCGTAGGGCCGCGCCCGACGACGCCACGGGGTCGCGCCCGCCGCGCGGCGCCTGGGGCCTGCTGCCCCTGCGCTCCTGGAGGCTGTGGCTCGCCGTGCTCCTCGGGGCACTCTCCGTCCTGGCCGCCGCTGCGCTCTCGGCGCTCTCCGGCTGGCTCATCGTGCGGGCCTCGACGCAGCCGCACATCATGTATCTCCTGACGGCCATCGTGGGCGTGCGCGCCTTCGGCCTGGCCCGCGCCGTGCTGCGCTACCGCGAGCGGCTCGCCACCCACGACGTCATCCTGCGCTACACCTCGCGGCTGCGCGTGAGGCTCTGGGACGCCCTGGGCTCCGACGCCCGCGGCTGGAGCAAGCTCACGCGCCCCGGCGGCGCGCTCGGCACGCTCGTGGCCCAGGTGGACGAGCTGCGCGACGCCCTGCCCCGCGTCCTCGTGCCCGTGCCCGCCGCGATCCTCGCGGGCCTTGGCTCGGTCGTCGCCGTGGCGCTCCTGGCCCCGGCCGCCCTGCCGGTCACGCTGGTCGTGGTGCTCCTCGGCCTGCTGGCCCTGCCCGTGCTGGTCCTGGCCCTCGAGCGCTCCGCGGCAGACCACGCGGCGGTGCACCGCGCGGAGCAGGCCGAACGCACCGGCCGGATCCTCGCCGCCGCTCCAGACGCGAGCGCCAACGGCCTCGCCGCCGCCGGGCTCGCTCGCTTCACCGCGGCCGACGCCGCCGGTGCGGCCCCGCTGCGCCGGGACGCCTTCGGGGCCGGCGCCGGGCGCGCCGCCGCCTCGCTCCTGGCCGGCCTCGGCGCGATTGCCGCCGTCGTCTTTGCGGCCGGTGGAACGGCCCCCGAGCTGCTGGCCCTCACCGTCCTGCTGCTCCTGGCCCTCGACGAGCCCTTCGGGCAGCTGGCCGATGCCCTGCGCAACGTCCCGATCGTCACGGGGATGCTCTCGCGCCTCGCGCCGTGGCTGCTGGGCGCCGCACGGGCCCAGGAGCCGACGCCGGTGGCCGACCGCCCGGCGGTCGACGGACTGCGCACCCGCGAGTTGGAGGCCGCGTACTCGAGCGACGGCCCGGCCGTCTTCAGCTCCGTGACGGGGGAGACCACGGCCGGGCGAGCCTGGGCGATCACGGGACCCAGCGGCAGCGGCAAGTCGACGCTCATCGCGTGCGTCCTCGGCTTCCTGCCCCCGCGCTCGGGTTCCGTGGCGGCCCGCACCGACACCGGTTGGCGCGACATCGTGCTGGCGGCGGGCCAGGGGAACGATGTCGACGCCGCGGCCCGGGACGCCGTGGCCTGGTGCCCGCAGGAGGGCTACGTCTTCGACAGCACGTTGCGCGGCAACCTGGCGCTGGCGCGCGAGCGCGGCGACGCCCCGAGCGACGCGGCCATGGTGGCAGCGCTCGAGCGCGTGGGTCTCGGGCCCTGGTTCGCGCGCCTGCCCGAGGGGTTGGGGACGAGCACGGCGGCCGGCGGCGAGGCGCTCTCCGGCGGCCAGCGGCAGCGGCTGGCCGTGGCGCGCACGCTGCTCAGCGGCGCGGGCGTGGTGGTGCTCGACGAGCCGACGGCGCACCTCGGTGCGGACGAGTCGGCGGAGCTCGTGAGTGATGTCATGCACGGTGCTGGCGCCACGGCGCTCGTGCTCGTGACCCACGACGCCGCCCTCGCGGGGCGCGCGCACGTTCACACGCGCCTGAGCGCCGACGGCTCGCCGGCCCAGACCGGGGTGTCCCAGCCGGGGTAGCCCCGCGCGGCCGGGGTCGCGCCCGGCGCGCGGGCTCCTCGAAGATCCCGGGTCCACCGGGATCGCGGTCGCGATGGTTGCGCGGGCCGCACCGGGTGCGCGGGCCACGATGATCCTGGCCGCTGGCCGCTGGCCGCTGGCCGCTGGCCGCGAGCGGCGGGCCGCACCGGGCGAACGGCGCTCAGCGCAGCACGAGGTAGACGAGCCCGCCCAGGAGGTAGACGAGGCCGAGCGCCAGCCCGAGCCCGCAGAAGAGCGCCCGCCCCTTGGCGAAGAGGCCGAGCACCGCCCCCACGGCCGCCGGGATGGCGCACAGCAGCGCCACGGGTGCCGCGATCTGCAGCCCGAGCTCCCGCGTGGAGAGCGTGCCGACCACCCCGAGGACGGTGAGGGGGAGCACCCACGCCGCGAGCGCCCAGACGAACGGGGCGGCCGCCGCGAGCGTGAGCGGCTCCCGCCCGCGCGGGTGCGCGGGCGGCGTCGTGCCGCGTCTCCCGGCCCGGCGCCCGGCCATGCTCCCCACTACTCCCCGAAGAGCTGGTCCTGCACGCGCGTGTGCGTGCCTGGATCCACGCTCACCGCCCCGCCGTCGGCGAAGGGATCGCTGTCCTCGCCGGGCGCGACGGGTGCGCCCGGCGCCGTGGCGCCCGCCGCGTAGGCGGCGTGCTGGGGCAACCCGCCGGCCGCCGGGGCGGCGGGGGAGGCGGGAGCGGCGGCGCCCGACGGCGCGGGGCTGGGCGCCAGCGCGGACGCGGGCCCGATCACGTCGAGGGACTGCGTCAGCGGGACGCCCGAGCCGTCTCGCCGGCCGAACTCGGTGGGCAGGGCCCGGGCCACGCCGCCGGCGGTGGACGCGCGGGCCGGGCCGGCGCCGGCGTAGGCCAGGCGCAGGTGGTCCTCGCCCTTCAGGAAGCGGTGGGCGCGCACGCCGCCCGTACCGCGGCCCTTGCCCGGGTACTCGGCCAGCGGCGTGACCTTGACCGAGCCGCCCTCGGCGCCCGGCAGGGACTCCTGCCCGTCGGAGAGGGTGACGACGACGGCGGAGGGATCGCGCGGGTCGACGACGGAGAACGCGATGGCGGCGTCGGACGCCGCGAGGCGCACGCCCGCCATGCCGCCGGCTGTGCGGCCCTGCGGGCGCACGGCGGACGCCGGGAAGTGCAGCAGCTGCGCCTGGCGCGTGATGAAGACGAGCTCGCGCTCGTCGGGGGCCGGCGCGGCGGCCAGGACGGTGTCCTTGGGCTTGAGCGCGATCGCCTCCCATTCATCGGTGGTGACGGGGTAGTCCGGGCTCAGGCGCTTCACGACGCCCTGGGCGGTGCCGAGGGCGATGACGGCGTCCAGCGGAACGGCGGCCACGACGCTCTCGCCGCGGCCCAGCTGGACAAACTCGTTGACCTTGACGGCGTCCGCGAGCGGCACGCCGGAGGCACCGGCCGGGACCACGGGGATCTCCACGACCGAGGTGCGCAGCATGCGCCCGGCGCTCGTGATGAGGCCGATGTGGCTGCGGGCGCTCGTGTGCACCACGGAGGCGAGGGCGTCGTGGCGGCCGCGGCGCTCGCCGAGGATCTCCGAGGTGTCGCTCGTGCGCACGAGCCGGCCCGTGGCCGTGAGCGCCACGAGGCACGGGGCGTCCTTGACCTCCATGACCAGCGGCGCCTTCTTGGAGGCGCTCTCCGCCTCGGGCATGACGGTGCCCTTGAGCGGGGTGCCCTTGTCCTTGCTCAGCAGGACGGTGCGGCGATCGGTGCCGTGCTCCTCCGCCACGGCGGCGAGCTCGCCTGAGACCACCTCGCGCAGCTTGGCGTCCGAGGCGAGGATCTCCTCCAGCTCGGCGATGGCGGCGAGGAGCTCGTCGCGCTCCGCCTCCAGCTCGATCTGCGAGAACCGCGTGAGCTGGCGCAGGCGCAGCTCCAGGATGTGATCGGCCTGCGGCACGGAGAGGTCGAAGACGGTGCGCAGGCGCGTGCGGGCCGAGGCCGTGTCGTCGGAGGAACGCACGATCTGGATGACCTCGTCGATGTCGACGATCGCGATGAGCAGGCCCTCAACGAGGTGCAGGCGTTCCTGCTTCTTGGCCAGGCGGAAGGTGGTGCGGCGGCGGACGACGCTCAGGCGGTGGTCGACGTAGACGCTCAGGAGCTCGAGCAGGCCGAGCGTGCGCGGCTGCCCGTCCACGAGCGCCACGTTGTTGATGCCGAAGGAATCCTCCATGGGCGTGTGCTTGTACAGCGCCTGCAGCACGGCGTTCGGGTTGAAGCCGTTCTTCAGCTCGATGACGAGGCGCAGGCCGTGGTTGCGGTCCGTCAGGTCCACGACGTCCGAGATGCCCGTGAGCTTCTTGGCGTCGGCGGCGTCCTTGATCTTCTCGATGACCTTTTCCGGGCCCACCGTGTACGGCAGCTCCGTGACCACGAGCGCCTGCTTGCGCGCCGAGAGGGATTCGAGCTCCACCTTGGCGCGCGTGCGGAAGATGCCGCGGCCCGTGCGGTAGGCGTCGTGGATGCCCTCAAGGCCCGTGATGATGCCGCCGCTGGGGAGATCGGGGCCGGGGACGAAGCCCATGATGTCCTCGAGGGTGGCCTCGGGGTGCGCCAGGAGGTGCCTGGCCGCCGCGATGACCTCGCGCAGATTGTGCGGGGCCATGTTGGTGGCCATGCCCACGGCGATGCCGGTGGTGCCGTTGACCAGCAGATTGGGGAACGCGGCGGGGAGGACCTCCGGCTGCGTGAGCTGGTTGTCGTAGTTGGGGACGAAGTCGACGACGTCCTCGTCCAGGTCGTTCGTCAGGTCCATGGCGGCGGCCGCCATGCGGGCCTCGGTGTACCTGGCCGCGGCCGGGCCGTCGTCCAGCGAACCGAAGTTGCCGTGACCGTCGATGAGCGGCAGGCGCAGAGACCACGCCTGCGCCATGCGGACCATGGCGTCGTAGATGGCGGCGTCGCCGTGCGGGTGCAGCTTGCCCATCACCTCGCCCGTCACGCGGGCCGACTTCACGTGGCCCTTGGCGGGGGTGAGGCCCATGGAGCGCATCGTGTAGAGGATGCGCCGCTGGACGGGCTTCAAGCCATCGCGGGCGTCCGGGAGGGCACGCGAATAGATGACCGAGTAGGCGTACTCCAGGAAGGAGGTTTCCATCTCGGAGGAGACGTCGATGTCGACGATGTTCTCCTCGAAAGCCTCTTCGGGCTCTGGCGCGGTGCGGCGGGCCATGGGGTGCGCAGCCTCTTCCTACGAATGGATTATCGCGGCACACACGCAAGGGCGCCGCGGGACATTACTCTTCAGGATATGGCTTCGCCCCGACGCTTTGGCGCATATCCGACCCGCTGGGAAGCCGATGTGGTCCTGCGTGACGGCTCAACCGCGCACGTGCGCCCCATCCGCCCCAGCGACGTCCCGGCGCTCGAGCGCCTGCACGCCGCCCAATCCGAGCGCTCGATCTACCTGCGCTACTTCACCTATAAGTCAACGCTCACCCCGGCCGAGCTCAAGCGCTTCACCGAGGTCGACCACGTGGACCGGGTGGCCCTCGTGGTCGAACGCGGGGCGGACATCATCGCGATCGGGCGCTTCGACCGGCTGCCCGATCCCACGCGGGCCGAGGTGGCCTTCAACGTCCGCGACGCGGAGCAGGGCAAGGGGCTCGGCTCCATCCTGCTCGAACACCTCACGGCGGCCGGGCGCGAACTCGGCATCGAGCGCTTCACGGCCGAGGTGCTGCCGGAGAACCGCCAGATGCTCACGGTCTTCTCCGAGGCCGGCTACGACGTGAGCCGCCGCTTCGAGGACGGCGTGGTCATGGTGTCCTTCGACATCGACCCCACCGAGCGCTCCCTCGCCGTGATGGAGGCCCGCGAGCACCGCGCGGAGGCCAGGAGCCTCGCCGAGCTGCTGCGCCCCCGCTCCGTCGCCGTGGTCGGCGCCTCCAGGACGTGGGGCAAGCTGGGGCACGCGCTGCTGGAGAACGTGCGCGAGGGCGGCTTCACCGGCCCCGTCTACGCCGTGAACCCGCAGGTCCTCGAACTCGGCGGCGGGCCGGCCTACGGCACGGTCAGCGAGATCCACCACCCCGTGGACCTCGCCATCGTCGCCGTCCCCAAGGACGAGGTGCTCGCCGTGGCGGCCGACTGCGCCAAGCACGGGGTCAAGGGGCTCGTGGTCATCACGGCCGGCTTCCGCGCCGAGGGCGACCTGGCGAGCCAGCGCGAACTCGTGCGGCTCGCCCGCGCCAACGGCATGCGGGTCATCGGCCCCGCCTCGCTCGGGCTGTTCAACACGGATCCGGCCGTGCGGCTGAACGCCTCGCCCTCGGAGCGCCCCCCGCGCCCTGGCAAGGTGGGCCTCTTCAGCCAGTCTGCGGCCCTCGGCACCATGCTCTACGCTGTCGCCAAGCGCCGCGGCCTCGGCCTCTCGGCCGGGCTGAACGCCGGCAACCGCGCCGATGTGTCCGGCAACGACCTCATGCAGTTTTTCGAGGACGACGAGCACACCGAGGTGGTGGCGATGTATCTCGAGAGCTTCGGCAACCCGCGCAAGTTCTCGCGCATCGCCAGGCGCCTGGCCAGAAACAAGCCGGTGGTGGTGGCCAAGTCGGATGTCATGGGCCTGCGCGTTCCCCCGGGGCACCAGGCCAGGACCACGCAGGCGCCGCGCGGGGCCGTCGACGCCGTCCTCAGCCAGTCGGGCGTCATCAGGGTGGGCACGCAAGAGGAGCTCATGGACGTCGCCCAGCTCCTGGCCACGCAGCCGCTGCCGGCCGGCCCGCGGGTGGCGGTACTCAGCAACTCGGCGGCCCTCGCCGCCGTGGCGGCCGACCACGCCGCGAGCCTCGAGCTGGTCGTCAGCGCCCAGGAGAGCGAGATCGAGTTGGGCTCCGGCCAATCGGTGGCGGTGCGCGCCGTGCGCTCCGCCTGCGCCCGTGCGCTCGCCCGCCCAGACGTCGACGCCTTGCTCGTGGCGCTGCTCCCGGCCGTGGGCGTTGACCCCTCGGCGCTCGCCGCGGTCATCGCCGAGGCGGGGGCCGAGGCGGGCAAGCCGGTCCTCGCGTGCTTTGCCGGGGCCCTCGGGGACGAGGCGCCCGTCTCCGGCCTCGCCGGCGAGCTGCCGTGCTACCCGAACCTCGCCGTCGGCCTGAAGGCCCTCGCACGGGCGCGCACCCATGCGGCCTGGCGGGAGCGGGATCCGGGCGAGGTGCAGGAGCCGGAGGGCATCGACCGCGAGCGCGCCGCGGGGCTGGTCGAGGGCTGGGCGGAGAGCGTCCGCGGCGACGGGCTGCTGAGCCTGAGCCAGGAGCAGGCGGCCGAGCTCCTGGGGTGCTACGGCATCCGCGTCGAGCCCTCCATCGCGTTCGGCACGGAGGACGAGGCGGTCGCGGCGGCCGCAGCGGTGGGCTATCCGGTGGTGCTCAAGGCCCGTGACGCGGCGCTTCGCCACCGCCTCGACCTCGGCGGCGTCCGGCTCAACATCGTCGACGCCGCGTCGCTGCGCTCCGATGTGCGATCCATGCGCGAGATGCTGCGTCCCTACGGCGAGGTGGAGCTGGAGGTCCAGGCCATGGCACCGACCGGGCAGGGCGTGGTGGTGAGGTGCATCGAGGACCCGCTCATGGGCCCGCTCGTCTCTTATGGCCTCGCCGGCGACGCCGTGAACCTGCTGGGGGACTGGGCCCACGCGGCCCCGCCGCTCACGCCGGCCGTGCTCCACGATCTGGTCAGGGCGCCGCGCACGGCGCGCAAGCTCCTGGGCTACCAGGGGCTGCCGGCCCTCGACACCGCGGCGTTGGAGGACCTCCTGCACCGCGTGGGCACGCTCAAGGACGAGCTCCCGCAGGTGGCGGTGCTCGAGTTCAACCCGGTGCTCGTCTCGACGCGGGGGGCGCACGTGTTGCACGCCCACGTCAGCGTCGGCAACCCGGCCGAGCGCACCGACAGTGCCCGCCGGGCTATGTCCATCCCCCAGCGCTAGCCCGGCCGCCCGCCTCGGAAGCGGCGGCGGGCGGGAAGCTAGGATGGAGCCCATGTCGACGCGTCCCCTTGGCCCCGATCCCGAGCTGGCGGACCAGCTCACGCGAGCGGGGTTCTATCCCCACCTCATCGCCGATCTGCTCGACGACGAGCTCGACGGAGCACCCGTGCAGCGGCACCTTTTGCACCTCGAGACGCACGTCGAGCGCGCCGAGGTCCATCGGCACGCGATCATCCTGGTGCTCACGCGCGATTCCCTCGTGATCGTCCACGTCGACGACCACCAGCCGGAGGACTCGGGCGAGCAGGTGGCCAACGTGTCGGTCGAGACGGTGGCCCTGCCGCGGCTCGACTCGGTCGTGGTCTCCGCCGTGTACCCGCGCCCGCACGAGCACCGCCCCGGGCAGGGCCCGCGCGAGCTCACCGTGGGCATCGCGTGGTCGGGCGGCTCCCGGCTGGACCTCGGCCCGGCCGGCTGCGGCGATCCGCAGTGCGAGTCTGACCACGGCTACCAGGGCCAGATGGTCCGCGAGGACCTGGTGCTGCGCGTTTCGGCCGACGCCGACGGCACGTCCCACCTTGAGGACGCCCGGTCCTTCGCGAGGGAACTGCGCCGCGCCACGCGCGACGCCGCCTGGGCAGCCACCCAGGGCGAGCGTCCGGAGCACGCCGGGGCCCCGGCGCCGCGCGGTATGGGCCGCCTGGTGAGGGGCAACCATCGCTGAGCTGGCGTCCGCACCGCAGGCCCCGGCCTACGGCGGCGGCGCGCTCAGCGATGTCCTTCCCTCGGTCGCGGCGGCGCTGGGGGAGGAGGGCTTCACCAACTCGCTCGGACTGCCGCCGTCCCGCCGCGCCGTCGTGGTGCTCGTGGACGGGCTCGGCGCCCGGCTGCTGAAGCGCTTCGCCTCCTACGCCCCCACGCTGAGGGCGGCGCAGCAGGCGCCGGGTTCCACCCAGCTGGACACCGTCTTCCCCACCACCACGGCCGCGGCCCTCACGTCGTTTGCCACGGGCGTGGCGCCGGGGGAGCACGGGATCGTGGCCTACGACTCCTTCGACCCCACCCAACGCCGGGTCGTCAATCAGCTCGGCGGCTGGCCCGGCGACCTCGAACCGGAGGCCTGGCAGCCGCTGCCCACGGTCTTCGAAAGGCTCGTGCAGCGCCGCGGGGTCTTCACCGTCTCGCGCCCCAAGTTCAGGCACAGCGCGCTAACCCGCGCCGGCCTGCGCGGCGGCACCTTCGTCGAGGCCACCACGCCCGGCGCCCGCGTCCGTTCGACCCTCGAGACCCTGCGCGCCAACAAGGACGCGCTCGTCTACCTCTACTGGGACGACCTTGACAAGGCCGGGCACGCCCACGGCGTCGACTCCCAGGCCTGGCTGCACGCCTTCGAGGAGCTCGATTCCTCGATGCGCCGCCTCGTGGCCGGGGTCTCGCCGAACACCTTGGTGGTGCTCACGGCCGACCACGGGATGGTGGACGTGGCGCCGTCCGGCCGCCTCGACTACGCGCTGGAACCCGAGCTGCTCGGCGGCGTGGAGTTCACGGCCGGCGAGCCGCGCGGGGTGCAGCTGCACTTCGAACCGGGCGCGAGCGAGGCGACCAGGGCGGCGACGGCGGCGGCGTGGCGGGAGCGCTTCGGCGAGCGGGTCTGGGTGCTCACGCGCGCGGAGGCCATCGGGGCCGGGCTCTTCGGGCCGCGCGTGAGGGAGGGCGTGGCCGAGCGCGTCGGCGATCTGCTCATCCTCGCGCGCGAGGACATCGCGCTCTACGACGCGCGCCGGGCCGGCCCCAACGCCATGTCGATGGTCGGCCAGCACGGCTCGCTCACGGCGGTGGAGCGCCGGATTCCGTTCCTGCGGCTGACCTCCTAGGCGTCCCACCCGCGGCGCGAGGCGTCCCACCCGCGGGGCGCTCAGACCGAGGGCGCGTGACGTCCCACCACGGCAGAGGGGCCGGGCCCGCTGGGCCCGGCCCCTCTGCCGTGGTCTCAGTCCTCGTCCTCGTCGTCCTCGCTGCCCTTGGCCGAGCGCCCGAAGACGATCTCGTCCCAGCTGGGCACCTGCGAGCGGCGCTTCTTGTGCGGGCGGGGTGAATCGTCATCGTCGTCGCCCTCGAGCCCGCGCGAGGCGGGGACGGGGTCCGGCACGCGGCGCAGCGGCGGCCAGGCGAGCTCGGATCCCTCCGGTTCCACGAGCCCGTCGGTGCGGCCGGGACCCGGCAGGACGTTATCGGGGACGGGGTCCTCGACCGGCTCCGGGACGGTCCACGGGCGGGGCACGGCGCCGGGGCGCTCGCCCGGCTCGTCGCGGTCGGCGTGGGAGCGGGCGATCAGGTGGGCCAGGGCGTCGTCGCCGTCGGCGTCCTCGCCGACGCGGGTCCCGCGGCGGCGGGAGAGGACGTCCAGCAGCGCCTCGTCCTCCGCGCGCCCGAGGACGGCCTCCGGATCCTCCGGCTCGTGATCAAACGAAGCGGGCTCGGCCGATCCGACCGGCACGAGGCGGCGCTGGCCGGGAAGCACGTCCCACGGCTCCCACTCGGAGAGCACCTGGCCCCAGCGGTTGGCGTTCTCGAGATGCTTGCGCGCCGGGTGGAAGGTCCAGACGGCCGGTGGCTCCTCGCCCACGGCGGCCGAACCCTCCGGAAGCACGAAGCTCGCGACGACGCTCCACGTGCCCGCGTCCACCTTCCACGCGTCCCAGCTCAGGGTCTCCGGGTCGGCACCGAAGGCGCGCAGGCGCGTGCGCACCATCTGGGCCAGGGTGGCTGGCTCGTCGCCGAACGCGGCGCGGTAGCCCTCGTTGCCGAGGGGCGCGGAGACCTCGACGTCCCCCGCCTGCCTGGCGATGTAGTCGCGCTCGGCCAGCACGGGGCCCTCGTAGCGAAGGATGTTGGCCAGCGGCGTCGAGGACGTGGCGGCCACCTCCTGGGCCGTGGCGCCGGCGCGGATGCGCGCCTGGATCTCGCGCGGAGAGAGGGGCTTGAGCTCGACGGCGGGCGCCTGGGTTGCGTCGTCGGCCTCCGTCGCGTCGGCGGCAGCGGCCTCCGCCGCCTCCGGGGTCGCCCGGGGCGGCGTGAGGCCAGGCGAGGCGACGGCGGCGGCCCGCCACACGTCGTCGGCCCCCGACGTCTTGGCTCCCGACGCCTTGGCCTGAGAGGGCGTGGCCTCGGGGACGGGGGCGGGTGCCTCGGCGGGCGCGGTGGGCGGCGTGCCGCCGGTCGCAGCGTCCAGGATCTCCTCAATGGAGAGCAGGAACTCGTCGCCATTTGGCGCGCGGAGAACCAGGTCCTCCCCGGTCTCGTGCACACGCACCAACTCGAGGTGTTTCATGCCTGATCCTCCCGTGACCGCTCGCGGACGCTCCTCGTGCCCTCCAGCCTCCCATTGGGGGCGGCTCAGTGCCCGCATTTGCGCGGTGTGGCGCGCTGCCGGGAGCGATCCCCACGCCGGGGCGCGCGGCACCCGCCCCCGCTGGTTCCCCTCAGCGCGAACACGGTTTGAGATTGGAGGGCTTGTGGTGTTAGATCTGTGCGACGCACCGGACGCCCGCCTCCCCCGCGGGCCTCACGTGTGGGTGTGATGCAAGGAACGTTCCGCAGGATTAGAGGGAAAAGTGGCCACCGATTACGACGCGCCCCGCAAGAACGAAGACGAAGTCCGCGAGGACTCGCTCGAGGAACTGAAGGGACGCCGCAACGACTCCCAGTCCGCCGTGGTGGACGAGGACGAGGCTGAGGCCGCCGATAGCTACGAGCTGCCCGGCGCCGATCTGTCCAACGAGGAGCTCCAGGTCATGGTGCTCCCGGCGCAGTCCGATGAGTTCACGTGCGCCTCGTGCTTCCTGGTGCGCCACCGCTCGCAGGTGGCCGTGGAGCGCGGCGGCCTGCTGTACTGCAAGGACTGCGAGGGCTGATCGGCCCTCCCGCCACCTCACGCAGAAGGGGCGCCCACCGTTGTCACGGTGGGCGCCCCTTCTGCGTTGCGGGCGGCCGCTTAGAGGGAGGGGGCCGCCTGGGTCGACATCGAGCCGCCGAGGGCGGCGGCCACGCGCTCGGGCCGGCGGGTGGAGAAGATCCAGTACGGCGTCGAGTCGTTGGGATCCTCGATGCTCACCGTCACGACCGGGTCGACCCAGCCGCGGAAGCTCATGAACGCCAACCCGTTCAGGCCGCGCCCGCGCTGGTAGCGCGCGGCCTCGCCGGCGTAACCCGTGGCCTCGCCGAGGAAGCGGCGCTCGATCCGGGCCCTGCCCACCTGCAGCGTGTCTTGCGTGATGATGATGCTGGGGGCGGAGACCACGAGCAGCACCGTCACGATGATCGCGGCGGCGATGGCGATGACGCTCAACAGCACGGCGTTGGTGGGGGAGAGGGCCAACCCCACCGCGACGCAGAGTGCGTACGAGACCAGCCACAGCCACCAAGGGGCACGCAGTTTTTCGATGTACGGCGCGGGGGTCGCCGGGCTCACGCCCCGGTCGCCGAAAGGAGAAGACATGCCTTCCATGGTAGCCGCGAGCCGATAGAGTGGAGTGCGGCCGCCGCCGCGGCACCGGAGACGAAGAACACGAGGAAGCATGACAAGCCCATCCAGCCTCGAGGTGCGCGTGCGCCGCCTCGACCCGGAGCTACCCGTCCCCGCCTACGCCCTCCCCGGCGACGCCGGAGCGGATCTGTACGCGCGCGAGGACGTGTGCCTCGCCCCCGGCGAACGGCGCCTCGTGCCCACGGGCCTGGCCGTGGCGATCCCCGAGGGATACGTCGGCCTCGTGCATCCGCGTTCCGGCCTCGCCGCCAAGCACGGCCTCAGCATCGTCAACGCCCCGGGCACGGTCGACGCCGGCTATCGCGGCGAACTCCTGATCAACCTGATCAACCTGGATCGCCAGGCCGAGGTGAACCTGCGCCGCGGGGATCGCATCGCGCAGCTGCTCATCCAGAAGGTCGAGCGCGCCAGCTTCGTCGAGGTCGAGGACCTCGGCGAGAGCGCACGGGGCGAGCGCGGCTTCGGCTCCACCGGGGGCTTCGCCTCCGCACCGGTCGCAGCGGCGACCGCCACGACGCAGACCGCGAACGCGGTCAAGGAAGGATGAGGATGTTCGGGCGCAAGAAGAAGACCGCCGAGCCGGACGAGGTGCTCGAGACCCCCGAGACGAAGGACGACGCCAACGCGGAGGCCGAGCCGGCGCAGGCGAGCCACGCCAAGCAGGCCAAGACCGACCGCACCCACGGCCCGCTCGACGCGGCGGAGGCCAGCTCCGAGGCGGAGGGCATGATCGATCTCGGCTCCCTTCGCCTGCCCATCGTGGCCGGCATGAACCTCAACCTCGAGGTGGAGCAGAACTCGCAGCAGGTCGTCTCCGTCGCCGTCGAGCTGGAGGGCTCCCGCGTGCAGCTGCAGGCCTTCGCCGCCCCCAAGTCGGAGGGCCTCTGGGAGGGCATCTCCTCGCAGATCGATCAGTCGGTCACGGCGCAAGGCGGGCGCACCGATCGCCGCGAGGGCCGCTTCGGCCCGGAGATCCTGGCCAGGGTCCCCGCCGCCGGCCCGGACGGTGAGCAGGGCACCATGATTGCCCGCTTCGTCGGCGTCGACGGGCCGCGCTGGTTCCTCCGCGCCGTGTTCGGCGGCCCCGCCGCCATCAACGAGGAGGCGGCGAAGCCGCTCGAGGATCTGTTGGGCGGCGTGGTCGTCGACCGCGGTCAGACCCCCATGGCTCCCACGGAGCTGCTGCCGCTGACCATGCCCCAAGCCGACCCGGAGCCGGCGGTGCCGGCGGCCGAGGCGGCCCCGGCCGACCCGGGCACCGAGGAGCGCCCGGAGCGCGGCCCGGAGATCACTCAGATTGGCTGAGGACGCCGGGCCCGGCGAGGAGACCGACTGGGAGGCGCTGCCCGAGCGGGGAAGGGTGCAGTTGCGCGGCTACGTCGCCGCCGTGACCTACCCCTCCTCGCGGCAGGCCCCGGTCTTCTCCGCCGTGCTGGCGCCAGACGTCGCCCCGCCCGGCGGGCGCAAGCGCCCCGTCGAACGGGTGCGCCTGCTGTGGCTCGGCCAGCGCCGGGTGCCCGGCATCGGCGCGGGGGGCTGGCTTCGCTGTCGGGGCATGCTCCTGACCGAGGGCGGGAAACACGTCATGTATGACCCGAGCTACGAGATTCTTGAGTCGGAAGAGGACAACGCATGAGGCAGGAGCCAGCCGGCGGGCCGGGTCAGCGGGAGCCGGGCGGGCCCGGCCAGGACCAGCGGCCCGGGGACGAGGCGCGGGCCGCGGCGGCCCCCGACATGCGCGAGGTGGCGGCCAAGATGGCCGCGAACTCCAGCCTGAAGGTCTCCGCGGACGGCTCGGTGGATGTGCTGGCCTCCGTGGGCGGCGTGCGCGGGCTCATCGAGGCGCTGGCGCCCGGGCTTGTGTTCCTCGGCGTCTTCATCGGCACGCAGTCCCTGAACCCGGCCCTCATCGCGGCCATCGCTGTGGGCGTCGTGCTGCTTGCGGCGCGGCTCGTGCGCAGGCAGCAGGTCATGTCGGCGATCTCCGGCCTCGTGGGGATCCTCATCTGCGCCCTCTTTGCCCGCGTGGGCGGCGAGGCGCGCGACTACTACGTGCCCGGCTTCTACATTAACGCCGTGTACGCGGCGGCCCTGGTCCTGTCGATCCTCGTGCGCTGGCCCTTCGGCGGATTGCTCTTCGGCTTCCTCCACGGCGAGGGGACCGCCTGGCGCGAGCGCCCCGCCCGCGTCCGCGTCTACACGGCGGCCACCTGGATCATCGTTGGCGTGTTCCTCGTCCGCCTGGCGGTTCAGCTGCCCCTGTACTTCGCCAACGACGTCACGCTGCTCGGCACGGCCCGGCTCGTCATGGGCGTCCCGCTCTACGTCGGGGCCCTCGTCTTGGCCTGGGTCATCACGCGCCCCGTCAAGGGCGAGGAGGCGCGGCCCGACGCCGCCGGCGGGGCCTGAGCGCGTCAACGAGAAGGGGCGGGACACCACGGGTGTCCCGCCCCGTCGCGTTCCGGCACGGTCAGCTCACAGGGCCTAGGCCCCGCGCAGCAGCTCGCGCAGCGAGGGCTCGGCCTCGAGCGTGCTGAGGAAAAACACCTCGTCGTCGCCCTCGAAGACGTCGTCGGGGGACGGTGCGAAGGGCAGGTCGTCGCGCAAGACGGCCACCGGGACCACACCCTCCGGCCACGCGTAGGAGCCGACGAAGCGGCCGACGGCCGGGCCGTCGAAGGGCACGGTGTAGGCGATCATCGTGGTCTCGCCCGTGCGCAGCGTGAGCAGGCGCACGATGTCGCCCACCTCGACCGCCTCCTCGACGAGCGCCGTCATGAGCCGCGGGGTGGAGACGGCGACGTCGACGCCCCACGCGTCGTCGAACATCCAATCGTTCTTCGGATTGTTGACGCGGCCCACGGTGCGGCCGACGCCGAACTCGGTCTTGGCCAGGAGCGACACCACGAGGTTCGCCTTGTCGTCGCCCGTCGCGGAGACCACGACATCCGCCTCCTCGGCCCCGGCGCGTTGCAGCGTGACCAGCTCGCACGCATCGCCGACCAGCCAGGCCGCCCTCTCGAAGCCCTCGCGGTCGGCCGGGGGCTCGTTCTCGTCGACGATGAGCACGTCGTGATGGTGGCGCAGGAGCTCGCGGGCGATGGAGAGGCCAACCGAGCCCCCACCGGCGATGACAACCTTCACTTTTCCTCCTCCTGCTCGGCCCGCAGCGCCGCCGCCTTGGCCGGCGCGGTGGCCAGCAGGCGGTCGATCTGGGTCAGGCGGTCGACAGCGAGCATGGCGTGCAGCTCGTCGCCCTCCTGGTACCGGGTGTCGGGGGCCGGCAGCATGCCCTCGCCGAAGCGCGTCAGGTACGCCACCCGCACGCCGAGCGCGTCCTCGAGCTGGGTCAACCGGCGCCCGAACCAGAGCGGGGCCGCGGGAAGCTCGCGCAGCACGAGGCGGCCGGAGGCCTCGCGGAAGTCACCGGAGAGCGCGTGCTCGGGCAGGATGCGGCGCAGGACCTGGTCGGCGCTCCAGCGCACGGAGGCGACGGTGGGGATCCCGAGCCGCTGGTAGACCTCGGCGCGCCCCGGGTCGTAGATGCGCGCCACGACGTGGGGGACGTGAAATTGCTCGCGGGCCACGCGCGTGGCGAGGATGTTCGAGTTGTCCCCGGAGGACACGGCGGCGAAGGCGTAGGCGTCGGCGATGCGCGCCTCCTTGAGCGTGTCCCTGTCGAAGCCGACGCCGGTCACGGTGCTGCCGGTGAAGCCGGGGCGCAGGCGCCGAAAGGCGGTCGGCTCGCGGTCGACGACGGCCACGGTGTGCCCGTCGTCCTCGAGCGTGTGGGCCAGCGTCGCGCCGACGCGGCCGCAACCCATGATCACGAAGTGCGCCACGTGCGGGAGCTCCTTATGTCCTCAATGAGCGGTGTTGAACGGCTTCAGTCTCGCACGCCCCGGGCCCGCCCGGGCGGTTCGGACGGGGCCGGAGCGACTACCCTGGCGTGGTGTTGACGTTCCTGGACGCTCTCAAGCGCATCCTCGTGGGCCGCCCCGAGATCACGGGCCGCGTGCGCTTCGTGCCCCTGCCCCGTCGCGTCGCCCTGCCCACCCTGGCGAGCAATGCGCTCTCCTCGGTGGCGTACGCGCCGGACGAGATCCTGCTCACCCTGGCGCTGGCCGGCCTGGCCGCGATCCACCTGGCGCCGTGGGTCGGGGTGGCGGTCATGGCGGTCATGGCGATCCTCATCCTCTCCTACCGCCTCTCCATCCGCGCCTACCCTTCCGGCCGCGGCGACTACCAGATCGCCTCGGAGAACCTCAGCCCGCGCGCCGGCGTGGTGGTGGGCTCGGCCCTGCTCGTCGACCTGACGCTCACGGTGGCCGTCTCGGTCTCCGCCGCCGCCCACTACGTCAGCGCCGCGCTCCCGGCCCTGGCCGGCCACGAGCGCTGGGTGGCCGGAGGCGGCGTCGCGCTGCTCGTGGTCCTGAACCTGCGCGGCCTGGGGCGCGGCGCCCTGGCGCGCTCGTTGCCGACGGTGCTGTTCGTGGCCGGCGTGGGGATCCTGCTCATCGTGGGCGGCATCCTGGCGCTCGCGGGCCAGCTCGGAGAAGCGCCGAGCGCGACGGCACCGCTCGCCCCTGCCGCCGGGTACCCGGACGGCATCGAGGGCATGGCCGGCTTCATCCTCGTGCTGCGGGCCTTCTCCACCGGCTCGGCCGCGCTGACCGGCATCGAGGCGCCCATCTCCGGGGTCTCGACCCTGGCGGCGCCCCGCGCCAAGAACGCCGGCTGGGTGCTGGCCTGGATCGGCGTCGTCGCCGCCGTCCTGACGCTGGGCGTGCTCTTCCTCGCCTCGGCCACCGGGGTGCGCCTGGCCGCCGAACCGGAGACCCAGCTGGCCGCCGCCGCCGAGGCGGCCGACCCGACGTCGTCGGCCCAGACGCCCCTGCTCGCCCAATTGGCGCAGGCGGTCTTCGGCGGCGGGGTGCCCGTGGTGCTCCTGTGCCTCGTGACGATCGCCGTGCTGCTGAGCGCCGGCATGATGAGCTTCCTCACCTTCCCCAAGCTCGCGTACTACCTGGCCACCGACGGCTACCTGCCGCGCCAGCTGCGCACGCGCGGGGATCGCCTCGGCTACTCCAACGGCATCCTCCTGCTCGGGGCCTCGGCCTTCGTGCTGGTGCTCGCCACGGGCGCCGGCCTCGCCGCGCTCATCCAGCTCTACGTGGTCGGCGTGTTCGTCTCGTTCACCCTGAGCCAGGCCGGCATGGTGCGCCACTGGGGCCGGTTGCTGCGCGGGACGGCAGGGCGCTCGCTGCGCGCGGCGATGCACCGGAAGCGGGCGCTGTCCTTCGCCGGCTTCGCGCTCTCCGCCCTCGTGCTGATGGTGGTGCTGCTGACCAAGTTCATGCACGGCGCCTGGTTCGCGCTCGCCGGCATCGTGGTGCTGGCCGTCGGCATGCTGGGCATCCGCCGGCACTACGACGAGGTGGACAGGGAGCTCGCGATCGACGAGAGCACCTCCGTCTCGGCGCTTCCCTCGCGCGTGCACGCGATCGTGCTCGTCTCCACGCTGCGCAAGCCCCTGCTGCGCGCCGTCGCCTTCGCCAGGGCCACGCGGCCGCAGGCGCTGGAGGCCGTCATGGTGGACGCCGACCCGGAGAAGACGGCCCGCACCGTCACGGCGTGGGACAAGCTCGGGCTCCCCGTCCCGCTCACGGTGCTCGCCTCGCCGTATCGCGACTTGGCCGGCCCGCTGCTCGAACACATCAGGCAGTCCCGCGCGGATCGCCCGCGCGACCTCGTGGTGGTCTACATCCCCGAGTACGTTGTGGGACGCTGGTGGGAGCAATTGGTGCACAACCAGACGGGCCTGCGCCTGCGGGCCCGGCTTCACTTCGAGCCGGGCGTGGTCGTCGCCTCCGTCCCGTGGCAGCTCGCCTCCACGGGCCACGGCCTGCAGCACCCCGCCTCCACCCCGGCCCCCGCCGATCCGGCCCGGCCCACCACCTGACCGGCCCCCCTCCGTCCCCGCCGCGCCCAGCGCGGCTGACCCCGCCCTTCCAAGGAGCACAGCAAGACATGTCTCAGGCCCCCCTCGAGCTCGAGCTCACCCTCGGCGACGTCGCCCACGGCGGCCTCACCGTCGCGCGCCACGAGGGCCGCGTGGTCTTCGTCCGCCACGGAGCCCCCGGGGAACGCGTGCGCGTCGCCGTGGCGACGCCGGGGGAGAAGGATCGCTTCTGGCGCGCGGACGTGATCGAGGTCCTCGAGGCCTCGGAGCATCGCGGCAAACACCCCTGGGCGGCCGCTGACGCGCTCGCGGCGCGCACGCCCGACGAGATCCCGGGTGGGGCGGAGTTCGGCCACCTCGAGCTCTCCTATCAGCGCGAGCTCAAGGGCCGCGTGCTGGCTGAGCAACTGCGCCGCCTGGCCAAGCTCGACGTCGCCGACCTCGGCTTCGATGGGGTCGAGGCGGCGGAGGACGAGCGTGCGGACGGGCTCGGCTGGCGCACGCGCGCCGCCTTCGGCGTGGACCGCAGCGGTTCGCTCGCCATGCGCGCCGCCCGCAGTCACACCCTCGTGAAGACCCCGGTGTTCCCGCTCGCGGCGGACGCCATCAACGAGCTGGCGCTCGGCGAGGTCGACCTGAGCGGCCTGGGCCGCGTGGAGATCGCGGCGCCGGCGGCGGGCGGCGCTCCGCTCGTCCTGCTGGTGCCGGCCGCGCCCGACGCCGCCGGGGTGCGCCGGGCGGGCGCCGCCGCCAACCGCGTGTCGCGCCACGTGGGGGAGCGGGCCTCCGTGGGCCTGCTGACGCAGGCCGACGGAGCGGCCTCCGACGGGGCGGGCGAGCTGCGCCGCGTCTCGGGCCGCACCTGGCTGCGCGAGGAGGTCGACGGGCGCAGCTTCCGCGTGAGCGGCGAGGGCTTCTGGCAGGTGCACCGCAGCGCGCCGCAGACGCTCACCCACGCCGTGATGGCCGCGGCGGGCGTCGAGGAGGGCCAGGACTGGCTTGACCTCTACGCGGGGGCCGGCCTCTTCTCCGCGCCGCTCGCCGAGGCGGTGGGCCCCACCGGCTCGCTGCTCTCCATCGAGGGCGCGCCTGGCACGCACCGCGACGCGCGCAAGAACCTCCACGCCCTGCCTCAGGCCCAGGTGCTCCAGGGGCGCGTGGAGCGCTCCCTGCGCGAACACGCCGGAACCCGGCCGAACGGCGTCGTGCTTGACCCACCGCGCGCCGGTGCCGGCAAGGCCGGCGTGGCGGCCATCGCCGCCACGGGCACCGAATCGGTCGTCTACGTCTCGTGTGACCCCGCCTCTTTCGCTCGTGACGTGGACCTTTTTGCCGGGCGCGGCTACGCCCTGCGCAGCGTGCGCGGCTTCGATTTGTACCCCCACACGCACCACCTGGAGACCGTGGCGGTGTTGCGCAGGGCGTAACCGGCGCCGCGCGGCGGTATTGTGTCGTTAGCTCCGCCGCGTCCGCTTTGCGTTGCCCTGTGAGGCTTCCCTCACTGGCAGCGCCTGCGGCGTGGACATCATGATGGAGTCTGGCGAGAGGAGTTCCATGAGCAACGTGGACAGCTTCGGATCCAAGGGCGTACTCGACGTCCAGGGCACCGAATACGAAATTTTCCGTTTGAGCGCCGTTGAGGGCGCCGACAAGCTGCCGTACAGCCTGAAGGTGCTGCTGGAGAACCTGCTGCGCACCGAAGACGGCGCCAACATCACCGCGGAGCACATCCGCGCGTTGGCCAACTGGGATCCGAAGGCCGAGCCCTCGGTCGAGATCCAGTTCACCCCGGCCCGCGTCATCATGCAGGACTTCACCGGCGTGCCGTGTGTCGTTGACCTGGCGACGATGCGCGAGGCCGTCAAGGACATGGGCGGTGACGCCTCCCGCGTGAACCCGCTCGCGCCGGCCGAGCTGGTCATCGACCACTCCGTGCAGATCGACGCCTTCGGCAACGAGGCGGCGCTCGAGCGCAACATGGAGATCGAATACCAGCGCAATGGTGAGCGCTACCAGTTCCTGCGCTGGGGCCAGACGGCCTTCGACGACTTCAAGGTCGTCCCCCCGGGAACCGGCATCGTGCACCAGGTCAACATCGAGTACCTGGCCCGCACGGTCATGACTCGTGAGGTGGACGGCAAGCTGCGCGCTTACCCGGACTCCTGCGTCGGCACCGACTCGCACACCACCATGGTCAACGGCATGGGCGTGCTGGGCTGGGGCGTCGGCGGCATCGAGGCCGAGGCGGCCATGCTCGGCCAGCCGGTCTCCATGCTCATCCCCAAGGTCGTGGGCTTCAAGCTCTCCGGCTCCATCCCGGCCGGCGCCACCGCCACCGACGTGGTGCTGACGATCACCGAGATGCTGCGCGAGCAGGGCGTGGTCGGCAAGTTCGTGGAGTTCTACGGTGAGGGCGTCGGCGCCGTGCCGCTGGCCAACCGCGCCACGATCGGCAACATGTCCCCGGAGTTCGGCTCCACCGCCGCCATGTTCCCCATCGACGACGTGACCCTTGGCTACCTGCGCCTGACCGGCCGCTCCGAGGAGAACATCGCGCTGGTCGAGGCGTACACCAAGGAGCAGGGCCTCTGGCATGACGCCTCCAAGGAGGCCGCGTACTCGGAGTACCTCGAGCTGGATCTCTCCACGGTGGTTCCCTCCATCGCCGGCCCGAAGCGTCCCCAGGACCGCATCGAGCTGACGGACGCCAAGAGCCAGTTCCGCAAGGACATCCACAACTACTCCACGGACGAGGACGCCCTGGCCATCGGCCGCCCGTCCAAGTCGGTGGACGTGAAGATGGAGGACGGACGCGAGTTCGCCCTGGATCACGGCTTCGTGTCCATCGCCTCGATCACCTCGTGCACCAACACCTCGAACCCCTCCGTGATGCTGGCCGCCGCCATCCTGGCGCGCAACGCCGTGGAGAAGGGCCTGAGCTCCAAGCCGTGGGTCAAGACCTCCGTTGCCCCCGGCTCCAAGGTCGTCACGAACTACTACGAGAAGTCCGGCCTCATCCCGTTCCTCGAGAAGCTCGGCTTCTTCGTGGTCGGCTACGGCTGCGCCACCTGCATCGGCAACTCGGGCCCGCTCGAGTCGGAGATCTCCGAGGCCGTTCAGGCCAACGACCTCACCGCCGCCGCCGTGCTCTCGGGTAACCGCAACTTCGAGGGTCGCATCAACCCCGACGTGAAGATGAACTACCTGGCCTCCCCGCCGCTGGTCATCGCCTACGCCCTGGCCGGCACCATGGACTTCGATTTCGAGAAGGACGCGCTGGGACAGGACGCCGAGGGCAACGATGTCTTCCTGAAGGACATCTGGCCCAACCCGATCGAGGTCCAGGAGGTCATGGACGCCTCGATCGACCGCGAGATGTTCACGGCCGACTACGCCTCCGTCTTCGACGGCGACGCTCGTTGGCAGGGCATCGACACCCCCGAGGGCAACACGTTTGAGTGGGCAGGCGACTCCACGTACGTGCGCAAGCCCCCGTACTTCGAGGGCATGGAGGCCACCCCGGCCCCCGTGAAGGACATCGAGGGCGCCCGCGTCCTGCTCAAGCTGGGCGATTCGGTCACGACCGACCACATCTCCCCGGCCGGTTCCTTCAAGTCGGAGACCCCGGCGGGTCAGTACCTCATCGCCAACGGTGTGGATCGCAAGGACTTCAACTCCTACGGCTCGCGCCGTGGCAACCACGAGGTCATGATTCGCGGCACGTTCGCGAACATCCGCATCAAGAACCAGCTGCTGGACGGCGTCGAGGGTGGCTTCACCCGCGACTTCACCCAGGCCGATGCCCCGCAGTCGTACGTGTACGACGCGGCGCAGAACTACCAGGCCGCCGGCACCCCGCTGGTCGTCCTGGCCGGCAAGGAGTACGGCACCGGTTCCTCGCGTGACTGGGCGGCCAAGGGCACCGCGCTCCTGGGCGTTAAGGCCGTCATCACCCAGAGCTACGAGCGCATCCACCGCTCCAACCTCATCGGCATGGGCGTCCTCCCGCTGCAGTTCCCCGAGGGCGAGTCGGCCGACACGCTGGGCCTGGATGGCACGGAGACCTTCTCGGTCCACGGCGTCACCAAGCTCAACGAGGGCGTCACCCCGAAGACCGTCAAGGTCACCGCGGTGGCCCAGGACGGCAAGGTCACGGAGTTCGATGCTGTGGTCCGCATCGACACCCCCGGCGAGGCCGATTACTACCGCAACGGCGGCATCCTGCAGTACGTGCTGCGCAACATCACGGCCAACGCCTGATCGTTTCGCCGCCCGCACGGCTCCTCGGGGCCCCTCCAGCGCAGCGCGCCGGAGGGGCCCCTTGGCGTTCGGGCCCGGCGCGGCGCGCACGCCGGGGCACACGAGGCGCCCCGGCGGCGGCGCTAAGATGGATGCTTGCTACTGCCAACGGAAGGACACGACGGCGTGACGCTGCTTGAGGGGATTCACTCCCCGCGGGATCTGCGCTCCCTTGGGCGCGAGGAACTCGCGACCCTGGCGCAAGAGATCCGCGATTTCCTCATCTCTCACGTGGCCAGGACCGGCGGCCATTTGGGCCCCAACCTCGGCGTGGTCGAGCTGACGCTCGCCCTGCATCGCGTGTTTGATTCCCCGAACGACACCCTGGTTTTCGACACGGGGCACCAGTCCTACGTGCACAAGCTCGTGACGGGCCGGCAGGATTTCGACACGCTGCGGCACGAGGGGGGCCTGTCCGGTTACCCCTCGCGCGCCGAGTCGGAGCACGACGTCGTGGAGTCGAGCCACGCTTCGAGCTCGCTCGCGTGGGTGGACGGCATTTCGCGCGCCAGGGCGCTGGCGGGTCAGAAGGACCGCTGGACGGTCGGCGTCATCGGGGACGGCGCCCTGACGGGTGGCATGGCCTGGGAGGCCCTCAACAACATCGCCGCGGATCCTGAGCGGCACGCCGTGATCGTCGTCAACGACAACGGCCGCTCGTACGCCCCCACGGTGGGTGGCCTGGCCCGCACCATGCAGGGCATCGCCGGTTCCTTCGGCCGGAAGCTGGACCGGGTGCGCGTCTCGCGCCCGTACGAGGACACGATGCGCTTCCTCAAGCAGCGCCTCAAGGACGGCAACGCGTTCTCGCAGTTCACCTACAAGTCCCTCCACGCCGCCAAGGCCGGAGTCAAGGACTGGTGGGCGCCGCAGGGGCTCTTCGCCGACCTCGGCATCAAGTACATCGGGCCGGTCGACGGGCACAATCAGTCCGAGGTCGAGGAGGCGCTGGCCGCCGCCAAGGCGTTCGGCGGCCCGGTGATCGTGCACGTCATCACGCAAAAGGGCCACGGCTACGCGCCGGCCCTCGCCGACGAGGACGACCAGTTCCACGCCGTGGGCGTCATCGATCCCGCCACGGGCAAGCCGCTCAAGGCCTCCTCCGGGCCCTCCTGGACGAGCGTCTTCGGCGAGGAGCTCGCCGACATCGCCGACGAGCGCCAGGACGTCGTCGGGATCACGGGCGCCATGCTCATCCCGGTCGGGCTCTCCGCGCTCAAGCGGCGCCACCCCGAGCGCGTCATCGACGTGGGCATCGCCGAGCAGCATGCCGTCGCCTCGGCGGCCGGGCTGGCCTTCGGCGGCTTCCACCCCGTCGTGGCGGTCTACGCCACCTTCCTCAACCGTGCCTACGATCAGCTGCTCATGGACGTGGCGCTGCACCGCGCCGGCGTCACGTTCGTGCTCGACCGGGCCGGCGTGACCGGGCCCGACGGCGCGAGCCACCACGGCATGTGGGACATGGCGCTGGTCCAGTCGATCCCCGGGCTGCACCTCGCCGCCCCGCGCGATCCGGCGCGCCTGCGCGAGCTGCTGCGCGAGTCGGTGCGGATCGCCGACGCGCCCAGCGTTCTGCGTTTCCCCAAAGGCACGGCCGGCGCCGACATCAACGCGATCGCGCGGACGGTGGACGGGGTGGACGTCCTCGCCGACTCCGGCGAGGAGGAACCGGACGTCCTGCTCGTGGGGGTGGGCGCCTTCGCCGAACTCGCGCTGGACGTCGCGGCGCGGCTCAAGGATCAGGGCATCAGCTCCACCGTCGTGGATCCCCGCTGGGTGCTCCCCGTGGCCCGCTCGGTCATTGACATGGCCGATCGCCACCGCCTCGTCGTGACGCTGGAGGACGGCGTGCGCGCCGGCGGCGTCGGCTCGCGCCTGCGCCAGGAGATGCGAGCTGCCGGCGTCGACACGGGGCTCAACGAGGTCGGCCTGCCGGACGAGTTCCTCGACCACGGCACGCGCGAACAGGTGCTCGAGCGCGTGGGCGTCACGGCCCAGCAGATCACGCAGGACGTCGTGGCCCAGGTGCTCGGCACCAAGGTCCCGCGGGCCAGGCCGGCCGGTCAGCGCGCCGCCACCGGCGCCCTGCCCGTCGTCCCGCTCTTCCCCCCGGCCCCCGCGGCCGGCACCGCCCCGGACACCGAGGCGTGAGCGCGCCGCAGGGGCTGCCGAGACGCCCGCTGAGCTTCACCCCCGGCGAGACCGTGGTGACGCGCGCCTGGAAGTACGACGGTCAGGCTCACTGGGTGGTCCCCGGGATCGCCCTCGGATCGGACGAGCACGGCGAGTGGATCTACCAGCCGGCCGGCAGCTTCATCGCGCGGCCCGGCATGGCGTTCTTCGCCCACTCGGACGCCGTGACGCTGTCCCCGGCCTCGGGGGAGTGGCTCGCGACCTTTCACTCGGGGGAGGACCGCAATGGGCTCTTGCTCTACATCGACCTCTCCACCGAGATCGGGTGGGCGCCGCTTGGCCCCAAGGGCCACGAGCTGCACTCCATCGACATGGACCTCGATGTGGTGCAGCGAACGGGCCGCGGCCTCTACCTCGACGACGAGGACGAGTTCCTCGAGCACCAGGTGGCCTTCGGCTACCCGGCCGAGCTCACGGCGGCCATCGAGGCGGAGGCCCACGCGCTCCTGGCGCGGGTCGCCGCGCGGCAGGCGCCCTTCGACGGCGCCGCCGTGAGCCGTTTCGATCAGGGCCGCGCCCTGCTCGAGGCCTCCTGAGCCCCACCCCACCCCACCTTCACCGAAAGGCGCTTCCGCGATGCCCATCCTGCGCAGCTACCGCACCGACGAGGACGGCCAGCTCTCCTTCCGCGAGGCCTGGTACGACGAGGAGGTGGCGCAGTTTGTCATCAACCGCGGCCCCGTCGGCCACCTGTCCGAGACCCCCGTGGTGGAGGACGACGTCACCCCCGAGGCGGGGGAGGCGCTGCTCGAGGCCTTTGCCGAGGCCTGCCAGGAGGACGGCTACCGCGAGCTGGGCGTCGAGGAGCAGTCCTGGCTCTACGTGCGCTTCCCCTCCAAGACGGCCGGCGGCTCGCCCCGCGAGCACAGCCTGCGCGATGCCGTGGTGGGCGGCCTGACCGGCCATCTCGCCTGGCGCGGGCTCGGCACGGTGGAGGGCGCGGTCTTCGGGCCCCAGCGCCTCACCATCGCCGTCCTCACCCCCGAGCCCAAGGGCGCGCTCAAGGCCACGATCTCGTGCCTGCGCGAGGTGGCGAAGTCGGATCTCACGAAGGCCGTCATCGCGGTGGCCCCCGGCGCAGAGCCGCGGGCGGCCAAGATCAAGCACCCGCTCCCGGCCAAGGGCGACTTCCCCGTCGACGACGCGCCGGAGGCCGCGGCACAGGGCTAGCCCCCGGACCGTGTGCCCGCCAGGGCGCACGGGACGCCCGCGGCCTGGCTAGGCTGGAGCCATGAGCGAGAAGAACTATGTGCACCTTGGCAAGAGCGGCCTCGTGGTCTCCGAGGTGGGCCTCGGGTGCAACAACCTTGGCCGGCCAGGCACCGCCACCCTGAGCCAGGCGGGCACGGACGCCGTGGTCCACGCCGCCATCGAGGCCGGCGTGACCCTTTTCGACACCGCAGACATGTACGGCGCCGAGCCCGGCCTGTCCGAGACGCGTCTGGGCGCCGCCCTCGTGGGCCGCCGCGACGAGGTCGTCGTCGCCACGAAGTTCGGCCTGCCCGCCGGCAACGCCAACGGCCGCGACTTCGGCGCCCGCGGCTCGCGGCGCTACATCATGCAGGCCGTCGAGGCCTCCCTCACGCGCCTGCGCACCGATTACATCGACCTCTACCAGTTCCACACCCCGGATCCGGGCACCCCCATCGAGGAGACACTCGCGGCGCTCGACACCCTCGTGCGGCAGGGGAAGGTGCGCTACATCGGCCACTCGAACCGCGCGGGCTGGCAGATCGCCGAGGCCGAATTTGTGGCCCGCGAGCTCGGCACCGAGCGCTTCGTCAGCGCGCAGAACCACTACAACCTGCTCGATCGACGGGCGGAGCTGGAGGTGCTCCCCGCCGCCCGGGCGTACGGGCTCGGCGTCCTGCCGTACTTCCCGCTCGCCAACGGCCTGCTCACCGGCAAGTACTCCACCGGCGTGGCGCCGGAGGGATCGCGCCTGACCCACTCGCGCACCGAGTACCTCAAGAACGCAGACTTCGAGCAGCTGCGCGCCTTCGGCGACTTCGCGGCCCAGCGGGGCCTGAACGAGATCACCGTGGCCTTCTCGTGGCTGCTCGCCCAGGCACCCGTCGCCTCCGTCATCGCCGGTGCCACGCGCCCCGAACAGATACGCCAGAACGCCACGGCCGGCGCGTGGCGCCCCAGCGCCGAGGACCTCGCGCAGCTCGATGCGATCTTCCAGCCGGCCGCCAAGATCGCGCTCTTCTGAGGCGGGCGGCCGCCCGCCCCCAGGGACGTTCCCGCCTCGCCCCGTGCCCGTGGTGCGGGGCGGGGCGCCCCGGCCACCCGACGTCGGGCAATTCACAGCCCGCGGCGTGCCGACACGCACCCCGATGGTCACGGTCGGGTTACGGCCGGCCGCTAGAGTGGCGAGGGCCGGCGTCTCTCTTCCCCCGACCCGCCGCACCATGGTGTCGCGCGCCGGCGACCGGTGCGGGAGTGTGGCCCCCCATGATCAGATTCGACCATGTCACCAAGGTCTACGACGCCCCGGACAAACCGGCGCTGAACGACGTCGACCTCGAGGTGGACCGCGGCGACTTCGCCTTCCTCGTGGGTGCCTCCGGCTCCGGTAAGTCGACCTTCATCCGCCTGGTGCTGCGCGAGGAACGCGCCACGCGCGGTGCCGTGCACGTCGCCGGAACCAACGTCGACGCGCTCGCCTCGTGGAAGGTGCCGCGCCTGCGCCGCAACATCGGCGTGGTGTTCCAGGACTTCCGCTTGCTGCCGCAGAAGACCGTGTTCGCCAACGTCGCCTTCGCCATGCAGGTGATCGGGAAGTCGCGGGCCATGATCAGGGAGACGGTCCCGCAGGTCCTGGCCACCGTGGGCCTGGACGGCAAGGCGAACCGCTTGCCCCACGAGCTCTCCGGCGGCGAGCAGCAGCGCGTGGCCATCGCCCGCGCCGTCGTCAACCGCCCGGCGATCCTGTTGGCGGACGAGCCCACCGGCAACCTGGACCCGGAGACGAGCCGCGGGATCATGGAGATCCTCGAGACGATCAACCAGAACGGCACCACCGTGGTCATGGCCACCCACGACGACGAGATCGTCAACCGGATGCGCAAGCGCGTGATCGAGCTCGATCACGGCCGCGTCATCCGCGACGAGCGCGGCGGCGAGTACCACGCGGTGGGGGACCGGCTCGTGCTACCGAGCGCCGGCCAGGCCATCGCCCCGTTCGACTCCGAGGAGGATGAGCTGTGAAGCTCTCGTTCATGCTCTCCGAGATCGCCTCGGGCCTGCGTCGCAACCTCTCGATGGTGGTCTCGGTCATCCTCGTCACCTTCGTCTCGCTCACCTTCGTCGGTTCGGCCGCGCTGTTGCAGGCCCAGGTGGGGAAGATGAAGGGCTATTGGTACGACAAGGTGCAGGTGGCCATCTACCTGTGTTCGCCGAGCCCGGAGACGACCCACTGCACCGCGGGGACGGACGGCAATTACCTCGCCGCCACCGAGGAACAGACCAAGGGCATCGAGGCGGTCCTGAACTCCGCCGAGCTCAAGCCGTACATCGAGAGCTGGGAGTACGAGTCGGTCCAGGACGCGTACAAGAACTTCCAGGAGCAGTACGGCAATCGCTCCATGGCGGAGTCGGTCAAGCCGGAGCAGCTGCCCGCCTCCTTCCGCGTGAAGCTGGTGGACCCGGAGAAGTACGACGTGATCAACGAGCGCTTCTCCTCCCTCCCCGGCGTCGACACGGTGCTTGATCAGCGCCAGTACCTCAACACGGTCTTCGGCGTCATCAACACGGCCTCGCTCGTGGCCGTCATCATCGCCGTGGTGATGCTCGTGTGCGCCGTGCTGCTGGTGGCGACAACCATCCGGCTTTCGGCCTTCACCCGGCGAAGGGAGACCGGCATCATGCGCCTGGTCGGCGCCTCGAAGTCGGTGATTCAAACGCCCTTCGTGCTCGAGGGAGTGCTCGCGGCGGCGATCGGCGCCGTCCTCGCCTCCGGCGTGCTGTGGGCCGTGCTCCAATTTGTGGTCCAGGATCGCCTGGCGCAGCAGAACCTCAGCATGGCCTTCATCGATCCGAGCGAGATGCTGTGGGTGGGTCCCGGCCTGTTGTTGCTCGGGATCCTCCTGGCGTGGGGCTCGTCCCTGCTAACCTTGAGGCGCTACCTGAAGGTCTGACCCCGTCCAGGCAGTATCCCGAGTTCGCCGCTGTCGAGCCGGGGGAAAGGAAGCACCCTGTGAGTGAGAAAATCCACCGTTCCTTGGGCCGTGCCGTCCTGACGGGCGCCCTCGTGAGCTTCTTGGGGCTTGGGCTGGGCGTGGCGCCAGTGCACGCCGACAAGCTTGATGACCAGAAGGACAAGATCGAGCAGCAGATTCAGGGCTCCGAGGAGGACCTCGAGGATCTGAATTCGACGCTCGATGCCGCCGCGAAGAAGCTCAAGGAGTACCAGGCCAAGCTCCCGGCCGCCCAGCAGCGCCTCGCCGCCGCCGAGTCGGCCGTGAGCGCAGCGCGCTCCCAGGTCGAGGCCCTCCAGAGTCGCCTCTCCGACGCGCAGGCCTCGCGCACCGAGCTCTCGGACGCCCGCGCCCAGCGCGCACAGGAGGGCACCGACTCGCAGGCGATCGTGGGGCAGATCGCCGCCAATGCGTATCGCAGCGGCGGCGGCAGCGCCGTGGGCAGCAACCTGGACGTCCTCTTCTCCGGCGAGGACCCGCAGGCGGTGGCTGGATCGCTCGAGCTGGCCAGCCGCGTCATGCAGGCGCAGAACAAGACCATGAGTTCCCTGCGCGAGCAGCAGGCCCAGGACGCCAACGACGCCGCCCGCCTCAAGGCGGTCGAGGAGCAGATCGCCGATCTGAAGCAGCAGGCCGACGAGGCGCTGAGCCAGCAAAAGAGCGCCCGCGATGCCGCACAGGCCGCCAAGGACGAGGTCGATCAGATCCTCGCCGACACCGCCTCGGCGCAGTCGGAGCTGAAGACCCAGATCACCGATGTCCAGGGCAAGCTGCAGCAGCAGAAGAAGGACCAGGCCGACATCAACGCGCAGATCAAGGCGCGGCAGGAGAAGCTCAAGAAGGAAGCCGAGGAGCGGGCCAAGAAGGCCGCCGCCGAGGCGGCCGCCAAGCGCAAGGCGGCCCAGGCAGCGGCGAAGAAGAAGGCCGCCAACGCCGCCAAGCTCGCGGCGGCGGCCGATGCCGCCGAGTCCGCAGCGACTGCAGCCAAGGACGACGCCACGCCGTCCTCGAACTTCAACGAGTCATCGTGGGGGCTCATCGTCCCCGCCGATCCGAGCGGTCACATCACCTCGGGTTACGGCTGGCGCCCCACGCCGGCCGGCACGATCGACTACGGCGGAGCCGGCGGCTATGTTCACGCCGGCCTCGACTGGGGCTTCGGCGGGCGCTGCGGCCTGCCGATCCGGGCCGCGGCCGCCGGCACCGTTGAGTGGGCCGGATGGAAGGGCACGCACGGCCAGATCGTGTCGATCGACCACAAGATCACCAAGGGCCACGCCCTGACCACGAACTACAACCACATGTCCAAGGTGGCGGTCAGCGTGGGCCAGAAGGTCAAGCAGGGTCAGGTCATCGGCTACGTGGGCACGACCGGCAACTCGACCGGTTGCCACCTGCACTTCGAGACGGTGGTGGACGGCGCCACCGTCAACCCGGCCGGCCTGCTTCCCTAGGGCGAGGCGGCAAGCCAGTGCTCGACGGCGGCGGCGCACCGAAGGGTGCGCCGCCGCCGTCGTGCTGTGGGTGGGTTGGCGCCCGGGGCCGTCTGGCGCGGCACGGCCGGACGGGGCGCCCGCGTGAGTAGGATGGATGCTTCCGCGCAGTGCGCGGAGGACATGGTGGGAGAGGAGGTAAACCATGGCAAAGAAGAAGATGGACGACTCGCGCAACAAGGTCGTCGCCAGCAACCGCAAGGCGCGTCACGACTACACGCTGCTGGATGAATACGAGGCGGGCATGGTGCTCACGGGCACCGAGGTGAAGTCGCTGCGCGAGGGCAAGGCCTCGCTCATCGACGGCTTCTGCACGTTCTACCGGGACGAGCTCTACGTCGAGGCGATCTACATTCCCGAGTACCTCAACGGCTCGTGGACGAATCACGCGGCGCGGCGCCGGCGCAAGCTGCTGCTGCACCGCGAGGAACTGAACAAGATCCAGCGCAAGTCGGAGGAATCCGGCCTGACGATCGTGCCGCTCTCGCTGTACTTTAAGGACGGCAGGGCCAAGCTGCAGATCGCGGTGGCCCGGGGCAATCGCGAGTACGACAAGCGCCAGGTTCTGCGCGAGAAGCAGGACAACCGCGAGGCCCAGCGGGCCATGCGGGCGCGCAACCGCGGCGCCGACGTCGACTGAACGCCGGGGCCGGCTGCACGCCGTGCGGACCGCACCGCGCCACGGGGAATGAACCGTGGGGGAGCGGGGGTTATACTCTTTGTATCGCGCGGCTGGTCCGGGCGGATGAGTTCCCTTCCTGGAAGGGTCTTGGAAATTCAATACGGGGATGATCGGTTTCGACGATGTGAGTCGCGACAGGGGAAGCGGGCCAAGGATGCAGAGTCATCTTGTGAACGCTCTCTGCAAACCAATAAGTGCCGAATCCAAGCGCACTGACTTCGCTCTCGCTGCCTGATTGCAGCCAGACGGTCCGTTAGCCCTCCGCTGCTATCGCGGGGGATGCTAGCGTCAGCTAGATAGCCACTGCTGAGTACCTGCGTCGCAGGGGTGCTCGGGACTTTTTCTGCGACTGTGCCCGGAAGTACGAGCCACTTGTCCAAGTGATGGCTCTTGGGGCAGAGAAACTTCCTTTTGGACTGCGCCCGGAGAAGACCTGGCAACACCACATCGGACGGGGGTTCAATTCCCCCCATCTCCACTTCCCGTAGCCGAAGGGCCCCGGATCCTCACGGATTCGGGGCCCTTCGTGTTGTCTGGGCACCTGCGTCCCGGGCCCGCGTCCGGCGAGGCTTGCGGGGGGCGCGCCCTGAGCCCGTGATGGAATGGTGTCCATGAACCCCTCGCGCGGCACGCTTCGCACCATCCTGCCGGTGATCCTCGGCTTCGCGCTGCTCGGCGCGGCCCTGTACATGTTCAGATTCCAGACGGCGATCGCCGGCATCCTCGGGGTCTTGGGCATCCTCGTGCTGGCCCTGAACCTGCTCTTCTCGCGGCGCGAGCGCTGAGCGTGGGCCTTGAACCCTCCGGGCCGCGCGTGATCGTGCCCTTCCGCACGCTCAAGGCCCAGCCGTGGGCGAACGGCGCGGGTGCCACCACCGAGCTGCTCTCGTACACCGCCTCGCAGGATCTCGCGGAGGGCCTGGCGCCCTTTCGCCTGAGCATTGCCGCCCTCGACCACCCGGCGGAGTTCTCGCTCCTTCCCGGGGTCGATCGCACGTTCACGCCGGTGGGTTCGGCGGTGCGCCTGGCCGTGGATGGCCGGCTCCACACCGTGGAGGATGGCGCCTCCCTGGGCTTCCCCGGCGAGGCCGAGGTGGAGATCACCGACCTGGCCCACGGCTGCTTTGCCGTGAACCTCATGAGCCGCCGCGGAGGCGGGCGCCCAGCCCCGACGGCCGGCGTGGTGCCCGCAGCGGCCGAGCGGGGCACACCGGCGGGTCCCGCCGAGCCGCTGCTGTGGGTCAACCTCGAGCAGGGCGCGGGCCGCTTCGACCTCATGCAGGGACCGCTGGGCACGGGGAGGGCGCTTGGCGTCTACGCCCCTTCAGCCGGGCTAGCGTCCCCCGAGCGCAAGCCCCAGCGCCGCCGCACCTAAGCCGAGCACGAGGTGGGCCAGGAGCACGGTCAGCGCACGCTCCCAGCGGCGTTCACGCAGCGCCCCCGCCATGAGCACGGCCCACGTGGAGAACGTGGTGAGGCCGCCGCACCAGCCGGCCCCGATCGCGAGGGAGAGTGCGGAGCCGGCGGGCAACGCCCCGTGCACGTAGCCGAGCACGAACGCACCGAGCACGTTGACGAGCAGTAGCGGCCAAGGCCAGGCGGCCAAGGCACCGAGGCGGCCGACGGCGCCCGGCTCGCCCGTGTGCCGCGCCCTCCGCGCCCTGTAGGCCAACCACGCGTCGTCGAGCGCCACGCGGGCCAAGGCGCCCACGGCGCCCGCCGCGCCGACCCCGAGGGCGAGCCAGAGCCCGCTCATGGCCTGGCCTCGTCCCGCGCCGGGGCCAACCGCCCAAGCCAGAGGCCAAGGAGGGCGGCCGCCACGCCGAGCAGGGTCTGGGCCAGCGCCACGCCGGGCCTGAACGGGTCGGCCAGGGCGACGGCGATCGCGGAGAAGGTCGTGAAGCCGCCCAGCGCCCCGGGCCCGAGCCCCGCCCGAAGCCAGGCCGTGCGGCTGCCGGGGCCGCGGCCGTGCGCCCACAGGCCCGTCAGGACCCCGAGGGTGAGCGCGCCGCCCACGTTGATGGCTGCCGTGGCCAGTTCGGCACCGGCGGAGGGGAGCGAGCCGGTGAGCAGGTAGCGCGTGAGGGCACCGGCAAAGCCGCCCGCCGCCACGGCGGCGTAGCGCGCGGCGAGGGCCCTCCGGGAGGCGGCGGCCGTGGTGATCAGCCCCGGTGGCCGGGCAGGGGGGTCGGCGTCTTCTCGGACCCGCGCGTGCCGAGGACGTCGAGCACCCGCTCGTGCAGGAGGGAGTTGGTGACGAGCGCGTTGCCGCCCCAGGGCCCCTCATCGCCCTGCAGGGACGTGAAGCGGCCGCCCGCCTCGGTGACGATGGGGACGAGAGCCGCCATGTCGTAGAGGTTCAGCTCCGGCTCGCAGGCGATGTCGACGGCGCCCTCGGCCGCCAGCGCGTAGGAGAAGAAGTCGCCGTAGCCGCGCGTGCGCCACACGGTGTCCTGCAGCTCCAGCATCCCCTCGCGCCAGCCGCGGTCCCTCCAGCCCGTGAGGGAGGAGATGGACAGGGAGGCGTCCTCCAGGCGGGAGACCTGCGAGACCTGCAGGCGGCGGGCCTGGGCCAGGGAGCGTCCCGAGTACGAGCCGCCGTCCTTCATGGCCCACCAGCGCCGGCTGAGCGCGGGGGCCGAGACGGTGCCCACGACCACCTCGCCGTCCTCGACGAGGGCGATGAGGGTGGCCCACACCGGCACGCCGCGCACGAAATTCTTGGTGCCGTCGATGGGGTCGATGATCCACATGCGATCCCCGGAGCCGCTCGTCCCGAACTCCTCGCCGAAGACGGCGTCGCGCGGGCGGGCGCGCTCGAGGTGGCCGCGGATGGATTCCTCGGCGCGCTTGTCGGCATCGGTGACCGGGGTCAGGTCCGGCTTGGTCTCCACCGCGAGGTCGGCGGCATGGAAACGGGAGAGCGTGAGCTCGTCCACCGCCTCGGCCATGAGGTGGGCCAGGTGCAGGTCATCGCTGAGGCGCGTCATGCCCTCCACCCTACCGGCGAGGGGGCTCAGGCCCCGTGTTCCCCCAGTTCCTTGACGTCCTCCGCCGCCTCGACGCGGGAAGCGAGGAGCTTGCGCAGCGACGCGAGGCGCTCGGACCCGTGGGGACCCGCCTTGCCCTCCTCGACCCACGCGTCGAGCGCGCAGCCGGGGGCGTCCGCGGCGTGCGCGCAGCCGCGGGGGCAGTCTGCCGTGGCGGGGACGAGGTCCTCGAAGGCGTCGACGACGCCCTGCTCGTCCACGTGGGCGAGGCCGAAGGACCGCACGCCCGGGGTGTCGACCACCCAGGTGCCCGGCGCGGCGTCGGGCACCCGCAGGGCGATGGATGAGGAGGAGGTGTGCCGCCCGCGCCCCGTGACCTTGTTGACGCCGCCCGTGGCGCGGCCCACGCCCGTCAGGGCGTTGACGAGGGTGGACTTGCCGACGCCGGAGTGGCCGAGCAGCGCCGAGATGTGCCCGTCGAGGATCGTGTGCAGGCGCCGGACGGCCTCGGCGTCGACCGGTAGGGAGCCCGAGGCGTCCGCCTCGCCGATGCCGGCCCTGGAGACGACGATCTCCAGGCCGAGCGGCTCGTAGGTCTCCAGGAGCTCGGTGGGCTCCTTCAGATCCGCCTTGGTGATGACAAGAATCGGACGGATGCCCGCATCGTGGGCGGCGACGAGGGCGCGGTCGATGAAGCCGGGGCGCGGTTCCGGATCGGCGGCCGCCACCACCACGACGACCTGGTCGGCGTTGGCGACGACGGCGCGCTCCACCGGGTCGGTGTCGTCGGCGCTGCGGCGCAGCAGGGTGGAGCGCTCCTCGATGCGCACGAGCCGCGCCAGGGCGTCCTGCCCGCCCGAGGTATCGCCCACGAGACCCACGAGGTCGCCGGGCACCACGGGCTGCCTGCGCAGCTCGCGGGCGCGCATCGCCAGGACCGTGCGCTCCTTGGTGCCCCCCTCGTCCGCGACCGTGGTGTAGCGGCCGCGGTCAACGCCGATGACGCGGGCCTGGACGGCGTCGTCGTGCTTGGGGCGATCCTTGGTCCGCGGGCGCGAACCCTTCTTGTTGGGGCGGATGCGCACATCCGACTCGTCCCACTGCCGCCCGCTCATGCGCCGGCCCCGCTCTTCTGGGCAGCGCCCGACGGCGCGTGGCCGGCCCGGGCGGGCGGCGTCGCCGTGGCGAGCATCGCCTCCCACAGGCCGGTGAAGCCCGGCAGGGTCTTGGCGGTGGTCTCGACGTCGTCGACGCTGATGCCGGGCACGGCGAGGCCGACGATGGCGCCGGCCGTGGCCATGCGGTGATCCTCGTAGCTCTCCCAGAGCGCGCCGTGGGCGGCCCCGGGGACGGGGGAGATCGCCACCCCGTCCGCCAGCTCGCTGGCGTCGATGCCCACGCGCGTGAACTCGGCGACGAGCGCGGCGAGGCGGTCGGTCTCGTGGCCGCGCAGGTGGGCGATGCCCGTGAGGCGGCTGGGGCCCTCGGCCACCGCGCAGAGGGCCGCGAGGGTGGGGGCCAGCTCGCCGGTGTCGGCGGCGTCGATGCCGCGGGGCGAGCCGGAGCCCGTCACGCTGAGCACGCCGTCCTCGGCCAGCTCGACCGTGGCGCCCATGGCGGGGAGCAGCTCGCGCCACAGGGCGCCGATCTGCGTGGTGTTGGCCGGCCAGCGCGGCACGCGCACCGTGCCGCCGCACACGAGGGCGGCCGCCAGGAAGGGGCCGGCGTTGGACAGATCGGGTTCCACGACCACGTCGCCCGGCCGCGGCACGGCGGAGCCCACGCTCCAGGAACGACCGTCCGGGCCGGTGTTGGCCGGCACGCCGGCGGCCCGCAGCACCTCGAGGGTCATCTCGATGTGCTGGGGGCTGGGCAGCGACGCGCCCGTGTGGCGCACCGTGAGGCCAAGCGGCAGCCGGGCGGCGGAGAGGAGAAGCGCCGAGACGAACTGGCTGGAGCCGGAGGCGTCGATGGAGATCTCGCCGCCGCGCACCGCGTCGTTGCCGGTCACGGTGAAGGGGAGGAAGCCGTCCTCGCCCCCCTCGATGCTGGCGCCGAGCTGACGCAACGCCTCGATGACGGGCCCCATCGGGCGGCGCCTGGCCGCCGGGTCGCCGTCGAAGCGCACCGGCGTGCGCAGCAAAGCGGCGACGGCGGGGACAAAACGCATGACCGTGCCGGCGAGGCCGCAGTCGATCTCCAGCGGCCGCGCGGCGGCGGCGCCCGCGGCGGGGAGCTCGAGGGGCGTCACGCTCCAGAGCGGGGCCCCGCCCGGCGTGGTACCGCCCGTGTCGACCCCGGCGCCCAGCGTGCGCAGGGCGGCCGCCATGAGCCGCGTGTCGCGGGAGTCCAGCGGTGCCGTGAGCCGCGTCGGCTCGCCGGCCAGGGCCGCGAGCAACAGGTGACGGTTCGTGAGGGACTTCGACCCGGGCAGCTCGACCGTGGCGTCGAGGCGGCCGGGGGAGAGGGGGGCGCTCCAGGGGTGAGTCATGAGCTTCAGGCCAGCGCCTTCTTTGCCTTGCGGGTTTCCTTGGCCAGGAACTTCTGGCCGCGCGCGCCGGCATCCTTGGCGCGCCAAGCGAGGGAGGGCCTGCCGTTCGTGTCCACCGCGGCGAGCAGGGCGCCGCCGGTCAGGCCGGCCTGCGTGACGACGGCCGTGAGGCGATCGGCGCGCGAGGACTCGGGGGAGGGGCGCTCGGTGGTCAGCGTCAGCGCCTGGGCGGCCACGATGAGCGCGGAGGACGTGCGCGGCAGGCGGCCGAGGGCGAGCAACGCGCCGGCCCCGATCTGCACGCCGCCGATGGCCCGGGCGAGGACGGCGGGCCGGTCGCCGAGGCTCTGCAGCGCGGGAACCGTGCGGGAGACCCTGGCCAAGAGGGGACGCAGGGCGGCCGCGCTCGCCTCGGGCGCGCGCAGCCTGGACAGGCCGCCCAACACGAAGGGGGCGGCAAGCAAGGGCCTGGCGATGGTGCGAACGAGCGACATGCGTCCTCCTGGTTGACGTGGCCCCGGGTGGCGGCCTTCCACCGCCATTGTCCCACGTGGGGAATAGGCCTCCGGCGCGGGGCGTTCCCTTTTGACGAGACACGCGGGCCGCCACGAGGGCGGCACCGCGAGAGACACCCCAGCCACCGGGAGGCGGTCCACGGCATGCAGACCTTGCTGACGCGTTCGGCATCCCCGGCGCGCGCCGCCGGACACGTAGACTGGCGCGCGATGAGCAGCAACAGCACCGACGACGCCACGGTTGATGTCTCCACGGAGACGGAGGAGCAGCGTCGCGCCCGCTTCGAGCGCGACGCCATGCAGTACGTTGACCAGCTGTACTCGGCCGCCCTGCGCATGGCGCGGGACGCGGCCGACGCCGAGGACCTGGTGCAGGAGGCCTACGCCAAGGCGTACGGCTCCTTCCACCAGTACAAGCCGGGCACCAATCTGAAGGCCTGGCTCTACCGGATCCTGACGAACACGTACATCAACCTCTACCGCAAGCGTCAGCGCGAGCCCAAGCGTTCGAGCACCGAGCAGGTCGAGGATTGGCAGCTGGGATCGGCGGTGGAGCACGGGGACCCCGCGCTGCGCTCGGCCGAGGCCCAGGCGCTCGATCACCTCCCCGACTCGGATGTGAAGCGCGCCCTGCAGTCGATCCCGGAGGAGTTCCGCCTCGCGGTCTACTTCGTCGACGTGGAGGGCTTTGCCTACAAGGAGGCCGCGGAGATCCTGGAGATCCCCATCGGCACCGTCATGTCGCGATTGCACCGCGGCCGTAAACAGTTGCGCGAGCTCCTGGCCGACTACGCCGCCGATCGCGGCGTGGCGACCAAGCCCCGCGGACAGGAGCAGGAGAAATGAGCGAGGACTGTTTCGAACTCGGGGACTGCGCCTCCGCGCGCCTCGAACGGATCTATGAGTACCTGGACGGCGCGCTCTCGCGCCAGGACCTGTGCAGCGTCCAGGATCACCTGAGCACGTGCCCGGAGTGCAGCGCCGAGTACGACCTGGAGTGCATCATCCGCTCCGTCGTGCGCCGCAGTTGCTCTGAGGAGGCCCCGCGCGATCTCAAGACCCGCATCATGGTGCGGATCGATCAGATCCGCATCGAGGGCAGCCACTCGAGCAGCGCCCACTGACGCCGCGCCTGGAGCGGCCCCGCGCCGTCGGGCTCCGAACCGCAACCGTGCCCCGCGGTGTCGGGCCCTCCACCACCCGGCCCTGAGCGGCTTCCGGGCCCGGCCCGCCGGGCCTTGGCCCCGCGGCGTCGAGCGAGGCCCAACACAAAGGCCGGCGTCCCCGTCAAGGGGACGCCGGCCTTTGATGTCTCTAGCGCCGAGGACTCAGGCGTTGGGACGCTTGCCGTGGTTGGCACCGCCGTGCTTACGGCTGCGACGCTTGCGTGCGCGCTTGCTCATGGTTGTCTCCTCACTTGTGAAGCATTCCTCTCGCCGACGCGATGCGGCGACTCTCCTGACCCATTCTCTCACGTTGACGCGGCACGAAAACGCACGCCGGGACCCGGCCCAGCGACGCCGTCGTGCCCCTCACGCCGGAAGGGGAGCCGTGGGGCGGCCTCAGGCCGTGGGGGCCGCCACGCCGAGCCACGGGTACCAGCCGCGGTGCAGCACGAGCCAGGCCATGAGCCCGTGGCCCTGCTGCGCCGGGAGGCCGTCGTGGGCCGCCAGGTCGGCGCGCCACTGCTCGTGGTGTTCGAGCGGCGAGAACGTGTCGACGTAGAAGTGATTGCGGCGCGTCGTGACGTCCCCGAAGGCGGCGGAGAGCTGTCCGAGGCGCGCGTTGCGCGTCGCATCGAGGGTGGGCGGCGGGCCCACCACGAACGCCGACAGGCTCAGCTGCGTCGCCGCGTCGAGGATGTTGGCCAGGTTCAACCGCGAGCGGGCGGTGGACAGGCCGGCGGCCTCGTCCGCCCCGGAGAGCGCCACGACGAGCCGGTTGTCCCCGTCGGGATCGAAGCGCCGTTGGGCCTCCACGAGCCAACGCTCGGCCAGGTCCTCGGTGGTCTCGGCCGGGCTGGCCAACACGTAGGGATGCAGGCGGAGCGACTCGCCCGGGGTCTTGGCCAAGACGCGGCCAAACCAACCCAGGGCGCGCTGGTCTCCGTGGCCGGCGAGCAGTTCGTCGCCGATCGCCACGAGGCGCAGGGTTCTGGTCTCCACTGGTCTTGGATCCTTTCGATAGGACGCTGCGTGCCCACTGTAATTCAGGCGGGCGGCGGAGAACGGCAAGGGCGGGACACACGTAACGTGTCCCGCCCTTGGCACCCGTGGGGGCGCCGGACTTAGGCGAAGGCCTGCTTCAGCAGGGTCTTCAGCTCCTCATCGTGGCGCTTGTGCGACCCGGTCGACGTCGCGGCGGAGGCCGGACGGGAGACGACGCGCACCTCGCGCTCCAGCTGCGGGAGCAGGTTCAGGGCCATGAACGGCCACGGGCCCTGGTTCTCCGGCTCGTCCTGGACCCACCGCACCTCGGCGTTCGGGTACTTGGCCAGCTCGGCGGCGATCTCCTGGGCGGGCAGCGGGTAGAGCTGCTCGACGCGGATGATCGCCGTCGTGGCGTCAGCCGTCTTCTCCTGCTCGGCGAGCAGGTCGTAGTACAGGCGGCCGGAGACCACGAGCACGCGCTTGACGGCGTCGCCGGAGGGGACGATGGCGTCCGGGATGACCGGCTGGAACTGCGCCTGCGTGAAGGCCTCCACCGGCTGGGCCGCCGCCTTGAGGCGCAGCAGCTGCTTGGGCGTGAAGACGATCATGGGCTTGCGCGGGCGCAGGTAGGCCTGGCGACGCAGCGCGTGGAAGTAGTTGGCACCCGTGGTCGGGTTCAACACGCGCATGTTGTCCTCTGCGCACATCTGCAGGTAGCGCTCGATGCGGGCGGAGGAGTGATCCGGGCCCTGGCCCTCGTAGCCGTGCGGCAGCAGCAACACGAGCGACGAGCGCTGGCCCCACTTCTGCTCGCCGGAGGAGATGAACTCGTCGACGATGGTCTGGGCGCCGTCGGCGAAGTCGCCGAACTGGGCCTCCCAGAGGACCAGCGCGTCGGTGCGCTCCACGGAGTAGCCGTACTCGAAGCCCATCACCGCGTACTCGGAGAGCGGGGAGTCGTAGATCAGGAACTTGGCCTGGTCCTCGCTGATCTGGCGGATCGGCGTCCATTCGTCGCCGTTCACGCGGTCGTGGAAGACGGCGTGGCGCTGGACGAAGGTGCCGCGGCGGGCGTCCTGACCGGTGATGCGTACCGGCACGCCCTCGTGGGCGAGCGAGGCGAAGGCGGCCAGCTCGGCGAAGCCCCAGTCGATGGCGCCGTTGGTCGACATCTTGGCGCGCTTCTCGAGCAGCGACTTCAGCTTGGGGTGCACGGTGAAGCCGTCCGGGACCTCGGCGTGGGCGCGGCCCACGGCGGCCAGCAGCTCTGCCGAGATGGCCGTGTCGGCGGCGCGGGGATCGGAGACCGAGTCCTCGTCCGCCTGGGCGCGCGGCTTGTCCAGATCGTTGACGGAGTCGGCCGCGGGGATCGCCGGGATCGGCGAGGTCTGCGCGGCGTGGGTCTCCACGAACACCGACTCGAGGCGGGCCTGGTAGTCGGCGATGACCTGGTCGGCCTCCTCCTGCGTGATGTCGCCGCGGCCCACGAGGGCCTCGGTGTAGAGCTTGCGGGTGGAGCGCTTGGCCTCGATGAGGTTGTACATCATGGGCTGCGTCATCGAGGGGTCGTCGCCCTCGTTGTGGCCGCGGCGGCGGTAGCAGATGAGGTCGATGACCACATCGGCGTGGAAGGCCTGGCGGTACTCGAAGGCGAGCCACGCTGCCTGCACCACGGCCTCCGGGTCGTCCCCGTTGACGTGGAAGACCGGCGCCTGGATGAACTTCGAGATGTCGGTGGAGTACACCGAGGAGCGGCCGGAGGACGGCGGCGTCGTGAAGCCCACCTGGTTGTTGACCACGACGTGGATGGTGCCGCCCGTCTTGTAGCCGCGCAGCTGCGAGAGGTTCAGGGTCTCGGGGACCACACCCTGGCCGGCAAACGCGGCGTCGCCGTGGACGAGGATCGGCAGGACGGAGTAACCGTCGGTGCCGCGATCCAGGACGTCCTGCTTGGCGCGGGCGATGCCCTCGAGGACCGGGTCGACGGCCTCGAGGTGCGAGGGGTTGGCGGCCAGGTACACCTTGGTGGTGTTGCCGGCCTCGGAGGTGAAGGAGCCCTCGGTGCCGAGGTGGTACTTCACGTCGCCGGAGCCCTGCACACCGGCCGGATCCTGCGTGCCCTCGAACTCGCGGAAGACCTGGGCGTAGGTCTTGCCAGCGATGTTGGTCAACACGTTGAGGCGGCCGCGGTGGCTCATGCCGATCGCGGCCTCGTCGAGGCCGGCGTCGGCCGCCTCGGAGATGATGGCGTCGAGCAGCGGAAGCAGCGACTCGCCGCCCTCAAGCGAGAAGCGCTTCTGGCCGATGAACTTGGTCTGCAGGAAGGTCTCGAAGGCCTCGGCCTGGTTCAGCTTGCCGAGGATGCGCAGCTGCTCCTCGCGGCTGGGCTTCTCGTAGCCGTGCTCCAGGTGCTCCTGGAACCAACGGCGCTGCTCCGGGTCCTGGATGTGCATGTACTCGATGCCGGTGGTGCGGCAGTACGCGTTGCGCAGCACGCCGAGGATGTCGCGCAGGGGCAGGCGATCCTTGCCGCCGAAGCCGCCCGTGACCCACTCGCGGTCGAGGTCCCACAGCGTCAGGCCGTAGGTCTGGACGTCGAGGTCGGGGTGGCGACGCTGCATGTAGACGAGCGGGTTGGTGTCGGCCATGAGGTGGCCGCGCTCGCGGTAGGCGTGGATGAGCTGCTGGATGCGGGCGACCTTGTTGACCTGCAGGTCGACGTCCACCTGGTTGTCCTTGGCCCAGCGGATCGGCTCGTAAGGAATGCGCAGGGCCTCGAAGATCTCGTCCCAGAACTCGTCGCCGAGCAGGAGGGACTCGATGGTCTTCAGGAACTCGCCGGAGCCGGCGCCCTGGATGACGCGGTGGTCGTAGGTGGAGGTCAGCGTGATGATCTTGCCGACGCCCATCGAGGCGATGACCTTGTCGGAGGAGCCGCGGTACTCGGCCGGCACGTCGAGCGCGCCGACGCCGATGATGGCGGCCTGGCCCTTGGACAGGCGCGGGACCGAGTGCACGGTGCCGATGCCGCCCGGGTTGGTCAGCGACACGGTGGTGCCCGCGTAGTCCTCAGCCGTCAGCTTGTTCTGACGACCGCGGGCGATCAGGTCCTCGTAGGTGTGCCAGTAGGTGGCAAAGTCCATGGCCTCGGCGGCCTTCAAGTTCGGCACCACGAGCGAACGCGAGCCGTCCGGCTTGGGGATGTCGATGGCGATGCCGAAGTTCACGTGCGGGTTGTGCACGGCCACCGGCTTGTTCTCGCGCACGTCGTAGGAGACGTTCATGGACGGCATGAGCTTCAGGGCGCGGATCACGGCGAAGCCGATGAGGTGCGTGAAGGAGATCTTGCCGCCGCGGGCGCGGCGCAGGTGGTTGTTGATGACGATGCGGTTGTCGATCAGCAGCTTGGCCGGGACGGCGCGCACCGTGGTGGCCGTGGGGACCTCGAGGCTCATCTCCATGTTCTTGGCGATGGCCTTGGCCGGGCCGCGCAGGATCTGCACCTCCTCCTGCTCCGAGACGGCGGGAGCCACCTTCTTCTGCGGGTCGGCCGGCACGGGGGCCTGCGTGTCGTTCGAGCGAACCGAGGGGCTCGACGCCGCGCGGACGGCGTGGGTGGGGGCGGCGGGGGCCGTTGCGGCGGGCGTGCTCACCGGGCGGGTCGCCGCGGCGACCGGCTGGGCGGGCGCGGCCGGCTTGGCCGGGGCAGCGGGCGCGACCGGTGCGACGGGCGTCACCGGTGCGGCGGCGCTGGCCTGCGCGGCCGGGGCCGCGGGTGCCGCCGGTGCGGCGGTGCCGGCACCGGAGCTGAGGGACTCAAAGATGTCCCACCACTTCGGGTCGACGGAGTTCTTGTCGGCGAGGTACTGCTGGTACAGCTCCTCGACCAGCCACTCGTTCCCCCCGAACTCCTCTTTCAGCCGGTCGTTCGACAGTTCTGGCACGGTGAATACGCCTCGTTTCACATGGTGGCTATGCGTCATGGATGTGCCCGGAGCACACCTGTATTCCGGTCACAGTTGCGTCTCACTGTACGCAGTTTCGGGGGCAAGCGGCCAATCCCAGGCGTGTTTCCCGACACCTTCAAAGTTCGACGTCTTGTAGAAAAGGCGTGTCTTTGGTAGTCCTTGCGCCGAGGGGCGTCGGCGGGCACCGCGGCCGGCCGCCGTCGGGCACCGAATCCACAGGAAAACTCGCCGCGGCTTCGTGGCGCCCGTCGCGGCCGGAGTCCGTCGGATCCCGTAGGCTTGACTGACTATGGACAGCCATTCTCCGTGCCGGCCCGTCGCCCCCGTGCGCCGCGCCGGCAGCCCCAGAACCGCCTCCACCTCCTCCGCCGCATCGGAGCCCGACAGTCCGGGCGGACGGAATCAACCCCTGACGCCGCCGGGCCCTGACCCGGCGTTATCGCGCGCCGCGAGGGGCGGGTGGGTCGCCTGATGGAATGGATCTACCTCCTCCTGGGCCTCGTCCTCGTGCTCGGCACCGCCTTCTTCGTGGCCGTGGAGTTCTCGCTCGTCGCCCTCGACGTGCCCAGCGTGCAGCGTAAGATCGATGAGGGCGACACCAAGGCGGAGCCGCTGCTGCGCTGCCTGCGCTCGCTCTCGACCCAGCTCTCGGCCGTGCAGCTGGGCATCACCCTGACGACGCTCCTCACGGGCTTTGTCATGGAGCCGAGCGTCGGCAAGCTGCTGCACGCTCCCCTGAGCGCCATCGGCCTCGGTGCGGCCACGGACGCCGTGGCGCTGGTGGTGGCGATGCTCATCGCGACGCTCTTCTCGATGGTCATCGGCGAGCTCATCCCCAAGAACCTGGCGATCGCCGAGCCGTACCGCATCGGCCGGGCCCTGGCCCGCCCCCAGCTCGTCTTCACCGCCATCTTCAAGCCGGCGGTCGTGGTGCTTAACGGCTTCGCCAACTGGGTGCTGCACCGCTTCGGCCTGGAGGCCAAGGAGGAGATCTCCGGTGCGCGCACGCCGGAGGAGCTGACGAGCCTGCTCAACCGCTCCGCCCAGCTGGGCACGGTGGATCAGGACACCGCCCGCTTCCTCTCGCGCACCCTGCACTTCGCCGAGCGCACGGCCGCGGACGTCATGACGCCGCGCATCCGCATGGAGGCGGTGCACGCCGACGACCCGCTCGAGCACGTCATCCAGACCGCCAGGCGCACCGGCTACTCGCGCTTCCCCGTGATCGGCGACGATCCGGACGATGTGCGCGGCGTGGTGCACGTGAAGAAGGTGGTCTCGGTCCCGCGCGAGCGTCGGGCCGAGCTCGTGGCCGCCACGGTCATGGGCGAGCTGAGCGCCGTGCCAGAGACGGTGCACCTCGATGACCTCATCGGCGAGCTGCGCGCCGCCAATCTGCAGATGGCGATCGTCCTCGACGAGTACGGGGGAACGGCCGGCATGGTCACGCTCGAGGACCTCGTCGAGGAGATCGTGGGCGACGTCCAGGACGAGCACGACCGGCGCCCGGCCGGCGCGGTCCAGGCCGCAGACGGGACCTGGTCGCTCTCCGGCCTGCTGCGTCCCGACGAGGTCTCGGAGCGGATTCCGGGCCTCACGGTGGCGGACGAGGCGGCCTACGAGACCGTGGGTGGCTACGTCATGGCCCAACTCGGGCGGGTTCCGCGCCTCGGCGACGAGGCCGCCGTGGGAGGGGGAGTCCTGCGGGTTGACCGCATGGACGGCCGCCGCGTGGACCGGCTTCAATTCGTGCCGACCCCGGCAGGCCAGGACGATGACCAGGAGGTGTCCCGATGAACGCGTGGTGGGGCATCGTGTGGCTGGTCGTGCTGTTGGCGGGCAACGCCTTCTTCGTGGCGGCCGAGTTCGCCATCATGTCGGCCAGGCGCTCGCAGATCGAGCCGAAGGCGGACGCCGGGTCCAAGCGGGCCAAGACGGCGTTGAGCGCCATGGAGCACGTGAGCGTCATGCTCGCGGTCTGTCAGCTGGGCATCACCGTGTGTTCCCTGCTCATCCTGCAGGTGGCCGAGCCGGCGGTGCATCACCTCTTCGCCGCACCGCTGGAGGCGCTGCACGTGCCGCACGGGGTCGCGGACACGGCCGGCTTCGTGTTCGCGCTGGTCATCGTGACCTTCCTGCACGTGACGCTGGGCGAGATGGTGCCCAAGAACTTCTCGGTGTCCATGGCGGACAAGGCGGTGCTGCTGCTCGCCACGCCCATGGTGTGGATCGCGCGCGTCATCCGCCCCATCGTGAACGGCCTGAACTGGATCGCCAATCACGCGGTGCGGGCCTTCGGGTTCGAGCCGAAGGACGAGGTCGCCTCGACCTACACGATCGACGAGGTGCAATCCATCGTCGAGGAGTCCAGGCGCGAGGGCCTCGTGGAGGACGACGCCGGGCTGCTCACGAGCGCCTTCGAGTTCACGACGCGCACCGTGGGGGACATCGCGATCCCGCTCGAAGAGGTCGTGAGCCTTGACGCGGACGCCACGCCGGAGGAGTTCGAGCACGCCGTGGGCCGCACCGGCTTCTCGCGGTTCGTCATGCGCGAGCCGGACGGCGAGCTGGCCGGCTATCTGCACCTCAAGGACGTCATGGTCCTCCCGCCCGAGCTCTACGAGAGCCCCATCCCCTTCGCCAAGGTCCGCTCCTTCGTGAACCTGCATCGGGGTGTGGAGGTCGAGGACGCGCTCGAGACGATGCAGCGCACGGGCACGCACGTGGCCAGGGTCCTGGACGAGGGCGAGGCGACCACGGGCATCCTCTTCTTCGAGGATGTGCTGGAGCAGCTCGTGGGTGAGATCCGCGATGCCACCCAGCAGACGGGTGAGCGTCGCTACACCGTGGGGCACGACGACGAGCAGTAACCTCGTGCGTTTGCCTCGCGTGGGGTGCCGCACGGCACCCGGGCGAGCCCAGGCGGCGGCCCGCCTCCCTCCCGGGAGGCGGGCCGCCGTCGTTCCCAGCCGAGAAGTACGCTATGATGAGAATCGTTCTCATTAAGCATCGACGAAAGGTCACCCGTGGCTATCGCCTCCCCGCCCCGCCGGCGGATCCTCACCGCCCTGGCCCTGGGCGGCTCCCTGCTCCTGACCGCCTGCGGCAGCGGCACCCCTTCGGCGGCGCCAGCGACGTCGGGCGGTGAACTGCGCGTCGTGACCTCCACGACCGTCTATTCCTCCCTCGTGGCCGAGGTCCTGGGGGATCGGGGCGAGGTGCAGGCGCTCATCGAGTCCTCCGCCCAGGACCCGCACTCCTACGAGGCGAGCTCCCGCGACAAGTTGCGCCTGTCCAAGGCCAACCTCGTGGTGCTCAACGGCGGCGGCTATGACGCCTTCGCGGAGCAGGTGGTGGACTCGCTCGACGAGCGCCCCGCCGTGCTCGAGGCCTATGAAGGGGAGGGGCACACCCACGACCACGGTGACGAGCACAGCGACGAGCCCGCCGCCCGCGCCTCGGCCACGGGCGAGGGAGGCGCCGAGGACTCCGAGTCTGAGCACGATCACGGCAACGAGCACGTCTGGTACGACCTGCACCTCATGGAGGAGTTCGCCGGCCGGATCGGCGAGGAGCTGGCCACGCTGGATCCCGCCGGCGCCGACGGCTACCGCGAGCGGGCCGCCCAGCTGGCCACCGAGCTCGGCGGCCTGGAGGAGCGCGTCGAGTCGCTGAAGGCGGCGGCCAAGGGACGCGGCTACCTCATGACCGAGCCGGTCGCCCAGTCGCTGCTGGAGGACGCCGGTCTCGTCAACCGGACGCCGGACGGGCTGGCCGAGGCCATCGAGGAGGGCGACGAGATCTCGCCGCTGGCGCTCAAGCGCGCGCAGGACGCCCTGCGCTCCGGCTCCGTGGCCGTGCTGGCGTACAACGAACAGACCACCGACGAGCAGACGGCGCTCCTGGAGGCCACGGCGCGGGAGGCGGGCGTCCACGTGCTCAAGGTCTCCGAGACCCCCGGCGCAGAGCAGGACTACCTGAGCTGGATGGGCGCCACCATCACCGCCCTGGAAAAGGCCCTCGCGTGAGTTCGACCCCCGCCCTCTCGCTGCGTGATGCGTGCGTCGACTTCGGCGACCGCACCCTCTGGAACGGCCTCGACCTCGATGTCATGCCGGGGGAGTTCGTCGCCGTCCTCGGCCCCAACGGCTCGGGCAAGACCACGCTCATGCGCGTGCTGCTCGGGATGCAAAAACTCACCCACGGCACGGCCGAGGTGGCGGGCAGGCCCGTGGGCCACGGCTCGCGCAGCGTGGGAGTGATCCCGCAGCAGCGCCCGCTGCCGGAGGGAACGCCCCTGCGGGCGCGCGACCTCGTGGCGCAGGGGCTCGACGGCACCTCGTGGGGCCCGCGCTTCCTGGACCCGCGGCGCAAGCGGATCGACGCCCGCGTCGACGAGCTCCTCGAGCGGGTCGGCGCCACGGCCTACGCCGAGCGCCCGGTGTGGACGCTCTCCGGAGGCGAGCAGCAGCGCCTGCGCGCCGCGCAGGCGCTCGCGACCGATCCGGCCGTGCTGCTGTGCGACGAGCCCCTGCTCTCGCTCGATGTGGCGCACCAGGAGGAGGTCACGGCGCTCATCGCCGCCCAGGCCAAGGAACACCAGGCGGCGGTGCTCTTCGTGACGCACGAGATCAATCCGGTGCTCCCGCACGTCGACAAGGTCCTCTACCTCGCCGGTGGCCGCTTCACCGTGGGCACCCCCGACGAGGTCATCACCTCCGAGACGCTCACGCGACTCTTCGGGCGGCCCGTCGACGTGGTGCGCGTGGGTCAGCGCGTCGCCATCCTGGGCGGGGACGACCACACCCACCACGAACACGACCACGACACCTCGGAGGAGCACGCATGATCGCGGCATCCGCGCAGCTGCAGCAGGCGGCGGCCGCCGCGTGGTGGGAGAAGGTCTTCTCCTTCCAGGACTACGGGGAGCTCCTGTCCTTGCTCTGGCCATCGCTCGTGGCCGGCGCCGTCCTCGGCGTGGTCGGCGGCGTCGTGGGTGTCGTGGTCATGGCGAGAGACATGGGCTTCGCCGTGCACGGGATCTCCGAGCTCTCCTTCGCCGGCGCCGCCGCCGCGCTGCTGCTCGGGGTGGACGTCGTGACGGGCTCCGTCATCGGATCCATCATCGCCGCGCTGCTCCTGGGCCTGCTGGGCGCCGGGGCGCGCGAGCGCAACGCCATCACGGGCGTGCTGATGCCGTTCGGCCTGGGCCTCGGCATCCTCTTCCTTGCCCTTTACGAGGGGCGCAGCGCCAACAAGTTCGGGCTCCTGACGGGCCAGATCGTGGCCGTGGACGAGGCCCAGGTGATGACCATGGTGGTCGGGGCGATCGTGGTCCTGACGGGCATGGCGATCATTTGGCGCCCGCTCATGTTTGCCTCGACCGACCCCTGGGTGGCTGCGGCGCGGGGCGTGCCGGTGCGCGGGCTCTCCGTGGCCTTCGTCGTGCTGCTCGGCCTGTCCGTGGCGATGGCCATTCAGGTGGTCGGGGCGCTCCTGGTGCTCTCCCTGCTCATCACCCCGGCCGCGGCTGCGCTGCAGATCACGGCCAAGCCGGTCAAGGCGGTGGCGCTCTCGGTGACCTTCGCGCTCATCAGCGTGGTGGGAGGCATCCTGCTGGCGCTGGCCGGCTCGCTGCCCGTGAGCCCCTACGTCACGACCATCTCCTTTGCGCTCTGGATCGGTGCCAAGCTATGGGGCCGCCGGCGCGGGGTCGAGGGGACTAGCGGGGCTCGTCGCCCGGCTGCGGCGCCCGCCCCAAGCCCTTCCCGCTGAACTCGCGCAGGGTCACCCAGCCGATCGCCAGGCCGCCCACGGCGAGGATCGTGCCGATGATGAAGCGGCCCTCGACGAAGGCAAACACCGCCCACACGAGCATCGCGATGGTGCCGAGGGCCTCGAGCACGTTTGAAAAGCGGGCCACGGGGCGGCCGGGGACGCGGGACTTCGTCTTGCGGGCGTTCATGCCCCCATTCTTCCCCATGTTGGGGGCGGCCGGCGCCGCGGGTGGTGTGGCCGGCGGCGGGTCGGTGGGGGACCGGTAGTCCGCGGGTGGGGTGGCCGGCCGGCGCCGGGCCGAGGCTAGGGCGCCTCGTCCTGGCTTTGCGCCGTGCACCTTGCGCACAGGCCGGAGAGCTCGACGGTGTGCCCCACCTGCGAGTAGCCGAAGCGGCGCGCCACCGACGCGGCCCAGGCCTCCACCTCGGGGGCCTCCACCTCCTCGGTGGCGCCGCAGCGGCGGCACACGAGGTGGTGGTGATGATGCTCGACGGCGCAGCGGCGGTAGCCTGCCTCCCCGTCAGGCATGCGCATGACGTCGACCTCGCCGGCCTCGCCCATCTGCTGCAGCACGCGGTACACGGTGGCCAGGGAGACGCTCTCACCGTGCTCGCCGAGGCAGGAGTGGATCTCTTGGGCGGTGCGGAAGTCGTCGTGCCGCGCCAGCTCACCCTCGAGCGCCACGCGTTGCTTGGTCACCCGTCGGGCTGGTGCCGCCTGGCCGCTCATGGGACTCCTCCTCGCCGCTGTCTGCGCGCTGCTCGCCCAGGGGCGTCGGCGCCGACGCCCCGCTGGCGGGCGAAACGTCACCCTCGAGTCTAGCCGGGGCGTGGCGGCGTTAGGCTCGCGGTCATGAGGCTCATCAAACACGGACATTCATGCATCAGCGTTCACGCGGACACGGCCGAGGGGCCGAGGAAACTCGCCGTCGATCCCGGCACCCTGAGCGACGCCGCCGCGGCGCTCGAGGGCGCCCACGCCGTGCTGATCACGCACGGCCACGCCGACCACGTGGACGACGACGTGGTGCTGGCCTTCCTGACCGGCCATCCGGAGGTGCCGGCCTACGCTCCGGCCGACGTCGTGGCCCGCTGGCGCGAGCGCGCGGACGGGCAGGCCCTGGGCGAGCGCGTCGTCACCGTGGTGCCTGACGAGGAATTCGTGGCCGCCGGCGTGCCGATCAAGGCCGTGGGTGGCCAGCACGCTCTCATCCACCCGCTCCTGCGCACGATCGACAACCTCGGCTACCTCATCGACGGGCGCGTCTACCACCCGGGCGACGCCCTGATCGTCCCCGCCGGCGGCGAGCCGCTCGAGGTGCTCCTGGTTCCGGCCTGGGCCCCGTGGAGCAAGACGAGCGAGGTGGTCGACTTCATCGCCGCCGTGCGGGCCCGCCGCGCCTACGGCATCCACGACGCCCCGCTCACGGGTGCCGGCCACAAGATCGTCGAGGCCCAGCTGGCCGGACTCGGCGGGCGCACGGGCACCGTCTACTCGCCGTGGGAGAGCGGTCAGAGCATCGAGGTCTAGGCCACGCGCCCGCGCACGCCTGGCGCGCCCGGCCGGTGGGCGCGCCTCGCTCCCGGCCGAGCCCGCGTCGTCGTACGGTGGGCACAGCATCAACAAGGAGGAGCCATGAGCATCCCTGCCACCGTCCCTTCGGCCGTTCCCGCCCCGGCGGGGGAGATCATCGGGGCCCGCGAGCTCGACGCCGCGCTGCGTTCGGCCACGCCGCCGCTGCTGCTGGACGTGCGCTGGCAGCTCGTGGCCTCGCGCGCCGAGGACCCGGCGCATCCCGTGGGCTACGGCGACTACCTCGAGGCGCACCTGCCGGGCGCCGTGTTCGTTGACCTCGGCGCCGAGCTGGCGGGCGAGCCCTCGGCCCGGGTCGGGCGCCACCCGCTGCCGGCGCCCGAGGCCTTTGCCGCGAGCGTGGCCCGCTGGGGCCTGGCCGAGGGGCAGCTCGCGGTGGTCTACGACGATCAGGGCGGGCTCTCCGCCGCCCGCGCGTGGTGGCTGCTCAAGCACGCAGGGCTGCCCGTGCGGCTGCTCGACGGCGGCATTCAGGCCTGGATCGCCGCCGGGGGAGAGACCGCCTCGGGTGCGGTGACACCGCCGAGCCCCGCCGTCCCGGCCCGCGTCGGGTGGGGCCGGATGCCCGTGCTCGACGCGGACGAGGCGGCCGCGCTCGCCGGCAGTGGGGTGCTCCTCGATGCCCGCGCCGAGCCGCGCTTCCTGGGGCTGGAGGAACCCATCGACCCACGCGCGGGCCACCTTCCCGGCGCGCGAAGCGTGCCGACGGCAGGCAATCTCGGCCCCGGGCGGCGCTTCCTGGGCGCGGAGGCGCTGCGCGAACGCTTCCGCGCGGCCGGCGTGGTCTTCGACGACGACGGCGCCGAGGGTCCGGCCCCGGCGGTGGGCGCCTACTGCGGTTCCGGCGTGACGGCCAGCCACGAACTGCTCGCGCTGGCCGTGGCTGGCGTGCGCGGCGCGCTCTACCCAGGCTCGTGGTCGCAGTGGTCGAACCACCCGCAGCGGCCGGTGGCCACGGGCTCCGCCGGATAGCGCCCGCACCGCCAGGCGGTGATCTTGCGAGTTTTGGTCATCTCGCGAGTATTTGTCGCGAGATGGCGAAAAAGTCGAGGGATGAACGCGCCGGGTGGCCGGGCCCGCCGGGCCCGCCGGGCGCGGGCGAGCGCGGGCCGGACTAGATTGGTGCCATGACCGTTCTGCGCCCGCCCACGCCGTCCTCGCTCCTGGCCCTGCGCCAGGAACTCAGCTCCGCCGTCGACGCCGTACCGCTCACGCCGACGGCGCCGGAGGGACCGAACCCTGAGGGACGGCCGGTCGATGCCGCCGAGGCGCGAGCCGCCGCCGCCACGGGCCGCGCGCACACGGCCGTGGCACGCGGCGTGCGCTCCCTGGGCGGCGCCATCGAGGAGATCTTCCTGCCGCGCCGCGCGGCCGACGCCCACGATGTGGTCATCGAGGTGGAGTTCTGCGGCCTGTGCCACTCCGATGTGCACGCTGCGCGCGGTGAGTGGGGCTCGCGCGCCCTGCCGTTCGTCACGGGTCACGAGATGGTCGGCCGCGTCGTGGCCGTCGGGTCCTCCGTCACGGCGCACGCCGTGGGCGATCGTGTGGGCGTCGGCTGCCTCGTGGGCTCGTGCCGCCGTTGCGACGCGTGCCTGCGCGGGCAGGAGATGTTCTGCACTCAGGGCTCGGTGGGCACTTATGGCGCCTGGGACCGCTTCCACGGCGAACGCACGCAGGGCGGCTACGCCACCTCGATCGTCGTGGCGGAGGACTTTGTCCTGAAGGTGCCGGAGGCGCTCGACGCCGCGGCCGCCGCACCGCTGCTGTGCGCAGGCATCACGAGCTACTCACCGCTGCGCGCCGCCGGCGTCGGCGAGGGAACCCGCGTGGGCGTGGCGGGCCTGGGCGGTCTGGGCCACCTGGCCGTCAAGCTCGCGGCGGCCATGGGGGCGGAGGTCACGGCCTTCACCACGAGCCCGGCCAAGGTCGAGGCGGCCCGCGCCCTCGGGGCCCACCACACCGTGCTCAGCACCGATCCGGAGGCCATGGCGGCCGCCGCCGCGAGCCTCGACGTCGTCATCGACGCGATCTCCGCGCCGCACGACGTCAACGCCTACTTGAAGACGCTGCGCCCCACGGGCCGCCTGGCCCAGATCGGCCTGCCGCCGGGCGGGGGCGGCGGCCAAGCGGTCGACGCCGCGCTGCTGGTGCGCCACGGCCTGAGCCTGGTTGGTTCAAAGATCGGGGGCATCCCCGAGACGCAGGAGATGCTCGACTTCTGCGCGGAGCACGGCGTGGCCACCGACGTCGAGGTGGTCGGGGCGGACGGCCTCAATGAGGCGTGGGACCGCATGGTGGCCGGCGATGTCCGCTACCGCTTTGTCCTGGACAACTCCACGCTCTAGGCCCGCCCCGCTTCCCGGCGCGCCAGCCACCGCGCCCCCAGACCCGTTCCTCATTCCCCGTAGGAGACACCCCATGGCAACCCTCTTCACCCGCATCATCTCCGGCGAGCTGCCCGGCCGCTTCGCCTGGCAGGACGAGCACTGCGTCGCGTTCCTCTCGATCGGGCCGCTCACGCCCGGCCACACCCTCGTGGTGCCGCGCCAGGAGATCGACAAGTGGACCGACGCCCCGGCCGAGCTCGTGGCCCACCTGAGCGTCGTCGCCCAGGTCATCGGCAAGGCGCAGGTCGCGGCGTTCGGCGCCGAGCGCGCCGGCCTCGAGATCGCCGGCTTCGAGGTGCCGCACCTGCACCTGCACGTGTGGCCCGTGAACTCGCTCGCCGACTTCGATCTCTCCCAGGCCCGCACCGATGTGCCGGCAGAGGAGTTCGACGCCGCGCTGCACACCCTGCGCGCCGCCCTCGTGACGCAGGGGCACGGCGAGTTCGTGCCGCAGGCGTGAGCGCACCCACGGCGCAGGAGAGCGTGCGCCAGGCGCCGCATCGCGGGGCGGTCCTGAAGGCCGGCGGCTTCGTGGCCCTCGGCTCCTCCGCCCTGCAGATCTCCTCCGTCATCGCGGCCGGGCTCTTCGCGGCGCTCGGCCCCTTCGAGACCTCGGGCCTGCGCCTACTCATCGCGGCGCTCCTCCTGCTCGTCGTGTTCAGGCCGAGCCTGCGCGGGCGCTCCCGGGCCGACTGGTGGGGGATCGTCGGCTACGGCGTGGCCATGGCCGCCATGAACGCGTGCCTCTACGCGGCGATCGACCGCATCCCGCTCGGCATCGCCGTGACGCTCGACTTCCTGGGCCCGTGCGTCGTGGCGTTGGCCGCCTCGCGGCACTGGCGCGAGGCGCTGTGCGCGCTCGGCGCGTTCCTTGGCGTGCTGCTCATTTCGCTGGGCCCCGGGGGCTACTTCGACCCGATCGGCTACGCCTTCGCCTTGGGCGGCGCCGTCTTCTTTGGGCTCTACACGGTCATGGCCTCGCGGGTCGGCAAGGCTGACGGCGGCCTGGGCGACCTCGCGCTGTCGGTCGGCGTCGCCGCCGTGCTGACCCTGCCGTTCTCCCTGCCGCACATCGGCAACGTCAACGCCCAGCAGTGGGGGCTCCTGGCGCTCTCCGCCGTGCTCGGCGTGGCGTTCACCTTCACGATGGACACGCTCGCGGGCCGCATGGCCGACGCGCGCGTCGTGGGGACCTGGTTCGCCCTCGACCCCGTGCTCGGCTCGCTCGCCGGGCTGCTCTTCATGGGCCAGGCGCTCACGCTGAGCGCCGGGGCCGGGATCGTCTTGGTTGCCGCCTCCGGCGCGCTGCTCGTGTGGGTGGCCGGCCGGCGCCCGACGCCGATGCCCCTTCCGTCGACGGGCCACGAGGACTAGCGTTCCCAACCATGACTCTGAACCTCGCGCTCGTCACGATCGATTCCGCGGACCCGGTCCGCCTCGGCACGTTCTGGGCGGAGGTGCTTGGCGCCCGCCTCAGCGAGTCTGGGACGGGAGCCTTCGTCATGCTGGGGGAGGGGCAGCCGGGCCTGGCCTTCCAGCTCGTGGAGGAGCCGACGCCTGGCAAGAACAAGTTCCACCTCGACTTCGCGACCAACGACATCGCGGCGGAGGAGGCGCGGCTCCTCGAGCTCGAGGCCCGCAAGGTCGGCGAGCACGGGGACGAGTCCTTCAGGTGGGTGACCTTCGCCGATCCGGACGGAAACCTCTTCGACGTCGCCGTCGAGAACTAGCCACGCAAGCCCAGAGGGCCCCGGAGCGCGTGCTCCGGGGCCCTCCGCCGTGCTGGGGCTCAGGCGCCCAGTCCCTCCTTGATGGTGGCCCGGATGCGTTTGGGCGAGACCGAGTAGGCCGTGCCGAGCTCCTGGGCGAACAGCGACACGCGCTGCTCCTCCAACATCCACTTGACCGGCAGCAGCTTGGCCGGGTGCGCAGCGCCCGCCGGCGTGCGATCGAGCGCCGCGTCATACTCGTCCTCGAGCTCCTGGATCACGTCGAGGCCCTGCAGGTCCTTCGTGAGCGCCCCCGCGATGACCTTGTCGAGGCGCCGCTCCACCGCCGTCAGGTAGCGCGGCAGGTGCGCCAGCTGTGCGTAGCCAGTGGAGGCGACGAAGCCCGGGTACACCAGCCCGCGCATCTGCGAGCGCACGTCCTCCACGGTGTCCTTGAGTGCGCCGCCGCTCATGCCTGCGAGCTTGTTCGTGATGCGCACCGAGGAGGCGAGCACCTTCTCCACAGTCGAGGCGACGGAGAAGACCGTGTCGATGATCTCGGCCCGCACGAGGTGGAAGAGCGAGGTGAACTCGGACTTCATCATGGGAAGCACAGGCGGGACCAGCTTGTCGATGCCCGCCCACGTGCAATCGCGGATGAGGGACTCGACGGTGCCGTGCGGGGACTGGCTGAAGGCCAGCTTCTCCTTGTTGTTGAGGTGATCGAGCACGTAGCGCTGCGGCGAGGGAACCGTGAGCTGCAAGAGCCGGATGACGCCCTTGCGGTGCGCCGCCGCCTGCTCGGCCGGGTTGCGGAAGACCGTGAGGTCCACGCTCTCGCCGCGATCGACCAGGCCGGGGTAGGCGGTGATCTGCTGGCCCTTGACGGTCGTGACGACCTTAGCCGGCAGCTTGCCGTGCTCACCCAGGTCGTCCGGCCACGAGGTCAATCCCGTGCGGTGCCACGGATTGGTCGCCTGCTTGCCGGAACCCGGCTTGCCCTGCACGACGTCGCGGCCGCCCCGGGCGCCGCCGGCGCCCTGGGTGCCGTTCCCGGCCCCGCGCCCGCCCGCGCCGGCCGGGGAACCGGCCCGGCCGCCGTCGTGCCCCGGCTTGCCTGGCTGCCCGGCCGCCGCCTCGAGCTTCTCGGCGCTCGTGCCGAGGGAGGCGGCGATGGCGCGCCGGTTCTCGCCCGCCAGCTTGGCCTGCAGGGTCGCGAGATCGCGCGAGGAGGCGAGCACCTTGCCGCGCTCGCCGATGACCTCGAACGAGGGGCGAAGGTGATCGGGGATGCGCGAAAGGTCCCAGGAACCGGGCGGGATGACCACGCCCTTCAAGCGGCGCAGGACGAGCTCGAGCGAGGGGAGCAGGTCGTCGGTGGCCGGATCGGCGTCCTCCGCCAGCGCCGCGACGGCCGCGCGCGCCACGTCCGGGGCCGGCACAAAGCTCTTGCGCACGGCCTTGGGGAGGGACTTGATGAGCGCCGTGACGAGTTCCTCGCGCAGCCCTGGCACGCCCCAGCGGAAGCGCTCGGGGTCGAGCTGGTTGAGGAAGAGGATCGGCACGCGCACGAACACGCCGTCGGCGGAGGAGCCCGTGGGGTCGAACTCGTAGCGCAGCTCGAGCTGCAGCGAGCCGTGCTGCCACGTGCGCGGGTAGGCGTCGGAGTCGAGCTCGTCGGCATCGGCCTGCAGCAACGCCTCCGGATCGAAGTCGAGCAGGCGCCCGTTGGTGGAACGCTCCGTCTTCCACCACGCGTCGAAGCTGCGCTCGTCCGTGACGTCCTGCGGCAGGCGGGCGTCGTAGAAGTCGAAGAGGTCCTCGTCCGAGGCGCGCAGATCGCGGCGGCGCAGGCGGGCCTCGAGCTCGTCGATCTCCTTCAGGCGGTCGCGGTTGCGCGCGAAGAAGGCGTGACGGGTGGACCAATCGCCCTCGACGAGGGCGTGGCGGATGAAGAGCTCACGGGCCAGGCGCGGGTTGATCCGCGCGAGCTGGATGACGCGGTCCGCCACGACCGGGACGCCGAACACGGTGACCTTCTCGTGGGCGAGGCACGCGCCCTGGCGGCGCGACCAATGCGGCTCGGAGAAGGACTTCTTCACGAGGTGAGGCGCCACCTGCTCCACCCAGTCCGGGTCGAAGCTGGCCACGGTCCGGGCCCACAGTCGCGAGGTCTCGACGAGCTCGGCCGCCATGGCCCACGTGGGCTTCTTCTTGAACAGGGCGGAGCCGGGGAAGATGGCAAAGCGCGTGCCGCGGGCGCCGGCGTACTCGCGCTTGCGCTCGTCCCACAGGCCGATGTGGCTCACGAGACCCGAGAGCAGGGCCTGGTGCACGGCGTCGTGCTTGCCCACGGGGTCAACGTCGCGGTTCGGGACCTTGAAGTGCAGCGGCTTGACGATCTGGCGCAGCTGGTTGAAGAGGTCCTGCCACTCGCGCACGCGCAGGTAGTTGATGAACTCGGCCTTGCACAGGCGGCGGAAGGCCGAGGAGGAGAGCTCCTCCTGCTGCTCCTGCAGGTAGCGCCACAGGTTCAGGTAGCCCGTGAAGTCGGACTCCTTGTCCACGAAGCGCGCGTGCAGCTCGGCCGCGCGCTGGCGCTTCCCCGATTCCTCGGTGGGGCGCTCGCGCGGGTCCTGCAGGGAGAGGCCTGCGGCGAGGACGAGCACCTCGGTGGCGCAATCGCGGCGGCCCGCCTCCAGGATCATGCGGCCGAGGCGGACGTCGACGGGCAGCTGCGAGAGGTCGCGGCCCGTCTTCGTGATGGCGCCGCGCTTGCCCTCGCCCACGGCGCCGAGCTCGCGCAGCAGGGTGATGCCGTCGTTGACGGCGCGGGCCTCCGGCGGCTCGACGAAGGGGAAGTTCACCACGTCGGCCGGGTGGGCCACCACGCCCATGGAGGACATCTGCAAGATGACCGAGGCGAGGTTGGTGCGCAGGATCTCCGGATCGGTGAACTCCGGGCGGGAGGCGAAGTCCTCCTCCGAGTAGAGGCGGATCGCGATGCCGTCCGAGACGCGGCCGCAGCGACCGGAGCGCTGATTGGCGCTGGCCTGCGAGATGCGCTCGATGGGCAGGCGCTGCACCTTGGTGCGGTGGCTGTAGCGCGAGATGCGGGCCACGCCCGTGTCGATGACGTACTTGATGCCCGGCACCGTGAGCGAGGTTTCGGCCACGTTGGTGGCCAGCACGATGCGGCGCTTGGGGCCGGGGCGGAAGACGGCGTGCTGCTCGGCGAGGGAGAGCCGGGCAAAGAGCGGCAGCACCTCCGCGTCGCGCAGCTTGGGGTGGCGCGGGAGCATGCCGCGCAGCGCCTCGGCGGCGTCGCGGATCTCGCGCTCGCCGGAGAAGAAGATGAGGACGTCGCCGTCCGCCTCGCGGGAGAGCTCGACCACGGCGTCGCACACGGCGTCGACCATGTCGCGATCTTGGCCGCCGGCGCCCGGCTCCAGCTCGTCGCCGCTGTCCTCGTCGTCCGGGGAGAGCGGGCGGTAGCGGATCTCGACGGGGAAGGTGCGCCCGGAGACCTCGATGACGGGCGCCGGGCGCACGTGCGTCACCGTGGAGCCGTCCTCGCGGACCTGGACCTCGTTGGCCGGGAGCTCGACGACGCCGTCGTCCTCCGGCGCCACGCCGTCGGCGTGGGCCGGGAGGGAAACGCCCGACGGCGCGTGGCCGGGTGCCGGGGCTGGCGTGCCGAAGTGCCTGGCGAAGCGCTCGGGATCGATCGTGGCCGAGGTGATGACGACCTTGAGGTCGGGGCGCTGGGGCAGGATGCGCTTCAGGTGGCCCAGGAGCACATCGATGTTGAGGCTGCGCTCGTGGGCCTCGTCGATGATGATGGCGCCGTAGCGGGAGAGCAGCTTGTCGTGCTGGATCTCGGCCAGCAGGATGCCGTCGGTCATGAGCTTGACGCGCGTGGCCTCGGAGACCTCGCCCGTGAAGCGGACCTGGAAGCCGACCTCCTGGCCGATCTGCACGCCGAGCTCCTCGGCGATGCGCTCGGCCACGGTGCGCGCGGCGAGGCGGCGCGGCTGGGTGTGGCCGATGACGAGGCGACGGGTCTTTCCGTCCCTGCCCTTGGTCTCGGCGTCGAGGCCGAGCTCCAGGAGCATCTTGGGCAGCTGGGTCGTCTTGCCCGAGCCCGTTTCGCCGGCCACCACGACCACTTGGTTTTCGCGGATGGCCGCCATGATGTCGTCGCGACGGGCGGAAACGGGGAGGGCCTGCGGGTACGTGATGGTGAGCGCCATAGCGCCTCCCAGTCTAGTGCTGGCGTCAATCGCCCCCGCGCCCGGGCGTGTCGGCCTCGCGGGGGTCGGTCAGAGCAGTCCCAGCGCCCGGGCGTCCTCGAGCGTGGCCACGCCGAGCCCGCTGCGTCCCGCCGCGCGGTCCCAGGAGCCGGAGGCCTCGATCTCCGCGGCGTCGGCGATGTCGCCCACCCGCACGGGAAGCCAGCCGGTGGCGGCCAGGGCGGCCGCCGCGTCGTCGTGCTCGAGGCCGTTTGAAACATAGGGGAGCGGTGCTCCGGCCGCCGCCCCCGCGGACAGCGCATCGGAACGCACGTGCGTGAAGGCGTGCACGTGGCCGGTGTCCGGCGGGAGGGCGGCCGCCGTGGCGGCCGCGGCCGAGCCGCCCGGAACGTAGTGCGCCAGCTTGGGGCCGAGCGCCGTCATCTCGTACGCGTTGGCGACATCGATCACGGTGCGCCCGGGCAGGGCCCCGGCCAGAGCGCGCAGCAGGCCGGTCAGCTGCTCGCCCCAGGGGAGCGCCGGCACCACGAGCCCGGCCGACTCGACGGCGGCGAGCGCGGTCGGGGCCGCCTCGAGCCGAGCGTCCGGATGCTCCTCGAGGACGTCGTCGAGCAGCCAGCCGAGGCGCTCGGGGTTCCTGGCCCACACCGTGAGGTGCGCCCCGGCGGCGGCCCAGAGGAGCGCGAGCTCGGTGGCGACGGCGCCGGCCCCCAGCAGGGCGAGGTGGGGCGGGGCGGTGGGGGAGGCTGGCATGGCCTGCTTTCGGCTGAAGCGGTCGGCGGGCGCGACACCCGGTGCGCCCAGGGTATCGCCGGGGGTGCCCGTCGGTGAGAATGGGGAGGCGACGGCGGCCTTCCCGCCGCGCCGGGGCGAGGGGGAGACGAGCATGACGCAGGGGCTGGCCGGACACCATGTGGTGGTGCTGGGAGCAAGCAATCCGACGGGCCTGGCCATCGCCGCCGGGATGGCGGCGGCCGGGGCGGTGGTGGATGTGCTGGCACGCACTCCGGAGCAGGCCGAGCTCATCGAGCTGCGCCTCGGCGGGGTGGAGGGGATGCATGCCTCGGCCCTGGACTTTGCCTCGGAGCCGGCGTTCGTCGAGGCATCGCGACGCATCGTGGTCGAACGCGGGGCCGTGGACCACGTGGTGGTGTGCCTGCGCTATGGCGGGCGCGGGGATGCCGTCTGGGGCGGCGAGGGCGAGATCGGGGAGGTGTACCGGGTCATGGCGGCGACGTTCCTGCCGTGCCTGCCGGAGGGCGGCTCCTTCGACTTCCTCGTGTGCGGCGACCGCCCCTCGGTGGGCCTGCAGCCGGAGGGGCCCGCGCTCGTGCGGGCGCACGAGGCCACGGCGCGGGCTTGGGCCGGGACGCGCCGGGTCTTCCTGCTGGCGGCGGGTCCCGACGACGCTGCCGTGGCGGAGCAGTGCGTTCAGCGCGCGGCCGATCCGTCCAGGGCCTCGGAGCGGATCGTCATGCCGGGCGCCTTCGTGGGGGACCCGAGCTGGGAGGAACTGCTCGCTGCGCGCACGGCGCTCGACGCGCGGCTGTCCTCGCGGGAGTGAAGCCGGGCCCGGGGCGCCGGCTAGAGCGACATCCAGCAGTACAGCTTCCAGCCGCGGGCGGCGGCGTGGGTGGCCAGCCCGGACAGGCCGCCGATGACCTCGGCCAGGTCCGCCGGGTCGGAGCCCTCGAGCTCGTCGGTGTGGGACCAGGCGACGGCCGCCTCGGCATGCCTCGGCGCCTGGGCGCCGGCGAGCGCCGTGGCCGCACCCTCGGTGACGGTCACCACCCAGCACTCGCCGCCGTCGGCGAGCAGGTGGCCGGAGCGCGGGTCGTCCGCGACCTCCTCGTACGGCCGCCCCGAGAGGATCGACTCGAGGGTGCCGAGCTCCACGATCGGGTCGACGCTGGCATCCAGGACCAGCTCGGTGTCGGGGAAGCTCTCCCCGTCGATGGCCGTGGCCGCCGCCGCGTCGTCGGTGGCCGCGAAGTATGTGTAGAGGTTGCCCATGGCCTCAGCCTAGGGGGAGTGCCCCGGCACACGCGGGCGGCCCCGCGACTTTGTGGCTACATCGCGAGAAAGACTCGCGAGTCTGCCACAAAGTCGAGGGGCCGCCGAGCGGGCGCCGACCGCGGTCTACTTGCCCACGGACTTCGGGATGCCGGCCGGGTTGATCTGGGAGGCCTTGATCCCCTCGGAGTTCAGGCCCCAGCGGGTGAGCACCTTGGCGTAGGAGCCGTCCCGGATGGCGGCGTTGAGCACGGTGTTGACGGGCTTGATCAGGCCGTTGCCCTTGGCGGTGCCGATCGCGATGGGTGCGGTGGCGGGCCAGCCGCCCTCGATCGTGCCCACGAGCTTGCGGCCAGGGGCCACGGCCACCTGGTAGAGCGCCGTGGGGTTCGGGCCGAGGTAGCCGTCGATGCGGCCGGAGTCGATGGCGAGGTAGGCGGCGGCGAAGTCGTCGTAGTAGATCAGCTCGGCCGGCTGCTTGCCCGCCTTGGTGAGCTCCTCGTTCCACTCGAGGAGCACCTTCTCCTGGTTGGTGCCTGAAGAGACGGAGAGCTTGAGCCCGGCGATGTCCTCCGCCTTCGTGATGGAGGTGATCTCGGAGTTCTCGGCCACCACGAAGCCCAGCAGGTCCTGGCGCGTCGAGGAGAAGTCGAAGAGCTCCTTGCGCTCGTCCGTCACGGTGACGTTGGAGGAGACGATGTCGTACTTGCCCGACTGCACGCCGAGCGGCCAGTCGGCCCACGAGACGTTCACGACGTTGAGCTCCAGCCCCAGCCCGTCGGCCACGAGCTGGGCCAGGTCCACCTCGTTGCCCACGGGGGTCGTGTTGTCGTCGGAGGCCAGCGCGGAGAGCGGCGGGGCGCCCGCCGAGGTGGCGACGGTGAGCTTGCCCGGCGAGACGGGCGTGAAGCCGGACTTCTTGAGCTGCTCGACGGCGGCCGCGACGGGTTCGCTGCGCACGCGGTCCTTGTTCGCCGCAGCGCTGAGGTCGAACGGGCTTGTGGCGGCCGCCCGCTCGGGCTCCTCGGCCCGGTTCGCGTTGACGGCGGCGACGACGCCGGCGGTGGCGCCGCCGAGGACGAGCAGGGCCGCAGCCGAGAGGGCGAGGCCTTGCTTGGTGGAGAGTTTCTTGGCCATGGTGTGCCTTTCGTGGGCGCGCTCGCCTGGCCGCGCCTCGCGTGGAGGGCGGCGAGCAGGCGGGCGGGAAGGGGTGGGGTGATGTCCCGCCGCGGAGGGCGGGTGTGCCGCAAGGGGCGACGGCGATCGGTGGGCCCGGGCGCCGGGGTTCCGCCGGGAGGCGGCTGGCTAGAGCACGCGGGAGACGAAGTCGCGCGTGCGCTGCTGAGTGGGGTGGGAGAGGAGCTGCTCGGGCGTTCCCTGCTCCACGATCTCGCCTTGGTCGAGGAAGACGATGCGGTCGGAGACCTCGCGGGCAAAGCCGATCTCGTGCGTGACGATGATGAGCGTGGTGCCGTCCCCGGCCACCTCGCGGATCACCTCCAGCACCTCGCCGACCAGCTCGGGGTCCAGCGCCGAGGTCGGCTCGTCGAAGAGCAACACCTCGGGCTCGAGCGCCAGCGCCCTGGCGATGGCCACGCGCTGCTGCTGGCCGCCGGAGAGCTGCCGGGGGAACTTGTCCCCGTGGCCCTCCAGCCCCACGCGGGAGAGGAGCGCGCGGGCGCGTTCCTCCGCCTCGTCCTTGCCCAGCTTCTTCAGCGACACGGGCGCGATCGCGATGTTCTGCACCGCGCTCAGGTGCGGGAAGAGGTTGAAGTGCTGGAACACCAGGCCGACGCGGGTCCGTCGGCGCAGCACCTCGCGCTCGGGCAGCTCGTGCAGCGCCCCGCCGCGCAGGGCGTAGCCGATGTACTCGCCCCCCACGGTGACGGAGCCGGAGTCCACCGTCTCGAGGTGGTTCACGGTGCGCAGGAGCGTCGACTTGCCGGAGCCGCTGGGCCCGATGAGGGTCACGACCTCGCCGGCCCCCACCGTGAGGCTCACGTCCTTGAGCACCTGGGTGCCGGAGTAGGACTTGCTCACGGCGTCGATGACGACCTCGGCGCCGGTCCCGGCGCGCCGGCCCGATCGGGCCTCGGCCCGCTCCGCCGGCTGGTTCAGGGCGGGCGCGCTCATCGGGTCACCCCCTGCGTCTCGGTGGCGAGCGCGGCGGCGGCCGCGCGTCCGGCGCCCCCTGGACCGGGCGGCGTCGCGCCCTGGTCCGAGGCAAGCGAACCCCACCAGCGCCCCACGGCGGAGCGCACCCGCTGCAGCGGCGTGGGCGGCAGCACCCGCGAGGTCCCGCGGGCGAAGCGGCGCTCAACGTAGTACTGGGCGATCGAGAGCAGCGTGGTGATCAGCGCGTACCAGACGCAGGCCACGAGCAGCAGCGGGATCACGCGGCCGTTGCGGTTGTAGATGACCTGCACGGTGTAGAAGATCTCCGGCAGCGCCACCACAAACACCACGGAGGTGCCCTTGATGAGGCCGATCACGAGGTTGAAGGCGTTGGGCAGGATGGCCCTGGCCGCCTGCGGCAACACGATCTTGAAGAAGCGCACCGAGGCCGGCAGGCCCAGGGCGGCCGAGGCCTCCAGCTGCCCGGCGTCGACGGAGAGGATGCCGCCGCGGATGATCTCGGAGGCGTAGGCCGCCTCGTGCAGCGAGATGCCGATGAGCGCGGCGGCGAAGGCCGTGATGGTCAGGGTGGTCTGGAATTCCACGAGCCAGTAGTCGGTCGTGAACGGCGTGCCGAGCCCGAGCGTGGGGTAGAGGTAGCCCAGGTTGTAGAAGACGAGGATCAGCACCACGAGCGGCACCGAGCGGAAGAACCACACGAAGGCCCAGGCCGGGGCCGAGAGCAACGGCGACGGGGAGAGCCGCAGCACGGCGAGGACCGTGCCGAGGGCAAAGCCGAGCAGCGTGCCGAGCACCGTGAGCAGCAGGGCCAGGCCCAGGCCGGAGAGCACGGCGGGGGCAAAGAAGTACTCGGCAAACACGCCCCACTCGTAGCGGGGATTGGTCGCGAGCGAGAACAGGAATTGCGCGGCCAGGAACGTCAGGACGGCCGCGGTCACCCAGCGCCCCACGTGCTTGCGCCGCACCACGGTGAGCGTGGCGCCGGTTTCGCCGTGGGTGGGGTGTGCACCGCTCGACGGCGCGGGCCCGGGTCCGTGGCCCGGCGCGCCGTCGGGGCGGGGCTGGCCCGCCGCGAGCGGCTCGGTGTCCCGCGCTGCGCGCGGGCTGGTGGTGGTGGTCATGCGATCTGCTCCTTGTGTGAGGCCGGGGTGGCGGCTACCGCCCCGGGATCGATGGGGTGCTCGGCGCGGTCCGCGCCGGGGGCTGGGGTCAGCAGGTCCTTGCTGAAGGGGTGGGGCACCTGCCGCGTGGGGTACCGAGCCGGGTCGAAGCCCGGCGTGTAGCCGGCGCGCAGGTACAGGGCCACAGCCTCGGGCTGGGCCGGTCCGGTGGTCAGGTAGATCCGGGTGTAGCCGAGCTCGCGGGCCCGCTCCTCGAGGTGCGCCATGGTGGCGGCGGCGAGGCGGCGGCCGCGCTGGTCGGCGCGGGTCCAGACGCGCTTCACCTCGGCCGTTGCCTCGTCGTAGCGCATGAGGGCGCCGCCCGTGAGGGGCTCGCCGTCCTCCTCGTAGATGAGGAAGGTCCCGTGCGGGGCCTCGAAGCGCTCCGCCGGGTAGCGCTCCACCTCCGCGCGGGCGCTGTGCGGGGCGCCGCCGAGGCTGCTCCCGTAGCGCTCGTGGTACTCCCGGACGAGGTCCTCGAGGAGGATCTGCACGGAGGGATCGGAGACCGGGGCGATGCGCCAGGTGCCGGGCAGGGCCGGCGCCGCGGGCGCCTGCGCGTCGGTGGCGGCGACGGCGCTCATGCCGTCCGCCCGGCGGCCACGGCCGCGGCGTCGGGGGCGCCGACGCCGGGGGGATCGGCCGGCAGGCCGAGGCGCTCGCGCAGGCTCTGGCCCGGCACGTAGTCGGTGCGGAACGCTCCCAGGTCCTGCAGCTCGGGGATCACGGTGTCGACGAAGCCGTCGAGGCCCGTGGGCGTGAGGTGCGGGACCAGGACAAAGCCGTCCGCCTGCCGGTCGGCGACCGCCTCGGCGATGCCGAGCGCCACCTGGTGCGGCGTGCCGATGAAGGCGGGGCGGGCCGTGTTCTTGATGATGAGCTGGTGCGCGCTCAGGCCCTCGCGCTGCGCCTGCGAGCGCCAGCGATCGGCCACGGCCTTCGGGTCCTTGAAGTGGCGCACCTGCCCGTGCCTGACCACGCCCTCCTGCACCGGATCGAAGCTCGGCAGCGGGCCGTCCGGGTCGAAGTCCGGCAGGGGCTGGCCCCAGAGCTGTTCCAGCGTGTTGATGGCCGTGGCGGCGGAGACCTGCTGGGCGGCGATGCGCTCGGCGTTTTCGGCGGCGTCGGCGAGCGAGTCGCCCAGGACAAAGCCGGCGCCGGGGAGGATCTTCAGGGAGTCCTCGCTGCGTCCAACGGAGGCCAGGCGGCCCTTGACGTCGGCGTAGAAGGCCTTGCCGTCCGCGGGCGTGGAGTGCCGGGAGAAGATCACCTCGGCGTTGGCCGAGGCGAAGTCGCGGCCGGCCGGGGAATCGCCGGCCTGCACGATCACGGGGTAGCGCTGCGGCGAGACGGGCTGGCGCACGGCCGCCTCGACGTCGAAGTGCTTGCCGCGGTGGCTCACGCTGGGCCGGCCCTCGGCCGCGGCGTCCCAGAGCTGCTTGGCCAGGCGGACGAACTCCTCCGAGCGCTCGTAGCGCTCCTCGTAGGGGAGGAAACCGCCGCGGCGGAAGTTGGCGCCGTGGAAGGCGTCCGGGCTCGTGACCACGTTCCAGCCGAGGCGGCCGCCGGAGAGGGCGTCGACGCTCGCGAGCTGGCGGGCCAGCTCTACCGGCTCGTTGAAGGTGGTGGTCAGCGTGCCCACGAGGCCGAGGTGCTCGGTGACGCCGGCCAGCGCGGCGAGGACCGAGAGCGTGTTGGGCCGGCCGGCCACGTCGAGCTCCAGAATCTTCCCGTTCTGCTCGCGCAGGCGCAGGCCCTCGGCGAGGAAGAGGTAGTCGAAGAGGCCGCGCTCGGCGGTCTGGGCAAAGTGCTTGAAGGAGGCGAAGTCGATCTGGCTGCCGGACTCCGGCGCGCTCCACACGGTGCTGGAGTTCACGCCGGGGAAGTGGGCCACGAGGTGGACGGGGCGGAAGCTGGTGCTCATTTAGGAGGCCTCCTCGAGGCGGTGCTGGCGGGCGGCGGCGAAGGGATTGAGGGCGGGCGTGAGGCCGAGCGCGGCGCGCAGGGTGGTGAGCCGTGCGCCGCCCGACGGCGCGGGGCCGGGTGGCGTGACCTCGCCGCCCAGGGCGGCGAGGAGGGAAGCGACGGAGGCCGCGGTGGTGTCGTGTTCGCCGAGCTCGATCAGCAGGCCGTCGACGGCGAGGCCGGCCGCGGCGGCGAGCCGCAGGGCCTCGCGCGCCCCGGCGGGGCCAAACGCGGAGGGGACGAAGAGCCAGAGCTGCGGGGCGGGGGCCGTGGCCCACGCCGAGCGCTCGGCCGCCGCCTCGGCGAGGACCGCGTCGGCGAGGGCGCGCGCCCCGGTGGCCCACGCGTCGTCGGGCAGGGAAGCGGCGGCGGGCGCTAGCACCGCCACATCGGCGCGCTGGCCGGCCAGCGCGGCGAGGGTGCGATCGTGGAGGGTGATCAGCACGGGCGGGCGGCCCTGGGGCGAGCGCGGCGTGATGGACGCGCCCTCGAGGGCGAAGCTTGCGCCGGAGAAGCCCGGGTTGTGGATGCGCTCGCGGTCGAGGAAGCGGCCGCTGTCCTTGTCGCGGATGATGGCCTCAGGCTCCCAGCTCTCCCAGAGCCGGGCGATCGCCTCGAGGGTGTCGGCGGCGTCCGTCGCGAGGGCCGCCTCGGTGGCGTCGAGGCCGGAGGCCGCCCAGCGCTCGCCGGAGGCGACGAGCTCGGCGGGGGTGGGTGTGCGCAGGGCCAGGCCGGCGCGGCCGAGCGAGGCGTGGTCGAGCGTCTGCGTGCTCGTGGCGGTGTGGAAGGGCTCGGCCACGGCGCTCGCGATCTCGGGGACGAGGCCCACGGTGTGCGTGAGCGGGGCCAGCGCGGCGGCGGCGAGCGAGGCGTCCAGGCCCAGCCGGCCGTGCCCGGCGTCGGTGACGAGGGAGTCGCGCAGGATCAGCGCCGTGGCGCCACCGGCCTCCGCGGCCTCGGCGAGGGCGCGGAGGGCGGTGAGGGGTGCGGCGTCGGTGGGCAGATTGGCGGTGTCGAGCGAGAGGGCCAGGCGCACGGGCGCGGCGGGATCGGTGGTGCTCATGCTGTCTCCAAGGCGGTGGGAAGGGATGTAGGGGCGAGCGACGCGGCGGGGGCCTGGCCGGAGGGCGCGGGCCGCAGGGCCGCGAGACCCGCCAGGATCGAGGCCGCCGCGGCGTCGGTGGTGCGGAAGGGCAGCGCGTTGACGCCCGGCCGGGAGAAGGCGCCGGCATCGGGCGTGGAGGTCGCGGCGCCGAGCGCCCAGCGGCGGGGGAGCACGCCACCGGAGGCGGCGCGGACCTGGGCCGTGGCCGGGTCGACGTCGATGCGACGGCCGGCGAGCGCCGCGGTGGCGGCCAGATCGGCGAGCGCCGGGTTGCTCGAGGCCTCCGGGTCGGTGCGCGGGAGCCACGCGTCCACGAGGGCGCGGGCCGTGGTGCTCTGGGCCACCGCGGGGCTGTGGGCCCGGAAGGAGCGTCCGTCTGGAGAGAGCTCCACCTTGAGCTCGGGGCCGAGGAAACCGACCACGCCGGCCTCGACGAGCGCGAGCAGCTGCTCGAGCCGCTCCGGCGGCGGGCCGGAGGTGAGGTAGGAGGCGTAAGACTGCCACGTGGTCGGCAGCGAGACCTCGCGGGAGCGCCGGTTCCAGAGGCTGGAGGGGGCGCCGGCGAGGGCCACGTGCACGCCAAGGACGGCGTGGAAGACGGCGAGCGAGGCGCTGTGGGCCTGGTGGCGGTGCTGGAGCAGGTCGGTGCGGATGTGCTCGGTGAGGAGCGAGTCGAGCTCGCCGCGGGTGGCGACGGCGAGGCGCTCGAGGGGGCGGTCCCACTCGCTCACGTGGAAGCGGTCGATGTCCTCCGGGGCGGCCTGGAGCAGGTGTCCGCGCAGGGCAGGGGAGTCCCAGGCCGAGGAGAGGATCACCTCGCGGGTGCGTTCCCACGTGCCGCGCGTGCGCTCGGGGTGGGCGTGGAAGAGCTCGCGGTAGTGGGCCAGGTGCAGCTCGGTGGCGATGAGCGGCCAGGCATCCTGGTCGAAGTCCCAGACCTCTCCCGCGGCGGCCGCCGCGGCCAGGCGCTCGGCGGTGAAGACCTCGGGGGCGGCCAGGGCGTGATCCAGGCTCTGCAGGGACTTGCTGCGGTAGGGGACGCCGCGGCGGGAGCCGAGGAGCAGGCGCGGTTCCCGGCCGGAGGGGACGTAGCGCAGCGTGGCCTTGGACGCCGGAAGCAGCTCGTGGCCCGCCACGGGGACAAAGCGCCCGCCGCGGCCCTGGGCCAGGAGCACCACGAGGTCCACGGCCGCCAGCCCGAGCCCGCGGACGATGACGTCCTCGCCCGGGAGCAGGTCGGAGTAGTCCTCGTCCGCCGTGTAGGCGGGGCGGTGGTAGGTCAGACCCGCGGCGCGGGCGGCCGTGGCCAGCCCGGCCTCGGCCCGGGTCGGCTGCGTCTCGGTGTGGCCCACGAGGTAGACCACGCCGTCCGCCGCGAGGACGGAGCCGGAGGCGAGGTGGACGCGCTCGCCGCCCCCTTCGCCGGGGGACTCGACGCGCACCACGGTGTCCTCGTGGGTGGTCACGGTGACGGCGGCCGGCAGCGCATCGAGGAGCCGGCGGGTGGCCCACTCGAGGTAGGCCTGGTGCAACCGGCGGCTCGGGAAGTCGTCGGGGGCCAGGGTGAAGAGTTCGCGCTCCAGCTCGATGTCGAGCGGTGAGACGGTGCTCAGCTCGCCCCCGCGGACGGCGGCGACCCACTCGGCCAGCGAGGGACCGGTCGTGGCCGGGCGGCCGAGGGTGGCGTCTGCGTCGGCAAAGATCGTGACGTCCCGGGCCGTGGAGTTCAGGCGCAGCAGTGGGGACTGCCCGGCGCGCCAGATGCGGCCGGCGCCGAAGGGGTAGGGATCCACGAGGTCCACGCGCAGGTGGGTGGCGGGATCGCGGTGGGCGAGCAGCCGCTCCAGGAGCATGAGGGCGCGGGGGCCGGCTCCGATGAGAACGAGGCTGATGGACTGCCGCCCGGTGGGGGAACCCTGCGTGCTGACGCCTGATTCCCGGCCCCCGAGCGGCTGCTGGGTGGGGGCTGGATTGACCATGCGTAGAGCTTGGCCCGGGGCGGGCGGGGCCCGCGATGTTGCGGCGAAGGTGGTCTTGGCGTGACGAAGCGTGACGTTTCGAGCCGACCGTTCGCGTCGGGGTGCGTCGGTGGGGATCAGGCTGCGGTGCGGGAGTGTGGGGCCGGCCGGGCGTGTCCTAGTCGAGCCACCCGCGCGTGAAGCCCAGCACGCGCTCGCCGTCGGTGTCGGCCAGGGACGCCGAGACGAACGCCGTGGCCCCCTCGGAGCTTTGGTACCTGAACACGGGGGAGGGATCGCAGGCGGCCGCCGCGATGGCCTCGCCGGCCGACTCGGCGCTCTGGGCGGCGGCGAAGGCGCCCTCGGTGCGGCGGTAGTAGGCGCCCAGCAGCTCCGCGTACGGTCCGTCCTCCACCTCGGGGCGCACGGCGTTCTCAACAAAGGAGGAGGCAACGGCCGCCGGCTCCATGACGCTCACGTGCACGCCGCACCGCTCGGCCACGGGCGCGAGCGACTGCATGAAGCCCTCCAGCGCAAACTTCGCGCCGCAATACGCGTCGGCAAAAGGCTGGCCCACGGCGCCGCCCACGCTTGTGACGGAGAGGATGCGCCCGTGCCCGGCCTCGCGCATGCCGGGCAGGACGAGCTTGGTCAGGCGGACGGGAGCCAGGTAGTTGACGGCGATCTGCTCCTCGACGGCCTCCATGCTCAGCTGCTCTGCCGTGCCGACCATGCCGAGGCCCGCGTTGTTCACGAGGACGTCGATGCCGCCGTACTGCTCCTGCACAGCGGCGACGACGGAGGAACAGGCCTCCTCGTCGGTGACGTCGAGGGCCCGCAGATCGAGCTCGACGCCGGCGGACGCGGCCGCCGAGCGCAGCTCGTGGGCCGCGTCGGGGCGGCGCAGTGTGGCGATGACGCGATGGCCGCGGCGAGCCAGGGCGATGGCGGCGTGCAGGCCCATCCCGGAGGAGGTTCCGGTGATCAAGGTGGTGGTCATGGGCGTGAGCGTAGAACCGGCGGCCGCGACACGCGAGGTCGCGGAGCCGGCCCGCAGGGAACTCACAGCCCTGAGATCGTGACGGCGCGTGACGCCCCCGGTCGCCCCGCAACGCTCGGCGGGCGCCACCCCGCGGCGCCCGCCTAGCGTGAGGCCCATCGCCGCACCCGCGGCGCATCAACCCCTTGAGCAGGAAGCCCTGCCAGCACAATCTCTAGCCGGAGGTGCCCCATGTCCCACACGGACCCAGCACAGACCCAGCCCGCCTTCCCGCCCGGCGAGGAGGCCGAGGCCAGCACGCAGGCTCCGGCCCCCAAGCGCCGCCTCTCCTCCAAGCAGCGCCTCGTCGCCGGGATCGGCGCGCTGGCGGTGGTGGCCGCCGCCGTCGGCGGCACGGCGCTGGTACTGAACCGCCCGACGTCGGGCACTGACACCCAGCTCGCCGCCGCCACGGCGGCGGCAGGCCACGGTCTCGACACCTCGGCCGAGCAGGCCGGGCGCGTGCGGCTCGATCAGGTACCCGCCGCCATCGAGGAGCTCAAGGCCTCCGGCTTCACGCCCATTCACGCCGGCGAGCTGACGGTCGCCACGACGGGCGGCAGCGCGCCGATCTCCTTCACGGCGGACGACGGCAAGACGCTGATCGGCTCCGATGTCGACGTGGCTCAGCTCATCGCCGACGGCCTCGGGCTCTCGCTGCGCCTCGAGGCCACCGCGTGGGCCGATTGGCCGCTGGGCGTGCAGAGCGGCAAGTACGACGTGGTGCTCTCCAACGTGGGCGTCACGGAGGAGCGCAAGGACCTCTTCGACTTCGCGACCTACCGGCACGGCCTGCACACCTTCCTCGTCACGAAGGACTCGCCGCTCAAGGACGTCAAGGAGGCCAAGGACATCGCCGGGCTGAAGATCGTGGTCGGGTCCGGGACCAACCAGGAGAAGATCTTGACGGCGTGGAACCAGCTCAACGAGAAGGCGGGCCTGGCCCCGGCGGAGCTGGTCTACTACGACGATCAGTCGGCCGCGCTGCTGGCCCTGAAGTCCGGCCGCGTGGACGCCTCGTTCGGCCCCAACCCGAGCGCCACCTACCAGGCGCAGGTGGATCCCGAGCTGCGCACGGTGGGACGCGTGAACGCCGGCTGGCCGGACAACTCGGATGTGGGCGTAGTGACGGCCAAGGGCAACGGCCTGGTGCAGCCCGTGGCCACGGTGCTGGAGGAGGCTCGGACCTCGGGCAAGCTCACCGAGGCGCTGACGCGCTGGCAGCTGCAGGGCGAGCAGGTGGAGAAGACCGAGGTCAACCCGAAGGGTCTGCCGCGCCAGACCAAGTAGTCGGGGCGTGGCCCGGGGACGGACGCCCGGGACGCTCAAGCGCGAAGCCCGCCGGAACCCTTGAAGGGTTCCGGCGGGCTTCGCGTGTGGTGAGCGGCCACCACGTCAGGATCGCTTGGGCGAGCCGGCGGGCGTGAAGCGGGGATCTCCCGGGAAGGGATCGCTCAGGCTCCGCGAGACGTCGTAGTGCACGGCGCCTCCCAGCACCGCGACGAACGCTCCGACCAGGAACAGCACGGGGCCAAGCGAGCTGACGGCGCCCCACGCGGCGGCGAGGCCGATCACCACGAGGCTGACGCCCAGGGCGATGAGCGCCCGGGCCAACACGATCAAGCGCCGCAGGCGGCGCGGGGCTGTTGGTGTCTCCATGGAGAAACGCTACTGCGCTGACAGCAGGCTGTCGTCCCCCGCTGGGTGGATTCGGGCGCGGTCGCGGCCGCGCGCCCCGGCGATCAGGCCGGCTGCGTCACGTCGTACACGAGGCGGGCGAACGGCCCGGCCTGCCTGGCCTCGCGCAGGCGCAGGCGATCGGCGCCGAGGGAGCGGGGGAGCACGCCGTGCCCGTCCTCGAGCGTCACGGGTGCCACGGTGAGGGCCACGGTATCCAAGGCGCCGGCGTCGGCGAATTGGCCGACCAGGTCCCCGCCGCCCAGGATCCACACGTCTCCCTCGCCCGCCGCCTCGCGGATCGCGTCGAGGTGGTCCGCGACAGAGCCGGAGACGAGGCGCACGTCGGCGCCCTCCGGGATGGGGAGGTCGCGGGAGGTGAACACGAAGGTTGGCCGGGTGCCGTGGAAGGTCTGCCAGCGCTCGGGATGCGCCACGAGGTCCTCGTTCTTGAGCACCCACTCGTAGGTGTGTGAGCCCTCCACGAGCACCGAGACGTTCCGCGGGAGCAGCTCCGGGTCGGGTTCCTCAGCGCCGGGAACGGCAAAGAGCCACTCGAGCGAATGATCCTTCGTGGCGAGGAAGCCGTTGAGGGTGCAGGCCGTGTCGAAGATGAAGCGAGGCATCGACCCAGGATAGGGGCAGGGCCCGACGGCGTGTGGCCGGGCGGGCGGAGCCGGCGCCGCCCGCTCCGCCCGCCCGCGAGCCATCACCTAGTTGGTCGTGCAGAGGCCCTTGGCGTTCTTGCGGAAGGCCTTCGCGGCGCTTTTCGCGCCGCCGGATCCCGTTGCCGGGGTGTAACCCGCGGGGTACTTGAAGGTGGCAACTCCGTAGGCACGGTAGGCGCGCTTCTGCGCTACGCAAGAAAGATCGCCACCCACGCGCGCTGAACCATTGCCCTTGGCCTTTGAGGTCTTGCCCAAGCGCTTGCCATCGGTCATGCGCGAACCCACGTTGATTTTGGTTCCCTTGGCGTTGGGACCGGTGCACTTAACGATGAGATGGGCGTTCACCGAACGCTTCTTCGAGCTACTTCCCGGATGCGGGTTGTCGTACTTGCCCACGCACACGATGATGCTGGCTCCGGACTTCGCCCGCACTGGGGTGGCCGTGGCGGGCGCCTTGCTCGTTGCTGCGGAGATGACGAACTCACCCGGGCTCAGCTTCACGTTGGCCGCGGAGGCCAGTTGCTTGGCGGAGGGGGCGGCCACGTGCTTGCCGAGGACCGTTGTGGACCCGGCTGTCGCGGCTCCAGCTGGGGCGACGCCAAGGCTGAGCAACAGGCCAAGGGTCGAGATGGTGGCAAGAAGTCCGGTTCGTTTCTTCATGGTTCCTCCAGGGGAAAAGTGACGACGCGGGAACCGTAGCAAGTTAACTGACACTGTTCTACAACATAGGATGCCGGGCATGGACAACGGATGGGTGCGGAACGCGGAGTCATGGCTCGAGCGTGCGACGACGGAGCGATTCGGGCGGCTCTACCCAGCCAGGGGCGCGATCCTGCACCCGGGGACCTCTCCGGTTGAGGGCCACCACCTGCCGTTCTCGGCGGGTAACCCGAACGACGAACGGATGTCGGAAGAGCAGGTCTCGCTCCTCAGCGAGCTGTTGCTGTCCACGCCCGGCGGGCCGCAGACGCCCGTCGCGGCCGCTTTGTACGCAGGGTTCCTGGACGAGGATCGCTTGCCGCGAGAGCGCGACGGAACCCACTGGGACCCTGCGTGGGTGGACCTGTACTCCTTTCGCTTCGCCGTGCTGCGGGGCACGCTCGGCGAGCTCAACCCTGAGGCAACGCTTGCCCGTTGGGTGGGGTTCATCGAATTGAGCTACCTGTGGGCGGAGGACGGTTCATGGGGGCTGACCTCGCCGCCGGACCTGGCCTTCAGCCAGCTCGGCGGGAGCGAGGAGCTGATCGCCCGCGCGCTCGCGACGCCCGGGCTCAACGCGGTGCGCTGGCCCGAGTAGCCGGCGGCTCAGGCCGCGGTAGCGGCGGCGCGCTCAAGCCGGCCCAGGTGCTCCGCCCAGCCGTCGCGGTGTTCGCCGTGCAGGCGCGCGCCGTCGGCGAGGGCGCTGAAGCCCGATTCGACCAAGAACAGCTGGGTTCCGTGCGCGGACGGGGTCATGACCAGCTCAACCGTGAGGGGCGACTCCCAACCCGCGTCGATCCAGTCGAAGCCCAGCCGGCGGTCCGGCTCGGTGAGGGTCACCGTGCCGGTCGATTCATGCGTCACCCCCGCGGGATCCACCCAGGTCTCCATCAGTGCCGCCCCCACGCGAGGTTCGAAGTGCATCTCGCTCCACCACCGTGCCCGCCCGGTCGTGAGCGCGTGCCAGACGCGCTCGGGAGAGGAGGACAGAGTGACGCTGAGCGTGACCTGGTCCGGGCACGAGGTGGGGGTCGCCATCCGAGCAGTTCACCATGGGGAGACGCGCTTGGAAAGGGTGGGATAGGCCGATGCCCCGGCTCGCCGCGGATCTCTGAAGAAAACCGTGGACAAACCGATCTGGTGACACCTCACGGCGTCGCCCAACGCGGCGTGGGCGGGGCCTAGCCCTCCAGCCCCAGCGCGGCGGCGCTGGGTGCGGCCGCCGCGCGCACCTGGGTCTCGCTCCACGGCAGGGGAGCGGCGAGGCCGGGAATCGCCTCGGCGAGGCGCTCGCGCCAGCCGGCCTCCCACCGCTCGGGGAAGCAGGTCTCCAGCAGCTCGAGCATGATCGGGACGGCGGTGGAGGCGCCCGGGGAGGCGCCCAGCAGGCCGGAGACCGAGCCGTCCGCTGAGGTGACGAGCTCGGTGCCTTGGCGCAGTTCGCCGGCCACGCGCGTGCCCTGCGCGGTGGCGCCGGGCGCCACGAGCTGAGCCCGCTGGCCCGCGGGGATGAGTTCCCACTGGGCGTCCTTGGCCTCGGGGTAGTAGCGGCGCAGGGCGGCGAGCTTCTTCGAACGCGGCTTGAGCAGCTCGGAGACGAGGTAGCGGATGAGCGGCACGTTGTGGATCGCGGCCGAGGCGACGGTGGTCAGGTTGTTCCAGCGCAGGGTCGTGAAGAAGTCGCCCCAGCTGCCGGCCTTGAGCAGCTTGGTGGAGAAGGTGGCGTAGGGGCCAAACATGAGGGCGCCCTCGCCGTCCACGATGCGCGCGTCGAGGTGCGGGACGGACATGGGCGGGGCGCCGAGCTCTGCCTGGCCGTAGACCTTGGCGCGGTGTTGGGCCACGACCTCGGGGTCGGTGCAGCGCAGGAACGCCGCGCCCACGGGCAGGACGCCGTAGCCCTTCACCTCGTCGATGCCCGTGGCCTGCAGCAGGCGCAGCGCCATGCCGCCCGCCCCGGCAAACACGTGCTTGGTGCGCCAGCGGCGCGTGCCGCCCGAGGCGACGTCGCGCGCACCCACCTCCCACCCGCCGTCGGACATTTTGGTCACCTTGGTGACCCGGGTGCGCGTCTGCAGGGAGCCCTCCGGGAGGAGGGCGAGCAGGGAACGCGTGAGCGCGCCGAAGTCCACGTCGGTGCCGAAGGGGTGGCGCGTGGCGGCGACGCGCTCGCCCGGGGCGCGGCCGGCCATGGTGAGCGGGGCCCACTCGGCGATGCGCGCAGGGTCCTCGCTGTGCTCGAGGCCGGCGAAGAGCGGGTCGGTGCGCAGGGTGGCGTGGCGCGCGGCGAGGTAGTCGGCGTCGGTGTCGCCGAAGACGAGGTCCATGTGTGCCGTGGTGTGGATGAAGCTGTCGGGGTTCAGGAGGCCCTGGCGGGTGAGGTGCGCCCACCAGCCGCGGCTGAGGTGGAACTGGCGGGCGATGTCGGCGGCCTTGGCGCCGTTGCTCGGGTCCGGCATGTAGTTGAGCTCGCAGTAGCCGCTGTGGCCGGTGCCGGCGTTGTTCCACGGGTCGCTCGACTCGGTGCCCGGGTGCGCCTGGCGCTCCAGCACGGTGATCTTGAGGCTCGGGTCGAGGGTGGTGAGCATCGAGGCGAGGGTCGCCGACATGATGCCGGCGCCGATGAGCACGACGTCGGTGGGCTGGGTTTCGCTGCTCGGTGCGCTCATGGGGTCCTCGCGTTGGCGTCGGTGGGTGCGTGGTGCGTGCCGCGGGTGCGTGCGGTGTGGCGGCAGGGGCCGGCGCCGAGGGCGCCGTTGCCGTCGCGTTCCATGGTGACGAGCCGTCACCTGAGCCGTCCAATGAACGATTGCCCGGTTATGATCCGTTCATGGAACAGTGGACCGTGCGCTTCGCGCCGCACCTGCGCGCCTTGGTGGAGCTGGACTCGGCTGGTGGCCACATGCGGCAGGCCGCCTCCGAACTCGGGATCCCGCAGAGCTCCATGTCCCGGCGCATTAAGACGCTGGAGGACGAGCTGGGCGTGCCGCTGCTCATTCACGAGGGGCGAATCGTGCGGCTCTCCGATCCGGCGGTGGAGCTGGTGCGGCGCGTGCGCGGGCCGCTGCGGCTGGTGGACGAGGCGCTGGCCGGTGCCGTGGCCGGCGTGGACGCCGCGCACGGGACGGTGCGCTTTGGCTTCCCGCTGACGCTCGGGGCGGCGCGGACGGCCGATCTCTTGGCGGGGTTCCGTGCCTCGCATCCCAAGGTGCGGCTGCACCTGAAGCAGGCGCACGCTGCGCAGCTGCGCGGCGACCTGGCGGACGGGTCGCTGGACGTGGCGCTCGTGATCCCGCCGCCGCCGGGGATGGCGGGGGAGACGGTGGCCTCGCAGCAGGTGGTGGCGGTGCTGGGCGCTACGCATTCGTTGGCCGGGCGGGCGTCTTTGAAACTGGCCGAGCTGGCCTCGGAGCCGTTCGTCCTCAACCCGCCGTCGTATCAGCTGCGCTCGGTGACGGAGGAGTGGTGCCTGGCGGCGGGGTTCGCGCCGGATGTGGCCATGGAGGTGACGGAGTTTTCGACGATGCGGGAGCTCGTGGCGCGGGGGCTGGGCGTGGCGCTGTTGCCGGCGCACGAGGCTGTGGTGGCTGGCGTGGTGGAGGTGCCGCTGACCGGCGGGCCGTATCAGCGCGACATCGCCCTGGTCCGTTCGGCCACGAGTCACACTCCGGTGGTGGAGGCGTTCGCCGAGTACCTGCGCGGGGAGTTTGCCTAGCTCTGGGGGACTCGCGGAGTCTGTCCATCGTTGGGCGACCGCTGAAGCACCAGGCCAGTCCGACGTCCTTGAGGAAGGCCGCGATGCCGCGGCGTCGGTAGTTCGGATCCACGGCGAGGTGGTTGAGCCAGGCCCGCTACCCGACGGCGGCCTCCTGGGTCATGTGGGCGAGCGCCGCCTCAGGCGGCCAAGACATCGTGACGCAGCCGACCGGTTCGGAGGCGTCGATGAGCACCCAGGTGGCTCCGGCCGTGGCCCGGGACAGGGTGGTCGCCTCCGACTGGTCAACGCCGGTGAAGTTCAGCCCCGCTTCGCCGAGTTCAGCGTAGGCGCGGTGAACCAAGCGGGTGAGGGCCGGGGTGTCGTCCGGGGCGAAGCGGCGCAGGAGCATGGGGCCAGCTTGCCTGACCCCGCCCATCCGTCCGCCTAGGCGGCGGGGAGTGTGATCGTTGCCGTTGTCTGTGACACACCGCCGCACTTGTTCGACGGGTCGTCTCGCACCCACGTCACGCTCACGCGTTGTTTGACCAGCACCCTGTTCTTGGCGTCGACCACATAGACGTCGATCTGATCCGGGGTGGCCATGTTGGGATTCATCCACGTGGTCCAACCGGAGGACGACTGCTCGGGGAGCGGGAGTGCTGAGCCCTTCGGCGGCACACAGTCGGTCACCTCGGTGGAGCATGCGAAGACCCGATCGACGTGCGAGTCGTCGCCCTGAAGAGTGACGGTCACCGGATTCATCCAGCCGATGCTGGTGCAGACAAGATCCTCCTGGCAGGCGGTCGCCGAAGCCGTCACGGCAACGCCCAGGAGGGAGGGCATGGCGACCCGGACGGCGCGGGTGAAGGCTGCGGGTGTTTGCACGGTGCTACAGCTTGACTGTGACGGCGGCGCTGTAGTCGCTGCCGCACTTTTCGTCGACATTGTCCGTGGCCCAGGCGACCTTGACGCGTTCCTTCTTGAGGACCTTGTTGTCGGCGTCAACGGCGTAGATGTCCACCTCGTCGCCGCGTCCGTCGCGGGTGTTCAGGCTGATCGTCCAGGGGCCAGGCGCGCGCGAGGCGATCGGATCGCCCGGCTGGCGCGGCACCACGCATTCGGTGACTTCCGGTGTGCAGGCGTAGACCCTGTCGACGGACGAGTCGTCGCCGGTGAACGTGACGGTGACCGCCGGGATGCGGGCACGGGTATCGCAGGCAACATCGGTCTGGCAAGCGGTGGCCGAGAGCAGCAGGGCGGCGCCGCCCGCTGCGACGAGGGCCTTGCCGAGAGGAAAGTGCTTCATCGGTTCTCCTGTAGTGGTCGTCGGTCGAATGGTGAGAGGCGCTGGCGGTGAAGGGTGAGGTCAGAGGCTCAACGTTGCGGTGGCCTCCGTATTGCCCGGGCATACCTTGGTCTTTCCTTGCGTGACCCAGACGATCTTGGCTTCCTGCCTCTTCAACACTTTGTCTTTGAAATCGACGGCGTAAAGCACCACAGTTTCCAGGGTGGCGGACTCGGGCTTGGGAATGACGGTCCAGGGACCCGGCCCGCGGGGCAGCCGTTCATCGTGTCGCAGGCGGTCGTGGCGAGCGCGAGGCCAAGGAGCCCTGTTGAGGCGATGGCCCAGCGGATTGTCTGTCGGGTCATGGCCCGAGGGTAGGTGGAGACATACGGCCAGGGACATGGGCCGATACCGATCGTGATCCGACTGGGACTCGCCTTGGCGTGAGCCTGACGAGACGGTGACCGCGAGCGGCAACCGGCCGACGTCGAGCAATTTCAGGGGGTGCCTCACGCGGGAGTGGGTGCCTAAGGTGAGCGCATGACATCTCTTGGGGCTCAGACGGTGGTGTATCACGGCCTGCCCAACGGCGCGCATGGACTGCGAAAAAAGGATCCTCGAGCAGGCCTGGAGGCGATTGATCGCTTCATCGACACGTGTCTAGTGCTCAGCGAGGCGCTGCGCTGGGACGTCGATGTCATCCCTACTCGTGGCGACGGGTCGATGGAAGAAGGCATGGAGGCGCTGGGCCGGGTGCTCGGTGGCCCGAGTCGCCATACCCCCGGAGGCGCGGTGCAGTGGCGCGGCGTGCGTGAGGATCGAGTGTCGGATGTGCTCGAGACGCTGAGAGGCCTTGGCACCGACTACCAAGGCCCCAAGGCCTCCTGGGTAGCGAATCTGCGCGTCAGGGGTCGTGGCTTGCTGCGAGATCCGATCACCGGTGCTGGGTATCCGGGAGCGATGCCCCATGACTTCCCCGATGACGTCGAGCTGGAACCAGGACGCAGGTTGGGAGTGAGCCTGGTGCAGGGAAACGTCGGCACCGGTGGCTCGTCGCTGTACCTGTGGCTCAGCCTGCCGGCCGATGAGCGCTTGGGGCCCGCGGCCCGGCATATCCAGGAACAGGTTCCCGTGCCACTCTCGCCCAAGCAGTGGAGGCTCTGGAGGCCAAGCCCGTCCGGCAAGGGGTACTTCTCGCGAAAGATCGATTCGCCGTTGGGCCAACCACTCTGAAGGCTCACCCGCGCCACCGAACAGCCCGTGCACACCTGCATGAAAAGTGATCCCCACTCGGCCTCGGCGCTGAGCTCCCACATGGACAGCCATGCCAGGTGGCGCATGGTCTTGGTGCAGTCGGGGCAGGGGCCCGATTCGGCGTCCTGCTCCCAAGCCGGGTTGCCGCCCAGGACATGGACCGTATGATCCCAGGTGCCGGCGCGCCAGGGGGAGGGGATGGCGTCGGGGTCGATCTCCCAGGCGGTGATCTCCTCCCCGTTGAACTCCATGACCTCGTCGGTGCCGCTCACGCTGAGCGCACTGCTTCCGTCGGGGGAGAAACGGATGATCTGGTGAAGCATGCCGTCGTTCTCACCAGTGTCACTGAGTAATGCGCATGCGGGGCAGGGCTGAAGGCGGACGTGCCCGGAGAGGCCCCATCCGGCGAAGCGCTCGTGGTCTGCGTCGATGTCGAGAACGGTGAAGAGGGCATGACCGCAGCGCGGGCAGAGCGTGCCGTCGGTCTCGGGCCCGACGACGTGTGGTTGCGCCTTGGTACGCCGCAGCGGGATCGCGCTGGGCATCACCAGGCTGCGTTTGGTGCCGTCGATTAGCTCCCAGTTCGCTTCCTTTGTGAAGTCTTGGACGGAGAGCCAGAGGTTCTGCGCCCAGCGGGGCGGGTCGGCGGCCCAAGTCGCGAAGTGTTCGACGACGGTTTCGTCGCCAATGGCGGCCAAGTCAGTGAGTTTGTCGTTCGGTTCGTCGTCGGAAGCGAGGGACTTGTCGAAGCATGCTTGAGCTTCCTCCCGGCTGAGGGCCGACTGCTTCTTGCCCATGCATTCCCCCGTGTGTCTGAGGCGATGCCCTCCGGTGCTCGCCGAGAATCGAGCCAACGCCAAAAAATCCCTTCCCGCCATGGCGAGAAGGGATTCACGTGGTGCCCCCGAAAGGATTCGAACCTTCGACCTTCCGCTCCGGAGGCGGACGCTCTATCCACTGAGCTACAAGGGCCTGTTCCGCAACCGGTGTCAGCGGAACGTGTTCAACCCTAGCATCCGCGCGGGGCTGGTTCGCACAGCGGCAGGCCCCGCGTCGGGGTGCGCAGGCAATTCGCGCGGCCGCGCGACCTGCCCGCCGCCCCGGCGGCGCCGGGCACCCAGCCCGGCCACCCGCCGTCGTGCAGCACACAGAGCTAGCGGGATTTGAACCCGCTAGCCGCCCGGTAGAATCACGCGAGTGACTCCTGAAGAACTCTCCGCAGCCCTCGTCCGCATCCTGAACGCCCTGGCCTCCGATGGCCGAGTGAGCGTCGAGATCCCCGAGACGGTGCGAGTGGAGCGACCCAAGAACCGGGAGCACGGCGACTGGGCCACCAACATCGCGCTGCAGCTGGGCAAGAAGGCCGGCATGAACCCGCGCGAGTTCGCCCAGCTGGTCGCCGACGAGCTGGCCAAGGAGCCGGGCGTGTCCAAGGTGGACATCGCCGGCCCGGGCTTCATCAACATCACCCTGGACGCGGCCGCCGCCGGCGAGCTCGCCAAGGCGATCGTCGAGGCGGGCGCCGCCTACGGCACCAACGAGTCGCTGGCCGGCCACAAGATCAACATGGAGTTCGTCTCCGCGAACCCCACGGGCCCGCTGCACATCGGCCACACCCGCTGGGCCGCGCTCGGTGACGCGATTGTGCGCGTCCTGCGCGCCTCGGGCGCCGAGGTCTCCGCCGAGTACTACATCAACGACGCCGGCAACCAGATGAACACCTTCGCGCTGTCCATCTACAACCGCCTCCACGGCAATCCCGTGCAGGCGGGCGGCTACCCGGGCGAGTACATCCAGGAGCTGGCCGACGCCATCGCCACGGATCACCCGGAGGTCAAGGGCCTCACCGAGGAGGCCGCCATCCCGGTGCTGCGACAGTTCGGCTACGAGCTGCAGATGGCGGACATCAAGAAGACCCTGGCTGACTTCGGCGTCTCCTTCGACACCTACTTCTCCGAGTCCACGCTGCACGAGAGCGGCGCCATCGAGGCCTCCGTGGAGCGCCTGCGCGAGCAGGGCCACGTCTTCGACCAGGAGGGTGCGGTCTGGCTGCGCACCACCACGTTTGGGGATGACAAGGATCGCGTCATGATCCGCGCCAACGGCGAGCCCACGTACTTTGCCGCCGACGCCGCGTACTACCTGAACAAGAAGGATCGCGGCTTCCCGGAGAAGATGTACCTCCTCGGCGCCGATCACCACGGCTACGTTGGCCGCCTCAAGGCGATCGCCGCCGCCGCTGGCGACGATCCGGAGAAGAACATCGAGATCCTCATCGGCCAGCTGATGAGCGTCAACGGTGCACGCCTGTCCAAGCGCGCGGGCAACATCATCGAGCTGCGCGACCTCATCGAGTGGCTCGGCTCCGACGCCCTGCGTTATTCGCTGGAGCGCGTGCCGGCCGATTCCCCCATCACGGTGGACCCGGAGCTGCTGAAGAAGGCCTCCAACGACAACCCGGTCTTCTACATCCAGTACGCGCACGCCCGCTCCCGCCAGGCCGCGCGCCAGGCCGAGGCCCGCGGCGTTGACCGCTCGGTCTTCGACGCGTCGCTGCTGACCGACCCCACCGAGAACGAGCTCCTGGCCGCCCTTGGCCAGTTCCCGTCCATCGTGGCCGGCGCCGCCGCCTCCCGCGAGCCGCACCGCGTGGCCCGCCACATCGAGGCCGTCGCCTCGGCGTACCACTCCTGGTACGCGGCCTGCCGCATCACGCCCGTCGGCGAGGACGCCGTGGAGCCCGTGCACAACACGCGCCTGTGGCTCAACGACGCCGCCACCCAGGTGATCGCCAACGGCCTGGACCTCCTGGGCGTTTCCGCCCCGGAGAAGATGTGAGCCCCTCGCTTTCCTGACGGATTGCCAGACGCCGCCCTCCCGCGTTTTCGCGGGAGGGCGGCGTCGTTCTGTGTCCTCCTTTAGTGCACGACGGCGTGGGGTTGGCTGGGAGCCGGCCCCACGCCGTCGGGCACGTAAGGGCTACTTGGTGACGGCCTTCGAGGTCTTACCGATCACCGTGGTGGTCGCCTTGAAGGTGATCTTGTAGCTCTTCTTGGCCTTCTGGCTCACCTTGATGGTGGCCTTGCCGCCCTTGAAGGTGACCTTCTTGTTGACCTTGACCCACTTGGAGCCGCTCTTCACCTGAACGGTGGCGCCCTTCGGGTTGTAGGCGCTTGTCTTGCCGGTCTTGACGTTGAAGTACGTGGCCTTGGCCGTCAGCGTGACGGTCTTGCCCGAGCGCTTGGCCGTCAGGGTGGTGGCGGCGTCCTGGCGGACGTAGAAGGAGCCCTGAACCAGGGTGGGGTTCTCGAAGGACTTCTTGCCGTCGAGGCTCTCGGTGTCGAGGACCTGGAAATCGTATCGACCCGCGCGATCGCAGACGAAGGCGCTGGCGTCGAGGTTTGAGCCGTAGCTCGTGGCCATGGACGGTGCTTCGTAGAAGAAGTCGGGCTCGAGGGTGGCGCGATCGCCGAGGCCGACGACGCCAGCCCAGTTCTTGTGAGCGTTCTTCGTGAATTCGGTGTACTTCAAGCTCATGGGGACGTTCACGCAACGCTTTCCAAGGCCCGCGAGCTTGCCGGAGTTCTTCGACGTGAAGACGTAGTCCTTGACGATCACCTTGGTGATGTCGACCGGCTTGTCCTTGGTGGCCGCGGCCTGGGCGGGGGCGGCCATGGACGTGGCGATGAGTGCGCCAGCGGCCAGGGCGGCCGCGGTGGCGGTGAAGCGCTGCAGGGTGCGCACGGGTTCTCCTTGAGAATCGAGGGATAACGTTCTTTAGCCTATCGGGCGGGTGGGCAAAACCCTGCTCGGTGGGTTCTGTGGACGGTGTCCGAATGTGGGGGAAGTGATTCGAATAAAGATTCGAAAAAGCCGCGTTTCGGCCCGGAAATCCGTGGATCTTTGGCGATGAATCTGGGAGAATAGAGAGCCTCAGATGGGGAGGGGAACCCCCGCCTGAGGCGAGTGTTTCTGCGGACCGTTCGGGGGTGAGTGCGGTGTTGGATGTTGAGGCCATTCGCAATGCAACAACGCTCCTGCGCTTCGTCTCCGAGGCCGGGCAGGAGGCCTGGGACGGCGCCCCGGAAGAGGACGTCGTCTTGGCACTCCAGGCGGTCGCTGCGGCCTCCCGCACCCTGGATGCCTTGAAGGTCGGCGCGGCGGGAGCGGTCGAGCGTCGCAGCGAACCGCTGACGCGGGCCGAGTCGCTCAGCAGTCGGCTCGGATTCAACGGGTCCCGGGCGCTGATCGCCGAGGTGTTCGGCACCGGCTTCTATCAGGCGCGGTCCTGGACGGAACTCGCCTCGGACACCCACACTCCCATCGGGGCGGCGGGGCCGCGGCGGCCCGCCTTGGCCGAGGCGCTGCGGCGCGGCGAGCTGGGCATCGAGGCCGCCAAGGTCATCCGTGACGCGCTGGCCGAGGTGACCCAGGAATCCATCGCCGGTGGCACGCTGGCCGCCGAGGCAACCCTGGTCGCCAACGCCACGGCCGGGCGGGTCAATCTCGTCGCGCGGCCCGTGGAGGTGGAGGCGGGCGCCGCTGCGGGCGAGGGTCCGGGCGCGGAGCCTGGAGGCGGCCTGGGCGTCGAGTATTGGCCGGTGGTGCCGCCGCGGTCGGCGGGTGACCTGGCCGGCGAACGAGCGGGCGCGACGGCAGGGGAAGCTGGAGACGGCTGGGCGGGGCCCGGTGTCGCGGGCGGCGGCGACGGATCAACGTTGTTCGGCGGCGACGCTGGCGGCTCGAATCCCGGTGGTGGTGCTGCGCTTTCTCCGAACGATCCCGACGGAACGGTGGGTGCCGGTGCCGGTGCCGGTGCTGGGGCGGACGGGTGGCCAGGGGGTGCTGCAGGCGACAGGGCGGACGGGTGGCCGGCCGGTGTTGCTGGCGACCGGACGGACGCGGGGCGGGGTGTGCCGGTGGGCTGGTTCGCGTCCAGGCGGGGCGCGCCAACGCGCGGGGGAGTGTTTCAAGGTGCGGGAGCTCCCGCGGCTGGCGGTCGCCCCTCGCTGAAGAACGTCAAGCAGCAGGCCAAGGGCTGGGGAATGATCCTCGAGCCGCGCAAGGCCGAGCTCAGCCATGAGGCGCAGTACCGCGCACGCTCCTTTGAACTCACGCCGGTGGCGGGCGGCGGCTACAAGCTCGCCGGCTACGCGCCCGAGGTCGAGGGGCAGGTCATGCTCACGCTCCTGGACGCCTACCTGGCCCCGCGCACCGCGGATCCGCAGGAGGCTGGCGCGGGTGGTGGGCTCGGCGGCGAGAGCGCGGGCGGTGTGTCTCGCGACGGCTCCGGCGGTCCAAGCGCCGAAGCGTCGGCCCTGGCGGGAGCCTCCCACGGAACTGAGGGGGCGTCGGCCGGGGCGGGAACCTCCCGTGGAGCGGGCGCCGCACCGAGCCGCGCGCAGAAGTCGTTTGATGCGCTGGCCCAGATCTTCCGCTCTCACGCGGCCTCCGGCGATGCGCCCCAGAGCGCGAGCGCGGCACCGACCGTGCTCATCACCACCACCATGCAGGCCCTTGATGCTCACTTGGAGCGGTGCAGCGAGCACGAGGGGGAGGCGACGCCGGAGTCGGGGCATCGTGGCTGCGGTGGCGGTGGCGGTGGCGGTGGCGGTGGTGCTGGTGGTGGCGATGACGGTGCTGGCGGCGGTGGCGGCGGCTGGTGGCCGATGAGCGTGGCCGAACTGCCGGTGGATGCCAACGGCGTGCCGGACGCGGAGGCGCTGATCGATCTACGCTTCGCGCGGATCGGGCAAGAGGGTGAGCCGGTTCCACTCTCGGCGGTCTTGCATCTGATGTGCGACGCCGCCGTGCAACTCCTTCTCCAAGATCCGCAGGGAATCCCACTCAAGTTGGGGCGAGCAAAGCGCGTGTTCAGCAAGGACCAACGGCGCGTGCTCGCGCAACGTGATCACCATTGCAGGGCTCCGGGCTGCGACATCCCGGCGCGATGGTGCGAGGTGCACCATGTCGAGGACTGGCGTTCCGGCGGCAAGACCGACGTGGAGAACGGAATCCTGCTGTGTTCGTTCCACCATCATGAGATCGACCGCGGTCGACTCAGGGTTGCCGAGCACCCGGATCCCGGGACGCCCTTCAAGTACCGCCATCAAGTGCGGATGCCACGGCCCACGGGTAGGCGAGCCCGTCAGGAAGACCCGCTGTTCGGCTAGGCTGGCCGGCGAGAAGGGGCGTCGTTCGGCCGGGCATGCCAGATGAGTTGGTGCGTGGATTGGTTGGCCGTCGCTGCTCCGCGGTGGGGAAGAGTCGGGGTCGCACGTGCATCGATCTGCATCAGTGAGTGCACCCCACCTGTTGTCACATTGGGGTGTGGACTGCGCCGGCCACCGTGACTGAGCTTGGCGTGGTGTCCGGGATGCACCTCCCGTGAGTGGCCGAGAGCCGGCCCCTGCGACCGCGGCCAGCGGCCTCGGTGGCGACGCCCCGTGAGTGGCCGAATGCGGCCCCGGCGACCAGGGCGGCCATCAGCCTCGGTGGCGACGCCCCGTGAGTGGTCGAAAGCGGCTCCGGTGACCGGAGCTATCAGCCTCGGTGGACACGACTCCCGCGCGTGGCCAAATGCGGCCCCGGCGACCAGGGGCAGCGGCCTCGGCGGGACGCCTCGCGCGAGCGGCCGAAAGCGTCAGAATCCTGAGTGGAACAAATTTAAGAGTGGCGGCTGAAAGATATTTTTTGCGCGCGACCCCTCAAACTGTATGCGGCAGAGGGATGTTGTTGGCTGTCGGGCGTTGCCCGTTGTCTGTTGTCGGGCATCTGATACCCGGTGCCCGGCGACTTGCGTGCTCAGGCGCGCAGGGCTCCCATGACAAAGTCGATCGCCTCAGAAACGCGCTCCGCCCCGGTGTCGGGGGACTCGATGACGTTCTCGACGGCCGTGACGAGGGCACCGGCGATGAGGTCGAACAGGAAGGACGTGTCGGCGAAGGCGCGGAAGCTTCCGGCCTCGACGCCGTCCTCGATGGCCTCGATGAGGAACGGAATGAGCTCCTGCGAACCTTGCGCGGCGGCGTCGAGATCGGCTTCGGTGCCGTGGTGCATGAGCGCCTTGAACACGGTGGGGCTGATGGGGGAGTCGAGGAAGCTCGCCATGGCCACCTCGAGCATGCCGCGCAGCCTCGCCGCGGGCTCCTCAACCTGTGCCGCCTGCTGGATGGGAATCAAGAGCCGGCCGATGTGGCGCTGCGCCGCCGCCGTGAGGAGCTCGGGCTTGTCGCTCGCGTAGTTGTACACGGTGTTCCTGGCCACCCCGGCCCGGGCCGCCACCGAGGCGATGGAGACCTCCTCGTAGCTCTGCGCCAGCAACAGCTCCTCGAAGGCATCGAGCAATTGGGTGCGCACCAGCGCCTTGTGGGCGCTGAGATTGCTCGCGCGGATCTTGGGCACGTGACTCCTCGGAACGGGGTGATGTGACGAGCGTTACTTCTTCTCGCCTACGTCCATTTTACGACGGGGTGTCATGATTATTCGTGGCACCCCGTCGCAAAAGCGCCGTTCCCTGCGCCCGCTGGCGGCCATTCCAACGCAAGGACTCCCGTGGCAGAACTGCTGTATCGACTCGGAAAGTGGTCCGCCCGCCGGGCCAAGACCGTGCTGGCCCTGTGGCTGGCGCTGCTCGTGGCGCTCGGGGTGGTCGTCGCCGCCGTCGGCGTCAACCTGTCGGAGAACCTCGACGTGGGGGAGACGGAAACCACGCAGGTGGCCGATCGGCTCCAGGAGGTCATGGCCTCCTCCGAGCGCGAGGGCGGCACCGACTCCGTGCAGATGGTCGCCACGACGAGCAACGGGGAGCCGTTCACCGCCGCCCAGAAGGCGGGCATCGAGGAGAACATCGCCGCGGCCAAGAAGGTCGACATGGTCTCCGACGTGGTGAGCCCCTTCGCCACGGAGCAGGAGCGCGCCGACCAGGCCAAGCAGCTCAAGGACGGGCAGGCGCAGCTCGACGCCGCCAAGGAGAAGCTGCAGGCCGGACGCGAGCAGCTCAAGGCCGGCGAGAGCGAGGCCGTGGCTGGCCAGACCAAGCTCGACGCCGCGCGCAAGCAGGCCAAGGCCATGGGAGACGCAGCCTACGCCGCCGCCAAGCCCCAGCTGGACGCGCAGCAGAAGCAGCTCGACGCCGCCTCGGACAAGCTCCAGGCCAGCCACGTGAAGCTCGACTCCGGTGAACGCGAGCTGCAGGAGCAACAGAAGCAGCTGGACCAGGGTTCCGAGCTGATGCAGCTCGCCGAGGGCATCAAGCTCGTCTCCGACGACGGCAGCACGGCGATCCTCACGGTCACCTTCACCACGAGCAACGGCACCGCGCCGGCCGCGGCCCAGAACGGCGTCGACGCCGTCTTCACCGAGCACCCCGTGGACGGTGTCGACTTCAAGCTCTCCGCCGGCGCCTCGGCCGACGCCTCCAAGCTCATGGGCCCCGGTGAGGTGATCGGCCTCGTCATCGCGGCGATCGTGCTCATCATCATGCTCGGCACGCTGTTCGCGGCCGGCCTGCCCATCATCACCGCCCTGCTCGGCGTGGGCGTCGGCATGATGATCACTGTGGCGCTGGGCGCCTTCCTCGAGGTCGCCTCCGTCACCCCGATGCTCGGCCTCATGCTGGGCCTGGCCGTGGGCATCGACTACTCGCTCTTCATCGTCAACCGCCACCGCAGGCAGCTGCGCCAGGGTCACGGCGTCATCGAGTCGGTCGGCCTGGCCACCGGCACCTCGGGCAACGCCGTCGTGTTCGCCGGCGCCACCGTCGTCGTCGCCCTGCTCGGCCTGAACATCACCGGCCTGCCGTTCCTCGGCCTCATGGGCACCTCGGCGGCGGTCTGCGTCCTCATCGCCGTGCTCATGGCCATCACCCTGACCCCGGCCCTGCTCGGCCTGGCCAAGGAGCGCGTCCTGCGCAAGGGCGAGCGCGCCGCGGCCCACGCCGCCACGCCCGCCGCCTCCGCCGAGGAGCATCACGCGGAGGAGGCGGCCCAGATCAAGGTGCTGCCGCGCTGGAAGGCGGCCCTCGCCGTCGTCGCCGGTGTTCTCGTCTTGCTCTTCTGCGCCCTCCCGGTGGCCGATCTGCGCACCGGCCTGCCGGATAACGGCAGCGAGTCCCACGACTCCTCGGCCTACCAGGCCTACACGACCCTCGCCGACAAGTTCGGGGCGGGTCAGAACAGCCCGCTCGTGGTGCTCGCCGACCTGCCGGAGGGGCTCGACGACGCGGGCGTCGTCTCCGCGCAGTTGGACATCGCGCGCTCGCTCAAGGCCATGGACCACGTCACGGCGGTGGCCCCGGCGGCCACGGCCGAGGACAACAGCGCCGTCGTCTTCCAGGTCATCCCGAGCGACGGCCCCTCGGCCGAATCCACCGAGGAACTGGTTCACGCCCTGCGCGACGCCTCGCCCCTGAACGGCGAGTACACGATCGGCGTGGCCGGCATGGCCGCCGCCAACATCGACATGTCGGCCAAGATCGTCTCGACCCTGCCCGCCTATCTCGGCGTGGTCATCGGGCTCTCGTTCCTGATCCTGGTGCTCGTGTTCCGCTCGCTGCTCGTCCCGCTCATCGCCACCCTGGGCTTCGTGCTCTCCTACGCGGCGGCGCTCGGCGGCGTCGTGGCGATCTTCCAGTGGGGCTGGCTCGGGGACCTGCTCGGCCTCGGCACCCCCGGCCCGATCCTGAGTTTCCTGCCGACCATCATGCTCGGCATCCTCTTCGGCCTCGCGATGGATTACATGCTCTTCCTCGGCTCGGGCATGCGCGAGGCGTACGCCCACGGCACGGAGGCGCGCGCCGCCGTGGTGCAGGGCGTGCGGGCCGGGCGCTCGGTGGTCATCGCCGCCGCGATCATCATGATCTCGGTGTTCGGCGGCTTCCTGTTCTCCCACATGAGCATGGTTCGCCCCATCGGCTTCGCCCTGGCGTTCGGCGTGCTCGCCGACGCGTTCGTGGTGCGGCTCGTCATCATCCCGGCGCTCATGACCATCCTGGGCAAGAGCGCCTGGTGGCTGCCGCGCTGGCTCGACAAGATCCTGCCGAACGTGGACGTGGAGGGCGCCGGCCTCGAGGCTCGCCACCCTCGGCCCGCGCAGCCGGCCGAGGAGGAGGGCTCCGCGGAGGGCGGCAAGGAGGGGGACAAGGCGCCGGTCGGCGCCTGAGCCGCGGCCCTCGCCCGGCCTTCGCCCGGCGGCGACCGCCCGCAGCCGGCCAGGGCCCGACGGCGGCCCTCCTCAGCCGGCGACGACCGCCCTCACCCGGCCACTGCGCTCAGCAGCCCAACGCCCGACGGCGACCTTCCGCACCCAGGTGCGGAAGGTCGCCGTCGGGCGTTGTGGTCAGGAAATCAGCTCCAGGACCGGGCCCTCGTGGACGGCGCGGTACACGTCATCGCGCAAGGCGTTTGCCTCGGCGGAGGTCAGCGTGCGCCCGAGCGGGCGGATCACCACCCGCAGCAGGGCGTTGACCTGCCCGGCCCGGATCCGCAGCCGCTCCCTCGCGGCGGCCGGCAGCTCCTCCCGCGCGGTGCTCCGCACGATGGACACCGACTCGAGGTCCCCGACCCGCGCCCCGAGCGCGCCGCGCACCGCATCGCCGATCGCTTCGTCCGTCGCCTCGGCCGAGACGAGAACGGAGAGGTCGCGCGTGATGGCCGGCTGGGTCGAGACGGGGCGGTACCGGGAGAGGTCAAGCATCTGCTCCGCCACGCGTTCATCCGTTGAGCGCAGCAGGCGGATGTCGTCGATCCCCTTGCGCAGCATGAGCGCCCGGTCGAGCCCCATGCCGAGGGCCAGGCCGCCGAAGGCGTTGGGGGAGAGGCCGGCCTGCGCCAGCAGGCGCGGTGCCACCGGCCCGCACTCGGCGAGCTCGAGCCACTCGCCGCCCACCCAGACATCCAGCTGCCGGCCGCCCTGCGTGTACGGGTGCTGCGAGGCGATCGTGCGCCAGCGCGCCCCCGGCAGCACGGCGTTGACGACGGCGGCGGCCATGGCCTCGATCGCCGTGGCGCCGACCGGCCCGGAGGCCTCGGCGGCGCCGAGCCCCGAGGCGTCGAGCCGGGCCCGCGGGCCGATCCGCCAGAGGTCGACCTGGTGGGGCTCGCCCACGTGGGTGCGGTCGATGCTGTCGCGGCGGTAGACGAGCCCCGGCAGGACGTGGAGGGCATCCGGCCAGCGTTCGGTGTCCAGGCCGCGCAGCAGCGGGGGAATCCCGGCGCTCGTGTGGCTGCGCAGCATGACCGTGTCCGAGGCGTAGCGCGAGTAGCGGCGATCGCGCGTCACGTCATCGGCGCTGAAGCCGAGCCGATCGTAGTTGTCCTCGACGCTCACGAGGGCGGGCGTGCGGTGCCACGCGGCCGGGACCACCCACCGCGCGCAGAGGGCCTGGACCACGTCCGCGAGGAGGGTCTGCATGGCGTGGGACCCCTGGGCCGGGTCGCTGAGGTCGCGCAGGGAAAGGGCAGTGGAGAGCTGGAGGGGAGAGAGGTACATGGTGGGTCCTAGGGGAATCGATGCCGGCGGGGAGAGACTCCCTCGGCCGGCGTCGTGAGGACCCGGATGTCAGACGCGCGCGCACTGCCCCGGGCCGGTGACCGGCCGAGGGCGCATAAATCGCTGCGTTGACTGCATGCCAGCCAGGCTACACCGTCGGCGGGCGGGCGGTCCGGCCGGGGCCGGCCGCTGGACTCAGTTGCCGCCGAAGAGCTTGCCCAGGTCGGCCTCGAGCCCGCCGCTGTCGCTGCCGCTCGAGTCGCCGCTCACGCTGTCGCCCGTGCCGTAGGGGTCGTCGGTGCCGTCCTCGTAGCCGTATCCGTCGTCCGTGGACGAGGAGCCGTAGGGGTCAACGAGCGAATCGAGGCCGTCCACCTGGTCGAGGAGGTCCTCGCCGGTGATCTGCTCGCCCGCATCGACGAAGAACATCAGGCCGCCGAGGACGGCGCGATTGCGCTCGTCGACGTCGTCCCAGCTCAGGCCGCTCGACTCGCCGAGCTTGGCGACCAACTGTTCGGCCAGGCCGACGCCCTTCTCGTTCCCGTGGAGGGTGACCAGGTTGGTCCCCGTCTCCATGAGGGCAACGTGCCACGTGCCGTTCTCGCGCACCGCGGCGATGCCGAGGCGGCTGGGATCGGTCAGGGCCCGCCCGAAGTCGACCGTCTTGCCGTTGGCGGTGACCTTGGCGCCGTCGAAGGTGATCTGCTGGCTCGAGTCACCGTTGAGCGTGATCGTGGAGGTGCCGGGGCCCACGATCACGAGGTCGTCGCTGACCCGGTGCTCGGTGAGCCTCCACTCCGCCTTGAAGTACTCGGAGCGGCCGGCGTCGCCGCCGGTGCTGGAGTCGCCGCGCAGGGCGGGCCCGTACACCATGAGGGCGCGGCGCTCCGGCATGGACAGGAGCGAGACCATGTCGTCGGAGAGCAGGTCGTCGGGGCCCGAGAGGCTCGAGAGCCGATCCAGCAGTGCCTGGACCGCCTCCGTGCCGGAGGCCTTGCCCGCCGCGCCCTCGACGTCGGCGTCGTAGCTGGGGCTCTTCTCCGATCCGCTGGCCTGGTAGGCGGCCTCCGCCGCGGTCATGATCGGAGAGAAGTACCAGCGGTCGGACTCCTTGACGAGCGCGATGGAGAGCTTGTCGTTCGACTCGCTCACCACGTCGCCGTCGTAGCTGAGGTCGGCGTCCTTCATCGAGTCGGAGAGCTCGGTGCGCATCTTGGCCGTGTCCTTGACGCCCGCTCGTTCCTGCAGGTTGATCACGGCGTCGACGAACGCGTCCTTGTTGACGGTGGCCTTGAGCTTCCACGAGGTCAACTCGGCCAGCGCGATGGTGGAGGACTTCTCCGAGACCGTAAAGTCCATCTGCGAGGTCTCGATCGTGATGGAGTCGAGCACCTGCTTCAGGCCCTCGGTGTCCATCTCTCCGAACGGAACCTTCGAGTTGGACGCGAGCTTGTCCAGGCCGGAATCGAGGCCGAGCGCCTTGAAGTTCTCAAAGAAGGGCCTGGCCTCCGAAGGGGAGACGAGCTTGGCCAGCTCCGTGAGGTTTTTCTCGCGGAAGCCCTTGTCAAGGCGCTCGATGGCCGAGGATGCGGAGTCGGCACCGCGCTGGCTGGCCTGCGCGACGAGCGCGAAGCCGCCGAAGCCCGCCGCCACGAGCGCGACCGCGGTGCCGCCGGCGGTCCAGGCGATGACGCGCCCGCGGCGGCGCCGGGGCTGATCGCCGCCGAGGGGAGGCTGGCCGGAGGGGGGAAGGACGTTCCCGGAGCCATCCCCGGGCTGGGCCCACGCAGCTCCCGGGGCGTAGCCGGGTGCCGCCTGGCCGTACTGGGCCCCGTCGGCGGGGGCCGCAGCGGCCGCCTGGCCGTACTGGGTCCCGCCAGCGGGTGACGCCGGGGAGCCCTGGGCGTAGCCGGGGGCCGTCTGGCCGGGCTGTTCGGGCTGACCGGTGGGCTGGGGGCCCTGCGCGGCCTGCTGGGCCGGGGCGGGATGGGGCGCCTGGCCGGGGACCTGCGGCTGCGCGTAGGACGCGCCGCCCTGCTGCGGATACTGCAGCGGTTCGCCGTAGGGCGTGGGCTGCTGGCCCGGATCGGGCTGCTGACCGGAAGTGGGCGAAGACATCGAGTAACTCCAATTGCTCGATTGACAGGATTCGAGTGGTGCCTAGCCTAGCGAACGGTGTGAGCTTTTGGGGCCTCGGCGCCGTTACAAGATGCTCACGAGCCGAAGAGACAAGGTGCTCGTCACGGAAGCGGAGACTCGGCGCGTGCCCCGGTAGGCTCGGTGCACGCCGCAGCGCCCCTGGTGCTGGCGGCCACCCGCTTGCCGACGTCCTTTCAACCTCAAGGTGTCATGACTGCCTCACCCCTTGCCCCGGCCTGGCTCAGCGTCCCCGCCGACCTGAACGACCCGACCCCGGCCGGTCGCGCCCCGTTGTTCCCCGCCTCCACGGTGCGCAGCAACGGTGCCCTGGAGATCGGCGGCGTGAGCGTCGCCGAGTTGCAGGCCACCTACGGCACCCCCCTCTACGTCGTGGACGAGTCCGAGCTGCGCACGCGCGCCGCCGCCTTCAAGAGCGCCTACGACGCGGCCTTTGCCCCGCTCTGCGGCGGCGCCGACGTCTACTACGCTGGCAAGGTCTTCCTCAACACCTCGGTCGCCAGGTGGGTGGCCCAGGAGGGGCTGCGTCTCGACACGGCCTCGGGCGGGGAGCTCGCCGTCGCGCTCGCCGCGGGCGTGGCACCCGCGCACATCGGCCTGCACGGCAACAACAAGTCGGACGCCGAGATCGAGCGCGCGCTTGGCCTGAACCTCGGCCGCATCATCTCCGACTCCCTCGACGAGGTGCGGCGCGTGGCGGAAGCGGCGGAACGCCTCGGCGTCACCGCCAACCTCATGCTGCGCCTGACCCCGGGCGTGCACGCCTCCACGCACGAGTTCATCGCCACGGCCCACGAGGACCAGAAGTTCGGGCTCTCGATGCACCCGCGCGCGGGCCAGGAGCGCTCCGACGCAGCGCAGGCCGTGGCCGAGGCCCTCGCGAGCGAGCACGTGCACCTGCTCGGCCTGCACTGCCACATCGGCTCGCAGATCTTCGAGTCGGCCGGCTTCGCCGAGGCGGCCCGGCGCCTCATCGGCTTCCTGGGGGAGATCAAGGCCGAGCACGGCGTGCAGCTGCCTGAGCTCGACCTCGGCGGCGGCTACGGCATCGCCTACACCGAGCAGGACACCCCCAGCACCCCGGAGGTCTTGGCCCAGGAGACGGCCGCCGTCGTGGCCCAGGCCTGCGCGGAGGCCGGGATCGACGTCCCGCGGATCAGCATCGAGCCAGGGCGCGCCATCGCCGGCCCGGCCGGCGTCACCCTGTACTCCGTCGGCGTGCAGAAGGACGTCGAGGTGGAGACGGGCGACGGCGCCACGGCCCCGCGCCGCTACGTCGCCGTGGACGGCGGCATGAGCGACAACGCCCGGCCCGTGCTCTACGACGCCGACTACTCGGCCCTCCTGGCCTCTCGCGAGAGCCAGGCGTCGCCGCTGCTCTCTCGAGTGGTGGGCAAGCACTGCGAATCGGGCGACATCGTGGTCCGCGACGCGTACCTGCCCTCCGATCTGCGCCGCGGCGATCTGCTCGCCGTTCCGGCGACCGGTGCCTACTGCTGGTCCCTGGCCAGCAACTACAACTACCTGCCCCGCCCGGCCGTGGTGGCCGTGCACCGCGGCGCCCACCGCGTCATCGTGCGCGGCGAGACCGAGGCGGACCTGCTCTCGCGGGACGCTGGGGTCGCGCCCGGCGAGGCCTAGGCACCCGCCCCACCCCACGCCGTCGGGCAGCGAACCCGACCGCCCGCTTCACGACCCCCGCGATCAGCCCGAGGAAATAGAGGACCCATGACCAGCTCGCTCAAGGTGGCGCTGCTCGGCGCCGGCACCGTCGGCGCCGAGGTGGCCCGCATCCTGAACCAGGACGCCGCCGCGCTCCAGACCCGCACCGGCGCCGCGCTCGACCTCTGCGCCGTGGTGGTGCGGGACACGGCCTCCGATCGCGGCCCCCACATCCCGCGCGAGCTGATCACCGCGGACGCCGTTGCGGCGATCGACGGCGCCGACCTCGTCATCGAGCTCATGGGTGGCATCGAGCCGGCCTCCACGTACATCCGCCGCGCGCTCTCGCGCGGGGCCAGCGTGGTGACTGGCAACAAGGCGCTCCTGGCCGAGCAGGGCCCCGAGCTCTTCGCCCTGGCCGCCGCGAACGGCGCCGAGCTCTCCTACGAGGCGGCCGTGGCCGGTGCCATCCCGATCCTGCGCCCGCTGGCCGAGTCGCTGGCCGGCGACACCGTCACCAAGGTGATGGGCATCGTCAACGGTTCCACCAACTTCATCCTGGACAAGATGGATCGCGAGGGGGCAGACCTCGAGTCCGTCATGGCCGAGGCCTCCGCCCTCGGTTACCTCGAGGCCGACCCGTCGGCCGACGTCGAGGGGCACGACGCCGCGGCGAAGGCGGCGCTGCTGGCGACCCTCGCCTTCGGCTCCGGCTTCTCGATCGATCAGGTGCACACCGAGGGCATCACGGCCGTCACGGCCGCCGACGTCGAGGCGGCCCGCAAGGCGGACCAGGTCATCAAGCTCCTTGCCGTGGTCGAGCGCTCCGAGGCCGGCGTGCTCATGCGCGTGCACCCCACGCTGATCTCCCGCGACCACCCGCTCGCCGCCGTGCACGGCGCCTTCAACGCCGTCTTCGTCGAGGCGCAGAACGCGGGCGAGCTCATGTTCTACGGCCCGGGTGCCGGAGGCGCCCCCACGGCCTCCGCCGTCATGGGTGACCTGGTTATGGCGGCCCGCCATCGCCTGGCCGGTGCCCCCGAGCCCACGCGGTTGGCCGCCGAGCCGATCGCCGCGCTGCCCGTGCAGGACGCCGTCACGCGCTACGCCCTGGCCCTTGACGTGGCCGACGCCCCCGGCGTGCTGGCCCGCATCGCCCAGGTCTTTGCCGATCACGGCGTCTCCATCGAGGCCATGCGCCAGAACGGCCACAGCGGCGGCGGCGCCGAGCTGCGCATCATCACCCACGCTGGCACGCAGCGCGCGCTCGACGCGACCGTGGCAGCCGTCAACGAACTCGACGTGGTCACCGGGATCACGTCCGTCATGCGAGTCGAAGGGAACTGAGCACACCATGGCTCACCAGTGGCGCGGAGTCATCCGCGAATACGCAGATCGCCTGCCCGTGGAGGACGGCGACACCATCGTCACGCTCGGCGAGGGCGGCACGCCCCTCGTCTACGCCCCGGCCCTCTCCGCCGAGACGGGCAACGAGGTGTACCTCAAGGTCGAGGGCATGAACCCGACCGGTTCCTTCAAGGACCGCGGCATGACCATGGCCGTCACCGCCGCCGTGAAGGCCGGGGCCAAGGCCGTGGTGTGCGCCTCCACCGGCAACACCTCCGCCTCCGCCGCCGCGTTTGCCAAGCAGGCCGGCATCACGTGCGCCGTGCTGGTGCCGGACGGCAAGATCTCCATGGGCAAGCTGTCTCAGGCCGTGGCCCACGGCGCCAAGATCATCCAGGTGGACGGCAACTTCGACAACTGCCTCGAGGTGGCCCGCAAACTCTCCGAGAACTACCCCGTGTACCTCGTGAACTCGGTCAACCCCGCGCGCATCGAGGGGCAGAAGACCGGCGCGTTCGAGGTCGTCGACTTCCTGGGCGACGCCCCGGACTACCACCTGCTGCCCGTCGGCAACGCCGGCAACATCACCGCGTACTGGAAGGGCTACAAGGAGTACTCGGCCGAGTACACCAACGCCGCCGGCGACGTGCTGCCCGCCGTCTCGACCAAGACCCCCATCATGTGGGGCTTCCAGGCCGCGGGCTCGGCCCCCATCGTTGAGGGCCACCCGATCCTGGAGCCGGAGACCATCGCCACCGCGATCCGCATCGGCAACCCCGCCTCGTGGGAGTTCGCCGAGGCCGCGCGCGACGAGTCCGGCGGCCTCATCGACGCCGTGAGCGACGAGGAGATCCTCGAGGCGCACCGCTGGCTCTCCTCCAAGGAGGGCGTCTTCGTGGAGCCCGCCTCCGCCGCCGGTGCCGCCGGCCTGCTCAAGCACCACCGCGCGGGCACGGCCCCCACGGGCAAGAAGATCGTCATCACCGTGACCGGCCACGGCCTGAAGGACCCCGAGTGGGCCGTCAGGGGCGCCGGCGAGGATGCCTCGCCGGTCAAGGTGGAGTTCGACGTCGTGTCGGTCGCCGACGCGCTCGGGCTGAAGTGAGCGCGGGGGTGGCCGAGCGCGCAGCGGCGGGGCTCCCGCTGGCCTTCAGCGTGCCGCGGGGCACGACGCCGCGGATCGGGGTTGGCGCCTCGGTGCACGTTCCGGCCACCTCCGCCAACCTGGGTCCGGGCTTCGACGCCCTGGGTCTCGCCCTGGCCTACGGCGACGAGCTCGTAGCCTCCGTGACCGCCGGCTCGCCTGTCGGCGATGCCGTTCTCATCTCCGGCGAGGGGGAGGGGTGCCTGCCCACCGACGGCAGCCACCTCGCCGCCCGCACCATCCGCGAGGCGTGGGACGCCTGGGGTGTGGACCACTCCGGCGTGGCGCTGAGCCTCTCCGCCACCAACCGCACGCCGCACGGGCGCGGCCAGGGATCCTCTGCTGCCGTGATCGTGGCGGCGCTGACGGCGGCCGCCGCGCTGCTGCCGGAGGAGCTGCGCCCCAGCCGCGACGACGTCTTCGAGCTCGCCGCCCGCATCGAGGGCCACCCGGACAACGTGGCGCCGGCCGTCTACGGGGGACTGACCATCTCCTGGGGCGGCGAGGGCGACGCCGCCGCGCCGGCCCCGCGGGGGGAGTCCGCCGGAGGGCGGGCGTTCCGCACGGCGGTGCTCACGCCGCACGAGGATCTCGTGGCGCTCGTGGCCATTCCGGATGTGAAACTCGCCACGGCGCTGGCCCGCGGCTTGCTGCCCGAGCAGCTGCCGCACGCGGCGGCCGCCGCCAACTCCGGCCGCGCCGCGCTGCTCATCCACGCGCTCACCGCCGCCCCGGAGCTGCTCGGCGTGGCCACGGAGGACCGCCTGCACGAGTCCTTCCGCGCGCCGGCCATGCCCGCCTCCGCCGCGCTGATCGGGGCGCTGCGCCGGCAGGGCTTTGCCGCCACCGTGTCGGGCGCCGGCCCCACCGTCCTGGTCCTCGCCCGCCGCGGCGCCGAGGCGGACGCCGCCCTCGCCGAGCTGACCCGCTTGAGCGAAGGCGACGGGCCCACGCGCATCGGCGCCGAGGGCGAGCGGGTGTCGTGGCGTGTCCTGGAACCTGGCCTGGATACGGCAGGTGCTACAGTAAATGTGCATCGAGTGGCGAGCTGAGCCTCCCCTCCTTCGCGTCTGAGGCGAGGGGGAGAGAAGCCGCCGCAGGGAGCCGTCCTTGTCCTGGCCGTTAGGCCGGGGCGTGGCCTCCCACCGAGAGGGCGCCAGCCGGCCCCTCATCAAGCGCGATGCTCCCTCCTCGCCGTGCTCCCTGCACTGCCACCGCTGATCCCAGCGGTGCCATCAGGCCCACCCCGAGGCAGGGGATCGGCCCCCAGTTGTGCCGCGCGAAGTGAGCGCGGGCGCGGGGCCGCCCCTCCGGCCGGTTCTTCCTTGCCGCGCGGAGGGCACCACATCAGCAGCGGGCCGCCACCACTACCGCGGACCCGCCCAACGAGGGGGAAGGAACCTTCGTGACCGTCACCACCGACGTGGACAACACTTCAGCTGCGCCCAAGCAGAGCGGCCTCTCCGCTCTGAAGCTGGCCCAGCTCCAGGAACTCGCGGGCCAACTTGGCATCGCCGGCGCCAAGCGCCTGCGCAAGGCCGAGCTGGTGGCCGCCATCTCCGATCACCAGCGCGGCGGCTCGGTTGCCGACCGCGATGCAGCCGAGGCCAAGAAGAAGGCCGACGCCGCCGCTAAGGCCGCAGCCGCGCAGGCCGCCAAGGCCGAGCCGGCGCAGAAGGCCGAGCAGGCCGAGGCCCCCGCCGAGGAGCAGCGCCCCACCCGCACCCGCGGTCGCGGCCGTCGCGCCGCCTCCTCCGAGGCCGGCTCGCCGACCCGTGCCACCCGCGTTGCCGCCTCCGAGGAGGCCGCCGAGGCCCCCGCCGAGCAGCCCGCCAAGGCCACCCGCTCCGCGAACACCCGCGGCGCCGCGAAGGCGACGCAGGCCGAGCCCGCCGCCGAGGAGGCAGTGGCCGAGCAGCCGGAGCGTCAGCTCAGCGTCAAGGAGCGCGCGCTGGCCCAGGCCGCGCTGCGCGCCGAGCGCGACGAGGCCATCGCCGCCGCCGAGCAGGCCGGCAACCCGCGCCGCAACCGCCGCGGCCGTCGCCCCGCCGGCTCCGAGGCCGGCGCCAACGCCGCCCAGAACAACGCCGCGGAGGCGCCCGAGGCCGCAGAGGCCTCCGAGGGCACCGAGGAGAACGGCAATCGCAACCAGCGCGGCAACCGCGAGAACGGCAACCGCGAGGCCAACGGCGAGACGCGCAACCAGCGTCGTCGCAACCGCCGCGGCGAGGAGCGCTCCGAGTCCGAGGGCTCCGAGGAGAACGCCTCGAACGAGCGCCAGCAGGGTGAGCGCTCCGAGAAGCGCGAGGACACCCGCAACAACCGCCAGGGCAACGCCCAGGGCGGCAACCGCCAGGAGGAGCAGCGCTCCACCCGCCGCGATCGCCAGCGCGAGCGCAACGAGCGCCAGCGCAACGACCGCAATGAGCGCAACGGCCGCAACCGCCGCGGCCGCGGCGCCGTCGAGGTCGACGACACCGAGCTGACCGAGGACGACGTCCTGATGCCGGTGGCCGGCATCCTCGACGTGAGCGATCAGCACGCCTTCGTGCGCACCTCCGGCTACCTGCCGGGCCCCAACGACGTGTACGTCACGCTGCAGCAGGTGCGCCGCAACAACCTGCGCAAGGGTGACGCCGTCGTCGGCGCCATCCGCGCCCCCCGCGAGGGCGAGGACCGCAGCGGCTCCAACGGCCGCACCAAGTACGCCCCGCTCGTGCGCATCGCCACGGTCAACGGCGTGCCGGCGGAGGAGAACAAGGACCGCGTCGAGTTCAACAAGCTCGTCCCGCTCTACCCCTCCGAGCGCCTGCGCCTCGAGACCGACCCCAAGAAGGTTGGCCCGCGCGTCATCGACCTGATCTCCCCGATCGGCAAGGGCCAGCGCGGCCTCATCGTCTCCCCGCCCAAGGCCGGCAAGACGATGATCCTGCAGTCGATCGCCGCGGCGATCACGCAGAACAACCCCGAGGTTCACCTCATGATGGTGCTCGTCGACGAGCGCCCCGAAGAGGTCACCGACATGCAGCGCTCGGTGCGCGGCGAGGTCATCGCCTCGACGTTCGATCGCCCGGCCGATGACCACACCACGGTCGCCGAGCTGGCCATCGAGCGCGCCAAGCGCCTCGTGGAGCAGGGCAAGGACGTCGTGGTTCTCCTCGACTCCATGACCCGCCTGGGCCGCGCCTACAACCAGGCCGCCCCCGCCTCGGGCCGCATCCTCTCCGGTGGCGTGGACGCCGCGGCGCTGTACCCGCCCAAGCGCTTCTTCGGCGCCGCCCGCAACATCGAGAATGGCGGCTCGCTGACCATCCTCGCGACCGCCCTGGTGGAGACCGGTTCCAAGATGGACGAGGTCATCTTCGAGGAGTTCAAGGGCACCGGCAACATGGAGCTGCGTCTCTCGCGCCACCTGGCCGACAAGCGCATCTTCCCGGCCGTCGACGTCAACGCGTCCTCGACCCGCCGCGAGGAGAACCTGCTCAGCCCCGAGGAGGTGCGCATCATGTGGCGCCTGCGCCGCGTGCTCTCCGGCCTGGAGCAGCAGCAGGCCCTCGAGCTGCTCACCTCCAAGATTCGCGACACCCAGTCGAACGCCGAGTTCCTCATGGTCGTGAACCGCACCACGCTTGGCGACTCCAAGAAGTAGCTAGGCCAACGCGCCCGGACGGACGGCGCCCGCTCTCCCCAGCCATGCTGGAAGGGGAGGTGGGCGCCGGACGCCGGGCGCGTCGTCGTACAGGGGAATGCCCCACCCCATACCCACCCCTCGTTTTTCACCCCTTCAGCGTCTTTTCACCGCCCTTAGTCCGGTGAAAAGGCGGCGACGAGGTGACAAAGCGTGATCTGCCCAGAAGCCGGGCAGGAAAGCAGGAGACATGTTCGAGTCCGTCCAGGCCCTCGTCGACGAGCACGCCCAGATTCAGGAACGGCTCGCCGACCCCTCGGTGTACCAGGACCAGGGTCTCGCCAAGCGCCTGGGGCGCCGTGGCGCCGAGCTCAACGCCATCGTGGAGACCTACCAGCGCTGGCTGCAGCTGCAGGAGGACCTCGAGGCGGCCCGCGAGATGGCGGCACTGGACGAGGACTTCGCTCAGGAGGCCAAGGACATCGAGGAGGAGCTCCCGGTCCTGGCCGAGAAGCTGCGCCGCCTGCTCATCCCGCGCGATCCCAACGACGGCCGCGACGCGATCCTCGAGGTCAAGGGCGGGGAGGGCGGCGAGGAGGCGGCCCTCTTTGCTGCCGATCTGCTGCGCATGTACACGCGCTACGCCGAGGCCCGCGGCTGGAAGGTCGAGTTCATCTCCTCGACCGATTCCGATCTGGGCGGCTACAAGGACGCCCAGATCGCCATCAAGGGCAAGGGCTCCGAGCCGGCCGAGGGCGTCTACGCCGCCCTCAAGTACGAGGGTGGCGTGCACCGCGTGCAGCGCGTGCCCGTCACGGAGTCGCAGGGCCGCATCCACACCTCGGCCGCCGGCGTGCTGGTCTTCCCCGAGGTGGACGAACCGGAGGAGATCGAGATCCAGGCGAACGATCTCAAGATCGACGTCTACCGTTCCTCCGGCCCGGGCGGCCAGAGCGTGAACACGACAGACTCCGCCGTGCGCATCACCCACCTGCCCACGGGCATCGTAGTGGCCATGCAGAACGAGAAGTCGCAGCTGCAGAACCGCGAGGCCGCGATGCGCGTGCTGCGCTCGCGCCTCCTGGCCCACCAGCAGGAGCAGATCGACGCCGCGAACGCCGATGTGCGCCACTCGCAGGTGCGCACCATGGACCGCTCGGAGCGCATCCGCACCTACAACTTCCCCGAGAACCGCATCGCGGATCACCGCACCGGCTACAAGGCCTACAACCTGGACGCCGTGCTCAACGGCGAGCTGCAGCCCGTCATCGACTCCTGCATCCAGATGGACGAGGAGGCCCGCCTGGCCGCCCTCGGCGAGGAGGGCTGAGCCCATGGCCGGCGAGTTTGTTGGCCTGCCCGGGCTGGGCGACGCCCTGCCGGGCGTCCCGCCGCTGCCGGGTTTCGGGGCGAACGCCCCGGCCGTGCCCGCCGCCGTGTCGGAGGTGCACGACGGCGTGGTGGCCGGTTCGCTCGACGGCGTGGCTTCCAGCGTGGACGGGGCGGGCGAGCTGAGGGTGGCGCTGCGTGTGGCGGCAGCGGCGCTCAACGCCGCCGGCGTCGAGTCTCCCCGCGCCGACGCCGAGCTGTTGGCCGGGCATCTGCTGGGCCAGGACCGCGGCCGCCTGGCCGTGACGGCGCTCATGGGCGCGCCGGTGCCCGAGGGCTACGGCGAGCTCGTAGCCGCGCGGGCGGCCCGCATCCCGCTGCAGCACCTCACCGGAGGCGCCCCGTTTCGCTCCCTGAGCCTGGCCGTGGGCCCCGGGGTGTTCGTGCCCCGGCCCGAGACCGAGCTCGTGGCGCAGGCGGCCATCGACGAGGCCGCGGCCGTCCTGGCGGCGCGCGGAGCGGCGCTCGTGGTGGACGCCTGCACCGGTACCGGCGCGATCGCGGCGGCCGTGGCGAGCGAGGTCCCCGGCTCCGTGGTCCACGCGATCGAGCTGCACGAGGCGGCCCACGCCTACGCCGCGCGCAACCTCGAGGGCACGGGCGTGCGGCTGCACCTCGGCGACGCCTTGGAGGCCCTGGACGAGCTGGCCGGGAGCGTCGACGTGTTCGTCTCGAACCCGCCCTACGTTCCCGTGCGCGAGCACGCCGACCCCGAGGTGGCCGTGCACGATCCGGACACGGCCCTCTACGGCGGGGGAGCGGACGGCATGGACTTCCCGCGGGCATTGACGCTACGGGCCGCCGTCATGTTGCGTCCGGGCGGGCTCTTCGTCATGGAGCACGACGAGACGCAGGAGGCCGCCGTGCTCGAGCTCTTTGCCGCGACCCAGGGGCGGGCGGGGGACTGGGCCCAGGCCAGCGTGCTGCCCGACCTGACCGGCCGCCCGCGCTTCGTGGTGGCGCGCCGCGCCTGAGTCGCGGCGCCTGAGCCGCGCTGCCGTGTGGCGTCGCCCCCGCCCTGGACCTGACCACGCGCCGTCGTGCGTGAGGGAAGCGTGTCTGCCCCCGGCGGGCGCGCCGGGCAACGCGGCTAAGGAAAGCCCCGGCGGCGTGGGAGAATCTTTGACGTGAGTGAGACTTTTGATTGCCAGGATCCCGCCGCCCGCGCGGAGGGCATCGCCGCGGCGCAGGTGGCGGTTGCCGCCAAGTCCTGCGTCGTGATTCCGACCGACACCGTCTACGGCATCGGCGCCGATGCGTTTTCCCCGCAGGCCGTGGCGACCCTGCTGGCAGCCAAGGGGCGCGACCGTCAGATGCCGCCGCCCGTGCTCATTCCCCGCCTGGCCACCCTGGACGGCCTGGCCACCGAGGTGCCCGAGGGCGCCCGCGCCCTCGCCGAGCGCTTCTGGCCCGGCGCGCTGACCCTCATCCTGCGCGCCCAGCCCTCGCTCACCTGGGACCTGGGCGAGACCAGGGGCACGGTGGCGCTGCGCATGCCGGACGACGCCGTGGCCCGCGAGCTGCTCGAGGCGACCGGCCCGCTGGCCGTGTCCTCCGCCAACCGCACCGGCGTGGCGACCGGTCCCACCGCGGCCGATGCCCGCGAGCAGCTGGCCGCCTCCGTCGCCGTCTACCTCGAGGACGGGCAGCGCCCGGCCGGCGGGGGAGCGCCGACGCCCTCCACGATCGTCGACTACACGAGCGAGCCCCCGCTCATCCGCCGTCTCGGCGCGCTCTCGCTCGAGGCCCTCAACGAGGTCGACCCGAGCATCGTTGCCGAGGGGAACTGATCTCGTCCCATGAGGGTCTACCTGCTCATCACGGCCGTCGCCTTTGTGGTGTCGGCCGCGCTGACGCCCGCCCTGCGCGCGCTCGGCCAGCGGACCATGGCGGACATCCCGCTGCGCGCCCGCGACATGCACAGCGAACACATTCCCAAGCTGGGCGGCGTGGCGATGGTGGCCGGGCTGCTGGCCGGCTTGGGGGTAGCGAGCCAAGCCCCTTTCCTCTCCGGCGTCTTCACCAAGCCTGACGTCATCCTTGGCTTGGTCCTGGCCTGCCTGCTGATCCTCGTGATCGGTGTGGCGGACGACCTCTACGACATTCGCTGGTACTACAAGCTCCTGGCCCAGCTGGGGGCGGCGCTCATCATGGCGCTCTCCGGCGTGCGGCTCGAGGTGCTCCCCGTGGGCTGGTGGCACATCAGCGACCCGTTCTGGCAGGTCTCGCTCGCGATGTTCCTCATGGTGCTGACCATGAACGCCATCAACTTCGTGGACGGACTGGACGGCCTGGCCGCCGGGATCGCCGTGATCGGTTCGAGCGCCTTCTTCCTGTATTGCTACATGATGGCGCGCGAGGTCAATCAGTACGATCACGCGAACCTGGGGGCGCTGCTCATGGCGGTGCTGCTCGGGGCCTCCCTCGGCTTCCTGGTGCACAACTTCAACCCGGCCAAGATCTTCATGGGGGAGACCGGGGCCATGCTCATCGGGCTCGTCATGACGGTCGCGGCGATCGTGGTGACCACCGATCTGCAGGCCCTGGACCGCGTGCGTTTCCGCAACGTGCCTGCGTACATGCCGATCCTGCTGCCCTTGGCCGTGGTGTTGCTGCCCGTGCTCGACCTCTGCCTTTCGGTGGTGCGGCGCACGGCCAGGGGCAAGTCGCCCTTCAGCGCCGACCGCGGGCACCTGCACCACAAGCTCGTGGACGGCGGCTACACACACCGCGGCGCCGTGCTGGTGCTGTACCTGTGGAGCGCCCTGCTGGCCTTCGGCGCCGTGGCGCTCAACCGCATCCCCGCGCCCATCCTGCTGCCCATCTGGGGCGTGCTGCTGCTCGGTGCCGGCGCCCTCACGGTGCACCCCTGGGTGCGCCGCAAGCTCTCGGTGCGCTCAGTGGCCAAGGCGCGGCGGCTCGCGCTGCAGCGGCGCGGGCGGCTGTAGGCACCTCGCCGGAGGGCCGTCCGTCGGGAACTTTTCGGCTTCATCTCGGCAGATGTCGGCCCGGGGGAGCCCCCGTGTGCGAAACGACTTCGACAACGGGTAGAATGTCTACGGTGTGTGGCGAGAAGCCGCACGCATACCCCATGTCCGGAGGACAACATGCCGAAGACGACGCCTGCACCCGAGGGTGCACCGGTGTCTCATGGCGACGTCCTTCCCTGGATGGGGATCCTGAAGTGGTGCCTCGCCCTGACCGTTCCGGCCGTGCTCATCGCCGCCGTCATCGGCTTCTTTGTGGCGGGTGTCCCCGGGCTCGTCTCGACGCTCGCCTCCGGCGGCGTCGTCGTGCTCTTCTTTGCCATCTCCCTGGTGGTGGCCCACTTTGTTGGCCACCTCGCCCCCAAGGCCTTGCTCGGCGCCTTTGCCCTCACCTACCTCATCAAGGTGATCGGCTTCGGCGCCTTTTTGCTGGTCCCGCGTGATCCGTCCTGGTTCTCCCAGGTCTGGGCCACGGTGGGGGCCGTCGTGGCGACCCTGCTCTGGCTCGGCACCGAGATGTACCGCTTCTCCCAACTGCGCCTGCGCGTCTTCGACGATCCGCAGGACTCCACTACCACCCGGAAGGAGGGCTCATGAGCCAGGAACAACCCTCGTGGCAGGACGATCTCTCCGACCACCCAGCCCGCGAGTACATCACCTACATCCTTGCCGGGGTCATCAGCCTCGGTTTGATAGGCTGGCTCCTGGGTTTGGTCCTGTCTCTTCCCTGGATCCTGTTCGTTGGTCTCGGCCTCGGAGCAGTGCTCGGAGCGTACATCGCCTGGCGACATCTCGTGGACCACAAGCGGTCCCAAGGAAAGAGCGACCCATCATGACCCACCGTATGGTCACCGCGCGGGAGCGGATCGCCCTCCCGTGTGCGTCGGCACCTGACAGCAGAGAGGAAACGCGTTGATCGCGCTTGCGCTTCCGACCGCAACCGAGGGCGATGGCTTCCAGGCCCCGCAGATCTCGGACCTTCACCTTCCTGACATCCTGCCTTGGGGTGCCGAGTACGGCACCGGCTTCGGCAAGCAGATGCTCCTGGTGCTTCTTTCGGTCGTCCTGATCTCCTGGTTCTTTGTGGCCGCTGCGCGCAAGCGCCAGCTCGTGCCCGGCAAGTTCCAGTTCCTGGGCGAGTCGATCTACGGCTTTGCTCGCAACACCGTCGGCCGCGACATGCTTGGCGAGAAGGAATTCCGCAAGTACACGCCGCTGCTGACCGCGCTGCTCGCCTTCATCCTGGTGAACAACCTGATGGGTGCGATCCCGTTCCTGCAGATCCCGACGACGTCGCACGTGGGCACCGCCTACGCGCTGGCCGGCCTGGTCTACGTGTACTGGATCTTCCTGGGCATCAAGACGCACGGCATCAAGTACTTCAAGGTCGCCACGGTTCCCTCCGGCGTCCCGAAGCCGTTCCTGATCATGGTCATCCCGATCGAGATCGTCTCGACCTTCCTGGTTCGCCCCATGACGCACTCCCTGCGTCTGTTCGCCACCATGCTTTCCGGTCACATGATCGTGGCCCTCACCGCCGCCGCCATGAGCTTCATGTTCACGGGCCTCGGCGAGTGGTGGGGCTACCCGCTCGGCTCCCTCATCTTCGTGGGCGGCCTGGCCATGTACCTCTTCGAGATCTTCATCATGGTCCTGCAGGCCTATGTCTTCACCCTGCTGACCGCGGTGTACATCCAGGGCTCCATCGCGGACGCCCACTGACCCCCACCTTCGTCCCCTGGTAACCCAGGGGTACACCAACCGCCCTGTCGGTGGCAGCAGCGCCCCGGCATCGTGAAAGGAAAACAATGGAAATCACCGGTTCCCTCAACGCCATCGGCTACGGCCTCTCCGCTATCGGCGGCGGCATCGGCGTGGGCCTGGTCTTCGCGGCCTTCATCCAGGGTGTTGCTCGTCAGCCCGAGGCCCAGCGCGTCCTGCAGCCGCTGGCCTTCATGGGCCTGGCCTTCACCGAGGCGCTCGCGATCCTCGGCCTCGTGTTCGCCTTCGTCTGGTAATCAGTCCTCGGCTCTTGGCCAAAGACAGGTTCCCACTCACGTAAAGAAAGACGGGTGAAACATGGACAACGCAGTCATCCTGGCATCTGCTGAGGGAGCAAACCCCCTGATGCCGAACTGGTGGGAGGTGCTCGTCACCCTCGTCGGTTTCCTGATCCTGCTGTTCATCGTCAGCAAGTTCGTCGTGCCGATGTTCGAGAAGACCTTCGAGGAGCGGCACGCCGCCATCGAGGGTGGCATCGAGAAGGCAGCGGCCGCCCAGGCCGAGGCCGACGCGGCCCTCGAGGAGTACAAGCAGCAGCTCTCCGACGCTCGCACCGAGGCCAACCGCATCCGTGAGGAAGCGCGTTCCGAAGGCGCAGAGATCCTCGCCGAGCTCAAGGCCAAGGCCGCCTCCGAGTCCGCTCGCATCACCGAGCAGGCCCAGGTTGCGATCGCCTCCGAGCGCAGCGCCGCCCAGGCGTCCCTGCGCACCGAGGTCGGCACCCTCGCCACCCAGCTCGCCGGCAAGATTGTTGGCGAGGCCCTGGACGATGACGCTCGCTCCGCGCGCGTGGTCGACCGCTTCCTGAGCGACCTCGAGTCCCAGCAGGCGGGTGCGGCGAAGTAATGGCAGCAACGACGAGTGAGTCACGCGATCGCGCGCTGGCCGCGCTGGAGACCAAGCTGGGCGGGGCGGACATCACGCTTTCGCAGCAGCTGTTCTCCGTGCTCGGCGTGCTCGATTCCAACGCCGCCCTGCGCCGCGCCCTGACCGACCCCTCCGGGGCGGCCGAGGCGAAGCAGGCTCTCGTGCAGCAGCTCTTCGCTGGCAAGGTGTCCGCGGACGCGGTGGAGATCACCGCCTCGCTGGCCGCCGAGCGCTGGAGCACTGAACGAGACCTGGGCGACACGCTCGAGGAGCTCGCCGCCACGGCCGCCGTCGCGGTGGCCGAGCGCCAGGGCCCCCAGGGTCTCGACGAACTGCAGGCGCAGCTGCTCGGCTTCAACGATGCCGTGGCCGCCAATCACGATCTGCAGTGGGCCCTCGAGGACCGCACCGCACCGGAGGCCGCCAAGGCCGCCCTCGCGGAAAAGCTGGTCCCCGGAGCCTCGGATGTGGCTCGCTCGCTGATCGCCCAGGCGGTCTCGGCCCCGCGCGGACTGCGCCCCACCGCCCTGGTGGAGCGCTTCGTGCAGGCCGTGGCCAAGCGGCAGCGCCGGTGGATCGCCACCGTGAGCGTCACCCGTCCGCTGACGGATGAGCAGAAGCGCCGGCTGGAGGCCGGGCTGAACGCAGCCTACGGCCGCGACCTTCGCCTGAACGTCGTGCAGGATCCGGCCCTCGTGGGCGGCCTGCGCGTCGAGGTGGGCGACGACGTCGTGGACGCCTCCGCCGCTACTCGCCTGGCCGAGCTCAAGCGCCGACTCGTCGGCTGAGCCTCACGGCGAAGAGACAACAAGACTGAATACCTCGGTATGGGATCCGAATCCCGTGCCGGATGAACCCAAGAGAGCAGGGACTGCAGATGGCCGATCTGACCATCAATGCCGACGACGTCCGCAACGCCCTCAACGACTTCGCCAAGTCCTACGAACCGGACGCGGCGCAGCGAGTTGAGGTCGGACACGTCGTCTCGGCTGCTGACGGCATCGCCCATGTCGAGGGCCTCCCCTCGGTCATGGCCAACGAGCTGGTGCGCTTCGAAGACGGCACCCTGGGCCTGGCCCAGAACCTTGACCGCCGCGAAATCGGCGTCGTCGTCCTCGGTGACTACTACGGCATCGAAGAGGGCCAGGAGGTCCACCGCACCGGTGAGATCCTTTCCGTCCCGGTCGGTGACAACTTCCTGGGTCGCGTCGTCGACCCGCTGGGCAACCCCATCGATGACAAGGGCGAGATCGTGCCCGAGGGCCGCCGCGCCCTCGAGCTCCAGGCCCCCACGGTCACGCAGCGCCAGTCGGTTGGCGAGCCGCTGCAGACCGGCCTGAAGGCCATCGACGCGATGATCCCGATCGGCCGTGGCCAGCGTCAGCTGATCATTGGCGACCGTCAGACCGGCAAGACCGCGATCGCGATCGACGCCATCCTGAACCAGAAGGCCAACTGGGCCACGGGCGACGTCACCAAGCAGGTGCGTTGCGTGTACGTCGCGATCGGCCAGAAGGCCTCCACCATCGCGGCCGTGCGCCAGACGCTCGAGGAGAAGGGCGCCCTGGAGTACACGACGATCGTGGCCTCCCCGGCCTCCGACGCCGCTGGCTTCAAGTACCTGGCCCCCTACGCCGGTTCGGCCATCGGCCAGCACTGGATGTACGGCGGCAAGCACGTTCTCATCGTGTTTGATGACCTGTCCAAGCAGGCCGAGGCCTACCGCTCCGTGTCGCTGCTGCTGCGCCGTCCGCCGGGACGCGAGGCCTACCCGGGCGATGTGTTCTACCTGCACTCCCGCCTGCTCGAGAGGTGCGCCAAGCTCTCCGACGAGATGGGTGCCGGCTCCATGACGGGTCTGCCCATCATCGAGACGAAGGCCAACGACGTCTCGGCGTTCATCCCGACCAACGTCATCTCCATCACCGACGGCCAGATCTTCCTGCAGTCGGACCTCTTCAACGCCAACCAGCGTCCCGCCGTGGACGTGGGCGTGTCCGTCTCCCGCGTGGGTGGCGCCGCTCAGGTCAAGGCCATGAAGAAGGTCTCCGGCACGCTGAAGCTCTCGCTGGCTCAGTACCGCGACATGGCGGCCTTCGCCATGTTCGCCTCGGATCTGGATGCCGCCTCCAAGCAGCAGCTGACCCGTGGCGCGCGCCTGATGGAGCTGCTGAAGCAGGGCCAGTACCAGCCGTACCCGGTCGAGGACCAGGTCGTCTCGATCTGGGCCGGCACCAACGGCTACCTGGACGACGTTCCGGTCGAGGACGTTCTGCGCTTCGAGCGCGAGTTCATCGACGCCCTGCGTCGCCGCACCTCCGTGCTGACCACCATCGCCGAGACCGGCAAGCTTGAGGATTCGACGCTGGACGCCATGAAGGCAGCCATCGACGACTTCAAGGCCGGCTTCTTCGGTGAGGGCGACGACCACCTGGTCGGCGCCGGTCACGAGGAGCACGCTGCTCTCTCGGCCGATGAGGTCGAGCAGGAGCAGATCGTCACTCAGAAGCGCTGACCGCTTCCCGTGAGGGCGGGCGGGGGAAACCCCGCCCGCCCGACCGGGGGAGGAAAGGACATCCATGGGAGCCCAGATTCGGGTTTACCGCCAGAAGATCAGCTCGACGTCGTCGATGCAGAAGATCTTCAAGGCGATGGAGCTGATTGCTACCTCGCGTATCGGCAAGGCGCGCGCCCGCGTGGCCGCCTCGCTTCCGTACGCGAAGGCGATCACCCGCGCCGTCTCGGCCGTCGCTTCTCAGTCCGAGGTTGACCACCCGCTCACCCGCGAGCCGGAGACCAGCACCCGCAGCGCCGTCGTGATTTGCACGTCGGACCGCGGCCTGGCCGGTTCGTACTCCTCGAGCGTGCTCAAGGAGGCCGAGGAGCTTCTCACGAAGCTCGCGGCGGAGGGCAAGCAGGTCGACGTGTACCTCTACGGCCGCAAGGCCGAGGCGTACTTCGAGTTCCGCGGGCGCGAGTTCAAGCGCGTGTGGACCGGTCACACTGACGAGCCGCTGTTCGAGACCGCCAAGGAGATCGGCGCCGCCGTTCTCGAGGCCTTCAACACCGACACCACCGCCGGCGGCGTGGACGAGATTCATCTCGTGTACACGCAGTTCAAGTCGATGGTCGTGCAGGAGCCCACCGTCGTCCGCCTGCTGCCGCTGGAGGTCGTCGAGGAGAAGGTCACGGAGAACACCGCCGACATCCTTCCGCTCTACGAGTACGAGCCTGAGCCGGAGCAGGTGCTGGACGCACTGCTGCCGCGCTACATCGACTCGCGCGTGTTTGCTGCCTTGCTGCAGGCAGCCGCTTCCGAGTTGGCCGCGCGTCAGCGCGCCATGAAGACGGCGGGCGATAACGCCACCGAACTCATCAAGAAGTACACGCGACTGCGCAACAACGCCCGCCAGGCGGAGATCACGCAGGAGCTCACCGAGATCGTTGCCGGCGCTGATTCGCTCAGCTCCTGATTCGATCCAACGAAGACTACGCAGCCCACACCAAGTGAAGTGAGAGAGATGACTGCTCAAGTTACCGAAGCGGGGACGACCGCTGTGCCGGGTGCCACCGGCCGCATCGCCCGCGTCATCGGCCCGGTCGTCGACGTCGAGTTCCCGGCGGACGCGATCCCGGCCATCTACAACGCCCTGTCCACGGAGGTCACCCTTGCGGGTGTCACCCGTACGATCACCTTCGAGACCTCCCAGCACCTGGGCGACAACCTCGTTCGCGCGATCTCCCTGCAGACGACCGACGGCCTGGTCCGCGGCGCCACGGTGCAGGACCTCGGTGCCCCCATCTCCGTGCCGGTTGGCGACGGCGTGAAGGGTCACATCTTCAACGTTCTGGGCGAGTCGCTGGATGTCCCCAACGACCAGATCCAGGCCGCTGACCGCTGGCCGATCCACCGCAAGGCCCCGCACTTCTCCGAGCTCGAGGGCTCCACGGAGATGCTTGAGACCGGCATCAAGGTCATCGACCTGCTGACCCCCTACATCAAGGGCGGCAAGATCGGCCTGTTCGGCGGCGCCGGCGTGGGCAAGACCGTGCTGATCCAGGAGATGATCACCCGTGTTGCTCGCAACTTCGGTGGCACCTCCGTGTTCGCCGGTGTTGGCGAGCGCACCCGTGAGGGCAACGACCTCTGGGTTGAAATGGAAGAGGCGGGTGTTCTGAAGGACACGGCCCTCGTGTTCGGCCAGATGGACGAGCCGCCGGGAACGCGCCTGCGCGTGGCCCTGACCGGCCTGACCATGGCGGAGTACTTCCGCGATGTGCAGAACCAGGACGTGCTGCTCTTCATCGACAACATCTTCCGCTTCACGCAGGCCGGTTCCGAGGTCTCCACGCTGCTGGGCCGCATGCCCTCCGCCGTGGGTTACCAGCCGAACCTGGCCGACGAGATGGGCCTCCTGCAGGAGCGCATCACCTCGACGAAGGGTCACTCGATCACGTCGATGCAGGCCATCTACGTGCCGGCCGATGACTACACCGACCCGGCCCCGGCCACGACGTTCGCGCACCTGGATGCGACCACCGAGCTCTCCCGTGAGATCGCTTCGCGTGGCCTGTACCCGGCCGTGGACCCGCTGACCTCCACCTCCCGCATTCTGGACCCGCAGTACGTGGGTCAGGATCACTACGACACGGCCATCCGCGTCAAGCAGATCCTCCAGAAGAACAAGGAGCTGCAGGACATCATCGCCATCCTCGGTGTCGATGAGCTCTCCGAAGAGGACAAGATCGTCGTGGCCCGCGCCCGTCGCATCCAGCAGTTCCTCTCGCAGAACACCTACACGGCCAAGCAGTTCACCGGCGTCGAGGGCTCCACGGTTTCCATCAAGGACACCATCGAGGGCTTCAAGGCGATCGCCGATGGCGAGCTCGACCACATCGCCGAGCAGGCCTTCTTCAACGTGGGTGGCCTGGACGACGTTGAGCGTCAGTGGGCCGAGATCCAGAAGGCCACGGCCTGATCATGGCGCAGCTGGACGTCGAGGTCGTCTCCGCGGACCACGCTGTGTGGTCCGGGGCGGCGCGCCGCGTGAATGCCTTCACGGTCAACGGTGACATCGGCGTGCTGCCGGGTCACACTCCCGTGATCGCCCTGCTGGCCGCCGGCCGCGTGGAGGTGGAGCCCCTCGAGGGCCCCCGCGTCCACATCAAGGCCGATGGTGGTTTCTTCTCCGTTGAGAACAACCGCGTCACCATCGTGGCCGACGACGCCGTCGTCGACGCCACGGCCTAGGGCGCGATAGTCACCTGACCTTGAGCGAGTTCGGTGTGATCATCTGGTGCGTGCTGGGGCTTCTTGCCCTCGCGCTGATCGTGCTCGTGTTGCTCGGGGTGCGCCGCTCTCAACTGCGGCGCACCTTGGGCACGTTCGACGCCTCCCTCCGTGTGGGGGAGGGGCGCTGGACCTCCGGTGTGTGTCGGTACGCCGACCATTCGCTGGAGTTCCTGCGCTGGCTTTCACTCACCCCGCTGGCCGCCCACCGCTTCGAGCGGACGGGCCTGGAGCTGAAGGGGTGGCGTCAGCCCACGGACGCCGAGCGCCCGAGGCTTGCCTCGGACGCGATCGTAGTGGAGCTGGGCTCCCCGCAGGGGCCGTTGCAGCTCGGCATGAGTTACGGCGCCTACACCGGCCTGTCGGCCTGGATCGAGGCTGGCCCCGTGGCCGGTGTCGGCACCTGGCGGCAGGCACCCTGAGATCCATCGGATCCGCCCAAGCGGCTGACCCACTTGGTGTGTACGAGGGCCTTGGACCTTCCCGTTGCGGGAAGGACCGAGGCCCTCGTCGTGTGTCCACCCAGTAGTCCCCGCTATGCCTCCACCCCACCACCCCCGAATCGGAGTGGGTTTGGTACGTTTTTCGGCCAAAAAGCGTACCCAAGGCACTCCGATCTTGAAGTGGGGGGGGCTACCTCAGGTGTGACGGCGCAGGACCGGGGGAGGCGCTCGGCGTTACCGCCGGGGGGAGGCGGCCTCAGGCACGACGGCGCGGGGCCGGGGAGGCGCCGGGCGGCGCCTCGGGGGACTGACAACCGGCGCGCGACGCCACGGGGCTAGCGGCGGGGCGGGAGGGCGTCCAGCTCGGCGAGCCAGGCCTCGGCCATCTCGGCCAGGTCTTCGCGGTCGGCGAGGACCTCGAGCACGTCGGGCCAGGCGTCCGGCACACGCGGCTCGTCGTCGCTCTGCGGAAGCACGACGGCCAGCTTGATGCCGTCCTCCACGGCATCGCGGAGCCCGCAGGCCAGCAGCGGCTCGGCGAAGTCGAGGAACGTCAGGGCGGGCTCGGGCAACGCGCCGGGCGCCGTCTGCGCCAGGGACGCGAACCACGCGCCGAGTGAGGCCGCCTCGCTCAGCGTCAGGCAGGGGTCATCGAAGCGCGTCTCGAGCTCGGGCCCGCTCAGGCGCACGCCGATCTGGAGCCACTGCGAGTCCGGATTCTGGGCGTCGGTCGTGTCGGGAAACTCGTAGCCGCGCACCCACAGGTGCACGGCGTGGCCGTCGTCGTCGGCCAGGACCAGGGGAGCCTCGCTCATCAGAACAGGCGCGATTCGGCGTCGTCGACCCCACGCATCGCGTCGTAGTCGAGCACGAGGCACTCGATCCCGCGATCCTCGGCCAGCGTGCGGGCCTGCGGCTTGATCTGCTGCGCCGCGAAGATGCCGCGCACGGGCGCGAGCAGGGGATCGCGGTTCATCAGCTCCAGGTAGCGGGTGAGCTGCTCGACGCCGTCGATGTCGCCGCGGCGCTTGAGCTCGATCGCCACGGTGTGGGCGTGCCCGTCGCGGGCCAGGATGTCGACCGGGCCGATCGCCGTCATGTACTCGCGGCGCACCAGCGTGGCTCCGGCGCCGATGAGGTGGATCTGCTCGGCCAGCAGGCGCTGCAGATCGGACTCGACGCCGTCCTTGATGAGCCCGGGATCCAGTCCCAGCTCGTGTGCGGTGTCGGAGATCTTCTCTGTGATCCGGATCGTGAGGTGATCGTCGGTCTTGGCGTGCTGGACGCGCCAGACCTCCACGATGCCCTCGGCGCGCTCCTCATCGGAGGGGGCCGTCGAATGCATCGTGGCCGGCGGGCTCATCCAGTTCAGCGGCTTGTACGAACCGCCGTCGGAGTGGATCAGCACGGAACCATCCGCCTTCACCATGAGCAGCCGCTTGGCCGGGGGGAGGTGCGCGCGCAGACGCCCCTCGTAGTCAACTGAACACTTCGCGATCACCAAACGCACCAGGCAACTCTACCGGCGCAGAAGGGAAGAGAACGACGGCGCGCTCAGCACCGGGGGTGCCCGGCGTCACCTCGCCCGGGGGCACGTGCCGCGGTGGGGGAGAATGGCTCTCATGCCGCGCTCCAACCGTCCCCGCCGTTCGCCCTCCCGCCAGCGATCAACGGGTGCCCCGGTGCAAAGCCGGACCTGGGATCTCGGCACCGACGGCTCCTGGAGGCACCACGGGGTCTCGACCCTGCAGGAATTCTCCGACGGCGCGTGGCACGTGCGCATGATTCCCTCCTACGGGGCGCTCAAGGACTACGTGTGCCCCGGCTGCTCCCAGCGCATCGCCCCCGGCGTGTCCCACGTCGTGGCGTGGCGGGCCGACGGACCGCGGTCGAACGCGCAGCAGGAGGCGGACCGCAGGCACTGGCATCAGCGGTGCTGGAACCATCACGCCGGGCGCGCCTGACGCGCGGGGGCCTTAGCCGCGGCTGCGCCCCGCCGGCGCGGCCGGGCCCGCCCCAGCCCTAGGATGGATGCCGTGACTACGCCAGCGCAGACGCCCCGCCCCGCCTTCAAGCTTCATCACTCTCCGGTGCCGTTGCGCTCGAACACGATCCTGCCGGCCAAGCGCGAGGACATCGAGCTGCACACGAGCGATGGCCTGACCCTCGTGGGGGAGCTCGCGGTCCCGGCCGCCAAGGATCCGCTGGCGACGCTCGTGATGCTCCATCCCCTGCCCACGCACGGCGGTTTCATGGACTCACACGTCTACAAGAAGGCCGCCTGGCGCCTGCCGGAGCTGGCCGGCCTCGACGTGCTGCGCTTCAACACGCGCGGCACGTGCTCGCCGCGCGGCTGCTCGGAGGGAACGTTCGAGGAGGGCATCGGCGAGGCGGCCGACGTCGCCGCCGCCCTGGAGTTCGTGCGGGAACGCGGGCTACCGAACCCGTGGCTCGTGGGGTGGAGCTTTGGCACCGAGCTCACGCTCAAGTACGGCGCGTTGGAACCCGCCGCGGAGCAGATCCGCGGCGCCGTCCTGCTCTCGCCCCCGCTGCATCGAGCCGACGAGGCTGATCTTCGCCGCTGGGCGGCGAGCAGGCTACCGCTGAGCGTGCTGGTCCCCGAGTTCGATGACTACCTGCGCCCGGCCGAGGCGGCGGAGCGCTTTGCCGCGGTGCCGCAGGCGAAGCTCGTGCCGGTCGAAGGCGCCAAGCACCTGTGGGTCGGCGAAAAGTACGTGCGCCGGGTGCACCAGGAGATCGTCGACGCCGTGCTCGGCGCGGCGGCCCCCACCCTGCCGAGCGAGGTCGCCGGGCCCATCGCGCAAGGCGCCTGACCGAGGCCGGCCTCAGGTCGGCATTGGCCCAGCTCCGCCGCATCGGCTAGAGCGCGTCCTGGCGCTTGATCCAGACCTCGCGCACGAGCAGCATGACCGAGGCGGCGATCGGGATCGCCATGAGCGCGCCGGCCACGCCGAGCAACGTGCCGCCGGCGATCACGGCGATGACCGCCACGGCACCCGGCACCCGCACTGCGCGGTCCATGATCTTGGGCGCGACGAGGTAGGCCTCGACCTGCAGGTAGGCGAAGTAGAACACGGCGTAGATCAGCGCCGTCTGCCAGCCCCCGCTGAAGAGCGCGACCACGACCACCAAGAGCCCGGCGAACACCCCACCCACGAGTGGAATGAACGCGAGCACGGCGACGCCCAGGGCCAAGAGGGCCGGGTAGGGCACCTTGAAGATCGTCATGAGCACGAAGGCAAGCACCGCGTTCAGCGCCGCCACCGTCGCCTGACCCATGACGTAGTTGCCGACGCTGCGGGTGATCTCGTCGCCGAGCTGCCTGACCCGCCGGCGCTTCGAGCGCGGGGCGAGCGAATAGACAAAGCGCTTCATGGCCGGCAGCGAGACCAGGAAGTAGATGGCGAGCACGAGCACGATGAGCGCGCCGAAGGCGAACTGCCCCACGAGGTTGCCGGCGCCGATGACGCCGGTGAAGACGCCGCCCATCGCGTTGGAGTCCTTGAGCAGCTTCTGCAATTGCTCCTGGGCCTGATCCACCAGGTGGAACTGCGTGTCGAGCGCCTGCACGGTGGGGTTGTTCGTCAGCGACTCGACGATCGCGGGGGCGTTGCGCACGAGCGTGGTGATCTGCGAGATGAGCGCGGGGATGAGCGTGCCAAGGAAGGCGCCGACGGTGCCGAGGCAGAGCACGACGACGACGGCCACGCCGCCCGGGCGCGGCCAGCGGCGCCGCTCGAAGAAGCGCACGATGGGATCCAGGCCGAGCGCGATGAACAACGCCACGGCGATCCACATGAGCAGCTGGGACAGGCTGGCCAGGGCCAGCCAGAGCATGACGGCGAGCGCGACACCAACGGCGAGGCCGAAGCCCACGCGAACGGGGCGGGCCGCGGCAGCGTCCTTGAACGAACCGGTCAGCTCGGGATCCTCGTCCTCGTCGTGCTGCGGGCCCGGACGGAAGAGCCGCGTGAGCCAGGACGGGGCCCGCGAGGCCGCCCGCTGCGCCGCGCCGGCGGCCGGGTCCGCGCCCTCCTGCGGTTCGGCCGCCTCGGCCCGCGGGGCCGGGGCCGGGTGTGCGTCTGCGTCCTCGGGTTCCGGAGGCGTGGGGGACCCTGTGGCGCTCGTCATGCCGCCCAGCGTAGGCAGGGAATGCGCGCGTTTCCAGGATCGACACAGGCTCCCTGGCTAGGATGGACCCACATGTGTGCAACGGCATCCGAGGCACACATCGCCCTTGCCCTGTCATGGAACCCATCCCAGAGGATCGCCAGTGCGTCGTATCGTCTCCGTCTTGCTCTTTCTCGTCGCCGCGGCGGTCATCGTCGTTGGCGTCGGGAAGGTCTCCTTCCTGTCCCCTGACCCGACGTTGACGGCGTCGGTGTCGGGCGGCGCCCAGGAAGCCCCCGTCACCTTGCTGACGCAGGAGTTGCGCGAGGCCACGGCGGGGGACGCCACGGTCACGGTGCACGCCAAGGGTGCGTTCACGTCTGCCCTGGGCCGCGCGGACGACGTGGACGCCTGGGTGGCGGACGCCGCCGCCAACGTCGTGACCGGCGTCGATCGTTCGACCCACAGCTTCCAGGTCACGCACCGCAACGGCGTGAGCACCACTCCGAACCCGGCCGGCTCCGATCTGTGGATCACCGAGGAGAGCCACGAGGGCGACTGGGAGGCCTCCTGGACCGTTCCGAGCCAGGGCCAATGGACCCTGCTTCTGGCCACGGATGGCAGCAGCGCCGCTCCCATGGACATCTCCATGACCTGGGACAACCCGGCGGCCGAGACGGGCGCGAAGTGGCGCGCTGCGTTGCCGTGGCTCGTCGGCGGTGTGCTGGCCCTGGCGATCGGCGCCCTGGTGCTCACCTCCCGCTCCCGCGGTTCGCGACGTCGCCAGGACGCGGCCGTCTCGCCCCGCCGGGCCGCCCGCTACGCCGCCGAAACCGGCCAGCTGCCGGTCGTGACCCCCGCGGTCCCCGCCGGCGCGGCTGACCCGGCCGCCGAGGCACCCAGCGTTCAGGCCGCCCGCGCGGCGTCCCAGCAGGTCTCGGACGAGACCATGATTCACGAGCGCCTTGTGGCCCAGGACGCCTCCGCCGCCCCGCAGCCGGCCGAGGACGCCTGGGGCACGCCGCGAGAGGCGGCCGTAGGGGACGCCGAGGACACGGACCGCGCCGAGCGGGACGCCTCCCCGACGAAGGACAACACCGACGAGCACGACGACGCGGACAACTCGGGCGATGACGGCCAGGACGGCCCCCCGGAGGGCGGCGCCGCCGGCCCCGACGGGTCCGAGACCAAGCCGGACCAGGCTCAGCGGCCCGGCCTGACCGAGCGCCGCGTCGCCGCGGAACGCTCCACGCGCCGTCGGGCGCTGCGTTGGGTCACCGCCACCCTGGCGGCGGTGGGCCTCGTGCTCCCGGCCACCCCCGCGCTGGCCGATGAGAGCGCCCCAGCCAGCGACGCCGCCTCGTCGCCCGCGTCCTCGAGCCAGGCGCCGAGTTCCACCGGCGCCAGCACCGAGTCCACCGACTCGACCGACGCCGCCACGGGCAGCGCCGCGTTGCCCGTGATCCTGCAGACGCAGCTCGATCGCATCCTGAAGAACGTCGCGGACGAGGCCACGGCGGGCGACAAGTCGAAGGACGTCAAGGACATCCAGAGCCGCTTCGGCGGGGCGGCGCTTGAGGTGCGCAAGGAGTACTACGCTGCGTCGGCCAAGGGCGTGAGCTTCACTGCCTCCCCGGTGCAGCCCATCGTGGCAGAGCCCATCAAGGCCGCCGCCGTCACGACCACCACCGACTGGCCCCGCACCATCATGGTGGTGACCCAGGCGAGCTCGGCCGACACCCCGGTGGTGCTGACGCTCGAGCAGCTGGACGCGCGCAGCAACTACAAGGTGATTTCGGCCGTTGGCATGGTGCCCGGCGTGTCCTTCCCCGGCGTGGCCCTCGGCTCGACGGGCGTGACCACGCAGGACAACGACACCTCGGGGCTCGTGGCCAAGCCCACCGCTGTGCTCGAGGGATTCACCGAGTGGGTCGATGACGCCAAGAGCAGCTGGAACGACAAGTTTGAGGCCAGCGACTTCGTCACCGCGCTGCGTGAGCAGCTCTCGGCGGCACAGAAGGCCAACGAATCGGACGAGCAGCGCGCCAAGAACCAGATGACCTTCGAGGCGGACCCGAGCGCCACCCGCACGCTCTCGGCCCCGCAGGGCGGCAGCCTGGTCTCCGGCTACGTCACGGCCACCAACACCATCGCCCCGGACGACAACGGCACGGTGAGCCTCACGACGCAGCTGCAGAAGCTCACGGGCACCAAGGACAAGACCACCGAGAAGAACCTCGTGGTCACCTACCGCATGCCGGTGGTCTTCTATGTGCCGGCCACCGGTTCCGGCGAGAAGATCCGCCTGGTGGCCGCCAGCTTCGTGCTGGCCAACGCCGCCCTGAAGTAACCCACCCACCGCGTAGCGCAGCAGCGCACAAGGAGTCACCCCCGCCATGAGCACCCCCTCCGAGTACGCCCAGCCGGCCCAGCCCGCCGACGCGAGGGGCGCCGTCGACCTCTCCACCCTCGGCACCGGCGCCGCGGCCGCCGCCCCCGGCCCCAGCGGTGAGCCGCAGGCAGGGCCGGTCCTGGGAGCCTGGAGCCTCGACCTCGACGAGCAGACCTTCCAGGACCTGGTCCAGCTCAGCGGCCGCGTGCCCGTCATCATCGCCGTGACCAACGAGCGGGTCCCGGGTGCGGACGCGCTGCGGGCCTCGCTCGTGGCCGCCGTCGACGCCGAGCAGGGTCGGGTGGTGCTCGGCCTGGCCGACCCGGACGCGCAGCCGCGCATCGCCCAGGCCCTGCAGGTGCAGCAGCTCCCCACGGTCTTCGCGGTCCTCGGCGGCCGGCCGATGCCGCTGTTCTCCGGTCCCGTCGATGACACCCAGATCAAGGGTCTGCTGCAGGAGCTGCTGCAGGTCGCCATCCAGCAGGGCATGGCCGGGACAGTCCCGCCGTTCAGCCACCCCGAGGGCACCACCGCCCCGCCGTCCCGCTTCGCCGAGGCGGAGGCGCTCGTGGCGCAGGGCGACTACGCGCAGGCGGAGGCCCTTTACGAGGAGGCGCTCAAGCAGAATCCCGGGGACGACGACGCCGCCGTCGGCCTTCACCGCGCGCGTCTGCTGGGGCGCGTGGCTGGGATGGACGCGCAGGCCGTGCGTGCCGCCGCCGCGGCGGCGCCGGAGAGCGTGCAGGCCCAGCTGGACGTGGCGGACCTGGACGTCGTGGGCGGGCACGTCGAGGACGCCTTCCTGCGTCTGGTGCGTTTCATCGCCGCCCACTTCGACGAGGACCGGGAGGCGGCCCGCGCCCACCTCGTTGAGCTGTTCGGCGTGGTGGGTGCGCAGGATCCCCGCGTGGTCAGTGCCCGCGGGCGCCTCGCCGCCGCGCTCTTCTAAGCGCGGGCCCGCGTGCCGGGCTAAGGCGCACGGCGGGCCCGGGTTACGGTGCGCACCGCAGGCCGCGGGCTACCCGGCGGTGGGTCCCGCATGGCCCCGCGGCGGGGCGCGGGCCGCCTCATCCGCGTGGATGATCTTGTTCGCCCACCCGGATGAATGTCGCAGCGAACCGTCCCGTTCCCCGCCGGAACGCGGTTGAATTCAGGCATGAGCCAGCCATCCATGTACCCGCCTGCGCCTTCGCCGTTCCCCGCCATCGATCCGAACGCCGCGGTGAGCCTGCGCGGGCTCATGAAGAGCTTCGGCCCCAAGGTGGCCGTGGCGCCGTTCGGGCTCGACGTGCCGACCGGCTCGTTCTACGGGCTCGTGGGGCCCAACGGCGCGGGCAAGACCACCACGCTGTCCATGCTGACGGGCCTGTTGCGCCCGGACGCCGGCACCGCTGCGGTGCACGGCATCGACGTGTGGCAGCGCCCGCTGGAGGCCAAGGCGGCGCTGGGCGTGCTGGCCGACGGCGTCCGCCTCTTCGATCGGCTCTCGGGCCGCCAGCTCGTCACCTACGCCGGTCGCCTGCGCGGCATGCCGGCCGATGAGGTCGCCAGGCGCGCCGAGGACCTCCTGCGCGTCATGGACCTCACGGACGCCGGCAACAAGCTGGTGGTCGACTACTCGGCCGGCATGCACAAGAAGATCTCGCTCGCCTGCGCCATGATCCACGCCCCGCGCGTGCTCGTCCTCGACGAGCCCTTCGAGGCCGTTGACCCGGTCTCCGCCGCGAACATCCGCGACATCTTGAACGACTACGTTCACCACGGCGGCACGGTGCTCGTCTCCAGCCACGTCATGGACCTGGTGCAGCGCATGTGCACGCACGTGGCGGTCATCGCCGACGGCCAGCTGCGCGCCGCAGGCACCGTGGACCAGGTCCGCGGCGGCGTCTCCCTCGAGGAGCGCTTCGTCGACCTCGTGGGTGGGCGCGGCACGGGGGAGGGGCTCTCGTGGTTGCACAGCTGATCTCCCTGCGCTGGGCGCTGTTCGCCAACGGCCTGCGTCGCAACGTCTGGCAGCTGGTGGGCGTCATTGTCGGCGCCCTGTACGTGCTCGGCCTCCTGGCCCTGGCGGGCGTGGGACTCGCGGCCCTGGGTGCCTACGACCTGCGGCTCGGCTCGATCGTGGCCGTGCTCGCGTGCGCGCTCATGACCCTCGGCTGGCTCATCATCCCCGTGTTCTTCACGGGCATGGACGGCTCGATGGATCCCCAGCGCTTTGCGCTCTTCCCGATCAAGCCGGGCACCCTCGCCGCCGGGCTGCTGATGGCCGGCTTCATCGGCGTCCCCGGCGTGGCGACGCTCGTCTTCCTCCTGCTCACCTCGCTCGCGTACCTTCACGCCCCCGTGGCGCTTGCGCTCTCGGTGGTGTGCGCGCTCGGCTCGGCCCTCGTGGCGCAGCTGCTGGCCCGCACGGGCACGGCCGTCGCCACCACGTTCTCCGCCCGCCGCGGCGTGCGCGAGATCGCGTCGGTGCTGCTCTTCATCCCGATCTTCTTCATCGGCCCCGCCATCGCCTCGCTGGCCGACAACGCGGCCGAGGTGGGGCGGGCGTTGCCCGCTGTGGCCGGGTGGGTGCGCTTCACACCCTTCGGCGCGTTTGCTGGGGTTCCGGCGTCGGCGGCCCAGCACGACGTCGTCGGCCTCCTCGGGTGCCTCGGCGTGGGTGTGGCGAGCATCGCCTTGCTCTGGTGGGCCTACTCGGCCATGCTCCGGCGCGCCATCGTGACGCCGCCGCGCGTCAAGGCGGCGGCCGGCATCAAGGGGCTCGGCTGGTTCTCGCGCTTCCCCGCGACCCCCTGGGGTGCCGTGGCGGCGCGCAGCCTCACGTACTGGCTCAAGGACCCGCGCTACGCGGCCTCGCTGGCCATCGTGCCGATGCTCGTCATCCTCTACGTCTTTGTCATCCCGAACATCAGCTCGGAGGTCCCGCACCTGGCGCTGATCCTCGGCCCGCTGGTCGGCATGCTGATGGGCTTCTCGATCTCCGCCGACATCTCCTACGACTCCACGGCCTTCGCGCTGCATGTCCTGACGGGCGTGCGGGGCGTGGCGGACCGCGTGGGGCGCGTCGTCGCCCTGCTGATCATCGGGACGCCGCTCACGGTGCTCGCCGCCGTCATCCCGCCGATCTTCTCCGGCACGCCGGAGCTCGTTCCCGCCTCGCTGGGGGCCGGCCTCGGCACGCTGCTCGTCTCCGGCGGGCTCGCCTCGATCGCCTCGGCCCGGTGGACCTACGCCGTGCCGCTGCCGGGGGAGTCGCCCTTCAAGACGCCGCAGGGCGCCGGCGCCCGCATGGCGCTCACGCAGGGCGTGCTCATGCTGGCCGTGTGCCTCACGGCGGCCCCCGCCATCGGCCTGTTCATTGCGAGCCTCGTCACGGGTTCGGCGCTCCTGGGTTGGCTCACGCTCGTGGTCGGCCTGCTCTGGGGAGCCGGCGTGTTGCTGCTGGGCGTGCGGATCGGCGGGCGCTGGCTGGAGGCCCGCGAGCCGGAACTCATGCAGGCAGTGATGCTCAACCGCTGAGTGTTGAGCGTGGGTCGTCGTCGGGGAGGGCGACTAGACTGGCGGGCATGAGCCTTCCTCCGGATCCGTTCCTCGATGACCCCACCACGCCCGTCGGCGGCGGCGCCGCCGTCATCGAGCGCGAGCGCCAGCTCCAGGACGCCGAGCCGGGCGACCACGAGCGCTTCTCCCACTACGTCCGCAAGGAAAAGATCATGGAGTCGGCGCTGTCCGGCGAGCCCGTGATCGCCCTGTGCGGCAAGGTGTGGGTTCCGGGGCGCGACCCCGAGAAGTTCCCCGTCTGCCCCGATTGCAAGGCCATCTACGACGGCCTGCGCCCCGGCGGCAAGGACAAGGGCGGCAAGAAGCCCAAGAAGTAAAGCGACCGCCTCACGCGGCCCGGGCACCCGGGCCGCGTGAGGCGTCGTCGTGCCTTGCCCCGTTCTGTCAGGGGCGGGTCAGCAGTACCGAAGCAGTCCACTCGAAGGAGCCGCCCCATGTCCGATGCCCTGTTTACCCTGGGCCAGGACATGCCACCGGCGTACCCGCAGAAGGCGGCGTGGGGCACCGCGACCAAGCTGCGCCAGTGGCAGGCCGAGGCGCTGGAGAAGTTCTTCCAGAGCCAAGAGAAGGACTTCCTCGCCGTGGCGACCCCCGGCGCCGGCAAGACGACCTTCGCGCTGCGCGTCGCGGCGATGCTCGTGGAGTCCGGGCGGATCAACCGCATCACGGTTGTGGCGCCCACCGACCACCTGAAGACGCAGTGGGCGGACGCCGCCGCGCGGATCGGCCTCTCGATCGACCCGAACTTCAAGAACTCGGACGGCCACCACGGCCGGGGCTTCATCGGTGTGGCCGTGACCTACGCGCAGGTGGCGAACAAGCCGCTGCTGCACCGCGCCAAGACCGAGGCGGGCAAGACCCTCGTGATCCTCGACGAGGTGCACCACGCTGGCGATGCCCTCTCGTGGGGCGACGGCATCCGGGAGGCGTTCGAGCCGGCCGTCAAGCGGCTCGCGCTCACGGGCACCCCGTTCCGCTCGGACACGGCGCAGATCCCGTTCGTGGACTACCAGGAGGACCCGGACGGCATCCGGCGTTCCAAGGCGGACTACACCTACGGCTACGGCGACGCGCTTAAGGACCACGTGGTGCGCCCCGTGCTCTTCATGGCGTACTCGGGCAACATGCGCTGGCGCACCTCCTCCGGCGAGGAGATGGAGGCGCAGCTGGGCGGCGCCGCCACGAAGGACATCACGGCGCACGCGTGGCGCACGGCCCTGAACCCAGAGGGGGAGTGGATCCCCGCGGTGCTCGCCGCCGCGGACCGCCGCCTCACCGAGGTGCGCCGTTCCATCCCGGACGCCGGCGCGCTCGTCATCGCCACGGATCACGAGGACGCCAAGGCCTACGCCAAGCTCCTGCGCAAAATCTCCGGCGAGGCCGTCACGGTGATCCTCTCGGACGACGCCAAGGCCTCCAAGAAGATCGACGAGTTCTCCGCCGGCCAGCAGCGCTGGATGGTCGCCGTGCGCATGGTGTCGGAGGGCGTGGACGTGCCCCGGCTGGCCGTGGGCGTCTACGCCACCTCCACCTCCACCCCGCTCTTCTTTGCCCAGGCCATCGGCCGTTTTGTGCGTTCGCGCAAGCGCGGCGAGGTCGCCTCGGTGTTCCTGCCCTCCGTGCCGATCCTCACCACGCTCGCCAACGAGATGGAGGTGGAGCGCGATCACGCCCTGGACAAGCCCACCAACGGGCTCACCGAGGAGTACTCGCCGGAGGAGGCCGAGGCCGCAGCGGCCGAGCGCGAGGACAAGGCCTCCGACGCCCTCACGCAGGGCAAGTTCGAGGCGCTGGAGTCGGATGCCTCCTTCGACCGTGTGCTCTTCGACGGCGGCGAGTTTGGGCTGGGCGGCGTGGTCGGCTCGGAGGACGAGCAGGACTTCCTCGGCATCCCCGGGCTGTTGGACGCCGACCAGGTGGGCGTGCTCCTGCGCCAGCGGCAGGCCGAGCAGGTCTCGCGGCGCAAGCGGCGCGGTCCGGAGGCCGGGCCGGTGGAGCCGCGGGAGGTCGTTGACCACCGCAAGCTCACGGAGCTGCGCAGCCAGCTGGCCAAGAACGTCTCGGCGTGGAGCGCGCGCACCGGCACGCCGCACGGCCAGGTGCACACCAAGCTGCGCGCCGTGTGCGGGGGACCGGCCGTGGCGCAGGCCTCGCAGGAGCAGCTCGAGGCGCGGCTGGAGAAGCTGCAGGATTGGTTCGTGGGGCGCAAGTAGCGAGTCCCCTGCGACTTCTCACGCCAAACCTGTTTCTTCACGGTCACCTTCACCGTGAAAATGTGCGAGCACCGTGAGAAATCACCCGGCCGGCGCAGGTGCCACGGCATCATGGGTGCATGACGCAGTTCAACGATCTGCCCACCTGCTGGATCTTCGACATGGACGGCACGCTCGCGCTCATGGAGGGCCGCGGCCCCTACGACATGGCGCGGGTGGCGGAGGACCTGCCCAACGCCCCCGTGGTGCAGCTGGCGCAGGCCCTGGCCGCGCATCCCGGCGTTGACCGCATCGTCATCGCCTCGGGGCGCAACGAGGTGGCCAGGCGCGCCACGCAGTCGTGGCTCACGTTCAACGACGTTCCGTGGGACGCGCTGTTGATGCGCCCGGACGGCGACCAGCGCCGCGACGACGTGGTCAAGGAGGGGATCCTGGAGCGCGACATTCTGCCGCGCTTCCGCGTGCTCGGCGTCGTGGATGACCGCCAGCAGGTGGTCGACATGTGGCGCCGTCGCGGCTTTGTCTGCCTCCAGGCCGCGCCGGGAGACTTCTGATTCGCCCGACGCCGCGTGGTCGGGTGGGTGGGTTCCCCGCCCCAGCGCCCGGAAACCCTCGCAGGGCTCGCGCGCCTCGCGGACGCCTCACGGGCGCCGCGGTGGCCGAGGCCACCGCATGGGTACAGGGCGCACCGAAACCCTAGCACCGGGCGCCTCAGTCGACGGCGACGCCGGCCCCACGCAGCTCGTCGACGACCTCGCCCACCGCGTCGGGATGCACGGCGGCCGTCAGCGCGGCGGCGACGCTGACCTCGAAACCCTCGGCGGCGGCGTCGAGCGCCGTGGCCCGCACGCAAAAGTCGGTGGCGATCCCGGTCACCACCACCGAATCCACCCCGCGCCCGAGCAGCCACTGAGCCAGCGGCGTGCCCGGCAGCGCCTCGCCGGGCGCCGGCTCGGGCGTGCCCACGGCCTCGTGGGCCGTCAAGGCCCGGCCCTGGAAGCCGGAGTAGGCGTCCTCGTAGCGCCCCTTGCGCACGAACGCGTCGATGGAGCGGACCACCGGATCGAGGCCGGGATGCAGGGCGGCGCCCGGGGTCCCGGCCACGCAGTGCACCGGCCAGGAGTGCTGGAAGTCCGGCTCGGCGGAGAAGTGGCTGCCCGGATCGATGTGCCAGTCCTGCGTGGCCACGACGGTGTCGAAGCCGGCAGCCGCCGCGCCGTTGCCCAGGAGCGCGGCGAGGGAGTGCGCCACGGCGGCGCCGCCGGCTACGGCGAGGGAGCCGCCCTCGCAGAAGTCGTTCTGCACGTCAACGATGATGAGGGCCTTGCCCATGTTCCGCTCCTTGGTCATCCCGCGCTGCGGGGGCTCCTCCCGGCCGGAAAGGGGAGGCAGGAGCCCACGCGGCGCGGGCAGGGGTGACTAGTTTTCGTCCACGTAGATGGTCGGGATGACGGGCTCGCCGCGCAGCATCTGCTTGGCGGCGCCCGGCAGCTCCTGGATGGAGGCCTCGCGGCGGGCGATGGCCGCCTGCACGCCCTCGGCGCCCGTGAAGCCGGGCTGGATCTCGCCGTCGATCACGAGCGGGACGATGAGGGCGCGGTCGCGTTCGCCCAGCTGCGGCGTCTCGTCGATGCCGATGACCTCGGCAGTGGCGCGCCCGCGCTCATTGATGCGGCGGTAGGCGCTCTTGCGTCCGCCCACGGAGGCCTTGCCCGTGGCGGCCTTGGCCACGTCCTTCCACACGCCGTCGTTGCCCTCGCGGGAGACCAGCTTGTAGACCATGCCGGCGGTCGGGGCACCGGAGCCCGTGACGAGCTTGGTGCCCACGCCGTAGACGTCCACGGGCGCGGAGCGCAGGGCGGCGATCGCGTGTTCGTCCAGGTCGGAGGTCACCACGATCCGGGTCGAGGTGTTGCCGAGCGAGTCGAGCAGCTCGCGCACCCAGCGGGCCTGGTCGACGAGGTCGCCGGAGTCGAGGCGCACACCGCCCAGCTCCGGGCCGGCGACCTCCACGGCGGTGCGCACCCCCTGCTCCACGTCATAGGTGTCGACCAGCAGCGTGGTGTCCTTGCCGAGCGTGGCCACCTGCGCCTCGAAGGCCTCGCGCTCCGAGTCGTGCAGCAGCGTGAACGAGTGGGCGGCGGTGCCGGCGGTGTGCAGCCCGTAGCGGCGCCCGGCCTCGAGGTTCGAGGTGGTCGTGAAGCCGGCGATGATGGCGGCGCGCGCGGCGGCCACGGCGGCCTCCTCGTGCGTGCGGCGCGAGCCCATCTCGATGCACGGGCGCCCGTCGGCCACCGCGATCATGCGGGAGGCGGCCGAAGCGACGGCCGTGTCGAAGTTCAGGATGGAGAGCAGGTAGGTCTCCAGCAGGCACGCCTCGGCGAAGGAGGACTCCACCTGCAACAGCGGCGAGCCGGGGAAGTACACCTCGCCCTCCGCGTAGCCGGTGATGGTCCCGGAGAAGCGGAAGTCGGCCAGCCAGTTCAGCGTCTGCTCGTTGACCACCTTGCGCTCGGCGAGGAAGTCCAGCTCCTCGGGGCCGAAGCGGAAGTCGGCCAGGCCCTCCAGCAGGCGTCCCGTGCCGGCGACCAGGCCGTAGCGGCGCCCCTCCGGCAGGCGGCGGGCGAACACCTCGAACACGCTGCGCCGCTCGGCGGTTCCGGCCGCGAGGGCCGCCTCCACCATGGTCAGCTCGTAGTGATCGGTGAGCAGGGACGTGGCCGGTGCCATGCAGGTCCTCCTGGGTGACGAGGCCGCGGCCTCATTTCTCTGGCTTGGCCTCAGCTTATGCTCCCGCGCCGGGGTCGCGGGAGAAGGCCCGCCCTCGCCGACACAAATGCGGCGGCGAGGCCGTCACGGGGTGGTTTCGGACACCCCATCGCGCGTGCGGCGCCCGAACGGACCTAGAATCGAGGCATGACTGTCACCGCCTCCCCGGTGGCCTCCCCGCGGGAGGACACCGAGCTTTCAACGCAGCACGAGCGCCCCTACCTGCTCATCGTGTGGGACGACCCGGTGAACCTCATGTCCTACGTGGCCTTCGTCTTCCGCAGCTACTTCGGCTTCAGCGCCGAGCGCGCCGACGAGCTCATGCTGCGCGTCCATCACGACGGCCAGGCCGTGGTCGCCTCCGGCTCCAAGGAGCGCATCGAGGCCGACGTCGTGGCCATGCACGGCTACGGCCTGCAGGCCACCCTGCGCCAGGTGGAGGCCTGATGGCCCGCGCGTTCCGCCCCGTGGGCGGCGCCTACGTCGCCGAGCTGGATGAGGCGGAGGCCAAGCTCGTGGCCCAGCTGGCCCTGGACGTCAAGGAAATGCTCGACACGCGCGCCGAGCTCACGGGGGACCTCGTCCCCGAGGCAACGCACGACGACGCGCCGGCCGGCCCGGGTGCCTCGCCGCGCCGGGGCGCGGGTGAGCGGGCAACGCACGACGACGCCCCGGCCGGCCCGGGTGCCTCGCCGCAGCAGGGCTCGGGTGAACAGGCGGCTGGCACCGCTGGCACTGACGCCGGCACCGGCGCCGGGGCGGAGGATCGCTGGTGGGAGGCGCTGGGGCTGAGCCCGGCGGATCTCGGCGTGGGCCCGGACGGCGAGCTGTTGGCCGACAACGAGGCCCTTCCGCTCCAGGAGACCGACGCGCACGGCGGGGCCGCGGACCTGCCCGGCGCCGCCGGCGGGGCAGCGGCACCCAGGCCCACCACGCGCCGTCGGGCACGTCCCTCCGATCCGGCCCTGGCCCGGCTGTTGCCCGACCTGGTGGCCGGCGGCGACGCCGCCGAGGGCGAGGCCGAGCGCCTGCGGGCCCTCACCGAGCCCGGGCTCGTGGCGGCCAAGCGGGCCAACCTGGCCGAGGCGGCCCAGCTGCTCTCGCTCGACCCCTTGCGCGTGCCGGCCGCCGACGCCCCGCGCTTCGCCTCGGCCCTGAACGACATTCGCCTCGTCCTGGCGGAGCGCCTCGGCATCGAGTCGGCCGAGGACGCCGCCCGCGTGGCGGCGGCCGAGGAGGACCCCGAGGACGAACTGGGGCACTACCTAGCGTTGCTCTACGGCTTCGTCTCCTGGCTCCAGGAGTCCCTCATGACCGCCCTGCTGCGCCGCAAGCACTGAACCTCTCCTCCGAACGGAACCTCACGTGAGCATCCCCGCCCATCGCGCCACCGGCGCGGCCTCGACCCTGTACGCCCCGGAAGCGGCGGCGCCCATCGGCGTCTTCGACTCCGGCGTGGGAGGGCTCACCGTGGCGCGGGCCATCATCGATCAGCTCCCGCACGAATCCACGCACTACGTGGGAGACACCGGACGTGGCCCCTACGGCCCTTTGCCCCTCGCCACGGTGCGCGCCAACGCCCTAGGGATCATGGACGAACTGGTCGACGCCGGGGTGAAGCTCCTGGTCATCGCGTGCAACACCGCCTCGGCCGCGGTGCTGCACGACGCGCGCGAGCGCTACACCGTGCGCTACGGCATCCCCGTCGTGGAGGTCATCCAGCCGGCAGTCCGGCGCGCCGTCGCGGCGACCCGCAACGGGAAGATCGGCGTCATCGGCACGCAGGCGACGATCGGTTCGAGGGCCTACAACGACGCGTTTGCCGCGGCGCCGCAGCTGGAGATCGTCTCCGCCGCTTGCCCTCGGTTCGTGGAATTCGTGGAGCGGGGCATCACCTCCGGACCGGAGCTCATCGCCACGGCGGAGGAGTACCTGGCCCCGCTGAAGGCGGCCGGCGTGGACACGCTGGTGCTCGGCTGTACCCACTACCCCCTGCTCACGGGCGTACTGTCTTGGGTCATGGGCGAAGACGTCACGCTGGTCTCCTCCGCGGAAGAGACCGCGAAGGACGTTTACCGCTCGCTCGCGCGCCTGGGCCTGGAGACCCCCGACCCTGGCACGGGGGAACATCACTTTGTTGCCACGGGGGACGCCTCGGCGTTCGAGGCGCTCGCCAGGCGCTTCCTCGGGCCGGAGGTGCGCGGCGTCGAACACGCCGCCCACGTCGCCCAACACTTCCCGACCGCCGCCCTGCAGCGCATCACGCCCGAAATGATCGCGGCCGCGCGCTCCGAAGGAGACGTCTCGCCTTGAAGCTGACCATCATCGGGAGCACCGGCTCCTTCCCCGGACCGGGTTCGCCCGCGTCCTGCTACCTGCTCACGGCCCATGACGGCACCCGCCCGTGGCGCGTGCTCATGGACCTGGGCTCCGGCTCGCTCGGCGTGCTGCAGCGCTACATGGACTTAAAGGACATCGACGCGATCTTCATCTCCCACCTGCACCCCGATCACTGCATGGACCTGTGCGGCCTGCACGTGGCGGTGCACTGGGATCCCGCCGGCTGGGGCCGCGACCGCGTGCTCGTGTGGGGCCCGGCCGCCACGGGCGATCGCATGGCGGACGCCTACGGCCTGCCGCGCGATCCGGGCATGCACGAGGACTTCGACTTCCGGGCCTTCACGCCGGGCGAGACGGTCAAGGTGGGGCCCTTCAAGGTCACGCCGTATCCGGTGCGCCACCCCGTGGACGAGGCCTTCGCGCTGCGCGTCGAGGCGACCGAGAAGCTCTACGGGGAGACGGCCACGTCCGTGCTGACGTACTCCGGCGACACCGACTCCTGCGACGGGCTCGTGGAGGCGGCGCGGGGCGCCGACCTCTTCCTGTGCGAGGCGGCGTTCCAGGAGGGGCGCGACGACGCGATCGACGGCGTGCACCTGACGGGCAAGCGCGCGGGCGAGACGGCGCGGGACGCCGGGGTGGAGCGCCTCCTACTCACCCACATCCCCGTCTGGACGGACGAGGCCATCGTGCTCGAGGAGGCGCGCGGGGAGTACGACGGCGAGCTGGCCGTCGCGGTCTCCGGCGTCACCTACGGCGTGCGGACCGGCCATCGGCTCGAGGCACCCAAGACCAGTTCGATGTCCCGCATCCCTGTCTCGCTCGCCGAGGCGCTGCGCAAGGCCGGCGGACAGCGGGATCAGGTGCTCGGCGGCTGAACGGCCGCGCGGGCGAAGGCATCGGGGGAAGCCATGCAGCTCATCACCACGGGCCAGCCCCTGCGCTTTGTGCAGATCTGGCCGAGCGCGGTAACGGGGGAGTGGGTGCGTCGCGAGGGGAGCGTGGGCCGGACCGGCAGGATCACCGAGACGGGGCTGCGCCCCGAGGCGGTGGACGTTCACGAGCTGGCCGCGCCGTACCTCGCCAAGGGTTTTGTTGAGCGCGACGACGAGGCGCTCGCCTGGGTCGTGATGCAGTTCCCGCTCGAGAACGCCGCTTACGACCGGCGGCTCATCGAGCGCGCGAGCGAGGACGTCGCGGCGGTGCTCGACGAGCGCGGCCTTGGGTACGTCGACGGCTGGGACCGCGGCAAGCGCCTCTCCGACGGCAAGATCGTCAGCAACGTCTTTGCCAGGGTGGTGGACGGCGAACTCGGTTCCGTCGCCGCCATGGCCGGGCTGCGCCTGCGGGGCAGCGACCCGCGGCGCGCCACGATCGCCCACCGCCTCCCGGCGCAGGAGGACTGGACCCTGCGCTACGAGCGGAGCTCGCACCAGCTGCCGGGAGCGTTCAGCCTCTGAGCCGCCGCGCCGGCCGGCGGTAGTGCGCGCACGCCGCGGGTTGCTGCCGTGGGGCGCGGTGCACGCACCCGGCGGCTCGGTACGGCGGGGCGCGGGCTAGGCCGGCCGGCGGTAGTGCACATCGAGGCAGCCGTTGCCCAGCCGCCGCGAGGAGACGAGCTCGAGCGGTGCGGTCGGGGCGGCCCCGTCGAAGAGCCGCGGGCCCTGCCCGGCGATCACCGGATGGATCAGGAAGCGGTACTCGTCGATCAGCCCCAGGCCCTGCAGCGCGGTGGCGAGCGAGGCACTGCCGAGCAACACGCCGTCGGGCCTTGAGCCCTTTAGACCGCGCACGGCGGCCTCCAGGCCGCCGTCCCGGTCCACCGGCAGGTGGTGGGTGTTGGCCCAGCCGTAGTCGGAGCGGGTGGAAGAGAGAACGTACTTGGGCTTGGCCTCGAGCTTGCTGGCCCAGTCGAGCAGCGCGGGAGGCACCTCGACGCGCCCGGCCGCGACGTCGGGCCAGAATTCCTCCATCAGCTCGTACGTGGTGCGGCCCCACAGCATCGCTCCGGCGGAGTCCATGAGCGCCGTGAAGAGCTCGTGCGTCTCGTCGTCGGCCAGGCCGACGCGGTGGTCGATGCAACCGTCCAGGGTGACGTTCAGTCCAAAGGTGAGCAGGCCCATGGCGGGGATCCTAGCCCCGCCCGCCCAGCACTACGATGGAAACCATGACCAACCCCATCACGCGCGCCGACGGCCGCACCCCCGAACAGCTGCGCCCCATCACCATCACCCGCGGCTGGTCCGCGCAGGCGGAGGGCTCCGCCCTCATCGAGTTCGGCAACACCCGCGTGCTGTGCACCGCCTCCTTCACCGAGGGCGTGCCGCGCTGGCTCAAGGGCGAGGGCACCGGCTGGGTCACCTCCGAGTACGCGATGCTCCCGCGCGCCACGAACACGCGCAACACGCGCGAGGCGGTCAAGGGCAAGATTGGCGGCCGCACGCACGAGATCTCCCGCCTCATCGGCCGCTCGCTGCGCAGCATCATCGACACCAAGGCGCTGGGCGAGAACACCATCGTGCTCGACTGCGACGTGCTCCAGGCCGACGGCGGCACGCGCACCGCGTCCATCACGGGCGCCTTTGTGGCGCTCGCCGACGCCGTGACGTGGGCCCGCGAGCAGGGCCTGGTCAAGAAAAACGCCGAGGTCCTCACCGACACCGTCTCCGCCATCTCGGTGGGCATCATCGACGGCGTGCCCATGCTCGATCTTCCCTACGTCGAGGACGCCCGCGCCGAGACCGACATGAACGTCGTCGTCACGGGCTCCGGCACCTTCGTTGAGGTCCAGGGCACCGCCGAGGGCGCCCCCTTCGACCGCGAGGAGCTCAACGCGCTCCTCGACCTGGCCCTGGCCGGCAACGCCGAGCTCGCGGCCATCCAGCGCAACGTCCTCGGGTGGGACAAGTGAGCGAGGCGCTGGTGGTCCTCGCCACGCACAACCAGGGCAAGGTCCGCGAGCTGCGCCAGCTGCTCGACGGCGCCGTCCCCGGCCTGGACGTTGAGCGTCACGTCGTGGACGCCGCGGCCGTGGGTGCGCCCGATGTGCGCGAGACGGGCGTGACGTTTGCCGAGAACGCCCTCCTGAAGGCCCGCGAGGTGGCGGAGGCCACCGGCCTCATCGCCGTGGCCGACGACTCCGGCCTGGCCGTGGACGTCCTGGGCGGCGCCCCCGGCTTCCTCTCCGCGCGCTGGAGCGGCAAGCACGGCGATGACCAGGCCAACCTGGATCTGCTGCTGGCGCAGCTCTCCGACGTGGAGGGGGAGGAGCGCCGCGGCGCTGCCTTCGTCTGCGCGGCGGCGGCCGCGGTGCCCGGCGGCGAGGACGTGGTGCACTTCGGCGAGCTGCGCGGCACGCTGCTGACGGCCCCGCGCGGGGCGGGCGGCTTCGGCTACGACCCGATCCTGCTCCCCGCCGGCGAGACGCGCTCCTGCGCCGAGCTGAGCTCGGAGGAGAAGAACGCGATCAGCCACCGCGGCCACGCCTTCAGGGCGCTGCTTCCCGACCTCGTGCGCCTGCTCAGCGACCGCCTCGGCTGAGCCGCCGGACGTCCGCCGTACGACGACGCGCCGGTCACCTCCCGCACGGGAGGTGACCGGCGCGTCGTCGTGCACGGGAAGGTGCCCCTGCAGTCACCGCGGACCCCGCCCATCAAAACCAGAATCGGAGTGGGTTTGGTACGTTTTTCGCCCGAAAAACGTACCAAACCCACTCCGATCCGGGAGAAGTGAGGGAGGCCGCGAGGCACCCGCGGCTTAGGCGGCCGGCTCGGAATCCTTCTTGCCGGCGCGGCGGGCCTTGAGCAACTCGACGCCGATCGGCACCACGGAGATGAGCACGATCGCGATGAAGATGAGGTCGATGTTCTTGCCGACCCACGGGATCTGGCCGAGCCAGACGCCCAGCAGCGTCACGAGGCCGGCCCAGGCCACGCCGCCGATCACGTTGTAGACAAAGAAGCGCTTGGCATCCATGCGGGCCACGCCGGAGATCACGGGGACAAAGGTGCGCACGATCGGCACGAAGCGGGCCAGGATCAGGGCCTTGCCTCCATGCTTGTCGAAGAAGGCCTGCGCCTTGTCCACGTGCTCGGCCTTGAAGAACTTTGAATCCGGCCGGTTGAAGATGGCGGGACCGGCCTTCTTGCCGATCAGGTAGCCGGATTGATTGCCGACGACCGCCGCGACGATGAAGAGCAGGATGGCCAGCCACAGCGGGAAGTCGATGGCGCCCGTGGCCATCAGCATGCCGGCCGTGAAGAGCATCGAGTCGCCGGGGAGGAAGAAGCCGACGAGCAGGCCGGTCTCGGCGAAGATGATGGCCACCACAACAAACACGATGGCGGGCCCCAGCGGCGAGTCCTGGAGGAACACGTTGGGGTTGAGCCAATCGGGCAAGAGAGAAGCCTGCACCAGGGAAGCGGACGCGGCGGAAGAGAGGGCGTCGAGCCCCGACGCCAGGGAATCAAGCATGGGAAAAGCGTACTCGCGTAGACTGGACGCTCCCGGGTAGCGACGCCGCAAGGCCCTGAGGAGCCGCGGCCAGAACACGAGGAGCACACGAGCCCCATGACCGCACTCACCCTGGCGGGTTTCCCCGCCTCGGCGGCCACCGACGACTCGAACAAGTCCTTCCTGCTGCGCATCGCGGACTGGCTCGTGGAGCTCATGGAGATCATCGGCCCCGTGGGTGCCGGTCTCGCCGTGGCCCTGGAAAACCTCTTCCCTCCCATCCCCTCCGAGGCGATCCTGCCGCTGGCCGGCATCGCTGCGGGGCGCGGGCTCTTCCCGCTGTGGCAGGCCCTGCTCTGGGCCACGATCGGCTCCATCGTCGGCGCCTACGCCCTGTACTGGATCGGCCGCGCGCTGGGACGCAAGCGCACGCGCTGGGTGTTCGAACGCCTCCCGCTCGTCAAGGTCGAGGACGTGGACAAGACGGAGGCCTGGTTCGAGCGGCACGGCACCAAGGCCGTGTTCTTCGGCCGCATGCTCCCGATCTTCAGGTCCCTCATCTCCATCCCGGCCGGCATCACGCGGATGCATCAGGGCAGGTTCCTGGTGCTCACGGCGGCCGGTTCCCTCGTGTGGAACACCATTTTTGTCCTGGCCGGATTCTGGTTGGGGGACAATTGGCACATCGTCGAAGACATCTCCGGCGTGCTACAAAACGTCATCATTGCGGTGGTGATTCTGCTGCTGCTCGGCTTCATCGGCTGGCGCATGTGGGGCATCAACCGTGAAAAGCGCAACGCGGCCGCCGGCTCCGGCGCCGCCACCGGTCCGACGCCAGGGCCGGGCACCGAAGGGGAGTGAGTATGGCCGTCGACTTCACGGCCATCGATTTCGAGACCGCCAACGGCTTCCGTGGTTCCGCCTGCTCGGTGGGCCTCGTGAAGGTGCGCGATTCCCGTGTCGTTGCAACGGACTATTGGGTCATGCGGCCGCCGGAGGGTTTTGACCACTTCGACGCCCGCAACGTGCAGATCCACGGGATCCGCCCGGAGGACGTGGAGGGCGCCCCTCGCTTTGCCGCGACCTACGAGCGCCTCAACGCCTTCGTGGGCGGGGACGTGCTGCTGGCCCACAACGCCGCCTTCGACGTCGGCGTCATCAAGGCCGGGCTGCAGGCCTCCGGCGCGGCCGGCGCCGCCGTTGACTACGGCTGCACCGTGAAGCTCGCCAGGCGCACCTACGACCTGGCCTCCTACTCGCTCCCGTTCGCGGCGGCGGCCGCCGGCTACGAGCTCACGAGCCACCACGAGGCCCTCGCCGACGCCGAGGCCTGCGCCCACATCGCGATCGATGCGGCGCGCCGCCACGGGGTCGCGAGCGTGGACGCCCTGTACGACGCCGTGGGGCTGGGGCTTGGACACCAGGACGCCTTCGCGCCGGGGGACCCGGAGTGCGCCGAGCTGGTGGATGCGCGCGGTTGGCGCGCGGCCGGCCACACCCTGCCCAAGCAACCGGGCAAGCCGTGGCCCACCGAGGGACCGAACCCGGAGCCCAACGCCCTGGCCGATCAGAGCAACCCGCTCTTCGGCGAGACGCTCGTCTTCACGGGGGACCTGGGCGTGCCGCGCCCGGAGGCCAAGGTCCGCGCCGCCCTGGTGGGCGCGCGCACGGCCGACCGCGTCACGCGCGCCACCACCGTCCTGGTGGTGGGCGACGGCTTTGTGCCGGAGGACCTCACCTCGGGGCGACTGACCCGCAAGGCACGCCACGTGCTCGCCCTGCGCGATCAGGGCCGCAAGATCCACATCCTCTCGGAGCCAGAGTTCCTGCAGGCCGTGGGCGGGGCCTGGCCGGCCGGACGCTAGCCGGCCGCCCGGCGTCCTCAGCCGCGCAGCCCCGCCCGCGCCCTTGCCGCCTCGACGAAGGCGACGACGAGCGGATGCAGGGGCAGGCCGGCCGCCGCGCCGATGTGCGGCTGGAACAGCGTGCCGACGGCGAAGACCTCCCCGGGGAAGCGCAGGGCCTCCACGCCGGCGTCCTCGGCCGTGGCACCCACCGAGCCGCCGGCGGCCACGATCGTCTCGATCGTCGCCGGGCTCGGGGCGAAGCCGCAGTAGTGCATGCCAACGAATGGCTCGGGGCAGAGCCGCTCGAACCAGCTGCCCCGCACGGGCACCACCTCGCGCTCCTCGCCGCGCAGCGAGCACGCCAGCTCGACCACGGCGTTGTCCTCGCGGACCCCGTCCGACTCGGCGTGGCTCGCGCTGCGGCCCAGCACGTGGCGCAGGTAGTTCAGCGTCGCGTACTGGAAACCGCCGCACGTGCCAAGGAAGGGCACGCCGGCCTCGCGCGCCGAGCTGATGACGGCGTCGGCCGCCGCATCGTCGGCGTACGGCGAGCCGGGCACGAGCCACACACCGTCCCAGGCCGCGGCGCTCGGCTTGCTGCTCGTGCCGACCCAGCTCGCCTCGGCGCCCAGCTCGGCGCGCAGGCGCGGGATGAGGGCCCGCAGCTCGAGGTGGCTGGGGTGCCCGCGGTCCTCGCCCACGAGGGCGATGCGCGGCGCGCTCATGCCCCGAGCGCCAGGCCCAGGGTGTCGGCGAGCAGCGTCGCCGCGGCGGCCTCGCGCTCGTTGAGGCGGGCCGGCGGGACCTGGCTCGGCCCGCTCAGGGCCCCGGCGAGGGCCCCGGCGACGATCGCCGCGGCCTCGTCGTGTTCCCCGGCGGCGGCCAGGGCTCCGCTGAACGCGGAGGTGCCGGCCTCGAGGGCGGCCGCGACCTGCCCGACGCCGCGGCGCAGCGCCTCGCGCGCCTCGCCCTCGCCGGGTGTCGCCTGGGCCAGGCGCAGGGTGGGCACGGGGTCGGCCCCGGCGCGCAGCTCACGCACGAGGGCGGCGGCGTCCGCCGCCGCCGCGTGGGCCGCGGGGGCGCCGTGCGAGAAGGCGGCGGCCCACGTGGCGAGGCGGCGCACGTCCTCCTGCGTGGCGTGGGAGAGCAGGCCGAGGCCCAGCGCGCGGGCCAGCACGCCGGCGCCGTCGGTGGCGGCGAGCTCCGGCACCGTGGCGGCGGGGCGGTTGAAGGGGCGGTGGGGCTGGCTCATCTCGGGGGAGCGCAGGCCGGTGAGGTTCTGCGGGTCCCCGCCCGCCGCGTCGCCCAAGGCGCCGAGCGCCGTGGCGACGGGGCGGCTGGGAGGCTCCGGAGCGCCGTCGGGCACCGCACCGTCCGTTGCCGCCACCCAGCGCAAGGCGCCGAGCCAGAGGCACGCGACGTCGTCCGCGCCCACGCCGGCCTGGGCCCATTCGACGGCGTCGGCGAGGCCATCCAGCACGGCGATCTGCAGGCTCGCCTCGGCTCCGGGCAACGAGCCGTCGCTACCGCGGGCGGCCGCGGAGGCGGCGGCGGTGCCGAGGAGCAGGCCGAGCAGCGCGTCGCGGGAGGAAACGGTGGGGGAGGGGATCGACTCAGTCACCGCCCCAGTCTACGAAAGCACCCCTCACGCCGGGTCCTGATCCCCAGGCAAGCGCGCCGGGCCACGGGGCGTCGGGGGCCGCCCGTAGGGTGGGGGCATGCGCTTGCTGCACACCTCGGATTGGCACCTCGGCCGCACCTTCCATGGCTCCTCGCTCCTGGCGGAACAGGAGCTCGCGATGGACCGGGTGGTGCAGGCCGTCAAGGAGCACGGCGTCGACGCCGTGCTCATCGCCGGGGACGTCTACGACCGGGCGCTGCCGGCCGTGGACGTGGTGCGGCTCTTCGACCGCACGCTCGCGCGGCTGGTCGAAGCGGGCGCCCAGGTGATCGTCTCGAGCGGCAACCACGACTCGGCGGTGCGGCTTGGCTTCGGTGGGGCGCTCATGGAGAGCGCCGGCGTGCACCTGCGCACGCGGCTGGAGGACGTGGAGCGCCCCGTGGTCCTGCGGGAAGAGGGGCAGGAGGTGCTGGTCTACGCCCTGCCGTACCTGGAGCCGCGGCTCGTGGGCGGCGCGCTCGGCGTGGAGGAGGGCGGGCACACCCCCGTGCTGCGGGCCGCCCTCGAGCGGGTCGGCGCCGACGCGGCGGCGCGCGCGGAGCGGGCCGGGCTGCCGGTGCGCACCGTGGTCATGGCGCACGTCTTCGCCGCGGGCGGCGAGGCGAGCGAGTCCGAGCGCCCCCTGGCCGTGGGCGAACTCGACCGCGTCCCCGCCACGCTCTTCGAGCCCTTCGACTACGCGGCCCTCGGCCACCTGCACGGAGCCCAGGCACCCCTGCCGCATGTGCGCTACTCCGGCTCGCCGCTGCCGTATTCCTTCTCCGAGGCGAGCCAGTCCAAGGTGGGGCTGCTCGTGGACCTCGCGGCCGGCGCACCCGCGGAGGTGACGGCGCTGCCGTGGCCGCCCCCGCGCCCGCTCGCGCGCCTGCGCGGCACGCTGGAGTTCCTCCTCACGGATCCGGGCCTGGAGGACGCGGAGGCGGCGTGGTGCCAGTTCACGCTCACCGATCCCGAGCGCCCGGAACGGCCCATGGAGCGCCTGCGGGCGCGCTTTCCGCACGCCCTCGTGCTGCGCTGGGAGCCCGAGCGGGAACGCGGCGACGCGGCGCTCGGTTACCGCGATCGGGTGAGACGGGACGCCGCGGATCCCGCCCTCGTGGCCAGGGGGTTTGTGGATCACGTGCGCCAGCGGGCGCTGAACCCGGAGGAGGACGAGCTGCTGACCTCGCTCGTCCACGCCGCACAGCTTGAGGAGAACGCCAAGTGAGGCTGCACCGACTGCGCCTGAACGCCTTCGGCCCCTTCCCCGGGGCGGAGGAGGTGGACTTCGACGCCCTTTCTGAGGCGGGGCTGTTCTTGCTGCGCGGGGAGACGGGCGCGGGCAAGACCTCGGTCCTAGACGCCGTGTGCTTCGCGCTGTACGGGACGCTGCCCGGCGTTCGCGCCGGTTCGGAGAAGGGGGTGCGCTCGCACTACGCGCCGGACGGGGCCGCGCCGGAGGTGGAGCTGGAGTTTTCGGTGCGGGAGCGCCGCTTCCGCATCACGCGCACGCCGGAGTGGCAGCGCCCCAAGAAGCGCGGAGAGGGCTTCACCAAGGCCAACGCCTCCGTGGCCCTGGCCGAATGGGACGGGCGGGACTACGCCCCGCTCTCGGCGCGCCTGGACGAGGCGGGGCAGCAGATCTCCACGGTCCTGGGCATGGACGTCCACCAGTTCACGCGGGTGGCCATGCTCCCGCAGGGCGAGTTCGCCGCCTTCCTGCGCTCGGACGACAAGAACCGGGAGAGCCTGCTTAAGCGGCTCTTCGACACCCGCGTGTTCGACCGCACCACGGCCGCCGCGGCCGAGCACCGGCGCGTGAGCGAGCTCGCGGCGGGGGAGAAGGGGCAGAGCAGGGCGACGCTGGCCGAGGACGCGAACCGGCACGCGCGCGAGCGCCTCGGGGCCGGCGCCGTGGACGAGGCCCTGGAGGGCGCGCTCGGCGGAGCCTTGGAGGACGCCGGCCACGGGACCCCGGACGGGGTCCCGGACGGGCACGACGACGCGGGGCCGGCGCCGGCGCCCACGCCGGCGTCCGGTGGGGTGGCCACCACTGGGCCGGCCGCTGAGCCGGCCGCCGGGCCGGCTCCTGTTGAGGCCACCACCGCCGGGGCGGCCGCTGAACTGGCCGCCGAGGCGGCCTCCGCACCCACGCCAGAGGCGGGCGACGCCGCGTGGTTCGATGCCGTCGTGGGGCTCGCGGGCAGCCGCGAGGGGCTGGCGCTCGCCGCGGCCGAGGCGGGTGACGCGCGTGCCAAGGCCGCCGCCATGGAGCTGGCCGCCGTGCGGTCCAGGGCGGACGACGCGCGGGAACTCGAGGCCTACGAGCTGCGCGCCGCCGAGCTGGCCGCAGGAAGCGAGGCCGCCGCGGCGGACCGCGCGCGCCTGGACTCGCACCGGCGCGCGCTCGCCGTCCGCTCGGAACTTGACGCCCAGGCCGCCGCCGAGGCCAGGGGCGAGCAGGCGCGGCTTCGCGCCGCGGCGGCGGCGGAGCGGCTGACCCGCGTCCCCGCCCGCACCCTGGCCGGGGAGGCGCAGGACGAGGCGGCGTGGGCCGAGCTGGTGAGCGGCCTGGGGCTGGCAACGTCCGCGGGAGCGGGGACGCTCCCGGCGCCCGGCGCTGCCGGGGCAGGGTCGAGAGAACCAAGCGGCGCCACCGCGGCCCCGGCCGACGTGCCCGGGCTCGAGGAGCGGCTGCTCACGTGGGTCCGCACGGCGGAGGCGCTGGAGGACCGCGCGGCGCAGGCGCTCAAGGCGGAGGAACGTGCCGCCGGCCTGCACCTGGCCGCCACGGCCGCACGTGCGCAGAGCGAGCGCGCCGCCGCCGCGGTGCAACGCGCCACCACGGAGCTCACCGAGGCCAAGGACGCCGCCGAGTCGGCTCGCTCCGCGGCGGCCGCCCTTCCCGAGCAACCGGGCGCCCTCGAGGCCGCCCGGGAGCGCGTGCTCGAGGCCCAGCGGGTGCTCCGCGCGGCCCAGCTCGCGCTCTCCTCGCGCGCCGCCGAGGCGCGGGCTTCGGAACGGGAACGGGAACTGGACACGGCGCGCACGGCCGCCCGCGAGGCCGCGTACGGGCTGCGCGTGCGGCGCGAGGCGGCCATGGCGGCGATCCTGGCCGCCGGGCTCACGGCCGATGCTCCGTGCCCCGTGTGCGGTGCGCTTGAACACCCCGAGCCGGCCAGGGCCGAGGCGCTCGAGGAGGTCTCGCCCGAGGCCATCGCCGCCGCCGATCGCGCCGTCGCCGCCGCCGAGGGCCACCACGCCGAGGCGCTCGCCGCCCACGAGGCGGCACGGGCCCTGCTGGGCGAACACGCCGTGTCCGCGGGCGGACTGGACCCGGAGGCGGCCGGCGCGCTGCTCGAGGCGGCCGAGGGTGCCGAGGCGGACGCCAAGGCCCGCGCGGCGCACCGCGAACGGGCCCTCGAGAGCGAACGGGCCGGCGCGCAGGCCCTGCGGGAGGCGGAGCTGGCGCTGCAGGCCGCCACCGCCGAGCACGAGCGGCGGGTACAGGAGGCCGGGGCGGCGGAGGAGACGGCCGCGCGCTCCGAGGCCGAGCACGAGGGGGCGGCGGCGGGCCACGCCGACGTCGCGGCCCGCCGTGCCGCCGTCGCGGAGCTGGCGCGCGCCATCGATGCCGCCGCCACCTCGTATGGGGGCTGGCGCGAGGCCCTCGGCGAGGCGCGCAGCGCGGCCGAGCGGGCCAGTGTGCGGCTGAGCGAGGCGGGGTTGAGCGCCGGGGAGGCCATCGAGGCGGTCCTGGCGCCGGAGCCGGCGCAAGCGCTGGCCGCCGCGGTGAGCGCGCGGCTGGCCCGGGAGGCGGCCCTCGCGGAGGCGGCGGCCTCCGCCCCCGTCGAGCGGGCCCGCGCGGCGCGGGAGGCCGGGCGCGAGGCGCCCACCGCGGCGGAGCTGGAGCGGGCGGCGGAGGCCGCCGCCGGCGCGGCCGAGGAGCGGGACACGCTCGCGGCGCAGGCGACCCTCGCCGCGGACCTGCGCGTGGACCTGGAGGGGCGCCGCGCCGTCATCGAGCGGCTCGACCGCGAACTCGGCCCCCTGGCCTCCCGGGCCAAGGTGGCCAAGGCGATTGCCGAGCTCACCTCTGGCAACGGCGAGAACCGGCTGAACATGTCGCTCTCCACCTACGTCCTGGCCGCCCGACTCGAGGCGGTCGCCGAGGCGGCCACGCTGCGCCTGGACGCCATGAGCGACGGTCGCTATCGCCTCGTGCACGTGGACGAGAAGCGGGGCAACCGTCGCTCAGGGCTGGGGCTCGCCGTCGAGGACGCGTGGACCGGCAGCCGTCGCGCCCCCGAGACCCTCTCGGGCGGCGAGACCTTCATGGCCTCGCTCGCCCTCGCGTTGGGCCTGGCCGACGTGGTCCAGGAGGAGGCCGGCGGCGTCGACGTGGAGACGCTCTTCGTGGACGAGGGCTTCGGCACGCTGGATCCGGAGACCTTGGAGCTCGTGCTGGACGGCCTCGACCAGCTGCGCCGCGGCGGCCGGCTCGTGGGCGTCGTCTCCCACGTGGCGGAGCTGGGGCAACGCATCGGGGCCCAGGTGCGGGTGGACAAGACGAGGCACGGATCCTCGCTGCGGCTCGTGGGCGTCGGGTCGGGCGCCGACGCGACGGCGGTCGACGACGCTCCGGTCACCCTCGGCGACGAGGACTGAGTACGGAGGACCGAGGGCTGAACACCGTGCGCCGAGGGGTTCCGGGCGCTGCGGCCCGCCCCCGCGCCCGGGTAGACTAAGCCGGTCATCCTAGGGTCCGGTGCGACGGGAGGCAGGGACGTCGCACGCCGGGCCTTGACGTGCCCGGGGAACCCCGGAGGTCCTTTCGTGACCCAGTCCTCGCCCGCCCCCGCGGGCCTTTCCTCCCTGCTCAAGGCCGCCGGCCCGAGCTACTTCCTCGTTTCGGCGCTGGCCAGGCTCCCGCTCTCGATGCTGGTCATCGGTGCCCTGACGGCCGTCGTCGGAGTCTCGGGCAACGTGGCGGCCGGCGGCGCCGTGGCCGCGATCGCCGGCATCGGCGTCGCGGTCGGCGCCCCGCTCAGCGGCCTCGCCTCCGATCGCTTCGGACAGCGCCCCACCCTGTTGGTCTCCGCGGTCCTCTACGTGCTGGCCCTCGTGGCCTTCCTGCTGGCCGCGCCGGGCGCCACCCACGGCGTCACCCCGGCGCTCGCGCTGGCCGCCGCCGCGGCGGGCGTGGTCGTCCCGCAGGCCGGCCCTATGACGCGCGTGCGCTGGATCCGCCGCTGGGCCGCGCACCGCGACGGCGCCCGATCGCTCGAGGCCGCCCAGGGCTACGAGTCGACCGTCGACGAGCTCAGCTTTGTCCTCGGCCCCGCGGCGGTCGGCCTGATCGCCGCGCTCTGGGGCGGCACCGTGCCGCTACTCGTCGCCCTCGTCCTCACCGCCCTCTTCATCCCGTGGTTCGCGCTGCATCCGACCTCCGCCTACGGGGCCAGGGCCCACGCGCAGGGGACGCCGGGCGGCCAAGCCCCCGCCGCCGATCCGGCGGCCCGGGCCGCCCAGGGCGAGCCCGCCGACGACGCCGCCGCGACCACGGGCGACGTCCCCTCCGCGCCGGCCTCCCCGCAGGCCGTGCCGTGGGGCCTGCTCGGCCTGCTCCTGCTCGGCATGCTCAGCATCGGCTCGGTCTTCGGGTCCCTGGCCACGGCCTCCACGGCGTTTGCCGACGAGACGGGTCATCCGGGCACCGGTGGCCTGCTCTACTCGACCCTGGGTCTGACCTCCGGCCTCGCCGCCCTGAGCGTCTCCCGCTGGCCGGCCAAGTGGAGCATCCAGGGCCGGTGGCTCACGTGCGCCGCGCTCCTGCTCCCCGCCCTCGCCTTGCTGTGGCTGGCCACCGAGCCATGGCATCTCGCGGTGCTGCTGCTCCTCGTGGGCGCACCCATCGGGCCGGTGCTCGTCACGGTCTTCTCGGCAGCGGGCACGCGCACGCCGGCGCATCGCCTCGGCCTCGTCATGACGCTCCTGAGCGCCGGCATCACGCTCGGCACGTCGCTCGGAAACTGGCTCGGCGGCGAGTTGGCCCTCAGCGGCGGGCACCGGCTGGCGCTGTGGGTCACCTTCGGCTCGGGGGTCGCCCTGCTCGTCGCCGGAGCGCTCTTTGCCGCCGCTTCGAGGCGCAAGGCCGTCGCCCCGGTTCATGCCGTGGCGGACATGCACAACGTCTCGTAGCGCTTGGCTTGCTACGGTACTGCCATGACCATCCCCACCCCTCGCGGTTCGGCGCTGCTTGGCCTCGGCCACTTCCAGCCGGCCAACGTCATGACGAACCACGACATCGAAAAGCTCGTGGACACGAACGACGAGTGGATACGTACGCGCACGGGCATCATTGAGCGCCACATCGCCACCGAGGACGACGACACCACGAGCATGGCCGTGGCCGCCGCCAAGATGGCGCTGGCCGACGCCGGCGTGAGCGACGTTGACCTCGTCATCGTCGCGAGCACCACGTCGGAGACGCGCAGCCCCAACGGCGCGGCCCGCGTGAGCGCCCAGCTGGGCTTCACGCGCCCCGCCGTCATCGACATCAACACCGCGTGCTCCGGCTTCGAGTACGCCGTGGCCCTGGCCGATCAGTCGATCAGCGCCGGCGTGGCCGAGACCGCGCTCGTCATCGGCTCCGAGACCCTCTCCCGTGTCACCGACTGGACCGACCGCGCCACGTGCGTGCTCACGGCGGACGGTGCGGGCGCGGTGGTGCTCGGCGCCAGCGCTGAGCCCAAGGTCTCGCCCGTGCACTGGGGCTCGGTCCCCGAGCTCGCCGATGCCGTGGTCGTGGAGGGCACCCCGCCGGTGTTCTCGCAGAACGGCCGCAACGTCATGCGTTGGGCGCTGACGAGCTCGGTCAAGGAGGCCAAGGCGGTGCTGGCCAAGGCGGGCGTCACCATGGACGACATCGACGTCCTCGCCTTCCACCAGGCCAACCTGCGCATCATCGAGCCCCTCGCCAAGGGACTGGGCGCCACCGAGCGCCACATCGTGCTGCACGACATCGAGGTCTCCGGCAACACCTCGGCCGCCTCGGTGCCGCTGGCCCTCTCCAAGGCTTGGCACGCCGGCGAGCTGCCGCGCGGCGGCCGCGCGCTGCTCTTCGGCTTCGGCGGCGGCTTCACCTTCGCCGGCCAGGTGGTTCAGCTCCCGGCCTGATCCACCGTTTCGTGGGGTGTTGCCGTGGTGGCACCCCACACCACGCAAGCAAGGCACGACGGCGCCCACGCGCCGTCGTGCCTTGCTTGCGTTGGGCTGGATGGCCTGGCGGTCGGCGGGGAACGCCGTGCGGCCGGGGCAGACCCTAGACTCTGGTTCCATGCCGACCCCCGAGACGCTCGCCCCGCGCGCCGCAGACCTGCTCGCCTCCCTGATCAAGATCCCGACGGTCTCCCGGCCCGAGGGCGAGCCGTACGATGTTGCGGCCTTCGACGCGCACGTGGAGGCGCTGCTGACCTCCTTCCCACTCCTCGCCGCCGCGTGTGAGCGCGAGACCGTGGGCCCGCACGGCCAGTTCTGGCGCTGGCCGGGCCGCGATGCGGGCCGGGCCATCGTGCTCATGGCGCACCAGGACGTGGTGCCGGCGCTGCGCGAGGACGGCTGGAGCCGGGATCCCTTCTCCGGCGAGATCGCCGAGGGGCGTGTGCACGGGCGCGGCGCGCTGGACGACAAGGGCGACCTCGTCAGCACGCTGCTCGCGGCCGAGACGCTGCTGGAGGAGGGCTTCGAGCCCGCCGTCGACGTGTACTTCGCCCTGGGGGACAACGAGGAGGTGGCCGGCTCGAGCGCCGCGGCGATGGCTGCCCTGCTCTCCGAGCGCGGCGTGCGCCCCGAGCTGGTTCTCGACGAGGGTGGCGCCGTCGCGGCCGAGGCATTCCCCGGCGTCAAGCGCCCGCAGGCCATGGTGGGCCTGGGGGAGAAGGGGCTGCTCAGCGTCCGCCTCACCGTGCGCTCGGAGGGTGGACACGCCTCGGCCCCGCCGCGCGTGGGCGCCGTCGACCGGCTCACCTCAGCGCTGACGCGGCTGCGCAGGCGCCCGTTTCCTGCCCGCCTCACGCCGGTGACCTCCGCGCTGCTCGCGCAGCTCGGCTCACGGGCCGGCGGCGTCATGGCCCCGGTCCTGCGCGGCGTCGCCGCGGCCGGCCCGGTGGGCGCGGCGCTGCTCGCGCGCCTGGGCGGGGAGCCCGCCGCACTGGTCAGGACCACCGTTGCCGTCACGCGGCTCGAGGGCTCGGAGGCCAACAACGTGCTGGCGGCTCGCGCGAGCGCCGTGCTCAACCTGCGCCTCGCGCCGTGGGACAGCGTGGACGGCGCCCTCGCGCGCCTGCGCCGCGTCATCCGCGACCGGCGGGTCGAGCTCGAGGTGCTCGAGTCCAACGATCCCTCGCCCGTGAGCGATCCGCACGCGGCTCAGCTCGAGCTGCTCCGGGAGGCGCTGGCCGTCTCCCACCCGCACGCCGACCTGGCCCCGTACGTGACCCTGGCCGCGACGGATGCCCGCCGCTTCCACGGCGTCAGCCCCAACGTCTACCGGCTGGCCCCGCTCGAGATGGACGCCGCCGAGCGCGGCCGGATCCACGGGGTCGACGAGTCGGTGCGCGTCGAGGCCCTGGGGCGCGGCGTGGCCTTCTACCGTGAGCTGCTGGCGCGGCTCTGAGCCGGCGCGGCAAAACCTTGGGCGCTTGAGCGGAGGGGCTGTATCTACCGGCCGGTCACGGTAGATTTCAGCGGTGCCTCGATCCCGCTCGCTGACCCCTGCCTCGGGTCCCTCCGTCCCCTTCTCCGCCGTGTCCGCCGTGGTCGGCGCCCTCGTGCTCGTCGAGCTGACCTCCGGCGTCTTGCAGGGCTATTACACGCCGCTGCTCACCGACATCGCGCGGGCGCTCGGTATCACCGATGCCGACGTCACGTGGCTCGAGGCGGTGCAGCTCGCCGTCTCGGCGCTCACGGTGCCGCTCCTGGCCGCGGCGGGGGACAGGGTGGGTCACCGCAAGGTGTTGCTCATCTCCTCGATCGTCACGGCGATCGCGTCGTGGATGTTGCTGGCCACGGGCGCCCCGTGGCTGTTCTTCGTCGCGTGGGGCCTGCAGGGCCTGTACGCCGTGTGGCTGCCGGCGGAGATCGCCCTCATCCACACACGCGCGCGCTCGCTCGGTGCGCCCGGGGTGGTGACGCGGCGCTCGGCCGGCCTGCTCGTGGGCGCCCTGGAGTTCGGCGTGATTGTCGGCGCGCTGGCGGGCGGGCAGCTCATCACGCTGACCGGATCGCTGAGCCTCACGCTCGCCATCCCGGCGATCGTCACGACCCTCTGCGTCGCCGTCGTTTTCTTCTGGGTCAAGGACCCCGCACCGGCGGGTGCGGCGGCGCGGGCAGCCGGCGCTTCCGAGGTCACTGCGGTCACCGCAGCCCCCACACCCGCCACGGGCTCCACGCCGGGCGAGCGCGACAGCGCCCGCGGCGACATTGCCGGAGCCAGCCTGCTCGCGCTCACCATCGCCGCGCTGATGGGCGCCCTCTCGCTCCTGCGCGTGCAGGGACTGGGCCTGCCCGTCCTGGCGTTCGCCGCGATCGCCGTGGTCTTCGCCCTGTTGTTGGTGCGCCAGGAGCTGCGCCACGCCAACCCCACCCTCGACCTGCGCGTGCTGGCCACGAAGCGGCAAGGGCCGGTGCAGATCACGGCCTTCCTCTTCGGTGCCTCGGTGCTCGGCGCGCAGGCGCCGCTGTCCACCTTCGCCAGGACCGATCCGGCCGTGACCGGCCACGGCCTGGGCCTCAGCTCGGGCCAAACCTCCTACGTCATCGGCGCGTACGTGCTCTCGCTGGCCCTGGGTGCCCTCGCGCTGGGGCCGCTCACGCAGCGGCTCGCCCTGCGTGACGCGCTCATCTTCGGCGCGCTGCTGACGGCCGTGGGCTACGCGCTGTTCCTGCCGAACCATGCGAGCCTGGCCGGCGTCATCCTCAACATGGTCGTGGCCGGCCTCGGCTCCGGCCTGCTCGTGGCGGCCCTGCCGCCCGCCGCCGCGGCCGCCGCGCCCCCGGAACGGACGGGCATGGCCACCGGCGCCACGAACGCGATCAAGACCCTCGGCGGGGCGTTTGCCTCGGCCGTGTTCGGCCTCGCGCTCGCGCACGGAGGGGCTGGGGCGGACGGCTCGGCCCCGCTCTCCGGGTACCTCACGGTGTGGAGCATCTGCTCCGGCACGGCGCTGCTCGCCGCGCTCTTCCTGTTGGCCGTGCCGCGCTCGGCGCTGCAGGACGCGTAGGCGGCACGGGAGCTCGGCCGCCGCACGGCGGCTCGGAGGTGCTGCGGCACGGGCGGCCGGGGACGTCCGTCCCCGGCCGCCCGCGCGCGTCCGCACCGCCGCAACGCGGCCAACTTCGTCCACGGGTTGACCCGCGTGATGTGGATCACGCGAAGGTGTGGCATGCTGTACCGGTCGCCGTTCCCGACCGAGCGTTCGGTATGGGAACGGCGCGCCATGACACCCGCACCCTCCGGTGCCCCGAACAAGGGACACAAAACATGAGCAACATGACCGCCGCGGTTCCGGTGAGCGCCGAGCGCCGCCGGGAGCAGCGCAAGGTTCTGGCTGGCACGCTGGTCGGCACCTCCATCGAGTGGTACGACTTCTTCATCTACGCCCAGGCGGCCGGCCTCGTGCTCGGCCCCCTCTTCTTCGCCCCCGTCTCCAAGGACAACCCGGGCCTGGCGACCATCATCTCCTTCGCCACCATCGGCATCTCCTTCCTCTTCCGCCCGCTCGGCGCCATCGTCGCCGGTCACCTGGGCGATCGCCTGGGCCGCAAGAAGATGCTCGTGCTCACCCTGATCCTCATGGGTGCCTCCACGGCGCTCATCGGCGTGCTGCCCACGTACGCCCAGGTGGGCATCGCCGCGCCGATCATGCTCATCCTGCTGCGCGTGCTGCAGGGCTTCTCCGCCGGCGGTGAGTGGGGCGGCGCCGCCCTCATGGCCGTCGAGCACGCCCCCAAGGGCCGCCGTTCGTGGTTCGGCGCCTTCCCGCAGATCGGCGTGCCGATCGGCATGATCCTGGCCACGGCCGTGCTCTGGATCATCCAGCAGATCATCGGCCAGGCGGCCTTCCTCGAGTGGGGCTGGCGCCTGCCGTTCCTCTTCTCGATCGCCCTCGTGTTTGTCGGCTGGATGATCCGCCGCGCCGTCGAGGAGTCCCCGATCTTCGCCGAGCTGCAGGCCCGCAAGGCCGAGTCCTCCGCCCCGCTGGGTCAGCTGTTCAAGAAGAACACCAAGGAGGTCATCCTCGCGGCCCTCATCTTCATCTCGAACAACGCCGCCGGCTACCTGGTCATCGCGTTCTTCATCAGCTACCTCTCCAAGACGCTTGGCCTGCCCATGCCCTCGGTGCTGCTCACCACGGCGCTGGCCTCCTTCGGCTGGCTGATCTTTACGCTCGTGGGCGGCTACCTGGGCGACAAGTGGGGCCGCAAGCGCACCTTCCAGGTGGGCTACACGATCATCCTCCTGTGGGCCATCCCCATGTGGTTCCTCATCGATTCGAAGGACCTCGGCCTCTACTTCGTCGCCGCGTTTGTCCTGACGATCGGCCTCGGCCTCTCCTACGGCCCGCAGGCAGCCCTGTACGCCGAGATGTTCCCGCCGCACATCCGCTACTCGGGTGTCTCGATCGGCTACGCCCTCGGCACCATCCTCGGCGGCGCGTTTGCCCCGATGATCTCTGAGGCCATCCTGAAGGCGACGGGCCAGTCCTGGCACATCGGCGTCTACCTCGTGGTCATCACGCTCATCTCGTTGATCGCCGTGAGCGTCGTCAAGGAGCGCAAGGACGTGGACCTCGGCGTCGCCGCCTGATTCCCCTCCCGCTCGCGCGAGCCCGCCCGGACCTGGTCCGGGCGGGCTCGTGTGTTTGGGCGGCCGCCGGCCCTGCGGGGCAGGACGGCGGCGGAAGGTGGGGGAAGGAACGACGACGCGTGGCCGGGGCCGCACGCGCCGGGGCGCCGGGCCCATCACCCGCGCCCCGCAAGCCAGGCTTGTCTACACAAGGAGCACCGGCGCGGCGAGGCCGGAGTCGCGCGGCCGGGAGGCGGCGCCGGGTGAACGCGCGGCAACATTCGCCGGGGTGCGGCCAAGCCCAGGTGAACGCGCGCGGAAGATGTCTGAACAAGTGACGGATCGGCTTGAGAGGGGCTCTCGGGGCCGGGCAGGGTGAAGCATGCAGGCGGCGCCCAGGGCCCGGGGTCGCCAGCGCAGAACCCGCCACACCGCGCCAGGTCGACCCGGCGCGCAGGGTTCCCCGTCACCCCACTTTCTTCCAAGCAAGAGGACGTCATGAAGACCCGTTCTACCGCCCTGCGCTCCCTGGCCCTCCCGGCCCTCGCCGCCGCCGTCGTGCTCCCCCTGGCGGCGCCCGCCGCTGCGGCCCCGGCCACGCTCCCCGCCCCGGCCGCGAAGGCGGCCGCCGCCTACCAGCAGCTGCCGAACGGCACGAGCAAGAAGAAGACCCTCGTCATCGGCCTGGACGGCGCCTCGCTGAGCCAGATCACGGCCAAGAACACCCCCACGCTGGCCGCCCTGGCCAAGAACGGCCTGAGCGCCGCCTCGAATCTGTACTCGAGCCCCATGGCCCAGACCGTCTCCGGCGCCGGCTGGTCCACGATCGCCACGGGCGTGTGGCCGGACAAGCACCGCGTCACCGATAACTCCTTCTCGAACCCCAACTACGCGCAGTACCCGGACTTCATGTCCCGGCTCGAAGCGGGCCGGCCGCAGGAATCCACCCTCGTCGTCGGCACCTGGAACCCCATCCCGGACACGATCTTCGGCGAGGCAACTGACCTGCGCGTGCGCGGCGGCGGCGACGAGGGCACCGCGGCCAAGGCCGCCGACTACCTCAAGAACGGCAACCCGGACGCCACGTTCGTGCACCTGGACGACATCGACGGGGCCGGGCACAACTCCGGCAGCGCCTCGGCCGCCTACGCCCAGGCCCACGCGACGGCCGACGCCCGCGTCAAGACGCTCATCGATGCGATCCACGCCCGCAAGAGCTTCGCCAAGGAGGACTGGCTCATCGTGGTCACGGCTGATCACGGTCACACGCCCACGGGCGGCCACGGCGGTCCCACCGCCCTCGAGCGCCAGACCTTCGTCATCGCCAACGGCAAGGGCATCGCGCCCCAGACCCGCCAGGACGTCAAGATCGTCGACATCGCGCCCACCGTGCTCGCGCACCAGGGGCTGACGCAGCAGCAGCTGCGCGACCTGGACGGGCAGACGATCTCACGCATCCAGCCGGACGCGTTCGACTCCCTGGCCAAGAAGCTGGGCACCGCCGTGGACGAGAGCAAGATCGACCCGGCGCTCAAGGGCTTCACCCACACCGCACCCGCCGGCTGGTCCATCGACAACACCCGCATGCCCGCCGGCGGCGTGAGCGAGTGGGCCGGGTGGTCCTTCACGAACGATGACTTCTTCACGGCGGCGGAGCGCGGCCAGGGCCGCGAGGGCAATGTCCGCTCGCGCAACGTCTTTGCCGTGGCCGACTCGGACGAGTGGGACGACAAGAGCCACGGCGCCGGGGCCTTCGATTCGACGCTCATCTCGGACGCGGTCAAGCTCAACGGGGCCAAGAGCCTGCGCGTCGACTTCGTCTCCGACTACGTCATCGACGGCCCGCAGTCCGGCCAGGTCCTCGTGTCCTTCGACGGCGCTGCCCCGGAGCTGCTCAAGTCCTACACCAAGAACTTCAACGGCACCGAGTCGCTCGTGGTCAAGGTGCCCAAGGGTGCGGCCTCGGCCCGCGTGCACTTCCGCTACACGGGCACCAACTCCGCCTTCTGGGCCGTTGACCAGGTGAGCATCACGGCGCAGAAGCGGGCCTGATCGGCCCGGGCACGACGCCGCCCGCGCACCCGGGGCAGGAACCCCTGGGGTGCGCGGGCGGCGCCTTGCTCGCAGAGCGAACGGCTCAGTGCGGGAGCACGGTGCCGTCGCCCGAGGTGGGCGGGGGCGCCGCGTGGCGCCCCCGCGAGGGGCGGGGCAGGCCCGTGGCCAGGTCGATCGTGCCCGTCCAGGCCTCCACGAGCTCGGCCGGAAGCCGGTCCGCGCCGGTCTCCGGCGCGAGGCCGAGGGAGGCGTCGTCGAGCCCGTCCGGCTCCGGGCCCTCGCCGGCCAGGCGCTTGCGCTCGCGGCGGGACTCGAGCAGGCGGTAGAGCACGGGCACCAGGATGAGCGTGAGCAGCGTGGAGGAGACGAGGCCGCCGATCACGACCACGGCCAGCGGGCGGGAGATGAACCCGCCCGAGCCGGTCAGCCCCAGGGCCATGGGGATCATGGCGAAGATCGTCGCGAGCGCCGTCATGAGGATGGGGCGCAGGCGGCGGCGGGCGCCGTGGAGGATCGCATCGTCGAGGCTCATCGCCGCCCGGCCGGGTGCCGGCTTGCGGTACTGGTTGATGAGGTCGATGAGCACGATCGCGTTGGTCACCACGATGCCCACGAGCATGAGCAGGCCGATGAGCGAGGCGAGCCCCAGCGGGACACCCGTGATGAGCAGCGCCGCGATGGAGCCGATCGCCGCGAACGGGATGGAGACCAGCAGGATCAGCGGCTGCATGAGCGACTTGAACGTGGCGACCATGATGACGTAGACGATCGCGATGGCGGCCAGGAGCGCGAGGCCCAGCTGGGCGAAGGACTCGGCCTGCTGGGTGGCCGCGCCGCCGAGCGTGGCGGCGGCGCCGTCCTTGAGGCTCAGGGCGTCCAGCCGCTTGGTGACCTCGCCGGAGACGGAGCCGAGCTCGGTGTCGGTCGGCGTGATCGTCACGGTGGACACGCGGTCGGTGTTCTGCGACGTCACGGAAACCTCGGCATCGACCCGCTTGATCGAGGCGACGTCGGAGAGCGGGACGGGCCCGGACGCCGTGAGGATCTCGAGGTCCTTGAGCTGCGAGAGGCTCGTGAGCTTGGTGCCGTCGCCGATCTTGACGTTCAGCGTGGTGAAGCCGAAGGTGAGCTGGCCGGCCGAAAGCGGGTTCACCGTCCCGTTGACGAGCGCCGAGATCTGCTCCTGCGAGAGCCCGGCCTCCGCCGCCTTCTCCCGGTCCACCGTGACAAGCACCTGCGGCTGCTTGGCGGTGAGATTCGACTCGACACTCACGGCGCCCTGGATGCCCTGCATGGCGTCCACGACGGCGGTGTTGGCGGCCGTCAGCGCCTCCGGGGTGGCTGCCTTCACATCGATCGTGATGGCCGAGCTGAAGCCGCCGCCCTCGGTGGAGCTGAGCTTGAGGGTGCCGTCCCCGCCGAGATCGGCGACGGCGGCACGGGCGGAGGCGAGGACCTCGTCCACGTCCCTGCCCTCCTGCGTCGTGGCTGTGAAGCTGGCCGAGTCGGAGGAGGACGGGCCCATCAGCATGGCCAGGCTCGAGTCCGAGGAGCCCATGCTCACCTGGACGTCCTTGACGCCGTCCACCTTGCGCAGGGCCGCCTCGTAGCGCTTGGCGGCGTCGCTCGTGGCGTTCAGCGAGGAGCCCGCCGGCATGCTCAGCGTGCCGCTGAAGGCCTCCTGGCCCATGCCGCCGAGCAGATTGGTCTTCAGCATCATGCCCAGCGGGATGGTGCACACGAGGATGATCACGGACGCCACGAGCGTCACGACGGGGTGTGCCTGGGTCTTGCGCAGCACGGGCAGGTAGCCGCGCTGCAGCCAGGAGCGGCCCTCCTCATCCTCGGCCGCGTCGCGGGCCGCGCGTTCGCGCGCGGCGGGGGAGGCCTGGGCCACGGGCACGGGAGCCAGGACGGGGTTGCCCGACGCCGCGGCGGCGGGCTGGGTGCCCCCGCCCGCCTCGGCGGGCGCGGAGGCTGGGGCGACGGCCGCGCCGTCGGGCAGGGCCGCGCCGGTGGAGGCCGCGGCGGCCTTGGCCGCCTTGCGCTCCTCGCGCCTGGTCCCCGCCTTGGCGGCGCCGGCCAGGAACCAGTAAGCGAGCACGGGGACGATCGTCAGCGCGACCACGAGTGAGGCGATGAGCGCCACGGCCACCGTGAGCGCAAACGGGCGGAAGAGCTCGCCGGCGAGGCCGCCGACAAAGGCCACGGGGAGGAAGACGGCAACGGTGGTCAGGGTCGAGGCGGTGATGGCCCCGGCCACCTCGCGGACGGCATCGATGATGGCGCGCCCGCGCGGCTGGCCGTAGGAGAGGCGCCGCTTGATGTTTTCGATGACCACGATGGAGTCGTCCACCACGCGGCCGATCGAGATCGTCAGCGCGCCGAGCGTGAGCATGTTCAGCGAGAAGCCGAAGGCCCACACGCCGATGAAGGTGACGAGGAGCGAGAGCGGGATCGAGATCGCCGTCACGAGGGTGGGGCGCAGCGAGCGCAGGAAGAGCAGGATCACCACGATCGCCATGACGAGGCCCATGAGGCCCTCGACCGTCAGGTCGTGGATGGCGTTGGTGATGGAGGGGGCCTGATCGAAGACGAGCGTGAAGGTGGTGCCGGTCTGCGTGGCCAGCGCCGGCAGCGCGTCGCGCACGGCCTCCGAGACGCGCACCGTGTCGGCCTCGGGCGTCTTGGTGACGGAGAGCGCGAGCGTCTCCTTGCCGTTGGTGCGGGTGATCGAGGTGGTCGGGTTATCGGCCACGGCCACGGTGGCCACCTCGCCCAAGGTGGCGGTGTCGCCGCCGCCGAGTGAGACGGGGAGGGCCTGCAGCTCCTTGAGGGAGGCCGGCGCGCCGGAGGTCTGAATCGGCAGCGTGTAGCTGCCCTCGGTCATCGAGCCGAGGCTCGAGGCGCGACCGGCGTTGGCGATGGCAGCCTGCAGCTCGGCCGGCGTGGCCGTGCGGCCGTCGCCCGCGTCCTCGTGCGGGGTGATGCGGATGTACTGACTGCCTGCACCGGAGACGTCAACGCCGCGCACGCCGTCGAGCTTGGTCAGGGCAGGCACGACGTCGGCGTTGAGCTTGTCGGCGGTCTCCGCGAGGGTTCCGGAGCCGGAGACGGCGTAGTAGATGACCGGGAGGTCGCTCACCGAACCCGCGAAGGTGCTCGGCTGCACGCCGTCGGGCAGGAGCGAGGAGATGTTGGAGATCGCGCGGTCCACCTGGTTGCGCGCGCGGTCGAGATCGGTGCCGTAGGCGAAGGTCAGCGACACGACGCTGGAACCGGTGGTGGAGGTCGAGGTGCTCGACTCCAGCCCCTCGACGCCCTGCATCGCCGACTCCAGCGGGCGCCCCACCTGCTCGTCCATGACCGCCGGGCTCGCGCCCTGCTGGGTCGCCATCACCGTCAGCTGCGGGAACTCGACGCTGGGGATCAGTTCCTGCTTGAGTCGCGTCATGGAGATGACGCCGAAGACGCAGACGAAGAGGCACACGAGCACGATGAGTGCCCGGTTGCGCAGGGAGAGGCGAGCGAGGAGGTGCATGCACTACATCCTTGGGTTTTTCTGGGGCGTGCCGGGGTTTCGAGCATACGACGCGACCGCGGACGAAGGCTCGTCCGCGGTCGCGTCGGGGGAGGGCATCAGGCCAGCTTGAGGACCTGATCGGTGCTCGCCTTGACCTCGCGGTAGAGGTCGGCGTTCTCGTCGAGGGAGGTGCCAAGCGTGGGCACGATCTCCTTGAGCTTGTCCTCCCAGGCCGAGTACTGGTTCGGGAAGCAGCGCTTGAGCAGCCCCAGCATGATCGGCGTGGCCGTCGAGGCGCCCGGCGAGGCACCCAGCAGGCCGGAGATGGAACCGTCGGCGGAGGCGATGACCTCGGTGCCGAACTGCAGGACGCCGCCCTTCTTGGGGTCCTTCTTGATGACCTGCACGCGCTGACCAGCGGTGATCATCTCCCAGTCGTCGGCGTTGGCGGCCGGGTAGTACTCGCGCATGGCGTTCATCCGCTTGGAATTCGTGGCGGTGAGCTCGGTGAGCAGGTACTTCACGAGGTCAAGGTTGTCCTTGGCGACGTTGAGCATGGGCAGCAGGTTGCCGGGGCGCACGGAGCCGGGCAGGTCCCACAGCTTGCCGGTCTTCAGGAACTTCGGGGAGAAGCCGCCGTAGGGGCCGAACATGAGGGCCTTCTTGCCGTCCACGTAGCGCGTGTCCAGGTGCGGGACCGACATCGGCGGGGCGCCGACGGCCGCCTGGCCGTAGACCTTCGCCTCGTGGCGGGCCACGACCTCGTCGTTCGTGGAACGCAGGAACACGCCGGAGATCGGGAAGCCGCCGAAGCCCTTGATCTCCTCGATCCCCGACTTCTGCAGCAGCGGCAGCGCGCCTCCGCCGGCGCCGACGAACACGAACTTGGCGTCGACGGCAAAGGTCTCGCCGGAGGCCAGGTTCTTCACGCTCAGTCGCCAGCCCGAGCCCATCTTGACCAGGTCGGTCACGCGGTGGCCGAAGCGCACGTCAGCCCCGCCGGCGGCCAGGCCGGCGACGAGCTGCTTGGAGAGCGAACCGAAGTCGACGTCGGTGCCGCCCACCACGCGGGAGGCCGCGACGGTGCGGTTGGTGCGTCCCTCGGCCACGAGCGGGGTCCACTCGGCGATCTGGTCCAGATCCTCCGTGTACTCCATGGTGTCGAAGAGCGTGTGGGCGCTCAGCGACTCGTAGCGGGCCTTCAGGTAGCGCTGGTGCGCCTCGCCCTGGACGAAGCTCATGTGCGGCAGCGGGTGAATGAAGCTCTGGGGGTCCTTCACGAGGCCCTGGTTGACGCTCCACGCGAAGAACTGGCGGGTGAGCTGGAACTGCTCGTTGATGCCAAGGGACTTTCTGGGGTCAACGCTGCCGTCCGGCGAGGCCGGGGCGTAGTTGAGCTCGCACAGCGCGGAGTGGCCGGTACCGGCGTTGTTCCACGGGCCGGAAGACTCGAGGCCTGCGGCCTCGAGGTTCTCGAACAGGCCGATGCTCCAGCCGGGTTCGATCTGCTGCAAGAGCGTGCCAAGCGTGGCGCTCATGATGCCCCCGCCGACGAGCGCAACGTCGAGCGAGAGGGTGGGGGTAGCTGCGGACACAGTGACTCCATCTCAGATACGGATGTCTATCCCGGCCAGGTTACCGCCGCCCGGGGGTGCCCTTGAAATCGGTGGCGCCACGTGCAAGACACGTGCGCTCCGACGCCGCGGGTGCCCGCGACGCGAGAGGAACGAACCCTAGGAGAGCGCGACGCCGCGCAGGGGCTCATCCAGCACGGGAGACGTGGGATACGAGCTCACCTTGGGGGAGAAGGCCAGCGCGGAGATCGGGTAGACGAGCGGCACGAGCGGCGCGGCCACCGTGATCAACTCCACGATGTCGGCGTAGGCGGCCGTCCGCTCGGCGCCCTCCGGCATGGCCCGCGCGGCGCGCACGCGGCGGCGCACCTCGGGGGAGTCGAAGGAGAGCTGGGCGGAGCGGCGCGAGAAGAGCCGGCCGATGAAGTTCTCCGGGTCGCGGTAGGTGCCCTGCGTGCCGAGCAGGTGCAGGCCGTGGTGTTTGCCGGAGAGCACGGCCTCGAAGTAGACCTCGTCCCACGGGACGCCCACGGGCGTGACCTCGATGCCCACGGCCCCGAGCTGCCCGGCCACCGCGGCGTAGACCCGCTCCGGGAGGGCGAGATACGGCCTGGCCACCTGGGTGGGGTAGAGGAACTCGATCGCCTCGCCCCCGTAGCCCGCCTGCTCAAGCAGCCGCTTGGCCTTGGCGGCGTCGTGTCCGTAGGCCGAGCCGGGCTCGGCGATGCCGAGGGAGGGCGGCAGCGGGGAGGCGGCCGATTTGGTGCCGGTGATGTAGAGCCCGTCGATCAGGGTGTTCTTGTCGATGGCGTGGGCGATGGCGCGGCGCACGCGTTCGTCGGCGAGCCAGGGGTTGGCCTGGTTCATCCCCAGGTAGGCGACGGAGAATGGATCGCGCTGGAGCACCTGCTGGGTGTCCTGCGCGAGCGTCTTGAGCGTGTCAACCGTGACGAGGTCGAAGCCGTCGCACGTGCCCCGCACGAGCTCCCAGGCCCGCCGGGTAGCGGAGGCCTGCGGGGTCAGTCGGGCCTCGTCCACGCCGCTCTGGCCGAGGAAGTGGTCCTTGAGGGCGGTGAGCACGATGGTCTCGCCGTCCTCGCTTGGGCTGAACGCCCCGGTGCCGGCATCGGCGCGGCGCAAGGCGTCGGAGTTGGCCCGACCCTCGAGGGCGCCGGCGCTCTTGAGCTGCTCAGGCGAGACGATCGAGAAGCACGGGTGCGTGAGCGCCTGGACGAGCGGGGTGATGCGCCGCGTGAGGACCAGCCGCACCGTGAACTCGGTCTCGGCGCTGACGGAGGCGACGGGCGAGTCGACGAGCGCCGTGGCCTCGCCCAAGGGATCGGCCTGCGAGGTGCTCGCGCTCGGGGCCGGGTCCTGCGTGGCGGCCCCGCCCTGTTCCTGGTCCTGTGAGGGGCTCTGCGACGCATCGCTCGGCTGGTCGGTGGACTCGGCCGACGGGGACGGGGTGCGTTCCCCCGGGTCCTTGACGGCGTCGAACAGCGTGGAGACGAGGGAGACCGCCGGATCGTCGGAGCCGCCCAGCGCGATCCAGCGACGCAGATTGGTGACGACGGCGGAGGCGTTGAACGCGCTCCCGTCGTGGAAGCTCACCCCCTTGCGGAGGACAAACTCGTACACGAGCCCGTCCTCCGAGACGCTCCAGCTCTCCGCCAGGCCGGGAGCCGGGGCTCCGGAGGCGCCGTCCAGCCCCAGGAGCGTGTCGTAGCTCTGGCGCACGATCCGCTGAGCCTCGAGGTCGGAGGCCTCCACCGGATCCCAGCTGCCGGAGGGGGCGGGGGTCAGGAGGCGCAGGACGCGCCGGGAAGCCGTGGTCGTGGTGCTCGTGGGGGCGGGTGAATCCACGGTGCATCCGGCGATCAACAGGCCGAGCGTGCCGCCGATCCCGGCCAGCACGGCCCGGCGGGTGGGAGCGGCGGCCGCCTTCTGCATCCGTGAGTCCTCCTGTGCTCGCGGCGAGCGTTCGGCTACGCCGCGATGTGTCCTTCAGTGCGGGCGGGGGGACTTGAACCCCCACGTCAATAGACACTGGAACCTAAATCCAGCGCGTCTGCCAATTCCGCCACGCCCGCGTGGGCCGGTCAGGCCGAGAAGCAGTCTAACCGGGCGGCGCGCGAGGGGCCGGGAGCCCCGGACCTCGCGCGCGTTGAGTTGAGGGGTCCTAGGAGGCGAGCCCGAGGTCGCGGCGCAGCTTGGCGACGTGGCCGGTGGCGCGCACGTTGTACTGCGCGAGCGAGAGGCTACCGTCCGGCTCCACCACGAACGTGGAGCGGATCAGCCCCTCGTAGGTGCGCCCGTAGTTCTTCTTCTCGCCCCAGGCGGCGTAGGCCTCGGCCACCGAGTGGTCCTCGTCGCTGAGCAGTTCGAAGGGCAGGCCCTCCTTGTCGGCAAAGGAACGCAGCTTGGCCACCGGGTCGGGGGAGAGGCCCACCACCACGAAGCCGTCGGCCTTGAGCGAGGAGAGGGAGTCGCGGAAGTCGCAGGCCTCTTTGGTGCAGCCCGGGGTGGACGCAGCGGGGTAGAAGTACACGATGACCCGCCCCTGCTGGCGCAGCTCGCTCAGGGAGACCTCGCGGCCGTCCTGGTTCTGCAAGGTGAAGTCGGGCGCCTGGGCTCCGACGCCGAGGCGTTCCTGCTGGCTCATGTGGTGCTCCTGCTCTCGCGGGGTAGCTCGGCGCGAGCGACCCGGGATGTGGTGAAGGGCCCCGATCGCGTGCGATCGAGGCCCTTCCGTGGTGCACCCCCCGGGACTTGAACCCGGAACCCATTGATTAAGAGTCAATTGCTCTGCCAATTGAGCTAGAGGTGCTTACCGCTGTTCAAACATTCACTTTGTGGTGTCCGTTTGTTCAACGAGGAACAGCTTACATCGTCCGTTCCGGATCACCAAAACGGGGAGCGGCTGCCCCGGGACGGACGGTTGGTCCATCCCCAAGCAAAGACCCCCTCCGTTGCCGGAAGGGGTCTTTGTGCTTGGTGCACCCCCCGGGACTTGAACCCGGAACCCATTGATTAAGAGTCAATTGCTCTGCCAATTGAGCTAGAGGTGCATTCCGTCTCAAGCGTTGATCGCCTTTGGCTCGGCGCGCTTTCGACTCGCATCACTTTACCCGCTCGGGGCGACTCACACCAAATCGGGGATGGGCCCTGTGGTGCAGTTCACCGCGGCCGGGCGGTGTGGCGGCGCTATTCGGCGGGTCCGGCCGCAGCCACGATGGAGTCGAGGTGATCCATGAAGCCCTCGATGAAGGCGTGCAGCTCGCGGCAGTCGTTCTCTTGGTGCAACTGCACCTGCACGCGCTCGTTTCCCTCGCCGAGGTAGAGCGTGGGGGCGGGGGCCACGTCGAAACGGAACACCCGCCCGGTGCTCAGGCCGAACTCGTAGCCGGCCTCGCGCAGCTGGGCCAGATGGGAGACGTTGGTCAGGTCGATGCTCGTGGCCGGCTCCAGCGCCTCGTGTGTGCGGGGGTCGACCGGCGCCACGATGAGCTCGAGCGGTTGCGAACGGAAGCCGAGGACAAAGGAGCCGCCCGCCCCCGAATCGCCGGCGGCATACACGAGGTTGTAGCCACCAAAGTTGGGGATCTGCGCGTCGAAGGCCTCGTGGAGGCGTTCCTTGAGCAGGGCGTCGAGTTCCTCGTTCTGCCTGGGGTCCATGCGGCCCACCCTACGCGGAGGGGCCCACGCTTGGGTTGAAAGCGGGGGAAAACGTCATCCACTCGCAACCAGTGCCGCAGACACGGCCGACGGGCAGCCACCGCGGCAGCGGTGGCGGCCCGTCGATGCGGTGAGCGGGCGCCGTCGTGCATGAGGCCTCCCACCCCGGGGTGGGAGGCCTCATGCTTGCAGCCACCCGCCCCTGGGGCTCAGGCGTTCTGCGGCGAGGTGATGCGGTAGAGCGCCTCGACGTCGCGGACGGCGCCCTTGTCTGCGCTCGTGGCCATGGCGGCGTAGGCGCGCAGCGCCGCCGAGACCTCGCGCTCGCGGCCCACGGGGTGGTACCCGGTGGTGGCCTCGAGGCGCTCGCGGCGGGCGTCCAGCTCGGCCTCATCCACGAGCACCTTGATGGAGCGCGTGGGGATGTCGATGTGGATCAGGTCGCCGTCCTCGATGAGGGCGATCTCCCCGCCCGAGGCGGCCTCGGGGGAGATGTGGCCGATCGAGAGGCCGGAGGTGCCGCCGGAGAAGCGGCCGTCCGTGATGAGCGCGCACTTCTTGCCGAGGCCGCGACCCTTCAGGAAGGACGTGGGGTAGAGCATCTCCTGCATGCCGGGCCCGCCCTTGGGGCCCTCGTAGCGGATGACCACCACGTCGCCCTCCTTGACGGTCTTGTTCAGGATCTTCTCCACCGCCTCGTCCTGGGACTCGCAGACCACGGCGGGGCCCTCGAAGGTCCAGATGGACTCGTCGACGCCGGCCGTCTTCACGACGCAACCGTGGCGGGCGATGTTGCCGTGCAGCACGGCGAGGCCGCCGTCCTTGGAGTAGGCGTGGTTGACGGAGCGGATGCAGCCGCCCTCGGAGTCGGTGTCGAGCGAGGTCCACACGTTCGACTGCGAGAACGCGGTGGAGGAACGCACCCCGCCCGGGGCGGCGTGCCACAGCGCCATGGCCTCCTCGGTGGCCTTGCCGCCGCGGATGTCCCAGTCATCCAGCCAGGACTCGAAGGAGGCGGAGTGCACCGTGTTGACGTTGGTGTGCAGCAGGCCGCCTCGGCGCAGCTCGCCCAGCAGGGCGGGGATGCCGCCGGCGCGGTGCACGTCCTCCATGTAGTACGTCTTGTCGTAGGCCACGTTCGGCGCCACCTTGGCCAGGCACGGCACCTGGCGGGAGCGGGCGTCGATGTCGTGCAGGTCGTAGTCCACGCCGGCCTCGCGGGCGGCGGCCAGCAGGTGCAGGATCGTGTTGGTGGATCCGCCCATGGCCACATCGAGGGCCATGGCGTTGTCGAAGGCCTCGTGCGTGGCGATCGAGCGCGGCAGCACCGAGGCGTCGTCGTCCTCGTAGTAGCGGCGGGTCAGCTCCACGACGGTGGCGCCCGCCTTCTCGTAGAGCGCCTTGCGGGCGGTGTGCGTGGCGAGCACCGAGCCGTTGCCTGGCAGCGAGAGACCGATGGCCTCCGTGAGGCAGTTCATCGAGTTGGCGGTGAACATGCCGGAGCACGAGCCGCACGTGGGGCAGGCGTTCTCCTCGATGAGGTCGATGTCGGCGTCCGAGATGGACTCGTCCACGGCGTCCGCGATGGCGTTCACCAGATCGAGCGAACGCACCGAGCCGTCGGTGAGCGTCACGCGGCCGGCCTCCATGGGGCCGCCGGAGACGAAGACCGTGGGGATGTTCAGGCGCATGGCGGCCATGAGCATGCCGGGGGTGATCTTGTCGCAATTGGAGATGCACACGAGCGCGTCGGCGCAGTGGGCGTTGACCATGTACTCGACCGAGTCGGCGATGAGGTCGCGGCTCGGCAGCGAGTAGAGCATGCCGCCGTGGCCCATGGCGATGCCGTCGTCCACGGCGATCGTGTTGAACTCGCGGGCCACACCGCCTGCGGCGTGGATGGCGTCGGAGACGATGCGGCCCACGGGCGCGAGGTGCGTGTGGCCGGGTACGAACTCGGTGAACGAGTTGGCCACGGCGATGATCGGCTTGCCGATATCGGAGTTGGCGACGCCGGAGGCGCGCAGGAGGGCGCGGGCGCCCGCCATGTTGCGGCCGTGGGTGATGGTGCGGGAGCGAAGGATGGGCATGCATCAAGTATGCGGTGGCTCACGCTCCGCGAGCGGCCGCGGGCCGGACGCCGCTGATACTAGTAGTGAGAGTGCTAGTTTTGGTGCGTGGGCAGTCACGAGGCAACGCGCAAGGAACTCGGCGCCTTCCTGCGCACCAAGCGCACGGCGGCCGAGCGGGCGGACTACGAGCTCCCGGCCGTGGCCAGGGCGCGCACCAAGGGCCTGCGCCGCGAGGAGATCGCGTTCCTCTCCGGCGTCTCCGTCACCTGGTACACGTGGCTGGAACAGGGCAGGGACATCAACCCCTCGCGCCAGGTGATCGACGCCGTGGCGCTGAACCTGCGGCTCTCCCGCGCCGAACACGACTACGTCCTGGGCCTGGTCGGCTTCTCGCCGAGCCCGCGCGTGGTGCCGCTGGCGCCGGCGCCCGTGCCGCCACACGTGCAGCACCTGCTGGACGCCCTCGACCCGGCGCCGGCGTTCGCCATCACCCCCCACTGGGATATCGCCGCCTGGAACCGGGCCTACGCCGGGCTCTTCCCCGGCGTGCTGGCCGCGCCCCCTGCAGAGCGGAACCTGCTCCTCTTTGTCTTCACGGACGAGTACGTGCGGGCCATGCTTCCGGATTGGGAGCTGACGAGCCGCCAGTTCCTCGCCGAGTACCGGGCGGAGACGGGTTCGCGGGTGGCGGGCCCGGAGCACGTCCGCCTCCTCGAGCACCTGCGCAACGTGAGCGCGGACTTCTCCCGGGCATGGGACGAACACGCCGTCCTGCGCTTCGCCTCGCGCCAGCGCACCTTCCTTCATCCCACCGCGGGTGAGCTCGATTTTGAGCAGGTGGGCATCGTGCCGCAGGACGCCCCCGAGCTGTCCGTGGTGGCGTACCTCCCGCGGCCGGGCACCGGCACGGCCGAGCGGACGGGCCTCCTGCTCCCCTGAGCCGAGGGCCGGGGGCTGCGACGGACCAGGGCACCGTGAAGACGGGAGACGCCGGGCGCGCCTCAAGCGCCGGTCACGCGAAGGTGACCGGCGGGTAGCCGGTGGGTGCATGAGATAGGTCACACCGTTAGCATCCTGTTTACACCAGCGCCCCCTCCGCTTCATCGAGGGTGGGTTCAGTTGGTTCTCGCGCCCCCGGACCGGGGGCGCGCATCCTTCGCACCGAAAGAGGACCATGTCCATGGGTCATCTCCCATCGCGTCTACCCAGGGCCGTGCTCGGCGCCGTCCTGGGCGCCGGATTGCTCGCGGCGCCGCTCGTGGCCGCCCCCGCCATCGCCAGCCCGGACGGCCAGGGCCTGCTCATCCACGAGGCCTACCTCAAGGGCGGCAGCGCCAACGCCGCCTACAAGAACAAGTTCGTCGAGCTGTACAACCCCGGCCCGAGCGCCCTGTCGCTCTCCGGCCTCTACCTGCAGTACCGCTCCGCCACCAGCACGAGCGCGCCCTCCGCGTCGAACACCATCGCGCTCCAGGGCACCGTCGCCTCCAAGGGCTACTTCCTTCTCAAGCTGGGCAGCAACGGTGAGACCGGCTCCGAGCTGACGGGCTGGGACCAGGAGGGCGGCCTCAACCCGTCCGGCACCACCGGCACGCTGGCCATCACCCGCTCGCAGACGGCGCTCACCGACGTGAGCGGAAACCTCGCCGGCCACGCCGGAGTGGTCGACGTGCTCGGCTACGGTGCCTCGAACACCTTCGAGGGCGCCGTCGCTGCCGTGGACGGAGGCAACACCACCCCCAACGCGTTGCAGCGCAGCAACTTCGTCGACACGGACAACAACGCCGCCGACTTTGTTTCCGGCACGCAGATCACGCCGGAGGGCACCGGCGGCCAGGCGGGCGGCGGCACCGATCCGCAGCCGCCCGTCGAGGCCGGCGAGAAGAGCATCGCCGAGATCCAAGGCACGGGGGCCGCCTCGCCGCTCGTGGGGCAGCAGGTCACCACGCGGGGACGCGTCACGGCCGCGTACGCCGAGGGAGGCTTCAACGGCTACTACCTGCAAAGCGCCGGAACCGGCGGCGCGCTCGGCGCCGACCACACCGCCTCCGACGCCGTCTTCGTGTACTCGAAGGACACCGTGGGTCAGGTCAAGGTGGGCGACTACGTCCAGGTGACCGGCACCGTGGCCGAGTACAACGACCAGACCCAGCTCGAGGTGGCGGCCGGCAAGGCGAGCGTGCTCGATGACGCCGGCGTGCCGCAGGTGCGGCCCGCCACGGTGGGGTACCCCTCCACGCAGGAGGGGCGCGAGGCCCTCGAGGGGATGCTGATCGCCCCGCAGGGCGACTTCACCGTCACCGACAACTACGACGCCAACTACTACGGTCAGCTGGGGCTGGTCACCGGCACCACGCCGCTGCTCAACCCCACGGTCAAGGGCCTGCCGGGCACCCCCGCCTACGAGGCGGAGATCGCCAGGGCGAACCAGGCGGCCGTCGGCCTGGATGACGGCTCGAGCCTGAACTTCAACAGCAACGCGAACAAGTCGATCGAGCTGCCTTACCTGAGCACCACCGACCCGGTGCGTGTGGGGGCCAAGGTCACGTTCACCCAGCCGGTGATCCTCGACTACCGCAACGGCGAGTGGAAGTTCCAGCCGACGCAGCGCCTCACCACGGCGAATGCGGCCAGCGTGCAGCCGGCCACCTTCTCGAACACGCGCACGGCCCAGCCGGAGGATGTGGGCGGAGACATCCGCCTGGCCGGCTTCAACGTGCTCAACTACTTCACGACCCTGGGCGAGGACCTGAAGGGGTGCTCGTCCTACACGGACCGCGCCGGCACGCCCATCACGGTCAACACGGGGTGCAACGCGCGCGGCGCGTGGAGCCAGGAATCGTTCAAGCGCCAGCAGAGCAAGATCGTCGACGCGATCAACGCGCTCGGGGCCAACGTGGTCTCCCTCGAGGAGATCGAGAACTCCCTCACCGTGGACGGGCACGATCGCGATGAGGCGCTCGCCGCCCTCGTCGCGGCGCTCAACGCGGACGACTCGCTCAGTGGCGGCGAGTGGGACTATGTCCGTTCGCCGCAGCAGCTGCCGGCGAAGGAGGACGTGATTCGCACGGCCTTCATCTACAAGAAGGACAGCATCGAGGTGCTGGGGGACTCGGTCATCCTCGACGATGCCGCCTTCTCCAACGCGCGCCAGCCGCTGGCGCAGCACTTCAAGGCCAAGGGGAGCTCCACCGACTTCGTGGTGATCGCCAATCACCTGAAGTCGAAGGGCGATTCGAGCAAGTCCGCCTCCGGCGACAACGTGGACAAGGGCGACGGGGTGGGCGCCTACAACGGCGACCGCACGCGCCAGGCCGCGGCCCTCGTCGACTTCGCCAAGCGGGTGCAGGAGGAGGCCGGCACCAGCCGAGCCTTCCTCATCGGCGACTTCAACTCGTACGCGGCGGAGGACCCGATCACCACGATCGAGGACGCCGGGTTCATCAACCAGGGCGCCAAGTCTGGCAAGGAAACCTACGCCTTCGGCGGGGCGACCGGTTCGCTCGACTACGTCTTTGCCAGCAAGGACGCGGACGCCATTGTCAGCGGCGTCGACGAGTGGAACATCAACTCGGTCGAGTCGGTGGCGCTGGAGTACTCGCGCTACAACTACAACGCGCTGAACCTGTACGCGGAGGGTCCCTATCGCTCCTCCGATCACGATCCGGTGGTCGTCGGCCTCAACACCGCCGACGCGCCGGCCTCGGACACGAAGCGCCTTAACCTGCTCAACATCAATGACTTCCACGGGCGCATCGACGCCAACACGGTGAAGTTCGCCGGCACCATCGAATCCCTCAAGGCGCAGTACCCGGATTCGACCGCCTTCCTCTCCGCGGGAGACAACATCGGCGCGTCGCTGTTCGCGTCCTCCGTGGCGCAGGATGCCCCGACCATCGATGTGCTCAACGCGCTCGGCCTGGCGGCGTCCGCCACGGGCAATCACGAGTTTGATCAGGGCGCGGATGACTTGACCGGCCGCGTCAGCTCGGCTGCGAACTTCGACTACCTCGCTGCCAATGTCCTCAAGGATGGCAAGCCGCTGCTGGACGGTTACAAGATCGTTGACGTGGACGGGGTCAAGGTGGGCGTCATCGGCGCCATCACGCAGGAGACCCCCTCCCTCGTCTCGCCGGGCGGCATCGCCGGTCTCGAATTCACCGATCCGGTCGAGGCCGTCAACCGCGTCGCGGCCCAGCTCAGCGACGGCGACGAGGCCAACGGCGAGGCGGACGTGCTCGTGGCCGAGTACCACGAGGGCACCTCGGACGGCGTGAGCAACGAATCCACGCTGGAGCAGGCGCTCGAGCACGGCGGAGTGTTCAAGCGGCTGGCCGAGGAGACCTCCGCGAAGGTCGACGTGGTCTTCAACGGTCACACCCACGCCCAGTACGCGTGGGACGTGGCCGTGCCCGGCAGCGATGGCGTCAAGCGCCCCGTCTTGCAGACCGGTTCCTACGGCGAGTTCATCGGACAGGTGGTGCTGGACTACAACACCAAGACCGGTGAGACCACCACGGTCCTGAACCACAACGTGGCCCGCTCCAAGGCCGACGACGCCGATCTGGTCGCCGCCTACCCGGCCGTTGCACAGGTCAAGACGATCACCGAAGCCGCCCTCGCAAAGGCGGCCGAGGTGGGCAACCAGAAGATCGGTGAGGCCTCGGCGCCCATCACGACGGCGATGATCGACGGCGTGCGCGATGACCGCGCGAGCGAGTCGACGCTGGGCAATCTGGTGGCGGACGCGCTGCTGAGCAAGCTCTCCTCCGCCGAGCGCGGGAGCGCCGAGATCGGCGTCGTGAACCCCGGTGGTTTGCGCGCCGACCTCGCGGCGGGCGACATCACCTATGCCCAGGCCAACGCCGTGTTGCCGTTCCTGAACAACCTGTGGACCACCACGCTCACGGGGGCGCAGTTCAAGACGGTGCTCGAGCAGCAGTTCCAGCGCAACGCGGACGGCACCGTCCCCTCGCGCGCCTACCTGCAGCTCGGCCTCTCGAAGAACGTGACGTACACGTACGACGCCGCGCGCGAGGAAGGGGACCGCATCACCTCCATCTCGGTGAACGGTGCCCCCATCGACCCGAAGCGCGACTACCGCATCGGTTCCTTCAGCTTCCTGCTCCAGGGTGGCGACAACTTCCGGGAGTTCGCCCAGGGCAAGGACACCAAGGACACGGGGCTGGTCGATCGCGACGCGTGGATCGACTACCTCAAGGAGGCCGGCACCGTCTCGCCGAGCTACGAGCGCCGCGCCATCAGCGTGAGCGGCCTGCCCACCGCGGCGCTCACGCCGGGCAAGAGCTACACGCTCAGCTTCGACAAGCTGGACCTGACCTCCACGGGGGTTCCGGCCGTCACGTCGATCACCGCCGGGGCCGCCTCGCCGCTCGCCGCGGCGCGGGCCGCCGCCCCGCTGGCCACCGACGCCGACGCCTCCTACGGCACCGCCGACGTGAGTGAGGGCGCCGCCGAGCTGAAGATCACCATCCCCGCAGACGCGGCGGAGGGAACGCGGGTGCTGGTGAGCGCCACGCCCACCGGCACGTCCTTCGTCCTCCCGACCGCGGTCGGGGCGGGCTCGGAGCCCGGAGCCAACGCCGGCTCGGACGACGACGCTTCCGCGGGCGCCGACGGGGCCGATGCGTCCGCTGGCGCTGACGGTTCGGACGCCTCGGCTGGTGCCGACGGTTCCGATACGTCCGCGGGTGGTTCCGACGCCTCGGCTGGCGCCGAGGGTTCCGACGCTTCGACGGGTGCGGAGGGTTCGGACGCCTCCGCCGGCGCCGAGGGCAGCGATGCCTCGGGTGGCGCCAACGGCGCCGACGGCGCCAACGCCGACAGCGGCGCGCAGGCCGAGGCCGGTCAGGGCGGGGACGATTCCCTGGCCAACACCGGCGCGCAGGTGGGCGGCTGGGCCTTGGGTGGGGCGCTGACGCTCCTCGCCGGTGTGGGCGCGCTGCTGGCCGCCCGGGCCCGCCGCCGCAGCGAGGCCTGAGCCGCCCTCGGGTGGTGCGCGGGGCAGCCTCCGCGCACCGCCCGAGGGGCGAGGGCACCACACGAAAAGGAAGGGACCCGGGCAAGAGCTCGGGTCCCTTTTCGTGCTGGGCCCGCTTCCGCTGGGGCGGCGCGCGTTAGAGCAGCGGGGCAAGCATGGCCACGGTGTTCTGGACGAGGCGCCGCCACAGCGAGTCGTGCTCGCTGACGTCCGGGTCAAGCAGGACGGAGTCGGCGAGGTACTCCAGCTGGCGCTCGCGCACCGCGGCCGTGACGTCTGGGTCGGCGACGACCACGTTGTTTTCGTAGTTCAGCTCGAGGCTGCGCCGGTCCATGTTCGAGGAGCCGACGAGGCACAGCTGGCCGTCCACCGTCATGGTCTTCGAATGCAGCAGGCCGAGCGGGTACTCGTAGATCCGCACCCCCGCCTTGAGCAGGCGGTCATAGGCGCTGTGGGAGGCCTGCTTGACGAACCACGAATCGTTGCGCGCCGGCATGATGAGGGTGGTCTCCACGCCGCGCCGCGGCGCCGCGCAGAGGGCGGCGAGCAGGGCGTCGTCCGGCACGAAGTAGGGCGTGGTCACGATGAGCTCGTCGTAGGCGGCGCTCACCATGGCCACGAAGGCCTCCGACATGGCCCCGGCCCGCACCGTCGGCCCCGTGCCGAAGGCCGCCGCCAGGGCGGGCTCCGTGCTCGGGGGCAGCATGAGCGGTGCCACGGCCGGGCCGGCGTGGGCCTGCGTCGTGGTGTCGAGCTCGCTCGTTCCCGGCGCCCCGGCGTGCTCGGCCAGGGTGGGGGCCCCGACGGCCGGGCCGTCCTGGGGGACCTCGGTGAGCCAGGCGGAGAGGAAGAGCCACTGGTGCTGCGTCACGAGGGGGCCCGTGACGCGGAAGAAGACGTCCACCCACGGTGCGAAGTTCGGCTTGGGGGAGAAGGAGGGGGAGGCGCAGTTCTGGCTGCCCATGTAGGCCACCTCGTCGTCGATGACCACGATCTTGCGGTGGTTGCGCAGGTCGGGGCGGCCGACCGCCAGGCGGCCCCAGCGCAACAGGTCCCCGAGGGCGGCGACGCAGTGGGCCCCGGCGTCGATCATCGCGGCGTACGGGGCCGACTTCAGGAACGCCCGCGAGCCAAGGGCATCCACGAGGATGCGGCAATGCACGCCGCGGGCGGCCGCGCGGGCCACGGCGGCGGCGACCAGCGCGCCGTCGTGGTCGTCGAGCCAGATGTAGAAGTTGATGTGCACGCTCCGCGTGGCGGCGTCGATGTCGGCCACGAGCGCGGCCCCGGCTGCAGCCTCGTCGCGTTGCAGATCGATCGTGTTGCCGTGCAGCGCGCCGAGCCCGTTGATGGAGGCGGTTAACCGCAGCACCTGCTGCGCCTGCGGGGAGGCCGTGGCGAGCGCCGCCTCCTCGCCGCTGGGGAGGGGGAGAGCCGCCTCGGCCTCCCGCATGCGCCGGGCCCTGGCGCGGCCGATGCTCGTCTCCCCGAGGAAGAAGTAGGAGATGACGCCGAGCACGGGCAGGAAGACGAGCACGCTCACCCACGCCACGCGGGCCGACGCGGCGCGGTTGGGCCGGGTCAGCGCCCTGACGACCACCACAATGGTCAGAACACTGAAGGAGGCGCCGATGATCCAGCCGATGGAGCCGGTGACGCCGAGCCACAGTGATTGCATTTCCTGTTGTCCTCTCGACAGGCGCCTCGGGACACCGGCGCTCGCGCCCATCTTGTCAGCGACCACGCGCCGTCGGTGAAGTGAGTCGCCCGGCCGCGCGCGCGTGTCGCGCCCCGGCCGCGTTCCTCAGGCCCGCAGGAACGCGAGCACGGCACCCACCCGCCGCGCCGAGGGCTCGTCCGAGGGCAGGTCCAGCTTGGAGAAGATCGCGTTGATGTGCTTGGCCACCGCCTTGGGGGTGACCACGAGCCGCGCGGCGATGGCGGCGTTGGACAGGCCGCTGGCCATGCACGCCAGCACCTCGCCCTCGCGCGCCGTGAGCGAGTCGAGCGCGTGCTGGGCCCGGCGCCGCCGCATGAGGTGCTCCACCACGCTGGCGTCCACCACGGTGCCGCCCTCGCCGACGGACGTGAGCGCCTCGCCGAACGCGGCGGCGTCGAACACCCGGTCCTTGAGCAGGTAGCCCACGCCGCCCCCTGGGGTGGCGAGCAGCTCGTCCACGTACAGGTGCTCAACGTACTGGGAGAGCAGCAGCACCGGCGCGCCCGGGCGGGCCTCGCGCATCTTCAGCGCCACCCGCAGCCCCTCGTCGCGATGGCTCGGCGGCATGCGGATGTCCAAGAGGGACAGTTCGGGCCGGGTCTCCTCCCACAGGGCCCACGTTTCCGGTGCGGTGCCGGCGGCCCCCACCACCTCGTGGCCCAGGTCGTCGAGGAGGGCCAGGAGGCCCTGGCGAAGCAGCAGCTGGTCTTCTGCAATCAGGATGCGCACCCGCCTATTCTTGCCCCAGCGCGGGCGCCGCGCTCGCCGCCAGCGGCGCGCCGCGGCGAACCGGGCGCAAGAGTGGTGCTGGCACCACCGACAACGGCCGGGCCAGCGGCTTGAATGGGAGTCAGCATCGGCACCACGTCCGGGCGGGAGGGTCCCGCCGCCGGCACGGTGCAAGCAAGGGGAGCCACTATGGACAAGCCAGGCGCTAGCGGGTCGGACGCGGCCCTGCCCGTGGCCGGCGCTGGGGAGCCGATCACCCGCAGCCGCAACCCCCTCGTGAACGTGGGCAGGGCGACCGCCGTGTGGTTCCTCGCGCTGTGGAACCTGGTGCTGTGGGTGCTGATCCCCTCCGTCTTCGCGCTCTGCCTGGTCTGGGTGGGCGTGATCCTCCTGCGCCCGCTGGCCGCCTTGGTTCGCGGCAACGCGCGGCTGCACCGCCGCCTGGCCCGCCGTTGGAGCGGCGTGGAGGTGGCCGAGCAGTACCTCGACCTGCCCGGCAAGCCGGGCATTGCCGGGTCCCTGGGTGCGCTGCGGAGTTTCAAGGACCCCACGGTGATCAAGGACTGGGTGTGGACGCTGGCCGGATTGCTCGTGGGGGTGGCGCTGTGCCTGCTGCCGTTGGCCTTGGTGGGCCAGGGCGTGTGGCAGCTCGTGGCGGCCGCGCTCTGGGACCCGCTTAACGTGGGCTCGTGGGACACCACGCTGTCCTTCATCCACACCGCATGGCCGAACGCGCGGCTCTACCTCGCGCTGACGGGCGTGCTCTTCCTGGTGCTGGGCCTCGCGGCGGGCGGTGCCGTGTTGACGCTGCACGCGCGCTGGGTCCGGCTGTGCCTGGCCACGGGGAACACCGCCGCCCTGCGCCGGCGCCTCGCCGCGGTGGAGGACTCGCGCCGCGACGCCGTGCAGATGCAGGCGGAAGAGGTGGCGAGGATCGAGCGGGACCTGCACGACGGCGCGCAGGCCCGCCTCGTGGCCCTGGGCATGACGCTGGGCCGCGCCGAGCGCCTCATGCAGACCGACCCAGAGCGGGCCCAGGAGCTGATGAGGCAGGCGCAGACGGACTCGAGCGGGGCCCTGGAGGAGCTGCGCCAGCTGGTGCGCGGCATTCGGCCGCCGGTACTCGCGGATCGGGGCGTGGCCGGGGCCCTGCGATCCCTCGCCTCCTCCCTCGAGGTCCCCACGACCGTCACGGAGGCCGGCGAGCTGGGGGAGCTCCCCGAGGTGGTGGAGTCGGCCCTGTACTTCGCCGGCGCGGAGCTCATGACCAATGCCGTCAAGCACGCGCGGGCGTCCTCCATCGCCGTCACGCTGGGCACCTTTGGTGCCGCGGTGCGCTTGGAGGTGCTCGACGACGGCGCGGGCCCGGGTGTGGCCCTCGCCGCCGGTGGTGGCCCGGTCGGTGCGGCCGGCACCCCGGGCGCGGACGCCGACGCCGGTGTCCTCGGCGTGGGCTCGGGCGAGGGCACCCACGCCGGAACCGGCACGGGGCTGGCCGGGCTGCGCCGGCGCTTGGCCGCCCTGGACGGCGTCCTGGAGCTCTCGGACGCCGGCGGCCGGGGCACGCGGGCGAGCGTCACGATTCCGCTCGCCGTGTCCTGACGGTCGCCGACTGAGGCCGCCGGCCGCGTCCTGGCGCCTGCCGGCCACCGCGTGACGCCCGCCGTCAGCGGCCGGCGTGAGGCAGTCGCTGGCGCCCTCCACGCGCCGTTGCCGTGTCCAATTGTCGGACCGTGGTCCAAATAATGAGATGCCGCCCCGTAGCATTTGCATGCGCGCCCACCCCCTGTTTGAGTTGAGTCACTCAAGCACTCGAAGGAAGGTGGAGCAGATGGGACAGGCACCCAACGCCACCCCGTCCACGGTGGCCCGCGCCGTGTCCAAGCCGAACCCCGCCGCGCCCCAGGCCGGCCTGCCCGTTCCCGGGCTTGGCCGCGTCGTTGAGCCGACGGAGATGAAGGGGTCGGCGGCGATTATCCGCTCGCTCGAGGAGCTCGGCGTCAAGGATGTCTTCGGCCTTCCGGGTGGGGCCATCCTGCCCACCTACGATCCGCTGATGGCCTCCGAGACCATCAACCACGTCCTCGTGCGCCACGAGCAGGGCGCCGGTCACGCCGCCCAGGGCTACGCCATGGTCACGGGCGAGGTGGGCGTGTGCATCGCCACCTCCGGCCCCGGCGCCACGAACCTCGTCACGGCCATCGCCGACGCCCACATGGACTCCGTGCCCATGGTGGCCATCACCGGCCAGGTGAACTCCGCCTTCATCGGCACCGACGCCTTCCAGGAGGCGGACATCGTCGGCATTACCATGCCGATCACCAAGCACTCCTTCCTGGTCACTAAGGGCGAGGACATCCCGCGCGTTCTGGCGCAGGCCTTCTACCTGGCCGGCACCGGGCGTCCCGGCCCGGTCCTCGTGGACATCACCAAGGACGCCCAGGAGAAGCCGACCGAGTTCTCCTGGCCCCCGGTCATGGACCTGCCCGGCTACCGCCCCGTCACCAAGGGCCACGCCAAGCAGGTGCGCGAGGCGGCCAAGCTGCTCACCGCCTCGCTGCGCCCCGTCATCTACGCCGGCGGCGGCGTCCAGAAGGCCCACGCCTCGCGTGAGCTCATGGCCTTCGCCGAGGCCACCGGCGCCCCCGTGGTCACCACGCTGACCGCCCGCGGCGTCTTCCCCGACTCGCACGAGCAGCACGTGGGCATGCCCGGCATGCACGGCGCCGTCTCGGCCGTGGCCGCGCTGCAGCAGAGCGACCTCGTGATCGCCCTCGGCGCCCGCTTCGACGACCGCGTGACCGGCGTCCTGGCCTCCTTTGCCCCGGACGCCAAGATCATCCACGCGGACATCGACCCGGCGGAGATCTCCAAGAACCGCACGGCCGATGTGCCGATCGTCGGCTCGCTGGACGAGGTCCTGCCGGACCTGACCGCCGAGTTCTCCCGCCGCAAGGCCGAGGGCCTGGCCCCCGACCTGGGCGCCTGGTGGGAGAACCTCAACCGCCTGCGCGAGACCTACCCCATGGGCTACACGCCCTCCACGGACGGTGCGCTCACCCCGCAGCACGTGATCCAGCGCCTGGGCGAGCTGACCGGGCCGGAGGCCGTGTACGTGGCCGGCGTGGGCCAGCATCAGATGTGGGCCAGCCAGTTCATCAAGTACGAGCGCCCCCACCAGTGGCTCAACTCCGCCGGCCTGGGCACCATGGGCTACGCGGTTCCCGCCGCCATGGGCGCCAAGGTGGGCAACCCCGACCGCGTGGTCTGGGCCATCGACGGCGACGGCTGCTTCCAGATGACCAATCAGGAGCTCGCCACCTGCGTGATCAACAAGATCCCGATCAAGGTGGCCCTGATCAACAACTCCTCGCTCGGCATGGTGCGCCAGTGGCAGACGCTGTTCTACGACGGCCGCTACTCCAACACCGAGCTGAACACGGGCGCCGATTCCATCCGCGTTCCCGACTTCGTGAAGATGGCTGACGCCTACGGCTGCGTCGGCCTGCGCGTGGAGCGCGAGGAGGACATGGACGCGGCGATCCAGCAGGCGCTGGAGATCAACGACCGCCCCGTGATCATCGATTTCATCGTCTCGAAGGACGCCATGGTGTGGCCGATGGTCCCCGCCGGTGTCCCGAACGACGCCATCCAGATTGCCCGGGGCATGACCCCCGAGTGGAACGAAGAGGACTGAGACATGGCACGTCACACCCTTTCGGTGCTCGTGGAGGATGTTCCCGGCACCCTGACCCGCGTCGCCGGGCTCTTTGCCCGCCGCGCCTTCAACATCGACTCGCTCGCCGTTGGACCGACCGAGGTCCCGGGGCTCTCCCGCATGACCGTGGTGGTGGACGCCGAGGGCGACCTGCTCGAGCAGGTGACCAAGCAGCTGAACAAGCTCGTCAACGTCATCAAGATCGTGGAGCTGGCCCCCGAGTCCTCGGTGCAGCGCGATCACGTGCTCATCAAGGTCAAGGCGGACGCCGCGACCCGGCTGCAGGTCACCCAGGCCGCCGACTTCTTCCGCGCTCGCGTGGTGGATGTCTCGCCGGACGCCGTGGTCCTCGAGGCCACGGGCAGCTCCGACAAGATCGAGGCGCTCCTGGCCGTGCTGGAGCCCTTCGGGGTCCGCGAGATCGTCAAGGCCGGCGCGCTGGCCATCGGCCGCGGCCACAAGTCGATGTCGGAGCGCGCCCTGCGCCCCGTCTCCGCCTGAGGCGACCCGGCGCCGTCGGGCATCGCCACCGGCGACACCGAGGCGCAACACTTGCGCGGTTCTCACCGCGCACCAGACACACTTTCCTAGAACCCCCACGTATTCCAAGAAAGAGGAATCTTCCGTGACTCAGATGTACTACGAGGACGACGCCGACCTGAGCTTCCTGCAGGACAAGAAGGTCGCCGTGATCGGCTACGGCTCGCAGGGCCACGCCCACGCGCTGAGCCTGCGTGATTCCGGCATCGACGTGCGCATCGGCCTGGCCGAGGGCTCCAAGTCGGCCGCCAAGGCCGAGGCCGAGGGCCTGCGCGTCCTCTCCGTTGCCGACGCCGCCGAAGAGGCCGACGTCATCATGATCCTGACCCCGGACCAGGTCCAGGCCAAGGTCTACGAGGAGTCCATCAAGGATCACCTGAAGGCCGGCGATACCCTGGCCTTCGGCCACGGCTTCAACATCCGCTACGGCTTCATCAAGCCCCCGGCCGATGTCAACGTCATCATGATCGCCCCCAAGGGCCCGGGCCACGTGGTGCGCCGCGAGTTCGAGGCCGGCCGCGGCGTGCCGGACCTGATCGCCGTGGAGCAGGACGCCACGGGCGATGCCAAGCAGATCGCCCTGGCCTGGGCCAAGGGCGTGGGTGGCACGCGCGCCGGCGTCATCGAGACCACCTTCACCGAGGAGACCGAGACCGATCTCTTCGGCGAGCAGGCCGTCCTCTGCGGTGGCGCGTCGCAGCTTGTGCAGTACGGCTTCGAGACCCTGACCGAGGCCGGCTACAAGCCGGAGATCGCCTACTTCGAGGTGCTCCACGAGCTCAAGCTCATCGTCGACCTGATGGTCGAGGGTGGCATCTCCAAGCAGCGCTGGTCCGTCTCCGACACGGCCGAGTTCGGCGACTACGTCTCCGGCCCGCGCGTCATCACCCCCGAGGTGAAGGAGAACATGAAGGCCGTCCTCGCCGACATCCAGAACGGCGCCTTCGCCGATCGCTTCATGAACGACCAGGCCGCCGGCGCTCCCGAGTTCAAGGAGCTGCGCGCCAAGGGCGAGGCCCACCCGATCGAGGAGACCGGCCGCGAGCTGCGCAAGCTCTTCTCCTGGATGAAGTCCGACGACGACTACACCGAGGGTGCCGTCGCTCGCTGAGCGCAGCCCTGAGGCGCCCCGGCGCCCCCGTTCCGTGTCACGGAACGGGGGCGCCGTTGTGTTTGCTGTCACAATGATTGTGAAATCGTAATCGCGAAGGGTGTGCCCACGGCCGCGATCGGCGAGCGGGGGAGGTAGCGTGAGGGGCATCACACGTCGTCAACGACAGGGGGGTCAATGAACGACGGCGCTCGATTGCGTTCCCTGCCAGGGTTTAGGGGGCTGTGGCTCGCCAACGCCGGCTCGGATGCGGCGCGGCTGATCGCCGTCTTTGCCATCCAGGTGGCCATGACCCTCACGCTGCACGCGAGCACCCTCGAGGTGGGTCTCGTGTCGCCGCTGTCCAACGCCGGGGCGCTGGCCCTGGGTCTCGTGGCCGGCGTGTATGTGGATCGCTGGGGCGCCAAGCGCACCATGCTCGCGAGCGCGTGGCTGCGCGTGCTGGCGTACGGGGTGCCCGTGGCGTTGTACCTCGCTCACGCCTTGGCGCCGTGGCAGCTGCTCGTGTGCGTGCTGCTCGCCTCCATCGCCGACACCTTCTTCAGCACGGGCCACCAGGCCGTGTTGCCCTCGCTCGTGGGCCGCACCCGCGTGCCGGATGCTGCGTCCTCGCTCATGGCGACGGATCAGGTCATCACCTTGGCCGGGCCGGCCGCCGGCGGCCTGCTCACGCGGTGGATGCCGGCGCCCCTCGTGCTGGGCGTCTCCGCCCTCCTGCAGTTCGTGGCGATCGGCGGCCTGCGCCGGCTGCCGGACGACCCGCCGGCGGCGCAGCGCCCGCGCGAGCGGGTGTGGCCGGCCATGCGCGCCGGCTGGGCCTACCTCAGCGGGACGCCCCTGCTGGCCGCCATCATGGCCGCGGCGACGCTGAACAACTTTGCCGCCGGTTTCTACCAATCGGCCGAGACGGTGTTCATCCTGCGCGAGCTGGGGATGGACCCCGTGGTGTTCGGGCTTGTGTGGTCCCTGAGCGCCGTGGGCGGGATTGCCGGCGCCATGTTGGCGCCACGGGCCGGGCGGCGCTTTGGAGCCTTGCGGGTCATGTTTGTCGCTTGCTGCATCATGCCGCTGAACTTCGCGCTGATCCCCGCCGCGGCGTGGGTGCCCAAGGACGCGCAGCCGCTCATGGTGTTCGTGTCGTTCCTCTTCTTTGGGGCGTGCATCGGCTTCATGGCCGTCAGCTCCTCCGGCGTGGCGGCCGCGCTCACCCCCAACGAGCTCCTGGCGCGGGTCTCCTCGGTGCGCCGCACCCTGACCCAGGGCGCCACCGTGGTGGGCGGCCTGCTCGGGGCCGGCCTCGGCGCGCTCGCGGGCGTCGGCTGGACGCTCTGGCTCGCCGCGGCGTTGGCCGTGGCGCAGCTGGTCCCGCTGCTGAGGGCGGGGGTGCCGGCGAGGGCGGCACCCACCGAGGCCGAGCTCGCGCTGGGCGGCGAGTAGCCGGCGTCGGGCACGCCGCGGTGAGCTTGCGCTGGGTGGCGAGTGGGCGGCGTCGGGCATCGCGTTGAACGCGTGCTCGCCCTGCGGGCACGTCTCAGCGAGCGGCGGCGGCCTGCAGGCGCGGGCGCAGCGCCAGGGTGGCGAGCACCGTGAGGGCGAGGATGCCGCAGCCGAGCCAGCCGGCGCCCTGGAGCCCGCTCGCGTCGAGCGCGAGGCCGCCGAGTGCCGCGCCGCCGCCGATGCCGAGGTTGCACGTGACGTTGATCCACGCGCCGGCCATCTCCGGATTCTCCTTGCCCACGCGAACGAGCACGTTCTGGAAGGTGGAGTTCACGGGGGCAAAGCAGGCGCCCCAGAGGCCGGCGATGACGAGCGTGGGCCAGAGGGCCGGCATGGCCAGGACGGTCGCGGCGAGGCTGATGAGAATGCTGACGGGCACGAGGATCATCCAGCGGACCGGATGCGCATCCAAGCGCGGCGCCACCGCGCGGATGGCGAACAGGCCAGCGACGCCAAAGAGAACCAGGACGGGGCTGAGCCACACGGGGTTCAGGCCGGTGGAGAGGATGAGCGGCGAGACGAAGGTGTAGAGGCAGTAGTGGCCAAGGAAGGTCAGCCCGGCCAGGCTCGCCACCAGCAGCAGCGACCCGCCGCCCGGGACGAGCGTGCGCGAAGCGGCGGCGTCGTGCTTGACGCCGGGCAGGAGGACCAAGGCCACCACGAAGGCCACGGCCGTGAGCGCGGCGAGGGCGCCGAAGGTCACGCGCCAGCCGGCCGCCTCGGACAGGGCCGTTCCGGCCGGCACGCCCAGGATGAAGCCAGCCGAGGCACCCATGCTCGTCATCGCCATGGCCTTGCCGAGCGATCCGGGCGGGGCGATGCGGGTGGCGTAGCCGATCGCGAGGGCGAAGAAGAGGGCGTGGGCCATGCCGCCCACGGCGCGGGCCACCACGAGCCACGCGAAAGACGGGGCCAGCGCCGCCAAGAGGTTCGAGGCGGTGAAGATGACGAGCGTGGAGAGGAGCACCGGTTTGCGGGGGAGCGAACCGGTGAAGCGCGTGAGCGGCACGGCCGTGACCGCCACGAGGCCGGCGTAGAGCGAGACCAGCATGCCGCCGGCCGACTCGTCCAGGCCGAAGTCCTGGACCACGCGCGGCAGGATGCCGATCGGCACCACCTCGGTGGTGATGACGGCAAAGATGGCGACGGCCAAGAGGATGAGGCCGGCCCAGCCGGAGCGGGCGTTCGAGGCGGGGGCTGGGGTGGGCGACAAGCGGGGGACTCCAAGCGGCAAAGGGGGAAGGCAGGGCGCTGCGCTGGGCCCCTGTCCCCTCAAGCCTAGTGGCTGAACGTGACGCGGCCCCGGTGGGGGAGCGCGTCATGTCCACGACACGGATGCCAGGGCTGGTGCGCGCTGCCGATACCGTAAAAGTGCGCGGTGACGCACCGCCGTATCCGAACACCACCACAGCGTCCAGCAAAGGCTTTCACGTGTCGCAGACCAAGCCCGTCGTCCTTCTTGCCGAGGAACTTTCGCCCGCAACCGTTGAGGCTCTGGGCCCCGACTTCGAGATCCGCTCCGCGGACGGCGCCAACCGCTCCGAGCTGCTTTCCGCCATCTCCGACGTTGACGCCATCTTGGTGCGCTCCGCCACGCAGGTGGATCAGGAGGCCATCGCGGCGGCCAAGAACCTGAAGGTGATCGCCCGCGCCGGCGTCGGCCTGGACAACGTCGACATCAAGGCCGCAACGCAGGCCGGCGTGATGGTCGTCAACGCCCCCACCTCCAACGTCATCTCGGCCGCCGAGCTGACCGTTGGCCACATCGTCGCCGCGTCCCGCAACATCGCCGCCGCCTCCGCCTCGCTCAAGGCCGGGGAGTGGAAGCGCTCCAAGTACACGGGCGTCGAGCTCTTCGAGAAGACCGCAGGCATCATCGGCCTGGGCCGCATCGGCGCCCTCGTCGCTGCCCGCCTGCAGGGCTTCGGGATGAACGTGGTGGCCTTCGACCCCTACGTCACCCCGGCCCGCGCGCAGCAGCTCGGCGTGAAGCTGCTAGGCCTGGACGAGCTGCTCGGCACCGCCGACTTCATCACCATCCACATGCCGCGCACGCCGGAGACCACCGGCATGATCTCCACGGCCCAGTTCGCCAAGATGAAGCCGAGCGCCTTCGTGTTCAACGTGGCCCGCGGCGGCCTCATCGACGAGGACGCGCTGTTCGAGGCGCTCTCCTCCAAGACCATCGCCGGCGCCGGCATCGACGTGTTCGTCAAGGAGCCCGCCACCGACGTCCGCTTCGTTGGCCTGGACAACGTCACCGTGACCCCGCACCTGGGCGCCTCCACCGAGGAGGCTCAGGAGAAGGCCGGCATCGCCGTCGCCAAGTCGGTGCGCCTGGCCCTGGCCGGCGAGCTCGTGCCGGATGCCGTCAACGTCGCCGGCGGCGTCATCGACGAGAACGTGCGCCCGGGCATCCCGCTCGCCGAGAAGCTGGGCCGCATCTTCTCCGCGCTGGCCTCGGGCGAGCGCCTCGAGTCGGTCGAGCTGAACGTGGCAGGCGAGATCGCCGTCAAGGACGTCACCTCGCTCAAGCTGGCCGCGCTCAAGGGCGTGTTCACCGATGTGGTCTCCGATCAGGTCTCCTACGTCAATGCCCCCGTGCTCGCCGAGCAGCGCGGCGTGGACTACCGCCTCACCACCACCGAGGTGTCGGAGGACTACCGCAACCAGCTCACCGTCTCCGGCGCGCTCGCCAACGGCGACCAGCTCTCCGTGGCCGGCACCCTGACCGGGCCCAAGCAGATCCAGAAGCTCGTGGGCGTGTTCGGCCAGGAGGTCGAGATCCCGCTGACCGAGCACCTGCTCGTGCTGCGCTACACCGACCGTCCCGGCGTCGTCGGCACCCTCGGTCGCGCCCTGGGCGAGGCCAACGTCAACATCGCAGGCATGCAGGTCTCCCGCGCCGACCAGGGCGGCGACGCCGTTGCCGTCGTCACGATCGACAACGCGCTGCCCGAGGGCGTGCTCGAGGCCGTGGCCACGGCCGTCGAGGCCTCCGCGGCCCGCGAGGTCAACCTGGAGGACTGAGCCGCCGGCCGGACCCACCCGTGAGGGGCGCCCTTTCCGTTGTTCGGAGGGGCGCCCCTCACGCTTCATGCGGCCGCTGTCACCGGCGCGCAGCCGGTAGAGTTCATCGGGTGAGCGATTCCCCGGATCAGAAGTCCTTCTACATCACCACGGCCATCTCGTACCCGAATGGCGACCCGCATATCGGGCATGCCTACGAGTACATCGCCACCGACGCGATGGCCCGATTCCGCCGCCTCGACGGCGCCGACGTCTTCTTCCTGACGGGCACCGACGAGCACGGGCAGAAGATGCTGCAGACGGCGCAGAAGGAGGGCGTGACGCCCGCAGAGCTGGCGCGCCGCAACTCCGATCGCTTCCAGGCCACCCAGGACGAGCTGGGCATCAGCTACGACCGTTTCATCCGGACCACGGACGCCGACCACCACGCCGCCGCCCAGGCCCTGTGGAAGCGCATGGAGGCCAACGGCGACATCTACCTGGATAAGTACGCCGGCTGGTACTCGGTGCGCGACGAGGCGTACTACACCGAGGAGGAGACCGAGGAGCGGGACGGCTCCCGCTTCTCCATCCAGACGAACACCGAGGTGACCTGGACCGAGGAAGAGAGCTACTTCTTCCGCCTGTCCGCCTACCAGGACAAGCTGCTCGCGTACTACGCGGAGCACCCCGACTTCGGAGCGCCGCGCTCGCGTTTCAACGAGGTCATCCGCTTCGTCGAGGGCGGGCTGCAGGATCTCTCCGTCTCCCGCACCACCTTCGACTGGGGCATCCCGGTTCCTGGCAACCCTAAGCACGTGATGTACGTGTGGGTCGACGCCCTGACGAACTACCTGACGGGCGTGGGGTTCCCCGACACCGACTCGGCCACCTTCAAGCGGTTCTGGCCCGCCGACGTGCACGTCATCGGCAAGGACATCTCCCGCTTCCACGCCATCTACTGGCCCGCCTTCCTCATATCCGCCGGCGTGGAGCTCCCGCGTCGCGTCATGATTCACGGCTTCTTGAACAACAACGGCGAGAAGATGTCCAAGTCGCTCGGCAACGTCGTGTCGCCTCAGGACTTCGTGGCCCGCTACGGCCTGGACGCCTCGCGCTTCTTCTTCCTGCGCGAGGTCCCCTTCGGCGCAGACGGCTCGTACAACCACGAGGCCATCGTCAACCGCATGAACGCCGACCTGGCCAACAACCTGGGCAACTTGGCGCAGCGCTCGCTCTCCATGGTGGCCAAGAACCTGGACGGGTTGGTGCCGGAACGCGGTGAGCTGAGCGAGGCGGACGGCGCCCTGCTCGCCGACGCCTCCGCCCTGCTGCAGATCAGCCGCGACCACTACTCGCGTCAGGAGTTCTCCCTGGCGCTCGAGGCAACGTGGAAGGTGCTGCACGAGGCCAACGCCTACTTCGCCGAGCAGGAGCCGTGGGTCCTGCGCAAGACCGACCCCGCTCGCATGGCGACGGTGCTGTGGGTCACGATGGACGTGGTGCGCCGCGTGGCGCTCCTGATCCAGCCGGTGATGCCGGACTCGGCCTCCGCGCTGCTCGATGCCCTGGGCGTGTCCGCCGGGGCGGCGCGCACCTTTGCGGCGTTCGACGACGAGGTCGCGGCCGGCACCGCGCTGCCCAAGCCCACGCCGGTCTTCCCCAAGTTCGAGGAGCCCGAAGAGGCTTAAGGCGGCCGGACCGGGCGCCGGAACCGAAGGCTCCGGAAGGCCCGCGCCGCCCGAACCCACCGCTTGAGACAAGCAGGGGCCCCGCTCGATGTGAGCGGGGCCCCTGCCGTTCTTCTCCTCGTTACTCGACCGCGAGCCCCTCGACGGGGGACAGGCGGGCCGCGCGCCGGGCGGGCCACACGCTGGCGAGGATCGCCGCTCCCACGGAGACCACGAGCACCACGGCCAGCCACAGCCACGGGATGCTGGGTGCGAACCCGCCCATGGAACTGGTCGCCGCGCGGGCGCCGGCAAGGCCGTACACCGCACCGAGCACGATGCCTAGCACGGCCGCCGCACCGGCGATGAGGGCCGCCTCGAGCGCCAGCATGCCCCGCAGCTGCTTCTTGGTCAGGCCCAGGGCCCGCAGCAGCGAGTTCTCGCGCGTCCGCTCGATCACGGAGAGCGAGAGCGTGTTGCTCACGCCGATGAGGGCGATGATGACAGCCACAGCCAGCAGGGCCGAGACCACCATGAGCAGCGTGTCGATGATCTGCGAGGCCATCTGGCGGATGGGCAGGGCACCGTCGAGCTGGGTCTGCTGCACCTTGGCGGCGGAGGCCACGTCGCTGATGAGCGGGCCGGCCGACACGCTGTCGTCCGCCTTGACCCAGACCTGGGGGCCGGGGGCGCCGGCGTCGCTGGTCTCCTTCGACGCGGGGAGCTGCGTCGGCAGGCCCACCTGTTTGCGTGTCTCGTCGGTCATGACGATGCTGCTCATCGGCGCCGCCGCCTCGGCGTCCACCGGCACGGTGACCGTGCGTCCCGCGCCATCGCTGAGGGTCACCTCGGTGGGCTTCGACTCACCGGCGGAACCCGCCAGGGCGTACTCGCCCACGGCCACGGAGCCGAGCGCTGGAATCTTGGCGCCGTTGGTGCTGGTCGCGGCCAGCTCGGCGGCATCGCCGGAGAGGACAAACGCGCACGGCTCGTACTCGGTCGTCTCCGCGGCGTTGCCCTGGGACAGGCATCCCTTCGTCATGGCCACGGGTGTCAGGAAGGCCGTGGAGGCCACGCCCTTCACGTCCCGCACCGGGGCCTGCACCTCGCCCGTCAGCGGGGCGTCGGTGCTGCTGGAGATCACGAGGTCAACCGGGTACTGCTTGGCCAACTCCGCGTTGATCGTGGTGCGGGCGCTCGTGGCGCCGACCAACATGAGGGACACCAGGGTGACGCCGAGCAGCAGGGCCGTGCCGATGGCGGAGGTGCGCTGCGGGTGGCGCAGGGCGTTGAGGCCAGCGAGGCGCCCGGCGATCTTGGCGCCGAACGGACGCGCGAGCTGACGCACGGCCCACGGGATGAGCAGGGTGCCGAGGACCAGCACGCCGATGAAGCTCACGAGGCCGCCCAGGAACGCCATGCCGAAGGACGTCTCGAAGGAGCTGGAGACCGCCTCCGTCGGCAGCACCCCGTAGATCAGCGCGGCGGCGCCGAGCAACACCAGGAGCGAACCGATGACCACGCGGGTCGTGCCGGCCTTGGAGTGCACCGTGACGGTCTCGCTGGGGCGCAGGGCTGCCAGGGGGGAGACCCGTGTAGCGGCCAGGGCCGGGCGCAGCGAGGCGAGCACCGTGACGAGCAGGCCAACGATGAGGCCGGCCACGATGGGCGTCCACGAGAAGCCGAAGGTGACGTACGGGAGGTCGAAGGCGGACCGGACGATCGCGGCGCCGCCGGCCACCACGCCCGTGCCGATGAGCACGCCGAGCAGCCCGCCCACCAGGCCAACCACCACCGCCTCGCTCAGCACCATGCGGCGGATCTGCGCCCGCTTGGCGCCGAGCGTGCGCAGCAGCGCGAGTTCGCGGGTGCGCTGGGCGAGGATGACGGAGAAGGTGTTGGCGACCACCAGCACGGTGACCACGAGGGCGATGCCGGCAAAGGCGCCGAGCACCCACGTGAGGGCATCCACGCCGCCGGAGAGGCTCTTGATCTGGTCCGTGACCTTCTGCGTCGAGGTGGTGGCCTCGGCGGAGGGAAGGCCCCGCTCATGCATCCAGGTGGCGATGGAGTCGGTGACCTGCTCGGCCTGGGCCTGCGGCTGCAGGGTGGCGATGACGAACTGGGGGTCGAAGCCCAGGCCGAGCGCCTTGGCACCGGCGTCGCTGAGTTGGAGGTTGGCGTAGCCGGCGGCCGAGGGGTCCTGCGGATCCTGGCGCAGGCCGCTCAGCGTGACCTGCTTGGTGGCGTTCTCTCCCACGGTGAGGTTGAGCGTTGAGCCGACGGTGAGGCCCGCCTTCTTGGCCGCGGCGGCGTTGAGCGTCGCCTGGCCCGCGCCTGGCTCGCTCCCCTCGACGAGCGAGGTGCCCAGCAGTGAGGTGTCGCCCTGGGTGATGGTGACGTAGACCGACTCAAGCGTGGAGCCCAACTGCGCCTCCACCATGGTGTTCGCGTACGCGAGGGCGGACTTCACTCCGTCGGTCGCCTTGACATGATCGGCGGCCTGCTGCGGGGTGAGCTTGATGGATTCGTCGGCGCGGTAGAACTTCGGGTCCACCACAATGTCGGCGTGCTGATAGGCCTGGCCCACGCTCGCGCTGAGCGTGGCGCGGACCGAGGAACCCACGAAGAGCGTGGCGGCGAGGAAGGCCACGCCGATCGTGACGGCGGCGATGACGGCGGCGTAGCGCCGCCGGTACGCCACCACATTGGCTTTGACGAGCGTGTTCACGATGCGGCTCCCAGGCGGGCCAGCGCCGTCGAGACCTGCTCCACGGCGGGGTCGATGATCTCGCCGGCCAGGCGGCCGTCCTTGAGGAGGACGACGCGGTCGGCGGCCGCTGCGGCCACCGGATCGTGGGTCACCATGATGACGGTCTGGCCGTCCTCGTGGGCGCTGCGCTGCAGGAGGCGAAGCACCTCGGCGCCGGAGGTGGAGTCGAGATTGCCCGTGGGCTCGTCGCCGAAGACCACGTCCGGGCGGGGGAGGAGGGCCCTGGCCACGGCGACGCGCTGTTGCTGACCGCCCGAGAGCTCGTGCGGCTTGTGCTTCAGGCGCGAGCCGAGGCCCAAGCGCTCCACGAGCTCGGCGAACCACGCTGCGTCGTGCTTGGCACCGGCCAGCTCCAGCGGGAGCAGGACGTTCTGCTCGGCGCTCAGCGTGGGCACGAGGTTGAAGGCCTGGAAGACAAAACCCACGCGTTCGCGGCGCAGGGTGGTCAGCGCGTCGTCGTCCAGCCCGTCCACGCGCGTCCCGCCCAGGGTCAGCGAACCGGAGGTGGGGGTGTCGAGCGTGGCGAGGCAATGCATCAGCGTCGACTTGCCAGAACCGGAGGGGCCCATGATGGCCGTGAACTTGCCGCGCTCAAAGCCGACGCTGACGTCGTCGAGCGCGGTGACGGCCGTGGGACCGGTGCCGTAGGTCTTGGTGAGATTGTTGGCGGCGACGGCCAGGGCCGGCGCTTCGGATGCGTGGATGCTCATGGCTCCCAGCCTAGAAAACGCCCGACGCCGGGGCGTCAGGCGCCGGGTCCACGCTCGGCGAGGGGGCGTCAGACCTGGGTATGACCCCGGGCTGCTCCCGGGAGGGCCTACGGGGTCACCACGCCCGTCTCGTAGGCGATGAGCACCGCCTGGACGCGGTCGCGGGCCTCGAGCTTGGACAGGATGCGGCCAACGTGGGTCTTGACGGTGGCCTCGGAGAGGAAGAGATCCCCGGCGATTTCGGTGTTCGAGCGTCCGGCAGCGATGTGCTCGAAGACCTCGCGCTCGCGGGCGGTGAGGGTATCGACGCGGGCCTGGGCCTCCGGTGAGCCGGTGCTGGTGCGGCGCAGGAGAGGGGCCATGTGGTCCAGGAGCCTGCGGGTGGTGGTGGGCGCCACCACGCCGCCGCCGTGGAAGACCGTGCGGATCGCGCCGAGGAGCTCCTCGGGCGGGGCGTCCTTCAGGAGGAAGCCGCTGGCGCCGGCCTTGACGGCGTCCAGCGCGTACTCGTCAAGATCGAAGGTGGTCAGGATCAGCACGCGCGGGTGGCCCTGGCTGACCGGGGCGCTCAGGATCCGCTGCGTCGCCTCGATGCCGTCCATCTCCGGCATGCGAATGTCCATGAGGACCACGTCGGCGTGGGACACGGCCGGGCTCTGCACCGCCTCGCGTCCGGAGGCCACCTCGGCCACCACCTCGAGGTCGGGTTGGGAGTCGATGAGCATGCGGAAGCCGCTGCGCACGAGGGTTTGATCATCCACCAAGGCAACGCGGATGGGGGTGGACTCTGGCATCAGATCTCCTGGTAGGGAAGGAACACGGTGACGGCGTAGCCGCCGCCCCCGCGGGGACCGAAGGTGGCGCTGCCGCCGTAGAGGGCGGCGCGCTCGCGCATGCCCTGCTGACCTCGGCCGAGGCCGTCGGAGGCCGTGGCCCCTCGTCCCGTGTCCGTCACGCTCAGCGTGAGTCCGCGTCCGGTCCAGGTCAGGTCCAGGGTCGCTGCGGCGTGGGGGCCGGCGTGCTTGAGCACATTGGTCAGCGCCTCTTGGGCGGCGCGGAAGGCCGTGAGCCCGGCGCCGGAGGGCAGGGGGCGGGCGGGTTCGCCGCGGTGCGTCAGTGTCACCTGGAGCCCGGCCCTGCGGGTGTTCTCCACGAGTTCCGGGATGCGCGCGAGGTCGGGGGCCGGGGCCTTAGGGGCGGCCTCGTCGTCGTCCGCCCTGAGCACGCCCAGGAGCGAACGCATCTCGCGGAGGGCCTCGCGGCCCGTCTGGGCGATCGTGCCGAGGGTGCGGGGTGCCACCTCCGGGTCGCCGACCGCCGCGTAGCGGGCGCCGTCCGCCTGGGCGATGATCACCGAGAGCGAGTGGGCCACGACGTCGTGCATCTCGCGGGCGATGCGGCGGCGCTCATCGGCCGCCGCGAGGGCGCGTTCTTGTTCTTGTTCTTGTTCCAGGCGGTGGGCGCGGTCGGCGACCGCCTCGAGCGCCAGCCTTCGGGTGCGGGTGAGGTCGCCCGCGACCCACGCCACGGTGCAGATGAGCACGTGGAAGATGAACACCGCCACGTAGCTGGGCAGGTCGCGGCCGAAGCTCATGCCCGTGAAGGCGAGGGTGGCGAGGACGGAACCGAGCGCGGAGAACGCGAGGGCCCAACGAGCGTCCACGCGCTTGCCGTAGGCCGTGATGGAGTACAGCAGCACGGGGACGAAGATGTTCATGGGGAGCGGCTCCCCGGGGACCACCACCTGGACGAGGCACGCGCTGACGGACACCCACAGCGCGCGGCGCGGGTGGGTGCGGCGTTCGGAAACGGCCCAGGCCAAGGCCGCGCCGATGAAGAGCGTGGCGACGAGGGAGCCCAGGGCGCCGAAACGCTCGCCGGCCTCGAGGCCAATGCTGCCGGCGAGCAGCAGCGGGGCCGCCGTGAAGACAACAAACGAACAGATGGCAACGATCGCGTCCACCCGGCCGGGATGCGCGCGCACCCATGCGTCGAGTCTGCGATGCCACTTCATGGGGCCAGCCTAGAGGGCGGAGCCGGCGAACGGATCAGACCGCGGTCTGAGCTCGGCGGTGACGCGCGTCTCCGGCGCAGCGAGGTGCGGCGACCTCGTGGTTCACATAGTGAGATCGTTTGCTCATCATGCGGACTCGTTTCTTAGGATGGTTGGCATGACGCGAAACATCGACCTGGCAGTGATCCCCGGCGACGGCATCGGACCGGAGGTGGTGGCCCAGGCCGTTCGCGTCCTCGAGGCCGCGCTGCACGGCAGCGACACCGGCCTGAGCCTGACCGAGTACTCGCTCGGGGCCCATCACTGGCTCGAGACGGGCGAGACCCTTTCGGTCGAGACGCTCGAGTCCGTGCGCTCGCACGAGGCCATCCTCTTCGGCGCCGTGGGCGCCGCCCCCGGCGACACCCGCATCCCGTCCGGCCTGATCGAGCGCGAGCTGCTCCTCAAGCTGCGTTTCACGCTTGACCACTGCGTGAACCTGCGCCCCTCGCGCCTCTACCCGGGGACGGCCTCCCCGCTGGCCGAGCCCGGCGACATCGACTTTGTTGTGGTCCGCGAGGGCACCGAGGGCCCGTACGTCGGCAACGGCGGCGTCATCCGCCAGGGGACCGAGCACGAGATCGCGACCGAGGTCTCCATCAACACCGCCCACGGCGTGACCCGCGTGGTCCGCGATGCCTTCGAACGCGCGGCGGCCCGCCCGCGCAAGAAGCTCACCCTCGTGCACAAGCACAACGTGCTGGTCAACGCCGGTCACCTGTGGCGCCGCACGGTGGACGCGATCGCGCCCGAGTTCCCCGAGGTCAGCGTCGACTACCTGCACGTGGACGCGGCGACGATCTTCATGGTCTCCGACCCCTCGCGCTTCGACGTCATCGTCACCGACAACCTGTTTGGCGACATCCTCACCGACCTTGCGGGGGCGGTGACCGGCGGGATCGGCCTGGCGGCCTCCGGCAACATCAACCTCGATGGCACCGCGCCGTCGATGTTCGAGCCGGTCCACGGATCCGCGCCGGACATCGCCGGCCAGGGGATCGCCGATCCCTCCGCCGCCATCCTGTCCGCCGCGCTGCTGCTGCACCATCTCGGTCTGGACGAGGCCGCGGCCCGCATCGAGTCGGCCGTGGAGCAGGACGTGCAGGCCCGGACCGCCTTGGGCGCGCGCAGCACCTCCGAGGTGGGAGACGCCATCGTTGGTGCCCTCATGGGTGTCACCGTGTGAACTCTCGCATAGTCTTGACGGGTCAGCGCGCGCACTGGGCCGTCACCGGCGGCCGCCGCTCGGCGCCGCACCATCACCCGACTCACCTGCCGGGCCACTGAATGAAGGAAGCACCCGTGAGCACTGTGGAGTTCGCCCGTCATCTGTCCGATCATCCCGCGACGGCGGAGCGCCGCGCCGAGATCCTGAAGGACCCCGGCTTCGGCAACTACTTCACCGACCACACCGTCGTCATCGACTGGACGGAGGGGGTCGGCTGGCACGACGCCCGCGTTGAGCCCTACGGTCCGATCGCCCTGGACCCTGCGGCGTCCGTGCTGCACTACGGCCAGGAGATCTTCGAGGGGCTGAAGGCCTACCGTCACTCCGACGGTTCTGTCCAGACCTTCCGTGCGGAGAAGAACGCTGAGCGCCTGAACGCCTCGGCCCGCCGCCTGGCCCTCCCCGAGCTGCCCGTCGAGGCCTTCGTCGAGGCCGTCAAGCTGCTGGTGCAGGTGGACGAGGCCTGGGTGCCCGAGGGCGAGGGCGAGGCGCTGTACCTGCGTCCCTTCATGATCGCCACGGAGGCGTTCCTGGGGGTTCGTCCCTCGCGCGAGGTCAGCTTCCGGGTGATCGCCTCTCCCGCCGGCAACTACTTCGGCGGCGAGCTGCACGCGGTGCCGATCTGGCTCTCCGAGCACTTCTCCCGCGCGGGCCACGGCGGCACGGGCGAGGCCAAGTGCGGCGGCAACTACGCCGCCTCGCTCGCCGCCCAGCTCGAGGCCCAGGATCACGGTTGCGCTCAGGTGCTCTTCCTCGATCCCACCGATGACTTCGCCGTCGAGGAGCTCGGCGGGATGAACGTGTTCTTCGTGCTCGAAGGCAATCGCCTCGTGACCCCGCGGCTGAACGGCAACATCCTGCACGGCGTCACCCGCGCCTCGGTCCTGCAGATCGCCGCCGATCTGGGCCTCGCCGTCGAGGAGCGCAAGTTCACGATCGCCGAGTGGCGCGAGGCGGTGGAGCAGGGCACGCTGCGCGAGGTGTTCGCGTGCGGCACCGCCGCCGTCATCACCCCCGTCTCCGAACTGCGCAGCGAGGAGGGAACCATGACCTTCCCCGAGACCGGTGCCGACGCCGTGTGGGCGCGCATCCGTGAGCAGCTGCTCGGCGTGCAAACCGGTGCCGTTGCCGACGCGCACGGCTGGCTGACGAAGCTGGTCTGAGAGCGCCTGCATCCGCCGCATGCCCCCGATCGCTAGGATCGGGGGCATGCGTGTTTTGACGACCGGCGGCGCCGGCTACATCGGTTCCCACACCGTGCTTGCCCTGGTGGAGGCGGGGCATGAACCCGTCATCCTCGACAACTTCGCGAACTCCTCACCCGAGGCGGTCCGCCGCGTCTCCGAGCTGGCCGGCCGCGAGATCGAGCTCATCGAGGCGGACCTGCTGGACGCGCCGGCCGTAGATCGCATCGTCGCCGACGGGAACTTCGACGCCGTCATCCACTTCGCCGGGCTCAAGGCCGTCGGCGAATCGGCGGCCCAGCCGCTGCGCTACTACCGCAGCAACATCCTCTCCACGCTCAACCTGCTCGACGCGATGCAGAAGCACGGCGTGCGCAACGTCGTGTTCAGCTCCTCTGCGACGGTGTACGGCGAGGCGGGCACGGTGCAGTACACCGAGGAGCTCCCGCTGAACGCGATGAATCCGTATGGCCGCACCAAGATGCACATCGAGCAGATCCTCGATGACCTGGCAGCGTCCGAGCCCGGCTGGCACATCGGCAAGCTGCGCTACTTCAATCCCGTCGGCGCGCACCCCTCCGGCCGCATCGGCGAGGACCCGCGCGGCATCCCGAACAACTTGATGCCCTTTGTCTCCCAGGTGGCCGTGGGGCGGCGGGAGCACCTCAACGTCTTCGGCGACGACTACCCGACGCCGGACGGCACCGGCGTGCGTGACTACATTCACGTCGTTGATCTGGCCGGCGGCCACGTTGCCGCGCTCGAGGCGCTGGGCGACGTGCGGGGCTCGCGGGCGTGGAACCTCGGCAGCGGTCAGGGCTCCAGCGTGCTCGAGGTGGTGCGCGCCTTCGAGCGCGCCGCGGGCAGGCCGATCCCGTACGTGGTGGCGCCCCGGCGCGACGGGGACCTGCCCGAGTTCTTCGCCGATCCCACCCTCGCCCGGCTCGAACTGCACTGGAAGACCGAGCGCGGGCTGGATGACATGGCCAGGGACGCGTGGAACTGGCAGAGCAAGAATCCCTTCGGCTACGGGACAGGCGAGGAGGACCCCGAGGCCTGAACCGATAGGCTGGGGCCCATGCGTATCGCCCGTTGTGTCCTGGATGCCGAACCCTTCTACGCCGTCGTGGAGGGAGAGGAAGTCGCCGCGCTGAGCGGTGACCCCTTCTTCCATGGCATTCAGCCCACGGGTACCCGCCACGCGTTGGAGGATGTTCGCCTCGTGGCACCGATCATCCCGCGTTCAAAGATCGTCGGTTTCGGTCGAAACTACGCGGAGCACGCCGCCGAGCTCGGCAACGAGGTGCCCCAGACGCCGCTCATGTTCTTCAAGCCCAACACCTCCGTGGTGGGCCCGGGGGAGCCGGTGCGGCTGCCCGCCTTCTCCGAGGAAGTGTCCTACGAGGGGGAGCTCGCCGTCGTGATCGGCCGCATCTGCAAGGATGTGCCGGCCGAATCGGCGGACGAGGTGATCTTCGGCTACACCTGCGCCAACGACCTCACCGCCCGCGACGTCCAGGCAACGGATGGCCAGTGGGCCCGCGCCAAGGGCTGGGACGGGGCCTGCCCCCTGGGACCCTGGATCGAAACCGAGCTCGATCCCGAGGACCTGGCCCTGCAGACGGAGCTGGACGGCGAGTTGGTGCAGGACGGTTCCACCTCGGACATGATCCACGGCGTCCGCGCGCTCGTGGCGCAAGCCTCGGCGGCCTTCACCCTGCTGCCCGGCGACGTGCTCCTCACCGGGACGCCGGCCGGGGTTGGGCTGGTGCGGGATGGGCAGCGCGTCTCGGTGACGATCGAAGGCATCGGCACCCTGAACAACGTGTTCACCCGCGATTGAACCCCAGCGGCGACGCGTCGGGACGTCCCGCGGCGCCGCGTAGAATGGTGAACCATGAGCTTCACCGCCTCTCTTCCCACCGTTTCTGACTCCACGCCGGTGCGCGTGCGCTTCTGCCCCTCGCCCACCGGCACCCCCCACGTTGGCATGGTCCGCACGGCCCTGTTCAACTGGGCCTACGCCCGCCACACCGGCGGCAAGCTGGTGTTCCGCATCGAGGACACGGACGCCGCTCGCGATTCGGAGGAGTCGTTCAACCAGGTGATCGACGCCCTGCAGTGGCTGGGCATCGACTGGGACGAGGGCGTGCGCGTGGGCGGCCCCCACGAGCCGTACCGCCAGAGCCAGCGCGGAGACATCTACGCCGAGGTCATCGAGAAGCTCGTGGCCGGCGGTCACGTCTACGAGGACTTCTCCACCCCCGACGAGGTGGAGGCGCGGCACCGCGCCAAGGGCGAGGACCCCAAGCTCGGCTACGACAACTTCGACCGCAACCTCACCGAGGAGCAGAAGGCCGCCTTCCGCGCCGAGGGTCGCGTGCCCGTGCTGCGCCTGCGCATGCCGGACGAGGACATCACGTTCAACGACCTCGTGCGCGGCGAGATCACCTTCCCGGTGGGCTCCGTGCCCGACTACGTGGTGGTCCGCGGCAACGGCAAGCCGCTCTACACGCTGGTGAACCCCGTGGACGACGCGCTCATGGGCATCACCCACGTGCTGCGCGGCGAGGACCTGCTCTCCTCCACCCCGCGCCAGGTGGCGCTGTACAAGGCGCTCATCGAGATCGGTGTCGCCGAGTTCCTGCCGCTCTTCGGCCACCTGCCCTACGTCATGGGCGAGGGCAACAAGAAGCTTTCCAAGCGCGATCCCGAGTCCAGCCTGTTCAACCTGCGCGACATGGGCTTCATCAAGGAGGGCTTGGATAACTACCTGGCCCTGCTGGGGTGGTCCCTCTCCGCCGACGAGGACATCTTCTCCCTGGAACAGATGGTGGAGCACTTTGACATCAAGGACGTGCTCGGCAACCCCGCCAAGTTTGACCTCAAGAAGGCCGAGGCCATCAACGGCACGCACATCCGCCGCCTGAGCCCCGAGGACTTCCGCGAGCGCACCGTGTCCTACCTGCGGGCCGCCGGCCTGGTGGGGGAGGAGCTCACCGACCGCCAGACCGAGGTGCTCACCGCCGCCGCCCCGCTCGTGCAGGAGCGCGTGCAGCTCCTGGGCGAGGTGCCCGAGCTGCTGCGCTTCCTCTTCACCGAGGACGCCGACCTCACGGTCTCCGAGGACGCCCTGAAGAAGCTCCCGGAGAACCTGGGCGAGGTGGTCGACGCCGCCATCAACGCTCTCGACGCGACCGAGGACTTCACCACCGAGAACATTGAGGCCGCCCTGCGCGCCGCGCTGATCGACGGCCTGGGCCTGAAGCCGCGCCTGGCATTCGGCCCCGTGCGCTCGGCCGTCACCGGCCACCGCATCTCCCCGCCGCTCTTCGAATCCCTCGAGATTCTGGGCAAGGAGTCGGCGCTCTCCCGCCTGCGCTCCTTCCGCGCCAAGCATGCCTGAGCGCTCTGATACGCCAACGGCGCCGGTTTCAACCGGCGCCGTTGGCGTCCTCTTTGACCTCGACGACACGCTCATCGACCTGCGATCCGCCATGCGGGAGGCGCTACTGAGCGCAGCGGCGGAGGACATCGAGGGGCTCAGTAAGGCAGAGGTGGAGGGTTTTGCCGAGCACTTCTCGCTTGACACGGCCGGGCACTACGACGCCTACGTGCGAGGCGAGCTTGACTTTGCCACGCAGCGGCATCGCCGCTTGGTGGCGGCGCTGAGCGAATGCGGGCGTTCCACGCGGCAGGACGTCGCCGGATTTTCGACGCGTTTTGAACTGGAAGTGGTGCGCGGGTGGAGGGCGTTCGACGACGTGGCGCCCACCTTGGACGCCCTTGACGCACTCGGTGTGCCGTACGGCGTGGTGACCAACAACGTGGAGGCCTACCAGCGCACCAAACTCGCCAAGAGTGGGCTCGAACGTGTAGGCGTTGTCATCGGTTCAGACACGGCCGGGGCGCCCAAGCCGGACCCCCGTTCCTACCTGGCCGGTGTGGCGGCGCTCGGAACCGCACCGGAGCGCACGCTCATGGTGGGGGACAACCCTGGGCATGATGTGGCCGGTGCCATCGCCGCCGGGCTTCCGGCTTTGCTGGTTGATCGCTGGGGCAGGCATCCGGAACACCCCGGTGTGGCCGGCCTCGGCGCAGTGCTCGACTGGGTGCGGGCTGCGACGCGCTGAGCCAGCATCACAACGGACGATTTGGTCAGGGCCACCGGCTCCGGTAAAGTAGTGGCTTGTCCACTGGCCCTGAGGCCGCGGGCAAAGCCATTGGGATATGGTGTAATTGGCAACACTACGGTTTCTGGTACCGTCATTCTAGGTTCGAGTCCTGGTATCCCAGCGAGATCTTTGGATCTTGTGATAAATGCAGCTTCAGTTGCCATATCGCGTCCGGCCCCATCGTATAGCGGCCTAGTACGTCGCCCTCTCACGGCGGTAACGCGGGTTCAAATCCCGCTGGGGTCACGGATGCACCAGTTGATCAAGCCACAATGTGGTTGGAATGGTTGGTGCATTGGCGCGGCCCCATCGTATAGCGGCCTAGTACGTCGCCCTCTCACGGCGGTAACGCGGGTTCAAATCCCGCTGGGGTCACCCAAACAAGAAAACCCTCGCTTCGGCGGGGGTTTTCTTCGTTTCTAGGGTCTTGAGCGCATCCGTTGAAATGCTCCTCTTTGCGGAACTTCACTCCTCCGACCTGCCGTGTGACGGACGTCTCCCTTGATTATGGGAGCTCCCTCTCATAACTTGGTGAGGTGACCCTAAGAGGAATCGACAACACCCCTCGACCTTCCCGCCGGCCCGGGCGTCCTGCCGCGCTTGATGCCGAGCGGATCGCGGAGGCTGTCCTCGAACTTGGTTTTCGTGACCTGACCTTTGCCCGCCTTGCACACCAACTCGACGTGGGGCAGGCCACCCTCTACCGGCACGCCTCGAACCGAGATGCCCTGGTGCGCCTGGGCCTCGACCTAGCGGTGCGCCGATTCGAGTGGCCTCAGACCGACGGCCCATGGAAGCCCATGCTTGAACGCATCTCGCTCGCCTCGTGGCACGCCTGGTCGATGTACCCGGGCGCCGTTTCGGAGACCACTCGCGGCGTTGTCCCCGCTGCCATGGTCGAGCTCTCAGACCGGGTGGGTGTGGCGCTCATCCGCCAGGGCTTCACAGCGCGCCATGCGGTGCAGGCGGTGGATCTTGTGTTCGATCTTGCGGCGGACAGCAGCCGAGGGGCGGAGGAGATGGATTCACTCGCCCAGCAGCGGGCCGGGGCCGGGCGTCAGGGCTACGAGACGGGGTGGGCTCCACCGCCCGGGGGCGACCCGCGGGTGCTCGAGCTGCGTTCTGAAATGGTGCGCGCCATTCGCGAGGACCCGGAGGCCTGGTTTAGGGGCAAGCTGCGCATCGTCTTGGCCGGGATCCAACAAGAACTTGCCCCGCCGGATCCGCCGTCGACCACCACTTCCCCCTCGAGAAAGCGAAGCACCCCGTGAGCACCCTTCGATCCACGCCGACGGAAGCGCCGGCACGCCAGACGTCGCAGATTCCATTGTTGCTGTGCGCCGTCTTCTTGGCTTACCTCGGCCAAATGACGCTGAACCCCATCATCGCCCCGCTTTCGCGGGATGTTGGCCTGGCCGAATGGCAGATTGGTCTCACCATCAGTGCGGCGGCCATCATGGTGGTTGCCACGAGCCAGTTCTGGGGCAGGGGCTCGCAGTCGTGGGGGCGCAAGCCCGTGTTGCTTGCGGCCTTTGCGCTTGGCGCGGTGGCCATGGGCGGCTTTGCTCTCGTGGCTGGACTGGGGATGCAGGGGGCACTGAGTGGGGTCACGCTCTTCCTTCTCTTTGTCCTCCTGAGAGGGTTGCTCTTTGGGTCTGCGTTGGCGGCCGTCCCGCCCACTGCCCAGGCCTACATCGCCGACGTGACGCAGGATCAGGCTGAGCGGGTCAAGGGAATCGCCGGGGTCGGTGCCGCCCAGGGCATCGCCATGGTGGCTGGCTCGGTGCTGGGGGGAGCCCTCTCGGCCGCCGGTTTGCTCACGCCGCTGCTCGTGGTGCCGGTGTTGCTTCTGGCCGGCTTCCTTCTCATTGCCCTGCGCCTGCGCCGCGAGTCGCGACAGCAACTCATCGAGCGACCGGCTCGCGTGAGCCCCTTCGACTCCCGCGTCTGGCCCTTCCTGGTGGCCGGCTTTGGCATGTTCACTGCCCTGGGATTCATTCAGGTGATCACCGGGTTCATCGTCCAGGACCGGCTGGGGCTCGAAGCAAGCGCCACTGGCCTCGTGACGGGAGGCGCCCTGCTGTGCGCGGGCGTTGGCATGGTGGTAGCGCAGGCCGTGATCGTTCCGCGCAGTGGCTTTGCGCCGTCCACCTCGTTGCGGATCGGCGCGCCGGTAGCACTGCTGGGCTTTGCGTTGCTTGTTGCCGGGCTGGGCGCCGCGGTCCTGTTTGTCTCCATCTTCCTCATCGGTCTGGGGCTCGGCATGGCGATGCCCGGCTACGCTGCCGGCCCCACCTTGCTGGTCAGCCGTGAGGAACAGGGCGGTTTGGCTGGTTTGGTTGCCGCCACCACCGGGTTGACCTTTGTCATCGCCCCGACGGCGGGAACCGTCCTGTATGGCGCCTGGGCTCAGTTGCCGATCATCGTCGGCGCCCTCATCATGGTGTTCGTCACCATCTTCGTGTTCGTTCACCCGCGTTTTGGGGGAGTGCGGCGGATGAAGCGGAGCACCGCGCTGTAAATCTGCACCCGATGCGGACCGCGGTGTCGGCCCGGTTCGCATCGGGCGTTCGCATCGGGTAGGATTGACTCTTGTTGGAACGCTTTGGCGTTGCACAAGCCTTCCATTGGGATATGGTGTAATTGGCAACACTACGGTTTCTGGTACCGTCATTCTAGGTTCGAGTCCTGGTATCCCAGCGAGATCGTTTGATCTTGTGATAAATGCAGTTTCGACTGCCATATCGCGTCCGGCCCCATCGTATAGCGGCCTAGTACGTCGCCCTCTCACGGCGGTAACGCGGGTTCAAATCCCGCTGGGGTCACCACACAACAAGGGACCGGTCCACATGGACCGGTCCCTTGTGTTTTGATCGAAGAGTCTTGAGCCAGCGCCCGTGCTGTGCCGGACCGATCCACCGAGAAGGAGGGGGAGTGGATTCCACTTTTCCGGCCACGCCCACCGTCGCCGACGCGTCCGAGGCACAGCTCGTTGAACTCCTCGCCGCCACGCTGCCGAGTGGCCCCTCGAGCGACGTCGTGCTGGGCATCGGCGACGACGCCGCGGTGCTGGCGCCCTCGCCCCTGTCCACCGTCGCGACGGTGGACGCGGCGGTGGAGGGAGAGGACTTCCTGAGCCGCTGGCCGTGCGGCTACGCGACCACGGGCTGGGATGTGGGCTTCAAGAGCTGTGCGCAGAACCTCTCCGACGTCAACGCCATGGGGGCGCGGGCCACGACGGCCCTGCTGGTGCTTTCCCTCCCCGCCTCGACCCCGCTGGAGTGGGTCCGGGGCTACGCGCGGGGCTTTTCGGCCGCGGCGTCCGCCCTGGGGGCGCAGCGCCTGCGGGTCACGGGAGGCGACCTCTCCGGCTCGCGCACGCTCATGGTGAGCGTGAGCATGAACGGCGAGCTGGCGGGGGAGCCGCTGCTGCGGTCCGGCGCCGGCGTGGGTGACGCGCTCATCGTGGTGGGGGAGCCGCTGGGGCGCGCGGACGTGAGCTTGGGACTGCTGGCCTCCGGTCGGCCGGAGGATCGCATCGAGGCGTGGGATGAGCGCGCCCACGCGGTCTCGCGGGGATTGTTCGAGCCGCGCCCACCGCTCGCAGCCGGGCCGGCGCTGGTCGGGGTGGCCAGCGCGGCCATGGACATTTCGGACGGTTTGGTGCGCGACGGCGCGCGGCTGGCCCGCGCCTCCGGCGTGGGCCTGGCGCTTGACCGGTCGGCGCTCGAGGCCGAACTCGAGGCCCTGCGCGCGTGGGCGGGGCGACACGCCACCCGGGGGCTCGATCACGTGCTTTACGGCGGAGAGGATCATCTGGTGCTCGCCACGCTTCCGCCGGGGCTCCCGCTGCCGGCGGGAGCCCGCAGGATCGGGAGCGTCGTGGAGGGGGCCGGCGTCGGCCTGGGCGGCGAGGCGCTGGACGAGCGCCGCGGCTTCGACCACTTCGCGTGAGCTCTCGCCGCTTCCCGGGGCGCTCCGGTGGGCGGTCTCAGCCGCGCAGGGCGGAGGAGAGCTGGGCCGCCACGCGGCAGATCGCCTCGGCATGGAGCTTGCCGGGATGCCGGGAGAGTCGCTCGATGGGACCCGACATCGACAGCGCGGCGATCACGCGCCCGGAGGGTCCCCGGACGGGGGCAGACACCGAGGCGACCCCTGGCTCACGCTCGCCGAGCGACTGAGCCCACCCGCGCCGTCGAACACCGGCCAGCACCGTGGCCGTGAAGCGGGCACCCTCCAGCCCATCCACGAGCCTCCCGTGGTCCTCCCACGCGAGGAGCACCTGGGCGGCCGAGCCGGCCTTCATGGAGAGCTGGGTGCCCACGGGGATGGTGTCCCGCAGCCCCACGGGGCGCTCGGCCGAGGCGACGCACACTCGGTGCTCGCCCTGCCGGCGGAAGACCTGTGTGCTCTCGCCCGTGAGATCGCGCAGGTGCAGCAGCAGGGGGCCGGCGGCGGCCACGAGGCGATCCTCGCCCGCGGCGGAGGAGAGTTCGACGAGGCGGGGCCCGAGCATGAAGCGCCCGTGCACGTCCTTGGCGAGCAAGCGGTGGTGCACGAGGGCCTGCGCGAGGCGGTGCACGGTGGGGCGGGCGAGGTGCGTGGTCTCCACGAGCTGCGCGAGCGAGGCCGGGCCGGCCTCCAGCGCGTCCAGTACTTCCGCGGCCTTGTCGATGACGCCGACTCCACTTGGGTTGTCCATGCACCAAGCCTCCCATCTCAAATAGTAAGATGCAAGACCGTATTCTGGACGCTCGCCGTCCCGCTCTGTGAAAATTGAGCCATCAATACCTGTACTTCTCTGGAGGATGAGATGACGACGACGTCGAGGCCGCGCACGCTGGCCGAGAAGGTCTGGGACGACCATGTGGTCTCCCGCGGTGAGGGCGAGGGTGCCGAGCGTCGCCCCGATCTGCTCTACATCGACCTTCACCTCCTCCACGAGGTCACCTCCCCGCAGGCGTTCGAGGGCCTGCGCCTGGCCGGCCGTCAGCTCCGCCGCCCCGATCTGACGATCGCCACGGAGGATCACAACACCCCCACGCTGGAGATCGACAAGCCGATCGCGGACCCGATCAGCGCCAAGCAGATCCAGACCCTGCGCAACAACTGCGCCGAGTTTGGCGTGCGCCTGCACTCGCTCGGCGACCGCGAACAGGGCATCGTGCACGTCGTGGGTCCGCAGCTCGGCGTGACCCAGCCCGGCATGACCATCGTGTGCGGTGACTCGCACACCTCCACCCATGGTGCGTTCGGCGCCCTGGCCTTCGGCATCGGCACGTCCGAGGTGGAACACGTCATGGCCACGCAGACGCTGCCGCTCAAGCCGTTCAAGACCATGGCCATCAACGTGGACGGAACGCTGCGCCCCGGTGTCAGCTCCAAGGACATCATCCTGGCGGTCATCGCCAAGATCGGCACGGGCGGCGGCCAGGGCTACGTCCTGGAGTACCGCGGTTCGGCCATCCGCGCGCTGTCCATGGAAGCGCGCATGACGATCTGCAACATGTCGATCGAGGCTGGAGCCCGCGCCGGCATGGTGGCCCCGGACGAGACGACGTTCGAGTTCATCAAGGGTCGCCCGCACGCCCCCGAGGGAGCGGACTGGGACGCGGCGGTTGACTACTGGCGCTCGCTGGGGACCGACGAGGGCGCCACCTTCGACGCGGAGGTGTTCCTCGATGCCGACGAGCTCGAGCCGTTCGTCACGTGGGGCACCAACCCCGGCCAGGGTGTCTCGCTCTCGCAGACGGTGCCGAACCCCGACGAGATCGTGGACGAGAACGAGGCGGCCAACGCCCGCAAGGCGCTCGACTACATGGGACTCACCGCCGGCACGCCCATGAAGGACATCCGGGTCGACACCGTGTTCCTGGGCTCCTGCACCAACTCCCGCATGGAGGACCTGCGTGCGGCGGCCGACATCATCCGCGGTCGCGAGAAGGACCCGGAGGTGCGCATGATCGTGGTGCCCGGCTCCGCCCGTGTGCGCCTCGAGGCGGAGGCGGAGGGCCTCGACCAGGTGTTCAAGGACTTCGGTGCCGAGTGGCGCTTCGCCGGTTGCTCCATGTGTCTGGGCATGAACCCGGATCAGCTGGCGCCGGGGGAGCGCTGCGCCTCCACCTCGAACCGCAACTTTGAGGGACGCCAGGGCAAGGGTGGGCGCACGCACCTCGTCTCGCCCGTCGTGGCGGCGGCCACCGCCGTGCGCGGCACGCTGTCCTCGCCGTCCGACCTGCCCGTCGCCGTCGCCTGAGCGCGGACACGATCAAGGAAGAAAGATCATGGAGAAGTTCACCACCCACACGGGCATCGGCGTCCCGCTGCACGCCTCGAACATCGATACCGATCAGATCATCCCCGCCGTCTACCTGAAGCGCATCACCAAGACGGGCTTCGACGACGCCCTCTTTGCCAACTGGCGCCAGGATCCGGAGTTCATCCTCAACCAGGAGCCGTACAACCGCGGTTCGGTGCTGGTGGCAGGCCCCGACTTCGGCACGGGGTCCTCCCGCGAGCACGCCGTGTGGGCCCTGCGCGACTACGGCTTCAAGGCCGTGATCTCCTCGCGCTTCGCCGACATCTTCCGCGGCAACTCCGGCAAGCAGGGGCTCGTCGCGGCGCAGGTGGACCAAGGTGACGTCGAACTCATCTGGAAGGAACTGGACAACAACGCCGGGGCCGAGGTGACGGTGGATCTGCCCTCCCAGACCGTGAGCGTCGGCGCCCTGACCGTCCCGTTTGCTATCGATCCGGACACGAAGTGGCGCCTGAGCGAGGGCCTCGATGACATCGACCTCACGCTGCGCAAGCAGGACGAGATCGCGGAATACGAGGCGGCCCGCCCGGGTTTTAAACCGAAGACCCTTCCCGCTCGGTCCTGATGACGCCGCGCCGTGCCCCGGCCCGTCAAGGGGCCGGGGCACGGCGCTGGGTATGATGAACCAGCCCGTGGGAAGACCCTCGGGCGGCAGACGAACGCGAGGTGTTTTCGAGCGTGTTGAACAAGGTGCTGACCATCAACGGCGGCCGTCCTCTTTCGGGCTCCGTGAAGGTCCGCGGGGCTAAGAACCTCGTGCCCAAGGCCATGGTGGCCTCCCTGCTCGGAGACGGCCCGTCCGTCCTGCGCAACGTCCCGGAGATCAAGGACGTCGACGTCGTGACCGGGTTGCTTGAGCTGCACGGCGTCAGCGTGATCAAGGACCCCGAGACGGGCGACCTCACCCTGGATCCGACGGGTGCCAAGAGCGCCAACTCCAAGGAGATCGACGCCTTCGCCGGCGACTCCCGGATTCCGATCCTCTTCTGCGGTCCCCTCATGCACACGATCGGCGAGGCCTTCATCCCCGATCTGGGCGGCTGCCGCATCGGGGATCGCCCCATCGACTACCACTTGGCCGTGCTGCGCAACTTCGGCGCCATCGTGGACAAGGCCGCCAACGGCATCACGATCTCGGCGCGCGAGGGCCTGCGCGGGGCCAAGGTGGAGCTTCCCTACCCCAGCGTGGGCGCCACCGAACAGGTGCTGCTGACCGCGGTGCGGGCCAAGGGCACCACCGAGCTGAAGAACGCGGCCATCGAGCCGGAGATCCTCGATCTCATCGATGTCTTGCAGAAGATGGGCGCCATCATCCACGTGCGCGATCAGCGCACCATCGTGATCGAGGGCGTGGCCCGCCTGCGCGGGTATGATCACGTGGCCCTGCCCGATCGCAACGAGGGTGCCTCGTGGGCCTCGGCCGCGCTGGCCACCGGGGGCGACATTTTCGTCGAGGGCGCGGATCAGCGCGATCTCGCCTCGTTCCTGAATACCTACCGCAAGCTCGGCGGCGACTTCGACGTCCGCACGAACGGCATCCGTTTCTTCCACCCCGGCGGCGACCTCAACCCGCTCGTGGTGGAAACCGACGTCCACCCCGGCTTCATGACCGACTGGCAGCAGCCCCTCGTGGTGGCGCTGACCCAGGCACAGGGCGTCTCGATCGTCCACGAGACGGTCTACGAGAACCGCTTCGGGTTCACCGACGCGCTCGTGCGCATGGGCGCCACCGTTCAGCTGCACCGCGATTGCCTCGGCTCGCTCCCGTGCCGTTTCGACAACCGCGATTTCCTGCACTCCGCCGTGATTACCGGCAAGTCCGAGCTGCACGGCGCCGACTTCGTCATCCCGGATCTGCGCGGCGGCTTCTCCCACGTCATCGCGGCGCTCGTGGCCAAGGGCACGTCCAACGCCAGCGGCATCGATCTCATCAATCGCGGCTACGAGCACTTCCTCGACAAGCTGCAGGGACTCGGCGCCGACGTCGAGCTGCGCGAGGCCGCCCACTGATGCGCAGGACCCCGGCCGAACCCTTCGGCACGCGGGCCGTCTTCGCGGTGGCCGGCGCCATCGTTCGGCCCGTCATGAACGCCGTGATCTCGCGGCGGTGGGTGAACCTGAAGAGCGTCCCCGCCGGCGCGGTGGTGGTCTCGAACCACATGAGCGAGATCGACCCGCTCGTGGTGGCGCATGCGCTCTACTCCAACGGGCACTACCCCCGCTTCCTGGCCAAGGCCTCGCTGTTCAAGATCCCGGTGGCGGGCAAGGTGCTCACGGGCACCGGGCAGGTCCCCGTGGATCGGGGCGGCGCCGGAGCCGGTGCCTCCCTCGAGGCGGGGCGCACCCTGCTCGATCGGGGCGGCATCATCGTGGTGTACCCGGAGGGCACGCTGACGAGGGACCCCGAGCTGTGGCCCATGAAGGGGCACACCGGTGCTGCGCGTCTGGCCCTGAAGACCGGCGCCCCCGTGGTGCCGGTGGTGCACTGGGGCGATCAGGAGCTCCTGCCCCGCTACGGGAAGTCGATCAAGCTCTTCCCTCGCAAGCGCACCACGGTCAAGGCCGGGGCGGCGGTTGACCTCGACGATCTGCGCGGCAAGCCGCTGACGAAGGGTCTCCTCGCGGAGGCCACGGAGCGCATCATGCGCGCCATCACCGCTGAACTGCAGCAGCTGCGCGGCGGCACCCCGCCCGAGCAGCTGTGGGACCCGGCGGCCCACGGACAGGCGTCCACGGGCCGCAACATCGACAAGAAGACCGTCTCGCGCGAGGAACCGCACGGCGACGGTGCCAGCACCGGCACTGAGGAGTAGACATGAGGCGCGCACCACACCGCATTGCGGTGATGGGAACGGGCAGCTGGGGGACCACCTTCGCGAAGGTCCTCGCGGATGCCGAGGCGAACGCCGAGGTGGTGCTGTGGGCCAGGCGCGAGGAGATCGCCGCGGAGATCAACGCAAGCCACACCAACTCCACGTACCTGGGTCAGATCACCCTTCCGAGCAACGTCTCGGCCACGTCCGATCCGGCGCAGGCCCTGGCCGGCGCCGAACTCGTGGTCCTCGCTGTGCCTGCGCAGTCGCTGCGCGAGCAACTGGGCGTGTGGGGCGGTGACATCGAAGAGGACGCCGTGGTGGTGAGCCTCATGAAGGGGCTCGAGCGCGGCACCGATCTGCGCATGACCGAGGTCGTGGCCGAGGTGCTCAGCGTGGGCGAGGAGCGCCTCGCCGTCGTGTCCGGCCCCAACCTAGCCAAGGAGATCGCCCGCGAGGAGCCCACCGCCTCCGTGGTGGCGTGCGCCTCCCAGCAGACCGCTGACTGGATCGCCAAGGCGTGCACCCCGTCCTACTTCCGCCCGTACACGAACACCGACCTGGTCGGCGTGGAAATCGGCGGCATCGTCAAGAACGTCATCGCCCTGGCGGTGGGCATCTGTGACGGCATGGGCATGGGGGACAACACCAAGGCCACCATCATCACGCGCGGCCTCGCGGAGACCACGCGCCTGGCCCTGGCGATCGGCGGAAACGCGGACACCATGGCCGGCCTCGCGGGTCTCGGCGACCTCGTGGCCACGTGCTCGTCTCCGCTCTCGCGCAACCGCACGGCCGGTCGCCTGATCGGCGAGGGAAACACCCTCGACCAGGTGGCCCAGAAGATGACGCAGGTGGCGGAGGGCATCAAGTCCGGCTCCGCCGTCCTGGATCTCGCCACGAGCCACGGCGTCGAGATGCCGATCACCGCCGCCGTCGTCGCGGTCATCGACGGCCGGGTCAGCGTGGGGGACATGGCCCGCCTGCTGCTTGAACGCGAACTGAAGTCTGAGGAGACGCACTGATGAGTTCCACCCGCCCCCGCGTGCTGTTGCTCTTCGGAGGCCGCTCGTCTGAGCACCCAGTGTCCTGCGTGACCGCCGCCGGCGTGATGCGGGCCATCGATCGCGAGAAGTACGACGTCGTTCCTGTGGGGATCACGCGCTCCGGCGCGTGGACGCTGGTCGACGGCGACGTCGATTCCTTCCGCCTCGACACGGGGGAGGTGCCCGAGGTGAGCGGTTCCGGCGCCGAGGTGCGCCTGGGCGCGAGCGGCACCGAGGCCGCACGCGACGTCATCGCCAGCACCCAGGCGGGTGCCGTGACCGAGCTGGGTGCGGTGGACGTGGTCTTCCCGCTGTTGCACGGCGCGTACGGCGAGGACGGCACGCTGCAGGGCATGCTCGAGCTGGGCCAGATCCCGTACGTCGGTTCGGGCGTTGCCGCCAGTGCCATGGGGATGGACAAGCACTTCATGAAGGTCGTCTTCGAGGCCGCAGGCCTCAACGTCGGCCCGTACACGGTCATCACCGACAAGGAATGGCGCCGCGATCCGGAGGCGGCGCTGGCCGCGTGCGACGCGTTGGTTCGCCCGCTCTTCGTCAAGCCCTCCCGCGCCGGCTCCTCCGTGGGCATCACGCGGGTCGACGTGGGAGACGACCTGCGCGCAGCCATCGAGACGGCGCGTGTGCACGATCCCAAGGTGGTCGTGGAGCAGGGGATCGTGGGCCGCGAGATCGAGTGCGGCGTCCTCGAGGGCCGCGGCTCCCTGCCGGCCAGGGCCTCCCTGCCCGGCGAGATCGTGGTGGCCCCAGGCGATCACGGTTTCTACGACTTCGAGGCCAAGTACGTGGACGGGGCGGCGGCGCGCACGAGCTGCCCAGCCGAGCTGAGCGACGAGCAGACCGCGCAGATCCGCGAGCTCGCGGTGACGGCCTTCGACTCCCTGGGCGCCGAGGGGCTCTCGCGCGTTGACTTCTTCCTGACGCCGGAGGGCGAATGGATCATCAACGAGATCAACACGATGCCCGGCTTCACCCCCATCAGCATGTACCCGCAGATGTGGGCAGCGACGGGCCTGGAGTACCCCGAGCTCATCGATGAGCTGATCCAGCTCGCGCTGCAGCGCAGCACCGGCCTGCGCTAGGAGCCGGGCTCACGCACCACGAGGGCCCCGCGGCAAGAGGCGGGTTCTAGCGGTCCCCGCAACACCTTCGATTTGAAGGAGTTGCGGGGATCGTGCTTATTTCGGAGCTGAAGCGGGTGTTCTTCGAGGCCTACGACCGCCTTGACGGGAACGTCAC
>JAITLQ010000001.1 GCA_031277795.1 Arthrobacter sp.
GGGAGGTTGTGGGAGAGTAGGACGCCGCCGGACACAACCACACAGGAAGGCCCCGCAGCCCCCACCCCCGAACAAGGGTGGAGAGGCGCGGGGCCTTCCACGTTAACAACCACAAACACACCCCACACACACCCAAAATCGGAGTGCCCCCGGTACGGTCCGCGCCCAAAAACGTACACAACCCACTCCGATCCACAGGGGGGTGGGCGCCACTCCAATCCAGGGGGCAGAGACCGGGTAGGGGGAAGGGGCGACAACGGGGCCGCGGGGAGCGGTGGGGGAAAGTGTTCGCTCACCGCGTCAGCACAGCGACCCCTGGGTCTGGAACCGGTAGCCTCCTGAAGAGGAGCGAAGCGCGCGTCGAGCAGGCGCGCGGCTCCCACATTCAGTCAGCGGCGGCCCACCATCGTCGCCGCCAGGCACCACAAAGGAGCAGTGCGTGAGCCAGAGCCCCCGCCCCCAGGACGACCTCTACCGTTCCGTCAATCACGAGTGGCTGAGCCAGGCCAGCATCCCCGGCGACCGGGGCAGCTACGGCGCCTTCGAGATCCTGCGCGACCAGTCGGAGGACGATGTCCACGCCCTCATCAAGGAGGCCGCAGCCTCCGGTGCCACGGAGGGCCCGGCGGGCCGCATCGCCTCTCTGTGGTCCTCCTTCATGGATGAGGCCGCCATCGAGGCCAAGGGCGCCCAGCCGCTGCTGGCCACGCTGGCCCAGATCCGCGGCGTCGAGACCCTCGACGCCTTCGTCTCCCTTGCCGGCGCGCTGGCGCGTCGGGGTGTGTCCTCCTTCGTTGAGGCCGGTGCCAGCAGCGACGCCGGCAACCCGGACGTCAACCTGCTCTCCTTCCTGCAGAGCGGTCTCGGGCTGCCGGACGAGTCCTACTACCGCGAGGAGTCCTTCGAGGAGATCCGCCAGGCGTACCGCGGGCACCTCACCCGCCTCTTCACCCTCCTGGGTGAGGAGGCCCCCGAAACCCGGGCGGACGCCGTCGTGCGGGTGGAGACGGCCGTGGCCTCCCACCATTGGGACGCCGTGAAGTGCCGCGACGCCGTGGCCCGCTACAACCGCATGAGCGGTGACGAACTGCTCAAGCTGGCCCCGGCCCTGGAGGGCTGGCTGGACGGCGCCGGCGTGGACCGCCGCTATTGGGACACCGTCGACGTGTGGCAGCCCTCCTTCCTTGAAGGCCTGCAGGCGGAGCTCGGCGCCCAGTCCCTCAGCGACTGGAAGGCCTGGCTGACGGCGCAGTACGTGCGTTCGCGCGCCCCGTACCTCTCCAGCGACTTCGTCACCGAGAGCTGGAGCTTCTACTCCAAGACTCTCGGCGGCGCCACGGAGCAGCGCCCGCGCTGGAAGCGCGGCGTGGGTTTCGTCGAGGGCGGTGTGGGCGAGGACGTGGGCCAGCTGTTCGTGGCCAGGCACTTCCCCCCGTCCTCCAAGGAGCGCATGGATCAGCTCGTGGAGCAGCTGTTGCAGGCGTACCGCGTGTCCATTCAGGAGCTCGAGTGGATGTCCCCGGAGACCCGCGAGCGCGCGCTGGACAAGCTCGGTAAGTTCCGTCCCAAGATCGGCTACCCGGTCAAGTGGATCGACTACTCCTCGCTGGAGCTGGACGCGGACGATGTGGTGGGCAACGCCGAGGCCGTCGCCGAGTTCGAGTTCCGCCGTGAGCTGCAGAAGATCGAAGACGGCGTCGATAAGGACCTGTGGTTCATGTTCCCGCAGACCGTGAACGCCTACTACCACCCGCTGCTCAACGAGATCGCGTTCCCCGCGGCTATCCTGCGCCCGCCGTTCTTTGGCGCGGATCGCGACGATGCCGCGAACTTTGGTGCCATCGGCGCCGTCATCGGTCACGAGATTGGCCACGGCTTCGACGACCAGGGGTCGCAGTTCGACGGCGACGGCGCCCTGAACAACTGGTGGTCGGACGCCGACCGCGCGGCCTTCGAGGAGCGCACCGGCAAGCTCGTGGCGCAGTACGAGGCGCTGGTCCCGCCGGAGGCCCCGGAGCACCACGTCAACGGCAAGCTCACCCTCGGCGAGAACATCGGCGACCTGGGTGGCCTGGGCATCGCGCACAAGGCCTACCGCGCCGCTGTGGCCGCGCGCGGCGGCGACCCCGAGGACATCGTGGACGGCGTGAGCGGCGATGTGCGCTTCTTCGAGTCCTGGGGCTCCGTGTGGGCCGTGCTCACACGCCCGGAGACCATGGTCACGCGCGTGACGACCGACCCGCATTCGCCCGGCGAGTTCCGCGCCAACCAGGTCCCCAAGAACCTCGATGCCTTCCATGCCGCCTACGGCACGGGCGAGGGGGACGGCATGTGGCTGGCCCCGGAGGAGCGCGTCACCATCTGGTGAAGATCCGAGCGCGCGGGTGGGGCTGACGCCCCGCCCGCAGGAAGCCCGGGTGCCCGACGGCGCCGTTCCCGGCTGGGAGCGGCGCCGTCGCCGTGCGCGGGCGGGGCGCGTTCCGCCGTCCCGAACCGTCAGGCCCCCGGGCGCGGCTCGGCCGCGAACCAGGCGGCGAGGCCGCTCACGACGTCGTGCCGCACGGCGGGGATCGAGCCGTGCACGCCCTTGGGTGCGATCTCCAGGCGCGAGCCGGGCACGGCCGCGGCCAGCGCCCGCGTTGTTGCCTGGAAGTAGTCGGCGCTGCGCTCACCGGTCATGAACAACGTGTCGGTGGGCAGGGCGGCGAAGTCGGAGGCCCTGGCCTCCTCCCCGAGGGCCGCCTTGAGCTCGGCCGCGCCGGCCGGGAACACCGAGCGGGCCACCCTGGCCAGCGGCGTGCGCAGGCTCAGGGCCAGCACCCCCGCCACCATCCACGAGGGGGCCCGGGAGAGCGTGGGCGTGGAGCCGAAGCGGCGATCGGCGAGGTCGAGGGCCCGCCCCAGCTTGCCCTCGTCCACGAGGGCCGCGAAGTCCGCCACCCAGGCGGTGTCCATCGAGCCGTCGAGGTTGATGGCCGGGTCGTAGACGGCCGTGCGTACGGGGACGAGCGCCGGGTCGTGGAAGCGGCGGTCCGCGCGGTCCTGCCCGGCGAAGGCCTGCACGGCGTTGAGCGTGACGGAGCCGCCCAGCGAGTGGCCCAGGAGATGCCTGGCACCCGTGGCCCGCAGGACCGCGGCGACGTCGGCGATCTCCGTGTCCATGGAGTACGCGGGCGGGATGGGGGAGGAGGAACCCTTGCCGCGGCGGTCGTACACGTGCACGGCCCAGCCCTCCGGCAGCTCGCGCAGCAGACCTGCCGCAAAGGGCGCGTAGACGGCGGCCGGCAGGAAGGCCCCGCACACCACCACGAGCGAGCGCTCCGGGCCCGCGTCGTCGGCGCCGTGGCGCCACAGCCGCAGCCGCCCGCCGTCGGTGGTCTCGACGCCGCTCCGGCTCGCCCCGCTCATCGCTCGCCCTGCGGGGGAAAGCCGAGCCCGGCCGGGTGGCGCAACAGCCCGCGCACCACGAGCCGCGCGAGCGAGGTGAGCGGCAGCATGACCCCGTTGTGCAGGAGCCCGGGCAGCGACACGTGAGCAATGCCCGGCCGCTCGAGCGCGACGGCCGCGCTCGCGTCGTGGAAGTAGTCGGGGGAGAGCCCGCCGTTGAGCATGAGCCCGCGGCGGGGCAGCGGGAAGGGTTCGGTCTGGGCCAGCACCGACTCCATCTCGCGCAGCGATCCTGGCAGGGCCGCATACATGCGCGCGCCCACCGGCGTCGTGGCGCTCAGCGCGTGCCCGGCCACCCGCAGCATCGGCAGGGGCAGCCGGGAGACGGCCCCCGCGGTCCCCAGCCCCTGCACCAACAGCGCCCACCCGGCGTCGAGCAGGCCGGCGTCGACGAGTTCCCTGAACTCCGGCTTCCACTTCTCTTGGAGCACGCCGGCGGGGTTCAACGCGGCGTCGTACGTGACCCACGCGAACTCATCCGGCGCCTGGCCTGCGGCGTAGAGCGTCACGGTGCCGCCGTAAGAATGTCCAAGCACCGCCTCGGCGCCCACGGCGGAGAGCACGTGCAGCAGATCGTCTGCCTCGGTGGCCAGCGAATGCCCCGGCGGCTGCGGCAACTCCTCGCTGCGCCCGCGGCGGTCGTAGACGATCACCGTGCCGCCCCAGGCCCGCGCCAAGAGCGGGGCAAAGGCCCGGTAGTCGCGCCGCGAGACCAAGGTCCCGTGCACCAGTACCAGCGGCGCCCTGCCCAAGGAACGCCGCGGCGAGTACACATCGGCAGGCAACGCCACGCCGTCGGGCAGGGGGATCCGCAGCCCGGTCCGCGAGCCCATGAGCAAGACCATGGCCCCCACCCTACGGCCCGCCTATGAAGCGCGCGCCGCGCCGGTAGAATGGTGAACCGTGAGCGCAGAGCAGACGATCGATACCCAGGCCGTGGACAACAACGACCAGCGTGCGGTGCGCATGGCCAAGCGTGCGGAGATCATCGCCGCCGGCGGCCAGGCCTACCCCGTTGGCGTGCCGCGCACCCATTCCCTCCTGCAGGTCCGCCAGCTGTGGGAGCACCTCGCCCCCGGCGAGGAGACGCAGGACGTGGTGGGTGTGGTGGCCCGCGTGGTCTTCCAGCGCAACACCGGCAAGCTCTGCTTCGCCACCCTCCAGGAGGGCGGCCCCGAGGGTGCAGGCACGCGCCTGCAGGTCATGCTCTCCCTGGCTGAGGTGGGCCAGGAGTCGCTGGATGACTTCAAGCACCTCGTTGACCTGGGCGACCACGTCTTCATCAAGGGCCGCGTCATCTCCTCGCGCCGCGGCGAACTCTCCATCATGGCCACCGAGTGGACCATGGCGAGCAAGGCGCTGCGCCCGCTGCCGGTGCTGCACGCCGACCTCAACGAGGAGACCCGCGTGCGCCAGCGCTACGCCGATCTCATCGTGCGCGACGAGGCCCGCGAGATGATCTACAAGCGCTCCAAGATCACCAAGGCCATCCGCTCCGTGCTGGACTCCCACGACTACGTCGAGGTCGAGACCCCCATGCTGCAGCTGGTGCACGGCGGCGCCTCGGCCCGCCCGTTCACGACGCACATGAATGCCTTTGACCAGGACATGACGCTGCGCATCGCCACCGAGCTGTACCTGAAGCGCACCGTGGTGGGCGGCATCGACCGCGTCTACGAGATCGGCCGCATCTTCCGCAACGAGGGTGTTGACTCCACGCACTCCCCGGAGTTCACCACGCTGGAGTGCTACGAGGCCTACGGCGATCAGTTTGTGCTGGCCGCGCGCATGAAGGAAATGGTCCTGGCCGCCGCCGACGCGATCGGGGCCGGCCGCCAGATCGAGACGCCGGCCGGCACCATCGACCTGGACGGCGAGTGGGCTTGGCTCTCCGTCTACCCGGCGCTCTCCGAGGCCGTGGGTCAGGAGATCACCCCGGAGACCCCCGCGGAGACGCTGCGTGGCATCGCCGAGGAGCGCGAGGTCAAGCTGGATCCCAAGTGGGGCGCGGAGAAGATCGTCATCGAGCTCTTCGGCGAGATCGTCGAGCCCACGCTGATCAACCCCACCTTCGTGTACGACTACCCGCCGGCCGCCCAGCCGCTGGCCCGCCCGCATCGCTCCAAGCCCGGCGTGATCGAGGCATGGGACCTCATCATCGGCGGCATGGAGCGCGGCACCGCGTTCTCCGAGCTGATCGACCCGGTGATCCAGCGCGAGCGCCTGACCGAGCAGTCCCTGTTGGCCGCGGGCGGCGACGACGAGGCGATGAGCCTCGACGAGGACTTCCTGCGCGCGCTGGAGTATGGCGCCCCGCCGATGGGCGGCCTGGGCCTGGGCATCGATCGCCTGGTCATGCTCTTCACCAACGTGGGCATCCGCGAGACCATCCTCTTCCCGCTCCTGAAGCCAGAGGCCTGACATGGGCGCCTTCTGGGATGCGGTCATGCCGTACGTGCAGGTGCTCCTGCCGACGATCGTGCTCGCCCTCATCTTCTGGTTCGTGATGCGCGGCATCTTCAACGCCGATCGCCGCGAGCGCGAGGCGGAGAAGCGCGCGGACGCCGAGTATGCAGAGCGCCTGGCCGCCGCCAAGGCGCGGCGCCAGGCCGGTGCGGCCGGCACCGCCGCTGGCACCGAGGCGGCGGACGGAGCCGAGGGCGCCCAGCGCCCGGAGTAAGGCCTCGCGCGGAAGCCAAGCGCACGACGTCGGGCGGCGGGGAACGCTGGCAGGGCGCCGCGGGCGCCCACCGGGTCGGGCAGTGCGACTAAGGCGCGGCGACAGGCACCGGGCGCCGCGCCGGATCCATGAGGCGAAGAGGGCGGGTTGCTCCCCGGGAGGGGAGCAACCCGCCCTCGCGCGTCCCAGCGGCTGGGGCGGGATAGAAGAATCTTTTCGCTGTGCGATTCCTTTTCCGATCTGTGAATTCTTCACGTGGAGAAGAAAGAAACCGCAGAATTCCGGCCAAATTCGCTTCCAGGGGACAGCAAGCCGGTTCATCTGAAAGGTCCAGTGAAGAAAGCGGTTCAGGCAATGCGATGACAGCGTGTCGATTAGTGTATAAAGTGCCGCTTGTCCACATGTTTGTTGGCCGCCCTTCATCTTGTTCCTGACGGGGGAAGGGTGTTCTGCACGAAGGAGAACGACATGGCTCGCAAGGTAGAGGTCTCGCTCATCGACGACATGGACGGCACCGTTGCGTCTGAGACCGTGAAGTTTGGCATCGACGGGTTGCACTACGAGGTTGACCTCTCGGACGAGCACGCTGAGGAGCTGCGGGCCTTGCTGGCCCAGTACATCAAGGCGGGCCGCCGGGCCACGCCGTTCTCGGCGGAGGACGCGTCGGAGATTCGCTCCTGGGCGCAGAAGAAGGGCTTCTCGGTTTCGGACCGGGGCCGCCTCAACCAGGACATCATCACCGCGTACCGCAAGGCGCACGGTTCGCGCTGATCCCGTTCGTCGCTGGCCCCGGTGGCCTCCGTTCGCCCCGTGGCGAACAGGCCCCCACGGGCCAGTACGACTGCGTAGCATCGAGAGCAAGTCAGTCGTAAGGAGTATGCGCATGTTCGAGAGATTTACCGACCGTGCTCGTCGCGTTGTTGTGCTCGCCCAAGAAGAGGCGCGCATGCTCAACCACAACTACATCGGGACCGAGCACATTCTGCTCGGCCTGATCCACGAGGGTGAGGGCGTCGCCGCCAAGGCCCTCGAGGCCCTCAACATTTCGCTCGGCGCCGTGCGCGAGCAGGTGCAGGAGATCATCGGCCAGGGCCAGCAGGCCCCCACCGGTCACATCCCCTTCACCCCGCGCGCCAAGAAGGTGCTGGAGCTCTCGCTGCGCGAGGCCCTGCAGCTGGGCCACAACTACATCGGGACCGAGCACATCCTGCTCGGCCTGATCCGCGAGGGTGAGGGCGTGGCCGCCCAGGTGCTGGCCAAGCTCGGCGCCGACTCGCAGGCCGTGCGCCAGCAGGTTATCCAGCTCATCTCCGGCTACCAGGGTGGCCAGGAGAAGGCCGGCGCTGGCGTCTCCTCCGGCGGCCAGTCCGAGGGAACCCCGGCCGGTTCGGTGGTCCTCGACCAGTTCGGTCGCAACCTCACCGCCGCGGCCCGCGAGGGCAAGCTGGACCCGGTCATCGGCCGCGCCCACGAGATGGAGCGCGTGATGCAGGTCCTCTCGCGCCGCACCAAGAACAACCCCGTGCTGATCGGCGAGCCCGGCGTCGGCAAGACCGCCGTGGTCGAGGGCCTGGCCCAGGCGATCGTGCGCGGCGACGTCCCCGAGACCATCAAGGACAAGCAGCTCTACACGCTTGACCTCGGTTCCCTCGTGGCCGGCTCCCGCTACCGCGGTGACTTCGAGGAGCGCCTGAAGAAGGTGCTCAAGGAGATCCGCACGCGCGGCGACATCATCCTGTTCATCGACGAGATCCACACCCTCGTGGGTGCCGGTGCCGCCGAGGGCGCCATCGACGCGGCGTCGATCCTCAAGCCCATGCTGGCCCGCGGCGAGCTGCAGACCATCGGCGCCACCACGCTGGATGAGTACCGCAAGCACATCGAGAAGGACGCGGCGCTGGAGCGCCGCTTCCAGCCGATCCAGGTGGCCGAGCCCACCGTGGAGCTCACCGTGGAGATCCTGCGCGGCCTGCGCGATCGCTACGAGGCGCACCACCGCGTGTCCATCACCGACGACGCCCTGCAGGCCGCCGCCTCGCTGGCGCACCGCTACATCTCCGATCGCTTCCTGCCGGATAAGGCCGTGGACCTGATCGACGAGGCCGGCGCGCGCCTGCGCATCCAGCGCATGACCGCCCCGCCGGCGCTCAAGGAGATGGACGAGTCCATCTCCGAGGTGCGCCGCGAGAAGGAAGCCGCGATCGACGCGCAGGACTTCGAGGGTGCGGCCGAGCTGCGCGACAAGGAGCAGAAGCTCACCGCCGAGCGCGCCGACAAGGAACGCGCCTGGAAGAACGGCGACCTGGACGACGTGGCCGAGGTCAACGCCGAGATGATCGCCGAGGTCCTCGCGTCCTCGACCGGCATCCCGGTGGTCCAGCTGACCGAGGAGGAGTCCTCGCGCCTGCTGAACATGGAGGACGAGCTGCACAAGCGCGTCATCGGCCAGGACGAGGCGATCAAGTCGATCGCCCGTTCCATCCGCCGCACGCGCGCCGGGCTCAAGGACCCCAACCGCCCCGGCGGCTCGTTCATCTTCGCCGGCCCAACCGGCGTCGGTAAGACCGAGCTGGCCAAGGCGCTCGCGGAGTTCCTCTTCGGTGACGAGGACGCCCTCATCACCCTGGACATGTCCGAGTACTCCGAGAAGCACACGGTCTCGCGCCTCTTCGGTGCCCCTCCCGGGTACGTGGGCTACGAGGAGGGCGGCCAGCTCACCGAGAAGGTCCGCCGCCGCCCGTTCTCCGTGGTCCTGTTCGATGAGGTGGAGAAGGCGCACGCCGATCTCTTCAACTCGCTCCTGCAGATCCTCGAGGACGGTCGCCTGACCGACTCCCAGGGCCGCGTGGTGGACTTCAAGAACACCATCATCATCATGACCACCAACCTGGGCACGCGCGACATCTCCAAGGGTGTGATGACCGGCTTCCAGTCGGCCACCGACGCCCGCACGGGCTACGAGCGCATGCAGGCCAAGGTGCAGGAGGAGCTGCGTCAGCACTTCCGCCCCGAGTTCCTCAACCGCGTCGACGACGTGGTGGTCTTCCCGCAGCTCACGCACGAGGAGATCGTGCAGATCGTGGACCTGTTCACGGCTCGACTGCAGAAGCGCTTGGACGAGCGCTCCATGCACCTCGAGGTCTCGCAGGCCGCCCGCGATCTGCTCGCGGACAAGGGCTACGACCCGTCCATGGGCGCCCGCCCGCTGCGCCGCACCATCCAGCGCGACATCGAGGACGTTCTCTCCGAGAAGATCCTCTTCGGCGAGGTGTTGCCCGGTCAGACGGTGCACGTGGACGTCGAGGGTGAGGGCGATGCCCGCAAGTTCACCTTCACCGCCACGGGCGGTCAGGGCCAGCTGGAGGGCGAGCCCACGCAGGCCGCCATCCTCGCCGGTGGACCGGCCGAGGCCGCTGACGGCCAGGCTCCGGAGGCCGGCGCGGGGGAGTGATCCCTCCCGCAGCCTGCGGCTAGCGCACGACGACGGGCGCCCACCTTTTTCAGGTGGGCGCCCGTCGCGTTGTGGGCGTGGTTGGCGAGGCCCGGGTGGCGGGGCGGGGTTCAGGCTCCGGCGGGGGCGGGGCCATGGCCGGTCCCGGTGCAGGCCGTGCGGGGGTCGGCTCGGACCCCGTGGTGGGGCCGGGCTCAGGCCGCGGTGACCGTGCGCGAGAGGAGCTCGCGGGCGCCCGAGCGCAGCTCGGGAATGGACTCGAGCCGATCGGCGGTGGCGGCCTCCTGCATCCAGCGCACGAGGTCAGCGGGCAGGTGGTCAAGGACACCGCCACCCTCGCGAGCCCCGAGTCTCAGCACCGCCTTGAGGAAGCGCGAGTTGGGCGTGAACCGGGGCGAGCGCGCCACGGCCCGCAGCGCCGACGGATCGCGGCCGGCCTCGCCGTTGAGCCTCGCCTCGATCTCCGGGGTGGCGGCGGCGCTGCTGGCGTCGATGAGATAGGCGTGAAGCACGCGTGCGGCGCCCGCGGCGCGCAGGGCCGTGTCCAGCGCCTCCTCGTGGACGCCCGTGACGATGACGTCGTCCAGGGCCACCACGGTGGCTCCGCGCAAGCTGCCGGCGGGCACCTGGGGGCTCAGGTGCCGCGCCCCCAGGGCCCGGGAGCGTTCGGCCGGTGGAAGGGTGGCGTAGTCGGCGGCGGTGACCGAGGAGCGGGCGGTGCGGAACTCCGCGAACTCCCGCCCGCTGTGCCGCAAGAGCTCGGTGGTGGGGCCAGAGAGGGCGGCCGCCGCGGGCGGCGCGAAACCGTAGCCGGACGAGGTGACGAACACCGGGGCGCCCGGTTCCCCCAACAGCGGCTCGATCGCGCGGGCCAGCGCCCGGGCGTACTCCGGCAGCGCCGAGGTGTCTCCGTACTTGAAGGCCGCGTAGTTGCTGGCGGTGACCGGCTGCTCTGGCCCCGCCGGGGGCAGGACAAAGCCGCCGGGGCGCGCCTGGAGCGCGCAGACGGACACCCGCTCCGCCGCCGAGGTGCGCGCCGTGACCGGTCCGGTGGGGGAAGCGCCGCGGGGCGGGTGAAGGCTCACGCTCCCACCCGCTGGCGCAGCGCGGCGAGACCACGCGAGTAGAGGGGTTCGGCCTCGAAGCCGGAGGCCACCGCGCCGTCGAGCATCTCGGAGGCCACGTCGGCGGGGAGCTCGCCCGCGAGGCGTTCCGCCCCCGGTGAGGCCAGGAACCACTTGAGGTAGCGGATGGTCAGCGCAAATGCTCCGTTGCGCATGGCGGGGAGCAGCTGCTCGGGCTCGCGGATGGCGGCCTGGTTGAGCCGAAGCTCCACCGAGGGATCCCGCCGCAGCCGCGGGCCGGCCTCGGCGATGTAGGCCGTGATGAGCCGGGCAGGGGCGGAGGCCTCGAGGAGGGCGGCGACGGCGGTGTCCTCGGCCAGGCCGGTGATGCGAACATCGTCGACCAGCAGCACGACGTCCCCGTCCACGGGGGTGTCGAGGCTGAAGCCGAGCCGGGCCATTTGCTCGCGCCTGGCCTGTTCGCCCGAGCTCGCGTAGTCGATGGTGGTGACGGCGTCCTTCGCGATGCGCACCCAGCGCACGCCGGCATCGCCCTCGCTCCACACCGCGGGGGCGCCGGAGCGCGCTGCGCGCAGGCGTTCGGCCACCCGGAGCGCCACGTGCCCGGACGCGGGGAACACCGCGACGTAGGCGACCGGGAGGCTGATGCGCTGGGACGGGTCCGAGAGCACGGGGAAGGCCGCCAGGAGGTCCTCGCTGAGACGGTCGGCCAAGGCATGGGTGGCGGGAAGATCGCCGTGCTTCATGCGGGAATAGTCCTGAACGGGCAAGTCGCCCGGGGCCCCGCCCGGGAACCGATCCAGGACAAACGAGGCCAGGTGTTGCCGCGCGACCATCAGGCGGGCCGAGCGTCGGCCGCTGCGGGGCGCAGGGACTCCACGAGCGAGGACAGCACGTCTTCGATGGGCGGTGCCCCCGCCACGTTCACGAGCTGGTGGGCCAACCCGGCCCGCTGCGCGCCCTCGATGTCCGCGACGGCGTTGTCGCCCACGTGCAGCACGCGCGCCGGGGGGAGGGGTGCGCCGTGCAGGGAGGCCAAGGCACCCAGGGTGGCGGAGAAGATGCGCTCCGAGGGCTTGGCCGCGCCCACCTCGTTGGAGAACACCAACACCCGGAAGGCGGGCAGGAGGCCGTTGGCCGCGAGCGCCCCGCGCATGGTGGCGCCGCCCAGCATGCCCGTGTTGCTCGTGACCGCCACGGGAACCAGGGCGCCGAGCCGCAGCAACAGCCCGGGGACCAGCGGGGAGTACGGGAGCGGGGCGAAGCGTGCGCAGATCGCCTCCTGCTCCCGCTCCAGGCGCGTCAGCTCGGCGGCGTCCGGGGCGGCGGAGTCCGCCAAGGAACGGGCCAGCGCGCCCTGGTGCATGGCCAGGACGCGCTCGGCAAAGCCGACGTCGGCGCCCGTGCGCTCCGCCTCGAGGTCGGCGGCGCGATCCGCCTCGCGGAAGCAGAGGTCCGCCTCGGCCGAGCGGGCGGGATCCATGCCGAACGAGGACAGTAACAGCGCGGTCCGCGCCGGCTTGAACTCGGGGTGAGACTTGATCAGAGTGGACCAGAGGTCGAAGCTGAGCGCTTCGACCTCTAGCCGTTCAACCACCTGCTGCATGCTGATGCGGGAGTCCCCTCGAGATGCCTCGACGGCCTAGGCGCCGGCGATGTTCCGGGCGACGAGGGCCACCAACTCGTTGGCGACGCGGCCCTGGCCCGGTTCGCCGAGGGCCGTGAAGGCCCAGCCCTGGGGGCCACGCGAGACGCGGGCCATGAGCATGGCCGTGAACGGGCCGTTGGCCGAGAGCGAGTAGCGGGCGAGCTCCTGGTCGCGGTTGTCCGAGTCGACGACGCGCACAAAGGCGTTGTCGATCTCGGAGAAGGTCTCGCCGGTGTAGGAGTTCACCACGAAGTAGACGTGCTGCACCCACGCCGGCAGGGCCGTCAGGTCCACCTTGATGGACTCGTCGTCGCCGTCGCCGGCGCCAGTGCGGTTGTCGCCGGTGTGCACGACGGAGCCGTCGCGCGAGCGTAGCTGGCCGAAGTACACGATCTCCTGCGGGCCGTTGGCGTCGCACAGCAGCGCCGAGGCGTCCAGGTCGATGTCCCGCTCGATGCGCTTGATGCCGCCGAACAGGCCCTTCTTCTCGATGACCTTGGCGTCCCAGCCCAGGCCCATGCGCACGTTCTTCAGCGACGCACCGTCCTGCTTGGTGAGGTTGATCGACTGTCCCTTGCCCAGATTGATGGCCACGCTAGGGGTCCTTTCTTGGTGAGGTGAGCGACTTGCGTCGAGGTCGGTGGTGGGGGCGCCAAGTGCGCCCCCACCAGAACTACTGAACCGAGGGCTCCAGCAGCGCATCCTTCTTGTTGGCCCGGATGGACCAGAGGATGGAGGAGGCGATGAGGACGATGCCGGCCAGGCCGATCACGACCTCGGGGATGGTGAACTTCACGGTGATGAGCAGCATGACCGCGAGGACGCCGATGGCCCAGTGGGCGCCGGCCTCCATGTAGCGGAACTGGCTCAGGGCGTCGTGCTCCACGAGGTAGACGGTCATGGAACGCACGAAGAGCGCGCCCACGCCGAGGCCCATGGCGATGATGATCGGATCCGAGGTCACCGCGAAGGCGCCGAGCACGCCGTCGAAGGAGAAGCTCGCGTCCAGCACCTCGAGGAACATGAACATGGAGAATGCCGCCTTGCCGGTGAGCACCAGCGTGCGGCCCGTGGCGAGGGCCTCGGCCGCCTTCTCGTCCATGGCTTCCTCTCGCCGCTCCTGCGCGGCCTCCATGAAGCCGGCCAGACCGTTGACGGCCAGGAACACCACGATGCCGAAGATGCCGGCGAGGTAGACCTCGTGCCTGATCTCCGGGGCGGCGAGGTTCTCGGCCACGAGGACGAGGGCGATGAGGGCGACGGCCACCGACAGGGCCGAGATGCGGCCCAGGAACTGCAGGGGCTTTTCGACCCAGCGCAGCCACAGGACCTCGCGGTCGGTGTCGAAGACGAACTCGAGGAAGAGCATCAGCAGGAACATGCCGCCGAACGCGGCGATGGTGCCGTGCGCGCTGTGCAGGATGTACCCGTAGGTGCCAGGGGTGCTGGGATCACCCTTCTCCATGGCGAGGTTCCAAGCATCGATGGGGCCGATGCCGCCGGCCGTCCACACGATGACGAACGGGAACAGCAGGCGCATGCCGAAGACGGCGATGATGATGCCGACGGAGAGGAAGATCTTGCGCCAGAAGTGGCTCATCTTCGCCAGGTACTTGGCGTTGACGGCGGCGTTATCGAAGCTGAAGACGATCTCGAGGAGAATCAGCATCAGCGTGATGACAACGGCCTCCCACGCGCCGTAGAAGTAGGCAACCGCCAAACACGCGACGGTGATGGCGAGGTCGATCCGGAAGAACTTGAGCAGCTGCACGGGAGCCTTAGGTAGAAGTGGTGACGCGGGGGAGGGGGTCAGCCGGCCACGAGGCCGAACTTGCCGAGCACGGCGGCGAGGTCCACCGCATCCGCCCAGCCCTGGCCCACGGCGCGGAACTTCCACTCGCCGTTGCGGCGGTAGAGATCGGCGAAGTGGATGGCGGCCTCGGTGGAGGCGTCCTCGTTGAGCTCGAAGAGGATGGTCGTGGCATCGCTCTCGTTGTCGGCGTCGAAGAGGCGGACGTAGGCGTTGGAGACCATGCCGAAGTTCTGGCGGCGCTCGACGGCCTGGTCGATGGAGACCACGATGGCGATCGTCTCGACCTCCGCGGGCACCTGGTCGAGGAATACGTCGATGGACTCGTCGTCACCGTCGCCGGCGCCCGTACGGTTGTCTCCCAGGTGGACCACGGAGCCCGCGGCGTCCTGGGTCTGGTTGTAGAAGACGAAGTGCGCATCGGAGATGGCGCGACCGTCCGCACCGCAGAGGAAGGCCGAGGCGTCGAGGTCGAAGGGTGCGCCGTCGGTGGAACGGGCGTCCCAGCCCAGGCCCACGCGGGCGTGGGACAGGGAGGGAGCGGCCTTGGCGAGGGAAATGTTCCCGCCCTTGCTGAGATTGATGACCACGAAATGTCCTTCCGGGAAAGTGAGGCAAACGCCGTTTGGATCACAGAATTTGTTGACACTATAGACGGTCAACCTTGCGTCAAGGTGGGTGCCCCTGGTCGCTCAAGGGCGTTCAAGCAGCCCGACGGCACCCGGGGAACCGATGGGGTAACCAAAGGCCTCGAAGGGGAGTTTCACCCCGCCGTTAAAGGAACGTTCCTCGAGGCGAATCACCAGGTTTCCGTCCACCACAAAACCGGAGAAAACGGCGATATGGGTGGACTGAGAGGCCGATTCCAGGTGGGCATCAAAGGTCCCCTGAGAAACATCGTCCTGGAGGCGAATCTGGGTGACCTCCCCGGCCGGGGTGTTCGGGGCCGGGGTGAAGATCACTAGGAAGCGCTCGAGGCGATGCAGCAGCCGCAGGTGAACGGTGAGCGAGGTGTCGGAGTAGCTGAACACGGGGTCGATGTTGCGCACGCCCTGGGCCGAACCGATCAGCCGGCCGTCGTTCAGCTCCGCCACGGCCTGCAGGCGCCCGGGGGTGCCGAAGTCCTTGGGCTGAGCGATGGTGAGGTAGCCCGTCCCCGCCTGCACGGGGTTCAGGACCACCACGCGCTGGCCGGCGTTGGTGTCGCTGAGCTGCCAGCGCCCGCTGACGCGGGGGAAGTGCTCGGTCCAGACGCGGCGGGGATCGCCCGCAGCCGGAGCGGCACCGGGAGCCTCGGCCGGCGCTGCCGCCGAACCCGGCGAGAGCTGCGCGCCCGCAGCGGTCGCCGGCGGGGCCGACGGCTCGGTGGGCGGCTCGGGGAAGAGATCCAACAGGCCCGCGCCGGAGACAGGCGGCGCGGGCGCGGCCGCGGCAGGGCTCGCGGGTGCGGGCGTCGGTGCGGCGGGCGCTGGGGAGCCGGGGGCGTCCGGTGCGTTTCCGAAGAGGTCGAGCGGGCCGCCCGACGACGTCGGGGCTGGCGGGGCAGCGGGAGGAACAGGCTGGCTGGCGGCGGGCGCGGGGGCGCCGGGGGTGTCCGGTGTGTCTCCGAAGAGGTCGAGCAGGCCGTCCGACGTCGGGGCCGGCGGGGTGGCGGGAGGAACCGGCCGGCTGGCGGCGGGCGCGGCAGCGGCCGGGCGCTGGCCCGGGGCGGGCTGCCGACGCGCAGGAGGCTGTGTGCCGTGTCCACCGGGCCGGACCACTTCCGGGGTGTCGGGCCGTGGGACGGGAGGGGTGGCGTGCCCGCCGGGGCGCACCACCGAGGGCTGCGCCGCGGGTGCCTGGCGGGCCTCTCGGCCGGCCCGCGGCTGCGAGATCAGGTCGCGGAGGCCCCCGGCGGGCGCCGGGGTAGCGGCGGGTGCGGCGCCCGCCGTCGTCGGCTGCTGAGCAGCGGCCCGGGGATACCGACGAAGGAACGCCTCGGCGGCGCTCATCTGGGCACCCCTAGGTCCTCGAGCAGGCCCCGCAGACCCGCGGCGTAGCCCTGCGCCACCACGCGGAACTTCCACTCCCCGCGACGGCGGTAGAGCTCGGCCACGACGGAGGCCGTCTCCGTGCCGAACCCTCCCACCAGGTTCTCGGTGCTCACGATGGAACGGGTGGTGAGCGCATGCGCCACCGTCACCACACACTGGGGCAGCTGCCTCAGCGTGCGCGGAACCGAGCTGGGCACGGCGTCGATGTAGAGCGCGAGATGGATGCGTTCGATCCCCTCGGGAACCGCGGAGAGCTTGACCCTGACGCGCTCGCCGTTCTGCACGGGGGCCCAGCCGGCGGCGTCGTCCGGCCCCTGGAGCTGGTTGAAGTACACCAGGTCCTCGGCGCTCGCCGCCTTCCCATCCGGCCCGGCGAGGATGGCGGCCATGGACAGCACCGAGTCGAAGGCCGGGTCCACCGTGCCCCATTCGATGAGCACATCGATCTCGTCCAGGCCCGGGTTTTCGCGCGAGAGCGACACGTTTGCACCGCGCGGCAGGGGACTCATAGCTGCAGATCACTCCCAGAAAACTTGGTGTCCAAGAAATCGCCCTGCACCTGCAGGTCTTGAAGGTTGTTCTCGCGCACGGCCACGAGGGTGTCCTCCACGGCGCACGCCAGTTGTTCGAGCTGGCGCTCCACTTGCGCCCGGGCCTCCGGTTCGTGCCTGGCCCGGGCGTAGGTGCGCAGGGTGGTGGGCAGGTAGTCCTCCAGCATGCGCTCCAGCGTCACGGTGGCCCGCAGGTCCAGGCGGCGTTCGTCGCCGACCTGCTCCAGGACGGCCCGCACGCCGTCGAGAATCCGCTTGGCCATGACCGTGGCGAAGGGCCCGATCCGTGGGTAACTGATGTCCACGTTCTGGTGGACCTCCCGCGCGCGGTCAGCGAGGCTGCGCCCCGGGACCGAGGGCGTCGCGGTGGAGTCGTCATCGCCCCCGCGGGACCCGCGGAAGAAGGAAGCAAACGCCATCCGAACGGCCTAGTACAGCGGGGCCGAGGCGTCCCCGCCGTCGCGGCGACGCGAGCGCTCAAGGTACTGCGCTGCGTCGTCGGACTGCTGCTTGAGCACCTGGACGGTCTGGGCCATGGATCGGTTGGCCTCGAGGCGGAAGCGATCCACGGCGTCCATGGCCGCGAAGGTGTTCTGGAAGGCCACCTTGAGCTTCTCGACGTCGACGGTGCTGCTGGCGGCCTGCTGCTGGATGCGGGCACCCTGCTGGTTCAGGCGCTCGGCGTTGCGGGCGATCATGTCGCCTGTGGTCTTGTTGATCGCGTTGGTCTGCTCCAACACGCGCTCCTGCTGCTTGAGCGCCTGATCCATGGTCACGGCCACCGTCAGCGCCATGAGCGTGGTGTTCTTGGTGCGGTCGACGCCCTTGATGAGCTCGCGATTGTTGTCGCGGATGAGGCCGTAGGCCAGGTAGCCCTGCTGGGCCACGACCTGCTGCGTCATGAGGTCCTGGTGGCGCTGGCGCACGGCAAAGAGCGCGTCCTTCTCCATGGTGCTCGCGTCCTCCTCGCGGCCCTGGGAGCGCAGCTCCTCGATCTTGCGGCTCAGCGCTTCGTCCAACGCGTCAGCGAGCGAACCATAGTCCTTGAGCTTCTGCTGCAGGTCCCACAGCTTCTGGCGCTCGGCATCCAGGGTCGCGTTGTCCTTGCGCAGCTCGTCCTGGCCGGATTCCAGGGAGCGCACGATCGCGTCCAGCTGGGAGCGGGAGGACTCGAAACGGGCCAGGTAGTTGGTCAGCTTCTTGCCGCCGGGCAGGAACTTGAAGAGCTTCTTGGCGCCGGTCAGATCGGCGCGGTTGGGGTCCAGCTCGGTGACCATGTTGCGCAGGTCAACGAGCGTCTTGCCGACCTTGTCGCCTGCGCCGGAGGTCCCCGACACGGCGCGGCGATCCAGGAGGGAGTTCGAGGCCGAGACGGTCTGCTCGATCTCGCGGCCGCCCATCGAGGCGATGGTGTCGGCCTTGCGCTCGAAGTTCGGCGACTGAATGTCCACCGTCAGCAGATCGTCCACGAATGCCGCGGCCTTCTGCTGCAGCGCGGTGCCCACCTCGGGACGGGTGGCCAGCTCGGCGCGGCTCTGCTGCACGGCCAGCTCGGAACTCATCGGCTTGATGGGTTCCGGCACGGCAAGCGCGAACTCTTCCGCGGGCGCCGGCTGGCTGAGATTGTCCAAATTCAGGTCCACAGAGCACTCCTGGAAGCGTAAAAACCGTTGAGAATTCGCGGTCAGGCTACCACGCGAGACTCAGCTCACTCTGGGAGGAAGGGCGATTGCCCGGCGGGCGAAACCCCGATGATTCTCCCCGCGGTGGCGTTGCGGCGGTGGGTCATCTGCGGTGGTCGCGCGGCCGTGCGGTCCTAGCATGGGGTCATGGACAACGAAGCAGGGATCACCATTCGCAAGGCGCGCTCGCAGGACGTCAACGCCATCCGATCCCTCGTGTCCCCCTACGCCGCCGAGCGCATCCTCTTGGAGAAGGAGGCGGTGGCCTACTACGAGGCCATCCAGGAGTTCCGCGTGGCCGAGGACGCGAGCGGCACCGTGGTGGGCTGCGGGGCCCTGCACTGCATGTGGGAGGACATCGCCGAGGTGCGCACGCTGGCGGTGGCGCCGTCCACGCGCGGCACCGGCACCGGCCGCCAGCTGCTCCAGGCGCTGCTGCACGACGCGCGCGACCTCGGTATTCACCGCGTCTTCTGCCTCACCTTCGAGGTTCCGTTCTTTGAGCGCAACGGCTTCGAGGTGATGGCCGAGCAGTCCGCCGTCGACCCCGAGGTGTTTGCCGAGCTGCTGCGTTCACCCGATGACGGGGTGGCCGAGTTCCTCGACCTGGCGCGCGTCAAGCAGAACACCCTCGGCAACACGCGCATGATCACCACGCTGCGCTGAGCCGGCCCTCCCGGGCCCGTGGAGCGGGCCGGGTCGGGTGCACGGGCCCGGTGCCCCAGGCGCCCCAGGCCGCGTGCCACCCAAAGCGAGTTGTCAGGGTGTGCAAATACCATCTGGTGATCGTTAGTTTGCGTAGTTGAAAGCCTGAGTAGTGCCCCTTTCTTCCTCCCCCCGTCGCGTTTTTGCATCCCTTCTTCTCCTTTCGGCCCTCGGCCTGAGCTCCTGCTCGGCCCTCGGCACGTTGCCCGTCGGCGCGGACGGTGCCGCCACCGATCCGGCCGCCTCGTCAACCAAGGCAACGACGTCAACCAAGGCGGCGACGCCCACCGCGAGCGCCCCGGCGAGCATCGGCGGCCAGCTGACGGTCTCGGCGGCGCTGGCGAAGATCCCCACGAAGGGCCGCGCGCCCAAGACGGGCTACGTGCGCACCGAGGTGTTCGGGGCGGCCTGGAAGGACGTCGACAAGAACGGCTGCGACACCCGCAACGACATCCTGACCAGGGACCTGAAGGGCGTCACCTACAAGCCGGGCACGCGCGATTGCGTGGTGCTCACCGGCACGCTCGCCGAGCCGTACACGGGGACCACGATCAACTTCGTGCGCGGCCAGGGGACCAGCCAGGCGGTGCAGATCGACCACGTCGTGGCGCTCTCCGATGCTTGGCAGAAGGGCGCCCAGAAGCTGTCGCAGACCCAGCGCGAGGCGCTCGCGAATGATCCCCTGAATCTGCTCGCCGTGGACGGTCCGAGCAACTCGCGCAAGTCGGACGGCGACGCGGCCACGTGGCTGCCGCCCAAGAAGAGCTACCGCTGCGCGTACGTGGCGCGGCAGGCGGCCGTGAAGCTGAAGTACGGGCTGTGGATGACGCAGGGGGAGAAGGACGCGATCACGCGCGTCATCGCGTCCTGCCCCACGCAGACGCTGCCCAGCGCGTAGGCGCGGAGGCGCCGGGCGCGGGTCACCGGGGCCGGCGCCTCCGCGCCGGGCTAGGCGATCGTCGGGACGGCCAGGAGCCCCAGCAGCTCCTCGGGATCCGTGACGGCCTGCCCCAGCTCGGCCGCCGCCTGGAGCAGCCGGGCCGAGCCCGTCACGAGCGTGTCGGCCTGCAGGCGGGCCACCGCGAGGATCTCGGCGTCCGTTGGATCGTGCCAGCCCAGCTGGTCGGCGAGGCTCCACGACGTGGCGCGCGAGACGCGGTCCCCCAGGAGGCGCAGCTTGAGCGAGGCGAGGGCGTCAAGCAACTCCCGCGCCTGACCCGGCGTCAGTCGGCCCGAAAGCGAGCGGGCAAAGAGCAGCCGCGAGACCTCCGAACGCAGCGAGGCGGTGCCCACGAGCTGGTGTTCCGGCGGGGCGCCCAGCCCCGCCTCGAGCAGCCTCAGGGCGGTGGGGGCGTCCACGGCAAAGCGCGTCATGTCCGGCAGTCTCCCCGCTTTGCGCGGGGGCGGCAAGGGGCCGGCGCGGGGGCACCCGGGCGCGGGGGCGGCAGCGCGACGGCGCGTGCGGTCGGCGCACCAGGGAAAGCCACATGCACGACGGCGCGCGCTCGCCCGGTGCCCCCGACCCGCCTCAGGCGGGCAGCGCCACCGCCGCGTCATCGGCGACGGCCAAACCATCGGCGAGCAGGCCGGCGAGGCAGCGCTCGCGTTGCTCGGCCCCGGCGGCGAGGCGACGCAAGGCACGAAGGGCCGGCACGGCGTCGGGCTCCAAGCCCGCGTCCTCGGGGAGATCCCCCGCGTGGGCGGGGTCGCCGGGCGTGCGCAGGGCCGCGGCGGGGACGGCACCGTCGCTCGCGCGCAGCACGGCCATCATGGCGCCGCGGACCTGGCGGTCCGTGCCCTCCCAGGCCTGGCCCTTGGGCGTGTAGTGCGGGGCGGGGCGGCCGGCCGCGATCCACGCGCAGGAGGCCTCGACGGGGCACTCATCGCAGCGCGGGGAGCGGGCCGTGCAAACGAGCGCGCCGAGCTCCATGGAGGCGGCGTTCCAGGCGTTGGCCTCGACGATGCCGGCGCGGGTCGAGGCGTCCGGCATGAGCTCGTGGGCCAGGCGGGCCTCGGCGCGCGTGTAGGAGGGCTCGGGAAGGGCGTTGCCCGTGACGGCGCGGGCCTCGACGCGGCGCACATTGGTGTCGACCACCGTGGCGGGGATCCCGAAGGCGAAGCTCGCGACCGCCGCCGCGGTGTACTCGCCGACGCCCGGCAGGGCGAGCAGCTCCTCGAGGTCGGCAGGCACCTCGCCGCCGTGGACCTCGACGAGCTCGCGGGCGCACGCGTGCAGGCGCAGGGCGCGGCGCGGATAGCCGAGCTTCTCCCACGCGCGCACCGCCTCGCCGGAGGGCTCCGCCGCGAGATCCGCGGGGGTGGGCCAGCGCCGCATCCAGCTCTCCCACACGGGGAGGACGCGCACCACGGGCGTCTGCTGGAGCATCACCTCGGAGACCAGCACGCCCCACGGGCTGCACCCGGGGCGGCGCCACGGGAGGTCGCGGCCGTTCTCTTCAAACCACGAGATGACGCTGCGGCGCAGGGCTGCGGCCTGAGGTGACACGGTGCTCCGAGGGGGTCGATGAGGGGACGCATCGATCCTACGGGGCGAGCGGGCGCCGCGAGGCGGCGGGCCACCGGCCGGCGGCGCGACCCGGCCTCGGAACCCCGGGGTGCCCCGTAACCGGTGGCGCCCCACGCAGAGGCGATGCACGACGTCGGGCGGCGGCGGCGCGGGCGCCGCACGTCCGTGCGCGGCGCGCCGGAGCCCCGCGCGCCGGGGGAGGCGCCGCCCCGAACGCCCTATCATGGGCGTCATGACCTCCGCCCCCGGTCCGCAGCGCCCCTCCGCAGCCGTGTACCGCCGCCGCCGCATGGTGGTGGGCATCGCCGCGCTGGTGATCCTCGGGCTGGTGATCTGGGGTGTCGTGGCCGGCATCGGCGCGCTGGCCTCGGCCATCGGCGGCAAGCCGGCGGCTGGCCAGAGCCAGGAGGCGACCCCGGCGACGGGGGCCACCCCCACGCAGGGCACCGGCGCCGCAACGGACGCCACGGATGCAACGGACGCCCCCGCGAGCGGCACCCCGGCCGGCGCTAACCCGGACGGCTCCTGTCCCTCCGGCGCCGTCAAGATCACCGCTTCCACCGACCGGGCGAGCTACACCGGCAAGCAGAAGCCGGTCCTGCAACTGGAACTCATGAACACCCTCGAAGTTGCCTGCACGGCCAACGTGGGCACCTCGGTCCAGGAATTCCTCATCACCTCGGGGTCCGATCGCATCTTCTCCACGAAGGACTGCCAGAAGGACGCGCAGGACTACGAGGTGCAGCTGAAGCCGGGGAAGAAGGAACAGGCCAACTTCACATGGCAGCGCAACCGCTCGCAGGCCGGGTGCACGCCGGTGGCTGCCGAGCCCCGGTCCGGCACCTACACGCTGCAGGTGAAGCTCGGCAAGCTCACCTCGGACAAGGTGCAGTTCCAGCTCAAGTGAGGCGCTCTGTTCCGAGTGCCCCTTGGGCCTCAGGGTGGGAGGCCCGGCGCCGCGCAGGGTATCGCATGCGGCTACCCTGGCATATGGTCGGGGAAGCCGCATGCCCGTGCGGACAAACGAGGCGGCGCGACCGCGGCTAGGAGCCCTCCCATGCAGACTTCCTTCCGCTCCGTGATCGTTATCGGCGTCGCCGTCCTGCTCGGCGCGGGGATCGCGTGGGCCGGTAGCGCCGGTTCGACCGCCGCCGGCCCGTTGTCTCTCTTCGCGGTGGCCGTGGTCGCCGCCTTCCTGATCCAATGGATCATCTTTGTCCCCTCGTGGCTGGCCAGGACCGAGCGCTTCTACGACCTCACGGGCGGCATCAGCTACCTGGCGATCACGGTCTTCCTGCTGCTTGCGAACCCCGGCCGCGGCGCCGCGGCGTGGGTTCTCGGGGTCATGGTCGTCCTGTGGTCGGTCCGCCTAGCACTCTTCCTCTTTACCCGCGTGTTGCGTGCCGGCGGCGACGGACGCTTCGACGACATCAAGCAGCGCCCGGTGCGTCTCCTGCAGACCTGGACGCTGCAGGGCCTATGGATCACCGCCACGGCGGGAACGGCCTGGTCCGTCCTCAGCGATCCCTCCGGCCGCGGCATCGATGCTTGGCTCGTGATCGGGGCCATGATTTGGGTGGTGGGTCTCGGCGTGGAGGCGGCGGCGGACGCGCAGAAGCGGGCCTTCGCGGCGCGTGAAGAGAACCAGGGCCGCTACATCACGAGTGGGCTATGGGCGATCTCGCGTCACCCCAACTACTTGGGTGAGATCGTGCTGTGGATCGGAGTGGCCATCGCCGCGGTGCCGAGCCTGCACGGCGCCGCGTGGGGGCTCCTGGTCTCACCGGTCTTCGTGACGTTGCTGCTCACCAAGGTGAGTGGCGTGCCCCTGCTCGAACGGCGTGCGGAGGCCCGCTGGGGGGGCGACCCCGCATACCGCGCATACGTCGACGCGACCCCCATCCTCGTGCCTGCGGTGGGGCGAAAAGGCGCCTGGGCGGCCGGCGAGGAGGCCGCGGCATGAGCGATCTGACCGAGCTGAGCAGCCCACCGGTGGCCCTGGATGAGGCGTTGCGCACCACGGTGCGCATGCTTCAGGCCCGCCGGGTGGCGGCCCCAGATCACGTGGCCTTCAGGGTCATCGAGGAGGGGCCGGACGCCGAGCCCTCCTCGCTGCGCGACGTCACCACAGAGGAGTTTGCAACGCAGGCGGAGAACGCCGCCTCATTGCTCCTTGAGCGCGGCGTGCAACCCGGGGACCGGGTGCTCATCATGGGGCGCACGAGCTATGCGTGGGCCGTTGCCGACTTCGCCTGCTGGTACGCGGGCGCCGTGGTGGTGCCGCTCTACCCGGGGTCGCCTGCGGCGAGGCTGACGGAGGCCGTCGACGCGGTGGACGCCGCGGTGGTGCTCACCGAGGCCGGCGATCCGGCCGTGCAGGACAGCGCCCCCGCGGGGGTAAAGTGGGTCGACCTCGCCGCACTGGCAGCGGCCCCCGTCGCCACCGGGCGGCGGCGCGCCGAGCTCCGCGAGCGCTGGGAGGCCGTTTCCCCCGCCGACGCCGCGACGGTGGTCATGACCTCGGGCACCACGGGCGCGCCCCGCCCCGTGCTCATCACCCACGCCAACCTCACGGGCATCGCACAGAGCATCGGCCAGGAGTACGCACGCTTCCTCCACGAGGGGGCCAGCACGGTCATCCTGCTCCCGCTCGCCCACATCCTGGCGCGCGGCCTGCAACTCGTGTGCGTGCACGCCGGCATGGCCATCACGCACCTCGACGATCCCTCCCGCGTGCTCCCGGTGCTCAAGCTGGCCAAGCCCACCTTCCTGGTAGTGGTCCCACGCGTCCTCGACAAGGTCAGGGAGCGGATGCGCGCGCTCACCGGAAAGGCGAAGCTCGGCGCCGTCATGCGCTCGGCCGAGCGGCTGGCCGTCTCCCGCGCCCGGCGGGAGCAACAGGCGAGCAGCGCCGGAAGCCGCCCGGCGCCGTCGGGCACCCTCGGTGGACGGCTCGGAACGGCGCTCGCCGACCGCACCATCTATGCCCTCATACGCCGCCTCTTCGGCGGGCGGGTGCAGGTGCTGCTCTCCGGGGCGGCGGCCCTGCCGGCGGAGCTGGGGCTGTTCTTCCAAGGCGCGGGCCTTCCCGTCATCCAGGGCTACGGGCTCACCGAGACCACGGCGCCCGCCGCGGGGCAGCGCTGGGGGGCGCTCAGGGCAGGGGCCGTGGGGCCGCCGGTGCCGGGCACCACTATCCGGATCGCCGCCGACGGCGAGGTCCTGGTCAAGGGGCCCGGCGTGTGCGCCGGCTACGGCGTGGCCCCGGAGCACGCGGAGCGCGCCACCGATGCGGAGGGCTTCTTCGCCACGGGGGACCTGGGGCGCCTCGACGACGGCCAGCTCGTGATCACCGGGCGCAAGAAGGATCTCATCACCACGGCCTACGGCAAGACCGTTTCGCCAGCGCGGTGGCAGGACGGGATGGAGCGGACCCCCCGGGTGGAGCACGCCATGGCGGTGGGGGAGGACCGCCCGTTCCTGCTCGGCGTGGTGCTGCTGGGGGCGGAGAGCGCGGGGGCCGGCGTCCCCCTGGAGCCGCTGGGCGCAGCCCCGGAGGACCTGCGCCAGCTCAGCGAACGGCTCGGCTCCGAGTTGGCGCAGCCCGAGCGTGTGCGCTCGCTCTTGGTGCTGCGCGGTGGCATCGACGACGACCCGGAGCTCGTCACGCCCACGGGCAAGCTGCGGGCCGGGGCGCTGCGGGAGCGCCTGGCGGAGCTGATCGACGCCGAGTACGCGCGGCTGGGGGCCGCGCGCTGAGGGCGGCTCAGCGGTAGCGCTCCAGCAGGGAATCCTCGGCGAAGCGGCCGAGCCCCTCGCGCACGCTCTTGGCGCGCAGATCCCCGATCCCCTCCACGGCCCGCAGGTCTTCGATGCTCGCGGCCATGAGCTGCTGCAGGCCGCCGAACTGGTCGACGACGCGTTCGGCCACGGCGCGCGGCAGGGCGGAGAGGCGCGTGAGCAGGCGGTAGCCGCGCGGCTGCACGTGGCGTTCGAGGGACTCCTGCGTGGCGGGGAAACCGAGCAGGGCGCCCACACTGGCGAGGTCAACGATGTCGGTGCCGGAGAGCAGGGGCAGCCCTGCCGCCGCGGCCCCCACGGCGATGGGAGCCTGCGCCAGCCCCGCCTCGTGGGCCGCGGCCGAGTAGTCGCGCAGCACCACCTCGGCGCCCGGACCGGCGGAGGCGGCGAGCTCCTCGAGCTGCAGGGCGATGAGGCGCCCGTCGGTGCCCAGCTCCAGGACGTACTGCGAGATCTCCTCGCTGATGCGCCGCACCATCTCGAGGCGCTGGAGCACGAGGGCGACGTCGCGCAGCGTGGTCGTGTCCTCGATCTCCTGCGTGGAGAGCGCCGCGGTGACCTCGTCCAGGCGGGAGCGGTAGCGCTCAAGCGTGGCGAGGGCCTGCATGGCGCGGGCGAGGATGGACTCGGAGCCCTCCAGCTGGTGCCGGATGCCGCCCACGTAGATCGCGATGATCTGCATCGAGGCGGAGACGGTGATGACGGGGTGCCCGGTCTGCACGGCGACGCGTTCGGCCGTGCGGTGGCGCGTGCCGGACTCTGACGTGGGAATCGCGGCGTCGGGGACCAGCTGCACGCCGGCCTTGTGGATGACGCTGACGTCCTTGTCCACCACGATGGCACCGTCCATCTTGGCCAGCTCACGCAGGCGCGTCGGCGAGAACTCGATGCCGATGTCGAAGCCGCCGGTGCACAGCGATTCCACGAGGCGGTCCTGACCCAGCACGATCAGCGCGCCGGTGCGGCCGCGCAGAATGCGTTCCAGGCCGTCGCGCAGGGCCGTGCCCGGGGCCACCCTGGCGAGCGTTTGGCGCAGCGTCTCCTCGGGAGTGCGTGCCATCGTCTGCCTTCTTCCCCCGGGTGCTCCCCGCGTTGCTGGTCTCCCGCCCAATCCTACGTGGGCGGGCACCGGCGGCCGCTAGTCGTTGCGCGGGGCCCTGAACGGTAGGGGCTCAGGGGAACCTTTCTCGCGCCATGGCGCGCCGCCCGGCGCGCGCTCGCCGCCGCCGGCGGGGTGCTGCTGCGGGCGCGGGGCGCCGTACCGCCGTCCGCCCTCCGGGTTGTCTGGTGGGAAGACCGCCTCGAGCGCCTCGAGCAGGGTGCTGACCTCCTTGATCCGGAAGCCGCCCGGCACCTTGCCGGGCCCCTGGGGGGAGGCCGGAACGACGGCGCCGCGGAAGCCGAGGCGTTCGGCCTCCGTGATGCGCCGGTTGATGTCTTGGACGCGGCGGACCTCGCCGGCCAGGCCCACCTCGCCGAACGCGACGATGCCGGTGGAGATGGGGCGGTTCAGCTGGGCGCTGGCGATGGCCAGCGCCGTGGCGAGGTCCACGGCCGGCTCGCTGAGCTTCACGCCGCCCACGGTGGCCACGTAGGTGTCTTGCCGCGAGAGATTCAGCCCGGCGCGGCTGGAGAGCACGGCGAGCACCATGGCGGTGCGCGAGGCGTCCAGGCCGGAGGTGGCGCGCCTCGGCTGCCCGCCGGCCGCCTCGTCCAGGAGCGCCTGGACCTCGGCCACGAGGGGGCGGCGTCCCTCCACGGTCACGGTGATGCAGGTGCCCGGCACAGGATCCTTGGTGCGCGTGACGAAGAGCCCGGAGGGGTCGGCGAGCCCCTCGATGCCGTCCTCCGTGAGGTCGAAGCAGCCCACCTCGTCGGTGGGGCCGTAGCGATTCTTGATGGCGCGCAGCAGGCGCAGGCGCGAGTGACGGTCGCCGTCGAACTGGCAGACCACGTCGACCAGGTGCTCCAGCAGGCGCGGGCCGGCCACCGTGCCGTCCTTGGTCACGTGGCCCACGAGGAGGGTGGCGATGTTGCGGGACTTGGCGGTGTTGATGAGGGTGGCAGCCACCTCGCGCACCTGCGAGACGCCGCCGGCTGTGCCGTCCACCTCGGCCGAGGAGAGCGTCTGTACCGAGTCGACGATGAGCAGCTCGGGCTGGGTGGCCTCCACCTGGCCCAGCGCGAGGGAGAGGTCGTTCTCGGCGGCCAGGAAGAGCGTGGGTGCCAGCGCATCGATGCGTTCGGCCCGCAGCTTCACCTGCGCCGCTGACTCCTCACCCGTGACGTAGAGGACGCGCATGCCGCCGCGCGCGGCGCGGGCCGCGACGTCCAGGAGCAGGGTTGACTTGCCCACCCCCGGCTCGCCGGCCAGGAGCACCACGGCGCCGGGCACGAGCCCGCCACCCAGCACGCGGTCGAGTTCGCCGACGCCCGTTGATCGGTACGCGGCCTGCGTGGCGTCCACCTCGGTGATGGGCAGGGCCGGGCTCGCCACGCTCGCTGCGGCGGTGGTGCGGGAGGAGGCAACGACCCCCGCCTCCTCCAGCGTCCCCCAGGCCTGGCACTCACCGCAGCGGCCCACCCACTTGGCGGCGGTCCAGCCGCATTCTGAGCAGCGGTAGCTGGGCCCCTTGGGGGCGCGCGCGGTCTTGCTAGCCATAGGCGACACAGTACCGGCGGGCCCCGACGCGCTCACGGCCGCGCCGTGGAGCAGCCGGCCGCGCGACGTCGGGCGGTGCCCAGCCCCGCGCCCGCGGCGCCCCGGCGCCCACACCGGCCGCCCGTCGTCGGGCGCTTGGAGGCGACGAGTGAGCTGTCAGGCGGGAGATTCCCGCCTCACGGCGCGAAACGCGCCTCAAAGCACCGGGGCGACGCACCGAAACCTCGGTGCGATGCCCCGGCGGGGCACGCCTAGGAGCGGTAATCGATCTCCAGCTCCGCGACGTCCTGGTCCTCGAGATTGACCACGATGTTGTCCGGCGTGCGGGTCGTGAGCCAGATCAGCTCCTCAGTGCGCGAGGCGTTGCCCTCAATGTGCGGCATGAACGGTGGCACCGAGACGAAGTCACCCTCCTCCAGGTACACGATGTTCTCGTAGCGCTCGCCGAAGCGGATGAAGCCGCGGCCCTTGAACACGTAGCCGCCCGTCTGCGCTTCACCGTGGTGGTGGGCATCGGAGATCTCGCCCGGCCCCGTGTAGACCTTGCCGAACCACAGTCGATTGGCGGCGGGGGAGTTCTCGCGCGAGACGCCGGAGATGCGGCGGGCCTTGGCGGTCTGGCCTGGGGCCTCCTCCAGCTCGGCGGCGCGATGCACGCGGAACTGATCCACGTTGCGCGTGATGTCGAAGACGTCCTCGGTGGTGGTGTTGCTCATGGTGTTGCTCCTTTCAGCGGGGGTGGATGTTCAGTAGGACCGCGGGAGTCCGAGGTGCTTCTCGCCGATGGCGTTGCGGATCATCTCGTCGGTCAAGGGGGCAAAGGTGTAGAGCCTTGCGTCGCGGAAGTAGCGCTGCATGGCGCCTTGGCGCAGGAAGCCCCAGCCGCCCATGACCCGCATGCCGGTGTCGGTGACGGTGGTCGCGGCTTCGGAGGCCGCGAGTTTGGCCAGGGCGGAGAGCGTCTCGTTGGCGCCGCCCGTGGCCGCGTCGGACTGCTCCGCTGCGTTGGCCAGCAGCAGCCCGGCCGACTCGACGCGCAGGCTCGCGTCGACGAGGGCGTGCTGCAGAGCCTGGAAGGCGCCGATGTCCCGGCCGAACGCCTGCCGGCTCCCGGCGTGACCCACGGCGTGGCTCAGGGCGCCGCGGGCGATGCCGAGGGCAACGGCGGCACCGTTGAGGCGCTCGCCGTTGAGCGTTGCGAGGACGTGGCGGAAGCCGCGCTCCGGCTCGCCGAGGACGGCGTCCTCGCCGATGCGGACATCGTCGAAGACCAAGTCGGCCTGTTCAAGGGCACGGATGCCCATCGTGTCGATGGGGGTGGAGCTGATGCCCGGCGTGGAACGCGGCACCACAAACATGGTGATGCCGTCGATCGCGGCGCGGTGCTCATCCGAGGTCCGTGCGAGGACGATGAGGAAGTCGGCCGTGGAGGCGCCGCCGATCCATTTCTTTGCGCCATCCAGCCGGTAGCCGCCCCCGGGGAGGCGCGTGGCGGTGGTACGCATGGCGCGGGCCACGTCGGTGCCGCCGCCCGGCTCGGAGAGGCAGAAGGACATGCGGGCCTGGCCGGCGAGCAGTGGCTCAAGGTAGGCGCGCTGCTGCTCCTCGTTGCCGTAGCGGTGCAGGAGCTCCACTCCCATGTACTGCACCACGATGCTGACGGCCACGGAGGTAGCGCCCGCGCCGAGTTCCTCGAGCACGGTGGTCTGGCTGACGTGCGAGGGACCGCGTCCGCCTGGCACCGTCTCGAGCCGGATGAGGCCCTCCTGTGCCAGGGCTTGGTACAGCCCGGCGTCGTAGACCTCGTCCTCGTCGTGCTGCGTGAGGGCCGCGTGGCTCGTGCTGGAGGCCAGAACGCGGCGCACGCGTTCGCGAAGCTCGGTGACCTGGGCGGATTCCGGGCGGATCCCAGGAAGCACGACGGCGCGCGTCGGCTCGAGTGGATCGGGAGCCTGGGTGGGGGCTGGGTGTGGGGCGGTGGTACTCATGCGCCCTCTCCTGGGGTGAGGTGGGTGGTCGGAGCCGGGGCACCGGTGGCGATGAGGAAGCGGCTCTCGAAGGTCATGACGCGCGTCCCGTCTTGCTTGAGCACGGTGTAGCGCAGGGCCCAGAGGCCGCGGTCGGGGCGGCTGGTGAGCCGCGCCTCGATGACCTCTGCGCTGACGCTCAGGGTGTCCCCGATGAAGACGGGCGCCTGGGCGCGGACCTCGTCGAGCCCCAGCCAGGCAACCACATGAGTGAAATAGCCGGTTTGAGTCATGAGGCCCAAGGAAAGGGACAGGGTGAGGGGGCCGTGTGTGATGCGCTGCCCAAAGTCGGTGGAGGACGCGTATTCGGCGTCCAAGTGGAGGGAGACGAGGTCTCCCGTGAGCCCGGCCCAGTTGACCAGGTGCGCCTCGGACACCGTGATGCCTGGGGCGTCGATGACGTCCCCTTGGCGCAGGTCGTCCCAGTAGTGCTCGGGGCGACCCAGGCGTCTGGCTGCTGCTGTTGCGCTCATGGCGCGCTCTCCTTTCGGCTGCTGTGACCCGAGGGTCGATGGCGTTCACTCTAGACTAGCGAACGCTTGTTCGTATACTGGTGGTCACCACAAACGCCGCGCGAGTGCGACGGTGAGCGAAAGGAACACGATGACCGACATGATCCTTGAGGCGGGCGCCGCGCCGGCCTCCGCGGCTCAGAGCCCCACTGTGCATGAGCGACTGCAGAGCACCCTCGAAGCCGCGCGCCTGGGCGGCTCCGAGAAGAACCGGGCCAAGATCAAGGCCTCCGGCAAGCTCCTGGTGCGCGAGCGCCTCGCGTTGCTCTTCGACAACGACGAGTACGTCGAGGATGGGCTCTTGGCCCGCTTCGAGGACGGCCTGCCAGGCGACGCTGTGGTGACCGCTTTCGGTAAGGTGGACGGCCGCGAGGTCTGCGTCATCGCCAACGACTACAGCGTGAAGGCGGGCACCTGGGGCAACCGCACCTTCGAGAAGATCACCGGGGCGCAGCTCAAGGCCGACGCGGCCGGCGTGCCGATCGTCTACCTCTTCGACTCTGCTGGTGCGCGCATCGACGAGCAGTTCGAGTCCTTCGCCGGGCGCCATGCCTGGGGCAACATCTTCTACAACCAGGTCCAGATCTCTGGGCGCGTCCCACAGGTCTGCGCCCTCTTTGGCCCCTCGCCCGCCGGCTCCGCTTATGTCCCCGCCCTGTGCGATCTGACCGTCATGGTCAGGGGCAATGCCACCGCCTACCTCGGCTCGCCCCGCCTGGCCGAGATGGTCACGGGCGAGAAGGTGACGCTCGAGGAGATGGGCGGCGCCGAGATGCACTGCACCGTGTCCGGCCTGGGCGACGTGCTCGTTGAGAATGACGAAGAGGCGATCAACGCGCTGCGCGTGTGGCTCTCCTACCTGCCGGCCCACTGGGAGTCGCAGCCGCCGCTGGCAGCCCCCGTGGCGCCGCGTGAGGGTCGCTCGCTCGAGGAGATCGTGCCCCTTCGTGAGGCCGAGGTCTTCGACATGGAGGAGTTCGTCGAGTCCCTCGTGGACGCCGAGAGCTGGTTCCCCTACAAGGAGCTCTTCGCCCCCGAAATGCTCACGGGCTTCGCCCGCATCGACGGCCGCGCCGTGGGGCTCGTTGGCAACCAGCCAACGCACATGGGCGGCTCGATCTTCCCCGACTCCTCGGACAAGGCGGCCCGCTTCATCTGGATCTGCAACGCCTACAACATTCCGATCGTGTTCCTCGTGGACATCGCCGGCTACATGATCGGCTCGGCGGTGGAGCGCCAGGGCATCATCCGCCACGGTGCCAAGATGATCTTTGCCGTCTCCGAGGCGCGGGTGCCGCGCATCACCGTGCTCGTGCGCAAGGCTTACGGCGGCGGCTACCTGGCGATGTCGGGTGCCCCCATGAATCCGGATGCCGTCATCGCCCTGCCCACGGCTCGCCCCGCCCTCATGGGGCCGGACGCCGCGGTCAACGGGATCTACTACAACCAGATCCACGAGATCGAGGACCCCGTCGAGCGTGCCGCCTTCGTGGCGCAGAAGCACGCCGAGTACGCCGAGGGCATCGATGTCTTCAAGATCGCCAACGCCAACGCCGTGGAGGCGGTGGTCCCCGCCAACGAGCTGCGCGCCGACCTGAGCCGTCGGCTGGGTCTGTACACGCGCCGTCGCCCGGCACCCTCTGAGCGCCGCCAGGCGGTGACGCCGGCATGAGCGGGGCGCCCGGGAATGAGGGGTGGCTCAAGATCGTGGCCGTCGTGAAGAAGCGCGATGACCTCTCCCGCGAGGAGTTCCTGCACGAATGGCACGAGGTGCATCCGCGACTCGTCCGCGCGCTGCCAGGCCTGCGCCAGTACCGGCAGAACCCCAGCATCGAGCACCACAGCGCGTGGCCCTTCGATGGGATCGCCGAGCTGTTCTTCGACTCGAAGGCCGCCATCGCCGCGGCCTATGCCGGGCCGGAGGCCAAGGCGCTCTTTGAACACGAGGAGCGGTTCCTGGGGGAGGTGACCTGGAGCATCACCCAGGAGCGTGAGATCGAGCTCTAGCGGGCTCGGATCGCAAACAACCTGAGAGGGGCGTCTCCCGTAGGAGGTGCCCCTCTCACGTGCCCGGCTGTCGCAGCCGGCCAGCTCAGTCCTCGATGAGCTGGTAGACCCGCGTGGCGCCGCCGTCGATCAGCAGGTCGGCACCGTTGATGCTGCGCGCGTCGTCGCTGACGAGGAACGCGGCCAGGGCGCCGATCTCCTCAGGGTCGATGATCTTGCCGGTTGGCACTTTGCGCTCGACCTCGTCCCGGACTGCCTGGATGACCATGGGGGTGTCCACCACGCCTGGGCAGATGGAGTTGATGGTGACGCCCGTGCGGCGCAGATCAACTGTGAGGGAGCGCGTGAGGTTGGACAGCCCGGCCTTCGACGCCGCGTAGCTCGGGTAGGGATAGCCCGTCACACCGGCAATCGAGGAGATGTTGATGATGCGGCCCCAACCCGCCTCCACCATGGCGGGGGAGAACGCTCGGATGAGCCGGAAGGGTCCCTCGAGGTTGATCTCCAACGCCAGGCGGAAGGACTCGGAGCTCGTGTCCTCCATGAACTTGCGATCAAGGATGCCCGCGGCGTTCACGAGCACCTCCACGGCGTGGCCGTCCGCGGTCACCGCGTCCCACAGGGCCTGGACCGAGGCGTCATCAGTGACGTCCAGCGCGTAGCCTGCGGACGGGTAGCCCTGGGCGTCCAGGCGATCGGCGGCGGCCTGCGCGGCCTCCAGGTGTAGATCGGCGCAGAGCACCGTGTGGCCGGCGGCGGCAAGGCGCTGGTTGATCCCGGCGCACATGCCGCCGGCTGCGCCAGTGACGAGGACGGTGCGCGAGGTGGGGGAGGCGGTCATGGTGTTCCTTTCAGGAGGCTCAGGCGTAAGCCGGGTAGCTGGTGTAGCCCTCGGCCCCGCCGCTATAGAACGTGCGCGGTTGCGGTGTGGCCCAGGGGAGGGCGCCGCTGATGCGCTCCACGAGGTCCGGGTTGGCGATGAAGGGGCGCCCAAAGCCGATCAGGTCGGCGGTGCCGGCGGCGAGCAACGTTTCGGCGCTCGGCGTCCCGTGGCCGCCCGTGCTGATGAGCGCCCCGTCGAACAGGGGGCGCAGGGTGCTCGTGTCGACGCGCACGGGCGCAGCGTCGCTCGCGTCCGTTGCCCCCGCGATGTTTGGCTCCACGAGGTGGAGGTAGCCCAGCCCCTTCCCGGACAGGGAGGAAACCACGTGGGAGAAGAGCCCCGGCTTGTCGGCGTCATCGACGTCCATCCACGTGGAGGACGGCGAGAGGCGCACACCGATGCGGGCGGTCGGCACCTCGACACTCACGGCCTCGAGCACCTCGTGCAGGAAGCGGGACCTGCCAGCCGGGCCGCCGCCGTAGGCGTCGGTGCGGCGGTTGGCGGAGCGGTGGAGGAACTGATCGATGAGGTAGCCGTTGGCTCCGTGAATCTCCACGCCGTCGAAACCGGCCATGATGGCCCGCCTCGCAGCTGCAGCAAAGTCGCCGACGATGGCACGGATCTCCTGCGTGCTCAGGGCGCGAGGCGTCTCGAAGCGGAGCTTGTCCGGGCGGGCGTAATAGGAGTAGCCGGTGATGGGCACGGCACTCGGACCGCCGGGTGGGGCACCGTCCGGCTGCACGCTTGAGTGAGACTGGCGCCCCACATGCCACAGCTGCGCCACGATGAGTCCGCCCCGCCGGTGCACTGCCTCGGTGATGGCGGACCAGGGCGCAATGTGGGCGTCGCTGAAGAGCCCAGGCACGTTGCGGTAAGACGCGCCTTGTGGAGAAACGACGATGCCCTCCGAGACGATGAGGCCGGCCGAGGCGCGTTGCTCGTAGTAGCGAAGCATGAGCTCGTTGGCACTCGCATCCGCCTCGGCGCGTGAGCGCGTGAGCGGGGCCATGACCACGCGGTTGCGGAGGGCCCAGGGCCCAAGGCGCAGGGGGGAGAGCAAACTGGACATGCAACGGCCTCCGGAGCGTACGATCGTTTGTTTGTAAGCATGATCGCGGCACGATGGTGTGTCAACAGGGGTGCGTGCGAGCGTTCGTCCTTTAGCATGCGATGCATGAGGATCCCGTTCACGAGACGGGGCACGAGGGCGAAAGGGGTGTAGGCGCGATGCGATCGGGTCTCGACACTGCCAAGGTGATCCGCGACAAGGCGGCGGAGCTGTTCTTCGAGAAGGGCTACGACGCCACCACGCTGCGCGAGGTGGCGACGGCGGCTGGCTTGAAAGTGGGAAGCCTCTACAACCACATCGCCAGCAAGGAAGACCTCCTCCTGCAGGTCATGGGCGGCATCATCGACGACCTCGTCGAGCTGCAGCAGCAGGCCCTTGGGGTTGAAGGCGACGCCGTGGAGCGCCTGCGCGCCGTGATTGAGTGCCACATGCGCTTTCATGCCGAGCGGGCACGGGCCGTTTACATCGGCAATACCAATGTCCGCTCCCTCTCCGAGGGGCCGCGGGCGGAGATCGTTGCCAAGCGCAGTGCGTATGAGCGCATCCTCGAGGCGCAGATCGAGGCGGCGGGTGATGCCGGGTTGGTGCAGTTGATCGACGCCCGCCTGCACGCCTATTCCATCGTTGCCCAGGGCTTCCATGTGGCCGGCTGGTACCGGGAGGGCGGCCGCAAGAGCCTGGATGACATCGTGGCCGACTACACCAAGATCGCCCTGCGCGAGCTCAAGGTCGTGGACGCTGACGAGCGGGTTGATGTGGCCCGGGCGCCCGCCGAGGCATAGCCGGGGCCCGTGCGCCTGGCGTTGTGACGCAAAGAACGGGGGCTTCGGCCCCCTTTTTTTGTGTGCTCAACGCACTCATGCTCTGATCGAAGGGAAGAGATTCACATCACATCTTGCGGAACTGACGAACGCTTGTTAGTTTTTGTGAGTCGGCACGAGCACGCCTCGTTCGACCCCGGCGTTGAACCCAATGCCGTCCGCATCACTACCGTCAGGAGGAACGCCATGCTCACCATTCCGGCTTGGCTGGACATCCACGCGGCGCGCCGCGGGGCGAGTGAGGCGCTGGTTGGGGCACACCGCCGCCTCAACTACGCCGAGCTCGCGCAGCGCTCCTGGTCCATGGCCCGGGGCCTCCATTCCCTGGGGGTCAGTCGCGGGTCCCACGTGGGAGTCCTCGCCTCCAACACGGTCTTCAATGCCGAGTCGTTCTTCTCCATCGCCGCTGCCGGTGGCGTCTATGTCGCCTATAACTGGCGCTGGAGCGCCCACGAGCTGGCCGAGGGCATCCTCGAGACCGGCGCGGAGCTCATCCTCTGCGAGGCCGGATTCGCGCCGTTGCTCACGCAAGCCCTCCAGATCTTGGCGACCGACGCGGAAACGCTCCCCGCCGTCGTCGTGCAAGGTGAGGAAGAGGAGGCCCTCAGGGCCGCCCACCCCTCCTCACCCGTCCCCGTCACGGTGGGCCTCGAGGACCCGCTGTGCATCATCTACACGGGCGGCAGCACCGGGCGTTCCAAGGGCGTGGTGCTCTCGCACGGTGCCGCCATGGCCAACGCGCTCAACGAGATCGTTGACTGCCGGCTCGGCTCACGTCCCGAGGAGCGGGGGCTCATTGTGACCCCGCTCTTCCATTCCGCCGCCCTGCTGTGCTGGCTGCTCTCCCACTTTGTTGCCGGTGCAACGAGTGTCCTCGCCCCCAAGTTTGATGAGGAATCGTTCCAGGAGTGGGTGGAGAGCGAGCGCATCACCAACACGTTCATGATCCCCAATATGCTGCGCAAGATGATGGACGTGGGCGCGCTGGATGCCCCGGTGTTCAGGCGCCAACTCAAGGCGGTCCACACGGGCGCAGGCCTGCTGCGCATGCCAGACAAGCAGCTCTTCGCCGACGTGCTCCCGAGCGCCGACCTCTTCTTCCGCTACGGCCTCACGGAGGCCGGGCCGATGGTCACGCGTCTGCGCTCGGAGGACATGCTCGACCCGCGCGTGGACGGCTCGATCGGCCAGCCGTACTTCATGGTGCAGGCCCAGCTCCTCGACCCCGACGACCAGCCCGTGGCCCCCGGCGAGCTCGGCGAAATCTGCGTCAAGGGCCCTTCGCTGATGAGTGGCTATTACGGGCGCCCGGAGGAGACCGCCGACGCCCTGCGCGGCGGCTGGCTTCACACGGGCGACCTCGCCACGCAGGACGAGCGCGGCTACTTCTACTTCCGCGACCGCCTGAAGGAAATGATCAAGTCCGGCGGCGAGAACGTCTATGCGGCCGAGGTGGAGCAGACCCTTCACCTGCACCCGGCCGTGCTGGAGGCGGCGGTGGTGGGCGTTCCCGACCTGAAATGGGACGAGGAGGTCCGCGCGGCGGTGGTGCTGCGCACCGGCGCCACGGTCACGACCGAGGAGCTCAGCCAGTTCCTGCGCCAGCGCCTCGCCGGCTACAAGATCCCCAAACAGATGGTCTTCCTCGGGGCAGAGGCCCTACCGCGCTCCGCGGCCGGGAAGCTCGTCAAGGCTCGCCTGAAGCAGGACCTCGGCTGGATCGCCTGAGCTAGCCGCGCTCCACCGCCCGTTTCCCCGCCACTCCCATCACCCCACCCCGTTCGGCCCATGCGCCGGGGCACAGCCCCCTCGCTCGCGATGCCGCACGCCCATCAGCGCTGAAGAAGAGGCAGAACATGTTCAAGAAAATCCTGATCGCGAACCGCGGCGAGATCGCCGTGCGCATCATGGCCACGAGCGCCGACCTCGGGGTGAAGACCGTGGCGGTGCACTCCACGCAAGACGCCGCGTCGCTGCACGTGCGCACCGCAACCCAGGCCGTTGACCTGGGGGACGGCCCCGCCGCGAACAACTACCTCAACCACACCAAGATCATCCAGGCGGCCCTCGAAAGCGGCGCCGAGGCGATCCACCCCGGCTACGGTTTCCTCTCCGAGAACGCCGAATTTGCGGCCGCCGTCGAGGCGGCCGGGCTCGCCTTCATCGGCCCCAGCGCGCTCGCGATCTCGACGATGGGCGAAAAGGTCGCCGCCCGCGCCGTGGCCATCGCCGCCGGCGTTCCCCTGGCCCCCGGCTCGAACGGCGTCATCGAGGACGCCTCCGTCATCACGGCCTTCGGTGAGGAGCACGGCTACCCGTTGCTCGTGAAGGCCTCGGCCGGCGGTGGCGGGCGAGGGATGCGCCGGATCGATTCCGCCGAAGAGGCCCCGGCGGCCTTCGACGCGGCGGTCCGCGAGGCGACGGCAGCCTTCGGCAACGGCGACGTCTACCTTGAGCGCTACCTCACCGCGGCGCGCCACGTGGAGGTCCAGGTCTTCGCCGACGCCCACGGAAACGCCGTCTACCTTGGCGACCGCGACTGCTCGGTACAGCGCCGCCACCAGAAGCTCATCGAGGAATCCCCGGCCCCCGGCCTCAGCGACGAGCTGCGGGCCGCGATGGGCGAGGCCGCCGTGGCCCTGGCCCGTGAGGTGGACTACCGCGGTGCGGGCACCGTGGAGTTCATGGTGGAGGGCGAGAAGTTCTACTTCCTCGAGATGAACACCCGCATCCAGGTGGAGCATCCGGTCACCGAGGCCGTGCTCGGCCTCGACCTCGTCGCCGAGCAACTGCGCGTGGCGGCCGGCGAGCCGCTCAGCGTGAACACCTCCGCTGTGGCCCCGCGCGGCGCGGCCATCGAGGCCCGCATCAACGCCGAGTCGGTGGCTGGCGGCCGCTTTGTCCCCTCGCCGGGCCCCGTGACGTCCCTGCGGATCCCGAGCGGGCCCGGCCTGCGCTTCGACGGCGGCTACGCGTCGGGCGACACCGTCCTCCCGTTCTACGACAGCCTGATCGGCAAGCTCATCGCGTGGGCCCCCACTCGCGAGATGGCGATCGAGCGGCTGCAGCGCGGCCTCGCCGAGCTCTCCATCGAGGGGATCCCCACGACCATTCCGGCCGCCCAGCTGGTCCTGGCGCATTCGGATTTCCGCGCCGTGAAGATGAATACCCTCTGGCTCGAGTCCACCGTGACGTTTCCGGCGGAGGAAGAGACGGCAGCGCACGACGGCGCGGAGGACGAGGGCGAGCCGCTCACCCGCCAGGACGTGGAGGTGGGTGGGCGCTACTACTCGATTCCTTACTTCTCCGAGGCGGTTGTCGGGGCGGGGGCCACTGTCGCCACCGCGGCGCCCGCACCCGTTACCGGGGCGCCGGCGACGCCCTCCGGCCGCGGACGCGGCGGGGCCCGCCGCGGTAAGGGTGGGGTGTTCGACGGCTCGCTCAAGGCGCCCATGCAGGGAACCATCGTCAAGATCAACGTGGAGGCCGGGCAGCCGGTCAGCGCGGGTGAGGTGCTCTTTGTCCTCGAGGCCATGAAGATGGAGAACCCCATCACGGCCCCCGTGGACGGTCTGATCGGCGAGGTCTCGGCCCAGCTGGGGCAGTCCCTGGCCGCTGGTACCGTTCTTGCCACCCTGCACGCCGTGGAGGTGGCGGCATGAAGCCCGTGCGCTCGCTCCTCTTTGTCCCAGGCCACAAGCTTGACTGGATCCACAAGGCGCTGGCCTCCGAGGCCGATGCGATCATCATCGACCTAGAGGACGCCGTGCCGGCGGGGGAGAAGGAGACGGCCAGACGCAATCTGGCCGAGGTCCTGCCCTGCATCGACCGCGAGCGCGTCACGGTTCTCGTGCGCCCCAACGCCCTGGACACCGAGCACTTCGGTCTCGACGTGGCGGCGGCGACGCGCGCCGGGCTGAGCGCCCTGCTCCTTCCCAAGCTCTTCGGCCGTGACGATGTGGTGCGCTACGACGCGCTCGTCACGGCTGCGGAGATCGCCGCCAGCCTGCCCCGAGGCTACGTGGAACTTGTGCCCTCGCTTGAGACGGCCCGTTCCATCAGCCTCGTCGACGAGATCCTGGCTGCGCCCCGCGTGGGCGGCGTCATGGCGGCGGCCGCGAAGGACGCCGACGTCTCCCGCGAGGTGGGCTTCACCTGGACCCCAGGGGGCGCCGAGAGCCTGTACCTGCGCAGCAAGGTGGTCGTTGCCGCCCGCGCCGCTGGCCTGCGCTGCATTGTCCTCGGTCTCTGGCAGGACGTCCGCGACCTGGACGGGCTGCGCACCTTTGCCCAGGACAATTCCGGGCTCGGCTACACGGGGCAGGTCATCATCCACCCGAGCCACGCGCCCGTCGTCAATCAGGAGTACTCGCTCGGCGAGCGGCAGATTGCGTACTACCGCGGCCTCATCGCCGCCTTCGAGGAGGGCGAGAGCCAGGGCCACGGCGCCGTGAGCTACGACGGCGAACACATCGACCTGGCCCACGCCAACCACGCCCGCCAGGCTTTGGCCCTGGCCGGGCTGAACCACTAGACCCTCCGCCCACGGCGGAGAGCACGAAAGGCACCAGCATGTCCGGGATGTACTACGAGGATTTTGTCATCGGCGAGGTCCTGCGCCACGAGGTCACCCGCACCGTGACCGAGGCCGACAACCTCCTCATCACGACCCTCACCATGAACGTTCAGCCCCTGCACCTCGACGCCGAGTTCTCGGCCAAGAGCATGTACGGCCAGCAGATCGTCAACAGCATCTTCACGCTCGGCCTCGTCACCGGTATCCCCGTGCAGGAGACGACGCTGGGAACCACGCTTGGCAACCTGGGCTTCCGCGAGATCGAGTTCCCCCGCCCCGTGTTCATCGGCGACACCTTGCGCGTGGAGACGGAGGCCCTGGACGCCCGCGTCTCTGCTTCCCGCCCCACCACCGGGATCGTCGGCATCGAGCACCGCGGTTACAACCAGCGCGACGAACTGGTCTGCGTGGTGCGCCGCACCGCGCTGATGCTGCGCCGCCCCGAGGCGACCTCCGCGGCCTGACCAGGCCGTCGAAAGCAGCACCCCCACCCGTAGGAGCACGTCAGCAGCCCTGACCAAGACGAAGGAGCCCCATGTCTGAGATCACCGACGCGGCCACGCCGCGCGACACAGCGCCGGTGGCGCAGCACGACCCCAAGGTGGCGCAGCGCGCCGTCGTCAGCGGAACCTTTGGAACAGCGCTCGAATGGTTCGACTTTGCCGTGTACGGCACCCTGTCGGCCACCCTGTTCCCGCAGCTCTTCTTCCCGGCGGTGGACGCCAACACGGCGCTCCTCGCCTCGTTCGCCACCTTCGGCGCCGGCATGCTGGCCCGCCCGCTGGGTGGCGTGGTCTTCGGCGCGCTGGGCGACCGGATCGGGCGACGCAACGTCTTGATGTTCACGCTGGTGCTCATGGGCGTCTCCTCGGTGCTCATCGGCCTGCTGCCGACGTACCAGAGCGTCGGCATCGCGGCGCCGGCTTTGCTGGTGCTCCTGCGCTTCCTGCAGGGCTTCGCCCTCGGTGGCGAGGCAACCGGTGTTCAGGTGCTCGTTGTCGAACACGCGCCCAAGACGCGGCGCGGCCTGTTTGGCGGCATCCTGGCCACGGGCTCCCCGGTGGCGCAGACCTTGGCCTCCGTGACGCTCACCGTCCTGGCCCTCGTGCTCTCCGACGAGGCCTTCGCCGCGTGGGGTTGGAGGATCCCATTCCTCATGGGTGTGCTGCTGCTCGTCACGGGGGTGTTCATTCGCCGCCGCATCGAGGAGACCCCCTCGTTCAAGGAGAGTCAGCGTCTGGCGCAGGAGACCGCGGTTCCGCAGGAAAAGGCCCTCGCCGTGCTGAAGAAGCACCCGTGGACCGTGGTGCGCCTCGTGGGAGCATGGGCCGCCTCGGCCGGTCTCTTCTGGATCTGCGTCACGTACGCCGTGAGCTACATGACCAAGGAGCTCGGCTATGACAAGTCCATCTCCTTCGGACTGCTCGTCTTCGCCAATCTCATCTCGATCCCGGCGGCCATCCTTGGCGGCTACTTCTCAGATCGCGTGGGCCGCAAGCGCATGTTCCTGATCGGCCTGGGCCTGCAGGGCATCGCGGCCGCCACGATGTTCCCCATCATGAACTCGATGAGCTTCGTGGCGAGCGTTGCCATCATTTCGCTGGCCTTGTGCGGCATTCAGGTCACCGCCGGCACACAGGCGGCGTTCTTCGCGGAGGCCCTCCCCACGTCCATGCGTTACACGGGGTCGGCCCTCGGCATGACCTTCGCCGGCCTGATCTTCGGCGCCCCGATCCCGTTCATTGCCGCCTGGATCTTCCAGCACTCGACCAACGGCACGCTGGCCCTGACGGGCATCGCGCTCGGCCTCGTGGTGCTCTCCGTGGTCGCCACCCTGCTCCTGCCGGAGCGGGCCAACCGTTCGCTCGACTCCGCCGAGTGATCCTCTCCCCGCCGGCGCGGGACAAGATAGAGCGCCGGCGGGGCCCCCTTTTCGACACATCTTTGAAGGACTTTTCATGAAATTGGTGAGCTACGAGTACGACGGTGCGCGGCACGTAGGGGAGCTACGCGGCACCACCCTGCTTCCCCTCGTGGGCATCGCGGCCATCGACGCGGACACTCCGACCGCGCTCCTCGCGGCGGCCCAGCGTGACGCGGCCGCCGCCGTCGAGCTGAGCGAGGCGACCTTGCTCCCCGCCTCGGCCAGCCCACGCAAGATCTTCTGCGTTGGTCTGAACTACAAGGCCCACGTCGAGGAGACGGGTCGCGATCTGCCCAGCTACCCCGTGCTCTTCCCCAAGTTCGCCTCCAATCTGCTGCCTGCCGACGGCACCATCCTGCTTCCCCCCGAGTCCGCCGAGGTGGACTTCGAGGGTGAACTGGCGCTCATCATCGGCACAGCCGGGCGTCGCATCCGGGTGGAAGACGCCATGGACCACGTGCTTGGCCTCACCGTCGCCAACGACATCAGCATGCGCGACTACCAGTACAAGACGCATCAGTGGACGCAGGGCAAGGCGTGGGACGCCTCGACGCCGCTCGGCCCGTGGATCGTCAGCCCGGACGAGGTGGACCTCGAGCACGCGCGCATCCGCACCACCGTGGACGGTGAGGTGGTGCAGGACTCGACGCTTGGCCACCTGATCTTCTCCCTGCCCCAACTCATCGCCACGATCTCCGAGTTCACGCTGCTGGAGCCGGGGGACGTGATCCTGACGGGCACGCCCTCGGGAATTGGCCACCGCCGCACGCCGCAGCTGTTCCTGCGAGACGGCAGTGTTGTCACCGTGGAGGTCGAGGGGGTCGGATCCATCACCAATGCTGTCGTGGCGGAGGCGGCACTCGTCTAGGTGACGCCGCGCGCCCAAGCCGGCCGCCCGTCGTCGGGCGCTTGGAGGCGACGAGTGCGTTGTCAGGCGGGAGATTCCCGCCTCACGGCGCGAAACGCGCCTCAAAGCCACGCCACTGCCCGACGTCGCCCGCTTGCCTAGAGCGGGTGGCCCGCCGCCCAGCGCGCGAGGGTTTCGTACGCCAGCGCCCGCACGGGCGCCGCGGAGAGGAAGACGTCGTGGAGGGCGCCGTCGAGGCGCTCGATCGTGACGGACCGGCCCAGGCGCGTGGCGCGCTCGGCGATTTCGTCCACGACGAGCACCGAATCGGAGCGCTCCATCTCCGGCATCCAGCGTGTGGCGAAGGTGGAGCGCGCGGAGAGCAGCGTGAGGATCGGGGCGTCGATGCTCAAGCGGCCGGCCACGGCGGCGTGCCCGGCCAGGACGGCGCGCAGCCACCCCGGGCGCACGGGGAAGCCGCGCTCCGGGCGCCAGGCCTCGTTGTACTCCCACTCGCCGTCGAAGTGCGCCGAGACGGCGCGCGTGTAGAAGCCGAAGTCGACGTTGGGTAGCGTGGCGCGCGGATCCACGCGGGCGCCTGCCTCGATGAGCGGCGCGATGGCGTGCCGCCCCGCGCTGGAGGCCTGCAGCTCGAGCCAGGGGGAGTTCAGCACGATCGCGTCGGCCCGGCCGGGGTGGCGGTGCGCCCACAGGCTCAGCGTGAGGCCGCCCGTGGAGTGGCCGAGCAGCACGAGCTTGCGGCCGGAGTGTTCGGCGCGCATGAGGCGCAGGGCCGCGCCGATCTCGTCGTCGTAGCCGGCGAGGTCCTCGATGTAGCCGGGCGTCTGCCCCTCGCGGAGGCTGCGGCCGTACTTGCGCAGGTCGAGGGCGAAGAAGCGGGCGCCGAGCGCGGAGATGCTCCTGGCGAGCTCGGCCTGGAAGAAGTAGTCGCTCCAGCCGTGGACGTAGAGGACGTCGGCGCCGGCCCACGGCGCCGCGGGGCTCGGGGCGGAGCCCGTGCCGGCGCGCTCGCCGAGGTAGCGGATCAGCGTGGCACCGAGCTCTCCCTCCGCGTCCCGGCCGAGGGGGAGCTGACGCGCAGCGAACTCCGGGCCGAGGACGTCCGGCTCCCAGCCGTCGGGGATGCTCATGGCCCTATTCTGCCCCGGCGTCGTCCCCCGCGGAGCGAAGGGTCGGCAGATACGCCACGGCCTCCTCATGCCGGACGCCGGCCGCCTCGAGCAGGTCCACCGCGAGCGGGCGCAGCTGCATGAGCAGGCCCGTGAGCTGCGGGTCGTCCCCGGCCATGCGCTCCGGATCCAGGGTCGCCGCGGTGTTCACGAGGGTGTTGCGGGCGCGGGCCTTGAGCCGGTCGCGGGAGGCGGGCGAGGTCTCGGCGACGGACCCCGCGAGGTGGGCCACGCCGTCGGAGAATCCATCCAGGAGCTCGGAGAGCGACTCCCGCGCGGCCGGGTCAAGCGCCCCGTAGCTCATGAGCGAGGCGGTGCGGCGGCACGTCATGCGCACGTTGCGGACGGCGAGGTCGGCCTGCCGGCTCACCTCGCGCAGGCCGGCCACCTCGTCGCGATGGCGGCGGGCGCTCGGGAGGAGGCGGGAGAGCTCCTCGGCCTCCGTGAGCTCGCGCGCGGCCTGGTCGACGAGGCCCTGCGTCCCCCGCGCCTGCACGAGGGTGTGCCACGCGCGCTGTGCGTCATCCGCCGCGACGGAGGTGCCGAGGTCGCGCAGGATGTCGGACACGCTGCGCAGCAGGCGCGAGAGGTCCTTGGCCGGGGCGCGGCGCGGGTCCCGCGGCCACAGGGCGATGAGGATCAGCGCCACCACACCACCGACGACGGCGTCGAGGGAGCGCGTGAAGGGGCCGCCGGGCGGGGCGGGCAGGAGGACCACGAGGAGGGCCTGGAGACCGAACTGCATCGAGAACACGACGCCGGGGTCGAGGAAGCGCGAGATGACGAGGGAGACGAAGACGACGACCGCCGCCTGCCAGAGGCCGTGGCCCAGGCCCATGATCATGAGGTCACCCACGGCGATCCCGAGCGTGCAGCCCACGGCCACCTCGAGCGTCCTGCGCACGTGGGAGGTGGAAGCGAAGTTCAGGGAGATGAGCGCGCTCGTCGCGGCAAAGAGCGGCCCGGAGTGGCCGAGCACCTCCTCGGCGAACCAATAGGAGAACACCGAGCCCACAGTGGCCAGGACGATCTTGGGCAGGGAGACCCGCACCCGCCTCAGGCCGGCCCTCCAGCGCGAATTCAGGCGGTGTCCGGTGCGGGTCAGAGCCGGGTGCGTCATGCCCTCATCCTCGCACCGGGGCGTTGCGGCGGGGTTTCTCGGTGGTGTCCCTGGCCGACGTGGCGGGCCTCACAGGCGTGTCGGTCGCACAGTTCACCTCGCGTTCACCTTGGACGGGGCCTCGATTCACCCTGCCTGCTTAGCGTCACTCCTGCGGGTCGGGAACGGCGCGCCAGCCCGGGCACTCAAGGCGTGCGCGGCAGTGACCCGGGGGACTCTCCCCTTGAAAAGGTTTGAAAGAGGACAAGCTCGTGAAGCTCACCCGTATTGGCCAGGCGGCCGCAGTTCTTTCCATCGCGGCGCTCGGTCTGACGGCCTGCGGCGGTTCCAACAACCCCGGCACCTCCAACTCGTCCGGCGCGGCCGGTTCCTCGGACGCCGCCGGCGCTTCGGAGTCCGGTGCGGCCCAGGTCACCGGCACCCTCACGGGCTCCGGTGCCTCCTCGCAGCAGTCGGCCATGGCCGCCTGGGCCGAGGGCGCGGACGGCATCAAGTCGGTTCAGCCCGACCTCAAGGTGCAGTACTCGCCGGACGGCTCCGGCGCCGGCGTGAAGAAGCTCATCGCTGGCCAGGTCCAGTTCGCCGGCTCCGACGCCGCCCTGGACGCCGACGAGCAGAAGCAGGTGCAGACCTTCTGCGGCCCCGAGGGCGCCATGAACATCCCGGTGTACATCGCCCCCATCGCCATCAGCTTCAAGCTCGACGGCGTGGACAGCCTCAACCTGGATGCCTCCACCGTCGCCAAGATCTTCACCAAGAAGATCACCAAGTGGAACGATCCGGCCATCGCCGCCCTGAACGACGGCGTGAGCCTGCCGGACAAGGCCATCACCGTGATCCACCGCTCCGACGAGTCCGGCACCACCGAGAACTTCGCCGAGTACCTGCACACGGCCGCTCCGGAGGATTGGACCTACGAGCCGGCGAAGGCCTGGCCCTCCGACATCCAGGCCGAGTCCGCCGCCAAGACCTCCGGTGTGGTTGGCCTCGCCTCGACGACCGACGGCGCCATCACCTACGCCGATCTGGCCGCTGCCACCGAGCTGAGCCACGTCTCCATCAAGGTGGGCGACGAGTTCGTCGCGCCGACCGAGGAGGCCGCCTCCAAGATCGTCGAGGCCTCCAAGCGCGTGGAGTCCACGAACGCGAACGACATGGCCGTCGCCATCGACTACGCCAACGCTCCGGCCGGCAGCTACCCCGTCACCATGGTCAGCTACCAGATCTTCTGCCAGACCTACAAGGACCAGAACACGGTCGACATGGTCAAGGCCTGGGGCACGTTCGTCTCCTCGCAGGCCGGCCAGAAGGCCGCTCAGGACGAGGTCGGCTCCGCGCCGCTCGCGGCCTCCATCTCCGACGAGGCCGCCAAGGCCATCGCGACCATCACGGTCGCCAAGTGATCCGAGCCTGAGAACCGGGGAGGGCGCGGCGCCAGCCGCCTCCTCCCCGCTCTCGGGCCGGACGCATTGGATCCCCCTCACCGATCCGTCCCCCCCATCAAGCCCCAGGAGTCCTCGTGACCACCGTTACCGCACCATCGCCGCTCACGGCCGGCGAGAAGGGCCGAGCCGGAGACAAGTTTTTTTCCGGCCTGACCTTTGCCGCCGGCGGGTTGATTCTGGTTGTTCTGCTCTTCGTGACGGTCTTCTTGGTCGTCAACGCGTACCCGGCCCTCATCGCCGGCGCCGATGAGTTGCCCTCTCAAACCTCGTTCTTCGAATACGTTTGGCCGCTGGTCCTCGGCACGCTCCTGGCCGCCGGCCTGGCCCTGCTGATGGCCACGCCCGTGGCGATCGGCGTGGCCCTCTTCATCTCGCACGTGGCGCCGCGCAAGCTGGCCAAGCCGGTGGGCTACGTCATCGATCTGCTCGCCGCCATCCCGTCCGTGGTCTACGGCGCCTGGGGCATGCTCTTCCTGGCGCCGCTGCTGGTCCCGATCTACGACTGGCTGCACCGCTACCTGGGCTGGATCCCGCTCTTCAACGACCCCTCCGCGACGGGCCGCACCATCCTGACGGCGGCCATCGTGCTGGCCGTGATGATCCTGCCGATCATCACCGCCCTGTCGCGAGAGATCTTCGTCCAGACGCCCAAGCTGCACGAGGAGGCCGCCCTGGCCCTCGGCGCCACGCGCTGGGAAATGATCAAGATGTCGGTGCTTCCCTTCGCCCGCCCCGGCGTGGTCTCCGCGATCATGCTCGGCCTGGGCCGCGCGCTCGGCGAGACGATGGCCGTGGCCCTCGTCCTCTCCTCCGGCGCGCTGACCTGGGGCCTGCTGGCCGAAGGCAACAACACCATCCCCGCCGAGATCGCCGCCAACTTCCCCGAGGCCTCCGGCCTTCGTTACAACGAGCTGATCGCCGCCGGCCTCGCGCTCTTCCTCATCACCTTGGTCGTGAACCTCGCGGCCCGCTGGATCGTGAACCGCCACAAGGAATTCTCGGGGGCCAACTGATGACCACGCAGAAGACACCCCTGGAGGACGCCGTGTCCCAGCCGATCGCCGCCAGCACCTCCACGGGGGATGCCCCGGCCGGTCCTGAGCGCAGGCACGGACGCTCCCGCCTCACCGCGGGGCAGCTCCCCAAGTGGACCCCGTACGCCGTGGGCGCCGCAGCCCTGGTGCTCTCCGCCGCGATCATGGCCCTCATCGGCTTCAACGTGGCCGGCTGGGTCATCATCGCCGCCATCGCCTACGTGGTGGGCATGTACGCGGTGACCCTCATCCGCGAGAACCGCCGCAAGGCCACCGACGGCCTGTGGCGCAACCTCATCATCGGTGCCTTCCTGATCGCTCTGGTGCCGCTCATCTCGGTCATGTGGACCGTGATCTCCAACGGCTGGCAGGGCATCACGCAGCCCGGCTTCTTTGCCTCGGACATGCAGGGCATCACGGGCAAGTACGACCGCGCGGCGCAGGCGGGCGAGGGGCCGATCCTGGGCGGCATTGCCCACGCCCTCGTGGGCACGCTCCTCATCACCGCGGCCACCACGATCATCTCCGTGCCGATCGGTCTCCTGGCCTCCATCTACCTGGTGGAATACAGCAACGACAATCTGTTCTCGAAGATCATCCGCTTCTTCGTCGACGTCATGACGGGCATCCCGTCCATCGTGGCCGGCCTCTTTGCCGCCGGTTTCATGCTCGCGGTCTTCAGCTTCTTCGGGGCGGCGCCCGGGGCACAAACGATCGGCCTCTCCGCGGCGATCGCGCTCTCGGTGATCATGATCCCGATCGTGGTCCGCTCCACCGAGGAGATGCTGCGTGTGGTGCCCAACGAGCTGCGCGAGGCCTCCGCCGCGCTGGGTGTGCGCAAGTGGCGCACGACCCTCAAGGTGGTCCTCCCCACCGCGATCTCCGGCATCGCCTCCGGCGTCACGCTCGCGATCGCCCGCGTGGTCGGCGAGACGGCCCCCATCCTGGTGACGGCCGGCTTCACGGTGGCCACGAACTGGAATCTGGTCAAGGATTGGATGATGGCCCTGCCGGTCTACATCTACTACCAGCTGACCACGCCCACCGCGCCGCAGGCGCCGGAGCCCTCGATGATCCGCGCTTGGGGTGGTGCCCTGGTCCTGATCATCCTGGTGATGCTCCTGAACCTGCTGGCCCGCGCCGTCGCGAAGTGGCTGGCGCCCAAGACCGCCGGTCGCTGATCCCCCTCACTTTTCACGAAAGAAGACACCTCATGGCTAAGCGCATCGACGCCAATGACCTCAACGTTTACTACGGCAAGTTCCTTGCCGTGGAGGGCGTGAACATCAACATCGAGCCCCGCTCCGTGACGGCCTTCATCGGCCCCTCCGGCTGCGGCAAGACGACCTTCCTGCGCACGCTGAACCGCATGCACGAGGTCCTCCCCGGCGCGCACGTCAAGGGCAAGGTGCTCCTGGACGGCGACGACATCTACGGCCCGGGCGTTGACCCCGTGACGGTCCGCAGCCAGGTGGGCATGGTGTTCCAGCGCCCCAATCCTTTCCCCACGATGTCCATCAAGGAGAACGTGCTGGCCGGCTTCAAGCTCAACGGCAAGCGCCTCTCCAAGTCCGACGCCGACGCGATCGTTGAGAAGTCCCTGCGCGGCGCCAACCTCTGGAACGAGGTCAAGGACCGCCTGGACAAGCCGGGCTCCGGCCTCTCCGGCGGCCAGCAGCAGCGCCTGTGCATCGCCCGCACCATCGCGGTGGAGCCCTCCGTGATCCTCATGGACGAGCCCTGCTCGGCGCTCGACCCGATCTCCACGCTGGCCGTGGAGGACCTGATCAACGAGCTCAAGAACGAGTACACGGTGGTCATCGTCACGCACAACATGCAGCAGGCGGCGCGCGTCTCCGACAAGACCGCGTTCTTCAACATCGCCGGCACCGGCAAGCCGGGCAAGCTCATCGAGTACGCGGAGACCTCCACCATCTTCAACAACCCGGTGGAGCAGGCGACCGAGGACTACGTCTCCGGCCGCTTCGGGTGATCGGCGAACACGCTTCCCTGCGCAGCGCTTGAGCGCCGCAGGGCGGGGCCCCGGAGAGCGAGCCGGGGGATTCTGAGGGGGATCAACGGCGGCGAGGCATTGGCCTCGCCGCCGTTTCCGTGTGCCCGACGGCGTGGGGTCGGGCCCCGGCCCCGGCCTCGGTGGGGTGCGTGGCGTGGGCCCGGTGGCGGCTCGCCTGAGGCCGGAGGCGCCGTCGCTGCCCTGCGCCCGGAGGAGCGGCCGCTCGCCTGTGCCTGAGAAGTGGTCCGTGTTTGGCTCTCTGGGGTGAGCCAGAGGCGGACCAGATGAGCCGTTTGCGGACCAACTCTTGCCCCGGATCGGTCCTCGGGGTGTGGTCGCGTCGCAGGGGGTGCGCGGCGTCCTTAGTGGCGGCTCGTGTGAGCCCGGAAGGGTGCGCCCTGGCCACTCGCCTGCGCTCGGGAAGTGGTCCGCGTCTGGCTCTTCGGGGTGAGTCAAATACGGACCACATGAGCCATCTGCGGACCTTCTCTTGCGCTGCCCGCGGCCTCGGGTCCCGCCTGCCCTCGGCCCCCGGTCGCGTCGCACGTGGGGTGCGCGGCGTCCTTGGTGGCGGCTCGCCTGCGCGCGGACGGGTAGCCACGGGCCCGCGGATGGAGGGACGGCAGCGGCCCTGCGCCTGGAAGGGCGGCCACTCGCCTGCGCCTGGGAAGTGGTCCCCGTTTGACTCTTAGGGGTGAGTCAGAGGCGGACCAGATGAGCCATCTGCGGACCTTCTCTTGCGCTGCCCGCGGGCTCGCGTCCCGCCGGCCCTCACCTCGGCCCCGGCGGCGCCGCAACGGCCTCCGGCCCCGCCCGTAGCCCGGTCCAGCCCCGCAGCGGCCCCTAGCGCAGGAGCGGCGAGGCGGCCAGCATGAGCGTTCCCGCCAGCAGCACGCACGCCACGGGCGTCGCGAGCCAGAAGCCGAGGATCCGCCGCGCCGTCGCCCAATTGACCGTGCTGTGCCGCTGATTGATGCCGGCGCCCACCAGGGCGGCGGTGACCGCCTGCGTGGAGGAAATCGGCAGCTTGAGGGCAAACGCACCCACGAAGAGCAGCGTGGCGGAGACGGCGTTGGCGGCACCGGCGCGCAGGGGATCGAGCGTCACCAGGCGCGTGGAGAGCGTGTGCGTGATCCGCCAGCCGCCGCCCAGCACGCCCAGGCCGAGGAGCACGGCGGCGCAGGCCTCCAGCCAGATCACCGAGCCGCTCGGCACCGCCGCCCCGGCGGCCGTCACGGTGACCACCGTCATGGCCACGGCGCGCTGGCCGTCCTGGACGCCGTGCGCCAGGGCCACGGCGGCGGCGCCGATGGCCTGCGCCGAGCGCCCGGCCTCGTTGATCTTGCGCGGCGGCGTGTGGCGAAGGCACCAGACGATGGGGATCACGAGGAGGTAGGCCAGCACGGGGGCCAGGAGCGAGGTGACGACTAGCGGCACGAGGACCTGGCGCAAGAGGAGGGCCGCGGCGTCGGCGGGGTGTTCCAAGCCCACGGCGGCGGCGGCGAGCCCAGCGCCGGCCAGCCCGGCCAGCATGGCGTGGGTGGACGAGGAAGGCTGCCCCTTCCACCACGTGAAGAGGCCCCAGGTTCCGGCGGCTAGCAGGCCGCACAGGACCGTCACGAGGCCGGCGGGGCCGCTGGGGATGGAGGTCTGGAAGCGATCGGCGAGCGTGGCGCCCAGGCTGGTCGCAAGAAAGGTGCCGGCCGCGGTGAAGACGGCGACCATGGTGATGGCCAGCCGCGGCGTCAGCGCGCGCGTGCGCACGGCCGAGGAGACGGCGTTGGAGGCGTCGTGGAAGCCGTTGAGGAACGTCACGCCGGCCAGCACGGCCAGCGTGATGACGAGCAGGAGTGCTTCCACCGGCTCAGGATTCCTTCACGAGCACGTGCCCCAGGTGATCGGTGAAGCCAAGGAGCGCGTCCGCGGCCCCCTGCAGGTCCCGCGCGAGCACCTGCTGCGTGATGACCGAGGCGATCCTGCTTTCGCCGGCCTGGTCCAGTTGCCACGCGCGCTGGGTGCGGCGCGAACGGGAGGAGAGGCGCAGGAGGTCAAGCCAGAGGTCCTCGAGGTCCTCGAGACGGCCCAGGCCGGCCAGCGCTTTGCGGCCAAGGTCGGCCTGCCTGCCGAGGATCTCCAGCAGTTCGGTCACACGGTCGGTGCGGCGGTCGGCCGCGTGCGGCAGGCTCGAGCCCGCGGAGGCGACGAAGCCGATGGAGCGCGCCAGGTGGCGAGAGAACGTGTAGAGGTCCTCGCGCGGCAGCGGGTTCACGAACGAGGTGCGCAGGTGCGTGAGCAACGCGTAGTGAAGGTCGGTGGACTTGAGCTCCAACGCCTCGAGCCGCTCACGGAGCGCGTCGGCTCCCGCCTCCTCGGCGGAGAAGAGCTCGGACGTCGTGGCGAGAGCCTCGCGCAACACGTCGGCCAGCGAGGTCAGGAGACTCAGGCTCCGGGTCTCGCTGGGGAAAAAACGCAGGCTCACGATGACCTTTCCGACAGGCGCGGTGGGGGTGCGTGGCCAGTGTATCTACCCTGGATGAACGGCATTTGATGCGTGTGCTCCGAGGATATTCATGAGCCGCACCGAAGGAAGTGTGCGCGACGCCGGACCGGGAGCGCCTCTCGGCGGAAGGCCGCTCTAGGCGGCGAAATGTGGAGCCCGGGGCTGCCGCAGCCCGACGTCGCCCCACCAGTGTGCTTCCGGTGCCGGCGGCGCGTCAATCCGATGCGCTGTCCGCTAAATCACGCAGGGGCGGCGGCTCAGGTGAGCTCGCCGCGGCGCCAGAGCCCGGCGGCGGCGTCCAGGTCCTCGGCGGTCCCGTTGAGCCGGTGCGCGGCGCGGGTGAGAGCCGAGCCGCGCAGCGGGTCGGCGAGATCGGCGGCGTCGGCGTGGGCCGTCTCCCCGAGCGCCACGACGCGGCAGAAGGCGGCGGCACGGTGCAACGCGACGTCATAGTCTCCCGTGAACGCTCCGGCCAGGATGGCGGTGGTCATGTCCACGAGTTCCTGCGGGCCAGGGGGCTCGGCCACGCCGGCCACCGCCTGGTGCACCGGCGCTTGCGCCCGTCCGTCCCGGAAGTACGCCGCGAGGCGTGCGGGGTCCTGCAGCACGGTGCGCCGCAACGCGTAGAGCCGCCACAGCGTGCCGGGCAGGGACTGGGCGGGGGAGGCGGACCACAGCTCGGCGACCTCCTCGAGGCCCTCCGCGTCGCCCAGGCGGATCAGCTTCTCCAGCACCACCGGGTCCTCGTTGGCGCGCCCGCGGTTCACGAGGGCGCCGGCCGTGACGTGCGCGGCCTCCGCCAGGCGCGCTGGATCGGCGCCACCCTCGTAGCGATCGATCATGTCGGAGGTGAAGAGGGTGGGGCGGTGGTACTGGCGCCGGGTTCCTGAAGACATCGCCACCGAGGGTACAGCGCGCGGCTGGGTGCGATCTTGGGCGGGGACGAATTTCTTCCGTGGGCGCAGGGGCAGGCTCCGGCCCGCCGTGAGCGTGGTCCGAAACCCGTGCTTCGCGGCGCAGTTGCCGGACCCACCGGTCGGCACACGGACCAAGAAGGGGGAGGAGCGAGTGCACGACGGCGTGGGGCACCTGAGTGCGGGAGGGCACCCGCGTGCCCTCCCGCACTCAGGCGACGGCCGCGTCGTCGGGCGCTGGAAGGACGGGCGAACCCGAGGCCCACCACGTGGCGAGGCTCGCCGTCACGCTCTGGCCAAGGAAGATGCCAACCAACACCACGAGCTGGAACGCCGCGGCCTCGATCGGCGAGGCGCCGCCGAAGAGCGCGCCAACGAACGCGCCGGGCAGGGTGACCAGGCCCGTCGATTTCGTCTGGTCCAGATTCGGGATGAGGGCCTCGCGGATGGCCTCGCGGCGCAGCTCGGCCGTGGACTGGACCGGGGCGGCGCCGAGCGCGAGCCAGGCCTCGACCTCGCCGCGGCGGTCGCGCAGCAGGGACGTGAGGTGGCGCAACGAGAGCGTTGACGCCGTCATGGCGTTGCCGATGAGGATGCCGGCGATCGCCACGAGCTCCTGCGAGCTGCGCTCCACGAGGCCCAGGCCCATGATCGAACCGACCGACACGACGGCCCCGGCGCCGATGCCGAGGAGGGCGGCGGCACGACCCCGCGGCAGGGCGGAGGCTCGGCGGGCGCCCGTCAGGCCGGCCGTGACGAACATGAGGGCCAGGAAGGCAGCGAGCGCCCACCACCACGCGAGCACGCCGCGCAAGAGCAGGGCAACGATGCTCAGCTGCACGGCGGCGCGCAGCACCGCGAGCCAGGGCAGCGCGCCCAGGCCCACGCGCTGCGAACGCAGGATGAGCACGCCGGCGGTCACCAGCACTGCGAGTCCTCCCGCGTAGAGGAGCCAGTGGGTCAGCTCGGGCATGGGGTCCTTGCTCGGGGTTGTGGGTGGGCTGCGCCGGTGCCGGCGCTGGTGGGGGCCGGGGTGGGCTCGGGCGGGGCGGGGCGGGGCTAGCCCGCCGTGGCGAGGGTCGCCCCGAGCTTCTCGGCGGCGGTGCTCACCGTGGCGGCGTCCTTGGCGGAGCCGATGGTGGCCCAGTTGTTGCCGTAGATCGTGGTGGTCGCGGTGACCTCCTTGCCGTCGCGGGCCGCCGCCTGGTTGACGAGCTGCGCCAGCGCGGCGGGGTCGTGGAAGACCACGATGTTCAACGAGGTGAAGTCGGGGTTGGTGCACGTGCTCATGCTGAGCTTCTCCGTCTGCTGCACGAGCTTGACGTCGGTGCAGGCCACCCCCGCCTTGCCCATCGCCGCCGCGAGCTCGGCCGAGGTGGAGAAGGTGGTGCTGCCGACCGTGATCTTGGCGTTGCTTGTACAGGCGCTCAGGGCGAGCGCGAGCACGGCGGCGCCGGCCAGCGGGGCGATGACACGGGTGGCGGGTGCCGGCATGGCGGTGGGTGCTCCTTGATGAGGGGTGGGTGCGGGTCCATTGAATCAAGCCCAGCTGGGAGCGGGCGCGCGGCACGGCGGGCCTGTGCGGTATGGAAGAATCGACGCGGTAGTTGGCGCACGCGCCCGCTACGGGCCTATAGCTCAGCTGGTAGAGCATCGGACTTTTAATCCGCTGGTCGCGGGTTCGACCCCCGCTGGGCCCACTCCTTGACGGAGGCCTCCGCCGCAATGCGCGGCGGGGGCCTCCGTTGCCTCCGGGCGGCGCTCGCCGGCACGGACCGGCACAACAGGGCGGTGATCACGGTGTTTCCTGCGACCTTCCCGGACGGCATGACCCCGGCGGATCCCTACGGGCCGTGGCACGCCCTGGCGGTGGGCGGGGTGTGGATCCTGGGGCTGGCGATCGTCGGCGCGGTGGGCCTGGGGCTCGTGGCGTTGTTCGAGGCACGGAAGCTGGCCAAGGCGCACCGGGGGAGGCCACTCATCACGCCGGGGCGCGACTGGCGGCGCGAGGCAGTGCCTTTCACCACCCGTGCCGTGGCGTTCTGCTCCATCTTCGCCCTCGTTCCTGCCGTGACGGGCGCGCTCCGCATGACCCCATCCGATGCCGTGACGTCCACCCTGTGGGCCTACGAGGGGGATGCCACGGTGGTCGACGCCAGCTCGGGAAAGAACCCCTGGGTTCGTCTGAGCTTGGAATCCGGCCAAGAAGTCGTCTTGAAGGGCTTGAGTACCTTCGAGCTCAACGAAGACTTCGACAACGGCGACTGGGACACTCCGCGCCACGTCACGGTGCGTTGCCAGGCCTGGCATCGGTGGTTCCCGGGCGAAGGCGGCTACGTCTCGGCCTGGTGCGAGAACCCGCGCTTCGGCGAGGAGTGAGTCCCAGGCACCACCCAGGCCCCTCGCATACCCTCTGGGGGTATGACGACCTTGCGCCGCCCGTTCCTGCTCATCGCCGCCCCCGCGCTCGCCGCCCTCCTGACGCTGAGCGCCTGCGCGGCCCCGGGAGGGGCCGCGGGGAGCCCCACAACCCAAGGCGCGACGGCGGGTGGCGCCCAGGTGCCCGGCGGCACCGAGGCGAGGGCGGCCTCGGGCGCCGCCGCTGCGATCCTGGCGGCCGCCGGGCTGAGCGGCCTGGGGTCCGCCCCCGCCGAGGCGGTGGTGGAGACCCTCGAGGCGATCCCGGTGAGCGAGCGCCCGGCGGGTCTGGCCGCCTCGGTCACGTCCGACGCCGTGCAGCTCACCGGCGCCGACGGTGCTCAGGCGAGCCTCCCGCTCGAGCGCTTCTACCTCTCGGTGGCCCCGTTCACCAGCACCACGCACGAGTGCACCTTCCACGCCCCCGTGGGATGCAAGGGAGAGCTGGCGGACACCGAGGCGAGCTTCACGATCACCGACGCGGGGACCGGCGAGGTCTTGTTCAGTGGCACGCGCCGGACGGCCTCCAACGGCTTCGCCGGCTTCTGGCTTCCCTCGGATCGGACCGTCACGGTGGTTGTTCAGGCGCGGGGCAAGCGCGGTTCCGTCACGACGGGGACCGGCGCCGGCGATCCGACCTGCCTGACGACGCTGCGGCTGAGCTAGGCGGCAGCAACCGGAGACCGCCGGCCACACCCGTGCCGTGAGCCCACCCGCGGACCCGGCCACACGCCGTCGTTCTCTGGAGAAACCATGGGCGCCAGCTGTGACCCTGCGCGGACCGCGGCCGCCGATGCCGCCGCCGGGCCGCCGACGCGGCACAGTATTCCCGTGTCCTCTTCCCAGGAGGCCGGCCGAGCGCCGGCTCCACACCAGCCGACGGCCGAAGCCGTGCGCCCCCGGCGCGGGGCCCGTGCGGGCGCCCTCGCCGCCACGGCCCTCCGGCTGGCGGCCTCCGCACCCTTCTCCCTGGCCTTCGCGGCGGCCATCGTTGTCGCCGCCGTCCTGACGGGCCTCGAACCGGACAACGGCTGGGCCGCCAGCGCCGACGCGACCCTGAACCGCATGCAGTTCTGGACGCCGTTCTCCGCGCTGCTCGGCTCCGCCTCCGTCCCCGCCGCGGTGCTCTCGGTGCTCCTGAGCCTGAGCGCACTGGCCTGGGCCGAACGCTCGCTCGGCACCCTGCGGACGGCGTTGAGCGTGGTCCTGGGCGGGGCAGCGGCCGTGGTGGTTGGCGTCTTCGCGGAGGCCGGCATCGCCAGGTGGCCGGGCCTGTCCCCGGCCGGTGGCGAGTGGATCGCCTCGCCCATGATCGGCATCGTCGTGGCCGTCACGGCGGCCAGCGGCGGCCTGGGGACGCTCTGGCGGCGCCGCGTGCTCGTCCTCATCGCCGTGACGGTGGCGCTGTTCGCCCTCTACTCCTCCGACCCCGCCTCGTGGGTGCGGGTCGTGTCCTTCGGCCTCGGTCTGGCGCTGAGCCGGTGCTGGATCGGGGCGGCCAAGCCGCTCGTGCGCCTCCATTCCTCGCTCGAGGAGCACCGGCGCCTCGTCTCCGGCTTCGTGGCCCTCGTGGGGCTTGGCCCCCTGGCCGGTCTGCTCAGCGGCGGTGGGCGCGGGCCCATCGCCCACGCCGCGGAACTCTTTGCCGATGTTGACCGGCGGCTCGTGGCCCGCTGCGCCGTCCAGGACCTGAGGATCTGCGACAACGAGACCGTCGCCGTCATCACCCACGGCGCGGGCCCAGCGCTACTCGCCGCCGTGCCGCTCCTGCTCCTCGTGGTGGCGGCGATCGGGCTGCGTTCGGGGCGCTGCGCCGGTTGGATCCTTGGCGTCGGGACGGCCTCGCTGCTCGCGATCGCGGCGATCGTCGCCGCGGCGACGGGTTCCGCCGTGGTGGGCGGCCGCGGCGCGGGACGCGTCTTGGAGGGTGTGCTGTGGGGCGCCTCCGCGATCGGGCTGCCCGCCGCCGTCGTGCTGGTGCTGCTCGTGGGGCGCCGCTCGTTTGCCGTGCGGGCCCCGCGGCGCGACGCCGTTCGCCTGGCCGTGGTGCTGGCGGCCGCCTTCGTGCTGCTGGCCGGCGGATACCTGCTGGCGCAGCTGCTGCTGCGCGCGCAGTGGAACGAGAGCATGGCCGGATCGGAGGTGCTGGAGGAGGCGCTGCGTCGCTTTGTCCCGCAGAGCCTGCTGTACGACACGGTCGCCCCCGCCTTCCCGCATCGCGGTGCGGCGCTCGTGCTGTGGGGCTGGGTGGGCGCGCTGTTCTGGCTCGTGGTGGTGGGTGGCGTGCTCTGGCTCTATCGCCGGGTCGCGGCCTCCGGGACGCATGACCGGGAGGCGTACATCCGGCTCCTGCGGGCCAGCGACGCCGGAAGCCTCGGCTGGATCGGCACCTGGGAAGGGGTCTCCTACTGGTTCGCACCCGGCGGCGGCGCGGCGGTGGCGTACCGGCTCGTCTCCGGGGTGGCGCTGGCGATCTCGGATCCGGCGTGCGCGCCAGAGGAGCGGGTCGCGACCCTCAAGGCATTCATCGCCCACGCCAACGAGCACGGCATGACCCCCGTCTTCTACAGCGTGCATGAGCCGACGGCCGCGGCGCTGCGCGGGCTCGGTTTCTCCGACATGACCGTCGCGGAGGAGGCCGTGATCGAGCTGCCCGGCTGGGGGATGGCCGGCAAAGCCGGCGAGAAGGTCCGCCAGCCCTACACGCGCGCACTGCGCGAGGGGCTGAGCATGAAGTGGTGCGCCTTCTCCGAGCTGAGCCAGCGCGAGAACCTCGCGCTGCGGGCCTTGAGCGAGGAGTGGGTGGCCGGCAAGGCGCTGCCGGAGATGGGCTTCACCCTTGGCACGTTCAAGGAGATGCAGGACGACGACGTGCGGTTGGCCTTGGCGATCGATGCGCAGGGGCGCATCGTGGGCGTCACGAGCTGGCTGCCCACCTTCGCCCACGGTGAGGTGCGCGGCTACACGCTCGATGTCATGCGCCGCGTGCCAGACGGCCCCAACGGGGTGATGGAGTTCCTCATCGCGTCGGTGGCGCTGCGGGTCCGCGAGGAGGGCGCGCTGGAGCTGAGCCTGTCCGGCGCCCCTCTGGCGACCTCGGACCCTTCCGACGAGGGCGGCGTCATGAACGCCGTGCTCGGCCGCGTCTCCGAAGCGCTCGAGCCGCTCTACGGCTTTCACTCGCTCCTGCGGTTCAAGAAGAAGTTCCGCCCGGAGCACCGCCGGATGTCGATGTCCTACGCCGACCCGCTGCAGCTGCCCTCGATCGGCGTGGCCGTGGCCAGGGCGTACCTGCCCCAGGCCACGCGCCGCGAGGCGATGGCCATGGCCCGGGCGCTGGTCGAGCGCGGGAACTGACCCGGCTCTCCGCCTAGCGCCGCACCCCGGGGGCGAGGCCGCGGCCGTAGCCCACGTGCTCCTGCGGGTGCCCGCCCACGAGCGTCGAGAGCGTCACGAGGTGGAAGCCGCGCCGCTGCAGCTGCTTGATGATCGCCGGCACGGCATCCACCGTGGAGGAGTGAATGTCGTGCATGAGCACGATGTCTCCGGGGCGCGCGGCGGCCGCGGAGCTGACGGTGGCGCGCGTGCTGCGGGTCTTCCAGTCTTCGGTGTCCACGTCCCAGAAGGCGAGGGGCATGGCCAGCTTCTGGCGCTGGTTCCGGCTGACGTCGCCGTACGGCGGGCGCAGGTACAGCGGGGTGACGCCGGAGGCCCGCTTGATCGCGGCCTGCGTGCGCTGGATCTGCCGCTTGACCGTGCGCGCATCGGCCCGGGACAGCTGCGGGTGATCCCACGTGTGATTGCCGATCTCCATGCCGGCCTCCGCCGTGGCCTTGACGATGTCGGGGTGCGCGGCGGCCTGGGAACCCACCACAAAGAACGTGGCCTTGGCCCCGGCCTTCTCCAGCGCCTTGAGCACGCGCGGTGTGCCCGGGCCCGGGCCGTCGTCGAAGGTCAGCGCCACGCACTTGACCTTGGCGCAGTCGATGCCCTTCTGGACCAGCGGTCCCGAGGCGTGCACCGCCGGCTTGGCCTTGGCGCGGCGCTGCTTCGCAGGGGTGGTTCCGGGCAGTCGCGGCGCGTCGAGGAAGTGCCCGGCGGCCGGCACCTTCACGGCGGTGTTCCCCGTGCGGACGGAGGCGCGCTCGCCGATCGACGAGGCCTCGGTGGTGGCCCCCGGCGCCTGGATGCTCGCGCTGGCTTGCGCGACGTCGTGGCTCGCGAACGCGTAGCCGATCATCAGGAGCAGCGTGGCGAGGATGGCAATGATCGCGGGCGCGAGGGAGCGACGCGAGGAAAGGGGCATGGCATCCACCCAAACAAACCCCGGCCCGGAAAGTCCACCTGGCGCGCCGCCCCGCCGCCCCTTGCAACCGCTTCGTGATCCGCGGCCCTGCTCGCCGCCTCGCCCGGCCGCCGTCCCGCTCCGCCGCGCCGCCCCTTTCGCCCGGACGTCGCTTCGCCCCGCCGGCTCCGCCCCCGGCCAGGCGGGGCGGGATGCGGCACCAGGCGCGGGAGGGGAAGGCGGGAAAACGCCCGACGTCGGGTGCCCACCTCAGGTGGGCACCCGACGTCGGGCACGGGAAGACCTAGGACGTGGTGCCGGAGATGCTGGCCGGGCGCAGCGGGTCAAGCACCGACTTGGGGTCGAAGAAGTGCGAGAGCACCTGGCGACCCTCGAGCGCCGCCTTGAGCGAGATGCCGTCCACGTTGATGCGGGCCTCGCGCAGGTAGCCCTTGCCCCACTGCCCCCACTGCGGCGTGGAGCCGTCCACGTTGAAGTAGAAGTTGTAGCCGGCCTTCTTCAGGTAGTCGTACTTGGGGCCGGAGTACTTGGGCAGGCCGGAGATGTCGGCGCCGAAGGGGTAGATGAGCAGGTCCGTGGGGCCGGTGATGGGCTCCACGTCCTTCTTCCAGCGCGCGGTGTCGGCCTGGATCCGGCCGAGCGAGGACTTGGTGAAGTTGATGTGCCCCCACGAGTGCGAGGCGAACTCCCAGCCCGAGGCCTTCAGGGCGTTGGCGACCTTGGTGGCCTCGGCGATGTCGGCCTGCAGGTGCGGATTCTTGTGGTCGGCGTCGCCGCCGGGGCCGTACATGCTCGGCGACGAACGGTAGCCGAGCACGCCGTTGTAGCCGGTGAGGGCGATGACGCCCTTGTGCCCGAACGGCGCAAAGTCGGGGTGCTCCTTCACGAACTCATCGACGATCGGCATGACGTCGTACGCACCGATCTTGGGCACGTCGCTGCCGGGCGCCGTGTACTCGTTCTGGACGCTGCCGTCCTCGGCCACGACCAGCTTGGTGGGGAACCCCTCGCCAGTCATGTACTCGTAGTAGGAGACGTCGTCGATGGACAGGACGAGGGGCTTCTTGCCCTTGGGCACCTTGAGCGGTGTGGAGACCATGACGCCCTTGGCGTTGACCTTGCCGAGTTGGTGGGGGCTGACCAGGACGTAGTCGTTCTTGTAGACCTGCGTGAGGACCTTCTTGAACTCATCCACCGTGACCATGTAGTCCAGATAGCCGGCGGCCTTGGCCTTGTTCTTCAGGCCAAACGCGACCTTGGGGTCCACCACGAGTGAGTGGAAGAAGAGGTGGGGGACCATCGAATTGTCCGGCCACACGGTGGTGGCCCCGGCGGGCACCGTGGGCGTGAAGTCGCTGGCCGCGGCGGGGGTGGTGGGCGCCGGGGTGGGGGAGGCGCTGGCGCTGGGGGTGCCGCCGCTGGGCGCGGTGGTGGCGGGGGTGCCGGCAGGGCTGCTCTGGTTGGGCGCAGTGCTGCTGCCTTGCGCTGAGGGTTCGCTCGCCGTGCAGCCGGTCAGCGCCCCCAGCGTGAGGGTTGCCGCCAGACCAAGCGCGGTGAGGATGAGAGGACGACGTGGACGCATGACTGCGCGACTCCTTGGCATCGAGTGGGCACCTCTGCCCCTGTCCCTGGCCACCGTAGTCGCGAGAGCCGTCGCTTTGAACCGGCGCCGGGCCGACGTTGCGACACCGTGATGCTGGGTGCGGGTGGGCGGCCTGTCGGGACGGAGGTGGTCCGCGTTTGGCTCATCCGACCGAGCCAGGCGCGGACCACAAGAGCCGAACGCGGACCGGAACCCGGAGGCGCGGGGGTGGCTAGGCGGGCACCCGGCGGATGAGCGCCCACGAGACGAAGAAGCCGAGCGCCGCGATGACCCCCGTGATGATCGCGACGTTGCCTGGCACGCGATCGGCCGGGAACCAGGCCTGCAGGGTGGGCCACCAGTCGAGCCTGACGCTCAGGACGAACAGGACGATGACGGCCGCGACCGTCCCCGTGATGGCGAGGGTCAGGCCCGTGGGCCCAAAGCGCTTGTAGACCGTGCCGAAGGCAAAGCCGATGGAGAGCGCCATCATCGCCAGGAGCGCGTAGAGCAGGAGGTACCAGGGGCTGCCGGCGTTCGGGAAGCCCGCGCCGCCCTCCAGCTCGGCCGGGAAGGCGAACATCCGCCCGTTCATCCACCAGCCGCCCGTGGCGCCCTCGACGAGCCCCAGGAGCCAGAGCAAGACGGCGAAGAGCACCGAGAACACGCTGAAGTTCAGCATGGCGCCGAGCCAGAAGTCGCGCCGGGAGAGGGAGAGCGCCTGGGTGAAGGGGAACGTCAGCGCCACGGCCTGCGCGCCCACCACCAAGAGGTACCAGAAGGGGGCCTGGACGGAGCCGGAAAAGAGTTGCGTCTCGGCACCGGCGGCCTTGACGGCCCACCAGACGGCAAGGGTGAGCACGGTCGAGCCACCCAGGACCAGGAGCGGGACCCAGACGAAGGTGTTGCGGTTGGCGGCCTGCACGCGGGCGGAAACCAGGATGGGTGAAGTCGACATGACAGCCTCCTGTCAGGCGTCGGCGCGCTCGCCGGCGCGGGTGAGGAAGACGATGGTCTGTTGCAGTGTGGCCGGCTCGACGCCGATGCTTTGGGCCTCGGCGGCCGCGAGCTCGGCGCCGGAATAGCGGGCCTTCACGGTGAGCTGGGTGACGGGTCCGAGGTCCTTGCGGGCCAGGACCTCGTGGCTCCCGGCTGCGTCGAGGACGGCGCGGGTGGGGCCGTGCAGCGTGGTGACGCCGCCGCGCACCTCGTCGGCCGGGGCGTCGAGCACGAGCCTGCCGTCCTCGAGGAGCAGCACGTGCTCGAGGACGTCGGCGACCTCGTCGATGAGGTGGCTCGAGAGCACGATGGTGCGCGGGTGCTCCGCGAAGTCCTCCAGTAGGCGGTCGTAGAAGACCTGGCGGGCCACGGCGTCGAGGCCCAAGTAGGGCTCGTCGAAGAAGGTGAGTTCGGCGCGGGAGGCCAGGCCGATCACGATGCCCACGGCGGAGAGCTGCCCGCGCGAGAGCTTCTTGATGCGCCGATCCGTGGGCAGGCGCAGCTCGGTCACGAGGCGGGCGGCGAAGTCGGCGTCCCAGTGGCGGAAGGCCAGCGAGGCGCAGTGCAGGGCGTGGCGCACCTCGAAGTCGTCCGGGTACTTCTGGGATTCCTTGACGAAGCAGAGGGTCGCGAGGGTGGGGCGGTGCTCGTAGGCCGTGTGGCCGAAGACGAGCGCCTCGCCGGAGGTGGGGAAGGCCTGGGCCGTGGCGAGCGACATGAGGGTCGACTTGCCGGCGCCGTTGCGCCCCAGGAGGCCGTAGATGCGGCCCTCCTGCAGGGTGGTGCTGACGTCGTCGAGCGCCGCGACAACGTTCCCGCGCTTGCGATAGCGCTTGCTCAGGGAGCGCAGCTCGAGGGCCGGGGTGGTGGTCATGCTTCCTCCTTGGCGTTCAGGAGCATCTGGGCCAGCTGCTCGCGGGTGATCCCCAGTCGCGCGGCCTCGGCCAGCACGGGGGTGAGGTAGGTGGCCGCGAAGTCCTCGCGGCGGCGGTGGCGCAGGAGATCCTGGGCGCCGGTGGAGACGAACATGCCGATTCCTCGCTGCTTGTGCAGGATGCCGGCGTCCACCAGGAGGTTGAGGCCCTTGGCGGCGGTGGCCGGGTTGATCCGATGGAACGCGGCGAGCTCGTTGCTGGAGGGGGCGCGGGAGCCCTCGGGCAGCGTGCCATCCAGCACCTGCTCCTCCACTTGTTCGGCGATCTGGAAGAAGATCGGCCGCGACTCGTCGAACATGCCTCGGTCCTAGCTTCGGTGGTTCATTACTCGACTAATGAACCACTGAAGCGGGAGGGCTGTCAAGGGGTCGGTGAGGTGCGCGCCCGGGGCGGCGCGCGCCGTCGTGCGTTCCGGGATCAAGACAACGACGGGAGATCGCCGCTCGGGCGATCTCCCGTCGGTGTCTGGCTGCGTGGCGCTTTGATGCCCGACGGCGTGTGGTCGGGTCGGCGGGAGGCGCGGCTCAGGCGCGGCCCGGCGCGTCCCTGAGCACGCGGTCGAGGTAGGTGTTGGCAAAGACGCCGGTGGGGTCCACGCGATCGCGCACCGCGAGGAAGTCGTCGAAGCGCGGGTAGACGCTACGCAGCTCCTCGGCCGTGCGGGTGTGCAGCTTGCCCCAGTGAGGGCGCCCGGCGGCGGCCTTCAAGATCGGCTCCACCGCGGCGAAGTAGGGGACGTGGTCCTCCTTCACGAAGCGGTGCAGCGCGATGTAGGCGCTCTCGCGGCCGGAAGCGGTGCCGATCCAGGTGTCGTCGGCGGCGGCCGCGCGCACCTCGAGCGGGAAGGTGATGCCGGCGTCGAAGCCGTTGACCGCCGCCATGACCTCGGCGAAGACCGCCTCGAAGTCCTGCAGCGGCACGGCGTATTCCAACTCCCGGAAGCGCGTGCGGCGCGGGGAGACGAAGATCTTGTCGGACCGATCGGTGTAGACCCGAGAGGCGAGGGCCTTGGTCGCGAAACGATTGAGCGCCGGCACGCTGCCGGGTGCCACGCGGCCCAGCTCGCACAGGGCTCGGTGTCCGCCGTTGCTGAGCAACTCGTCATCGAAGAGGATCTGTCGGCGCGAGAGTGGGGCGCGCTCGGCGTCCGCCGGCAGGCGCGTGTTGACCTTGGCCGCGACCTGCTGCGCGTGCTGGAACCAGTAGAACTCCACGTGGTCCTCGCTGCGGCACAGCTCAACGAAGGAGCCCAGCATGTCCCGCAGCGGCAGGGGGTGCTCGTCAGCGCGCACCATGAAGGAGGGCACGCAGGCCAGGGTGACCTCGAGGATCACGCCGAGCGCGCCGAGTCCCACGCGGGCGGCCTGGAACAGCTCGGGGTTCTCCTGGGCGGTGGCCGTGACGACGCTGCCGTCGGCCAGCGCCAGCCGGAAGCCCCGCGCGATACCCGAGTATCCCGTGTACGCCAGGCCCGTCCCGTGGGTTCCGGTGGAGAGTGCGCCCGCGATCGACTGGCGGTCGATGTCGCCCATATTGGGCAGGGCGAGGCCGTACGGTTCGAGCGCGTCGGAGATGGTCCACACGCGGGTGCCGCCGAGCATGGACACGAGGCCGCTGACGGGGTCCACGCTCGTGAGCCCCTGCAGTTTGTCGAGGCTGACGAGCGTGCCGTTTGTCGCCGCGATGTCGGTGAACGAATGACTCCCGCCCACGACCTTGACGCGACGGCCCTCGCGGTGAGCCGCCGCGAGCAAGGAGCACAGCTCGTCCTCGCTCGCGGGGACGGCGACGGCGGCCGGGGTGGAGCTCGCGCTGTGGCCCCAATTGCTCCAGCGGCCCCGGCGATCGACCAACGGTGCGCTCACAGGAACGCCTTCCCTTCTCCTCGGTAGGTGGGGGCGGTGCCGACGATGGCGCCGCCCTGGAAGAGGGCCAGCTCGTTGACGCGCTCGCACAACTCGCCGGCCTTCGCATGCCTGAACCACACGACGTCGCCCACCTGGAGGGCGCTGGCGCCCTCACCGACCAACGGGGTCTGGACCTCGCCTGCGCCCTCGGTCCCGCGGAAGTGCACCTTCCGCGGCCACGCGACGGTGGGGAGGCGATCGGGGCCGGGGGCGCCGGAGGCGACCCAGCCGCCACCGAGCACCGTGGCGATGCCGGGAGCGGGGCGGCGGACCACGTCGAGGCCGAAGTGCAGGGCGTGGCGCGGGCTGAAGTGCGTGTAGTGGTCGAAGAGGCCCGGCCCGTACACGCCGGAGCCTGCCGCGATCTCCGTGACGGAGGCCTCGGCCCCCGTGGATTCGATGGAGCCGGTGCCGCCACCGTTGACGAACTCCAGCTCGGCCACGAGGCGCACCGCGGCCACGGCCTCCGCGCGCCGGACGGCCAGCTCGCGGGCCGAGGCGGCCTGCATGGCGCGAACGGCGGCGGCTCGGACCGAACGCCCGGCGTTGCCGACGCCGGCGATCTGCCCCTCGTAGGCCATGAGGCCCACGAGCCGAAAGCCGGGGCGGCGGACGACGGCGCTCGCGAGGGTGGCCAGCTCGCCGGCCGAATGCTGCGGCGAGCGGGCGGCACCGATCATGAGGCCGGGGCCGGGGCGGTACGAGGCATCGAGCTCGAGGGCGACGCGCACCTCGGGGTGCCCTGGCGCCGCGGCGTCGATGAAGTCGAGCTGCTCGAGGGAGTCGATCATGAGGGTGATGGCGCCGCGGGCCTCATCGCTCCCGGCGAGCTCCCGCAACCCCTCGGCGTCGGCCGTGGGGTAGCCGATCACGAGGTCGCTCAGGCCCTCCTCGGCGAGCCACAGGGCCTCGGCGAGGGTGAAGCACAGGAGCCCGGAGAAGGCCGGGTCCGCGAGCACCCGCTCGAGGACGGGGCGCGAACGCAGGGACTTGGAGGCCAAGCGCAGGGGCTTGCCGGCCGCGCGGCGTCCCAGGTCCGTCACGTTGGCCGCCACGGCGTCGAGGTCGAGGACGGCGACCGGGCGGCGGTCGAGCCCGGCCTCGCGTAGCGCCTCGAGATAGCCGGAGAAGGGCTGGGGGATTGCGGTGCGCACGCGGGTCCTTTCCGATGAACTCACTCCTGCCGGGAGCCTACCGGGCGGTAGTGCGCGCGAACAGGGACGCGAAGCCTGAATTGCGCGGCGTCGATCTGCGGGAAGAATGGCAGGCATGCAGCCAGAATCTTCCCGTGAGCTCAGCGTCGAGAGCGAGTATGTGGAGGTGGCGGCCGAGGTCTTCTCGATGCTCGCTGATGCCACCCGCGTGCGGCTGATCCTTGCCCTGCGCGAGGGGGAGGTGCCCGTGGGCGAGCTGGCCGAGCGCGTCGGCAAGTCGAACGCCGCCGTGTCCCAGCACCTGGCCAAGCTGCGGCTGGCGCACCTTGTGGCCACGCGCCAAGAGGGCAACCGCGTCTTCTACCGGCTCGCCAATCCCCACGCCGCCCGCTTGGTGGTCGACGCGCTGCATCAGGCCGCTCACGCCACCGACGCCGTGCCGCTGGGCCACGAGGAACCGCGCGAGGCGTAGCGGCGGCGCCGCGCGCCGGACCCCGCCCCACGCCGTCGGGCATTGTGTCCACCGCCTCGCAAACACTACTATTTGCGTAAGTACGCAAATAGATGCGGTGTGGCGCGGTGGCGTCATGCCGCGCGGTGACCAAGGAGGCCAGCAGTGGGCCATGATCACGATCACGCTCATGCGGCGGCCGGGCTGAATCGGCGACGGCTCTTCATCGCCTTCGGGCTGACGGCGAGCGTGCTGGTGCTCGAGGTGATCGGCGCAATCATCACGGGCTCGCTCGCGCTGCTCGTGGACGCCGCCCACATGCTGACCGATGTCCTGGGGCTCGGACTGGCGCTGACGGCGGGGCATCTCGTGAACCGACCGGCCACCGGTCGCTACACCTGGGGGTTCGAGCGGGCGGAGATCATGTCCGCGGTGACGCAGGCGGCGATCCTGCTCGGCGTCGGCGTCTTCGCCCTGGTCGAGGGCCTGCGCCGCCTGGGCGAGCCGGCCGAGATTCCCGGGCCGACTCTGCTGTTCTTTGGGGTGGTGGGGTTGGCGGCGAATCTGGCCTCCATGCTGGTGCTGCGCGGCGGCAAGCAGGACAACCTGAATATGAAGGCGGCCTTCCTTGAGGTCCTCAACGACGCGTTGGGCTCCGTCGCCGTGATCGCCTCAGCGATCGTGCTGATGACCCTCGGGTGGCCGTGGGTGGACACTGTGGCCGGCCTCATCATCGCCGCGCTCATCCTGCCCCGCTCGCTGCGCATCCTGCGGCAGGCCGTGCGCGTCCTCATGGAGGCGGCCCCGGAGGGGATTGAGGCGGGGGAGCTGCGCGAGCACCTCGAGCGCGTTCCCCGGGTGCTGGCGGTGCACGATCTGCACGTCTCGCGGCTCTCCTCGACGACCGCCGTGCTGACGGCGCACGTGGTGGTGGACGAGGGGGTCTTTCACGACGGCGAGGCGGTGCGGATCCTCGAGCGGCTGCGCACGTGCGCAGCCGAGCACTTCGAGGTGAGCTTCGACCATGCCACGTTCCAGCTCGAGCCGCCAGGGGAGCGCGAGGCTGAGGGCGAGTTGCACGCCTGAGGCGGGGTGGTGCGCGGCGCTACTTCCGCGCCACGACGGCGATTTCGCATCGTTTAATGCCTTCCGAACGGCCCCCGGAGGGGCTCGCGAAGGTCACAGTGGGGTCTCGGTTGGGTATCGGTCTACTGTGCGGTTCGGTCGCCGTTTTTTGTCTATCTAAGCGATATAAAGTGACGCTTCGCATTGCTGGCGGGAAGTTTGTTGCCACGCCTGCCTCCGGGCGCCCCCCTCACACTGTGACGTGATTCACAGCTCTGACTCAAGGGGGCTTGCGGGCTCCTCCCGAATCCCTAGTGTGGAGTGCATGAATCGAGTCCGTGCCGCGGCTGTTGCCGCCCTCGCCGCCCTGGCGATGGTTGGCACCCCAGCCGCAGCCTGGGCCACGCCCGCCGCGGCCGGGCCGCTCGATGTCAACGTCGGGACGGCCCGGGAGGAGAGCGGTGCGCGCTCCCTCACGGTGGCCACGGTTGATGCAGGCCTCAGTCGGGACGGCGAGGGGAGCCTCGCGGCGGACTTGGCCTCCGGCACCGACGCTCAGGCGTTGCAGCTCACCGCCGCTGTCCAAGCCGAGCGCCCGGACGTCCTGGTGATCACCGGAGTGGATGTCGATGCGAGCGGCGACGTGCTGGCCAGCCTGCGGGATGACTACTTCGCTTCCGACCGCGGCGGCGAGTCCGGCGTGCGCTACGAGTACAGCTATGCGGCGCAGACCAACGTCGGCCAGCCCTCCGGCACGGACCTCGACGGGGATGGCGTGGTGGGCGGCGCGGGAGACGCCTACGGGGACGGAGACTTCGCGGGCCAGCGCTCGCTCCTCGTGCTCTCCACGCAGCAGATCGACACCGCCAATGTGCGCACCTTCAACTCGATGCTCTGGAAGGAGCTGCCGGGCAACCGCTTGAGCGGGTCCGGCCTCGGATCCGTGGCGGCGGAGAGCACCCCCTTGCAGTCCACGAGCGTGTGGGACCTCCCGATCCGGGTGGGGGACCAGACGGTGCACGTGGTGGCGACCTCCACGGCGAGCGGATCGTCCACCGCGGATACCCTGCGCCGTGAGGATCAACTGCGCTTCCTGCGTGGATATGTCGCCGGCTCCGAGTCGCTTGCAGCGGTCGCCGATGACAAGGGCCGCGAGGGCGCCTTGCCCGTTGGCTCCCGCGCCGTCGTCGCCGGCTCCCTCGGCTCGGAGGCGGCCAGCACCGCCAAGGGGCAGTTGCTTGACGGCGCCGTCCTGAGCGACCCGAGCACCGCGGCCCTCGCCGGACTGGGCAGCACCTGGTGGGGGACCGCCATGGCCCGCCTCCAGGCGGACTCCGCCGCCACCCGCGTTGACGGGGATGGCGCCGGGACCCGAAGCGACTATGTCGCTCCCACCCCTTCCCTGCCCGTGAGCTCCTCCGGCTCCGCCGTGGCCACGGTGCACGACGGCGAGACCCATCGTCTCGTGTGGCTCACCGTCAGCCTCTGAGCCGGTGGAGCTTGAGGATCTGGTGACATCGCGCCCGCTCGAGGGCGCGCTGGGCACGGATCTCGTGCTGATGTTGCACGGCTACGGCTCGGACACGTCCGCGGTCACGCCGCTTTTCGAGGTCCTGCCCCCGAACGCCACCGGGGTGGCGGTGCGTGGTCCGTTCGAGATGGACGACGAGCAATACGGCTGGTTCCTGCTTGATTGGGGGCTGCGCCCGGACCTCTCGCGCGTGATCGAGGCGGCCGCCTCGGTGCTGGCCCTCCAGGACCGGCTGGCGGCGACCTTCAGATCGGTGTCCGTGCTCGGCCACTCCCAGGGCATGGCCATGGCCACGACCTTGCTGCGCCTGCGCCCCCAGGCGTATCGCTGCGCCGTGGGGCTTTCCGGCTTTGTGGTTGACCAACCGCTCCTGGACCTCGGCAACGAGCAGGCGCCGCGCGTCCCCTTCTTCTGGGGCCGAGACCCGGACGAGTTCGTGATCAACCCGGAGGCGCAGGCGCGCGCCGCCGAGTGGCTGAAGGAGCACACGGCGCTGACCGCGCGGCGCTACGAGGGCATGGGGCACCGCATCGGCGAGGACGAGATCAGGGACGTCGGCGCGTTCCTGCGCCATTACCTTCCGGTCTGAGGCCGGCGTGGGCCGCGCATGCGAACGGCCGCGCGCGGGTGCGCCCGTGCACCGACGCCCTGGGCTGAACCCGCACGCCCGCTCCCGAAAGCTGGGCCCGCGTCCAGGCGGGTGTCTTACGCTTGGCTCACCATGAGCAAGAAGAAGCACGGCGCCGGCATCTTTCCGCAGGAAACCAAGGTCGCACTCGGCCGCCAGGTGAGCGGCGACGACGGGCGTCCAGCCAGGGGTGTCCAGGCGGCCATGCTGCGCGTCCTTGGCGTGCAGCGCCCGCTCGTGTTGGCGTACGTCAAGCGGCTGCGTGCTAAGCGCCCCGGGGCCTCCGCCGAGGTGTTGATCGCCGTTGCCGAGCGGGACTTCCTGCGCGCCGTGACCGGTGCGGGAGCCGCCGGCGGCGCCACCGCCGTGATCCCTGGGATCGGGACGGCGGCCGCGCTGGGCGTCTCGGCCGGCGTCACCGTCGCCTTCCTCGAGGCCAGCGCGCTGTACGCGCAGACGGTCGCGGAGCTGCACGGGGTGGCGGTGAGGGATCCGGAGCAGGCCAAGCTGCTCGTCATGGCCGTGATCCTCGGCGACGAGGCGGCGGGGCTGCTCTCCGGCGTGAGCGAGCAGATCGTGGACGGTTCCACCGGGCCGTGGGGCGCCGCCGTGTCGACGCTGGGCGGTCAGGGCGGCACCTGGTCCATGGTGGGCAAGGAGCTCCAATCGCGCTTCCTGCGTCGCTTCGCCGCCTCGCAGACGGCCGGCGCCATGGGGCGCGCGCTGCCCTTTGGCATCGGAGCCGCCGTGGGTGGCGTGTCCTCCCGCGTGCTGGGCAGGCGGGTGGTGGTGTCGACCCGCCGCGCCTTCGCCTCGCTCGAGACCCTCGACGCCCGCGAGATCGGCGCCGCCGTGGCGCAGGCGCCCACCGACGCGGCGCAGCTCAGGGCGCTCGTGGCGGCCGAACGGGCGGCAGCAGGCGACGTGGAGCGCGCCATCGAGCAGGAGCGCGAGCGCCGGGCCTCCTAGGGGCCCCATGACCACAGCACGACGGCGGCGGCTCACCTTTCGGTGGGCCGCCGCCGTCGTGGGGTGCGTCGCTAGCCCCCCAGCAGCGCGTGAGCTATCGCGAAGATCGCGAGGCCGGCCAACGAGCCGACCACGGTGCCGTTGAGCCGGATGAACTGCAGGTCGCGGCCCACCATGAGCTCGATCCGCTCGGAGGCCTCCTGGCCGTCCCAGCTCGCCACCGTGTCGGTGATGAGCTCTGTGGCGCGGTGGCGGTAGTTCTTCACGACGTAGCCGGCCGCATCGCGGAGCCAGCCGTCCACCTTAGCCGCGAGCGGGTCCCCTGTGGAGAGGCGCGCGCCCAGATCGCGCAGGCCAGACTCGAAGGAGATGCGCAGCTCGGAGGCCGGGTCCTCCGCCGCCTCGCTGAGGGAGTCCTTGAGGCGATGCCAGCTGTCCAGGGCCACCTGGCGCAGCCGCGGGTCCTCGATGAACGAACGCTTGACGCGCTCCACGGCCTCGATGGTCTCCGGCTTGTTCTGCATGTCCTGCGCCAGCCCGGCGAGCCACTCGTCCAGCGAGCGCCGGGCCGCGTGGTGCGGATCGCTGCGCACGGCGGTGAGAAAAGCCGTGAGCTCGCGGTGCAGGCGTTCCCCGATGAGGCGCTGCACGGCGGAGGGAAGCCACGAGGGCGAGCGGTCGGAGACGATCTCGGTGATGCGTTCGGGGTGCTCGCTGGCCCAGTCGAGGGCCCGGTCCGCGAGTACGTCCACGGCCCCGCGGTGGTGCCCGTCCTCGATGAGCCGTTGCAGCAGGAGGCCAAGCGTTCCTGACCATTCCGGTTCGAGCATGTGTTTGCGCACCAGCTGCTCGGCCACGCGCTGGACGTCGGCGTCGGAGACCACGTCCAACACGCCGCGCAGGAGAACGGCGCCCTCGCCCGCGGCCCTGCTGGCGTTGGCGGGGACCGCCAGCCACGCCCCGGCCTTCGCCGCGACCTCGAGCGACGCGAGCTTGGCGGCGAGCACCTCGTCCGAAAGGAAGTTCTCCTCGACGAAGTCCCCGAGGCTCTCGCCGATCTGGTCCTTCTTGCGCGGGATCAATGCCGTGTGGGGAATGCGCAGCCCGAGGGGGTGCCGGAAGAGCGCCGTGACGGCGAACCAGTCGGCCAACGCGCCCACCATGCCGCCCTCCGCCGCCGCCCTGACGTAGGCGAGCCACGGGTGGCGCTCCTGCAGCGCGAACGCGACGACAAAGATGATCGCCAGGACGATCAGCAGGCCGGTGGCGAAGGCCTTCATGCGCCGCAGGGCGGCGCGGCGTTCCTGATCGGCGGCCGTGCCGCCACCGAGGGCCGGGAGGGTGCTCATGCGCCCATCTTGCCTTGATCGTCGGCACCGCACGACGGCGCGTGGCTGGGTGTGGCGCGCGACGGCGCGTGGCTGGGAGGTGCGGGGGCCCCCGGCCCGGCCGGCCCGGCAGGGCGGCGCCGGGCGGTGCCCTGCGGTGCCGAGCGGTGGAGTTTCCCTCGCGTCCACCGCGCGTTGGGTCGGCGCGACTACCGTGGTGGCCATGCCGCGCATCTTTGCCCACCGGGGCTCCTCCGCCAGCTACGCCGAAAACACGCGCGCCGCCTTTGAACAGGCGCTCCTGGACGGTGCGGACGGCATCGAAACGGACGTCCACCTGAGCGCGGACGGCGTGGTCGTGTGCCATCACGACGCAACGCTGGGGCGCACGAGCAACGGCGCCGGCGCGGTGCGCGAGCTGAGTCTGCAGCAGCTGCGCGCCTTCGACTACAGCTCGTGGAAGGGCGTGGAGATCCCCGCGGCCTTCGGCACGGTGGGTGAGCAGTTCTGCACGCTCGAGGAGCTCGTGCAGATCGCCCTGCGCGCAGGCCGCGAGCTGGAGCTGGCGATCGAGACCAAGCACCAGGACGGGGACGACCCGCGGCTCGAGGCGGCGGTGCTCGCGACGCTCGAGGCGCTTGGCTTCGACCCGGCCACCCGCCGCCTGGGCCAGGTGAGTGCCTCGTTCATGAGCTTCGAGCCCAACGCGGTTGACCGCTTGCTCGAGCTCATGCCGCGAGAGGGAGTGTGCCAGCTCATCGAGGAGTCGGAGGAGGAATGGGCGCGCGATCCGCTGCTGCCGCGGGAGCACCCCGAGCTTCGCCCCGGCAGCGAGGAGCAGCGCCTCTTCGAGGGCGCGGCGCAGCGACTCCTGGCCGGGGCGGCGGGCATCGCCGGTCCCGGCGTCGACTTCATCCGCGCCAACGAACACGCGGCACGTCGCTGGTTCGAGCGTGCGGTGGCGAGAATCTGGACCGTGGACACGCTCGAGGATGCGGTGTACCTCCTGGGGCTCGGCGTCACCGAGCTCACGAGCAACGTGCCGGCGGCCCTGCGCGCGCAGCTGGACGGGGCGGGTGCGCTCGCCTGAACCGCTGAGGGCCTGAGCGGCTGAGCCGTTGAGCCGTTGAGCCGTTGGGTCGTCGGGCGGCGTGGGCCACTGGAGGGTGCGAGTCGCTGAGCCGCTGGGCGGCATGGGCCACTGGATGGCGCGGGGCGTGACGCACGACTTGGGCGGCGCCGCGGAGCCGGGCATGCTGGAAGGGTGAGACGTCTCAGCCCCGCCATGACCCAGAGCCTGGGGCTTTCCGTGGCCACGGGTCTGTACGGCATCTCCTTCGGCGCGCTCGGGGTGGCCGCCGGGCTGAACCTGTGGCAGGTCATCGCGCTCTCGGCGCTCATGTTCACGGGCGGCTCGCAATTCGCCTTCATCGGGGTGCTGGCCGGCGGTGGCGGCGGCGGGGCGGCCTTCGGGGCGAGCGCGCTGCTCGGCGTGCGCAACGCCGTCTACGGCATGCAGATCAACACCCTGGTGCGCCCCGGGCTGACGCCGCTCGCCGCCCACGTCACGATCGACGAATCCACGGCCCTCGCGCTGTCCCAGGACGATCCCCGGGAGCGCCGCCTCGCCTTCTGGGCCACGGGCGTGGGGATCTGGTCGCTCTGGAACCTCTTTACCGTGGTGGGCGCCGTCCTGGGCGAGGCGATGGGCGACCCCAAGGCCTGGGGGCTCGACGGCGCCGCCGTGGCCGCCTTCCTCGGGCTGCTCTGGCCGCGCCTCAAGGGCCGCGAGCCGTGGGCCCTGGCCGTGGTGGCCGGGCTCGTGACGGCCCTCGCGGTGCCGCTTGTGCCGGCCGGCGTGCCGATCCTGGTGGCCGCTGTGGTGTCGGCCGCCTGGGGCCTGTGGGTGCCCGAGCCGGGCGGGAAGAACACCCCGCGGGTGTGGAAGCGGGGTGCGGCATGAGCCTGTGGTGGTGGATCCTCATCGCGGCCGCCGTGGCCTACGTGACCAAGCTGGCGGGCTACCTCATTCCGCGCAGCTGGCTCGAGTCCGAGCGCGCCTTGCGCGTGGCCGGTTGCCTGACGATCGGCCTGCTCGCCTCGCTCACGGTGACGAACGCCTTCGTTTCCGGCTCGTCCGTGGTCTTCGACGCCCGCCTCGGCGCGTTGGCGGCGGCAGCCATCGCGCTCCTGCTCCGCGCGCCGTTCCTTGTGGTCGTGCTCTCCGGTGCGGCGGCGGCGGCGCTCTTGCGTCTCGCCGGCTGGGGCTGAGTCCACGAGCGCGGCGCGCGGCCGTGACGCGCCCGGGGCGACACGGCGACGCGCGGCGCCCACACGCCGTCGTGCGCCCGGGGCTCCCTGCTGAAAAGTGCGCCAAATGGGGCCGGAACAAGCGAAACCGCCGGGCGGACTTCCTTGGATGATGCATCCGTGTGGACCCGACGCCTTTTCGTCATCCATCGGTAACTGACCGTGCGGTAGGCTCTGCGTCACGTCATTCTGTGGCGCCGCTCACAATTTGCTGTGCTGCGGCTTCGCGCACACCCAACCCTGGAGGAAACATGACCAGCTTCGGCTCGCGTCGCGGCCTGAAGGCCGCCGCCGCCACTGTGGCCGTGTCCGCCCTGCTCCTCACCGGTTGCGCCTCCCAGCGCGCCGACGACGGGGCAAGCAACAACGCGGCCAGCTCGGACGGCGGCAGCGCGAACGTCAACTCGACGTTCGTGTTCGCTTCCTCGTCCGATCCCACCTCGCTTGACCCGGCCACCGCCTCGGACGGCGAATCGTTCCGCGTGGCCCGCCAGGTCTTCGAGGGCCTCGTCGGCACCAAGCCGGGCACCGCCGATCCGGCCCCGCTGCTCGCCGAGTCCTGGACCCCGTCCAGCGACGGCACGAGCTACGACTTCAAGCTCAAGACCGGCGTGAAGTTCCAGGACGGCACCGACTTCAACGCCGAGGCCGTCTGCAAGAACTTCGACCGCTGGTACAACTTCGATGGCATCCTGCAGACGGAGGGCGGCGCTTACTACTACAAGTCGCTCTTCCAGGGCTACGCCACCAAGGACACCGACAAGGCCGTCTACAAGTCGTGCGAGGCCACGAGCGACTCCGAGGTCACGGTCAACCTGACCCGTCCGTGGGTCGGCTTCATCTCCGCCCTGTCCTTGCCCGCCTTCTCCATGCAGTCCCCGACTGCCATGGAGAAGTACGACGCCGACGGAGTGGGCGGCACAGCCGACGCCCCGGTCATGTCCGAGTACGGCAAGGCTCACCCCGTGGGCACCGGCCCGTTCAAGTTTGTCTCCTGGGAGAACGGCCAGCAGATCACGCTCGAGCGCAACGCCGACTACTGGGGCGACAAGGGCCAGATCGAGAAGGTCGTCTTCCAGGTGATCTCCGATCCGACCGCCCGTAAGCAGGCCCTCGAGGCCGGCACCGTTGACGGCTACGATCTCGTCGGCCCGGCCGACCTGGACGATCTGAAGACCAAGGGCTTCAACCTGATCAACCGCGATGCCTTCAACATTCTGTACCTGGGCATCAACTCCAAGGTCAAGGAGCTCTCCGACGTTCGCGTGCGTCAGGCCATCTCCTACGCCATCGACAAGGACCAGCTGATCAAGCAGGTCATGCCGGCCGGCACCAAGAAGGCCGTGACCTTCGTGCCCTCGACCGTCCGCGGCTTTACCGAGGACGTCGATCAGTACAACTACGACCCGGAGAAGGCCAAGGAGCTGCTGAAGGAGGCCGGCTACCCCGAAGGGTTCACGACCACCTTCTACTACCCCACGGACGTCTCCCGCCCGTACATGCCGACCCCGGCCGATACCTTCACCAACATCTCGCAGCAGCTGGCGAAGGTGGGCATCAAGGTTGAGGCCAAGCCCATGAAGTGGACGCAGTACATCCCCAAGATCCAGAACAGCGAAGACCACGGTCTGCACCTGCTGGGTTGGACCGGCGACTACAACGACCCCGACAACTTCGTTGGCGTCTTCTTCAACGGCGAGAAGCAGGAGTTCGGCTTCAAGGACGAGTCCCTGTTCAAGAACCTCGACGACGCTCGCCAGATGAGCGACGAGGCAGCCCAGACCGCCAAGTACTCCGAGATCCTCAAGCAGATCTCCCAGGTCCAGCCGGCCGTGCCCGTCGCGCACCCCGTCCCGACCCTCGCGTTCAACCCGCGCGTGACCGAGTACCCGGCCTCCCCGGTCCAGGACGAGGTCTACAACATGGTCAAGCTGTCCAAGTGACCCGGTTCGTGTGAGGGGGTGCCGGCGCACACCGCGCCGGCACCCCCTCCCGTTCCGATGACCTTCACGAAGGGGCATCGTGCTCAGATTCATTGCCAAGCGCCTGGGGCTGTTGGTCCTCACGCTCTTTGGACTTTCCCTCCTGCTGTTCTTCTGGGTGAGGGCGCTTCCCGGAGGCCCGGCCACTGCCCTGTTGGGTGAGAGGGCCACCCCGGAAGCCATCGCCGAAATCAACGCCGCTTACGGTTTTGATCAGCCCATCTGGACCCAGTACGTCACCTATATCGGGAAGCTGCTCTCCGGAAACTTCGGCGTCTCGACGCAGACCAAACTGCCCGTCCTTGAGCAGTTCGGCAACCAGTTCCCCGCGACCTTCGAGCTCGCGATCTTCGCCATCTTGTTTGCCGTGATCGTCGGCATTCCCTTGGGCTACTGGGCCGCCCGCCACTACGGCAAGTGGCAGGACAACACCTCGGTGGTGCTGTCCCTGCTGGGCGTGGTCATCCCCGTGTTCTTCCTGGCCTTCATCCTGAAGTGGATCTTTGCGGTGCAGCTCGGTTGGCTGCCCACCGCCGGCCGAGCGGACGTCCGGTTGGACGCCACGCACTACACCAACTTCTATGTCTTGGATGGCCTCATCACCGGCGAACTCGACGCCGCGTGGGACGCCTTCAAGCACCTCATTCTTCCCGGCATTGCGCTGGGCTCCATTCCGTTGGCCATCATCACCCGCATCACGCGTGCGGCCGTGCTTGAGGTGCAGGGCGCCGACTACGTGCGCACCGCCAAGGCTAAGGGCATGCCGAACACGATCCTGCGCAACCGCTTCATCCTGCGCAACGCCCTGCTCCCGGTGGTCACCACGGTGGGCCTGCAGCTGGGTCTGCTGTTCGCTGGAGCGGTGCTGACGGAAACGGTCTTTGCCTTCCAGGGTGTCGGCTACGGCATTGCCCAAGCGATCAGTAACGCCGACTATCCGGTGTTGCAGGCGTACATCATCTTCATCGCCCTGATCTATTCGGTCATCAACCTTGTCGTGGACCTGCTCTACGGCGTCATCGACCCGAGGGTGCGTGTGAAATGAGCGCGAACATTCCGGATCCGAACCAGCTCCCCGAGCCGCTGCCCCCGGCGGGCGATCGGCCCATCGATGCCGTGGTCATGACGGGCCCGCCGGCCGGCGAGCCAGAACCGGGCACCGCGGCGGACAAGGGCGACACCCGGCATGCCGATCGCGGCACGTCGTTGTGGGGCGAGGCCTTCCAGCGCCTGCGCCGCAGCCCCATCGCCATCGTCGGTGCGGTGATCATCTTGCTGTTTGTCCTGGTGGCCCTCCTGGCGCCATGGCTGGCACCGTACGGCGGCGAGGACACCCCGGGCATGTCGCTCGTGACGCCCACCGACATCCCGGGCATCGGGACGCCCGGCTATCCACTTGGCCTCGACAACTTCGGCGGCGACGTCCTGTCCAAGCTGATCTGGGGCGCCCGTTCCTCGCTGTTGGTTGGCGTGATCTCCACGTGCATCGGCCTGCTTGGCGGCATGGTCCTCGGCGCTCTGGCCGGCGGCTTTGGCGGTTGGGTCGACACCGTGATCATGCGCGTGGTCGACATCCTGCTCTCGGTGCCGAACCTGCTCATGGCGGTGTCCATCGCGGCCATCGCGGGGCAGACGCCGTTTGCCGTCATGATCGCCATCGGTGCCGCGCAGATTCCGGTGTTTGCACGCCTGCTGCGCTCCTCGATGCTGCAGCAGCGCGGGGCCGACTACATCCTGGCGGCGCAGACCCTGGGGCTCTCGCGCTCCAAGATCACCATGAGCCACCTGCTGCCCAACTCGACCGGTCCCGTCATCGTCCAGGCCACCCTGGCGCTGGCGACGGCCGTCATCGACGCGGCGGCGCTGTCCTTCCTCGGCCTCGGCGGCGGCGTGCCGCAGACGGCCGAGTGGGGCCGCATGCTCACCGTGGCGCAGAACTTCCTCTCCTCTGCGCCGCAGCTGGCCTTCCTGCCGGGCATCTGCATCGCCATCACCGCGCTGGGCTTCACCCTGCTGGGCGAGTCCCTGCGCGAGGCGCTCGACCCCAAGGCGCGCAAGCGCTGAGGGGCGGCACGCCGCAGCGGTTGCAGCGCTGAACAGCGGGGAGCCCTCGTTCACCCTTGCGGGTGGGCGGGGGCTCCGGCGGTCCTCCCCCGGGGTTTGCCCAGGGTTATTGCGCTTTGCCCCGGGGAAACCCTGGGGCAAAGCGCAAGCGGGGTGGGCAAAGCCGGGGGGCCGGCGGGTGCCGGAAGGCGCCCGCGCGTCGTCGTGCCTTGGGCCGAGTCCCTACGGCTCGATGAGATTGGGCGCGAAGCGGCAGTAGTAGTCGGTGATGGGCCCGTCCGACTCGCGGATGCCCACGCCGAAGGACTCCTGGTTCACGATCCAGGAGCCGAGCACGGGGTGGTTGGCCCCGGCCAGCCCGGGGAAGTTGGGCAGCTCGTGGTACTGCTGGAAGACCCGCTCGCCGCCGCGCCCGGCGCGCCGGTACTCCTCACCGTTGGCCGTCTGGACGCCGTCGCGCACGATCTTGATGCCGTCGCCCTCGCGCCCAAAGACGGGCTTGATGACGTAGTCGCGCATGCCCTCGGGGGAGCCGAGGTAGGCGGGCAACAGGTTCGGATGGCCGGGGTAGAGACGCCACAGCGCCACGAGCAGGAGCTTGTTGGAGAGGAACATCTTCCACGGCGGCTCGAACCAGTTCGGGATGACGCCGGGGTAGTCCAGGAGCAGGCGCCCAAAGTGGTCGCCGTTCTCCCCGGACATGATGTCCTCCCACGGGTAGAGCTTGAAGATGTTGCGGATGGTGGGCTGCACCGAGCCGTCCCTGGCCGCCCCTGCACCGAACAGGTCGGTGGAGTGCATGGGGTTCTCCGGCATCCCCACGAACTCGTGGCGGTCGAAGTTCCAGCCGATCTGCGCCATCTCGATGCTCGTGGTGCGCCAGCCGGCCTTCTGTGCCATCTCGGCCATGACGGCCACGGTGCTCCAGTCCTCGCCAGAAGGGTCGTCAGCGGAGTAGCCGTAGAAGAGCCGCCCGCCCGTTCCCTGCTGGAAGGAGCGCTGCAGCAGAACACCCCAGCGCTCGATCAGCGCGTCGTAGATGCCGTTCCACTGATCCCAGGCGGGGGTGAGGTCGCCCATGCCGATGCGGTCCTGGAACCAGTCCCACTGCGTGATGGCCGCTTCGATGAGGCCGGTGGGGGTGTCCCCGTTGTACTCAAGCATCTTGGCGGGGGAACCGTCCCCGGCGTAGGCCAGGTCGAAGCGCGCGTAGACGTCCGGGTCGCCGGCGTCCAGGGAACGGCGGGCCAGTTCGAAGCCATCGTCGGTGAGCCCCAGCATGCCGAGCTCGCCCGTGGCCATGTAGCGGGCCGCCTCGAGGCACATCCGGTGCAGCTCCTCGCTCTGGCGTTCCAGCTCCTCGACCTCCGGCAGGGTGAAGACGTAGGCCGCGGAGTCGTTCCAGTACTCCACGGGGCCCACGCCCGGCTTCTGCGAGGTGGAGTAGATGAGGCCGGAACGGTTGATGGATTCGCGCCAGTTCAGGCGCGGTTCCAGCTCGATCCGCCTCATCCGCCGAAGCCGCCCTTGCCGGAACCGCCGAAGCCGCCGCGGGCCGTTCCGCGGGCAAAGGTCTCTCCCTTGGACGACACGCCGCTGCGGGCGGTCTTGCCGGCGGGCAGGGTGGAGGTGCCTCCCGTCGCCGTCTCTCCGACGGCCGGCACGCGCGTGCGCGCGTTGTTGCCGAGGAAGAGGAAGTACGGCATGAAGCCGTGCGCGTGGGAGCCGCTGCCGCCCTCGTTGCACTTCTCGTCCTCCACGCGCTGCTGCGTGGTGGCGTCGCGGCAGATGCGGGCGTACTCATCGCTCGTGTCGGTGGCGCGGTTGCCCGGCGAGCACGCCGTCAGCGTGGTGGCGAGGGTGGCGGTCACCCCGATGGAGACGGCCACGGAGGCACGACGACGGGTGGTGGTGTGGGGCATGCGAGTGGACTTCCTCGGGCCGGGGAGAGCGTGACAGGCGCCGCCGGGTCGCGACACGGCGGCGAACACTGTGAGGCTACCAGGGCTCGCGGCGCCGTTCCGGGGCAGGGCTCTAGGCGCAGTCACCGGCGATGTAGCGCCGCGTGACCGACATGTCCCGGTCCCCCAGGCCCGCCGCGGCGATGCGTGCAAAGGTGGCCTCGAGGGCTGGCAGGAGCTCGGCGGAGGTCCGCGTCGCCTCGGCCACCTCGAGGCCGCAGCGCAGGTCCTTGAGGAGGTACTTGGCGGCGCCGGAGGGGGAGTCGTCGTGTTCGACGAGGCGCTGCTTGCGCGTGGTGAGCAGGCGCGAGCCGGCGTAGCCGCCGTCAAGCAGGTCCCACATCGCCTGGACGTCGAGGCCGGAGCGCTCGGCCAGCACCGTGGCCTCGCCGAGCGCCAGGATGGTTGCTGACACCACGAGCTGGTTGCAGGCCTTCGCCACCTCGCCGGCGCCCACGGGCCCCAGCCGCACCGCGCTGCCGCACGGCGCCAGGGCGGCCGCCGCCGCGGCGCACTCCGTCTCGCCGCCGCCCATCATGATGGAAAGCGTGCCGGCCACCGCGCCGTCCACGCCGCCGGACACCGGCGCATCCACGAGGCGAACCCGTCCGTGGCTCGCGGCCGAGACCTCCTCGGCCAGCTCCCGCACCGCGACGGCCGAACTCGTGGAGCCGATGAGCAGGAGGAGCTCCTCCCCGCGCTCGGCGACCCCGTCGAGCAAGCCGGAAACGGCGCCGTCGGGCGTTGAAAAGAGCACGGCCCGCGCCTCCGGCACGTCGGGGAGCATGAGGAGGACGACGTTGCAGGCGGCGGCGAGGGAGGAGTAGTCGGCGTGCCACGTGGCGCCGGCGTCGACGAGCTCGGGGCGGGGCGAGCGGCCCGCGAGGTGCACCTCGCCGTGGCCCTCGAGGAGCCGCAGGGCCATGGGCGCGCCCATGGCGCCGAGGCCGATCACGCCAATGCGCTGGCCGGTGGGGTGAGTCATGCTGTCTCCTAGGCTCGGCGGGTGTGATGTCATCTCACCACGGGATACCGAAAGGCTCAGGGACATGACACCATCTGCGGGGCGCGGCCTGACCATGCCGGCCAAGGAGGAATGGGGCACGACGCCGGGCGGGTACCTGCGTGCCGAGCGCTCGGCGGACGTGGGCTCGGGTGAGGCGGCGTGGACGGCCGCCTCCGCGGCCTTGCTCGAGTGGGGCGTGAAGACCCGCAGCGGCTTTTCAGTGACGCCTCCCGGTCCCGCCGTGGCCGGCGCCAGGCCCACCATCGTGGTGCGGGCGCTGGGCGTCACGGTGCGGGAACCGGTGGAGGTGCTTGAGGTGGCGCACACGCCGCTGCGGGTGGCCCTGGCCTACCGGACGCTGCCGGGGCATCCGGTGCGGGGCGAGGAGTTCTCACTGACCCTGCGCTCGCTCACGCGGCCCTCGGACCGCTGGTGGTGGGCGCTTGCCTTCCCGGCGCTGCTCGTGGCCCAGGCCGTGGTGCGGCGGCGGTACTTCAGGGCGCTGCGCGAGGGCTGAGGCGGCCCGTCGCGCGTTTGCCGACCACGGCAACGGACGACACCGCAAGCGCCGGGACTGGCACGGGCGGAGCTCAGTCCTTTCCGCGCGCCGCCTACTCGGAGCTGGACGGGATAGCTTCGCCGACGCCCCAGCCGTAGGCGAGCTTGTGGGCCTCGAGGACAAAGAAGGTCTCGGTGCTGGCAACACCCGGGACCGTCTGCAGGTGCTCAAACATGAACTCGGCGTAGTGGCCAACGTCCTTGCAGACCACCTCGACCATGACGTCGAAGCTGCCCGTGGTGAGGACGACGTAGCTGGTCTCGGGGAACTCGCTCAGGGCTGCGCAGACCGCGCGGCCGGTGCCCGGCTCGCAGCGCACGCCGATGAGGGCCAGCCGGTCGAAGCCGATGTTGAGGGGGTTGGCGATGCCCACGATCTGCAGGACCCCGGATTCCTCCAGGCGCTGCACGCGGTAGCGGACGGAGGAGGCGGGGACGTTGAACTCCTCGGCCAGTGCGCTGAAGGGCTTGCGCCCGTCCTTCTGCAGCGCGGCGATGAGCTTGCGATCCAGCTCGTCCAGCGCTGGCGCGGCCGGTTGGCGGTTCTCTTCCTTCACGGGGACTCCTGAGCGGTGAAACGGTGCCATGGGGTGAGTGAGCCCCCGCATCCGAGGATACGGGGGCTCAAGGCCTAGTGCGTGACGCTCAGTCGCCGATGTGCAGCACGCCGGTGCGCAGATCGGTCATGTCGTGCAGCGTGTAGACGCCGCCGATGCGTCCCCAGCCGGTGCCTTTGCCGCCGGCACCGCCGAAGGGCATGTTGATGTCCCACCAACCGTTTGAATCGTTGACGACGACCTGTCCGGTCTCGAGCTCCTCCATGAAGCGGAAGGCACGGTTGATGTCCTTAGTAAACACGGCTGACTGCAGGCCCAGCGCGTCGGAGTTGGCGATGCGCAGCGCGTCGTCGTCGTCCTGAGCGGTGATGATCGGCAGCACCGGGCCGAAGGACTCCTCCTTGGCCAGGAGGGAGTCCTCGGACACGCCGTCCACCACCGTGAAGTTGTAGTAGAGGTTGGTGGGAAAGCCCTCGGCGCGGCCGCCTCCTACCAGGATGTCGAAGCCGCGCTCGCGCGCATCCTGCATGTGGCGGTCCATCTTGGCCGCCACTCCCTCGTTGTTGAGGGGGCCGAGGTTGGTGTCCGCCGAGAACGGGTCGCCGAGCTGCACGGTCTTCGAGTACTCCAGGACGGCGGCGACGAAGGCGTCGTGGGCCGCCTCGACCACGATGACGCGCTCGGTGGCGCAGCACACCTGGCCGGCGCAGTAGAACGCTGAGTCGACGGCGGCCTTGGCGGCGCGCTGCATGTCGGCGTCTTCGAGGACCACCACCGGGCCGTTGCCGGAGCACTCCATGACGGAGCGCTTGAGGCCTGCGGTCGCGGCGATCTTGGCGCCCGTGGCGGAGGAACCGATGAAGCCGATGGCGTGGATCCCCTCGTGGGAGACCAGCTGGGCGCCGAAGTCGCCCTCGCCAGGGAGAACGCTCACGAGCCCGGCCGGCAGGCCTGCCTCGACGAGGCACTCCATGGCGGCGAGCACGGTGAGGGAGGTGTGCGTCGGGGGCTTGACCACGAGGGCGTTGCCGGTGGCCAGGCCCGGGGCAACGAACTCCGTGAACATGAGCAGGGGGAAGTTCCAGGGCGTGATGATGCCCCACGTTCCCACGGCCTCACGGCGCGTGAACATGCGCTTGGTGGTGTCGGTGGAGGGGAGGGTCTCTCCGTAGAGGCGGACGGCGTCCTCAGCGTGGAGGTGGAAGAGCTGGGCCGCCTCGTTGATGTCGGCGAGGGATTCGCTGAGAGGCTTGCCCTGCTCGAGGGTCTGCAGTCGAGCCAGTTCCTCTGCCTTCTCGGAGAGCTTGTTGCCGATGCGGTGGCAGATCTCTGCGCGCTGCCACACGCCGACCTTGCGCCATGCGCGCTGGGCTTCGTTGGCGGCCGCGACGGCCCGGTCCAGGTCCTCGGTGGAGGGCACCGGGAGGGCCGCCACGACCTCACCGGTGGCGGGGCTGACGATGTCGACGCGCTCCGTGCCGGTGCCGTCGCTGTACTCGCCGGCGATGAACAGCTGGGGGCTGGCGTTCAGGGTCTGCATGCTACTGCTCTCCTCAAGGGGACGAAGGGGAATGCAGCCACGCTAGCCAGTGAATTGTGATCTAGGCAATAGTTGCGGTGAAGATTTTGCGGATTCAACATTTGTGGCGGCAAAGTCTTGATGCATCAGCAATTCGTGAGCCATAGTGTGCTGCATCACCCCCCCTTGCACACTCACGTGCCGAACGAACGGAGATCGTCATGTCCTCAGAGACAACGGCGGCACCGCCGCAGGCCCTGCCCAAGAAGATGCGCTGGTTCGACGGCTTTGCCATGTCGATGACCATGCCGGCCGCTCTCATCGCCACCCTCGGAGCGTCCATCAGCGGCCTCGGCGGCTGGGGCGCGGCGGTCCTGTGGGCCATCTCGATGATCCTGGCCATGGGCGTCAACTGGCTCTACACCGAGCTGGCCACGATGTTCCCCAACTCCTCCGGCGGCATCGCCGACTATGCCGCCAAGGCGTGGAAGTCGCGCGCCCCGTGGGTCGCGCCCCTGGCCGGCGTTGGCTACTGGCTCCCGTGGGGCACCAACCTCGCCACCTACGGCGCCGTCACCGGCGCCCTCGTGCAGGCGCAGTGGTTCCCCGAGGCCGACTGGGCCGTCTCCTTCGGCCCGATCCACCTCAGCTTCCCCATCGTGGTGGGCATCGGCGTCATCATCCTGCTGTGGGGCATCAACGCCATCGGCGTGCGCATGGCCATGTCCTTCGTCTACGTGACGGCGGCCCTGCTGATGATCCCGCTCTTCGTCTTCATCGTGCTCCCGCTCTTCAGCGGCGACTGGCACCCGGGGGAGCTCTCCTGGCGCCTGGCCTCCGGCTGGGAGGGCCTGCGCACGGCGCTCGTGTGGATGTACATCATGGCCTGGACGACCTTCGGCATCGAGGTCTGCGCCACCTTCGCCCCGGAGTACAAGAACTCCGTCAAGGACACCACGCGGGCCATCAAGGCCGCCGTCCTCTTCTGCCTCGGCGTCTTCTTCCTCATCCCGATCACGCTGGGCGGCTACGCCGGCGAGGCGGCTATCGACGAGGACCCCGCGGCCTTCTTCGTTGGCGCCTTCGGCAACCTCGTGGGCGGCGCGAGCGACTTCATGGTCATCTGCCTCATCGCCTCGCTCATCCTCATCATGACCACCTCCGTGGCCGACGCCTCCCGCGTCCTCTACAACATGGGCCGCGAGCACGTCACGGTGCCGGCCGTCGGCAAGCTGGATCGCCGCGGCATCCCCATGCGCTCGCTCAACGTCATGCTCGTCATGAACATCGTGGTGCTCGTCGTGTTGCAGTCGCCGCTGGCCATCATCGTGACCGGCAACCTCGGCTACATCCTCACGCACATCCTTGCCGTGTCCGGCTACTGGCTGCTGCGCAAGGACCGCCCGGACGCTACCCGTCCCATCAAGCTGGCCCGCTTCTTCACGCCGCTCTCGCTCATCCTGGCGCTCCTGCTCACGGTGATCCTCGTGGTCGGTGCCACCGGCTTCTCGATCACCGGATACGGCGGCATCAAGGAGCTCCTGATCGCGCTCGGGATGCTCATCGCCGGCGTCGTCATCTGGGCCGTGGTGCGTCAGCGAGACAAGGCCTCCGGTTGGGTGGCCCCGAGCGACGAAGACGCCCCGACCAGCGCTCACTGAGCCCGTGCAGAACCCGTTCCCCCTGTGAAAGTGAACCCGCTCCCCATGCAGCACCAGACCAACTACGAAATCGCAGAACAACAGGCCGACCCCGTGGCCATCGACGCGGCCCTCGAGGGGGCCCGCCGCACCCCGTTCTGGGAAGACGATCAACCCCGAGGCGCGCACTTTTCGGCGCTCTCGGGGAACGAAACGGCCGATCTCGTGGTGGTGGGGGGCGGGTTCGCCGGCCTGTGGACGGCGCTCTTGGCCAAGGAACGCGACCCGGGGCGCGACGTCGTGCTCCTCGAAGCCGAGCGCATCGGATGGGCGGCATCAGGGCGCAACGGCGGTTTCTGCGAGCCGAGCCTCACGCACGGGCGGGCCAACGCCAAGGTCCACCTGCCGGGGGAGATCGAGACGCTTGAACGCCTAGGTGAGGAAAACCTCGAGGCGCTCCTCGCGACGCTCACGCGTTACGGGATCGACGCCGATGTGGTTGACCAAGGCGTCGTGAAAATCGCCACCGAGCGCTACCAGGAGGCCTACCTGGAGGAGATGGCGGCGGCCGAGCCAACCATGCGCCTGCTCCGCGGCGAAGAGTTGCGACAAGAGATCAACACCCCCGCGGCACAGCTGGGCAATTGGGCCACGGCTGACGGGGTGGTGCTCAACCCCATCAAGCTCGTCTACGGGCTCCGCGAGGTCTGCGAACGCTTAGGCGTGCGCATCTGCGAGGACACCCGCGTGACCGGCCTGCGCCGGGACGGCGACGGCATGCGCGTGAGTGCGCAGGGCGGGGCGATCTCAGCCCGCCGCGTGGCGCTGGCCACCAACGGCTTCAAGGCGCTCCTGGCGAGGGATCGCTGGATGACGGTCCCCGTCTACGACTATGCGATCGTCACCGAGCCGCTCACGCCGGCCCAGCGCGAGAGCCTTGGGTGGAAGAAGCGCCAGGGCCTGACGGACCTGAACAATCGCTTCCACTACCTGCGCCTCATCACCGACGCTGCCGGCCAGGAGCGCCTGCTGATCGGCGGGTACGACGCGCTCTATCACTTTGGTCGCAAGGTGCGCCCCGAGCAGGACTACAGCGAACCCACATTCCGGCGGCTCGTGGTACACCTCGGCGTGATCTTCCCGCAGCTCAACGGCATCAAGATCTCGCATGCGTGGGGAGGCATGATCGACACCTGCACGCGGTTCTTCTCCTTCTTCACGACCGCCCACGGCGGCCGGGTGGCTGCGGCTGCTGGCTTCACCGGCTTGGGCGTGGCGGCCACCCGCTTTGCCGGCGAGGTCATGCTGGATCTCCTGGACGGCAAGGATACGGAGCGCACGCGCACCCAGCTCGTGAAGAAGCGCCCGTTCCCCTTCCCCCCGGAGCCCATCGCCTGGCCAGCCATTCGCTTCACGGCCGCGCAGATGGCTCGCGCGGACAGAAGCGAGGGCAAGCGCGGTGTGTGGCTGCGAACGCTCGACGCCTTCAAGCTAGGGTTCGACTCGTGACTTGGCTGCGCACCTCGCCCCATGCGGCGCTCATCGCCGCGATCGTGTGTGAGGTCGCCGCGACGCTCTCCCTCAAGGGGGCGCTGAGCCACGCCTGGCTCATCCTCGTGGTGGTGCTCGGCTACGGCGCGGCCTTCTTCCTCCTGGCCCTGTGCCTGCGTCGCGGCATGGCGGTGGGCGTGGCCTACGGGATCTGGGGCGCCACCGGCGTGGTGGCCACGGCGGTGCTCTCGGTCCTCATCTTCGGCGAGAGCATCACGCCCGTCATGGCCCTTGGCATGCTGCTCATCATGGCCGGGGTGGCGCTCGTGGAGTGGGGATCCCACCGGGTGGAGGCCGCCTCCGCGCCGGAACCCCCGCACCCCGCCGCCTCGTTTGAGGAGGTCGGCGGCTGATGCTCGTCGCCTACCTCGCGCTCGCCGGCGCGATCGTGGTGGAGGTCGGCTCGACGCTGAGCCTGCAGGCCTCCGACGGCTTCCGCAAGCGCCGCTGGATCCTGCCGGTCCTGGCCGGCTACGGCATCGCGTACACGCTGCTCTCGGTCTCCCTCGCCCACGGCATGCCGCTCGGCGTGGCCTACGGCCTGTGGACGGCGTGCGGCGTGGCCCTCACCGCCGTCCTGGCCCGGTTCCTCTTCAAGCAGCCGCTCACGTGGCTCATGAGCCTGGGGCTCGTGGCGATCATGTGCGGCGTGGCCCTCGTGGAGATGGGTGCGGCCCACTAGACCCCGGGCGCGGCCCACTAGACCCCGGGGGAGGCCCGCCCGCCCACAGCATGACGGCGTTCGGTGACCTTCCAGCGGAAGGTCACCGAACGCCGTCGGGCACTGAGAAAACGGGGGCTCAGGCGGCCTCCGGATCCTCCTGGATGTTCAGCTCGTTGCCGGGGATCGAGGCGAGGAGCTTGCGCGTGTAGGGGTGGCGCGGGTTGGTGAAGATCTCCTCCGAGGAGGCCGCCTCCACGAGCTCGCCGCTCTGCATGACGCAGACGTAGTCGGAGATCAGGCGGACCACCGCGAGGTCGTGCGAGATGAAGAGGTAGGAGAGCCCACGCTCGGCCTGCAGGTCAGCGAGGAGCTTGAGAATCTGCGCCTGCACCAGCACATCGAGGGCGGAGACCGGCTCGTCGCACACGATGAGCTCGGGCTCGAGGGCCAGGGCGCGGGCGATCGCGACGCGCTGGCGCTGACCGCCGGAGAGCTCGGACGGGTAGCGGCGCAGCATCGCCTGCGGGAGCGCCACCTGATCCAGCAGCTCCTTCACGCGAGCGCGGCGTGAGGCGGGCGTGCCCACCTTGTACGCGTCCATGGGCTCCTGGATGATCCGCCCGATCGTGAACATGGGGTTCAGCGAGGAATAGGGGTCCTGGAAGACGGGCTGCACGCGGCGGCGGAAGTCCTTGGCGTCCGCCTTGGAGAGCTTGGTGAGGTCCTTGCCATCAAAGGTCATGGTGCCGGAGGTCGGCTCGATGAGGCCGAGCAACATGCGCGCCGTGGTGGTCTTGCCGGAGCCAGACTCGCCCACGATCGCCACGGTGGAGCCGCGCGGGATGTCGAGCGAGACGCCCTTGGCGGCATAGAAGTCCTCCTTGCCGCGGATCGGGTAGACCTTCGTGAGGTCGCGCAGCTCCACGAGGTTGGCCGGCGCCGCAGCGGGCGCCTCCTCGGCGGCGAGCTCCTCGCGCTCGGCCAGCGGGGCGGTGTAGGCGCCCGGCTGCTGGCGGGCCACCGCCACGGACGGCGCGGCGGCCACGAGCTGCTTGGTGTACTCGTGCTGCGGGTTCTCGAGGATCTGGCGGGCCGGGCCCTGTTCCACGACGCGGCCGCGGTGCATCACCACGACCTGCTCGGCGCGCTCCGCGGCGAGGCCGAGGTCGTGGGTAATGAGCAGGACCGAGGTCCCCAGCTCCGTGGTCATGGCGTCGATCTGATCCAGGATGGTGCGCTGCACCGTGACGTCCAGGGCCGAGGTGGGCTCGTCGGCGATGAGCAGGCGCGGGCGGCAGGCCAGGCCAATCGCGATGAGCACGCGCTGGCGCAGGCCGCCGGAGAGCTCATGCGGGTAGGCGCGCACCTTGGACTCGGGCTGGGGGATGCCGGCGCGGCCCATGACCTCGAGGACCTTGGCCTTGACGTCGGCCTTGGTGGCCATCTTGTTGACGATGAGCGTCTCGGCGATCTGGTCGCCGATCCGCGTCACGGGGTTCAGATTGGACATCGGGTCCTGCGGGACCAGCCCGATCTGGTTGCCGCGGACGCTTTGGTACTGCTTGTCGCTGTACTTGGCGAGGTCCTTGCCATCGAAGGTGATGGCGCCGGAGGTGATGGAGCCGTTGTCCGGGAGCAGGCCGATGATCGCCATGGCCGTGGTGGACTTGCCCGATCCAGACTCGCCCACGATCGCGAGCGTCTGCCCCTGGCGCAGCGTCAGGCTGGCGCCCTGCACGGCCTCGACCGTGCCGTGCTGCGTGCGGAACGAGATGGAGAGGTCCTTGACCTCCAGCAGCGGCGCGGCCTCGGGGGTGCTCTGCTCGGGTGTGGCGTGAGTCATACCGGACATCTTGCCGCATGAGTAGCCTCCCGGCGAGGCGGGGCGCTCCGGGGCCGGGCAGTGTTTTCACGAACGTCACGCGGGTGGATCCCGGAGCTTTCACTCCCGGGGTGGGAAAGCTCCGCGATTCCGGCCACAAGGGCCGCCGGAAGCGCGGAGGATGTCCGAAATGGCGGAGGGGCCAAGGCCCGACGGCGGACGGTGGGCCGAGGCGCCCACGTCGCCACGCGCCGTCGGGCACGTGCGCGACGGCGCGTGGGTGCCGCCCGGCGCGGGCGCCGGGGCGGCGGGGCTAGTGCCGCCCGGTGTCGTGGGGCCCGGCCGCGGTGACGAGCTCGGCGGTCTGGGCGGCGATGGCCGCCTCCTCGTCGGTGGGGACCACGAGCACCGCGATGGCTGAATCCTCGGTGGAGACCACGCGCGGCTCGCGGGACTTCTCGATGTTGGCCATGCGATCCAGCTTCACGCCGATGGCTCCGAGGCCGTCGCACACGCGCTCGCGGAACTGCCAGGAGTTCTCGCCGATGCCCGCCGTGAAGATGAGGGCCTGCGCCCCGCCCACGGCCACGTGGTAGCCGCCGATGTACTTCTGCACGCGATAGGAGGCGATGGCGAGCGCCAGCTCGGCCTCCTCGTCGCCCTCGGCGGCGCGGGCGATGACGGCGCGCATGTCGTTGGTCCCGGCGATGCCCTTGAGCCCCGAGTCCTTGTTGAGCAGGGTGTCCAGTTCCTCGGCCGTGTACTCGCCGCGGATCATGAGCTGCGTGAGGACCGAGGGGTCAACGTCGCCGGAGCGGGTGCCCATGACGAGGCCGGCCAGCGGCGTGTACCCCATGGAGGTGTCGATGCTGCGGCCGCCCTTGATGGCGGTGATCGAGGCGCCGTTGCCGAGGTGGGCGATGATGCCGTCGAAGCGGTTCACCGGCACGTTCAGCAGCTCGGCGGCGCGGGCCGTGACGTACTGCGCCGAGGTGCCGTGGAAGCCGTAGCGGCGCACGCCGTGCTCGGTGTAGAGCTCGTTGGGCACGGCGTAGCGCCACGCGTGCTCCGGCAGCGTGCGGTGGAAGGCGGTGTCGAAGACGGCCACCTGCGGCAGCTTGGGCCACTTGCGCATGATCGCGCGGATGCCCAGCGCGTGCGCCGGGTTGTGCAGCGGCGCCAGCGGGGCGAGGCGCTCGATGGCGCGCGTGATCTCGTAGTCGATCATGACGGGCTCGGAGAAGCGCTCGCCGCCGTGGACCACGCGGTGGCCCACGGCCTCGAGCTCGGGATCGCCGCCGAACTCGGCCTGGAGGTGCGCTTCGACGAGGTCGAGGGCCGCGCCGTGATCCGGCACCTCGCCGGAGCCGATCTCCTCGACGAGCCCGGAGAGCAGCAGCTCGCCCGTGGCGGTCTCGCGGACCTGGTACTTGAGGGAGGAAGAGCCGGAGTTGATGACCAGAACGCGCACCGGCTCAGGCCTCCTTGCTGGTGGAGTCGGTGGCGGCCGCGGCCGCAGGGGAGAGGGACTGCGCCTGGATCGCGGTGATGGCCACGGTGTTGACGATGTCCTGCACGGTGCACCCGCGCGAGAGGTCGTTGATGGCCTTGTTCAGTCCCTGGAGCACGGGGCCAACGGCCACGGCGCCGGCCGACTGCTGCACCGCCTTGTAGGTGTTGTTGCCCGTGTTCAGGTCGGGGAAGACGAACACGGTGGCCTGGCCGGCCACGTCGGAGCCGGGCAGCTTGGAGGCGGCGATGGAGGCGTCCACCGCGGCGTCGTACTGGATGGGGCCCTCCACGGGGAAGTCCGGGCCCGTGGCCTGGACCAGTTCGGTGGCCTCGCGGACGCGGTCCACGTCCTCGCCGGAGCCCGAGGTGCCGGTGGAGTAGGAGAGCATCGCGACCTTGGGATCCACGCCGAACTGCCGGGCCGTCGCGGCGGAGGCCAGGGCGATGTCGGCGAGCTGCTCGGCATTGGGGTTCGGATTCACGGCGCAGTCGCCGTAGACCAGGACGCGCTCGGGCAGGCACATGAGGAACACGCTGGAGACGATCTTCACGCCGGGGCGCGTCTTGATGAACTCGAGCGAGGGGCGGATGGTGTCTGCCGTGGTGTGGGCCGCACCGGAGACCATGCCGTCGGCCAGGCCGAGGTGCACCATCATGGTGCCCCAGTAGGAGCGAGAGACCAGGCGCTCGCGGGCCTGTTCAAGCGTGATGCCCTTGTGGGCGCGCAGGCGCGCATACTCGGCGGCGAACTCCTCGGTGCGCGGGTCGCGGGCCGGGTCAACCAGGCTGATGCCGGAGAGGTCGATGCCCTGCTCCTTGGCCAGGTCGGCGACCTCGGGACCGCCCAGAACCACCAGGTCGCAGATGTCCCGGCGGGCGATGATCTCGGCGGCGCGCAGCACGCGCACGTCCTCGCCCTCGGGGAGCACCACCGTCTTGCGCTCGGCGCGGGCGGTCTCCACGAGCTGGTGCAGGAAGCGCACGGGCGTCATGAGCGCGGGGGCCGGGAGCTGCAGGCGCCCGAGGAGCTCGTCCTCGTCCACCGCCTGGTACCAGCCGCCCAGGGCCGCCGCGGTCTTGCGCGGGACGTTGGCCGTGAGCTCTCCTCGCACGGAGGCCACGGCGGTGGTGGCCTCGAAGGTGCCGTGCTCGGTCACGTAGACGGGGAACGGCGCCTCGGCCAGGAGCGGGAGCACGGCGTCCTCCACGGGGCGGCGGCCGGTGACGAGCACGCCCGCGGTGGAGGGGAAGCCGGGGGTCCGGGCGGCGGCGATGGCCGCCGTGAGCACGTCCGTGCGGTCGGCGGGGGTGACCAGGAAGGTGTCGTCCTGCTCGTAGCGCTCCAGCAGGTAGCCCACGTTCATGGCGGCCACGATGATGTGCCTGATGTCGCGGCCCTCGGCCGGGGCGCCGGCGATGAGCCGCGCGCCGAGCGCCGAGGCGACCTCGCCCACGGTGGGGGCCACGACGTCGGGCAGCTCGGGCACGACGTAGACCTTGCGCTCGTGCAGCCCGGGGCGCACGGCGGCGCGCAGTTCCTCGATCCGGGTGGGATCGGCGCGGTTGACGATCATGGAGAGCAGCGAGACGTGCTCGGTGTAGAAGGAATCGCGGGCCACGTCCACGGCCTCGGCCGCCTGGGCCACGTCCTTGCCGGCACCGTTGACGACGCCCACCACGTGGCAGCCGAGGTGGTTCGCGAGGCGCGCGTTGAGGTCGAACTCGCTCGTGAAGTCGTGGCCCGTCAGGTCGGTGCCCTCCACGATCACGACGTCGGCGTGCGCGGCCACGCGGGAATAGGCGTCAAGCGCGCGGGAGTAGAGCTCCTCGATGCTGCCGGCCGCGATGAGCCGGCGGGCCTCCTCGCGGGTGAGGCCAACGCCCACGCGCTCGGCCGGGAGGTTGAAGACGGCGGACATGAGCCGCGCGCTCGGATCCGCGGCGGGCTCGGCCGCCTCGGTGATGGGGCGGAAGAAGCCCACCGTGTCGGCGTGGCGGTGCAGGAGGTCGCCGAGGCCAAGGACGATGAGGGATTTTCCAGAGCCGGCGCTGGTGGCGCTGACGTAGAGGCCGCGGGTCATGCTCTTCAGGGGCTCCTTCGGGAGGGCGTGGCGTGCTTTAGGTAACACCAATGGTGCTTCCATTGTGCACGACGACGCGTCGGTTCCGTGCCGTGGGTCACGTCGCCGCGGGTGCCGGGCGCCTCACGGCGCCGCGCCGGAACCGCTGCCGCGCGATCCGCGCCCAGCCTAACCACGCGGCGTCGGGCCTGTCAGTCGGCTGAGTCACGCCCCCGCTGGGCCTGCCGGGCGAACTATCCGCGGGCCGCGTCGTAGGCGTCGCTGTCGATCGTCACGGCCTTCGTGGCGACGTTGAGGCTGACGCCGAGATCGACGAACATGACGACATCACCCTTCGCGGTGAATCCGGAGGGGAACATGCCGTTCGTGTCGTCCTGCGAGAAGCGCACGAGGGGGACGACCTTGCCGTCCTTCACGGGACCAAAGGCCGTGATCTGATCGCGGCCGTCGATGGCCAGGGCGAGGCCGTATGGCTCGCCCTTCACGTAGCCGAGGCCGACGCCGTGCTTGAGGGCCTCGCGCGCGGGGCCGCCGCTGAGGGGAAGAGACCACTCGTTCGTGGTGAGAGGCTCGTCGCCCACCGTCCAGTAGACCGTGGGGCGGCCCGCCGCGTCGCCGCTGACCCGGAGGTGGCCGGCGTACGCGCCGAGCTTGCCGTCGCTGGCGACGCCAAGCTTGTGGGGTACACCGCCGATCTTGTCCACGGAGTAGAGGGTGACGGTGCCGTCGGCGGTTCCGCTCTGCCCGCTATCGGCGGGGGTGCTGGCGGCGGCAAACACGAAGCCGCCGTCCGGGGCCGGGGCCACCTCGACGGGCCAGCTCATGCCCTTCATGGCTGCCGGGAGCGGATCGCCCACAGTGAAGTTCGGGTACTTGGCCTGGGTCTTCGCGTTGCCCGCGAAGGGGTCGTGGCCGGCGGCGAAGGGGGAGGCCACCTTGCCGTTGATCACCGTGACGATCGAGGTGGTCGGCTGCAGCACCCCTGCGCTCGGGGACGTCAGGACGTCGAGGGGATCCCCGTTCGTCGTGAAGGACACGGACGACCACAGCGTCCAGTTGTCCGTGCCGTCGTCCACCAGCTTGCTCTCGTCGGGTGCGGGCGTCGAGGCCACCGCGCCCTCGGTGGCCCTCACGGGTGAACCGTTGGCCCACATCCAGCCTTCCAGCTCGATGTGCGCGTTCGCGGAGGGCGAGACGGTGGCCGATGTGCTCGGTGCCGCGGACGGGGAGGCGGCGGCAGGGTTGGCGCTGTAGGTCGCGGCGAGGCTCGAGCCCTCCGGCGTGGGCGAGGAGATGTCGGTGACGTGGGCGGGGCTGCAGGCGTTGAGGGCCAGGCCCGCTGGCAGCACGAGCGAGAGGGTCAACGCCGCGCGGGCGCGTCGGGAGACAGCGTGGGAGTTCATGCGCTCCACCCTGGCATCCATGAATACCCGGAGGGAGCGTCGTGACCCATCGGCAACCACATCGAGTTCAGACTGTGACCGCCGGGCTGCTTCCGGGGCGCCCCAGGATCCTCGCTGCCCCTAGAAGAGCGCCTCCTCCAGAGCCGCGTCGTAACCCTCAAGGTCCAGCAGATAGCGCTTGCGCTCCAGCCCGCCGGCGTAGCCCGTCATGGACCCATCCACCCCCACCACGCGGTGGCACGGCACGATCACGGAGAGCGGGTTGTGCCCCACCGCCTGGCCCACGGCCTGCGCGGCCTTGGGCTTGCCGAGCTCGCGGGCGATGGCCCCGTAGGTCGTCACCGAACCCGCCGGGATGGTGCGCAGGATGTCCCAGACCTTCTTCTGCTTGCCCGTCCCCGCCGGATCCAGCGGCAGATCGAAGTCCTCGCGTTCCCCGGCGAGGTACTGACCCAACTGTTCCGCGGCGGCGTCGAGCACCGCGTGCTCACCCGGCTCCACGCGCTCGCCGAGCGTCGCGTCGGAAGGGAAGTAGCGGTGATCCTCGAACCACACACCGGTCAGGCCGATGCCGTTCGCGGCGATGATGAGCGTCCCCAGCGGGGAGTCGGTCAAGAGATGTGCCATGGTCTGCTCCGTGTTCGTCACGGGGGCTCAGCCCCAGAGGTGGAGGGCGGCATACGAGCGCCAGGGGCGCGCGCCGTCCAGGAGGGTGGAGAGTGCGCGCTTGTCCTCGGCGAGGCCAAGCGTACGCGCCCGGCTCAGCAGGGCGCCGTCGCCGGAAAGGTCAACGTCGGGGTCGCCCACGGTGCGCAGGCGCGCGTAGGCGAGCGTCCACGGGCCGATGCCCTTGAGTGCCCCGACCTCCTCGAGGAGGGCCGCCGCGCCGTCGCGGTCCGCCGGCTCGCCGGCCTCGGCGAGGAGGGTGAGGACCCGCTCGAAGGTGTCGCGGCGCGCGGCGGGGCCGCGGAACCACTCGCCGAGCGAGGCGAGGGCCTCGCCCGCGGTGGGGAAGGGCGTGAGGGCGGTGCCTGACGCCGCGGGTTCACCCGCCGGCGTGTGCACGGCCTCGACGAGGCGGCGCAGCTGGGCGCGCCCGGCCGCGACGGAAACCTGCTGCGTGGCGATGGCCCGACACAGCGATTCGGTCAGGGTCGGCTCGCCGGGGATGCGGGCGCCGGGGCGGGCCTTGACGGCGTCGCGGAGCCACGGGAGGCGGGAGAGCGCCGCGTCGATGTTGGGGAAGTCCGCGTCGAGGTCGAAGAGGTGGCGCGCCGTGCGCACGGCGGCGGTGAGGTCGGCGGCGTCGTCGAGGGTGAGCGTGGCGCGCAACCGCTCGTCGGCGTCCAGGCCAACGCTCACGGTGCCGCTGCCGCGCGGCAGGTGCAGTGCCACGTGATAGTGCGTGCCGAGGACCTCGTCCACCCCGGGGAGGGTGCGCTCGCCGAAGAAGCGCAGCAGGCCGACGACATCCACGGGGCCGCGGGCGTCGAGGCGCGCGCTGAGTGCAGCGGGCACGCCGGGGGCGGTGACGCGGGGGCTGCGCCTGGCCGCCGCGCGCAGCTGCGATGGCGTGCGGTCGAAAACCTGCTTGACGGTGTCGTTGAACTGCCGGACGCTCCCGAAACCGGCCGCCCAGGCCACCTCGGTGCTGGGTAGGTCCGTGGAGGCGAGCAGGCGGAAGGCGGTGCGGGCGCGGTGCGCGCGGGCGTGGGCCACGGGGGAAGCGCCGGTTTCCTCCACCATGACGCGGTGCAGCGTGCGAGGGCTCGTGTGCAGGCGCCGCGAGAGGGTGTCGAGGGACGCCTCGTCGAGGCCGCCGTCGGCGATCAGCTCCAGGGCCCGGCGGGCCAGTTCGGTGCGCGGCGCCCACTGCGGCGTCCCGGGCAGGGCCTCGGGGAAGCAGCGCAGGCAGGGGCGCAGACCCATCCCTTGGGCCTCGGCGGCCGTGCGGACGAAGCGCACGTTCTGTCGCTTGGGCGTGGGGGCCGGGCACGAGGGGCGGCAATAGATCTTGGTGGAGAGCACGGCCGTGTAGAACAGGCCGTCGAAGCGGGCGTCGCGGGCATCGATCGCGGCGTAGGCGGCGTCGAAGGGCAGCGGAGCGGCCGCGCCGGTGACCTCGATGGCGCTCGCCGCCGTGCCGGTCGGCCCGACCGGGGCCTCCGCCGCGGCCGATGCCGCCGGCACGGAGGCGGCCCGCCCGCCCCGGGCGCCGCCAGCGGGCCCCACGCCGGAGGCGAGGGGTGCACCCTGGCGGGGAACGGCGTCGTCGTGCACGTTTTTGCTCACCCGTTTATGGTGCCGCGCTTTCCTGCCGCGCGCTGGCGGTTTTCCGCCACGGGCCTTGCCTGACCCCGAGGAACAGCGAGCGCGGGCCCCGAAGGCGGTGGCGTTCGGGGCCCGCGCTGCGGGGATGGCCGGTGTCTCAGGCGTCCTTGACGGTGACGCGGAGGGCGTTCTTCCAGGGGTCCTCGAAGGTGAGCGTGCGCCCGTCGCTGTGCTGGGCCACGCCGCGGGCGGTGAGGCGCTCGCGCAGGGCGCCCACGGCGTCCTCGGTGGGCAGGATGAGGTCGATCTCGCCGAGGCCAAGGCTCGGCGCGCGGCCCATGGCGCCGCGGGACTCCCACGTGTTGGCCGCGAGGTGGTGATGGTAGCCGCCCACGGAGAAGAAGATCGCCTGGTCGCCGAGCTTGGTGGTGACGTCGAAGCCCACCACGCCCTCGTAGAAGTCGCGGGCGGTGTTGGTGTCGCCCACCTTCAGGTGCACGTGGCCCACGGCGGCGGCCTGGTCGGTGCCGACGGGGTTCTCGAGGCCGGCCTCGGTGATGTTGGACTGCAGGTAGGTGTTGGGGTCCAGGTACACGGTGCCCATGTTGACCTGGCCGTTGTTCCACTCCCAGTCCTCGCGCGGGCGGTCGAAGTAGAGCTCCACGCCGTTGCCCTCCGGATCATCGAAGTAGAAGGCCTCGGAGACGAAGTGGTCGGCCGAGCCCGTGAACTGCGCCGGGTACTTGCGGGCCACCGAGTAGACGGAGGCGGCAAGGTCGGCGCGCGAATCGAAGAGGATCGCCGTGTGGTAGAGCCCGGCGGCGCCGTTGGCCGCGTGCTTGAGGGCCGGCTCGTGCTCGAGGATGAGCGAGGGGACGCCGTGGCGGCCGAGGATCGCGGAGTCGCCCTCCTGGGCGATCACGGCCAGGCCGACGCCCTCGTGGTAGAAGCGGATCATCCCGTCCAGGTCGGCGACCTTGAGCATCACGGTGCCCACGGTGCTGAGCGCGTCGAGGCGGTCCTGGGGGTTCTTGAGTGCGGTCTGTTCTGCGTTGCCCTGGATCATGGCGGGTCTCCTTGTCTGGCTGAGCCCCGGGCATCCTGATCGCTTGAGGCTTTACTTGAAGCAACAACTATTCTGGCAGAGATGTTCCCGCTTGTCACTGTGGGGCCGCTCACCGGGGCGGATTCTCACCCACTCGGCGCTTCTGCACCCCCATACGTGCTTTTGCACCGCCCCAGAGGCGGTGCAAAAGCACGTATGTGGGTGCGAATCCGGGGCACGACGGCGGGCGGCGAAAAGTCACGGCGAAGCTGCTTTTTCACGGTGACCTTCGCCGTGACAAAGCATCTTCGCCGTGAGAAATCGCCATGGTGGGGTGCGACGGCGGGCGGCCGGGTGCGCGGGTGGGGTGCGACGGCGGGCGGCCGGGTGCGCGGATGGGGCGCGACGGCGCGTGGCCGGGTGGGGCGGGCCGTCGCCCGAGCGCCCGCGCCCCCGCGCGTCAGGCGCCCGCGGCCGCCATCGCCGCGGGGTTCACCGCGAGCTCGAGCGGCTCGCGCCCGCGGCCGCGCAGCAGGAGGAACCCGAGCGAGGCGAGCACAACCCACGCCACGCCGATGACGAGCGCCCACACGGTGGACGGGCTGAACGCCTGCGCCACGAGCACAAACGCGCAGAACGCCAGCGCCACCGCGCTCGTCACGGGGGAGCCGGGCATGCGGTAGACCGTCCGCTCTCCGGCGGCCCGCAGGCGCCGGCGCATCGCGAGGTGCGAGCACAGGATGAACACCCATGTGGACACGGTCGCGAAGGACGCGATCGAGGCGACCATGAGGAAGAGGGTGTCGGGAATGAGCAAGTAGGCGCCGAGGCCCACGAGCAGCGCGCCGAGCACCACCAACACGGGCACCAGCGGCACGCCGGAACCGCCGCGCACCGCGCCGAAGGCCCGCGGCGCCTGGCCCTGCTGCGCCAGGCCGTACATGAGCCGGGCGGAGGCGTAGGTGATGGAGTTCATCGCCGACAGCGCGGCGGTCAGCACCACAAAGTTCACGAGGTGCTGCGCGGCGGGCAGGCCCAGCGCCGAGAAGACCGTGACGAACGGCGAGGAGCTCGGGTCCAGCTGCTGCCACGGCACGAGACACAGGATCACGGCCAGCGAGAGCACGTAGAAGAGCAGGATGCGCACCGGCACGGAGTTGATGGCCTTCGGGATGGACCGCTCCGGACGGTCCGCCTCGCCCGCCGTGGAGCCCAGCGTCTCGATCCCGCCGAAGCTGAACGCCACGACGCCCAGGCTCATGACGATCCCCCACACGCCCAGGGGAGCGAAGCCGCCCGCGCCCTCCCAGAGGTTGCCCACGCTGGGCGTGTGCCCGCCGACCGAGACGCCGAAGACCAGCAACGCGAGCCCGCCGGCGATGAGCGCCACGATCGTCACGACCTTGATGAGCGAGAACCAGAACTCCACCTCGCCAAAGACCCGCACGCGCATGAGGTTCAGCCCGATGATGAGCGCGATCGCGGCGAGCATCCACACCCAGCCGGGCGTGCCGGGAAACCACAGCGCCATGTACTTGGTCACCGCCGTCATATCGGCGATCGCCACGAGCAGCATCTCGAACACGAACGTCCACCCGGCCAGGAAGCCGAAGTAGGGGCCCAGGTAGTGGTGGGCGTAGTTCGCGAACGAGCCGGCCACGGGGTGCCGCACCGCCATCTCGCCGAGGGCGCGCATGACCAAGAACACGCACGCGCCGGCCACGATGTAGGACACCAAGACGGCCGGACCCGCGGCTTTGATCGTCTCCGCCGAGCCGAGGAACAGGCCGGTGCCGATCGCCGATCCGAGCGCAATGAAGCGGATGTGGCGCATCGACAGGCCGCGCTTGAGGCCCCCGGTCGCGGCGGTGCCTGGGGAGTTTTGGGAGGGGGAATGCACGGGGATCCAGGGTAGTCGCGCGGCGGACCACACGGTATTCGGGCGGTCACAGTGGCTTCTCATCCTTCGCAGGGGCGCGAGCGGGTGAGAGTCTGGACGCATGATCGTCGCGTTCTCCGTTTCTCCGTCAGGCAACGACCATCCAGACGGCTCAGTGCACGATGCCGTCGCCGAGGCCGTCCGCGTGGTCCGCGATTCGGGCCTCCCCTTCCGCACCTCCTCGATGTTCACCGAGATCGAGGGCGAGTGGGATGAGGTCATGGACGTCGTCAAGCGCGCCACTGCGGCCGTCGGCCGCTACGGCACGCGCGTCTCCCTCGTGCTCAAGGCGGACATCCGCCCGGGGCGCACGGGCGAACTCACCGGTAAGATCGATCGCCTGCAGAAGGCCATCTCCCAGCAGGACGCCCAGGAGCACGACGCCGCTCCGGTCGCCTTGGAGCGCGGAACGCGCCCCGCGCTGGGGGAGGGCGAAGGGGCCTAGCGGCCCCGTCCCTGCTCGCCCGGCTTCCTTGGGTGCCCGGCCACGCGCGTCCGGTCTCGCCGAAGGGTTCGACCAACCACCGGTGGGGTCCCAGGGCTTCCCGCGGGATCGGCCCGCGGTGTTGGCCTGGGGTATCGGTCAGGTGGTGCCGGCCGGGGCCGACGCGAGGCCGCCCCAAGCGGGGTGCTCCGAGCCGATCGGGGCGCCGCGGACGCTCCTTCGGGAGGTGAACCGGAGGAGCCGGCCCGCCACCCAGGCTGGCCGGGGCACCCGGCCGACCACCTGGCGTCGGGCACCCGGCCTGCCGCCCAGGCGTCGGGCACCCGGCTTGCCGCCCAGGCGGGCCGCGGCAGGAGGCCATCCGGCCGCCGTCGGGCAGTGTCCCTGAAGTACACGTCATCCCCGCGCCGCGGGGAGAGGAAAGGAACGCATGACAGCCACGCCAGTGGGAGGGGCCAGCACTCCCTCCTCGCCGTCAGAGGTGGAGTCCTTTCTTGAGCTGAGCCTGGTCGACGAGCCGGAGGCCGTGGCCGCCGTGCGCGCGGCGAGCGTCGAGGCCGGACTGCCCGACGAGGCCTCTGCACCCGCCCGCGGCAAGTTCCTTTCGCTGCTCACGCGGCTCTCCGGCGCGCGCCGCGTCCTGGAGATCGGCACCCTCGGCGGGTACTCGGCCGCGTGGATCCTCGACGCCCTTCCCGCCGACGGGCACCTGCATTCCCTGGAGATCGACCGCGGCATCGCCGATGTGGCTCGCGCCAATCTGCGCCTCGTCGACCCCGCGGGCGAGGGGGCGCGCTGGACCGTGGAGACCGGGCCGGCCGTCAAGGCGCTGCACCAGCTCACGTGGACGCGGCAGGCACCGTTCGACCTCGTGTTTATCGACGCGGACAAGGCGAGCACCAAGGTGTACCTCGAGTGGGCGCTGCGCCTCACGGCGCCCGGCTCGGTGGTGATCGTTGACCACGTGATTCGCGCCGGCGTGGTGGGTGCCGAGGCCGATTGCTCGGCGGAGGACGCCGAGGCGGCGGCGGGCATGGCGGCCGCCCTCAAGCTGCTGCACGAGGACCCGCGCTTCGACGCCACGGCGCTGCAGACGGTGACGGGGCGCGGCTGGGACGGCTTTGCGCTGGCGCTCGTGACGGGTGCCGCGGCACCCGGCTCGGCGGCGCAGCGCGTCAAGGTGACCCCCATGACGCCGGAGACGGTGCGCGGCGCGCTCGAGGTCAAGAACCTGGGGTGGCGCGAGACGTTCTCCAAGCACATCGCCGAGGAGTGGCTCGATGACATGGATCGGCGCCTCGACGCCGACGTGGCGTCGTGGCAGAAGGCGCTGCAGCGTCCCGGCAACCGCACCCGCACCGCCGTGGCGACGACCGAGGACGGCGAGGTGGTCGGGATGGCCTCCGCGGCGCCCGTCCTGGAGGAATCGGACCGCCTCGCGACCGGGGCCAAGTGGGAGCTGTTCACGGTGTACGTGGCGCGGGCCTGGCAGGGCTCTGGCATCGCGCGCCGTCTGGCCGATTCGGTGCTCGGCGACGAGCCGGCGCTGCTGTGGGTGCTCGAGGACAATCCGCGCGCCCAGGCCTTCTTCGAGAAGCTCGGCTTCACCCCCGACGGCGCCCGCGAGGAGCTGCCGCCCGAGTGGAGCGGCGCCCACGACGTGCGCATGGTGCGTCGGGCCTGAGGCTCGGGCCGCGTCGTGCCCTGTTGCCCCCGCGTGCCGCGCGATAGCGTGGCGGCACCGAGACGAGTGGGGACGGAGGGGCCATGGGGCTGCCGGAGGGCGTGCGCATCGAGGCGCTGCGCCGGGAATGGGTGCGCGGCGCGCTGCTGGTGAAGAACGCCGGCTGGTGGGAGGCCTACCTTCCGTGGCTGGGCGAGGAGTACCTGCGGCGCATGGACGCCGGGTTGGAGCGCGGCGTGGCCGGGTGGACCCGTGCCCTGGATGCCGGCTCGCTCATGCCGACATGGGTGGCCCTCACGGCCGATGACACCGTGGTGGGCGTGGGAGCTGGCGGGCCCGTGGAGGCGCTCGAGGCGATCGAGGGGCGTTTGGCGGGGGAGCGGGCACCCGGCGTGACGCATGAGCTGGGCGTGCTCTACGTGGAGGCGGCGTGGCGCGGCCGCGGGATCGCCGAGGCGCTGACCGCGGCGGCGATCGGTGAGCATCCGAGCCACCTCTGGGTCCTGGAGGAGAACCCCCGGGCGCAGGCCTTCTACGCCAAGGCGGGCTTTGTTGCCGATGGCGGCATGGAAGACCTTCCGGCCGAATGGAACGGCGCGCGCGAGATCAGGATGGTGCGTGCGTGAACGACTTCTGGCGCCACATTCTCGGCTCCCACGTTGGCCTGCAGGTGTTGTTGCTCCTGGTGGCATATGTTCTGTGCTCGGCGATCGGGCTGGAGAGGCAGGCGCGGCGGAAGTCGGCCGGGTACCGGACGCATGTCCTGGTGGGCCTGGGGTCGTGCGTCTTCACACTGGTCTCCGCCTACGGGTTCGGGTCGATCCTCGAGGAGGGCGCACCGCGCGACCCCACGCGCATCGCGGCGCAGATCGTCTCCGGCATCGGCTTCCTTGGTGCCGGCGTGATCTTCAAGGGCTCCTCGACCGTGCGTGGGCTGACGACCGCCGCCTCGATCTGGATCGCGGCCGCCGTTGGCATGGCGTGCGGCGCGGGGATGGTGATCCTGGCCGTGAGCGTCACCGGCATCTACCTCGTGACCTTGCTGCTGGTGGGGCCGCTCATGCGCAAGCTGCCGGGCGAGAGCAAGGTGACCGATCTGCTGATCACGTACGTGGACGGCACGGGGGCCATGCGACACATCCTCGAGCTGGCCACGTCCAACGGCTTCACCACGACGTTCGAGGGGGCTTCGAAGTCCCACGCAGCGGACGGCACCCCGATCATCGATGCCGAATTGCGATTTCTGGGGAACGCCCGCGTGGAGGACATGATTCCCGACCTGTCCGAGCTGCCGGGCATCCGGGCGGTGGGGCGCAAGCGGCCGCTGGCGCCCTACGAGGAAGAGGACGACGACTAGGCCGTTTCTGCGTGCCGTTCTTTGCGTTTTTGCGGCTCGCCCGGGCCTGAATGTTTTTGCGACGGGGTGCGCAGAATACACCTCCTGCGGCGCGATTTCACCGTTGAGTTCGGGGCCCGGAGCGGCCAGACTGAGTGCTGTCCGGGCGACCATAAACGACCCGGCCTCCTCTTCCCCCGCAAGGAGTACCACGCATGTCCAGCACCGTTCCCGGCCGCTTTGAGGGCCGCACCGTCATCGTCACCGGCGCCGGCTCCGGCATCGGCCGCGCCACCACCGAGCGCATCGTCGCCGAGGGCGGCCGGGTGATCGCCTCCGATGTTGCCGCCGACCGCCTCGAGGCCCTCGCCTCCGAGCTGGCCGTGGGGGACCGCCTCGTGACCGTGGCAGGCGACGTGTCCGAGCAGTTCGTCGTCGACGCCATCGTTGCCGCCGCTGGATCCACGATCGACGGCCTGGCCAACGTGGCCGGCATCATGGACGGCTTCCTGCCCGTCGGCGAGCTGGACGACGCCACGTGGGATCGCGTGCTGCGCGTCAACGTCACCGGCCCCATGAAGCTCTCCCGCGCCGTGGTGCCGCTCATGGTCGGGGCCGGCGCCGGCGCGATCGTCAACGTGGCCTCCGAGGCGGGTCTGCGTGGTTCGGCCGCCGGCACCGCGTACACGACCTCCAAGCACGCGGTCATCGGCCTGACCAAGAGCACCGCGGTGCTCTACGGCCCCTCCGGCATCCGCACCAACGCCGTGGCGCCGGGCGGCGTGAACACGGGCATCGAGGCCCCCATGAAGTCGGAGTTTGCCGCCCAGCGCCTGGGGCCGCTCTTCGCGGCCGCTGGCGCGCCGGCCGAGGCGACCCAGCTCGCCGCCGCCATCACTTGGCTGCTCTCGGAGGATTCCTCGAATGTCAACGGCGCCATCCTGGCCTCGGACGGCGGCTGGTCCGCGCTCTGATCCTCGGCAGCGCGTGAGCGCAGGCCCAAGGCCCGACGGCGGCCGCTCCCCTGAGGGAGGAGCGGCCGTTGGTCGTGGGGCGGTCGCCGGAGCGACCGCGCGGCCGGTGGCGAAGCTGGTCCCGGTCGGTGTCAGGCGCATGCCCGGCCGTGAACCTGACCGCCTACCGGCCGAGTACCGGGCTCCGTTCCAGCGGCCCGCCGGGTCGCGCGGCCCCGCCGGCGTCGAGGAGCTACGTCGTGGCCGACGGGGTTCCGCCGGGTTCGGCCCGAGGTCCCACGATCTCGGCTTTGAAGCCCGCGCTGTTTTCGATCCAGCCGGCGTAGTGCTCTGGTCCGCCGGCGTGGGGGTAGCGCTCGGCGTAGAGCAGGGTCCATCCGCGCGCGCTTGCCTCCCGCACGATGGCGTCCGTCTGGGCCCTGGAGTCGGTGAGGAAGGCCAGATGGTTCAGCCCCGGAGCCCGGCGATCGTGGCTCACGGAGTTCAGGTTCGGGGAGGTGGTCAGGGTCAGGTACGCTCCACCGAGATCCCAGGAGTCGCCGTCGTCCCAGCTTGCCGCGTGCTCGAAGCCGAGGCGCGTGAGCAGCCAGCCCCACTCGCGGCGCGACTCCTCGAGGTCAGCGACCCACAGTTCAACGTGATGCAGTCCGGCCATGTCGTCGAGTCTCCTTGCCCGGCTCCGTCGCGGGTGCCCGACACGCCTAAGCTGGTCGGGAACGCCTGCGAGGGGCGGGCGAACAAGGAGTGCAGACGTGGGACGCAAACGCGGCGGGCGCGAGGACGAGGCGCGGCCGGAGGGTGACGCCCTGCGCGAGGGAACGTGGGAGACCGACACCGGCACCGTTCGCCTCGAACGCGATCCGTATTCGCCTAGCGCCTGGACCGTGTACGTCAACGGCGTGCCCTCCTCCCACGTGGACCTCGAGCATCCAGAGCGGCTCGACTTCGAATACATGCGCTGGATGGCAGCGCTCATCGCCCGGCGCTGGCCGGACGCCGGGCGCCTCAGGTCCCTGCACCTCGGCGGCGGTGCGTGTTCCATGGCCAGGTGGGTTCACGCGAGCTACCCGGACGCGCGGCAGGTGGTCGTGGAGCTGGACGCCCGGCTGACGGTGCTGGTGCGTGAGTGGTTCTCGCTGCCGAGCGCGCCCCTGCTGCGCCTGCGCGCCGGCGACGCCGGCGAGGTGTTGCCGAGCCTCACCGAGAACACCCGCGACCTCATCATCCGCGACGTGTTCGCGGGGGACCAGACGCCGCCGTCCCTGACCACACCAGCGTTCCACGCCGAGGCCAAGCGCGTGCTGGCTGATGACGGCCTGTACCTGCTCAATGTGGGCGACGCCCCGGACCGCGCCCACCTGCGCGCCGAGGCGAGCGCGCTGCGCGAGCTCTTCCCGCACGTTGCCGCGGTGGCCGACCCGGCCATGCTCAAGGGGCGACGCCGCGGGAACGTGGTCGTCGCGGCGTCGGGCACCGAACTGCCCCTGGGCCCCGCGCTGACGCGCACCCTCCTGGGCGACGCGCTGCCCGCCCACGTCTGGGGCGAGCCGGAGCTGAGCGCCTTCCTCCGTTGAGACGCTGCATGCGGTTTGTGTGTAGCTGGCGAGAAAGAGTCGCCGGGTAGGCACAAAGAGCATGCGCCGCCGGCGTTGGACTTATCCACAGGTGGCCCACGGGGTCATGCGCCGCCCGTTGCACCGGTGCCAGGCTTGGCCGATGGAGCACCTCAACCCCTTGGCCTGGCCCGATGCGCTCGTGAGCTCCGCGCTCACCCCGGGCGTGCGCCAACGCTTTGATGCCGGTGACTACGTGCGTCTCATCTCCGGTTGGTACGTCCGATCGGAGACATGGTTGGCGGCCCGCCGGCATGAGCGCTTCGCGTGGGTGGTGGCGGCGCGGACGGCGCGTTCATCCACGATGACGCTGTGCGGCGAGGCGGCTCTCATGGCGATGGGCCTCCCCGTCGCAGGGGCACCCGAGCGCATCCACGTGGCGGAGGCTTCTCGCTCCCGTAGTGGTTCGTTGCCCGACACCTTCGCCGCACGCGGGCCGCGGGCGGCCGAGCTTGAGGCGGCGTGGCGGCCCCAACTCCATCGGCATCAACACCCATACGCCGGCACCTACGACACGGGCGTCTTCAGGTGCGTCGAACCGCTCGAGGCGGCCATGGAAGTGATGACACGCTTGTCCCTCATCCGGGCACTCCCCGTGGCGGACGGCCTCGCGCGCTGGGGCAGCGAGCTGGGCATCGGTGACCTTGAGGTGCGGCTGGCCATCGATGGAGTAGCTGCACGCGTGCGGCGGGAACGCGCCCGGCTCGCGTGGGATGCGCGCAGCTCGGAGTCCGGTTCGGTGGGCGAATCGATGAGCCGCGCCCTCATCCTCGCGAACGGATTCGAGACGCCGGTGCTCCAAGTCGCGTTGTTCGATTCGCGAGGCCGTGTGGGAATCGTCGACTTCTGCTGGCCTGGGGCCAAGATCATCGGCGAGTTCGACGGGCGGCTCAAGTACGACGGCAGTTTGGGGGACTCCCGCAGCGCCGACCAGGTCTTCGGGCAGGAGAAGGCGCGCGAGAACCGGCTCACGGCGCTGGGCTACCGCGTGGTGCGCTGGGGGTGGGCGGACCTGCTCCATCCCGAGAGGCTGATGCGGCTCCTGAGGGCAGCCGGCGTGCCGCGGCACTGACTGCATGCGGTTTGTGCGTATCCGGCGAGAAAGAGTCGCGCGATACGCACAAAGGCCATGCAGCGCCGGTGGGGCACACGGCGGAGGGGCGGAGACGCCAGCGGCCCGGCACCCCTTGGAAGGGATGCCGGGCCGCTGTGCGTGCGTGGCCGGGACGGTGCCCGACGGCGCGTGGCCGGGACGGTGCCCGACGCCGCGGCTCAGGCGGTGGTGCCGAGCCAGCTGTCGATGACGCCCATGCCGAAGAACACCACGAACAGCGCCGAGATGATCCACATGAGCGGGTGCACCTCGCGGGACTTGCCCTGCACCACGCGGATGAACACGTAGGAGACGAAGCCGGCGCCGATGCCGTCGGCGATGGAGTACGTGAACGGCATGAGGGCCACGGTCAGGAAGGCCGGGATGGCGATGCCCATGTCCTGCCAGTCGATGTTCACGACCTGGCGCATCATCATGAAGCCGACGCACACGAGCGCCGGGGCCACGGCCTCGAACGGCACGAAGTTCACGAGCGGGGAGAGGAACATCGCGACGATGAGCAGGATGCCCGTGACGATCGCGGCGATGCCCGTGCGGGCGCCCTCGCCGATGCCGGCGGAGGACTCGACGAAGATCTGGTTCGAGGAGACGGAGGAACCGCCGCCGACGATGGCGCCGGCCGCGTCCACGAGCAGCACCTTGTTGACGTCCTCGATCTGGCCGTCCTTGTCGATGGAGCCGGCCTCGGTGGCCAGGCCAACCATGGTGCCCATGGCGTCGAAGAAGATCGACAGCAGGATCACGAAGACCAGCAGGATCGCGGCGATGGCGCCGAGCGAGGAGGCGGAGAAGGCGCCGAAGTCGACCTTGCCGATGAGGGAGAGGTCGGGCGCGGTCAGCGTGAAGTCGGAACCGGGCACCACGAGGGACCAGCCGGTAGCGGTGACGGTGCCGTCGGCGCCGACCTTGCCCGGGATGTTGAAGATGGCCTGCAAGACGTTGGCCACGACGGCGGCCACGACGATGCCGATGAGGATGGCGCCCTTCACCTTGCGCACCAGCAGCGCAATGGTCAGGAGCAGGCCGATCACGAACACGAGGGTGGGCCAGCCGATGAGGCGGCCGTTGATCCCGAGCGTCAGGGGGGTGCCGGCGCCCGCGCGGGCGAAGCCGGCGTTGACGAGGCCGATCAGCGTGATGAAGAAGCCGATGCCCACCACGATGGCGGTCTTGAGTCCGGCGGGGACGGCGTTAAAGACGGCCGTACGGAAGCCGGTGAGCACCAGGATGAACATGATGATGCCCGCGATGAGCACGAGGCCCATCATGGACGGCCAGGTCAGGCCGGGGTGGGTGGCGATCGTGGCGGCGACGAGGGCGTTGACGCCCAGGCCGGTCGCGACGGCGAAGGGGTGCTTGGCCCACAGGCCCATGATGATGGAGAGCACGCCGCCAACGAAGGCGGTGGCGGCGGCCACCTGGGGCACGCCCAAGGTGTTGCCCGCGGAATCCGGTGAGATGCCCAGGATCAGGGGGTTGAGGACCACGATGTAGGACATGGCGAAGAACGTGGCGAAGCCGCCGCGGACCTCGCGCGCCATGGTGGAACCGCGCTCGGTGAGCTTGAAATAGCGGTCCAGGGCACCACGGGGTGCGGGGGTGCTGGTGCGAGTTGACATGTTCTCCATTTTATCGGCGCGCCGGTCCCCACCCGACGGCAAGGAGCTGTATAAACACAGACTGGCCCAGAATGTGACCAGAATCTCTTTCTACGTCGTGTAGAAATGAGCTGAGGGGTGTTCAATGGGAGCACTTCCTCGAAGCGAACAGGAGTGGTGACCATGGCCGCGCAAGATCTACCCCGCGAAGACCGCACCAGTGAAGACCTCCGCCGAGACACCCCGGGTGACGGGGCCGTTGTGGTGGGCGTGGATGGTTCCGAGCAATCCCTCGACGCCCTGGCCTGGGCCGCTGCCGAGGCGGCCCGCCGCGAGCTCGAGGTCGAGGTCGTGATGTCGTACGCGATCCCCACCTTCGTGGCCACCGCCATGGATGCCGGCTATGCGGCCCTTGACGATGAGTCGCTGCGCCGGGGCGCCGAGCAGGTCCTGCGCGATGCGCTCGCAGACCTGGACCGCCGCCGCAAGGAGGTCACCGACGTGACTTTCGTCGACGCGGACAAGATCCGCGCGTACGTGGAGACCGGCGACGCGGCCGGCACGCTGCTTGAGTACAGCCGCAACGCCAAGCTCATCGTCATGGGCTCGCGCGGCCGCGGCGGTTTCATGGGTCGCATCCTCGGTTCGGTGTCCTCTGCCGTCCCGCCGCACGCACACTGCGCCACCGTCGTGGTCCCCAAGGGTTCGCTGGAACGCAGCGACGTGGACAACGTGGTGGTGGTCGGCGTGGACGGCTCGGAGCGCGCCCGTCTGGCGATGCTCGACGCCGCCCGCGAGGCCGAGGCGCGCGAGTGCCGCCTGCGCGTGGTGTGGGCCCTCCCCCCGCTCACCGGGACCCAGGCCTGGGTCTCCGCGGCCATCGACTACGAGGCGGTCATGGCCGAGATGCGGGAGCAGATGGAGGCGGGTGCGGCCTGGCTGCGCCACCACTTCGACGGCCTCGAGGTTGAGACCGAGGTGCTCGAAGGCGTCCCCGGCCAGGTGTTGGTCAAGGAATCTGAGCGCGCTCGCCTGGTCATCACCGGCACGCGCGGTCGCGGCGGCTTTGCCGGTGTGCTGCTCGGCTCCACCTCGCAGGCGGTGCTGCATCACTCCAAGGCGCCGGTGCTTGTGGTTCCGAATCGCAAGGATCGTCGCGTTGAGAATCGCGCCGACTTCGGTCCGATGCCCAGCGACGACTGACCCGGAGTCCGGCTTCCCTCAACCTTGCACGACGGCGGGGACTCACCTCACGGGGGGTCCCCGCCGTTGTGCGTGCATGGGTGGGTGGGTGCGGGGCTGGCAGGGCCAGGCGCCGCCTGCGGGCGGGGACGTGACGCACGAACGGCCGGACGCGTCGAGTGGGGCCCAGCCGCCCGTCGTCGTCGGGCAGGGGCACGACGCACGAACGGCCGGCTCCCTCGTGATCGGGAACCGGCCGTTCGGCGTCAGTGGGGTCGCTCAGTAGCGGGCGGCCATGGGGTAGAGGTTGTTCACCCAGCTCAGCGGCGTGGTGGAGATGCCGGCGCTGGGGTTGCGGGCGTGCACGACCTCGCCGTTGCCGATGTAGATGGCCACGTGGTACATCGAGGCGCCGCCGTTGCTGGAGGAGAAGACCAGATCGCCGCGCTTGAGCTGGCTCAGTGGAACATGCTTGGGGGCGTTCTGGTACTGGCTCGTGGACGTGCGGGTCATGCTCACGCCGGACTTGGCGAAGGCCGTCAGCGCAAAGCTGGAGCAATCGAAGTAGGTGGGGCCGTTGGCGCCGAAGACGTAGCCGTACTTGTTGTTGCCGGCGATCTGCAGGGCCCACGCGATGGCGGCCTCCTTGGTGGAGGAGCCGGTCGACGGCGCGTCGTCCTTGGCGTCCTGCTCGGCCTTTGCCTCGGCCTCAGCCTTGGCCTTCGCAGCTGCTGCTGCCTTGGCCGCAGCCGCCTTCTTCTCGGCGGCGGCCTTGGCTGCCGCCTTCTTCTCCGCCGCAGCCTTCGCTGCCGCTGCCTTCTTCTCGGCGGCTGCCTTGGCTGCCGCCTTCTTTTCGGCGGCGGCCTTGGCCTCGGCGGCCTCGGCCTTCTCCTTGGCGTCCTGCGCGGCTTGGCGCTCGGCCTCCGCCTTCTCGGCGGCCTCACGCTTGGCCTCGGCTTCCGCCTTGGCCTTCTGCGTGGCGTCGGCCTGGGCGGCGGCTTCGTCGGCCGCCTCCTTGTCCTTCTTGGCCTGCGCAGCCTTGGCCTCAGCTTCGTCGGCCGCCTTCTTCTCTGCGGCGGCCTTGGCCTCGGCCTCGGCGTTCGCCTTGTCCTTGGCGTCCTGCTCGGCCTTCGCCTGGGCGGCGGCCTCGTCGGCCGCCTTCTTCTCTGCGGCGGCCTTGGCCTCGGCGTTCGCCTTGTCCTTGGCGTCCTGCTCGGCCTGGGCCTGCGCGGCGTCGGAGGTGGCGTCCGACGACGACCCTTCCTCCTGGCCGCCGTCGGACGAATCCTGGGAGCCCTGCTCGTCCGTGGCCAGCTCGGTGGGGCGGCTCACGCCGTCCACCACGGCGTCGGCGTCGGCCTGGGCCGCGGCGGCCGCCCGCTCCTCGGCGGCGCGGCGGGCCTCGGCCTCCTGCGCTGCCTTGGCTGCGGCTTCCTTCTTGGCGGCGGCCAGGGCGGCTTCGCGGGCCTTCTGCTCGCGCTCGTCCTGGGCCTTCTCCTCGTCCTTCACGCTCGTGCCGTTGAGCTCGGAGAGGCGGGTGAGGAGCGCGTCGCGCTCATCGGTGTTCTTGGTGACGGCGTCGCGGAAGCCGGAGGCCTGCTGCTGCGCCTCCTGCTCGGCCGCGCTCTGCTGAGCCACGGCCTGCTCGGCGGAGCGCTGCGTGGCGTCGGCGTAGGCCTGCCACTGGCTCGCGAGGGCGGCGGCGGCCTCGGAAGAACGCAGCTCACGCGCGCTGGAGTCGGAGAGCGTGCGCAGCGTGCGGGCGCGGTCGAGGGCGGCCTGCGGATCCCCCGTGAGCAGCTCGCTCGTCGTGGCGTCGTAGCCGCCGTTGCGGTAGGCGGAGGCGGCGATCTGGCCAACGCGCTGCTGGGCGGCCTCGACCTGCTTCTTGGCGGCGGCTGCCTGCGTGGCGGCGGACTTGGCTCGGTCCTGGCGCGTAATGACCAGCTGCTGGGCGTCGCTGAGCGTGTCCCACGAGCGCTGCGCGTCCTCGGCGAGCTGCTCGAGCTGCTGCGAGGAGGCGTCGAGCGACTTCTGCAGTCGCTGCACCATGGCTGACTTGGCGGCGGGGTCCACCTTGGCGGCGGCGACCTCCGCCTTGCTCGGTGCGGTGGAGGCCGGCTGGCCCTGCACGGGGGAGGCCGGGGCCTGCGCGCCCGGCTCGGCCACGGCTGCCGCGCCCGTGAAGGTGGCGGCGACGAGCGCGACGGTGCAGACCGATGCGCCCAGGGTGAGTCGCGAAGCCATGATGTTTCCTCACTGCAGATGACAGATGGTGCGAGCTGTCGACGGGATCACGGGCCGTGATCTTGGCTTGGGTCAAGATCACGATCGGATCAACGTCACTCGAACACCATACGGAACTCAATCACCTCTGGCAACAGTAGTCACATAAGCCACATAAACCACAGTCCGCTTCGAGTGACGGGTTGAAAGGCGGCGGTCACGGCGGGGTGACGTCCGGCTGGGAGTTGAGCGGGTGTCGTCGGGCGGGGTGGCGTCCGTGCGGAATGCGGGCGGGCTCCATCGGGCAGGGGTAGTGCCAGCGGTGGTCCGGGGTGCGGGATGGTGTTGGGTGACGGTGGCGCTAGCGCCCTCCCGGAAAGCGGGCCGGCGTTGCCGGTGAACCAGAAAGCGGGCCGCCGCCCTTCCCACAGCGAGTTTTGAGAGATTATGCTCAAGATGTACTTCAAACGATCAAGAGCGATCATCGGTTCGGCGTTCGCGCCGCGCACTCCCACGGTGCCCCTGCACCCACGCCTCCGCGTTGCCGGCCCGGAGGCGCCCGCTCGTCAGGCAAGAGAGAGGTCACGCACGTGAGCACCTTTATGGAAGAGGAGCTGCGCTCGCAGCCCGAGGTCTGGACCCGCGCCATCGCCGAGGCCAGCGAGCGCCGCGCCACCGAGCCCGTCGCGGCCCCGGGGCAGCGCGTCGCCGTCATCGGCTGCGGCACCTCGTGGTTCATGGCCCAGTCCTGGGCCAAGGCGCGCGAGCTGGCCGGCCAGGGCCTCACCGATGCGTTCTCCGCCTCCGAATCCGACCTGTCGCTGCGCGCGCAGCACTACGATCTGCTCGTGGCCATCACCCGCTCCGGCACCACCACCGAGGTCCTTGAGGTGCTCACCGAGCTCAAGGGCGTGCTCCCCACCGTCGCCATCATCGGCGACACCGACACTCCCATCGTCGGCCTCGCCGACCGCATCGTCGCCCTTCCCTACGCCGACGAGCGCTCGGTGGTGCAGACCCGCTTCGCCACCACGGCCCTCGCCTATCTGCTCACCGACTCCGGCATCGACCTCGGTGCCGCCGTGGAGGACGCCCGCGTGGCGGTCGACACCCCCACGGAGCAGGAGCTCATCGACGCCGAGCAGTTCACCTTCCTGGGCCGCGGCTGGACCTACGGCCTGGCCAACGAGGCCGGCCTCAAGATGCGCGAGGCGGTCCAGGGCTGGACCGAGTCCTACCCGGCCAAGGAGTACCGCCACGGCCCCATCTCCATCGCCGGCCCGAACCGCGTCACGTGGCTGATCGGCGACGGGCCCTCCGCCCTGCGCGGCGAGGTGGAGGTGACCGGCGGCACCTATCTGCACCATGCGGAGGTCCATCCGCTCGCCGAGCTGGCCCGCGTTCACCGCGTCACACTCGATCGCGCCCTGGCCCGCGGCCTGAATCCGGACGAGCCGCGCCACCTGACCCGCTCGATCATCCTCGACGGCGATGATGCCTGAGCCCGCCCCCCTGCTCCTGCTGGATGTGGGGGGAACCGACATCAAGGCCGCCGCGACGCGCGGGGCCGGGCGCGAGCTCGGCCCGGTCCTGCGCCGCGGCGTGCTGCCGCACGCCGACCCAACGGGTGAGGCGCTCGTGGGGCAGTTGGCCGGGATCGCCGAGGAAGTGCTCGACGGCGTGCGGCCGGGTGCCGCCGCCCTCCTCATTCCGGGGATCGTTGACACCCGCGCCCGGCGCGTGCTGTTCGCCGCCAACCTTGGCTTGCGCGACGCGCCGGTTCCCGATGCCCTACAGCGCAGGCTGGGCGTGCCCGTGGCCTTCGGGCACGACGTGGGCACCGCGGCCGAGGCGGAGCTGCGCGAGGGGGCGGGGCGCGACGGCGCCGAGTGCACGCTCGTGGTGGTCATCGGCACCGGCATCGCCTCGACCATGTTTGTGGGCGAGGCGCGCATCGACCCGCCCGGCGCGGGCGAGCTGGGCCACGTGCCCGTCCCTGGCGGCCTCGCCTGCCCGTGCGGCGCGCACGGTTGCCTCGAGACCATCGCCTCCGCCGCGGGCATCGCCCGCGCGTACCGCGCGCTGAGCGGAGCATCGGTGCCCGGGGCGAGCGAGGTGCTCGACCGCGCCGCCGCCGGCGATGTGCACGCGGCCGCGGCCTGGGACCAGGCGGTGCAGGCGCTCGCCTTCGCCCTGCACTGGTCGGTGGGCCTGCTCGGCGTCGATCGCATCATCGTGGGCGGCGGGCTCTCCGGGGCCGGCGAGGCGTTGCTCGGTCCGCTGCGGGACGCGCTCTCCGCTCGGCTCTCCTACATGTCCATGCCCACGATCGTGCGGGCCCGCCTGGGCGGCGACTCCGGTCTGGTGGGGGCCAGGCGCCTGGCGCTCGAGCTCGAGGCGAACCAAGCGGTCCCAGCTGCCCGAGCGAAGGAGCCGTTGACGTGATCCTCTCCCTGACCCCGGCGCCCGCTCTGGACGCCACGATCGCGGTGAACGAGCTGGAGCTCGGCGAGAGCCTGCGGGTGCCGCCGGCTGTCGTGCGGGCCGGCGGCAAGGGCATCAACGTAGCCCGCATCCTGCATGCGGCCGGCCACGACGTCCTGTCCCTCTCCACGTGCGGGGGTGAGCGCGGCGCCGCCCTGCGCGCCGAGCTCGAGCGGGCCGGGGTCCCGGCGCGCTGGGTGCGCACATCCGCCCAGACGCGCTCGAGCACGGCGCTCGTGGAGGCGACGGGGCGCACCACGGTGCTCAACGAGTACGCCCCGCCGCTGGACGACGACGAGTGGGAACGCTGGGACGCGGCCGTCGCCGCCGCGTCCGGGGCGGCGACGGCCGCCACGATCTCCGGCTCGTGGCCGCAGGCGGCCGGGCCGGAGCGCCTCGTGCGCTCCGTGGAGGCGCTCAAGGCCGCCGGCGTCTACGTCGTGGTCGACACCTCCGGGCCGCTGCTCTTGAGCGCCGCCCGTGCCGGCGCCGATCTGCTCAAGCCCAACCTCGAGGAGCTGCTCGCCGCCACCGGTGCCGATGCCGCGCGCGCCGGCATCGACGCGCTGCTCGAGCTCGGCGCCGGCTCCGTGCTGCTGAGCCGCGGCGCCGAGGGCATGGGGCTCCACACCCGCACGGACCCGGAGGGGATCCGGGCGAGCCTGGGCGTGGAGCTGCGCGGCAACCCGACCGGCGCCGGCGACGCGGGGGTGGCCGGCTGGCTCAGCGTGGCCGGGCCGCTCGGCGCCGCGCCGCAGGGCGCGGACCGCGAGCTGGCCCTGCGCACGGCGGTGGCCTGGTCCGCCTCGGCCGTGCAGGCCCCGGTCGCCGGGGAGTTGGGGCCCGACGTCGCGGCCTTCCTTGAGCGCGTCCGCCTCGCCTGAGGCGAAGGGGCAGGAACGTGCCCATCGGCTCGCTGGCTCCGTCCGCCCGCGCTGTCCGCTCGCGCTGGGCCCCGGCCTCGCCCAGGCCGGTCCGGAGCCGCCCTCCCGGGGCGAACCCCACGTCATCGTCGGCTGGTCCCGCCTCATCCGCCGGCCGGGCGCCCGCCTCGACCGGTGGCCGGGCACCCGACCGCCCGCCGTCGTTCCCTCTTCCGATCACCGTCCTGTAGGAGTTCTCATGCCTCTTGTCCCCACCGCCGAACTGGTCGCCGAGGCCGTCGCGGCCGGCCGCGGCCTGCCCGCCTTTAACGTCATCCACCTGGAATCGGCCGAGGCGATCCTCGGAGGCGCTGCGGATGCCGGGCTGCCGGTGATCCTGCAGGTCTCCGAGAACGCCGTGAAGTACCACGGCGGGCTCGCGCCGATCGCCGAGGCGAGCCGCGCGGCGGCCGAAGCCTCCGGCGCTCGGGCGGCCCTGCACCTCGATCACGCCATGGATCCGGGGCTCGTGCGCGAGGCGTTGGGGCTCGGCTTCGGCTCGGTCATGTTCGATGCCGCCCACCTGCCGGACGAGGAAAACCGCACGCTCACGGCCACGATCGTGCGCGAGGCGCACGCCGCCGGCGTCTTCGTCGAGGCGGAGCTCGGCGAGGTGGGAGGCAAGGACGGTGCGCATGCCCCCGGCGTCCGCACCGATCCGGACGACGCCGCGCGCTTTGTGGCGGACACGGGCGTGGACGCCCTGGCCGTGGCCGTGGGCTCCTCGCACGCCATGACGGAGCGGACGGCCGCCCTCGACCTTGAGCTCATCGCCCGGCTGCATGCGGCCGTTCCGGTGCCGCTCGTGCTGCACGGTTCCTCCGGCGTGGCCGATGAGGTGCTGGTGCGGGCGGTCGCCGCCGGCATGCGCAAGATCAACGTCTCCACGCACCTGAACAAGGTGTTCACGGCGGAGGTGCGTCGGGTGCTCGCGGAGCAGCCGGATCTCGTGGATTCCCGCAAGTACCTCGGGCCGGCCCGCGAGGCCATGCGCGTCGAGGTCGCGCGGCTGGCCGCCGTCATCACGGGGCCCGTCTCCGCCGGTTAGATCACGGCTGTGAAACTTCTTTGTGAGGACTACGAACAATCTCTCTCACACTCTTGACGTGACGCAGGACACCCACAATGATGATCACACTTGCAATTGTGTGAGCGATCACACTCTGAAAACATCACTTCCGCGCACACCGTCGGATCAAATGATCTTTCGGGGAGAGAGACCACCATGATGAAGAAGTCCTGGCGCACCGGCGCCTTGGCCGTCGGCGCCGTTGGCGCACTGGCCCTGTCCTCCTGCGGTTTCTCCGGCGGCAGCGGGGATTCAAACACCTCCTCCGCGGCGGAGGATGGAGCGTCCTCCGGCGCGGCGGCCGAGAACGTCAGCCTGAACATGCTGGTGCCGACGTACTCGGACACCAAGACGAGCGTGGACGGCGTGGGCACCAAGGCCCGCTGGGAGAAGGTGGTTGCCGACTTCCAGGCCAAGAACCCGAACATCAAGATCACGCTGCAGGTCGAGTCGTGGGAGAACCTCGAGACGGTCCTCAAGACGAAGATCCAGGGCGACCAGGCCCCCGACATCTACAACGGCGGCGCCATCTCCGGCTTCGTGGCGGACGACCTGCTGGCCAAGGCGGACGAGATCACCTCCCCGGAGACCCTCGCCAACTTCCAGGACACCTTCAACGACAACGAGAAGGTCGGCGGCACCCAGTACGGCCTGCCGCTCCTGGCCTCCGACCGCGCGCTCTTCTACAACAAGACGCTCCTGAAGGAGGCCGGCATCTCGGAGGTCCCCAAGACCTGGGACGAGCTGCTCAGCGCCGCCAAGGCCATCAAGGAGAAGACGGGCAACCCGGGCTACGGCATGCCGCTCGGCTCGGAGGAGGCCCAGGCCGAGGCCATGCTGTGGTCGCTCGGCGCCGGCGGCAACTTCGGGAACGAATCCGAGATCACCATCGACACCCCGCAGAACCTCGAGGCGTTCAATGAGATGAAGACGTTCATCGACGCCGGCGTGACCCAGTCCAACCCGGGCTCCACGCAGCGCACCCCGATGATGTCCGGCTTCGTCCAGGGCAAGATGGGCTTCGTCTACGCGCTCCCGCCGACGGTGGCGCAGATCAAGAAGGAAAACCCCGATCTGGACTACGGGATCGCCCAGCCCGCCACGAAGGACGGCTCGGCCGTGACCCTGGGCGTGGCGGATCGCCTCGCCTCCTTCTCCAAGGATCAGGCCAAGAAGGATGCCGTGAAGAAGTTCATGGATTACTTCTTCTCCGATGACGTCTACGTGCCCTTCATCAAGGGCGAGAGCTTCCTGCCGACCACTAAGACCGGTGCGGAGGCCATGTCCTCGGACGAGACGCTGAAGCCCTTCCTTGACCTGCTCCCGAACGCCAAGTTCTACCCGACCACCAACCCGGCCTGGGCCGCCACGGACGGCGCCCTGAAGTCCCTCACCGGTGGCATCGAAAAGAACCCCGCCGAGGACGTGCTCAAGCAGATTCAGGCCAAGGCGGACGCCGCCTCCTGATCCGGCAGGTGACGCCCCGCCCCGGTCGGGGCGTCACCTCCCCCTGCGCCGCGCGCCCCTGAGGGCGCGCGGCGCACCCCTTAGCACCCACTCGCTCTTGGAGAAGCCATGACCATCACCCCCGCACCCGCCCCAGGGAAGGTGCCCAAACGGCGTCGGGCCCTGAACGGCGAGGGCTTCATGCAGGCCCTGCCCTGGCTCGCCCCGGCGATCGTCCTCATCCTCGTGGTGGTCGTCTTCCCCGCGGGCTACATGATCTTCAACTCGCTGCGGAAGATCTCGCAGTCCGGCCTCGACAAGGGATGGGCCGTCCCGGGCAAGAAGGACCCGGACTGGGGCATCTTCTCCAACTTCGCCCATATCTTCTCCGACCCCAACCTGCCGCGGATCCTCTGGAACTCGCTCGTGTGGGTGGTCGTGGTCGTGGCGTTCACGGTGCTCATCTCGCTCGTGCTCGCCCAGTTCCTCTCCAAGCCCTTCCCCGGCCGGCGCATCGTGCGCATGGCCGTGGTGATCCCGTGGGCCGCCTCGGTGGTCATGACGACCACCGTCTTCTACTACTCCCTCGACCCGAACTACGGGCCGTTCAATCTGCTCCTCGAGCGGCTGGGCCTGGTGGGCTCCGAGGGCATCGGCTTCACCAAGGACCCGGCGCTCGCGCTCGGTGCGGCCATGGTCGTGGCGGTGTTCGTCTCGCTTCCCTTCACGATCTACACGCTGCTGGCCGGCGTGCAGTCGGTTCCGGCCGACACGATCGAGGCGGCCAAGATGGACGGCGCGGGCAAGCTGCGCACGTACTTCTCCGTGGTGCTGCCCCAGCTGCGCGGCTCGCTCGCCGTGGCGGTGCTGATCAACATCATCAACGTGTTCAACAACCTGCCCATCCTGAAGGTCATGACGGGCGACCTGCCCGGCTACGAATCGGACACCCTCATGACGTACATCTTCAAGGTCATGCAGGACGATCAGCGCATCGACTGGGCGTCGGCGCTCTCCGTGCTCAACTTCGCCATCGTCGCCGTGATCGTCCTGATCTACGTGCGCATCGTCAAGCCGCTGAAGGAGGTCTGAGCCATGGCATTCCTGACCGTGGAGGACCAGGCCACCAAGGGCCGCGTGATCGGGCGCATGGTGATCGGCCTGATCATCGCCCTCGTTTTCCTCATCCCGTACGTGGTGATGTTCCTCGGCTCCGTGAAGACCAAGGAAGAGATCCTCTCCTACGACTCGCAGTTCCTGCCGCGGGATGGATGGCAGTGGCAGAACTACACCGAGATGTGGTCGACGCCGGAGACCCCGCTGCCCTTCAACATGATCTCCACGATCGTGATTTCGGTGGCGGCGACCTTGCTGGTGCTGCTCGTGGCGATGCCGGCGGCCTACTACACGGCGCGCTTCCGCTTCCCCGGCCGCATGGCCTTCATGGCCCTCGTCATCCTGACCCAGATGCTGCAGCCGGCCATCCTCGCCACCGGCCTGTTCAAGCAGATGCTGTTCTTCGGGATCACCGACACGTGGCTCGCCATGATCCTCATCAACGCGGCGTTCAATCTGGCCTTTGCCACGTGGATGATGCACTCGTTCTTTGCCGCGGTGCCCAAGGAGGTGGACGAGGCGGCGCAGCTGGACGGTGCCGGCAAGTTCCGCACGCTCTTCAAGGTGAACCTGCCGCTCGTGTGGCCCGGCATCGTCACGGCCGTCATCTTCACGTTCGTCTCGGCGTGGAACGAGTTCGCCGCCTCTCTCGTGATCCTCTCCACGGCGGAGAACCAGCCGCTCTCGGTGGCCCTGACCAAGTTCATCGGCCAGTACGCCACGAGCTGGCAGTTCGTGTTCGCGGTGTCGATCGTCTCGATCATCCCCGTCGTGATCCTCTTCTTCTTCATCGAGAAGCGGCTCATCGGCGGCCTGACGGCGGGCTCGGTCAAGTAGGCCACGGCACCGGGGTGGGCGGCGATGCACAGCAGGCGCCCCGTCCCGCCCGGCGGTGCGTGCCCTGGCCGAAAGATACAGTGGGTTGTTCGTGTGTGGGCTCGCGCTGGCGCGGGCCCACGCCCACACCCGGCGCGGGCCGGGAGCACCCGCAGCCACGGATCTAGCGAAGGAGGGGCGGTGTGAATCGCTCGGAGCGCAGCAACATCATCCTGGCCACGCTGGCCCGTGAGGGCACGGTGGATGTGGAGCGCCTCGTCGAGGAGCTCTCGGTGTCTCCGGCCACGGTGCGCCGCGACCTGGATTCCTTGGCCGAGCGCCAGCTCCTCGTGCGCACGCACGGCGGCGCCACGCGCGGCTCCCTCGCCTACGACCTGCCGGAGCGCTACCGCCTGGACGACGACGGCGCCAAGCGGGCCATCGCGTCCCTCGCCAGCTCGCTCGTGAGCCGCGGCATGGTGGTGGGCCTCTCCGGCGGCAGCACCACCGACATGCTGGCCCAGATGCTCGGCATGCGCGCGGATCTGCGCGATGACACCGGTCGGGCGGCCCTCACCGTCGTCACCAACTCGGTCAACATTGCTTCCACGCTTGCCGTGCGGCCCCACATCAAGGTGGTGGTCTCCGGCGGCGTCATGCACCCGCACTCCTACGAGCTCGTGGGCCCGTTCGCCGAGGCGACCTTGGGCCAGCTCACGTGCGATCTGTCCTTCATCGGGGTCAACGGGATCTCGGAGGAGGGCGTCTACTCCGTCGACGAGGAGTCGGAGGCGGTCGTGAACGCGCTCATCGCGCGCAGGGCGCGCCGCGCCTACGTGGTGGCCGACGGCGGGAAGCTGGGGATGAGCGCGTTCGCCACCCTCCCTGCCGTCCCCGGCCTGGGCCTCATCACGGACGACGGCGCCCCCGCGCAGATGATCTCCTCGCTGCGCGAGGCGGGCACCGAGGTGACCGTGGCCGTGGCGTCGAGTTCGTTGCCGGCCTCGGCCTAGCCGCTCCCGGCGCGAAGCCGCGGCACCGGGCCCAGTACTTGCACCGGGCCCGGCACCAGCCCGGCCCGCGGCCCACGCGGCGGCTCAGGCCGCCTGCGCCGCCCCGGTCTCGTCCACGAGGAACGCGTCGAGGCGCGCGCCCAGGGCCGGGAAGGCCGGCAGCGACATCGCGCGGGCGGGGGTGAGCGTGGCGGCGGTGACGGCGTCGCGCACGCTCACGCCGCAGCCCACGGTGCGCAGCACCGCCTCGTCCATCGTGAGCGTCGAGCCGGCGATCGAGCCGCCCTCGCGCAGGCGGGCCACGCCGGCCTGCACATCGACCGCCAGCTCGCCCAGCATGTACTCGCCGTCCGAGCAGCCGGTGGCGCTCATGGCGTCGGTGATGAGGGCGATGCGCCCGGGGGCCGCCGCGAAGAGCGTGCGGATGAGCGTGGGGGCCACGTGCACCAGGTCGGCGATGAGCTCGAGCGTCACGTGCGGGGAGTCGAGGGCGGCGCCGAGCGGGCCGGGCTCGCGGTGGTGCAGGCCGGGCATCCCGTTGAAGGCGTGCGTGAGGACGGACGCACCGGCATCGAAGGCGGCCATCGCGACGTCGCGCGTGCAGGAGGTGTGGCCAACGGCCACCGCCACGCCGCGCTCGGCCAACCAACGGGTGGCGGCGAGGTTCTCGTCGTGTTCCGGGGCCAAGGTGATCTGCTTGAGCTCGCCCTCGCAGGCGTCGTAGAGGCGCTGGACGTCCGCCAGTGCGGCGGGGCGCAGGTGCTGCGGGGCGTGGGCGCCCTTGTGCCCGTGATCGAGGAACGGGCCCTCGAGGTGGATGCCCACGAGCGTGTCCGACGCCTTGACCGCGCGGGCCAGGCGGATGGCGGCCGCGGCCTCGACGTCGAGCGGATTGGTCACGAGCGAGGCGACGAGCGCGCGCGTCCCGTGGGCGCGGTGCGCCTGCACGGCCGGCGCGTAATCGGCGGTCCCGTCGAAGTCCACGGCGGCCGCGCCGTGGCAGTGCTGGTCAACCCAACCGGCCGTGAGGAGGCGCCCAGCCGCGTCCACGACGCTGGCGTCCGACCAGCCCAGGGAGCGCCAGGTGGCGCCGCGTCCCTCGGCCTCGAACACGCCGTCGTTCACGGCGACCCACTCGTGGCCGGCCGGGGCCGGCAGGGACGGGCCGGCCCCCTGGGGGCGGTCGAGGCGGCGGGCTGAATGGATGATCTGGCGCACGTGAACTCCGTTGAGAGGCGAAGGGCTGTCACAGGCCGAGACAACGCTGTCTTGCTGCCGTGTGAACCCGGTCTCCAGCATAGGCTGGGGGGTATGGATGTCGTCATCTCACCCACCCCCCTTTCAGCGGCGTCGCAGGCCGGCGCCAAGGTCGCAGAGGCCATCGCCCACAACCCCCACCTGGTCCTCGGCGTCGCCACCGGATCGAGCCCGCTCGGCATCTACGAGTACGTGCGCCGCGAGATCGAGGAGAACGGCCTCGACGTCTCGGGGATCACCTGCTTCGCCCTCGATGAGTACGTCGGCCTGCCGGAGGACCACCCCGAGTCCTACCACCGCGTGGTCGCCGCGACCGTGACCGAGCCCTGGGGCCTGAACCCCGAGCAGGTGCACGTTCCCGCCGGCAACACCGGTGACCCGCGCCAGGCCGCCCTCGACTACGACCAGGCCATCAAGGACGCCGGCGGCGTTGACCTGCAGATCGTGGGCATCGGCGGCAACGGGCACATCGGCTTCAACGAGCCCGGCTCCTCCCTCGGCTCACGCACGCGCGTGAAGACGCTGCACCCCCGCACGCGCGAGGACAACGCGCGCTTCTTCGACGGCGACGTGAACGCCGTGCCGATCCACTGCGTGACGCAGGGCATCGGCACCATCCTCGACGCCGGTTCCGTGGTCATGATCGCCTCCGGCGCGGCCAAAGCCGACGCGATCGCCAAGATGGTGGAGGGCGCCGTGAGCTCCAATTGCCCCGCCTCCGCGTTGCAGCTGCACCCGCACGTGTTCGTGTACACGGACGATGCGGCGGCCTCCGATCTGCAGCACCGCGACTACTACGACTTCGCCGTGGCCAACGCCGGCCAGCTGCCGGGCGCCTGAGCCCCGACGCACCGACGGCGGGTCGTCCCCTCAAGGGGACGGCCCGCCGTCGTGCTGTGTTCGGGTGCTAGCGCCCGACGGCGCAGGGCCGGGTGGGGCGGGCGGGGATCAGCCCCAGCCGAGCTCGTGGATGCGTTCCTCCGAGAGCCCGAGGTGATGGGCGATCTCGTGGACGAGGGTGATGCGCAGCTCGCGCACGATGCCGGCCCAGTCCTCGCATTCCTCCTCGAAGGTCTCCTGGAAGAGGACGATGCGATCGGGCAGGCGGCCGAACTCGTCGCCGCCGCGCTCGGTGAGGGCCACTCCGTCGTAGTAGCCGAAGAGCTGGGTGTCCGGATGCTCGTGGGGGAGCGGTTCGTAGCGGGGCTCAACGAAGATCTGCACGTTATCCAGCGGGGCCACGAGTCGCTCCGGGAGCAGCTTGAAGGCCTCGGTGGCGGCGAGGTGGAAGGCGTCTGCGCTGACCCTGAACGGCATGCCCCCAGGGTAGGCCGTGGCGTGGGGCGGCCGCCGCACGCGGGCACGAGGTGGGTGCGAACCGGGCGTGAGGCGCGTGCGCGGTGCGTGCGCGGTGCCCGGCGGAGGGGCGCGTTCGCGTGAGCGCGCGGATTCCCCTAGGATGGAGCCTGCACACGGAGCGATTCGTGAGCAGGCCCCCATCGTCTAGTGGCCTAGGACACCGCCCTTTCACGGCGGCGACACGGGTTCGAATCCCGTTGGGGGTACGGCTGAAGCCGATCGAGGAAGCCTCGATTTGGAAGCGGTCAGAGGCTCTGATAGAGTTTCTTCTTGTGAACGGCGCTGAAAAACGCCGAGAACAAGGCCCTGTAGCGCAGTTGGTTAGCGCGCCGCCCTGTCACGGCGGAGGTCGCGGGTTCAAGTCCCGTCAGGGTCGCAACGGTTCTCCGTTACGACGTAGAACCTGAATGGCCATCGAAAGATGGCCATTCGGCTCTGTAGCTCAGTTGGTAGAGCGAACGACTGAAAATCGTTAGGTCACCGGATCGACGCCGGTCGGAGCCACCACGGCAAAGGCCCCCAGGAATCCTGGGGGCCTTTTGTGTTTCCCGGGCCGGTTGAGCGCCGCCCGAGCCGCTCGGGCTGGTCCCACCCGGGCCCGCGCGGTGAGCGTCAGCGCGAGCGCACGAGGCCAGGGCGGTTGAACACCGGGGCGCTCGGCGCCAGTTTGGCGGCCAGCCCCTCGCTGAAGGCGGCCGTTGAACCCCGCGCCTGCAGCCGGACGGGCAGCAACACCGGCTCCTGCGGCGTCTCGGCGCCGTTGATGAGCGAGATGAGGTTCTTCGCCGCGTGGACTCCCTGCTGCTGCAAGGGGGAGGAGAGCGAGGTGATCGACGGCGTGGTCAGCTGCGCCACGGGGCTCGAGTCGAAACCGACAACGCTCACGTCGCCGGGGACGCTCACGCCCAGCGCCGTGACCTCGCGGATGAAGCCGACCGCCATGATGTCGTTGTAGGCGAAGACGGAACTGGTGGGGTTGCCCGCCCACACCCTCGCCGCCTTGATGCCGCCCTCGACGGTCGGCGAGAACGGCCCGATGCGGCGGGTCGCGAGCCCCACCTCCTCGCCGCCGTCCTGGAAGCCCCTCCAGCGCACGCCGTTGGGCCACGAGGTTTCCGGCCCCGAGAGGTACGTCGCGGCAGCATGACCGAGCTCGTGGAGATGGTGGGCCGCCTTGCGGCCGCCGCGCACGCCGTCGGTCAGGACCGCCGGAAGGCCCTGCACCACGCGATTCAGGGTGATGAGGGGGCGCTGCTTGGCGAGGGAACGGATCCCCGAGTCAGAGAGGCGGGAACTGGCCAGGATCAAGCCGTCCACGGCCGGGATGAACTGCTCCGCCATGCGGCGTTCCCGATCCGGGGACTCGCGCGCGTCCACGATGATGACGGTGTAGCCGGCGGCCTCCGCCGCGCTCTCGGCCCCGGCGATCATGCTGTGGAAGACGGGATTTGAGATGTCTGCGGTCACGATGGCGAGCAGCTGGGTCGGCAGGCCCCGCAAGGTGGCGGTGGGCAGGGCCCGCTGATAGCCGACGTCGCGCGCGGCCTGCACCACGCGGGCCGCCGTGCTGGCGCTCACCCGGCCCGGCTTGGCCAGCGCGCGCGAGACGGTGGAGGGGGAGACTCCGGCGCGGGCGGCGACGTCGTAGATGGTGGTCTTGCGGCCGCTCTCGGTGCTCATCTCGGGTTCCACGTCCTCACGCTACGTTGCTTCGCGGGCGGCCCCAAGCCCTCCCGCCTCGATGCCATCATCGCCGCGGCGGCGGGGTCCGCCGGTGCGGGGCACGCCGGTACGGCACGCGCCGCGGGCGCGGCGCCGGGACGTTGACCCAGGCGCCGCGCCCGCGGCTCGTCCTTCCTACCGCTCGGCGAAGGTGCCCTCCTCGCGAATGTGCTCGTTGAGGAGAGAGAGGTACTCGTTCGGATCGAAGTCGATCGGCACCTCGCGGCCCGTCCAGGCGGAGGCGTGGATGGCGTTGGCCAGGCGCACGCCCTTGATGCCGTCCGAGCCCGGCGCCAGCAGGGGGGTGCCGTTGAGCAGGTGCTGCGCGAAGTTCTCCAGCACGCCCGCGTGCTGCTCGCCCCAGGGCGAGTCGAACTCGATGGTCTCCTGCGTGTAGAGCTCATCCATGTTCATCTGCCCCATGAAGAGCCGCCGCACGTCGTCCATGCCGAGGTTCGCCGAGATGGCCTGCTCGTCGTCCTTGAGCCGGGTCACCGTGGCGGTCTGCGAGCCCTCGACGACGATCTTGCCGCGGTCGCCCAGGATCTCGAAGCGGTCGGTGCCGACGATATCGTGGGTGGCGGTCACGAACACGCCCGTGGCGCCGTTGCCGTAGTCCACCATGGCGCTGACCTCGTCCTCCACGACGATGTCGCGCTTGAAGCCGAAGGCGGCCTTCGCGAAGACCTTCTCCGGGACGCCGCAGATCCACTGCCACAGATCGAGCTGATGGGGCGCCTGGTTGACCAGGACGCCGCCGCCCTCGCCGCCCCACGTGGCGCGCCAGGCCGACTGGTCGTAGTAACCCTGCGGGCGCCACCACGTGGTGATGATCCAGTTGCTGCGGCGCAGGGCGCCGATCTCGCCGGAGTCGACGATCTCCTTGATGCGCTGGTACAGCGGGTTGTTGCGCTGGTTGAACATGATCGCGAACGGCACCTCGGGGTGTGCGGCGGCGACGGCGTTCAGCTCCTCGACCTGCCGGGTGTAGACACCGGCCGGCTTCTCGACGAGCACCGGCACGCCGGCCTTGATGGCCTTGATGCCCATCTCCGGGTGCAGGTAGTGCGGGACGCAGGTGACGACGGCGTCGATCGCGCCGGAGGCGATGGCCGTGTCGTAGTCCTCGAGGATGACCGCGTCCGGGTGGGCCTGCGCCGCGCGCTCGCGGGCGACCGGGTCGGTGTCGACGATCGCGCCGATGCTCATGTGCGGGACGCGGCCCTCCTTGATGAGGTTGGCGTAGAAGGAGCCCTGGGCCCCGAAGCCGATGATGCCGAGCTTGATGTTCTTTTCCATCGTGGTGTGTTCCTTCGTGTGTGTGGTCAGGGCGGTCAGTCGGTGGAACCGGCGGCCGGTGCGGTCGGGAGGTGCTGCGCATCCTGCGGCTGCCCGCCGGCGGCGGCCTGGGCGCGGGCGGCGGCCTTGCGTTCCTCGTTCTCCAGGGCGATGGCCCGGTAGGCGCGATCCGTCAGCGGGTACTTGAGCATGATCAGGAACGTCAAGACGGCGAGGCCGGCCGGGACCAGGGCGGTGGCGATGCGGATGCCATCGATGGCCTGCTCCGTCTGGACGGCCTGGGTGCCCACGTAGCCCGTCAGGCCCAGGATGGCGGCGCCGATGAAGCCGCCGAAGGCCTGGCCCAGCTTGCGGACGAAGGAGAACACGGCGTAGGTGGTGCCCTCGGTGCGGTGGCCGGTCTTCCACTCGCTGTACTCGATGGTGTCCGCCTCCATGGCCCACATGAGCGTGTTGACCAGGCCCGTGCCGATGCCGAGGAAGAAGTAGGCCACGATGCCGATCCACGCCGTCGCCGGGGTGGCGACGAACGCCAGGGCGCCGCCGAAAACGAAGGCCGCCGTTCCGGCGAGGTACAGGAAGCGCTTGCCGTAGCGGGCCACGAGGCGGGAGATGAAGGGCGCAACGGCGAAGATGGCCGCGGTCATGACGGCGGAGAGCACGGCCATGAGGCCGGCGTTCTCCAGCACGTCGCGGGCGTAGTAGATGCCCATGGTGCTCAGGGTGATGGTGGCCGTGAGGAAGATCAGCGAGCTGACGCACAGCCACATGAGCGGCTTGTTGCGCAGCACCGCGCCGAGGGACTCCTTGAAGCTCACGTTGTCCTCGAGCGGGCGGATCACCTGCTCCTTGGCGGTGAAGAACGTGAAGAGGTACAGCGCCATGCCGAGCACCACAAAGATCAGCGTGATCGTGGTGAGCGAGGACTGCAGGCCGGCGGCCGCCTCGGCCTGCGCGCTGGCTGCGGCCGCGGCGAGCTGCGTCTCGGTGGGGTTGGAGCCCAGCTCGGCGAGCTTGCCCTTGTAGAGCGAGGAGGCGCTCCAGCGCTGCACCATCGGTGCCACGGCAAAGGACAGCAGGAGGCCAACGGTCGCGCTTCCGAGGGAGCGGAAGGTCGCCAGCTTGGCGCGTTCCGTGGGGCGCTGGGTCATGGCCGAGGCCAGCGAGCCGTAGGGGATGTTGACCATCGAGTACAGCAGGTTCAGCAGGGTGTAGCTGAGGTACGCCCAGAAGAGCTTCATGGCCTGGCTGTCCGTGGCCGGGAGCGAGAAGGCCCAGACGCTGCTCAGCAGGAGGGGCAGGGACGCGAAGAGGATCCACGGGCGGAACTTGCCCCAGCGGGACTTCGTGTGGTCCACCATGCGGCCGACGAAGACGTCGAAGAAGGCGTCCCAGATGCGCACGATGAGGAAGATGGGGGCGGCATAGGCCGGGGAGATCCCCACGACATCCGTGTAGTACAAGAGCAGGAAGCCAGAGGCGAGAGAGAACGCCAGGTTGTTGCCGGCGTCGCCCGCCGCGTAGCCAAGGAACGAGCGCAATTTCAGCCTTGGCGTGGTGTCGATCGCCTCGTCGGTGTGCTGAGTCATGGAAGTGGATCCTCCGGTCCAGGCCGTTCCGTCGTTGGAAGGCTTTGGGGTGATTGCAATACCTTGTGGCGGGGATCACTCTCACCCCAACTGGTTGCCAGTTGTTGCCTTCTGTGAGGTGGCGGAGGGGTGGCGCGACGGGTCGATTCCCTGTCGACGTAAGGATTCATGGGTAGTGAACGGGGCATCGTGCGGGATGGCAACAAGTGGCAACGATAGTGGTGTGCGCCACTTTCATCGTGAAGATGGGCCCTAAGTGAACCTGAAATGTGGAGATTGAGGACGTCGTATGTGGACCTTGTCGGGATTCTCGGACGAGATTTCGGAGGACTTTGAGGAACAGTGCCGCTTCGTCGCGGAACTCGGCCTCGGGTTCATCGAGTTCCGGAGCGCCTGGGGCACCAATGTCCTTGACCTGAGCGAGGAGCAGCTGACGCTGGCGCAGGAGATCCTCGCCAAGCACGGCCTGCAGGTCTCCAGCATCGGCTCCCCGATCGGCAAGATCGGCATCCACGACGACTTCGCGCCGCACCTGGACCGCGCCCGCCACGCGGTGGAGGTGGCCCGCCGTTTGGAGGCCCGTTTCATCCGCGTCTTCTCCTTCTTCATTCCAGAGGAGGAGAACGCCGACGACCACCGCGACGAGGTGCTGCGCCGCATGGGCGAGCTGGCCAAGGTGGCCGAGGCCGGCGACGTCGTGATGATCCACGAAAACGAGAAGCTGATCTTCGGCGATCAGCCGCGCCGCTGCCTCGACATCATCGAGTCCGTGGGCTCCGCGCACCTGCGTTCCACGTGGGACGCCGCCAATTTCGTCCAGGTCGGCGTCAAGCCCCTGAGCGAGGCCTACGGGCTGCTGCGCCCCCACGTGGAGTACGTGCAGATCAAGGACGCGGTCCTGGCCACGGGCGAGGTCGTCCCGGCCGGGCGCGGCGACGGCGACATGGTCGAGACGCTCAAGGCGTTCAAGGCCGACGGCTTCGACGGCTTCTTCTCGCTGGAGCCGCACCTGAGCGTGGCGCACCACCTGGGCGGCTTCTCCGGCCCGGATCTCTTCAAGGAGGCCTTCGACGCCTTCACCGCGCTGCTGCGCGAGCTCGACATCGAGTACCGCTGATGCGCGCGGCGATCGTGGGATGCGGTGACATCCACATCATGCATGCCCTGGCCATCGATTCCCTCGAGGGCGCCGAGCTCGTCGCCGTGTGCGACGTCGACCCGGGCGCGCTGGCCGCAGCCGAGGCACGCTACGGCGTCCCGGGCTTCGCCGACCACCGGCGGATGCTGGAGGCCGTGAGGCCGGACGTGGTGCACGTGTGCACCCCGCATGATCAGCACGCGCCGTGCGTCATCGACGCCCTCGAGGCCGGCGCCCACGTGCTGCAGGAAAAACCCGTGGCCCACACGCTCGCCGAGGCCGAGCGCATCATCGCGGCGGCCGACGCGGCGCCGGGCCAGGCGGCCGTGTGCTTCCAGAATCGGTACAACGCCACGGCGCAGGAGGCCAAGCGGATCATCGAGAGCGGAGAGCTGGGCGCACCCCTGGGCGCCTCGGCCACCGTGCTCTGGTCCCGCGATCAGGCCTACTACGACGTCAAGCCTTGGCGCGGCACGTGGGAGAACTCGGGCGGCGGAGCGCTCATCAACCAGGCGATTCACACGATCGACCTGGCCGAGTGGCTCCTCGGCGAGGTCGTGTCCGTGAGCGGGCACGCGAGCAACCGCCGCCACCCAGGCATCGAGGTCGAGGACACCGCCGAGGCGGTCTTTGAGCACGCCGGGGGCGCACGCACCGTCTTCTTCGCTACCACGGCCCACGTGGCCAACGAGCCCGTCCGCGTGGAGATCGTGCTGGAGCGCGGTCGCCTGAGCCTCGGCGAGGAGCTCGTGGTGCACGCGGAGGGCGGGTCCACCCGCGTCGTGAAGGAACGCCAGGGGCCGGACGACGGCCGCTCGTACTGGGGCGTCTCGCACCAGGAACTGATCGGCGACTTCTACGCGGCGATCCGCGAGGACCACCCGTTCTGGATTTCTCCGAGGGTGGGCCTGCGTTCGCTGAGCCACCTCAAGGAGATCTACGCGCAGAGCGGATACACCGAGGCGGGCGCGCGCTAAGGCGCCCCACTGCATCGGCAATCACCGCACAAGAGATCAAGAAGAGGAGTAACCATGGCCCGCATTGGTGTGCAGTTGATGATGTTGAAGGAGCAGGTAGAGCAGGACGGTCCCTACGAGACCCTCCGCCGCCTGAAGGAGATCGGCTTCTCCTCGGTTGAGGTCTCGCAGATCCCCATGACCCCGGAGAATGTGGCGCAGATGGTGCGGGCCCGCGAGGAGCTCGGCACCGAGTTTGCCGCCCTCTCCGCCGTCCTGGACACCCCCTTCGGCATGCCGGGCGAGGCGCTGAACACGGACTTCGACAAGATCGTGGCGGACACCAAGGCCCTGGGCAGCACCAAGCTGCGCATCGGCATGATGCCGTTCGACGCCATGGCCTCCACGGAGGCGCTGATCGCCTTCTGCCACGCCGCGGACGCCATGGCGCTGCGCCTGGCCGGGGAAGGCATCGGCCTGTACTACCACAACCACCACCTCGAGTTCGGGAAACTGGACGGCGAGATCATGCTCGACGTCATCCGCCGCGAGGCCCCGAACCTTCGCTTCGAGATCGATGTGCACTGGGTGCAGCGCGGCGGCAAGGACCCCGTGCGGACCTTGCAGCGCTACGCCGGCCTCGTGGATCTGGTGCACCTGAAGGACTACCGCGTGGGCCAGCCGGCCCCCGATGCCTTCGGCTTCCTCTCCAAGGGAGACGTGGCCGGCTTCATGGGTGCCTTCACCAACGTGATCGAGTTCGGCGAGGTCGGCGAGGGCAACCTCGAGTGGACCGAGATCATCGAGACGGCCATCTCCTCCGGCGCGCAGCACCTGCTCATCGAACAGGACCAGCAGTACGGGCGCTCCCCGTGGGAGTGCCTGCAGACCTCGTACGACAACCTGGTCGCCTTGGGCTTCGAGCGGCTCATGTGATCGAACGGGCGGCCCGCGCCGCCCCCTTCAAAGAACGACGCCGTGCCCGGCCGCCTCGAGCGGCCGGGCACGGTTTGCGTGCGCCGCCGGTGGGCGGCCCGCTGGGTCGGCACGCGAAAGCCCCGGGGCCCCTTCCGTGGAGGGAAGGGACCCCGGGGCTTGCTCGCTTCCCGAGCCCGCGGCCGTGGCCGGCCGGGCGCCTCAGGCGGGCTGAACCTGTAGCCAGTCCGCCGCCCGCTCGGCCACGAGCTCCGGTGCCAGCGCGACGTCGAACACCTCGGCGTCCTCATCGGGCTCCAGCGGCTCCAGCGTGGCGAGCTGGCTGGCCAGCAGCGAACCGGGCATGAAGTGCCCGGAACGCTCGCCCATGCGGCGCTCGAGCAGCGCCCGATCCCCGTGCATCTGCACGAAGCGCGTGCCAGGAGCGGCGGCGCGGATCACGTCGCGGTACGAGCGCTTGAGGGCGCTGCAGCCCACGATCAGCCCCGGGGCCGCGGCGGCCCCCAGCCGCTCACCGATGAGTTGGAGCCACGGCAGGCGGTCGGCGTCGTCGAGCGGCACGCCGGAGGCCATCTTGGCGATGTTGGCTTCCGGGTGCAGATCGTCGCCGTCCACGTACTCGAGCCCCAGGCGCTCCCCGAGGAGCGCGCCCACGGTGCTCTTGCCGCTGCCGGAAACGCCCATGACGACGACGCGCAGGGGCGCGGACAGGCCGGTCACCAGTCGTGCACCGTGCCGTCGGAGAGACGGTTGTAGGGCAGGTAGGCCTGCTGGTACGGGAAGCGCTCGGCCGCCTCGACGTCGAACTCGACGCCCAAGCCCGGGGCGTCGCCCGGGTGCAGGTAGCCATCCGTGAAGGTCATGGACTCGTGGAAGACCTCGCGCGTGGCCGTGGAGTGCTGCATGTACTCCTGGATGCCGAAGTTGTGGATCGACAGGCCCACGTGCAGCTGGGCGGCGAAGCCGATCGGCGAGATGTCCGTGGGGCCGTGGAAGCCCGACTTGATCTGGTACTGGGCGGCGAAGTCCATGACCTTCTTCAGCGGCGAGATGCCGCCGAAGTGGGTGGAGGCGGCGCGCACGTAGTCGATGAGCTGCTCCTGGATGAGGGTCTGGAAGTCCCACACCGTGTTGAAGACCTCGCCGATCGCGAGCGGGGTGGTGGTGTGCTGGCGCACCAGGCGCAGCGCGTCCTGGTTCTCGGCAGGCGTGCAGTCCTCCAGCCAGAACAGGTCGTAGGGCTCCAGCGCCTTGCCGAGCTTGGCCGCCTGGATCGGCGTCATGCGGTGGTGGCCGTCGTGCAGCAGCGGCAGATCGGGGCCGAACTCGTTGCGGACCGCCTCGAAGACCGTGGGCAGGTGGCGTAGGTAGGCGCGGGTGTCCCAGTCCTCTTCCTTCGGGAACGCGCCGCGGCCGGCGGGCTCGTAGTCGTAGCGCTCGCCGCTGGCCTGGGCCTGCGCCGCAACGCCGTAGACGGCCTTGATGCCGGGGACGGAGGTCTGCACACGGATCGACTTGTAGCCCAGCTCCAGGTGCTCGTTGATCGAGTCGAAGAGCGAGGGCAGGTCGGTGCCGGAGGCGTGCCCGTAGGCGCGCAGGCCGGTGCGCGAGGCGCCGCCGAGCAGCTGGTACACCGGCAGGCCGGCGACCTTGCCCTTGATGTCCCACAGGGCCATGTCCACGGCGGCGATCGCGGCCATCGTGACGGGGCCACGGCGCCAGTAGCCGGAGCGGTAGAGGAACTGCCACGTGTCCTCGATGCGGTGCGGGTCGCGGCCGATGAGCAGCTGCGCCACGTGCTCGCGCAGGTAGGCGGCCACGGCGAGCTCGCGCCCGTTCAGCGTGGCGTCGCCGATGCCGACGACGCCGTCGTCGGTGACCACGCGCAGCGTGACGAAGTTGCGGGAGGGGCTGGTGACGTAGACGTCAACCTTCGTGATCTTCACGAGAGGTTCCTTTCCTTCTGGAGCCGGTGGTCGCTGACCAAGGGCGTTCAAACGTGGGCGGGGGCGCTCGGCGCGGTGTTGCGCGCCTCGTCCCGGAAGAGGTGGAGGGCCCGGACGAGTTCCTGGTCCGCCCCGAGGACGGGATCCACGAGCCGCAGCGCGGCCGCGGTGCTCGCGGAACCTTCGAAGTTCAGCGCCTCCCGCAGCCGCTCGAGGGCCGGGTCGTTGACGTCGCCCGGGGCCTCGGGGCCCGTCAGTCGCTCGGACAGCCAGGCGATCCAGGCGGCGAGGGGGAACATCAGGGCCTCGGGCAGCCTGCCCTCGGCGCGCTCCCGGCGCAGCTGCGGGGCCACGCGGGCGCCGAGCTTGAGCGAGCCGTCCGCGGCGATCTGCTCCAAGCGGTGCTCGATGCACGCGTTGGTGAAGCGCTCCACGAGGGCGGCGCGGTAGCCGGGCAGGTCGAGGCCCTCGGCCGGGAGGTGCGCCTCATCGGCGTCCCACAGGGCCTCGGTGCGCTCGCGCAGCACGGGGTCGGCGATGGCCTGGGCCACCGTCTCGTGCCCGCGCAGCAGCCCGGCGTAGGCCAGGAGCGAGTGGGCGCCGTTGAGCAGCCACAGCTTGCGGTTCTCGAAGGGCTCGAGGTCCTCGACGAACAGGGCACCCGCGCGCTCCCACGCCGGGCGTCCGGCCGGGAAGTCGCCGGAGAGCACCCAGGAGCTGAAGGGCTCGGTGACCACGGTGCAGGGGTCGGCGTGCCCCGTCAGGAGCGCGGCGGCCTCGCGGTCGGCCTCCACGGTGCGCGGCGTGATGCGGTCGATCGACGCGTCCACGAAGGAGGCGTTCCGCTGAATCCAGGCGGCCAGCTCGGGGCCGCTCGCCTCGGCCAGCGCGAGGACGGCGGCGCGCAGGGCCCGGCCGTTGCGCGGCAGGTTGTCGCAGGAGACGAGGGCGAGGGGGCCGGCCCCTGCGGCGCGGCGGGCCGCCAGGCCCACCACGATGCGCGCGGGGGCGGTGTTCAGCACGCCGTCGGCCACGTCGCTCAGCTGCGCGTTCGCGGCCCGCAGGACCTCGAGGTCGGCGGCCACGGAGGGCTCCTGCGCCTTCAGGGAGAAGTCATCGCCCGAGCGGGAGACGAAGTAACCGGCCTCCGTGATGGTCAGGGTCATCACGGCGGTGCTCGGCCGGGACACGAGGGTGCGCAGCGCACCCAGGTCCGCGCCGTCGTGCGCCTGGACGATCGAGTCGATGGTCTCGACCCGATCGCCCTGCGCACCGCGCGTGAGCAAGGTGTAGCGGCAATCCTGCGTGCTCAGCCGCGTGGCGGCCTCGGGGGAACGCCCCGTGAAGGAGGCGATGCCCCAGCCGTCGCCGGCGTGCTGGGTGTACCAGGCCTGGTGGGCGCGGTGGAAGGAGCCCAGGCCCAGGTGCACGATGCGGACGGGGGAGCGGTGCTCGGAGGCGGGCGCGCCGTCGAGCGCGCTCACAGCTTAAACGCCCGTCGCGGGGAGCCGTCGACCAGGTCGATGGCGATCTCGACGGCGCGGTCCTCGTTGAGGCGGTGTTCGCTCACGAGGCGGGCCAGGTAGCCGGCGTCGACGCGACGCGAGGCGTCGTGGCGGGCCGGGATGGAGCAGAACGCGCGGGTGTCGTCGATGAAGCCGGAGCCGCGGGTGAATCCGGCGGTCTCGGTGACGGCCTCGCGGAAGCGGTTCATGGCATCCGGCGCATCGAGGAACCACCACGGGGCGCCGATGAAGACGGACGGGTAGAAGCCGGCCAGCGGGGCGATCTCGCGGGAGAACACGGTCTCGTCGATGGTGAACGGGATGAGGTGGAAGCCGGGCGTGGTGCCGAAGTCCTCCAGGATGTGGCGCAGGCCCGTGGAGTAGTCCACGCCGAACGGGATGTCGTGGCCCGTGTCCGGGCCGAAGCGGCGCAGCGTGTCCGGGTGCGTGTTGCGGTGCACGCCGGGATGGATGGTCATGACGAGGCCGTCCTCGGTGGACATCCTGGCCATCTGGTAGAGCATGTGCGCCTCGAAGGCGCGGGCCTCCTCCGGCGTCGCGGTGCCGGCCAGGCCCTTCGCGAAGAGGCGCTGGGCCTCCGCAGGGTCCATGCGTAGCGTGCGCGGGGTCAGGGCGCCGTGATCGGCGGAGACGGCGCCGTGGTCAACGAAGTACTGGCGGCGCGACTGGAGGGCGCCGAGGTAGCTCGCGAAGTCGGTGCCGGAGATGCCGGCGGCGGCGAGCAAGGACTGCACGCGATCGGCGAACTGCGGGCCGAGGGTGACGTAGGCGTCCGGGCGGAACGTCGGCAGGACGCGGCCCGTGAAGGTGGGGTCATCGCGCAGGAGGCGGTGGGCCTCGAGGTCATCGACCGGATCGTCGGTGGTGGCCAGCACCTCGATGTTGAAGCGCTCGAAGAGGGCGCGGGGACGCATGTCCTCCCGCGCGATGCGCTCCGTGAGCTGGTCGTAGATCGCGTCGGCGTTCTCGGTGTTGATGCTCGCGTCGTCCACGCCGAAGACGGTGGAGAACTCCTCGCGCAGCCAGTAGCCCGAGGCCGTGCCGTCGAAGTCGTTCCAGTGCGAGCAGAACAGGCGCCAGGCCTCGCGGGCCGAGGCGTCGGTGCTGCCGCCCACGCGCAGCTGGCCCTGGTCCACGCCGTTCGCGTGCATCAGGCGCGTCACGTAGTGATCGGGGCTGATGAGCAGCTGGGTGGGGTCCGGGAAGGGCTGGTTGTCCAGCAACAGGCGCGGATCAACGTGCCCGTGCGGGGAGATGATGGGCAGATCCTGCGTGTGCTCGAGCAGGCGCCGGGCGACGGCCCGCGTGGTGGGGTCGGCCGGCAGCAGGCGGTCTGGGTGGTGCGCGATGTCCGTTGGCATGCTCCTCATCCTGGATTCGCCAACGAGGGGCAACAACGTCTTGCCAAAAGTTGCCAGTCCGCCGGATGCGCGACGGCGCACGGTGAGGACCCGGTGAGGACCCGGGGAAGAGCCTGCAACGGACGGGGCGCCGCCGCATCACGTGGCTCTTGTCCTCGGCGAACCGTGCTGGTTGGGTAGGCGGGGAGACGAAGCTTCCTTCACAACGCCGTGCGGGGGCGCAGCCGCTGCAACAACGGTAAGAGGTAAGACGCATGGCGCCAGCTGACATGCGGGTATTGGTCCTGGGCGAGGCCCTCGTCGACGTGCTCATGGGGCACCACGACGAGGCCGTTCGGTCCCCCGGAGGGAGCCCCGCGAACGTGGCCGTGGGCCTGGCCCGGTTCGAGCACCCGGCCACGCTCGTGTGTCACCTGGCCAGGGACGCCGATGGCCTCGCGATCGCCGGATGGCTGGAGTCGGCGGGAGTCGCCCTCGACCCGGCGTCGTGGTCGGCGGCGTCGACGCCGGTGGCCACCGTCGCGCTCGGCGAGGACGGGAAACCGGAGTACGCCTTCGACGTCACCTTCTCGCTCCCCGACTCCGTAGCGCTTCCGCAGGGGTTGGCCGCCCTGCACGTCGGCTCCTATTCGGCCTTCATGCGGCCGGGTGCCGCCGCGGTGCTTTCCCTCGTGCGCGAGGCGCGGCGGGCGGGTGTGCAGGTGTCGGTCGACCCCAACGTCCGGGAGGACCTGGTGGGCCCGCGGGAGGAAGCGCTCGCGCAGTTCGAGGCGCTCGCCGAGCTGGCCGACGTCGTCAAGCTCTCGGACGAGGACCACGCGTGGCTCTACCCGGGGCGGGACGAGGCCGAGGTCAGGCAACGGCTGCACGCGCTCGGGGTGAGGATCGTCGCCGTGACACGGGGCGGGGCGGGGGCGACGCTCTCGGCCTCCGGGCGGGTGGTCGACGTCAGGGCCAAGCCGGTGGTGGTCGCCGATTCCGTCGGAGCGGGGGACAGCTTCATGTCCGCCCTGATCCACCAGGCCCTGCTCGGCGGGGCGGATCACCCGTGGACCGAGCCGCAACTGCGCGCCGCCGGCGAGTTCTGCGTCACCGCCGCCGCGATCACCGTCTCGCGCGTCGGGGCCAACCCGCCCACGCGGGCCGAGGTGCTGGCGGTCGGGTGAACCGGGCGGCGTGACGGGTAGGCTGAGGGAACACGTGAACGACCCCGTGTGAGTCACGCGAAGGGAGGCCCCGTGGAGGCACCTCGGCGCCCAGACCACGAGCCCTCGGCGGCGTTGCCGCGCCCGGGCCACCCGCCCGTAGCGGCACCACCGGCCATCCCGCCGCGCCCTAGCATGGCGCCGGGGGCCGGCGCATCCGCCGCCCCGGACGGGGTCCCTCCGGCCCCCGAGGCCGGGGAACGCCCAGCGGCCCCCGAGCGCCGTGCGGGCCGGGACGCCACGCCGCCCGCGCCCGCGAAGCCCGAGCTCATCGCCATCGACGCCTCTCCGGCGGCCGCCCTGCGCTCCGCCATCGCCGTGGTCCCCGGCGTCGCCGCCGTGGGCGAGCCGTCATCGCGCGCCATGGGTCGCCTGCGCAGCGCCATCGGTCAGCCCGATTCCGCCGGGATCTCCGTCACGGAGGGGCAGGAGCAATGGGCGGTCGACGTGGCGATCGTTGCCTCGCTGCAACGCCCGTTGCGGGACACGGCCCGCGCCGCGCAGCTCGCCGCCATCGCCGCCCTGAGCGGCTCGGGACGCACCGTCGCCGAGGTGAACGTCGAGGTGCTCGATGCGGAGGACGCCGCCGAGCCCGTCGGCGTCGCCGCCCCCTCCGCGGGCACCCACGCCAACCCCGCGCCGTCGGGCACCGAAGCGGGGCCGGCCCTGGCCGGGCATATCCGCGTCTCGAGCCGGGCCCTGCGCTCGGTGGTGACCCACCTGGCGGCGCGCACCTTCGGTGTGCCGGCCGAGCGGATCGGCGTGAGCCTTTCGGACGAGGCGGGCGAGCTGGCCCTGCGCCTGAACCTGCCGCTGCCCGTGGCGTCCCTGCTGGAGCCCGCGGCGCCCGGCGCCGCCTCGCTGCGCGAGCGGGCGCTCAACGAACGGGTGCCGCTGCGCCGCGCCGTCGCCGAGCTCACCGGCACCTCGCTCTCCCGCGTTGACGTGCGCGTCACCGGATCCACCGAACCCCTGAGCGGAAGTGCAGCATGAGCAAGCCCCCTGTCGATCTGGAGGCCATCAACGCGAGGGTGCGCCGGCGCGAGCTGCGCACGGGGCGCTCCGGGCTCGTGGTCACGGTGGTGGTCCTGCTCGTCGTGCTGCTCGGCTACGTGGGGCTGGAGGCGGGCACCCGCGCGGTGGACCACACGCCGTGGCTCATCAAGCCGGATGCCGCGTGGGAGTGGTTGGTGGGCCTGCCGGGCACGGCTCAAGTGCGCGTCGGCGCGGTGGTCGCCGGCGTCCTGCTGCTCATGCTGGGTGCCGGGCTGCTCTACGCGGCCCTTGCCCCCGGCCGGCGCGCCGTCAGTGAGCTGCCGGCCACGCGTGTCATCGCACTCGTTGAGCACGACGTCCTGGCGCAGGCCCTCGTGCGCGGCGCTCAGTTGGCGGCTGGCGTGGGTTCGGAGCAGGTCCGCATCGGCGTGGACGGGCACGGCGTGAGCGTGTCGGTGCGCCCCACCTCCGGCGTGCCCGTGGACGCGGACGCCGTGCGCGCGGCGGTGGTGGCCGAGCTGGAGCGCAACGGCCTCGACTCGGCGACACCCGTCACGGTGCACCTGGCCAGCACGGGGGTGGTGGGGCAGTGAACCGCACCCCTCGCACCCTCAATCGCGTGCTGCTCGGCCTCATCGGGCTCCTCTTCTTTGTCTTCGGCACCCACCTGGTGCTCGTCTGCCTCGTGCCGGCCTACGCGGCATGGGTCGCCTCCGGGCTGAGCAGCGCGGACGCCGCGCTGCTGGCCCTCGTGGACGACACCCGCTCGCCGGGGCGCGACGCCTCCTGGCTGTGGCTGGGGGTCGCCGTGCTCGCCGTCGTGGTGTTGGTGCTGCTGATCGTGTGGGCGCTGGTCCAGGGTCGGGGCAGGGTGACGCTCTTCAGCCGCGAGGCGGTGCGCGAGGGTGAGGGCCGCGGCGTCGTGGAGCTGTCCGCGAGCGTGCCGGAACAGCTCCTGCGCCAGGCGCTCTCCCAGCGGCCGGACGTACTGCGGGTCGGCATCAGCGCGTGGGACCAGCCGGGCGAGGCCGCCGGGCTGCGGATCAAGCTGCAGCCGCGCGCGGGGGCCGACCCGCTGCGCCTCGTCGAGGACGTGGATGCGCTGGTGCGGACGCTGGACGAACGCCTGGGCGCGCGGGGGCCCGTGGTGCTCGAGCTGGTCTCCGGCGCGAGGTCGCGGCTGGCCCCCGTCGAACGCGTACGCTAACAGGACACCGGGCAGGGGGCTTGGTGTCCAGACGAGTCCAGGAGCCGGTGGATGACACAGCCAACGTGGGACCAGAATCAGCCAGGGAACGCGTCCCAGGGGCACCCCGGCATGCCAGGTGGAGTGCCCGGGGTCCGGCCGGATGACCCGTGGGGCACTGGGCAGCCCGGCGTGCAGCCCGGTGCCTACCAGGGGTATCAGGGCTACTCCACCTCGCAGTATCCGGGCCAGCCGCCGATGTACGTGGACGCCTATGGCCGACCGGTGTACCCGCCGGTCAAGGTGCCCACCCCTCCGCAGAACCCGGCGCTGGGCATCTGGTCAACCATCGTGGCCGGGGCCGGGACCGTGCTGTGCCTCGTCAGCTTCATCTGGCTGGTGGGGCAGATCGAGCAGGCGGTGCGCACGGGAGCCACCGACGGCTCCCTGATCGTGCAGTCCTTCTTCGGCGGCTTTGCTCTCATGCAGTCCCTCGCCGGCCTCTCGTTGATCGCCGCCCTTGTCCTCGGCATCATCGCGACCGTCACGAACCGTGGGCGCGGTTGGGGCATCGGGGGGATCGTCGGCTCCGTGGTGGGACCAAGCATCGCCGCCTACATCGGCCTGATGTGGCTGGGCCAAAAGGCCGTCGAATGGAGCGACGCGGTCCAGTCGTCGTTCGCGGCCTGACTGCTGCGGCCGCGGCGGCGCGGGCTAGCTCGCTCGGCCGAGCGCCCTGACGCGGTTCCACCGCAGCACGAGGCGGCGGTGCGCGGCGGCAGCGCTGAGGAAGTCGCCCTCGTCGAGGGCATCGATGCCCTCGCGCAGGTCCCGCGGGGAATCGTCCGGCCACACGTAATCGGCCAGCGGGCCGTAGTCCAGCTCCACGGCCGAGTCCCGGTGGAAGCGGGCCAGCCACTCGCGCAGCTCGTCGATCTGGGCCAGGAGCGGCAGCTCGTCGGCGGTCCGAGAGAGCACCGCCGCGGCCCGGCCGAGCCGTTCGAGCACCAGGACGAGCGGGGCCACCAAACGCACGGAGGAGAGCACCTCGTCCTGGTCGTCGACCTCCTCGTGGTCGTCCTCGCGAACGGCCGCGAACCAGGCCAAAGGAATGCCCCAGGTGGCGTCGCGGGTGTGGAGGAGATCGTCATCCAGCCACATGCCGTGCTCCTGGAGGCGCTCAGAGTGGGCCTCCGCCGCCGTGACGGGGATGACGACGTCCATCAGCGTGAACGGGATCTCGTCCTCGAGGAGCCCAGCGGCCATGCCGGCGCGCAGGGGGAGCTGCTCGGGGCAATAGAGGGCCACCACGCCGTCGTCGCGCTGCAGGTGCAGCGTGCGATAGCTTTCCAGCGTCTGGTGCGGGAACGGATCCGTGACGTCCCGAGAGATACGGGCGAGCAGCGCCTGGCGGGCGTGGATCTCGAAGAGCGCGCGCGAGCGGGGCGGCTGCTCATGGATGAGCGCCTGGTCCACGTCGTCGAACGCCCGCAGCGGTGAGAAGACGCGAAGGTGCGCCGTGGGCGGCAGGTTCCGGCGGACGCCGGGCGCGACGTCCGCGGGCATCATGCCAGCTCCACCACCACGGGCGCGTGGTCGGAGGCGCCCTTGCCCCGGCGCTCGTCACGATCCACGTTGGCGTCCGTCACGCGGGCCGCGAGGGCGGGGGAGAGCAACTGGAAGTCGATGCGCATGCCCTCCTTCTTGGGGAAGCGCAGGGCCTTGTAGTCCCAGTACGTGTAGACGCCCGGGCCGGGATGGCGCTCGCGCATCGGGTCAATCAGGCCCTCGTCGAGGAAGGCCTGGAAGGCGGCGCGCTCGGGGGCGGAGATGTGGGTGAGCTCGTTGTCGAGGAAGTACTGCACGTCCCAGACGTCCTCGTCCTTCGGCGCGATGTTCCAGTCACCCACGAGCGCGAACTGCGCCTGTGGGTCCTCCTTGAGCCAGCCGGTGGCGTCCCGGCGCAGCACGTCGAGCCACTCGAGCTTGTAGGGCATGTGCTCGTCCTGCAGGCCACGGCCGTTGGGGACGTAGAGGCTCCACACGCGCACGCCACCGCAGGTGGCGCCGATGGCGCGGGCCTCCTGCACGGGGTCGACGCCGCCCTTGCCGAACGCCGGCTGGCCCTCGAACGTGCGCTGGACGTCCTCGAGCCCCACACGCGAGGCCAGGGCCACGCCGTTCCACTGGCTGAAACCGAAGTGCGCCACCTCGTACCCCAGGCGCTCGAAGAGCTCCCAGGGGAAGTTCTCGTCCTTGCACTTGGTCTCCTGGATGGCCAGGACCTCGGGGTCGTTGGCCTCGAGCCACGCCTCGACGCGGTCGGCACGGGCACGGAGGGAGTTGACGTTCCAGGTGGCGATCTTCACGCGCTCAACGCTACCAAGGAGCGCGGCGGTGGGGCGGACGTGGTCCGGGTGCCCTCCCGTGCCCGACGGCGCACGGGCGCCTTCGTCTCCCCGCGCCCGGCGGGCGCGGGGCCGGGGCCCGGCCACCCGCCGTCGTGCGTTGGGTGGTGCCGCCCGCCCCCGTGCGGGCCGACACGAATGCGCGCCGTGCGCCGTGAAGACCACCGTCTTCACGGCGCACGGCGCGCAACCTCGGCGGGCTCAGGCCTTCTTACCCCTGAAGTCGGTGTCGCGGTACTCGACGCCCAGGCCCTCGGGGAGGTCCCCGCGACCGTCGGCGCCGTGGCGCGCCTCCTCGGCGGCGCGCAGCTCCACGCGGCGAATCTTGCCCGAGATGGTCTTGGGCAGCTCCGCGAACTCGAGGCGGCGGATGCGCTTGAACGGCGCGAGGTGCTTGCGGCAATACTTGAGGATCGACTCGGCGGTGGCGGCGTCCGGAGCGTACCCCGCGGCCAGGACCACGAAGGCCTTGGGGACGGAGAGCCGGATCGGATCGGGCGAGGGGACCACGGCGGCCTCGGCGACGGCCGGGTGCTCGATGATGACCGACTCCAGCTCGAAGGGGCTGAGCTTGTAGTCGGAGGACTTGAAGACGTCGTCGCCGCGGCCGATGTACGTGATGACGCCCTGCTCGTCCATCTCCGCCATGTCGCCGGAGTGGTAGTAGCCGCCGCGCAGCGCGTGCTCGGTCTTGGCCCGGTCGCCGAGGTAGCCCTTCATGAGGCCGATGGGGCGCGGGGTCAGGCGCAGGCAGATCTCGCCGGCGTTCGACTCCTCGCCCGTGACCGGGTCGAGCAGGACCACGTCGTAGCCCGGCATGGGCCGGCCCATCGCGCCGATCTTGATGGGCAGGCCCGGCGGGTTGGCGATCTGCACGGTGGACTCGGTCTGGCCGAAGCCGTCGCGGATGGTCTGTCCCCAGGCCTGCGCCACGCGGTCGATGACCTCGGCGTTGAGCGGTTCGCCCGCCGAGACGAGCTTGGCCGGCGGGTTCTGCAGGTGGCTCAGGTCCGCCTGGATGAGCATGCGCCACACCGTGGGCGGGGCGCAGAAGCTCGTCACGTTCTCGGCGTCCATCTGATGCATGAGCGCCTTCGCGTCGAAGCGCGAGTAGTTGTAGAGGAACACCGTGGCCTCGGCGATCCACGGGGCAAAGAAGTTGGACCACGCGTGCTTGCCCCAGCCGGGGCTGGCGACGTTGAGGTGCACGTCCCCCGGCTCCAGTCCGATCCAGAACATCGTGGAGAGGTGGCCGACGGGGTAGGAGGTGTGCGTGTGCTCGACCAGCTTGGCCTTGGACGTGGTGCCGGAGGTGAAGTAGAGCAGGAGGGCCTCGTCGCCGCGCGTGGGCTGGTCCGGGGTGAAGGCGCTCGGCTGGGCGTCGGCCTCGCGGTAGTCCCATGCGTGGGCCGTGTCGCCGTCGACGTCGATGAGCTGGCAGGGAGCCGTCACCTCGGCAAACTTGGCCAGGTCCTCCGCGCGGGCGATGGCGTAGGCGGCGCCGCCGCGCTCCACGCGGTCCTGCAGGTCCGCCGGGCCCATCTGCGTGGTCGTGGGGATCATGGCCAGGCCGTACTTCATGCCCGCCAGCATGATCTCCCAGAGCTCCACCTGGTTGGTGAGCATGAGGATGACGCGATCGCCGCGTTGCATGCCCTGCGCGCGGAACCAGTTGGCGACGCGGCTGGAGGCCTCGGAGAGCTCGCGCCACGTGCGGGCCGTGCGGGATCCGTCCTCCTCGACGATGATGAGCGCCTCGGTGTGGGCGCGGGGGCCGGCGGCGACGGCGTCGAACCAGTCGAGGGCGTAGTTGAAGTGCTCGAAGTGCGGCCAGACGAACTCGGCCTTGGCTGTGGCGTAGTCCTCGCGCAGCTCGAGGAGCCGGTCTCTGGCCGCTCGGTACTCATCGGTGACGGACATCGTGAACCCCTTCGCTTCGGTGTCCCGCGCGGGTGCGGGTGCGTCCGGGTGTCTCGCCAGCGCGAGGCGAGGCCGCCCTGGTGTGTACGGTAGCGCGCCGTCGGGCGCTGGTGGCGGTCCGTGTCGGTGTGCCCTGGGCGCGGCGGCGGCGACGTGGAGTGCCAAATGCGGGCAACGGACCCGCCTTGAGCGCATTTGGCACTGCGACCTGGGCCGCTTCGTCGTGTTCGCGAGTGCCTTGTGCTCTCTCACTCCGTTCGCGAGTGCCTGGTGTTGCCCAAACGGCCGTTCCAGCGGCACAAGGCACTCGCGAAGGGACGCCATCGACACGAGGCACTCGTTAAGGGCCGGAGGAAGGGCACCTACCTCCCTTCACACGCCGCGTCTGTGGATAACCTCGGCGGCCGTCGGGCCGAGCGAGCACACTCGACCAGATGGATCCCCATTTGCGCAGCATGGCTGCGGCGGACGGCGCATTCAGCGTCAAGGCCGCCCGAGAACGTGACATTCGCCGTTCCGCGTGGGACTCGGCCCACTTGCTCCGGCCATTCAGGGGTACGCGCCTGGTGCCGGACGAGTCCGACCCGCGGGCGGTGGGGGTGTATGAGGCCGAACGGCGCGAGGCGCTGCGGCGGATCGTGGCTCTGAGCAAGGTACTTCCCCCGGGAACGTTCGTGGCAGGGGCCTCGGCCGCCCTGCTCTGGGGCCTTCCCGTTCCGCGAACGGAGCTGGCCACAACCCACACGGGGGTGGTGTTTCCAAGGACGCCGACGCGCAGGCCCGGGGTGCTGGGCAGACGCTTCAGCCCGGGGATGGTGGTGGTGACGCAGCACCGAGGCGTGCCGGTGTTGGACGTGGCCTCGACCTGGGCCTCGCTCGGCGCTCGCCTGCGGGTCGATGATTTGGTGGCTGCCGCGGACGCCGCGTTGCTGCAACCGCGCAATCACGGCGGATTTCACCCGGAAGCACTGCGGCCTGCGCTGGCCACGCTGGAGGAGCTCCGCGCGGTGGTGGACCGCGGCCGGTTCAGAGGCGCGCCCCGATTGCGCACCGCGCTGGGCTTGGCCAGGGAGGGAAGCTGCTCGCCGCCTGAGACGTTCCTGCGTCTGCGGTTGGGGGAGGCGGGCCTGCCCGAACCGCGGCTCAACTTCGACATCGAGGATTCAGGGGCATGGATCGCCTGCGGGGACGTGGTGTTTCCCGAGTACCGGGTGTGCGTCGAGTACCAGGGAGCGCATCATCGAACAGCGGCGCAGTATTCCTCGGACCTCGATCGATCGCAGCGCCTGCGCGGTCTCGGCTGGGTCGTGGTGGAGCTGGCCGCTGCTCACGTGCTGACGAACCCTCAGATCGGCGTCGGCCGCGTTGAAGCGGCGCTCAGGAGCCGAGGGTGGAGAGACGAGCGGTGGAGGTGACACCGCACCGTCGGTTCTTCGCGAGTGCGTTGTGCTGTTCTGCCGACATCGCGAGTGCGTTGTGTTGCTCGAATGGTGAATTCGGCGGCACAAGGCACTCGCGAAGGGAAGCGAACGGCACGGGGCACTCGCCAGGCCCAGAGTTGAACGCCGCGGGCCCTGAAGGCGCCCCGAGTGTCCCGCGACGGCCCCGGACGCCTCAGTCGACCAGGTCGGCCACCGACGGGAGCACGTGGTTGGGGCGGAACGGGTAGCGCTTGATGTCCTCGCGCTGCGTGATGCCGGTCAGCACCAGGAAGGTGCGCAGGCCGGCCTCCATGCCCGCGATGATGTCGGTGTCCATGCGGTCGCCGATCATGGCGGTCGTCTCCGAGTGCGCCTGGATCCGGTTCATGGCCGAGCGGAACATCATGGGGTTCGGCTTGCCCACCACGTACGGCACGCGGCCCGTGGCCTTGGTGATGAGCGCCGCGATGGCGCCGGTGGCCGGCAGCACCCCTTCCAGGGACGGGCCGGTCGCGTCGGGGTTCGTGGAGATGAACCGCGCGCCACCCAGGATCAGGCGGATCGCCTTGGTGATGGCCTCGAAGGAGTACGTGCGCGTCTCACCGAGCACCACGAAGTCGGGGTTCTGATCCGTCAGGATCACACCGGCCTCGTGCAGCGCGGTCGTCAGGCCCGCCTCGCCGATGCAGTACACCGTGGCGCGCTCCTGCTGGTCGGCGATGAACGCGCCGGTCGCCAGCGCCGACGTCCAGATGTTCTCCTCCGGCACCTCGAGCCCCGAGGAGGACAGGCGGGCGGAGAGATCGCGCGGCGTGTAGATCGAGTTGTTGGTCAGCACAAGGTAGCGCTTGCCCTGCTCCCGCCACTGCTCGAGCAGCTCGGCGGCACCGGGGACCGGCGCGTTCTCGTGCACCAGCACACCGTCCATGTCGGTGAGCCAGCAGTCGATGTTCTTGGCAATCTCGGTCATGACTTCCTCCACCACGTGTCGAAGATCGTCACCGGCGTGGTGCGCTTGTGACGGCTGCGCAGGTACTTCCCCTCGAGGTTCTCGGCCACGTCCACGGGGACTTCGCGGCCCTCCAAGTACGCGTCGATGTCATCGTAGGAGATACCCAGTTCGTCCTCGTCGGCGCGTCCGGGCCGGCCGTCGAGGAGATCCGCCGTGGGCACCTTCGCCCACAGTCGTTCCGGCGCGCCAAGATGGCGCAGCAGCTGCCGGTTTTGTTCCTTGTCCAGCCCGAAAAGCGGCAAGATGTCGGCCCCGCCGTCGCCGAACTTCGTGAAGAAGCCGACCACGGATTCGGCGCCGTGGTCTGTGCCGACCACCAGGAGGTTGCGCTCGCCGGCCAGGGCGTACTGCGCGACCATGCGCAGCCTGGCCTTGACGTTGCCGCGGTTGAAGTCGGAGATCGGGCGCCCGGTGCTCGCCTCGAACTCCGCGGAGATCCCGTCCACGCCCGCCTGCACGTTGAACGTCCACTCGGTCCGGGCCGCGACGAAGTCCATGGCCGCCTGGGCGTCCGCCTCGTCGGCCTGCTCGCCGTACGGCAGGCGCACGGCGACGAAGTCAACGTCCTCGCCTCGCTCGCGCAGGCCATCCACGGCCAGCTGGGTCAGACGACCCGCCAGCGTGGAGTCGAGTCCGCCCGAGATGCCCAGGACGAAACCCTTGGTGTGCGTGGCCAGCAGGTAGTCCTGCAGGAACGCCACACGGGCGGCGACCTCGGAGGCCGGGTCGATGGTGGGCTTAACGCCCATCTCTTCGATGATGACGCGCTGCAACTCTCGCATGCCCCTCAGCCTAGTTTCCCCACGTGTCCGGGAGATAGACGGGCGCCAGCGTGACGTCTCCCACCTGCGCCCCCGCCCGACGCCGCGGGCGCGCCTTGGGTACCCGAGCGGACGACGGCGTGTGGCCGGGGTGGGTGCCTTGGGCGACCGGGCGCCTGAGTGCACGACGACGCGGGGCAGGGTGGGTGCCTCACGGCACCGCCCCTGCCCCGCTGTCCTTGCGTTCCTGCGTCCCGGCTTGGCCGGCCGACCGGCGCCCGCTCAGGCGCTCGGGGCGAACGTGACGTTCTTGCCCTTGACCGTCAGGGTGCCGCGGAAGGAGAACCCGGTGACGCTGCCGGAGACGCTCTGCTGCTGACCGTCCACCTTGGCCTTGGCGGTGACCTTGGCGGATCCGCCGCTGCCGCTCACGGTCTCGGCCCCGATTCCGTAGTCGTGGAAGTCCAGCGTGGGGCGCTGCACGATGCTCCACTTCACGTCGGTCACCTTGGCGCCCTCGAACGTGGTGGGCCCGGAGAACGGGCAGTTCGCCGGCTTCATGCTCGTGGAGGCGGCGCACTTGTCGAGCCACGCGTTCACGGCCTTGGTGGCGGCGGTCCTGAAGGCGTCGGTGCGCTCGGGCTTCATCGACACTGACCCTGCATTGGTGCTGCCGCTCGTGCCGAGCGTGGTGATGGAGGCGTTGAGCGTGGTGGCCTTGGCGAAGGACGTGAAGGTGTCCGCCTTGCCCTCCACCGAGTAGCTGCCTGGCAACACGCGGAAGCGGGCGGTGGAGTAGTCGCCGGCGGTGCCTGGCACCTTGACGTCGGCCCCGTTGACCTTGATGGTGGTGCCGCTCGCGTTGGACACGCGCAGGGTCGGCAGGGCGGAGGGGTCAACGAACCACTGGCTCGCGGCGGTCGCGCGGCGGACCTGGAAGGTGGTGCGCACGTCCTTGCCGTTCTGCGTGACCACGGCCGTGACGCGCGTGCTCGTGACGTCGTCGGCCACCGCGGAGGTCGAGGCCGGATCGATCTTCACCGCCGTGGGGCGGTTCTTGGCGGCGGCGTAGGCCTCGTTGCTCAGCAGCGAGTCGTCCACGTCGCGCGCGGGCGCGGTGAGCGACTCGTCGAGCAGGCCGAGCGCCGTGGCGGCGTCGCCCTTGATGAGCGCCTGGCCCAGGTCCTGAACGGCGGCCGCCGGGCTGCCAGGCAGCACCTCGCCGGGGGCACCGCTGCTGGGGCTCGCGCTCGTTGCCGGCGCTGTGGACGGCGCGGCCGTGGGGGTCTTCTCCCACGGCTGCCAGGCCAGCAGCACGATCCCGACGATGAGCGCCGCACCGATCACGGCGCCAACGAGGATGGCCCAGACGGGCGTCTTCTTCTTCTCCGGCGCGCGGCGGTCTGCCCCGCGCGGGCGCAGGGCCGGGGCACCGGCCGGCGCCTGCCCGTAGCCCGGGATGGGCGCCTGCGGCTGCGGCGTGGGAGGCAAGAGCGGCGCGTGAAGCATGGTCGCGTCGAGGTCGCTCTCGCCCGGGCCGCCCGGGGAGGCCTCAAAGCTCGACGCCGCGGGATGGGCGGACGGGGAGACGTTGCCGAAGGGGGTGGAGGGGAAGGCGGCAGCGAGGGCTGCCCGGTCCGGCTCGGCGCCCGGGGTCTGCGCGTCCGCGCCCGCCGCGGCGAAGGCAACGGCGGGCGGCGCGACGTCCATGGCCTCGGTCCCGGGGTCGGTGGGCGGTGCGACGTCCATGGCCTCGGTCGCGGGGGCGGCGATGGGAGGTAGGGCCTGCGTGGCGGGCGAGGGGTCCGCATCGGCGGGGGCGGCGATGGGAGGCAGGGCCTGCGTGGCCGGCGACGGGTCCGCGTCGGCGGACTCGGACGCGGCGACACCCATCACGGAGGTGGCCGGAGCGGCCCAAGCGCCGCGCGCGCCGATGGCGGTGTCGTCCGGGTCCTCTGCCTCGGTGTCCGAGGCCGCAGGGCCGTCCTCCGGGGCCTCGAGCGACGACTCGGGCGAGGCGAGGCCGGGGGCCGAGCCCGCGTCGTCGTGCGTTTGATCCTGGCCCGTGGGTTCGCGATCCTCGGCGGCGTCGATAACCTCGGCCACGGACGGGATGTCGGCCGTCGGGTCCTCAGCATCGGCGTCCTCGGCCTCCGGCGTGGAGTCGATCGAGGCGGGCGCGTGCGGCTCCCATGCCGCCGGCTCCCAGGCCTTGGCCTCCTCGAGGCGTTCCTCCACCTGGGGCTCCAGGGCGTCGTCGATGGACGCCGCCGCAGCTTCCGCGTCCCGGGTGGCCTCCTCGGCGGGGGACTCGCCGTGCGGGCGCACGGGATCCTGCCCCGCCGGGTGCGCGTCGTGTGGATCCTGGGGACCGGTCACGGTCAACCCCCTCGTCAGGCCGTCGTCTTACGCCGCCAGGGTACCAACCGTCCCCGATAGACTGGGGGGCATGACCGTTGCACAGGACCGCGCCCGCCTGCTCGAACTCGTCAAGGATCTCGCCGTGGTGCGAGGCAAGGTGACTCTCTCCTCCGGCAAGGAGGCCGACTACTACGTCGACCTGCGCCGCGTCACGCTGCATCACGAGGCCTCCGTGCTCGTGGGCCGCGTCATGCTGGCCATGCTGGACGAGGCCGGCATTGACTTCGCCACCGCCGGTGGCCTCACGATGGGTGCGGACCCGGTGGGCACCGCCATCATGCACGCCGCCCGCGAGGCCGGCCGCGAGGTGGATGCCTACGTGGTGCGCAAGGCCCAGAAGTCCTACGGCATGGGCCGCCAGGTGGAGGGCCCCGGCGTGGACGGCCGCTCCTGCCTCGTCGTGGAGGACACCTCCACGACCGGCGGTTCCGCCCTGACCGCCGTCGAGGGCGTGCGCAACGCCGGCGGCCTCGTGAGCGCCGTGGCCGTCATCGTTGACCGTGCCACGGGCGCCAAGGAGCGCATCGAGGCCGAGGCCAACGTCCCCTACCTCGCCGTCTTCTCCAAGGACGAGCTCGGGCTCGACTGATGTTTGCCCCGGCGCCCTCGCGCCGGGATCCGCGGCCCGCCGCTTCCCTTCCTGGGACGCGGCGGGCCGTTTCTTTGTCTGCGCCGCGTGCCGCCGTGGCGCTCGCCGGCGCCCAGCGAACCGTCCCAACCTGAAAGACACCCCTTGACCCCGCCGCGTACCCGGTGAACGCTCGTGTCAAACCGCCCGCTCGGGGCGGGGAGACGAGAGGGTGGTGCGGCACATGAAGAAGCTCATCAACGACGTGGGGAACGTCGTCAAGGACTCGTTGACCGGTGTGGCGGCGGCCCACCCCGAACTCCGGGTGGACCTCGAGAACCGCATCGTCTTCCGCGGAGGAACGCCCCGGGACGGCAAGGTCGGGGTGATCTCCGGCGGCGGCTCCGGCCACGAGCCGCTCCACGGCGGGTATGTCGGCACGGGCATGCTCGACGCCGCGATCGCCGGCGAGGTCTTCACCTCACCCACCCCCGACCAGATCCTCGAGGCCACGCGCGGCGTGGACGCCGGGGCCGGCGTCCTGCACATCGTGAAGAACTACACGGGCGACGTCATGAACTTCGAGATGGCGGCCGAGCTCGCCGCCGCCGAGACCGGCGTGCGCGTGGAGGCCGTGGTCGTGGACGACGACGTCGCGGTGCAGGACTCGCTCTACACGGCGGGCCGGCGCGGCGTGGGCCTCACGGTGCTTCTGGAAAAGATCGTGGGCGCCGCCGCCGAGGAGGGCATGGATCTCGACGCCGTGACGGCGCTGGCCAAGGAGGTCAACGCGCGCGGCCGCTCCATGGGCATGGCCCTCACGAGCTGCACCGTCCCGGCCGCCGGCCAGCCCACCTTCGAGCTCGGCGAGGACGAGATGGAGCTCGGGATCGGCATTCACGGCGAGCCGGGCCGCAAGCGCGTGCCGCTGGCCTCCGCCGCGGAGGTGGCCCGCGACCTCGTGGAGCCCATTCTTGCCGACCTCGACTTCACGGGCGGCCCCGCGATCGTGATGGTCAACGGCATGGGCGGCACGCCGCAGCTGGAGCTCTACATCCTCTACTCCGAGGTCGCCCGGCTCCTCGAGGCCGCCGGCGTGACGATCGCCCGCAACCTCGTGGGCAACTACATCACCTCGCTGGAGATGGCCGGCGCCTCGGTCACGATCCTGCGCGCGGACGAGGAGATGCTGCGCCTCTGGGACGCGCCGGTGAACACCCCCGGCCTGCGGTGGGGGGTCTGAGCATGCAGCTGAGCGCCTTGGTGGACTGGATCCATCGCTACAAGGACGAGGTGGTGGCCCGCAAGGACGAGCTCACCGACCTCGATCGCCAGATCGGCGACGCCGATCACGGCTCGAACATGGCTCGCGGCATGCAGGCGGCCTCCGACAAGATCGGCGCCGCCGTCCCGGCCACGGTGGGGGAGCTCGGCAAGAGCGTGGGCATGACGCTGGTCAGCACCGTGGGCGGCGCGAGCGGCCCGCTCTACGGCACGTTCTTCCTGCGCTTCGGCACGGCGGCGGGAGGCGTCACCGAGCTGGACGCGGCCGGCCTCTCGGCGGCGCTGCGCTCCGGGGTGGAGGGCATCGTGGCGCGCGGCAAGGCCGAGCCGGGGGACAAGACCATGCTGGATGCGCTGCTCCCGGCCCTCGACGCGCTCGATGCCGCGAACGCCGCCGGCCGCCCCGAGGTGGAGGCCCTCGAGGCCGCGGCCACCGCGGCCGAGGCCGGCAGTGCAGCGACCCTCGACCTCGTGGCGCGCAAGGGGCGCGCGAGCTACCTGGGCGAGCGCTCCGCCGGGCACCTCGATCCAGGCTCGGTGTCCTCCGCGATGCTCGTGCGCGCCCTGGCCGACGCGGCGAAGGGCTGAGCATGGTCGGCCTCGTGGTGGTCTCGCACAGCGCAGCGCTCGCGGAGGCCGCCCTCGGGCTGGCCCTGGAGATGGTGGCGGGGCAGCCGCCCCGGGTGGTCCTTGCCGCCGGCATGGACGACGGTTCCTTCGGCACCGACGCCGCGCGCGTCGCCGCCGCGATCGAGGAGGCGGAGGACGGGGGCGGGGTCGTGGTCATCACCGACCTCGGCTCCGCCGTCCTCTCCGCCGAGATGGCGGTGGAGTTTCTGCCGGATCCGGACGCACCCGTGCGCATCGTCCCCGCCCCGTTCGTGGAGGGGCTGCTCGCCGCCGTGGTCGCGGCGGCGGGTGGCGGCGACCTCGCCGAGGTCGCCGCGCAGGCCTCCGGCGCCCTGGCCTCGAAGCGGGAGCAGCTGGGGGAGGTTGACCCCGCGCCCGACGGCGCGGGGCCGGGTCTCGAGCCCGGCCCGCCGGGGGCGGGCGCGGGCCAGAGCGCCGAGGGCGCCGGGCCCGGCGGGGCCGGGCCGGTCGACGCCGCGTCCGTCGGCACCGAGGCCGGCGCGAGTGCCGACGTGGTGCTCGTGAACCCCATGGGCCTGCACGCCCGCCCGGCGGCGACGCTGGCGGGGGCACTGGCCGGCTTCGACGCCGAGGTCAGCCTCGAGGTGCCGGGCCGCAAGCCCGCCCCGGCGCGCAGCCCGCTCTCCGTGGCGGGGCTGGGCACGCGCGGGGGCGACACCGTGCGCGTGAGCGCGGGCGGACCCCAAGCGCAGGCCGCGGTGGCCGAGGCGGTGCGGCTCATCGAGGAGGGCTTTGGGGAAGCGGGGGAGGCCCCGGCTGCCGCTCAGCTCGACTCCGCCGTCTCGACCGGGCGGCCCGCTGGCCCCGGCCTCGGGGTGAGCCCCGGCCGCGTCGTGGGCCCCGCCGTGCACATGCCCCCGCCCCTCGCGGCCCCGGCCGAGGCGGCAGCCGTGCCGCCCGAGGCGAGGCCCGCGGAGGCGAGGCGCCTCGAGGCGGCGGCCTCCGCCGTCGTGCGGGATCTGCACGACCGCGCCCGAGCGGCCCACGGCGACGCGGCGGCCATCCTCTCCGCAACCGCGGCCCTGGCCGCCGATCCGGGCCCGCTCGAGGCCGCGCTCGCGCTGCTGCGGGACGAGGGGCTGGACGCCGAGCGGGCCATCTGGTCCGCGTATTCGGACGTGGCGGAGCAGTTCGGCGCCGTGGGTGGCGCGCTGGCCGAACGGGCCAGCGATGTGAGGGACCTGCGCGGGCGGGTCGTGGCGGCCCTACGCGGCGTCCCGGCCCCTGGCGTCCCCGAGCGCGACGCGCCGTTCGTGCTTGTGGCGCGCGACCTCGCCCCCGCCGACACCGCCGGGCTGGATCCAGCGCGCGTGCTCGCGATCGTCGCGAGCGAGGGCGGGCCCACGTCCCACACCGCGATCCTGGCTCGTTCGCTCGGGATCCCGGCCGTGGTGGGCTTCCCCGGCGCCGCGACGCTGGCCGAGGGCGAGCCGGTGCTCGTGGACGGCGGCAGCGGCGAGGTGGTGGCCGGCCCCACCGAGGAGCAGTCCACCGGCGCGCTGACGGCCCCCGTGCCCAAGGAACGCCGGGCCTTCGCCGGATCGGCTGCCACGGCCGACGGGCACGCCGTCTCGCTCCTGGCCAACATCGGCACGGCGGCCGACGCGGCCAAGGCCGCCGCGGCGGGGGCCACGGGCTCCGGCCTGTTCCGCACCGAGTTCGCGTTCTTCGACCGGGCCCAGGCGCCGAGCGAGGACGAACAGACCGAGCTCTACGCGGGCGTCCTGCGGGCCTTCGAGGGCTCCAAGGTGGTGCTGCGCACGCTGGATTCTGGCTCGGACAAGCCCCTGCCGTTCCTCGATCCGGAGCCGGAGGAGAACCCGGCCCTCGGCGTGCGCGGCCTGCGCACGGCGTTCAGGCACGAGGGGCTCCTGCGCACGCAGCTCGCGGCCATGGCCAGGGCCCAGACCCTCGTGCCGGGCACACAGGCCTGGGTCATGGCCCCCATGGTGGCCACGGTCGAGGAGGCGGCGTGGTTCGCGGGCCTGGCGCGGGCGGCCGGGCTGGCCACCGTGGGCGTCATGGTCGAGACGCCCGCGGCCGCGCTGAGCGCCGAGCACGTCCTGGAGCACGTGGACTTCGTGAGCCTCGGGACCAACGACCTGGCGCAGTACACCATGGCGGCGGACCGGCTCTCGGCCCCGCTCGCGGCGCTGAACGAACCGTGGCAGCCCGCCGTGCTCAGGCTCATCGAGGCCACGGTCAACGGCGCGGGGCTGGCCTCCGCCCGCCCCGGCGCCGCGCGGCGCACCGTGGGCGTGTGCGGGGAGGCGGCCTCCGATCCGTTGCTCGCCCGCGTGCTCATCGGCCTCGGCGTGGACAGCCTGTCGATGTCGCCCGGCGCGCTCGCGGCCGTGGCTGAGGCGCTGGCCGCCTCCACCCTCGAGCAGTGCAGGGCGGCGGCGACGGCCGCGCTGACCGCCACCGGCGCGCGCGAGGCGAGGGACGCGGCGTCGGGCGTTCTGTGAGACGACGGCGGGGCCGGCGCCTCGGTGCCGGCCCCGCCGGGTGTCCGCCCACGGGCGGCTCAGCCACCCTCGGTGTAGACGATCTTGTTGTTCCTGACGGTCACGGTGCCGCTGTAGGTCACGGAGAGGTTCCCTTCCAAGGTGGTCGGCTCACCCGCGTAGCGGCCGGTGCCGCTCACGGAGACCCGGCCGTTGCCGCCGACGACGCGCTCCGAGCCGATGGATCCGACGAGGTGCGGCGTCCCGGGGTCCTTGGTCTGGCGATACTTGATGTTGCGGGGCTGACTCACGCCGCTTGCGTTGACGCTGAAGGGACAGTTCTTGAGGACCAGGTCGGTGAGCTTGAGGCAACGCTCGTAGTTGGCCCGGGCCGCCGCCAAGGCCTCCTTCTTGAACGCGGCGGTGCGCTCCCCCCGCGGGGAGACGAACACGGAGCTGGCGACCCCGCCGGAGGACACATAGCCCATCGCCGAGGCCGTGACGGGGTTCTCTTGCCAGGCGGTGTACTTGCTCTTGGCCAGGCTGACCGACACCGTGCCAGGCCAGACCGCCACCGGGCGGTCGGCCTTCTTCAGTGCCGCGGCGTTCACGGGCACACCGTTGATCTTGGTGGTTTCGTTGGGGAGGTCGCCGGCGTCGATCTCCGGGAAGGCGAGCTGCTCGGCGACCCACTCGGCGCCGTCGTCCTCGCGCGTGAAGCGCAGGTTGAGGGTGATGTAGTCCTTGCCGCTGTAGTACTCGCCCGTCACCGTGGCGGTGGTGCTGAACACGGAGGAGTCGGTGACCTCGAAGCTCGCGTCCTCGCCCATGACCAGGCGCGCGGAGGCTGGCGTGAGGGTCGAGAGGTTCACGCCCTTGGCGCCGACCAGGGTCTTGACGGCCGTCGGTTCTCCCGCGAGGAGCCCGTCCGTCAGCGAGGTGACGGTGTCGGCGAGCTCGGGGTCCTCGGCCTCCAGGTTGTCGAGCTCGCCGGAGTAGGTCCAGTCGCCGGGGTCGTCATCGTCGTTCGAGTCGGCCCAGGGCAGGCCGGAGACGCCGGAGGTGGCGTCGTCGAAGATCGAGTTGAGGGGCCCGGCAAAGACCACGCCGCCCACCACGAGGAGACCCACGATCGTGCCGAGCGGGCTGGCCTTCTTCTTGGGGCGGGTGCCGGCGGGGACGGCGCCACGCGGCCCCGGCGTGGGGGAGAAGGAGGTGCCCGACGGCGCGGGGTGGCCTGGGCGCGGGGGCGCCGGCCGGGCGCCGGGGGCCTGGGTGGCGCCGGCGGTAGGGGCGCCGCCGGCGACCGGTGCCTGGCGCGCGGCCTGGGCCGGGCGCTGGGTGACGCTGCGTGCCGCCGCGGCGAGGCGGGCCAACTGCTGTTCGAGCTGGGCCTGCTCGGCGGCCGCGGCCTGCGGGCCCGTTGCCCCGGTGGTGCGCTGGGTGGAGGGGCGCGCCCCGGAGGCGCCGCCCGGCGTCGTGCCGGTGGTGGGAGCGTGCCGCGACTGGCCCTGCCGCCCGCCTGGCGGGGCAAAGCGGCTCTTGATGGCCTGGGGGTCCTCGCGATACGCGGGCGGGAAGTCCTTGGCGGGGTCGGCGGGCAGGCCGAGCCGGCGGCGCTCTGCCAGCCATTCCTCTTGGTTCATTCTGTGTCCCCCCATCCATGCGCGTCGCGCGCCGGCACACGTGATCCTATCCGCGCTCGGCGGGTGAGCGAGCTCACGGAATGACAAGTGGGGTCGTCACGGTTATAGTTGACGTATCAATCACCTGGACGTGGGGAACGTCCGCAAGAGCCAAGGAGACGGACATGGAGTTCGGCATCTTCACCGTGGGCGATCTGACCCCGGACCCGACCGGCCGCAAGTCCCAGACGGAGCGCGAGCGCCTGCAGTCCATCCGCAAGTACGCGCTCAAGGCCGAGGAGGTTGGTCTCGACGTCTTTGCGCAGGGCGAGCACCACAACCCGCCGTTTGTGGTCTCCAGCCCCACGACCAACCTCGCGTGGATCGCTGCCAAGACCGAGCGCATCAAGCTCACCACGTCCACCACGCTCATCACCACGAACGATCCGGTGCTCATCGCCGAGGACTTCGCCATGCTGCAGCACGTCTCCGACGGCCGCGTCGACCTCATGATGGGCCGCGGCAACACGGGCCCCGTGTATCCCTGGTTCGGCAAGGACATCCGCCAGGGCATCCCTCTGGCCATCGAGAACTACCACCTGCTGCGCAAGATCTGGCGCGAGGAGGTGGTGGATTGGGAGGGGCAGTTCCGCACCCCGCTGCACGGCTTCACCCTGGCCCCGCGCCCGCTGGATGACACCGCGCCCTTCGTCTGGCACGGCTCCATCCGCTCGCCCGAGATCGCCGAGCAGGCCGCCTTCTACGGCGACGGCTTCTTCCACAACAACATCTTCTGGAACATCGAGCACACCGCGCAGATGGTCAAGCTCTACCGCGAGCGCTACGAGATGTACGGCCACGGCGCCAAGGAGAACGCCATCGTTGGTCTCGGCGGGCAGGCGTTCATGGCGGAGACGGAGAGACAAGCGAAGGACTTCTTCCGCCCCTACTTCGACAACGCCCCGGTGTACGGCCACGGCCCGTCCATGGAGGACTTCACCAAGATGACGCCGCTGACCGTGGGCACGCCCGAGCAGGTCATCGAGCGCTACCTCGGCATGGCCGATCAGGTGGGCGACTACCAGCGCCAGCTCTTCCTGCTCGATCACGCCGGCCTGCCGGAAGAGGTGGTCCTGGAGCAGATCGAGATCCTCGGCAAGGAGGTCGTCCCCGTGCTGCGCCGCGAGTTCGAGGCCCGCCGCCCCGCCGGTGTGCGCTCCAACGCCCCCAGCCACGAGGAGCTGGCCGCGCTCCCCGCCGACGCCGACTACCGGCAGGTCATCTCCTCGCCCGTGGCCCGCGCCGCGCAGGCCGAGGAAGCCGCCACGAAGGCGGAATCCAAGTGAGCCTCAAGGTCGCCGTCGTCACCGCCGGCCTCTCCCAGCCCTCCAGCACCCGCATCCTCGCCGACCTCCTGGCCGACGCGGTGACGGCGCAGGTCTCGGCCCGCGGCGAGAGCGTGCAGATCGAGGTCATCGAGCTGCGCGATCTGGCCCAGGACCTGGCCACCACCATGGTCACGGGCGGCCTGCCCACCCCCAAGGTGGCGGCGGCCCGCGAGATCCTCGCGACCGCCGACGGGCTCGTGGCCGTGACCCCGGTCTTCACCGCGAGCTACTCGGGCCTGTTCAAGATGTTCTTCGACATCCTTGACCCCGACACGTTGCGCAATGTGCCAACGATCGTGGCGGCCACGGCCGGCACGCCGCGGCACTCGCTCGTCCTGGAGCACGCGCTGCGCCCGCTCTTCGCCTATCTTCACGCGCTCACCGTCCCCACGGGCGTCTTTGCCGCCACCGACGACTTCGGCGACGGCGCGGAGGGCTCGGGGCTGGCCGGGCGCGTGCGCCAGGCGGCGAGCGAGCTGACCCAGCAGATGATGCAGGCCGGCAACGCCGTGGCGGGCTTTGTGCAGTCGGACGCGGACCTGACGCGCCGCGTTTCGGGCAACTCGCTCGGCTCCACGCCGGACTTCGCGAGCCTCCTGAAGGGCCACACCGGCACGCTCTGAGCGCGCCGCGCGCTTCACTGCCCGACGGCGGCCGGTGGCCTTGTCAACGAAAAGGTCACCGGCCGCCGTCGGGCGTTGATGGGGCTAGTGGCCGTTCCATGCTGGGAGCTTGAGCGCGCCGCACGTGCCCTCCCCGCCCGGGAAGACTGCCACCTCATCCCTCAGGACGCAGGCGACGAGAGGTGGTGCGGGGTCCGCCCCGGCCACGGGCCGCACCGCGTACGGGTTGTCCGGAAGGGGCTCCATGGGCACCGGCCACGACTGCTTGCACTCACCGATCGGGTCCTCGAAGTTCGGGTTGACTCCCGCGAACGGGCCGCTGAGCTCCTTCATGAGGATCAGGTAGGGGTCTGCCGAGACCTGCGTCGACGAGTAGCAGCTGATCCTCGTCAGGTCCTTGGCAGGCTCCTGCGCGGCGAAGGAGGCGGCGCCCGCCGTGGCGCCCGCGGCAACGAGGGCGACGGCGAGGAGGGAAGCGCCGACCTTGCGGCGGGTGCGCTTGGTCTGGGTGGCGCGCAGCTCGGCCTCCAGCACGGAGCGCATGGCGGCTTTGGTGGCCGCGGGAAGCGTGACGTCGGTGAGGTTCATCGTTGGCTCCTTGCGTTGCTCGGGGTGGTGTCAGACGAAGGTCGGGTGGGCATCTCTCACCTTCCGTTTGGCGCGGGAGAAGCGGGAACGCACGGTGCCGACGGGGATGTCGAGGGCCTCCCCGGCCTCCTGATAGGAGTAGCCGAGGGCGCCGCAGAGGATGAGCACCTCGCGGTCGCGGGTGCCGAGTCCTGGTGTGGAGGCGAGGAGGCCCGAGACGGCGGCTTCGGCGTCGAGGCGGGCCTCGATGTCGGGCTCGCCGCGCGGCAGTTCGTAGTGGGGGATGCGATCGATGACGTCGCGATAGCGCCGCGCCGAACGCACGAAGTTGCGCATGACGTTGCTGGCGACGCCGAGGAGCCACGGGCGCGCGCTGGCCTCGGGGCGGTGCTTGAGCCCGTAGGCCTGCAGGAAGGTCATGGCCACCACGTCTTGCGCGTCGTGCCAATTCCGCATCCGGGCCACGGCAAAGCGGAAGACGTGGTCGGCGTGGAGGTCGTAGGCCTCGGTGAAGCTCAAGGCCGCTGCTGTTGCCGGGTCGGCAACCGAGTCTGAAGTGTTCACGTGAGAGAGTGTCCGGCGGGCGCCAAAAGGTTCCCTGCGGCTCCGGGCGCAGCCTGAAACACCCGGATCCGTGCGGATCCGGGTGACCCGTCCGGGCAGGGGTTCAGCCGGCCGCGCGCTCCAGGTTCTCGCGGATCGCGGAGGCCGTGGCCGGGTGCAGGCGCGTGGAGTTGAGGAAGCCGCCCACGCCGCCGTATTCCTCGTCGATCCCCGTGAGGAACACGGCCATGGCGTTCTCGGGGGCCGACATGATGATGGGCGCGTTGGCCTCGGCCAGGTGGGCCAGCTGCGCCTCGGAGACGAGCGGCCGGTAGGCCTCGAACATCGCGGCCTTCACCTCGGGCATGTTCTGCGCGGTGAGCGCGTAGTCGGCGATGATCTGCTCGCGGGAGTGCCCGGCCAGCAGGCCCGTCAACGCGGCGAGCATGCCGGTGCGGTCCTTGCCCGCCGCGCAATGGAAGAGCGTGGGCGTGCCCTCCGCCAGCGGGGAGAGCGCCCGCGCCACGGTCTCGCGCTTGAGGTCCAGCCACTCGAGGTAGAGCCGCCCCAGGTCCTCGGCGGTCTCCAGCCCCAGCGCCGACTCGTCGGCCGAGGCGTCCATCGCCACATCGATGTACTCGGCCCCCGTCGCCTCGAGCCCGGTCCACGGCGCCAGCACGCGCTCGCGCTGCCCGCGCAGGTCCGCCACGGCCCGCACCCCCAGCGCGTCGACGACCTCGTGCACCTGCGGCGCGTCGAGGCCGTACGGTGCCGCCGAGCGGAAGACGAGGCCGGGCACCACCACGCGCGAGTTGATCAATTCCGTCATAGCCAGTTCCTCTTCTTGAAGGCGGCGTAGAGCCCCACGCACGCGGCGGTCATGGTGGCCAAGGCGGCCGGATAGCCCCAAGCCTGTTCCAGCTCCGGCATGAACCTGAAGTTCATGCCCCACACGCCGGCCAACACGGTCGGCGCGGCAAAGATCGCGGCCCACGAGGAGACCTTCTTGGCCTGCACGCTCTGCTCGAGCGAGACCTCGGTGGCCCGCTCGGACGCCAGCGTCATCGCCAGGGACAGCGCGTTGCCCAGCGTGGAGTGCATCTCCGCCGTGTGGGCGTCGATGCGGCGGGCGTGGTCCTGCACGTCGCGCAGGAGTGCCTCGAGCAGGGCCCGACGACGCCGGTGCTCGCCCCCGTGGTCGGCGTCGCCCCGGGGTGAGGAGGGGTGCGCGGACGCGCCGCTGGCCTCGGCCCACCCGCCGGTGTCCACCGCGGCGGTGCCCGGATCGCTGTCCCCGTCCTCGCCGAGGAGGAGCAGGGGATCGGTCCCGGAGAGCGACTTCCGTGCAGCGGTCAGGAGCGTTTCGAGCGGCGAGACCACGCGCTGGAAGCGCCCCACCTGCCGCGAGAGCCTGTAGATGCGCGCCGCCACGTCGTCCTCCGAGCGGGAGAAGAGCGAATCATCGATCTGGTCGATGTCGCCGGCCAGGCCGTCCAGGACCGGCTGGTAGCCGTCCACCACGTCGTCGAGCAGGGCGTAGCCCGCCCCGCGCGGGCCCAATTGGGCCAGCACCACCGAGCCCTTGACCCGCTCGAGCGCCTCGGTGGGCGGCGGGGTCTGCGGCGAGCGCCGCGTGATGAGGAAGTCGCGCCCCAGGTAGACGTCCAGCTCGCCCAGGCGCACCTCCTCCGCGTCGTCGTCGTAGTGCGCAGGGTGGATGACCATGAAGGCGTGCTGGCCGTAGCGCTCAAGCTTGGTGCGCTGCTCCTGCTCGCGCATGTCCTCCACGGCGAGGCGGTTCAGTGCCAGCGTGGACGTGAGGTGATCCCACTCCTCCTCGGAGGGGCTCAGGACCTCGATCCAGACCCAGGCTCGCTCGGCCCTCGCCTGCTCCAAGGCGCCCGCGAGATCGCTGCCGAGGTCCGTGGCCGTGCCGTCCGCGAAGAGCGTCACGCGCTCCGGATGCCCGCTGCTCTGCCCCACTCGGGCCTCCTGGTGCGCCGGATTCCCGGGCGATTCCCGGTCTGTGTCTCAGTCTGCCACCGCCGCGGCGCCGGGGGCATCAGGCCTGCCTATGACCCCCATCGGCACCCGCTGACTGCCCAAAAGTGACGCGCGCCACAAAGCTGGTGGCAGACCAGGGAGGCCGCACGGCACCCGGGTGAACCAGAGCCCCCGTCACGATTTTGAGGAGCCCTCATGACCAGGACCAGCTTCAGCGTCAACGGCCGCAGCTTTGAGCACGACGGCACCCCCGTTGTTGTCATCTGCATCGACGGCAGCGAGCCCGCCTACCACCACGAGGCCATCAAGGCCGGGCGCATGCCCTGGCTCAAGGACCTCCTCGAATCGGGTCGCGGCTCCAGCTGGGCCGCGCACTGCGCCATCCCCACGCTGACCAACCCCAACAACATGTCGATCGCCACGGGCCGCCCGCCGGCCTTCCACGGCATCAACGGCAACTACATCCTGGACCCGGAGACGGGCGAGGAGGTGCTCATGAACGACCCCAAGTTCCTGCGCACCCCCACCCTGTTCGCCGCCGCGCTCGCCGCCGGCCTCGACGTCGCGATCGTCACCGCCAAGGACAAGCTGCGCCGCCTCCTGGCCTCCGGCGTGACCGAGCCGGGCCTGGACCCGGCCGGCTCCGGCGAGTACGTCACCCCCGCCAAGACCGGCATCTGCTTCTCCGCCGAGAAGGCGGACACGGTCACGCTGGAGGCCAACGGCATCGAGAACGCCCTGGAGCTCGTGGGCATGGAGCTGCCGAGCGTCTACTCGGCCGAGCTCTCCGAGTTCGCCCTCGCCGCCGGCGTGAAGATCCTGGAGCGCGACCGCCCCGACGTCATGTACCTGACGCTCACCGACTACATCCAGCACAAGAACGCCCCCGGCACGCAGGTCGCCAACGACTTCTACGCCATGGTGGATAAGTACGCCTCGCAGCTGGACGCCCTCGGCGCGATTGTGGCGATCACGGCCGATCACGGCATGAGCCCCAAGCACCACGCCGACGGCACGCCGCGCGTCATTTTCCTCGAGGAGGAGGTCAACCGCCAGCTCGGCATCGAGGAGGACGGCACCGATGCCGGCGCCCGCGTGATCCTGCCGATCAACGACCCCTACACGGTCCACCACGGCGCCCTGGGCTCCTTCGCCAACATCCACCTGCCCGCCGGCGCCGACCGTGCCGCCATCATCGAGTCCCTGCGCGGGATCGAGGGCATCACGCACGTCTTTCCGGCCGAGGAGGCCGCCGAGCGCTTCGCGATGCCGCTGGATCGCATCGGCGACATCACCGTCATCTCCGACAAGGTCACGGCCCTGGGCCGCTACCGTGCCTGGCATGACCTGAGCAACCTCGAGGTCCCGCTGCGCAGCCACGGCGGCCTGGGCGAGCTGGACATCCCCTTCCTCATCAACCGCGCCCTGGCCGCGCCGGAGTCCACGCACTCCACCGGCCCGGATGGCCAGCAGGCGCTCGTGCACAACTACGACGCCTACTGGGTCGTCACCACCCACGTCACCGAGGCGGCCGTCGCCGTCCGTTGAGCAGAGCCGGCGGGGCCCGTCGCCTGACGGGCCCCGCCACCCGCCCACGGCGCGCACGAGAGGCAGGGACGCGCCCTGGACACGTTCGGCCCCCTCCGAACCCTGCTCCCCTTTGGACCCTGGAAGGACCTCGCATGTCCGATCGTGGTACCTCAGAAGTCATCGCAGATCCGCCGGAGCAGCCGGCCGTCTCAACGCACGACGGCGCTTCCGGCGCCTCCCAGCCACGGCCCACCGAGGCGGGAGGCGGCACCCAGGCCGACGCCGCGTCGTCGGGCACTGACAAGCCCGGCGCCAAGGGCGCCGGGCGCACCCGCCGGCAGGAGCTGCACAAGTGGCAGATGCGCATCTTTGCGCTCTCGTGGCTCACCTACGCGGCGTTCTACTTCCCGCGCAACGCCATGTCCGCCGCCAAGGTGGGTGTCCTCGAAGAGGGCTTCATGGACAAGGCGCAGCTGGGCGTCCTGGACTCCGTGTACCTCGCGGCGTACGCCGTGGGCCAGTTCGTGTGGGGCGCGGTGGCGGAGCGCTTCGGCACCCGTGTGGTCGTCACCGGCGGCCTCATCATGGCCGGCGTCGCGAGACTGTTCATGGGCATCGTGCCGGCCGTGTGGATGTTCATCCCGGCCATGCTGGCCATGGGCCTGGCGCAGTCCACCGGCTGGTCGGCGCTGTGCAAGAACATCGCGAGCTTCTTCTCCGTGCAGGTGCGCGGCCGGGCCATGGGCTTCTTCTCCACGTCCTACGCCTTCGGCGGCCTCGTGGCCGCCCCCGTGGCCGGCTTCTTCGCCTACCAGGTCTTCCACACGTGGCGCGCCGCCTTCTTCGTCGGCACCGCCGTGGTGTTCCTGACCGTGGTGCTGTTCGTCATCTTCCAGCGCAACCATCCCAACGAGGTGGGACTGCCGGACGTGGACGACGAGAACGGCGACCTGGACGCGCCGTACCAGCGCCGCGGCCGCACCCGCGCCCCCATGCCGGTGGTGCACGTGGACGGTGACAAGTTCACGTTCAAGCTGCTTTTCGCGGCCGTCCGCCAGGACGCCATGGTCCTCAAGCTCGGCATCGTCTACTTCCTGCTCAAGCCGGCGCGCTACGCCGTGCTCCTGTGGGGCCCCGTCCTCGTGAAGGAGGCGCTGCCGGAGACCTCGACCCTCACCGCCGTGTTTGTTCCCGTGGCGTTTGGCGTGGCGGGCATCGTGGCCCCCGTGGCCATCGGCTGGGCCTCCGACCGGCTCTTCGGCGCGCGACGCGTGCCGCCCACGATCATCGCCCTTGGCCTGCTGGTCATCGCCCTGGCCCTGTGGGGCCCCGCGACGGCGACGGGCTCGGTGGTGACCGTGGCGGCGCTGCTCGCCCTCGTCGGCCTGACCGCCTACGGCGCGGACGCCATGGTCTCCGGCGTGGCCGCCGTTGACTTCGGCACCTCCAAGTACGCCGCCGGTGCCACGGGCTTCATCAATGGCTGCGGCTCCATCGGCGCCATCCTGGGCGGCCTGCTGCCCGGCTTCATGGGTGGCACCGCCCTCTTCTACGGCTTTGCCGGGGCCGCCCTCGTGGCGGCGCTGATCCTGGTTCCCAGCTGGAACCAGCGCCCGGCCAACGCCTGATCCTCTTCCCGTTCGTTTCTCTCGACAGGAGTCACCATGTCCATCACCGACACCCTCTCCGTCACCCTGGACGTGCTTCCGCCCGCCGGCACCGAGCAGGTGCCGCTGCAGCTGAACTACATCGACGGGCACTGGAGCGCCTCCGAGTCCGGGGCCACCTTCCCCAAGGCCAACCCGGCCGACCTGAGCGATCACATCGGCGACTTCGCCGACTCCACCGCTGCCGATGCGGACGAAGCGATCGAGGCCGCCAAGCGGGCCCAGCCGGCTTGGGACGCGCTGGGCACCATCAAGCGCGGCGAGATCCTCTACCGGGCGGCCGAGCTGCTCGCCGAGCGGATCGAGACGGTGGCCGATGCCGTCTCCCGCGAGCAGGGCAAGACGCGCTCCGAGGCGCGCGGCGAGGTCAAGCGTGCGGTGGACATCATCCGGCTCACGGCGGGGGAGGGGCGGCGCCTGCACGGTTCAACCCTCCCCGCCGATGAGGACCGCTCCCTGGCCATCACGTGGCGCAAGCCGATCGGCGTGGTGGGACTCATCACCCCGTGGAACTTCCCGCTGGCCATCCCGGCGTGGAAGATCGCCCCGGCGCTGCTCTCCGGCTGCACCGCCGTCATGAAGCCCTCGCCGCTCGCGCCGCTCTCCTCGGCGCTGCTGGTGCAGGTCTTCACGGACGCCGGCGTCCCGGCCGGCGTGCTCAACCTGGTCCAGGGCGACTTCGCCCCGGGGTCCCGGCTCTCCGAGTCCCCGGACGTGAAGGGCATCTCCTTCACGGGGTCCCTGGGCGTGGGCCTGGCCATCCAGAAGGCCGCGGCCCCGCGCCTGGCCCGCACGCAGCTGGAGCTGGGCGGCAAGAACGCCCTCATCGTCCTGGAGGACGCCGACCTGGATGCGGTGGCCACCGCGATCGTGGCCGGCGCGTTCGGCCAGGCCGGTCAGCGCTGCTCCGCCACGAGCCGCGTGGTGGTGCAGTCCTCCGTCCGCGAGGCGCTCGTGAGCCGCGTGCTTGATCGCGTGGCCGGGCTGCGCATCGGCGACCCGCGGGCCGAGGGCACCACCCTGGGCCCCGTGGTCAACGAGGACCGCCTCAACGCGTGCCTCACGGCCGTGAACCAGGCGGTGGCCGACGGCGCGGTGCTGAGGACGGGCGGGCGGCGCGCCACGGGCGGCGGGCTGGCCGAGGGCTGGTACATGCAGCCCACGGTCCTCACCTCGGTGGCGTGGGACTCGGAGCTGGCGCAGGAGGAGGTGTTCGGGCCCGTGCTCTCCGTGGTGGACGCCGAGGACTTCGAGGACGCCATGCGGATCGCCAACTCGGTGAAGTACGGCATGTCCGGGACCATCTTCACCAACAACCGCGCGCACATCTTCGACGCCCTGAACCGCTTCGAGGCGGGCATGCTGCACGTGAACCGTCCGGGCGTTGGCGCCTGGCCGCACCTGCCGCACATGGGCGCCAAGCTCTCCCAGTACGGCGCCCCCGAGTGCTCCGAGCAGACCTTCGAGTTCTATACGGAGTGGCGCTCCGCCTGCATCGCCTTCCCCAAGGCGTAACGGGCACCGGCGCGGACGGGGACGGAACCTAGGGTCGGCTCATGCAGGTCAACATGCAGTCTCTGAAGATCTTCCTCACCGTGGTGGAGACGGGTTCGCTCTCCGCCGCGGCCAGGGAGCTCTACATGAGCCAACCCTCCGTTTCAGCCCACGTCCGGCAGCTTGAAACCTCGCTTTCCGCCCGGCTCCTTGACCGCGGCCCCTCGGGGGCGGCGACCACGGCGGCCGGGGAGGTCCTGGCCGCGAGGGCCAGGGACGTGCTGGAGCTCCTCGACGCGTTGGACGACGACGTCGCGGAGGCCCAGGGCCGGGCCGATCAGCGCCTGGCCCTGGGCGGGACCTCGACGCTGGGCAACTACCTGCTGCCGCGCGTGCTCTCCCGCTTCCAGGAGTCCCACTCCCTCGTCCCGGGGCGCGGCGTCCGCGCCGAGCTACGGGTGGGCAACGCCGAGCAGGTCACGGCGTGGGTCCTGGCCGGCGAGGTGTCCGTGGCGCTCATGGCCGGCGAGGTCTCGCACGAGGCGCTGGTCTGCCGCCCCATCTTCGACGAGGCGATGGTCCTGGTCTCCGCCCCCACCCACCGGCTCGCCGGGCGGGTGGCCTCCCCCGAGGACCTCGCCTCCGAGCGCTTCATCCTCCGGGAGGTCGGTTCGGCCACCCGCCAGCAGCAGGAGGAGGCGCTCGAGGCCTGGAACCTGGCCCAGGCGCCCGCCTGGACCGTGTGGGGCTCGGAGGCCGCCGGCGAGGCGGTCCGCTCCGGGCTCGGCCTGGCCCTCGTCTCCGAACACGTCGTCGCCAGGGATCTCCGCTCGGGGGACCTGGCCCGCATCCGCATCCAACCCGCCCCGGCTCGCCGGCCCGTCACGCTCGTGACGATGGCCCTGGGACGCCTGACCCCGGTGGAAGAGCAGTTCGTCCACCTTCTGACCAACACCACCTCCTGGCCCGTGGGCTAGGGCCCGTCTGCACCGCTCCAGCGGCGCTGGTGGGCACCCGAAGCAAAGGAAGCAGTCATGGAGCAGAACCGTCACAGCGACCTCATCGTGGTCGGCGCAGGCATCGTGGGCCTGGCCCACGCCTACGAGGCCCACCGCCAGGGCCTGAGCGTGCGCATCATCGAGCGCGACGCCCGGCCCAACGGTGCCTCGATCCGCAACTTTGGGCATTGCTGCATCACGGCGCAGGGCGGGGAGCAGCTGGAGATGTCCTATCGCTCCCGGGCCGGCTGGCTGGACGCCGCCAAGGACGTGGGCTTCTGGGCCCCCGAGGCCGGCGCCGTCTCGGTGGCCCGCACTGAGGCCGAGCTGCGCGTCCTGGAGGAGTTCGCCTCCGCCCGCGGCAGCGAGGCCGCGCAGCTGCTGACCGCGGCGCAGGTCCGCGAGCGCTTGGGGCGTCCGGGGGCCGACCCGCGCATCGTGGGTGGCGCCTTCCTGCCCGCCGATCTGCGCGTGGACCCCCGCGTCACCGCCCCCGCGATCGCCGATTGGCTGCAGGCCCAGGACGGCGTGGAGATCGAGTGGCGCACCACGGTGGGGCACGTGGCCGACGGCGTGGTCTCCACGTCGCGCGGCGAGTTCACGGCGTCCGACGTGTTCGTCTGCGTCAACCACGACATGGACTACCTCTACCCCGAGCTGGCCGATCGCTGGCAGGTGCGCCGCTGCGCCCTGCAGATGGCGCTCGCCTCGCCCGTTGCCGGCTGGTCGCTTGATTCCGCCGTCATCTCCGGGACGTCGCTCGTGCGCTACGACGGCTTCGGGGAGATGCCCGGGATCCAGGCGGTGCGGGACGAGCTGCGCGCGCAGACGCCGGAGCTCGTGGACATGGGCGCCAACGTGATGTTCACCCGGCGCCCCGACGGCACCGTGATCCTGGGCGACTCCCACGTCTACGGCGCCACGATCGGCCCGTTCAACGAGGAGTGGATCAGCGACCGCCTCGTGGACGAGATCGGTTCCATCATGGGGGAGAAGCTCAACGTGGTGCAGCGCTGGCAGGGGATCTACGCCTCGTCCGCCCTGACCAACGTGGTGGACGAGCGGGTGGATGACCGCACCCGCGTCATCTCGGTGACCTCCGGCATCGGCATGACCCTCAGCTTCGGCCTGGCGGCGCGCTCCTTCGCGCTCGTCTAGGTCGAACCCGGCCGGCCCGTGCGAGGGAAGCCGGCCGAAGCGGCGGCTCGCGGGAGCGGCCGCACCCCGTCGGCGGGCGCGTCATGCGCCCGCCGACGCCACCGGACCGGCGCCGGGTGCGAGGATTCTGGGCCGAACGCCCGCACCCGGCGCCCACGTGTGCGCGGCGGCGCTGGCGTGGCTGCCGCGGGAGGCTCAGCGCTGAACGAGGATCCCGTCCTCGTCGGAGTACAGGCGCTTGCCCGGCGTGAACGTGACGCCGCCGAACTCCACGGGCACGTCCACCTCGCCCGCGCCTTCCTTGGAGCTCTTGCGCGGATTGCTGCCCAGGGCCTTCACGCCGAGGTCCAGCCCCGAGAGCGCCACGCGGTCGCGGATGGGGCCGTTGATGACCACGCCGGCCCAGCCGTTGGCCACGGCGGAGGCCGCGATCATGTCTCCCATGAGCGCCGAGTTGAGTGAGCCGGCCCCGTCCACCACGAGCACGGCGCCGTCGCCCGGCGTGGCCAACGTGGACTTCACGAGGCCGTTGTCCTCGAAGCAGCGGATGGTGCGGATGGGCCCCTCGAAGGCCGCGCGCCCGCCCAGGTTCTGCAGCTGCAGGGGGAGGGAGGCCAGGGCCTCGCCGTGCTCGTCGTACAGATCGGCCGTGCTCGTCATGGCTCTCCCAGGCGTCGTTGCGGGTGGTGAGGCCCATCCTGCCGGGCGCGGGGCTCCCGCGCGAGCATGCGACGTCGGGCACCCAGGAGGGGAAAAGCCCGACGGCGAAGGGCCGGGAAGGGGGAGCACCCGGCGGCGTGGTGCCGGGGAGGGGGAACGCCCGACGGCCCGGGGTGGGGTTCGCGGCGCCGGCGGCTGCGACGGGACGCAGGAGGAAGCGAAACACCCCGGTGGTTGCACAGAACCCCGTGCAATACACGGGGTTCTGTGCAACCACCGGGGTGTTGGCTCAGCGCGATGCCCGACGGCGCGGGCCGCCTCGGCCCCGAGCTCCGGCACAAATTGCGTCACGGTCGTCAGCCCGTAGACCTCGCCGAGCGGGTGACCGTCGATGCCCACGATGGACAGGTCCCGCGGCACGGAGAAGCCGAGCTCCTGCGCGGCCAGCCACGCGCCGATCGCCATCTCGTCGCTCGCGGCAAAGAT
>JAITLQ010000003.1 GCA_031277795.1 Arthrobacter sp.
AACAAACTCAACCGCCGCCCACGCAAAACGCTCGGCTGGGAAACCCCAGCCGAACGCATGCGTGATCTAATCAAAGCCACCTAAACCACCAGGTGTTGCGAGGACCCATAGAAACCGCCAAAAGGTGCGGGCCTCTCGCGTTGCGGCGCGGGTTTGGCTCAGCGAGCGAGCTTGGAGCGCAGGGTCTCCCAGCGGGCGGCCAGGCCCCACTTGACGACGTTGACGCCGGCCTCCTGGATGATGGAGCCGCTCATCTTCGACTCGCCAAACTCGCGCTCGACGAAGGTGATCGGCACCTCGGTGATGGAGAAGTCGGCGCGGGCCGTGCGGAAGGTCATGTCCACCTGGAAGCCGTAGCCGACCGAGTCGACGGCGCCCAGGTCGAGGCCGCGCAGCGTGCTCGCCTTGTAGGCGCGGTAGCCGGCGGTGATGTCGCGCAGCTTCAGGCCAAGGAAGAAGCGGGAAACGAAGCTGCCGGTGCGCGAGATCAGCTTGCGCGAGAGCGGCCAGTTCACGACCTCGCCGCCCGGAACCCAGCGCGAGCCGATGACCAGGTCGGCGCCGGCCTCGGAGGCCTGCAGGAGGCGCGGGAGCTGCTCGGGCTGGTGCGAGCCGTCCGCGTCCATCTCCACGAGGACGTCGTAGCCGCGCTCGAGGCCCCAGGCGAAGCCGGCGAGGTACGCGGCGCCGAGGCCCTCCTTGCCCTTGCGGTGCAGCACGTGGATGTTTGCATCCTCGGCGCTCAGGCGATCGGCCAGCTCGCCGGTCCCGTCCGGGGAGTTGTCATCGGCGATGAGCACCTCCACCTCGGGGCAAGCGGCGCGCAGTCGGCCCACGGTCTTGGGCAGCGACTCCAACTCGTTGTAGGTCGGGATGATGGTGAGCACTCGCACGCGCTGATCGGTCCTTTGATGGCTGGTGTTCGGCCCGGGACGGACCAGCGTTCATTGTATCGCGGTGCCCGGCCGGCCCGCGGTGTGGCGCGGTTCACGCGCCGTGAATGGGCACCCCGGCGCGCAGGGTCAGGAGTGAGTGCCGCTCGTCCGCGGCGGCCAGGGCCGCCAGGGTGGCGGCGGGCCCGGTCCCGCTCGCCGCCCGGTGCTCGACGTCGGGTGCCCGCCACAGCGCGAGGTCCGCCTGGGTGCCCACCACCAGGGTGCCGGGGCTGCTCGCCGTGCCGGGGCGCAGCGCCGCGGCGCGCCCGCCGACGGTGTGGGCTGCGAAGGCCGCCTCGACGCCGAGCCGCTCCCCCTCGTGGTGGTGCCGCAGGGCGGCCGCCACGCTGCGCCACGGCCTGGCCCCCGTCACCGGCGTGTCGGAGCCGAAGGCGAGCGGGACTCCCGCCCGTGCCAGGGTGGCGAAGGGGTTCAGCGCGAGGGCACGGTCGGGGCCAAGCCGCTGCTCGTACAGGCCGCCGGGGAAGCCCCAGAGCTCGTCGAACCGGGGCTGGACCGAGGCGCAGACGCCGTAGTTGGCGAGCGCCGCCGCACCCCCTGCGTCGATCCCCTCGACGTGTTCGAGGCGGTGGCGGCCGGCCGCCAGCCGCGCCCCACCGAGGTCGGCGGCGGCGAGGCGCAGGCCCTCGAGGGCGGCGTCCACGCCGGCGTCGCCGATCACGTGGAAGGCGGCCTGCACGCCCGCGCGGGTGCAGGCGCTCAGGTGCGCGGCGATCGCCTCGGCCGCCAGGAGCAGCTCCCCGCTGCCCCGCGCCGCGTCGGCGTAGGGCGCCCGCAGGGCCGCCGTCCTGGCGCCGATGGATCCGTCGATCGAGAGGTCGCCGCCGAGCCCGGCGAGCCGGCCGCCCCACTCGGCCATCGCGGCGATCGCCTCGTGCGGGTGGGCCACGAGCTGGGCCCAATAGGCCACCACCTCGACCCGGTCCCCCGCCTCGGCCTCCGCCGCCAGCGCGAGGAGCCCGCGCAGATCGTCCGCACCCGAGACGTGCGGGGCCGCCATCTCGGTCATGGCGGCATGCCCCGTCGCCGCGAAGTGCTCTAGGGCCGCGAGCTGATAGGCCCGCGCCTGCTCCGCATCCGTCCGGGTGCCCAGCGCCCGCACCGCCGCGTGCGCCGCCTCGTCGAGCACCCCGTCCGCGGACACCCCCGCCCTGGCCAACAGGCCGGCGGAGGCCAGGCCCGCGTGCACGTCGATGCGCGAGAGGAACACCTCGCGCCCGCCGGAGGCCCGCTCCAGCTCGCCCGGGGAGGGAAGCCTCGGATCGGCCCAGAGCGACTCGTCCCAGCCGTGGCCCAGGATCCGGGCCCCGGGCGGAAGCGCCGCCGCCTCGCGCCGCACGGCCTCGAGCAGCCCGGCGGCTCCCTCGACGCCCGAGACGTCAAGGGAGGCGAGGGCGCGCCCCGTCTCCGTGACGTGGGCGTGGGCGTCGACGAAGGCCGGAAGCGCCACGGCCCCGTGGGCCTCGACGATCGTGGGGGCCGCCAACTCCGAGGCCTCGCTCAGCGAGCCGGCCCACACGATCGCGCTGCGATCGATGAGCAACGCCTCGACCGGACGCGTGGGCCCGGCGCCGCCAGCCGGCGGCCGCGCCCACGCGCGGACGCCCCGATAGAGGACCGGCCCGCCGCCCGCGGCCCCGGGCCGCCCCACCGGCGCCGCGCTCATCGGCGACGGGCGGGCGCGGGGCGCCCCGCCGCGTCGTCGGGCGTGTCATCCCCCACCGCGGCCGACACGACGGCCGAGGCGGCCACGACGCCGCGGCGCACGAGCTCCGAGGCCGCGGAGGCGGTGTCGGAGACCTCCGGCGCCACGGCCGGATTCTGCGAGAGCTGACCGAGGAAGTCGATGACCTGCTTGGCCCACCGCACAAAGTCGCCCGCCTCCACCTGGCTCTCGGCCAGCGCCGAGGCGAGGTCCTCGCCGCAGGCCCAGCGATGCATGGGGTCGACGAGGCTCGCGTCCGGTGCGGGCGTCAGCTCGATGCGGTGATCCGATTCCAGGTCCTCCAGGCGGGACCACTGCGCCACCGCGAGGTCCCACACATCGCGCACACCCTGCGGCCAGTGCCGCGGGCCGGCCTCGGCGTCGCGCTTGGGCTGATAGACGAACATCGTGGCGGCGGCGGCCATCGCCGCGGGGCTGAGGCCCTGCAGCCCGCCCTCCCCCAGCACGAGGGCGGTCAGCAGGTCCCGCTCCCCGTAGATGCGCAGCATGGTGTGGCCGGCATCGCTCACGCGGGCGGTCTCGCCCTCCCCCTTGACGTAGCCCACCGAACGCAACACGGCGGTCACGCGGTCGAAGGTGCGCGCGATGGTGTGCGTGCGGCCCATGATCTGGGACTCGAGCCGGTCGGCCTCCGCCTTGAGCTTCTGGTGCCGCTCGGCCCAGCGGGCGTGCTGCTCGCGCTCGGGGCAGGCGTGGCACGGATGCCGCTTGAGCTCCTGCTCCAGCTCCTCGATCACGGCCCCCGGATCCTCGTCCCCCGCGAAAGCGAAGCCGGGCGTGCGGCGATGCGGGTCCGGGCGGGCGTCCCGCAGGGCGTTGCGCAAGCTCGAAGCGAGATCGTTGCGCTCCTGCGGCGAGCGGCCCGTGAAGTGCTTGGGGACGCGCAGGGTGCCCAAGATCTCGAGGGGCCCGTCGAGGTCGCTCGCCGCGAGGCGTCGCAGCCTCCCTTCCAGCGTGAGGACCGTGGGCCGAGGGTCCTTGAGCGAGGGCGCCAGCTGGGTCACGACGGCGTGGCCGAGGTTGCGCGGGCCCCTAATCTCCACGATGTCGCCACGGCCGAGGGCCTCGAGCGAGAGTTCGGCGGAGGACCGCCTGGCCCTGCCCCGCGACTTGGAGGCCGACTTCTGGGCCTTGTTCAGGCGCTGGCGCAGGCGCGCGTACTCCTCGAAGTCGCCGAGGTGGCACGTCATGGCCTCGGCATAGCCGGCGAGGGATTCCTTGCGCCCCGCCAGCTGCCTGGCCAGCCCCACGACTGAGGCGTCCGCCTGGTACTGGGCAAAGGACTGCTCGAGCACGCTGCGGGCCTGGCGCACCCCGAGCCGCGAGAGCAGGTTCAGACTCATGTTGTAGGTGGGGCGGAAGCTGGAGTTCAGCGGATAGGTGCGCCGCGAGGCCAGGCCGGCCACGGCGAGCGGGTCCATGCCCTGGTGCCACGAGACGACGGCGTGACCCTCCACGTCGATGCCGCGCCGCCCGGCGCGGCCGGTGAGCTGGGTGTACTCGCCGGGCGTGACGGGGGCGTGGGTCTCGCCGTTGAACTTGTCGAGCTTCTCGAGCACGACCGAGCGGGCCGGCATGTTCACGCCGAGCGCGAGGGTCTCCGTTGCGTACACGACCTTGCACAGGCCGCGCGCGAAGAGCTGCTCGACCGCCTCCTTGAAGACGGGAATGAGGCCGGCGTGGTGCGAGGCGATGCCGCGCAGGAGGCCGTCGCGCCACGGCCAGTAGCCAACCACGTCGAGGTCCTCGGCCGGCAGCCGGCGCGCGGCCTGCTCCAGCACCTCCTCGATCTGGCGGCGCTCCTGCCGGGTGGTGAGGTCGACGCCGGCCCGCACGTTCTGCGCCACGGCCGCGTCGCAGCCCTTGCGCGAGAACACGAAAACGATGGCGGGGAGCAGGCCGGCGTCGTCCAGGCTCGCCACGGTTGCTGGGCGCGAGGCGCCGCGGGAGCGGTGCCCGCCGCTGGCCGTGAGCGAGCCGGAACCCGTGGCGTCGCCGCGCGGCCCGGGCCGGCCGCGGCGTCGGCCCCTGTCCTGGCGGGAGCGCCCGCCGCGCCCGCCCACGCGGGCCGTGTGCTCCCCCGCCCCGCCGCCGAAGGCCGCCGGGGAACGCCGGGCGAGCTTGACGAGCTCGGGGTTGACGACGGCGCCGGAGTCGGCGCTCTCCTCGAAGGAGACGTCCTCGGCGAACAGATCGAGAAGCTCGTTGCCGACCATGACGTGCTGCCACAGCGGTACCGGGCGGTGTTCTGACACGATGACGTCGGTGGCCCCGCGCACGGCCTCGAGCCAGCCGCCGAACTCCTCGGCGTTGGACACCGTTGCGGAGAGCGAGACCACCTTGGCGCTGCGCGGGAGCTGGAGGATGACCTCTTCCCACACAGCGCCGCGATCCTTGTCCGCCAGGTAGTGCACCTCGTCCATGACCACGTACTCGAGCCCGCCCAAAGTGGGCGAGGAGGCGTAGAGCATATTGCGCAGCACCTCGGTGGTCATGACCACGATGTCCGCCTCGGAGTTCACCGCCGTGTCGCCCGTGAGCAGACCGACTTTGTCCGCCCCGTGGCGCCTGGCAAACTCGGCGAACTTCTGGTTCGAGAGCGCCTTAATGGGCGTCGTGTAGAAGGCCTTGGTCCCGTGGGCCAGCGCCAGGTGCACGGCGAACTCGCCCACCACTGTCTTGCCGGCACCCGTGGGCGCCGCGACGAGCACGCCCTTGCCCGCCTCGAGGGACTCGCACGCACGGCGCTGGAAGTCGTCGAGGGGGAAGTCGAGCGCGCCGGCGAAGGCGCCGAGCTCGGTGCGGGCCTGCTCGCCGCGCCGCTTGGCCGCCGCGAAGCGTTCGGCCGGGCTCGGCCCCGCGGCGGGGTCGTGGGATGTGGGATGGGACAGGCCCGCCCCGTCACCAGAGGTCACGGGGCGGGAAGGACGACGGCGGCTTGGCACGTCTCAGAGCTCCTGAAGGGGTAGTGCCGAATCGGCGTTGGCTGCGGTGTCTTCCTCTTGGGCCTCGCGCCGCTTGCGCTTGCGCCGGTCAAAAATGAGGCACAACAAGAACGCGATGCCAAAGAGCAAGAACAAGGGCACCGCCAGCACCAGCATGGTGATGGCGTCTCCGCCCGGGGCCGCGACGGCAGCAAAGAGGGCGATCACGAAGACCGTGATGCGCCAGTGCTTCATGATGGCGGTGGCCGGGAGGACGCCCAAGAGGTTCAGCCCAACCATGAGCACCGGGATGATCATGGCCACGCCAAAGGCGAGCGTCAGCCTGACGACAAACGCGATGTACGTCTGCGCCTCGATGAATTGGGCGCCCTGGTCCGGGATCAGCGAGGTGAAGAACTGCATGGCGTGCGGCAAGACGAACACGCCGAGCACGACGCCGCCGACAAAGAGCGGAACGGCGGCGGCGATGAAGGCGACCGAGAGCCGGCGTTCCTTCTTGTGCAGCCCGGGGACAATGAAGGCCCACAGCTGCCAGAGAATCACCGGGGAGGCGATCACCAAGCCGATCCACAGCGACACCTTGATCATCATGTCCAACGGCGACACGGCGGTGGTGAAGTTCAGGCGGCCGCCTTGTGCCGCCACCTGCTCCGCCAGGAAACTCATGACGGGTCGGTACAGGAAGAATCCACCGATGAGCGTGAAGACGAGGACGCCGAGGCACACGAACAGCCGGTTGCGAGCCTCGATGAGATGGGCCTTGAGGGGCATCCGCCCCTCAGGGTCCTTCTTGTTCTTTGAGGACATGCTCAGGCGCGGGGGCCGGTCTGCCCGTCGTCGATGACGCGTCCCTCGACGGGCTCGTCACCGGCGGATGCGGAGGCCTCGGAGCCGGCGGTCGGCTTGTCGTCCTCCTTCATCTGGCGCACCTCGGACTTGAAGATGCGCATCGACTGCCCGAGGCTGCGGGCGAGCTTGGGCAGCTTCGGACCGGCAAAAAGCAGCAATGCGAGGACGATGATGATGACAAGATGCCATCCCTGGAGATGCATGGTGTTCCTTTCGGGGGTCTACGTCAAAGTCTAGAGGACATGGGACGTCCTCGGGTGATTACTGCTCGACGTTCTCGTCGAGATCTCCCCAGCGACGGGGCCGGCCGTGGGCGTAGAGCGAGGCGATGCGCCGCTCGCGCCGCGCCGCAACGCGGGCGTCGCGTTCCCCCTCGCGCGTCTGGCGCACCTCGGCCGGATCCGCGAAGGCCGCATCCCATCCCGAAGGGAGGGAGCTGCGCGCCGACTCCGGCGCCGTGACGGGCTCGGCGTCCGGAACGTAGGCCCGCGCGAGCGCCTCCTGTGCGTCGGAGACCTCGCCGAGCAAGCCCTTGGCCTTGCGCCAGAGGTGAATGGCCCCCAGAACCATCACCAGCAGCAACACGAGGACCAAGACGATCCAGAGCAGGAGCCAGAACCACCACGCCATCAGCAATCGCCTCCCGCGTTCTCGACCGTCGCCGCCGACTCCGGCTCGGCCGACGCGTCTGCCCGGGCGGCCGTCAGCCGGGCCAGCAGCGCCCGATGGGTTGCCTCGCGCAGCGCCGGCGGGGCCAGCACCTCCACGTCACCCGCCGCCGAGGCGGCGAGGCGGACGAGGTAGGAGGAGTCGCGGACGCGAATCTGGGTCGCCACCCGGTCCCCGGCCTTGCCCACCCTCAGGGGTGAGTGGGCCAGCGCCCGGTCGTTCCAAGCCGGCGCCCAAGCCAGCGTGGCCTCGGCGTCGCCGTCGGAGGGCGTCAGCACGGCGCCCCGCACGGCAGCCGCGCGCTCGGTGTCCACCGGGAAGCGCTCGTCCAAGACACGGGCCCCGACGATGCGATCGAGCCGGAAGGTGCGCGGCGCCTGCCGCGTGCGGCACCAGGCCTGCACGTAGCTGCGCGCGCCGACGTCGAGCAGGCGGATGGGCTCGATGACCCGGATCCCCGGCGTGCTCGAACCCGCGTAGTCGAGTTCGACGAGCCGACGTTCCTCGACGGCGCCGGCCAGGCGGGCGGCCAGCCCCGCGCGCTCACGGGACGAGGCGCGCACGGCAAGCACGTGCTCGAAGTCGGCGAGCTCCGGCCGCAGCCCGCGCAGGCGCGAGGCCACCGCGCCGATGGCCTCCAGCGCTTCGGGCGAGTAGCCGCCCTCGGGCGCCGAGCTCATGGCGTCGAGGCCGATCAGGAGAGCGGAGGCCTCGGCCAGGTTCAGGTTGATGGGCTCGGCGAGGGCCTGGGCGTTGGCGATCGTCACGGCGTCGTCGTCCCACTCGACGTCGAGCAACTCGTCATGCAGGCCGTTGGGGACGCCGCAATTGCGCAGCCGGGTCAGTTCCGCATCCAGTTCGTCGCGGGAGAGCGAGAAGCGTTCCATGACCTCGAGCGGGGTCGGGGCGCCCCGCTGGACGACAAAGGCCACCAGGTCAAGCGCGCGGGACACCGTCGCCTCCGCCGCCACCCGGCCGCCGCGCCGCGTGGCCAGCTTGAAGGCCGGGGCTTCGCCCCGGTGCGTCTCCTCCGCCAGGGCGAGCTGTCCCGCGACCTCGTCGGCGAGCGAGCGGGGCGCCAGGACACGCGCGCCCTCGGCCGCCACCTCATGGGCCAGCGAGGCGTCGTCGCGATAGCTCACCTCCAGCTCGACTCCGGCCGCCGTGTGGACGCGGGCGGACGCCCTCGCCGCCAGCGAGCCGCCGGCCCCCTCCGGCACCAGGAGCCGCGCCACCCGCGAGGGAAGGGAGGCCTCGAGGCGGTCGAGCGCCTCCGCCATGCTGAAGCGCTCCGGACGTCCGTAGGCCTGCGGGACGTAGTCCTCGGCCTTGGGGGACAGCTGCGCCACGGTGCCCTGGATCCGGTCGAGACGGAAGAGCCGTTCCCCGTCTCGGCGGGTGTCCCCCGCGGCAAGGTACCAGTGACCATGGCGGTGACCGAGGCCCCACGGCATGACGGCGCGCGGTTCGGTGCGGCCGTCCGCGGTGCGATAGGTGAACTTGATGGGGTTGCCGAGGGCCACGTGCCGGATGAGCGGCTCAAGCTGTTCCGCCTCGGTGTCGATGACGGCGCTGAAGGCGGGCTCGCCGAGCTCCGCCCCCAGCCCCAGGCGCTCGGCGGCCCTGGCCGCCTGGCGGCCTAGCCCCCCGCCAGCGACGACGCGCGCGGCCAACCCGAGCACCGCCGCCTGCGTCGCATCGAGTTCGAGCGCCGGGAGCGGGTACTCCCCCGGCAGGACCCGGTAGCGCCGCTCGGGATCCCCGGCGTCCCACGAGGGCTCGCCGCGGCCCTTGCCGTCCACGATGACCACGCCGAGATTACGCAGGGTCTCCTTGTCGCGCTCGAACTTGCGCTCGAACGCCTCGTCGCTCAGGCCGGCATAGTCATCGACCATGTCGCGCAATTGGGCGCGCGTGTAACCGATCCGGGTGGTGGTCAGCGCGTAGGTCAGGCTGACCAGTTTCTCCGTACGATCTGGCTTGTTCTCGGTGGTGGGCACCACGTCAGGCTATACGAGAACGCCCCGCCCCGAGACGCGCATGGCGCCAGGGGACGGGGCGTTCCGGGTGGTGGTTCGCGCTCAGCGGACAGCCACGAGGTCCACGACGAAGATCAGCGCCTCGTCGGGGCCGATGGCCGGCGGGGCGCCGCGGTGGCCGTAGGCCAGGTGCGCCGGGATGTCGAGGCGGCGGCGGCCGCCGACCTTCATGCCGATGAGGCCCTGATCCCAGCCCGCGATGACCTGGCCGATGCCGGCCGTGAAGTCCAGCGGGCGGCCGCGGCCCCACGAGGCGTCGAACTCCTCGCCCGTGCTCCAGGCGACGCCGACGTAGTGGGTGGAGACCGTGTTCCCGGCCTTCACCTCGCTGCCGGTGCCCTCGATGAGGTCGGTGATGACGAGATCGGCCGGGGCGTCGACGCCCGGGAAGTCGATCTCGGGCTTGCTGCGATCGAGATCAAAGTTGCGCTGTCCGAAGGACATGGCGTGCTCCTAATGGTGAGTGAACGGGTCAGTTGGAGGACGAGGCGCTGGCCGACGAGGAGGCGGCAGCGGCTTCGACCTTGGTGATCTTGACGATGAAGACCAGCGGGCCGGTGGGCCGCCCGGAGGTGGAATCCGTGCCGTAGGCCTGGTCGGCCGGGATGGTGAGGGCCACCACGGTACCCGCCTTGAGGCCGGTCAGGCCCTTGGTCCAGCCCTCGATCACGGCGTTCAGGCCGAAGGTGGTCTCGTTGCCCTCGAAGTTGCCGTCGAACTCCGTGGCGTTGTCCCACTGGGCGCCGGAGTAGAAGGCGGTGACCTGGGAGGTGGCCGTGGCCGCCTCGCCCTCGGTGCCTTCCTTGAGCACCTTCACCTGCAGCTTGCTCGGGGCATCGCCCTTGGGGATCGTCACGGCGTAGCCGTCGCCGCTGGCCTTCACCTCGAGCGCGCTGGGCGAGGAGGTCGTCGACTTCTTCCAGGCGATGGCCGGCTCCTTGGCGTCGCTCACGTGCACCACCATGAGCATGCCGGTGCTGCCCGTGACGGTCGCCGGGGCATACACGAGGACCGTGGCACCGACCTTGGCCTTGCTCAGGAGCTTGTAGGCGTCGCCGAGGTTGGCGAAGTTGCTCTCCGTGAGCGCCACGCTCTGCGTGCTCGCGTAGGTGGTCTCGTCCTGGGCCGCGCCGTCGGTCGAGGCGTAGTAGGCCAGGTTGAGGTTCAGCTTCTGACCGGCCTTGATGGCGGCGCCGGTGCCGTCCTGGACGAGCACGGCGGTGGAGGCCTTGGCATCGGCGAGCGACTCGGGAACCGTGACCTTCGGGGCGCTCTTGCCCCCGTCCTGGATCTCCACCTTCACGTCCGAGAGCTTGCCGTTGCCCGGTGCGACGCTCGAGGCGGCGGCGCTCGTCGACGTGGAGGCGCTCGAGCTCGAGGAGGACGAGGAGGACTGGCCGCAGGCACTCACGGTCAGAAGGAGGACGCCGGCCAGGACGGCGGCGGAGAGCTTACGCACGGCAAATCATCGCTTTCGTTGGGGAAAAATCGGGGAGGGTTCACGCGAACCCGTCTGGGCAGGAGCCTACAAGTGGGCGCTGTGAATCAGCCTAGGAGCTCGTCAATGAGCGCCTGGGCCGCCGCGTCGCTCGTGGCGAAGGGGTCGGGGAGCAACACCGTGCGGCCCGGGTCTTGCGTCAGCTTCAGGTGCAGCCAGTCCACCTGATGTTCGACGCCCGCCGCGCGCGCCGCGGCCAGGAAGCGCGAACGAATCTGCGCCCGCGTGCCGCTCGGCGGGGTCTCTTGGGCCGCGTCGACGCGCTCCGCGTCGGTGAAGCGGCGCAGGAGCCCCCTGGCCTCCAGGCCCTCGCGCAGCCCGGCGCCGGGTGCGACGTCGTGGTAAGCCAGCTCCAGCCGTGCGACGCGCGGGTCGTCGAGGCGCACGCCGTGGCGCTCGGCATAGCGGGTGAGCAGCTCCCGCTTGGCGGCGAAGTCGAGCGTGCTCTTGACGGAGTCGAGGTCGCCGCCGCGCCAGGCGTCGAGGGTGCGCCCCCACAACGCAAGCACCTCGCCCACGAGGCCGCCGGCCACGCCCTCGGCCTCAGCGTGGGCGCTAGCCGCGGAGAGGAAATACTCCTGCAGCTGCAGCGCCGTGACGGTGCGGCCGTCCTCCAGGGTAATGAGGGTGGCGCCGTCGGCATCCCTCGAGACCTCGCGCAGCGCCTTGACCGGGTTGGCGATGGCCCACGAGGGCATGACCCGCGCCGTCTCGAGCAGGGAGAGCACGAGCGAGGTGGAGACCGTCTTCAGGAGCGTGGACCCCTCGGCCATGTTCGTGTCGCCGACGATGACGTGCAGGCGACGGAAGCGCTCGGCGTCCGCGTGCGGCTCGTCGCGCGTGTTGATCATGGGGCGCGAACGCGTGGAGGAGGCGGACACGCCCTCCCACATGTGCTCGGCGCGCTGGGACAGGACGAGCCGGGGCCCCTGCTCGGTTTTGGCGACGTGCCCGGCGCCCGAGAGCAATTGCCGCGTCACGAGGAAGGGCAGCAGCTGCTCGGTCAGCCGGCGGTACTCGAGCCGGCGGGGAATGAGGTAGTTCTCGTGGCAACCGAAGGAGTTTCCGGCCGAGTCCACGTTATTGCGGAAGAGGTGGATGCGGCCTTCAAGGCCCTCGGCCCGCAGGGAGTCCTCGGCCGCCGAAACGAGGCGCGCGAGCGTGAGGACGCCGGCGCGGTCCTGCTCCAAGAGCTCGAGCGGGTCGACGCACTCGGCCGTGGCCACCTCGGGGTGTGAGCCGACGTCGAGGTAGAGGCGCGAGCCATTGAGCAGGAAGACGTTGGTTGAACGTCCCCACTCCACGACGGGGGCGAAGAGCCGCCTGGCGACCTCCTCGGTGGTCTGCGGGCGGGTGGACCCTGCGTCGTAGGCCAGGCCGTACTCGGTCTCCAGCCCGATGACGCGAGTGATCACTGGCCGCCCTTTTGCACGTAGCCCTTCACGAACTGCTCCGCGTTCGTCTCCAGCAGGCCGTCGATCTCATCGAGCAGATCGTCGACGCCGGCGTCGCGGCTGCCCTTGATCGCGCCGAGCGCCTCGCTTTCGTTGACCTGCGCCTGCTCCCACGCGCTGGCCTTGCCCTGCATTCTCTCCTGTGCCATGTCCTTATCCTGCCACGATCGCGCGGCCCTACAGGCCGCGCAAAGCCTTGATGAGCTCCTGAACCCGAGCCCCGTCGTCGAACATTCCTTGGGTCTGGGCGGCCGTGGCCGCCCAGGGATCCGGCAGCCCCACTCGCTGCAGCTGGGGCAGGCACTCGAGCGCGAGCGAGAGCGAGTCCCAATTCGCCGCGACGACCGCCTCGGGGAAGCGCGTGATCGTCTTGCCGCGCGTCCACGCCCTGGTGTCGGCCGGCGGGGTCACCATGGCGAGCTCCACCTCGTCCTCCCGCGCCAAGGCATCGACCTGTCCGCGCACCATGAGGGCGGCGGCGAGCCCCTTGCCCGGGCGCAGGTCGGCCCACTGCAGGTCGATGAGCGCGAGCTTGGGGTCATCCCACGCCAGTCCCCCGCGCTCCCGATACCCCTCGAGCAGCGCCTGCTTGGCCTTCCACTCCACGAAGCGCGCGGCGGAGCCGTCCCCCGCGCGCAGGGCGTCCACGCTGCGCCGCCACCACGTGATGCTGCCCGCCTCGGCGTGCTCGGAGCCGCCGTAGTGCTCCTCGGCCGCCTCGAGGTAGGCCTCTTGCACGTCCAGGGCGGTGAGCCGGCGCCCCCCGTCCGCCACGAGCAGCGCCCCGAGCTGGGGGTCGTGCGAGATCCGGGAGAGGTCGCCCACCGGATCGGCCAGCGTGATCCGCGGCGCCAGGCCGTCCTCGATGAGTCGCAGCACGAGCGAGGTCGAGCCGAGCCGCACGAGCGAGGAGGTCGGCACCAGGTTCGCGTCTCCCGGGATGACGTGCAGCCGGCGCCACCTGGCATCGTCCGCGTGCGGCTCGTCTCGCGTGTTGACGATGGGCCGGCGGATCGTCGTCTCCAGGCCCACGGTGTTCTCGAAGAAGTCGGCGCGCTGGGAGATCTGGAAGCCAGAAACCTCGCCGCGGCGCCCGCGCCCCACGCGCCCGGCGCCGCACGTGACCTGGCGCGTCACGAAGAACGGCAGCAGCCCGTCCACGAGGTCCCTAAACGGCACCGAGCGGGGCACGAGGTAGTTCTCGTGCGTGCCGTAGCTCTGGCCCTTGCCGTCGGTGTTGTTCTTGTGCAGCAGCACCTCGGTGCCGAGACGCTGTCCCGCGAGCTGGGCCGCGCGCGCTGCCAAGCGATCCCCCGCGAGGTCCCAGGTCATGGCGTCCCAGGCCCGCGTGGTTTCCGGGGAGCTGTACTCGGGGTGGGCGTGATCCACGTAGAAGCGGGCGCCGTTGCCGAGCACGAGGTTCATGAGGATGGAGGAATCCTCCTTGAGCTGGGCCCAGGCGTCCCCGTCCTCGAGCGCGATCTGCCGCGCGTCCAGGACGTTCCCCTCGTCGGTCAGCTGGCTCTCGTGGGCGTCGGCGCGTTCCATGCTGAAGCCGCGGGCGTCCTCGAGCGGGCGCTCGTGCACGTAGTCCCAGGGCGCGCCGGCGCCGCGCGAGCCCAACTCGCTCGCGACGTCGAGCATCGCCGTCGTGACGGCGGCGCTGAGCTGGGTGGGGCTGAGGGACGGGGCGCCGGGCGCGAGGACCCCGAACTCCGTCTCCGTGCCCATGATGCGGGAGCCGGGGGGCAGGGTGGGTGGCGCCCCCAGGGCACCCTCCCTGTGGGGCACGACGGCGCTCACGCGCCCACCGCCAGGGAGCGCACCTTCACGAGGCGGGCTCCCCGGCGCCCGGACACCCTGGCCCATTCCTCCGGGTCGCCGCTCGCTGGCATCTGACCCAGCTCGGCAAACTCGTCGCGGACGGCCAGGCGCACCAGCTCGGCGTCGAGGCCGCGCTCGCCGCCGGCCAGGACGCGCTTGATGGCCGCCCGCTTGGCCCGGTCGACGATGTTGCGCAGCGAGGCGCCCGAAACGAGGTCGCCGCGGTAGAGCACGGTCACGGTGCCGTCCTCGTCGGTCAGCTCGAGCATGGCCGAGAGCGAGTCCCGGCTGAAGATCTCCTCGACCGCCACCTCGCACAGGCCGCTCGCCGCGGCGGGCTCGCCGCCGTAGTGCTCCACCTCGCCCCGCGCCAGGGGCACGGCGTCGTTGAGGTAGAGGGCCAGGACCTGCAGCGATCCCTCGCGATCCGGGCGCCGGATGCGCACCTTGACGTCCAAGCGGCCCGGGCGCAGGAGCGCCGGATCGAGCATGTCCTCGCGGTTGGTCGCGCCGATCACCAGCACGTTCTCGAGCTTCTCCACCCCATCGATCTCGGCGAGCAGCTGGGGAACGATGGTCGTCTCCACATCCGAGGACACGCCGGTGCCGCGCGTGCGGAACAGGGCGTCCATCTCGTCGAAGAAAATGACGACCGGGTGGCCGGCCGCCGCCTTGTCTCTCGCGCGGTCGAAGATGAGGCGGATCTGGCGCTCGGTCTCCCCCACGTACTTATCCAGCAGCTCGGGACCCTTGATGTTCAGGAAGTACCCGCGGGTCCCCGCCTCCTCGGACAGGGAGTGCGCCACGGCCTGCGCGATGAGCGTCTTGCCGCAGCCGGGAGGCCCGTACAGGAGCACGCCGCGCGGAGCGCGCAACTGGTGCTCGGCGAAGAGCTCGGAGTGCAGGAAGGGCAGCTCGACGGCGTCGCGAATCGCCTCGATCTGCGGGCCGAGGCCGCCGATGTCGGCGTAGCGCGTCTCCGGAACGTGCTCGAGCTCGAGGGCCGAGTACCCCTGCGGGCGGACCACCTGGGTCGCCACCATGGAGCGCTGTTCAACCAGGACCAGCTCCCCGGGGCGCGGCGGCGCCGTCGTCAGCTCCCCGCCCTGCACCACGACGCGCTGGTCGTCGGCCGGACCGCTCACGAGCAGCCGCTCCCCCGCCAGCACCTCCTTGACCGTCATGAGCTCGCCCGTGCCCTGCTGCGGCAGGAGCGCCACGACCACGAGCGCCTCGTTCAGCAGCACCTCGGTGCCGGGGCGCAGCCCGGCGAAGTCAACCAACGGGGAGACCGAGGTGCGCACGCGGCGCCCGCCGTGGGCGATGTCCACGCTGCGCACATCGGCCGACTTGATGGAGGTGCCGGGGGCCGCCGTCCCGCCCCGGTGCACGCGCACCACCACGCCGTGCCCGAAGGGCAGGTCGCCGTCGTGCTCGAGCGCCTGGCGCATCCCCTCCATCTTTTCGCGCGCCCGCTGGAGCGCGTCGACGAGGCGGGTGTTTTGGGTGCTGACCTCCTGGAGCTTGCCGGAGAGCTCGAGGGCGCGCTTGCGGGCGTCGCTCAACTCGGTGCGCAGGCCGTCTTGGGCCGCCGGGGTGCTCATGGGTGCTCCTCCTGAAGCTAAGGGTGTTTCGTGCCTCATCATGCCGCGAGGGCGCCCCACCGGCGACATCGAGTCCACCAGGTAAGAACGCCCTCGCGTGATGGCGGCGCGGTGCCGCCGGGATGCTCAGTCCCGCTCCTCCGGCGTGCCGGGCTGCGGGACGGTGCGCTCCATGGCCTCGGCCAGCTCGGCGCTCACGTCCGCGCCCCCCGCGGCGGCGGTGCGCAGGGCCTCGCGGCCCGACTTGCGCAGCTTCTTGACGCTCACGCCGCGCTCGCCGAGCGCCTCGGGCACCCACGCCTCCGGCGCGTGGTCCTGGGTCCAGGCCGAGAGATCCTCGGCGGAGTAGCTCGCCTCCTTGACGCGCTTGGCGTGCGGGATGCCCACGGCGCCGTCGGCCAGGCGGCGGGTGGTCATGAGGAAGCCCGTGTGCGCCACCATGCGGTGATCGGGCCGCACGGCGAGCCCGTCCACGTGCCAGCCGCGCACCATCGACTCGAAGGAGTCAGGCTCGGTGAAGCGGCCGTCGGCGCGGATGGCCTCGACCACGCGGGAGAGCTGCGTCACCGTGGCGATGTAGTTGACCCACACGCCGCCCGGCGCGAGGACCGTGGCGACGGCGTCGAGGCACTCCCAGGGGGCGAGCATGTCGAGCACCACGCGGTCGACGCTGCCGGGGGCCTTGGCCTTCAGGACCTCCTCCTGGAAGTCGCCGATGGACAGGCGCCAGGCCGGGGGCAGGGCCCCGAACATCGTGGCGACGTTCCCGCGGGCCACGTCGGCGAATTCCTCGCGGCGCTCGAAGGAGTGCACGGTGCCACCGTCGCCCACAGCGCGCAGCAGCGAGATGGTGAGGGCGCCGGAGCCGACGCCGGCCTCCACCACGTTCGCGCCGGGGTAGATGTCACCCATCGTGACGATCTGGCCGGCGTCCTTGGGGTAGACCACGGCGGCGCCGCGCGGCATCGAGAGCACAAAGTCCTTGAGGAGCGGGCGCAACACCTGGTAGCGCACGCCCTCGTTGTTCTCGACCACGCTGCCCTCGGGCTCGCCGATCATCGCGTCGTGCTTGAGCACGCCGACGTGCGAGTGGAACTCCCCGCCGATGTTGAGGGTGATCGTGTTGATCCGGCGCTTCTCGTCCGTGATCTGCACGCGTTCGCCCGCCCGCAGGGGGCCGCGACGGTGGTCGGCACCGGTCGGCGCGGCTGAAAGCTCGTTAGTCACTGCTGGGGTTCCTTCCTGGGGCGGCCCTGAATGGCCGCCACGACGTCTTCTCGGCGCACGGCGCCGACGCAGCGTCCCTGCTCGTCCACGACGAGCACGGTTCCGCTGATGGATTCAAGGGCCGCGCGGGCCAGCCGGTCGCCGTCGGCGTCGGGGCTCACCACCGCGCCGTCGTCGGCCGGAACGCCGGCCTGCGTGGCCGGGGTGCCACCGCGCAACGCGTCGGGGACGGCCAGGACCGCCTCGGGGAGGACCCGCAGGAGACCCCCGTCCGGCGCGCTGGCGAGGACAACGGTGCCGTAGAGCACGCCGGCCGCCTCGGCCGAGGCCACGCTCGCACCGGGGGCCAAGAGCTGCACGGGGCGCAGCAGCTGGGCGGCCTGCATGCTCTCCAGCGTCAGGCGCAGCCGGCCGTGCTGGATCGACCTGCCCGCGCCGCTCCACAGGGGAAGCAGCACCAGGGCGAGCGCGGCGAAGGTCAGCATCCCCGGCTCAAAGCCCCCGCGGGTGAGGGCCCACACCACCGCGGCGAGCACCGCCACCACGACCACGCGGCCGGCCCACCCCGCCGCGATGGTGCCCTTGGCCTGCGAGCCGGTGATCTTCCACGCGACGGACTCGACGACGCGCCCGCCGTCGAGGGGAAGGCCGGGCATGAGGTTGAACACGCCGACGGCGACGTTCGACCACACCGCCATGTAGAGCAGGAGGCCCCCCACGCCGTGCGGGTCCCACGCGTTCTGGAGGACAAGTCCCAGCGCGCCGAGCGCCAGGTTCACGAGCGGCCCCACCACGGAGACGTAGAGGGAGCGGCCGGGGCTTTCCTCGTGCGCCTCGAAGCTCGTGTGCCCGCCCCACAGCGTGATCTCGATGCTCGAGTCCCGCCAGCCGACCTGCCGCGCCGCGAGGGCGTGCGCCACCTCGTGCAGGAGCACCGAGAGGGCGAGGATCAGGGTGTAGGCCAGGGCGACGGCGCCGGCCTGGACCCAGCCCAGCTCGGGCAGGGTGCGGCGAATCTGCGGCGCAAAGATCGCCACCATGAAGACGGTGACGAGCACCCACGAGGTCGAGACGGCCACCGGAACCCCGGCCACGGCGCCGACGCGAAGGGGCCGGTCGTACCAGGGGCGCGTTGATCCGGTGGCAGGCATGCCCTCAAGTCTAAGGCGTTTCGTGCGTCCGCCCCGCTCCGCGCTCCCGGCGAGCGGGTGGCCTACCGTGGGGGTATGCACTCAGTGACAGAGCACGCCGCCCCGACCGTGGTGATCGGCCGCGGCGCGTCGGACGCCGGCGGCGCGGCGAGCCAGGCGGGCGAGGTGCTGCGACGCTTGCTCCCGGCCTGTTCCTTCCGGGCCCCGGCCCCCGACGCCCCCGCGGGCGCCGAGGCGTCCCTCGCGGCGGGGCTCGCGCGCGGCGGCGGCGCCCCCGTCGTGCTGCTGCTGGCGCAGGCCGGCCGGGCCAGCCACCGGCTTGAGCTACCCCTCCGGGTCGATCCCTTGGCCGGGCCGCCCGGCGCCGGCTTCGCCCTCCTCGTCACGATCCCCGCCTACGCGGCGCAGGCGCCTCAACCGGCCGCGGCGCTGCGGCTCGTGGAGGCGGTCTCGCGGCTGCTGTCGCTCGCGCCCCTCGGGGCGACCCTGCACGAGGACGCGGAGGCCTGGCGGCGGGGGGCCGACGAGCTGGCGGCCCGCGACGCCCGCGTGGCCTCCCTCGCGCTGAGCTGGGAGCGTGGCCAGCGCGAGGCGCTGCCGGACGGCGACGAGATCGCGGAGGGCTTCGCGCGCCTCCTCGGCCAGCGCTAGCTGGACCCAAGCCACAGCCCGACGGCGGGTGGCCGGGCGGGTGCCCGGCCACCCGCCGTCGGGCGTGGTGACGTGCTTTTCGCGCGCGTGGGCGCGTGGCTCAGGGCAGGCGAACGCCCAGCAGGGCGTCGGCGGCGTCGCGCACGAGCCGCGCCGCCGCGTCGTCGTGCTCGGCCGGCGCCTGTGCGGCCCACGCGTCGAGGGCCTCCAGCGCGGCCGGGGCATCGAGGTCGTTGGCCAACGCGGCGCGCACCGCGGCCACGACGGACTCGGCCTCGGCCAGCGTGCTGGTCTCGGCCCTGGCGGACCACGCGGCGAGCCGCGCCGCGGCGGCGTCCAGCAGCGTGTCGACGTAGAACCAATCGCTGCGGTAGTGCTGGGAGAGCAGGGCGGTGCGGATGACGGCCGGGTCCACGCCGGCCGCGCGCAGCTTGGAGACGAGCACGAGGTTCCCGAGCGACTTGCTCATCTTCTCGCCGTCGAGCCCCACCATGCCGGTGTGCACAAAGTGCTCGGCCAGGGGACGCCCGAGCAGCGCGGCGGTGTGGCCGGCGGAGAACTCGTGGTGCGGGAAGATCAGGTCGGAACCGCCGCCCTGCACCGTGAGCGTGCCCTGCACGGACTGGGCGGCGATGAGCGAGCACTCGATGTGCCAGCCGGGCCGGCCGGCGCCGAGCGTGCGGCCATCCCAGGCCGGCTCCCCCTCGCGCTCGACGCGCCACAGGAGCGGATCGAGCGGATCCCGCTTGCCGGGGCGCTCGGGGTCGCCGCCGCGCTGGGCCGAGAGCTCGAGCATCTGCGCGAGCGGGTAGTGGGACTCGTCGCCGAGGCGCCACACCTCTGACTCGGAGGCGCGCGTGTCGAAGTACACGTCCCCGTCCGGCCCGCCCGCCGTCCCCGGGACGCGGTAGGCAAGATCCCGGCGCAGCAGCTCCTCGACGGCATCGACGATCCACGGGATGGACTCGACGGCGCCCACGTAGTGCTGTGGGGGCAGGACGCGCAGCGCCTCCATGTCGGTGCGGAAGAGCTGCACCTGGCTCTCGGCGAGCTGCCGCCAGTCGACGCCGGTGGCATCGGCGCGCTCGAGCAGCGGATCGTCGACGTCAGTGACGTTCTGCACGTACTCCACGGCCAGGCCGGCGTCGAGCCACTGGCGCTGCAGCAGGTCGAAGGCCACATAGGTGTTGGCGTGGCCCAGATGGGTGGCGTCGTACGGGGTGATGCCACAGACGTAGAGCGAGGCCCGCACGTGCGCCTGCACGGGGACGAGCTTGCCTGCGGCCGTGTCGTGAAGCTGCAACTGGGGCGGCGTCCCGGGAACGGTGGGGACGACGGGTGCTGGCCAGGCATGCACGAGGGGGAACTCCTAGGGGTCAGACGGGTGGCCCGCGGGCGGGCCGGTGGTGCTTAGCCGATCAGGCGGTCGCGTTGACCAAGCCGAGGCCGAGCAGCAGGTAGAGCAGGAAGCCCAGGGCGATCCGGTACCAAACGAAGGCGCGGAAAGAGTGGGTCGAGATGTACTTCATGAGCCAGCCGATGATGACGAAGCCGACGACGAAGGCGATGAGGGTGGCCAGCGCCGTCTCCCCCAGGCCGTAGGGGCCGCTGAAGCCCTCGTCGAGGGACTTGACGAGCTTGTAGCCGCCGGAGAGCACCACGGCGGGAATCGCCAGCAAGAACGAGTAGCGGGCCGCCGCCTCGCGGGTGAAGCCCATGGCCAGGCCGCCCGTGATGGTGCCGCCGGAGCGGGAGACGCCAGGGATGAGCGCCAGCGCCTGGAACAGGCCGTAAAGCAGGCCCTGACCCGCCGTCATGTCGCGCAGCTCCTTGCGCTGCTTGCCGAGGGCATCGGCCAGGGCGAGGAAGAGGCCGAAGACGATGAGCATCGTGGCCACGATCCAGAGGCTGCGGAACGTCGTGTCGATCTGGTCCTGGAAGAGCAGGCCCAGCACGCCGATGGGGACCGAGCCGAGGATGATCCACCACCCCAGCCGGGCGTCCGGATCGTTGCGCGGCAGCTTCCCGATGAGGGAAAGGAACCAATGCTTGATGATCTTGACGATGTCACGCCAGAAGAACACGATGACCGCGAGCTCGGTGCCGAGCTGCGTGATCGCCGTGAAGGCGGCGCCCGGGTCGCCGCCGGGCATGAAGCCGCCAACGATGCGCAGGTGCGCCGAGGACGAGATCGGCAGGAATTCGGTGAGGCCTTGGACGAGTCCGAGCAAGGCGGCATACAACCAGTTCACGGAAGTGAACCCTACTTCACGCGTGCCCCGGCGATCGCGCGCGGCCGCTCAGGCGTCCTGCGTGTCCTCGTCGTCCTCGTCGACGTCTTCGTCGTCCTCGTCCGGGTCCTCGTCGAAGAGGTCGAGGGGGGTTGACTCCTGGTACGTGTCCCACAGGACGTCCTCGTAGGTGCCGAAGGCCTCGGCGATGCGCTCGTAGGCCTCGTCGACGCGGGGATCGTCGTCGGAGCGGCGGGCGGCCACGGCGTTCAAGTGCTCGGCCAGGGCCGAGGTGAGGGATTCGAGGGCGAGGCGGGGATCGGAGCTCATGACACGAACGCTACCCCGCGAGCGGCGCGCGCGGCAGTCCCCCGCAGGCCCGACTCTTTGGCACAATGACGCCACCATGTTTCAACGTCTCGAGGCAGCCGATCCCACCCGAGCCCACGGCGAGAGCTCGTATGAATACCTCGTGCTCTCACTGAGCCCGGGCGAGTCGCTCAGCGAGGCCCGCAGCGCGCTGCGGGACCACTCGGAGTTTGGCCGCTGGGAGCTCGCCAGGACCCTCATCTACCAAGGCGGGGCCCGCCGCTACTGGATGCGCAGGCGCGTCATGCGCGTGGATTCCACGCTCGGCCCGGCGCGCTGAGCGTCCCGCCCGTCCTCAGGCCTCGGCCTCCGAACCCAGCAGCCACTCCGCCACCGTCCGGTGCGCCGATTCGGCGTCCGAGGGGTGGTAGAGGCTCGCGAGCACGTCCCGGTACAGGCGTTCGAGCTCCGTTCCCGTGGAGTACTCGGCGCCGCCGGAGACCTTGAGCGCCTCCATGACCAGCTCCCGTGCCGTGTCGCCGGCGTGGGTCCTGAACGTCACGAGGCGCGGGAACCACGACGCGCCGTGCTCGGCCCCGGCGTCCAGCTCCATGGCGAGCAACCTGGCCTGCGCGTCGAGCCTCAGCTGGGCCATCCCCGCCTCGGCCACGCGCCAGCGCAGCGCCGGGTCCTGGGCGAGTGACGCCTTGCTCACGCGCGAGCGGCGCAGCGTGAGGTTGCCCGCGGCCAGCTGCACGGCCCGGTCCGCCACCCCCACGTAGACGGAGCCCGTCAGGGTGAGGAAGGAGGCGAAGATCCCGAAGATCAGCGGATCGCTCGCGTCCCCCACCCGCAGCACGCTGTGGACGTCCCGCGCGCGCAGCAGCGCCCGGTCGAGCTTGGTGCCGTTGGAGGCCGAGGCGCGCATGCCCAGGGCGTCCCACGTCGGCAGCACCTGAACCCCCGGCTGGCGCTCGACGAAGCCGTGGACCAGGCGCGCGTCCTCCCCGTCCCCCTCCTTGGCGAAGACACCCAGCCGCGTCCACGCGGCCGAGAGGGAGGTGAAGATCTTCACGCCCGTGAGCTCGTAGTCCCCATCCGGGCGGCGTTCGGCCGTGCTGAAGGAGTCGAAGAGCACCGCATCGTTGCCAGGCTCCGACACGCCGAAGGCCAGCACCTCCCCGTCCGCCGCCCACCGACGCATCCGCGCCAGGCGGTCGTCGCCCTTGGCACGCAGGAGTCGATCGACGCCGAGCCACACGAGGTGCATGTTCACCGCGAGGGCGGTCCCCGGCGCGTGCGCCGCCACGAGGCGCTGCCCCGCCACGGCCTCGGCGAATCCCCAGTCCCTTCCCCCCAGCTCCGCCGGGAGCATGGCCGTCAGGTACCCGGCCTGCTTGAGCGCCTCGAGGTCCTCGTGGGCAAAGGTGTTGTTGCGATCGTGAGCGGCGGCGCGCTCGCGGAGCCCGCGCAGCAGCGCAGGGGTCAGGACCTCGGACACCGAGGGATGCACGTCTTCTCCTTGGGGTGGTTGGGGCGGGGCGTGTCGCTCAGAAGCGACGGACGAGGGCGGCGAGCACGTCGACGCCAAAGTGCAGGGCGGCGACGGGCACGCGCTCGTCCACGCCGTGGAACATTCCGGTGAAGTCGAGCTCGGCCGGCAGACGCAACGGCGCGAAGCCGTAGCCCTGCACACCCAGGCGGGCCAGCGCCTTGTTGTCCGTGCCGGCCGGGAGCATATAGGGGAACACCTCCGCGCCCGGATCGGCCTCGCGCAGCAGCTCGCCCATGAGGGAGACGAGCGGCGCATCGGCCGGCGCCTGCATCGACTCGAACTCGATGCCCCGCTCCACCGTGACCTTGTCTCCCGCCAGCTCCTGGAGCTTCGCGATGGTCTCGTGGTGCACGCCGGGCAGCGTGCGCACGTCGATCCTCGCCGTTGCGGCGGAGGGCACCACATTGTCCTTGTAGCCGGCGCGGAGCACCGTCGGGTTGACGGTGGTGGAGAGGGTCCCGGTCACGAACTTGGCGGTGGCGCCGAGCGCCTCCCACTGCGGCGTGGGGTCGGCCGGGTCGAAGGTGGTGCCGCTGAGCCTGGCCACGCCCTCGAGCAGCTCGCGCGTGGCGGGGTGGTAGCTGCTCCCCCAGTCGTGCTCGCCGATGCGGGCAAGGGCCTGGGCCAGGTGGAGCACCGGGTTGTCCGGATTGGTCTGCGAACCGTGCCCGGCCGTGCCCTGCGCCGTGAGGCCCAGCCAGGCCATGCCCTTCTCCGCCGTCTGCACCAGGTAGGCCCGCGTGCCGGCCACGGTGGTGGAGAACCCTCCCACTTCGGAGATGGCCCATCCCGCCCCGGCAAACTCCTCCGGGTGATGATCGACCATCCATTGGGCGCCAAAGAGGCCGCCGGCCTCCTCGTCGGCGAACATCGCCACGATGAGGTCGCGCGGCGGCACCTCACCGGTGCGCGCCAGCTCGCGCACCACGCTAAGAATCATGGCGTCCATGTTCTTCATGTCCACGGCACCGCGGCCCCAGATCATGTCGTCGATGAGCTCGGCGGCAAAGGGATCGACGCTCCAGTCCTCGGCCGCCGCTGGCACCACATCGAGATGCCCGTGCAGGATCAGGGCGGGGAGGCTGCGGTCCCGGCCCGGGATGCGGGCCACCAGATTGGCGCGCCCGGGGGCCGACTCGTAGATGCGGGACTCGATCCCCACCTCGGCCAGCAGCCGCGCCACATAGGCGGCGGCCGGCGCCTCGTTGGCGGAGGCCGCGCCCGATCCGTCGTTGGAGGTGTCGATCCTGATCAGGGCCCGCGTGATCTCGACGACCTCGTCCTTGGCGCTGGGCAGCGGCTGCTCCACGGTGACTCCTCCGATGTGACTCGTTGTACTGGCGGGCGGGCGTGGCCCGCACCTGGGCCCGCGAGGGCCGGCGGCGGTGCCGGAGCGCGCCCGTGCGCCTCACCCTAGTGCGATCGCCACTTGGGGGTGGGCGTGAGTTGCGTTGAGGAGGCCTCGATTTGTTCCTTGCGCGCCACTCGTGTAAGCTCTTACTCGTTGCCACGGCGGCCGAAAGGAAGCCGGAGACACCACCTGCGCGGGTGGCGGAATAGGTAGACGCGCTAGCTTGAGGTGCTAGTCCTGGAAACGGGGTGGGGGTTCAAGTCCCCCTTCGCGCACAGAGTAGAGGCCCTCGGGAGTGATCCCGAGGGCCTCTTTGTTTCACCCGTGAGATCATGAACCAGCTCTCCCGGAGCGCCGCCTCCCTTGCGGCCCTCCTCCCCCACGCATGCAAGGAGGCAACGTGAGCGGCGTCGTCAACGTTCTGTCTCTTCACACCTCCCCGCTGGCCCAGCCCGGCGCCGGCGACGCCGGGGGCATGAACGTCTTTGTGCTCCAGAGCGCGCTCGCGCTCGCCGCCGCCGGAACCCGCGTCAAGATCTTCACGCGCTCGCGCGCCGCGTGGTCGCGCTCCCCCGCGCCGGGCGTCGCGGTGCACGGTCTGCCGGCCGGCGGGGATCGCCACCTGAGCAAGGAGCAGCTCGCGGCGGCCGTGCCGGACTTCGCCGCCGCCCTGCTCAAGCATCCCGACTTCGAGCCGGCCGCACCCCTGCATTCCCACTATTGGCTCTCCGGCGCCGCGGCGGACCTGATCCGCCGCCACAGCGCGGGCGGCTGGGTGCACACGATGCACACGACGGCAGCGCGCAAGCACCGGCATTCGCCCGGCGTGGCGCTCGAGGAGCCGCGGGCCACGGCCGAGGCCATGATCGCCTCGCGCGCCGACGCGCTGACGGCCAACACCGAGGCCGACCGCGCCGAGCTGCTGGCCGACTTCGGCGTGAGCCCGGAGCGCGTGGTGGTGGTCTCGCCCGGCATCGACACCTCGGTGTTCACCCCGGAGGGCGAGCGCGCCGAGTGGCCCCTGAGCTGTCGCGGGCCGCGCCTGCTCTTTGCCGGGCGCATCCAGCCCTACAAGGGCCCGCAGGTCGCCATCTCGGCCCTGGGGTTGCTGGCCCGCCAGGGCATCGGGGGCACCCTCGTGCTGCTGGGCGATCGCTCGGGGGTGGGAGCGCAGGACCCGGCGGCGCTGGCCGCCGCGGCCGGGGTGGGCGCGCGCGTGCTCTCCCTGCCGCCCGTGCCGCATCACGAGCTGGCCGCCTGGTATCGCCGCGCCGATGCGGTGCTCGTGCCCTCGCGCCACGAAACCTACGGGCTCGTGGCGGCGGAGGCGCTCGCGTGCGGCACCCCGGTGTTTGCCCACGACGTGGGCGGCCTGAGCACCCTCGTGAACGACGGCGTGGACGGACGGCTCCTGCCCGATCTCGACCCCGAGCGCTGGGCGGCGGCCCTGGCGCGGCTTCAGCACGGCGCGCCGCTCGCGTGGCGCAGCGCGGCCGCCGCCACGGGCGCGGCCCGCGGTTGGGACGCGACGGCGGCGTCGCTCTCACGCCTCTACGCGCGGCTCGAGCGGCCCCGGGCCGCGGCCCGGGACCGCCTCCCTACAGCCGGCTGACCGCGCCGGCGAAGTGGGGCTTGAGGGACCGCTGGTTCCAGCCGGAGAAGCGCACGACGCCGCCCGGCCCGCTTGAGCGGTTGACCTCCACCGTGCCGGGCAGGAACACGGGCGTCGCGAACTCGATCTCCCACGCGTAGCCGCGCCCGTGCGGCGCGCACTGCGCCAGCGCCCGGCCGGCCAGGTACATCCCGTGCGCGATCGGCGCCTTGAGCCCGAGCGCCTTGGCGCTCAGCGCGCTCAGGTGGATCGGGTTGTAGTCGCCAAGCACCGCGGCAAAGCGGCGACCGGTCGATGCGTCGAGGCGCCAGCGCGCCGTGGTCGCCGGCGGGACGAGGGGCTCGCGCCGCGGCGCCGGCGGCACCTCGATCCCCGCGAGCCGCACCCCCTTGGCAAGGTAGAGGCTCAGGCCCTCCCAGACCGGCTCCTCCCCCACGAACAGGCGGGTCCTGACCGTGACGGTCGTGCCGGCGTGGTGGGCCCGCAGCTCCTCGGCGCTCGCGCTGACGCTGAGGACCTCGTCCGGCCGGACCGGACGCAGATGCCGCACCTCGTTGCGCAGGTGGACCAGTCCCAGGAGCGGGAGCGGGAAGTCGGGGCGGGACAGGAGCCAGAGCGCCAGGGGGAAGCCCAGGCCGTGCATGAGCACGCTCGGGAGCTCGTCCCTGACGGTGTCTCCCATGAGCCGCTGGTAGGCCACCAGCTGCTCCGGCCGGCACCGCACGCCCTCCACAAACGCCTCGCGCCGGGGCAGCCGGTCCGGGCTCACCTCCCGCACGCGCCGCAGGGCGCGCGGGGCAGCGGACGCGTAGAGCGCGCCGAGTCGCGGCTTCGCGCTCAGGGTTTCGCGCATGCCTCAGGCCCCGATCAGGCTCTGGCCGCACACGCGCAGCGTGCGCCCGTTGATCCCGCCCGCCGCGTCGGAGGCCAGGAACGAGATGGCCTCCGCCACGTCGAGCGGCAGGCCGCCCTGCTGCAGCGAGGGAAGGATGAGCCGGCCCGCGGCCCGGGTGCCGAAGGGAATCTTGGCCGTCATCTCGGTCTCGATGAAGCCGGGTGCCACGGCGTTGATGCCCCCTCCCAGGGCGCCGAAGGCCCGGGCAGAGGCCCCCACCATGCCGATCACGCCGGCCTTGGAGGCCCCGTAGTTGGTCTGCCCGCGGTTGCCGGCGATGCCAGACGTCGAGGCCAGGCTCACGAGCCGCAGGCCGGGCAGGCCGGCCGCGAGGAAGGCCTCGTTCATGCGCAGCTGCGACTCGAGGTTGACGGCCATGACGGAGTCCCACTTCGCGGCGTCCATGTTCACGAGGAGTTTGTCGCGCGTGATGCCGGCGTTGTGGATGACGATGTCGAGGGCGCCGTGGCGGCCCGTGGCGTGCTCGATGATCTTGGTGCCGGCGTCCCGCGCCGTGACGTCGAGCTGCAGGGCGGTCCCGCCCACCTCGTTGGCCACCTTGGCCAGCGCATCGCCGGCCGCCGGAACGTCGACGGCCACGACCGTGGCGCCGTCGCGGTGGAGCACGCGGGTGATGGCGGCGCCGATGCCCCGCGCCGCACCCGTGACCACGGCAACCTTGCCGGCCAGGGGCCGGTCGGCGTCGGCCGGCAGCGCTCCGCCCGCGCCGTCGACGCGGATGAACTGGCCGTCCACGTAGGCGGAGCGCCCGGAGAGCAGGAAGCGCAGCGCGCCCTGCGCGCTCGGGGCGTCAAGCCCGATCCCGTCCGCCAGCTCGATGCCGTTGCCCGTTGCACCGCCACGCAGCTCGTGCGCGAGCGAACGCAGCAGCCCGGTGACGCCTTGGCGCGCGGCGGCCAGGGCCGGGGCGTCGTCGTCGGACGCGGGGCGCGAGATGGTCACCACCCGCCCGCCGGGGGCGAGCTTGCGCAGGGCCGGCGCCATGGTGAGGGCGGGGGCGGAGAGGTCGCCGGGGGCGCGCACCTCGTCGAGGACGGCGACGATGGCCCCGAGCGTGGCGTTGCCGGCGTCGTGCGTGCGCACCTCCTGGCCCCAAGCCAAGAGGAGTTCCCCCACCTCGGCCGCCAGGGCGCTGGTGCCGACGACCAGGATGGCGCCGGGGACGAGCGCGGCGCCCTCGCGGTAGCGGCGCAGGGTCACGGGAGCCGGCAGACCGAGCTGCTTGGTCAGCGTCTTGCCGAAGCCGCTCGTGGCGAAGTTCAGGTACTGATCAGCCATGTCAGCGCGCCTCCAGGATCGCGACGACGCCCTGACCGCCGGCGGCGCAGACCGAGATGAGGCCGCGGCCCGAGCCCTTCTCGTGCAGCAGCTTCGCCAGGGTGGCGACGATGCGGCCGCCCGTGGCGGCGAAGGGGTGGCCGGCGGCCAGGGAGGAACCGGCCACATTGAGCTTGGAGCGGTCGATGGACCCGAGCGGGGCGTCGAGGCCGAGGCGCTCCGAGCAGAACTCGGGGTCTTCCCAGGCCTTGAGCGTCGAGAGCACGGTGCCGGCAAAGGCCTCGTGGATCTCGTAGAAGTCGAAGTCCTGCAGGCTCAGGCCGTTGCGGGCAAGCAGGCGCGGGACGGCGTAGGCCGGCGCCATGAGCAGGCCCTCCTCGCCCGAGACGAAGTCGACGGCGCCGAGCTCGTAGTCGACGAAGTCGGCCAGCACCGGCAGGGAATGCTCGGCCGCAAACGCCTCCGAGCCCAACAGCACGGCCGAGGCGCCGTCGGTGAGCGGCGTCGAGTTGCCCGCCGTCATGCTCGCCTCGTCGCCCAGGTGCTTGCCGAAGGCCGGCTTGAGCTTGGCGAGCTTGTCCACCGTGGAGTCGGCGCGCAGGTTGTTGTCCTTGCTCAGGCCGCGGTACGGCGTGAGCAGGTCATCGAAGAAGCCGCGATCGTAGGCCGCCGCGAGGTTCCGGTGGCTCGCGGCCGCGAGCTCGTCCTGCGCCTCGCGCGTGATCCCCCAGCGCTGCGTGGTGAGGGCCTGATGCTCGCCCATCGACAGGCCGGTGCGGGGTTCGTTGGTGCCGGGGGCGGAGGGCGCGAGATCCCGGGGGCGCAGGGAGGCGACGGCGGCCATGCGGTCCTTGAGGCTGCGGGCGCGGCCGAGGGCCAGCATGCCCGCGCGGGCCCCGTCGGAGAGGGCGATGGGCGCATCGGAGATCGTGTCGACGCCGCCGCCGATCCCCGACTCGATCTGGCCCAGCTTGATCTTGTCCGCTAGCGAGCCGATGGCCTCGAGGCCCGTGGCGCACGCCATCTGGACGTCGTACGCAGGGGTGGAGGGGTCAAGCGCCGTCCCCAGCACGCTCTCGCGGCTCAGGTTGAAGTCGCGCGAATGCTTGAGCACCGCGCCGGCCGCCACGGCGCCCAAGCGTTCACCCTGCAGACCGAAGCGCGCCACCAGGCCGTCCAGCGCGGCCGTGAGCATGTCCTGGTTGGAGGCGCCGACGTAGGCGCCGTTGGCCCTGGCGAAGGGAAGGCGGTTGCCGCCGATGATCACTGCGCGGCGCGGGGAAGGGCTCGAAGCCATGGTGTCCTCGTGTTCCTTGACGGGTGACGTTACTCAGAACTGGGCCGGCACAAGCGGCCAATCGGGCTCGTTCTGTCCGATACCGAGCGTACCTGATACGCTCAGTATCGTGAAACAGATCACGCTTCAGAGCGAGTCGCACCCTCCGGCGCAGAACCAGGCCGTCGGCGCGCGCCCCAGCGACGGCCGAGCCACCCGCTGGGACGAGCACCGCTCCTTGCGCCGGGACGAGCTGGTGCTCGCCGCGCGCCGGGCCATCCACCACGGCGGCCCGGGCGTTGCCATGGGGGACATCGCGGCGGAGGCGGGCACGAGCAAGTCCGTCTACTACCGCTACTTCGGCGACAAGGACGGCCTGCGCCGCGCCATCGGCGATGACGTCGTGAGCAAGCTCAGCGCCGCCGTCGTGGAGGCGGGGCGCACGGCGCCGGATCCGGTGGCGGCGTTGACCGCCATGATCGGCACCTACCTGGCGCAGGCCGAGGCCTCCCCCAACACCTACGCCTTCGTCATGGCACCCGAGGACGCCGGCCAGGCCGACGCCCTGAAGCACGTGAGCGACCACCTCGCCGAACTCTTCCGCGAGCGCCTCGAGGAGCTGCACCGCGGCGCCGAGCTGGGCGGCGAGCATCTGTTCTGGCCCCACGCCGCCCTCGGCTTCATCAAGGCGGCGGGCGAGGCCTGGCTCGAGCGCGAGCCGCACGAGCGGCCGAGCGCCCCCGAACTCACGGCCACGCTCACCGCGTGGCTCCTGTCCGGGCCGCTCGCCCCCACGCCCGGCACCTGACTCTGATCCCCTCCCAGCAGCACAGCAGCAGTAGCAAGAATCGAAAGGATTCGTTGATGAGCACCTCCGAGAGCAGCACCCCCCGCCTCGACGTCGCCGCCCTGGGCGAGCAGCTCCTGGGCCGCTGGGCCGAGGTGCGCCGCGAGGCCCGCGCCCTGTCGGCGCGCCCCGAGCTCGCCAAGATCGAGGGCCAGCCCATGCCGGAGCACCGCGAGCGCACGCTGCGCAACCTCTCCACGCTGGTTGAGGCCAAGGCCGTCCACCGCGCCTTCCCCTCCCGTTTGGGCGGCGGCGACGATCACGGCGGCAACATCGCCGGCTTCGAGGAGCTCGTCACGGCCGACCCGTCCCTGCAGATCAAGGCCGGGGTGCAGTGGGGCCTCTTCGGCGCCGCCGTGCTGCACCTGGGCACGCAGGAGCACCACGAGAAGTGGCTGCCGGGCATCATGAGCCTGGAGATCCCCGGTGCCTTTGCCATGACGGAGACGGGCCACGGCTCCGACGTCGCCTCCATCGCCACGACCGCCACGTACGACGTCGAGGCGCAGGAGTTCGTGATCAACACCCCCTTCCGCGCCGGCTGGAAGGAATACCTCGGCAACGCCGCCCTGCACGGCAAGGCGGCCACCGTGTTTGCCCAACTCATCACGCGGGGCGTCAACCACGGCGTCCACTGCTTCTACGTGCCGATCCGCGACGAGGACGGCGCCTTCCTGCCCGGCATCGGCGGAGAGGACGACGGCGTCAAGGGCGGCCTCAACGGCATCGACAACGGCCGCCTGCACTTCAGCGACGTCCGCGTGCCCCGCACGAACCTGCTCAACCGCTACGGCGACGTGGACGAGGCGGGCAACTACACCTCGCCCATCGAGTCCCCTGGCCGCCGCTTCTTCACGATGATCGGCACACTCGTGCAGGGGCGCGTCTCGCTCGACGGCGCCGCCACGGCGGCCTCGAAGGTGGCCCTGCAGATCGCCATCACGTACGCGAACCAGCGCCGCCAGTTCAACGCGAGCAGCGATGTCGAGGAGGAGGTCATCCTCGACTACCAGCGCCACCAGCGCCGCCTCATGCCGCTCATCGCCCGCACCTACGCCGGGGCTTTCTCCCACGAGGAGCTGCTCGAGGCCTTCGACGGCGTCTTCTCCGGCGAGCGGGCCAGCGACGCCGACCGCGAGGACCTGGAGACCCTGGCGGCCGCGCTCAAACCCACGACCACATGGGACGCCCTCGGCACCCTCCAGGAGTGCCGCGAGGCCTGCGGCGGTGCCGGCTTCCTGGCGGAGAACCGCTTCACCGGCCTGCACGCCGATCTCGACGTCTACGCGACGTTCGAGGGCGATAACAACATCCTGCTCCAGCTCGTGGGCAAGCGCCTGCTCACCGACTACGCCAAGTCCTTCAAGGGCATGGACGCCGCCGGCCTGGCGCGCTTTGCCCTGCGCAGCGTGTCCGAGACGGTGATCGCCAGGACGGGCCTGCGGGCGCTCGGCCAGGAGGCCCGCGACACGGGCAGCGAGAAGCGCAGCGCCACGGTGCTCAAAGACCCCGAGGTCCAGCGGGCCCTCCTCACCGAGCGCGTCAACGTGACGATCTCCGAGATCGGGCGGGCGCTCAACGACGTCGCCAAGGCGCCGGCCGCCGAGCAGGCCCGCGTGTTCAACGAGCATCAGGACGCGCTCATCAAGGCCGCCGCGGCGCACGGGCGGCTGCTGCAGTGGGAGGCGTTCACCCGCGGCCTCGAGGCGGTGCGGGACGAGGACACCAAGACCATCCTCACGTGGCTGCGCGACCTCTTCGGCCTCGGCTGCATCGAGGCGGACCTCGGCTGGTACCTCATGAACGGGCGCCTCTCCGCCCAGCGCGCCCGCACGCTCGTGGAGTACATCGACCGGCTCATCGCCCGCCTGCGCCCGCACGCGCAGGACCTCGTCGACGCCTTCGGGTACACCCAGGAGCACCTGCGTGCGCCCATCTCCTCCGGGGCGGAGCGGATCCGACAGGACGAGGCGGCGGAGTACTACCGCCACCTGCGCGCCGATCCGAACTCGCCCGTGGACGAGAAGGTGCTCGTGAAGCGCCGGCGTGCCGAGGCCAAGGCGGCCGCGAAGGCCGCCCAGCGCTAGCCGCCGCACGCGCGGCGGCTAGCGCCGAGCAAGGTGAGGGCACGACGGCGGGTGGGCACCCGCCGTCGTGCCCTCACCCGTGTCCGGGGAAAGGTGGCGCCGGCCCTCCCCCACGCTGGCGAATGGCCCGCCCGGCGGTGGGGCACGCGGCGGCGGCGCGGTGCGAGAATGGGGCCATGAGACTTGATGCACGACCCTCCAACGAGAACCTGCGCCGCGACGAGGCGGCGGCACGTTCGGCACTGGTCACCACCCACGACTACGCCATCCACGTCGACTTCTCGCAGGCCGAGGATCCGGCCGTCCCGAGCTTCCCCGTGTCGACGCGGATCAGCTTCGACGCCACCGCCGGGTCCGCGACCTTCCTCGACTACCTCGGCTACTCGATCGAGTCGGTCACGCTCAACGGCGCGCCGCAGGACCTCGGGCAGGTCGTGGACGGCGCCCGCCTGCGCCTGAGCGGCCTCGCCGCGCAGAACGTGGTCGAGATCGTCAGCGCCTCGGCCTACTCTCGCTCGGGAGAGGGCGTGCATCGCTTCGTCGACCCGGCCGACGGCCAGACGTACCTGTATTCGCAGAACGAACCGGCCGACGCCCGGCGCATCTTCCCCAACTTCGAGCAGCCCGATCTCAAGGCCCGCTTCTCCATCTCCATCACGGCCCCGGACCAGTGGCACGCGGCGTCCAACGGGGCCCTCGTTGGCCTGCGCGAGGCCGCGGGCACCAACAGCACGCGCGAGTTCGCCACGACCGAACCGATGTCGACCTACATCACGACGTTCCTGGCCGGCCCGTACGCGCTGTGGAACGACTACTACGAGGGCACGACGGCGTCCGGCACGCCGGTCACCGTCCCCCTCGGCATCGCCACGCGTGCCTCGCTCGCCGCCTCCATGGACGCGGGCGAGGTCTTCGACCTGACCAAGCGCGGCCTGGACTGGTTCCACGAGCACTTCGACTTCGCCTACCCGTGGGGCAAGTACGACCAGGCCTTCGTCCCCGAGTACAACCTCGGCGCCATGGAGAATCCCGGCCTGGTAACCTTCACCGAGCGCTACGTCTTCACCTCGCCCGCCACGCAGGCCCAGCACGAGCAGCGCGCCAACACGATCATGCACGAGATGTGCCACATGTGGTTCGGCGACCTCGTCACCATGGCGTGGTGGGACGATCTGTGGCTCAAGGAGTCCTTCGCCGACTACGTCGGCACGCTGGTCGTTCACGAGGCCACCGACTTCACCACGGCCTGGACGACCTTCGCCTCGCGGCGCAAGGCCTGGGCCTACCGCCAGGATCAGTACCCCACGACCCACCCGATCGTGGCCGACATCCCCGATCTCGAGGCGGCCGACCAGAACTTCGACGGCATCACCTACGCCAAGGGCGCGTCGGTGCTCAAGCAGCTCTCGGCCTTCGTTGGTCAGGACGCCTTCCTCGCCGCGTCGCGCAGCTACTTCCGGGACCACGCGTGGGGCAACACGCGCCTGGACGACTTCCTGGCGGCGCTGCAGGAGGCCTCCGGACGCGACATGGGCGCGTGGGCCGCCGCCTGGTTGCAGACCGCCGGCGTCAACCGCCTGAGTCTCGAGCTCACGCACGCCGACGGCAAGATCGCCTCCGCCGCCGTGATCCAGGACGGCATCGACCCCCGCACGGGCGAGACCGTCCTGCGCCCGCACGTGGCCAAGATCGGGCTCTACTCCCCCCGCACCCAGGAGCCGGCGACCCGCGGCCTGCAGGCGCTCGTGCGCATCGACGGCGCCAGCACGCAGGTCCCCGAGCTCGTGGGGGCACCGGCCGGCTCGGCCGCACTCGTCAACGACGAGGACCTGAGCTACGCCAAGATCGGGCTCGACGAGACCACCCTGGGGATCGTCCTCGGCGAGGGGCTCGACGACGAGCTGGCCCGGGCCACGGCGTTGGCCGGCGCCTGGAACCTGGCCCGCGACGCCGAGCTGCCCGTGGAGCGCTTCGTCGACGGCGTGGTCTCCAACGCCGACCTCATCGAGGACTCCGGCGTCCTGGCCCAGTCCTTTGCGCAGGCCGGCTCCGGGCTCGAGTCCTTCACCGTGGCGGGCGAACGGCAGGAACTCGTGGGCCGGTGGGTCACGTACCTGCTCGAATCCGTCGTCGAGGCCCCCGAGCCCTCGGACGAGCGCACCGTGCGCCTGCGTCAGCTCTTTGCCTCGCTCGCCTCGCAGGCCTCCCCCGCCGAGCAGAGCCTCGAGGTCGTGGAGTCCTGGCTGGCCGACCCCGACTTCGCCCTCGGCGAGGAGCTGGGCTGGGCCGCGCTCGTGGCCCTGGCCGCCCACGGACGCCGCGATGAGGCGGAGCTGCGGGCCGCCTTCGCCGCCTCCCCCACGGCCAGCTCCGCCACGGGCCTCACCCGCGCGCTCGCGGCCCGGCCGCTGCGCGAGGTCAAGGACGCGGCCCGCGCCGCCGCCTACGCGGGGCGGGACGACCAGGGCGCGCTGCTGTCCAACGATCACCTGCAGGCCACCATCGACGGCCTCGGCATCGATCCCTCCGGCGTGGGCGCCGGCCACGACGCCGAGTACTTCGAGCGGCTGCTCGAGGTGTGGAGCCAGCAGACCCAGGGCCAGGCCACGCGCGTCGTCGAGGGTCTCTTCCCCGCCGGCGCGGAGATCGAAGACAGCGACGCCGCCGCGCATCCCACGGTGCTCGCCGCGTCGGCGTGGCTCGAGGGCAACACCGACGCGCCGGCGGCCCTGCGCCGCCTCGTGATCGAGCGCCTCGACGACGTCAAGCGGCGCCTCACCGCCCAGGCCGCCTCGCGGCAGGCCTAGCCGCCCCGGGGCCGTGCCCTGTCCCCCGCCCGCACGCACCGACGGCGCCGCTCCCCGCAAAGGGGGACGGCGCCGTCGTGCTGTGGGTGGGCGGCCTGCGTGCCCGGGTGTGTGCACCCGCCCAGGTGTATTCACACCCCTTGAGGGGACTTCGCACCGGCCCGGAGACGGTGCAGAAGCCGTGAGCGGATGAAAATCGCGGCGGGGCGAGGCCTACGGGACGCGGGCCGTCCACTCCTGCGTCTCGAACTTGCTCGCGGCGAGCTCTCGGGCCTCCTGCAGGGTGGCGGCGTCCAGCGTCGCCGCCGTGGCGCCGTAGCGCTCGGTGAAGACCTCGGCCAGGGTCTCGAGGATCTGCTCGCGGCTGCGGCCCGTCTGGCGCTTGAGCGGATCGACGCGCTTCTTGGCGCTCGTGATGCCCTTGTCCGAGATCTTCTCGCGGCCGATGCGCAACACCTGCGTCATCTTGTCGGCGTCGATGTCGTAGCTCATCGTGACGTGGTGCAGCATCCCGCCGCCCGCCAGGCGCTTCTGCGCGGCGCCGCCGATCTTGCCCGCCGGGGTGGCGATGTCGTTGAGCGGAACGTAGTGGGCCTCGACCCCCACGCGCGCCAGGGACTCCATGACCCAAGCATCGAGGAAGGGGTAGGAGTCGGCGAAGGACATGCCGTCCACGAGTGAGGTGGGCAGGTAGAGCGAGTACGTCACGCAGTTGCCCGCCTCCATGAACATGGCGCCGCCGCCGGAGATGCGGCGCACCACCTGGACGCCGTAGCGCTCGGCCTGCTCGGCGTCGACCTCGTTCTTGAGCGATTGGAAGGAACCGATCACCACGGCCGGCTCGTTCCATTCCCACAGACGCATCGTGGGCGGGCGCAGGCCGGCACCCACCTGCCGCGTCAGCACCTCATCGAGCGCCACGTTGACGGCGATGGGGTACGGCGTGGGGCCGAGCACCTGCCACGGGTGATCGAGCCAGCCCGTGGCCAGGCCGAGCGCGCGGCGCACCGCCGTCGCCACGGCGCGCGCGTCGAAGCCGAACATGACGGCGCCCTGGCGCAGGCCCCCGGCCACCGCGGCGCTCAGCTCCTCGTGGCTCGTGCCCGTGCTCAGGCCGCGCAGGGCGGCGTTGATGTCCTCCAGCGCCTCGTCCGGCTCGAGGAAGAAGTCGCCGTTGATGCGCGCCGAAGAAATGACTCCGTCCGTCACCTCGAGATCGGCCACCACCAGCTTGCCGCCGGGGACCTTGTATTCGCCGTGATGTTGTCCTGCTGACTGCTGTGTGCTCACGCTTCCCCAGCATAGTGGCGGCCGGTGCGCGACGCCCGGTCGGGGCTGGCGTGGCGCCCGGCGGTGGCTCCGGTATGACGCCCGGCCGTCGCGGCGGCAGAGGATGACGAAGGGCCCCGCGGCCTTCCTTGCGGAAAGGCTGCGGGGCCCCTAGTTCAAGAGGCGCGCGGCTGGGCGCCGCGCGCAACGGCTCACTTGCCGCCGAAGCCCTTGAAGCGCTGGTTGAAGCGCTCCACGCGACCGGCGGAGTCCATGATGCGCTGCTTGCCCGTGTAGAACGGGTGCGAGGCGGCGGAGATTTCCACGTCGATGACGGGGTAGGTGTTGCCGTCCTCCCACTCGATGGTCTTCGAGCTCGTGGCGGTCGTGTGGGTCAGGTACTTCTCGCCGGAAGCGAGGTCGCGGAACACGACGGGACCGTAGTTCGGGTGGATGCCAGCCTTCATGGGATCACCATTTCTCTTGGGCCCCTGGATTTGGCCAGGGGCGATGAAAGTGGAGGCGCCGCGCATGCGACGACGCTCCATTCTACACGGCGGCCGGCGTGCTTCGCGCCACGCGACCGGGTGCCCTCATCGCGCACGAAGCTCCCAGAGCGCGATCGCCGCGGCCGCCCCAACGTTGAGCGAGGAGACGCCCTCGCGCATGGGGATCAGCACAGCGCCGTCGACGGCCCCGAGCGTCTCCGGACGGATGCCCGCCCCCTCCGTGCCGAGGACCAGCGCGAGGCGCTGCGGATTCCGCTCCGCCAGCTCATCGATCCCGATGGCGTCGTCGGTCAGCTCGAGGGCGTGCACCTCGAAGCCGTGGCGCTTGAGGGCCGCGATGCCGTCCGGCCAGGCGTCAAGACGCGCCCACGGCTGGGAGAAGACGGTGCCCATGCTCACGCGGATCGCCCGCCGGTAGAGCGGGTCGGCACTGCGCGGGCTGAGCAGCACGGCATCGATGCCGAGCCCGGCGGCCGAACGGAAGATGGCGCCGACGTTCGTGTGCTCGGCCACGTCCTCGAGCACGACGACGCGGCGGGCGCCTTCCAGTAGCGCGTCGAGGTCGGCGGGGGCCGGGCGATCGAAGGCGCCGAGGGCGCCCCGGTGCAGGTGGAAGCCTGTGAGCTCCTCGAGCACCGGCGCCGGCCCGACGAAGAGCGGCGTGTCCGGGTGCTGGGTATTCAGCTCGTCGATGACTCCCCCGTGGCGCTCGTCCACGAGGAAGGACACCGGCGCGGCGCCCGAGGCCAGGGCCCGCCGGACCACCACGGTCGACTCCGCGATGAAGCGCGAACGCGTCTTGGCCAGCGCCGCGTCGGTGAGGCCCCGGTAGTCGCCCAGCCGCGGGTCGTCGAGGGTCTCGATGCGCAGAATGCTCACGGTGCCACCAACTGCCAGATCAGATGAACGAAGGCCACGACGCCGAGCACCACGATGCACCCGCGCAACACCAAGGGGGAGAGCCGGCGCCCGATCCTGGCGCCGAGCCAACCGCCGAAGAGCGAGCCGACGGCGATGAGGGCGGCCACGAGCCAGTCGATGCGTTCGTAGGCAAAGAACAGATAAGCCACGGCCGCGACGAGGTTGACGGCCAGCGAGAGGACGACCTTGACGGCGTTGGCCTGTTGCAGGCTCCCGTGGAGCATGACGCCGAAGATCCCCATGAGGATCACGCCCTGCGCCGCCGTGAAGTAGCCGCCGTAGACGCCCGTCAAGAAGACCAACAGCACCAGGGCGGCCGAGAACGGCTGGGCGTCCGGCCCCTGGTCAACGGCGCCGGAGCGTGCCTTGGCCCAGGCGGCGAGCCGCGGCTGGACGATGACGAGCACCACGGCCACCGCCACCAGGATCGGCGAGACGACGCCAAACACCGACTCCGGCAGGTGCAGGAGCAACCAAGCCCCCAGCAGTGCGCCCACGATGGAGGCGGGGAGGAGGCGCTTGAGCGTGCCGGGGACGGTGCGCAGCTCCTCGCGATAGCCCCACGCCCCGGACACTCCTCCCGCGACGAGGCCGATGGCGTTGGAGACCACGGCATTGACGGGATTCAAGCCCATCGCGACGAGCACGGGGAAGGTTACGAGCGAGCCGGAACCCACGATCGTGTTGATCGTTCCGGCCCACACGCCGGCCAACAGGACAAGCAGTGCCTGCCACAGCTCAAGGTGCATGCTGGCGGCGCTGGATCAGCGCGCGAAGGCGCTGAAGCGGGAGCCCTGACGGTTGAGGGTCAGCTGCAGGCCGAAGGTCTCCTCCAGGTTGCCCTGGGTGACGGTCTCCTCCAGCGGACCCTGCGCCACGACCTCGCCGCCGCGCAGCAGCAGGGCGTGGGTGAAGTGCTCTGGAATCTCCTCGAGGTGGTGTGTCACGAGGACCATCGCGGGGGCCAGCGGGCTCGCGGCGAAGGCACCGAGTCGACGCACGAGGTCCTCACGGCCGGCGAGGTCCAGCCCGGCAGCCGGCTCGTCCAGGAGCAGGAGCTCCGGGTCGGACATGAGGGATCGGGCGATGAGCACGCGGGCGCGCTCGCCCTCCGAGAGCGTTGAGTAGCGGCGGCTGAGCAGGGTGCTCGCGCCCCAGTGGGTCAGCAGCTGCAGCGCACGGCGCTCGTCGTCCGCGTCGTAGTGCTCGCGCCAGCGACCGGTCATGCCGTAGGAGGCGGAGACCACGGCGTTGAGCGCCGTCTCGTCCTCGCGCATCTCGCGGCCGAGCAACGCGGAGCTCACGCCGATGGACGGGCGCAGCTCGGAGAGGTCCACCTTGCCCATGCGCTCCCCCAGGACGTCGACCGTTCCGCGCGTGGGGAAGAGTCGGGTCGAGGCGATGCGCAACAGGGTCGACTTGCCGGCGCCGTTGGCACCCATGACGATCCAGCGCTCGTCCTCGCCCACGCTCCAGCTCACGTTCTTGAGCAGATGGCGGGCGCCACGGATCACTGAAACATCATTAAAGGTCAAGACGGCAGTCATGCTCCCACCCTAGAACACCGAGGGCCCGCGCGCCCGCACGCGTCACGGATGTCCCGGCCCGGCCGCTCAGCGCCCACACTATGAGTCATGAGTGAGCAGTTCCGCCTTGTTTCCTTCACCCTCGACTCCGCGCGGGAGGAGCACCCCGCCGCCGCCTGGCTCGCGAGCATCGGCGCCGATCATGCGCCGGCCGAGGTCGCCGCCCCCGCCGGGCTGCGCGCCGCCGCGTGGGACGTCGAATTGGAGGCGGCGTCCCTTGCCACCCTGCGGGACCTGCTCCGCGAGGAAACCGGGCCGGAGCACTCGAGCATCCTCGTGCCGCCGACCCTGCGCGGCTCCAGGCGCAGCCTCGTCGTGACCGACGTCGACTCGACGCTCATCGAGCAGGAGGTCATCGAGATGCTGGCGGCCCACGCCGGTCGCGAGGCGGAGGTGGCAGCGGTGACCGAGCGCGCCATGCGCGGGGAACTTGACTTTGCCCAATCCCTTCACCACCGCGTGAAGGCCCTGGCCGGGCTCCCGGTGAGCCTCATCGCCGAGGTGGCGGCCGACGTCGTGCCGACCCCCGGTGCCGTTGAACTGATCGCCGCCGCCCACGCAAGCGGCCACCTCGTGGGCGCCGTGTCTGGCGGTTTCATCCAGGTGCTCGAGCCGCTCGCCGATCGGCTCGGCCTCGATCACGCGCACGCCAACGTGCTCGGCGTGCGGGACGGCGTGCTCACCGGAACGGTCCAGGGCCCGGTCGTCGACCGGGCGGCCAAAGCCGCGGCGCTGCGTCGCTGGTGCGCGGCGGACGACGTGCAGCCCCAGCGCACGGTGGGCCTCGGCGACGGCGCCAACGACCTCGACCTGCTGACCGTGGCCGGCCTCGGCGTGGGTGTGCAGCCCAAGCCCGCCCTACGCCACGTGGCCGACGGCGTGCTCGGGCTGCGCCGCCTCGATGCTGTGTCGGCGGCCCTGGGCTGGGGAGCCTGAACGCCAATCCATATACAACCGTGACCTCCCCGGGGCGCCTCATCGGCGGCTGGCGAGGAGGTCCGTCCTAGGATGATCGAGGCCCTCCGGCAGAACCTGCCCGAGCGGCGAATCGTTGAAGGAGAACACGTGAGCGAGAACCCGACCTCGGGACCGGTCGAGGAGAATGCGCCAGATCCGCTGGCGGGCGAACCGGACGCCCCCGCGGCGCACGGCGACCCCGAGCCGCCGGCGACCGAGCACCCGCCGATCGCTGCGCCCGAGGAACCCATCTCGCTTTCGCCCGAGGCAGCCCCCGCTCCCCCAGCGTCGCCCTCACCCGACGCCACCCGCCTCGATCTGCCCATCGCCGCCCCCTCGGCCGCGCAGGAGCAGGCCACCGCGGGGACCGCCGCCGAAGAGGTCCAGGAGACCGCCACCGTGGCGCCCAAGAAGAAGCGCCGCGGCGCCAAGACGGCCGTGTTCACCGTGCTCGGTGTGGCGGTCATCGCCGGCGGCGCCTACGCCGGCGCCGCCTACCTGACGCAGGACAAGCTGCCGGCGCACCTGAGCGTGGATGGCATCGACCTGTCCGGGCAGTCGGCAGAGCAGGCCAAGGCCACCCTGACCGAGCAGCTCGGCCCGCGGGTGCAGAAGGCCATCAAGCTCACGGCAGGCGAGCAGTCCGTCGCCATCAAGCCGGCTGACGCCGGCCTCGGCCTCGACCTCGACGGCACGATCGATCGCTTGACCGGGCTCTCCTGGGAGCCGAGCGTCATCCTCTCCCGCATCGTTGGCACGCAGGACGCGCAGGCTCAGACAACTGTCGACGCCGACGCCTTGAGCGCAGCCATGCAGAAGGCCGCCACCAGCCTGAGCTCCGAGCCCGTCGAGGGGTCGATCGTGGTGGCGCAGGGCAAGGCCGACTACAACGCACCGCAGGATGGACTCACGGTGGACGAGGCGGCCACCGCCACGTCCTTCAAGGAGCAGTGGCTGCACGCCGATGGTTCCATCGCGGCGACGACGGCGACGCAGGGCCCCGTCGTCGCCGCCGACACCTGGAACGGCTTCCTCGACGGTACCGTCCAGCCGCTCCTCGACGGACCCATCACCGTCAGCAACGGCACCGCCGAAGCCCAGCTGCCCGCCGCCACGATCGGCGCCGCCACCACCGTCAAGGTGGCCGACGGCAAGCCGGCGCTCTCCCTCGACGGCGAGAAGCTCGTCGCCTCCGTGGTCAAGGTGAACCCCAAGATGGCCTCAGAGGGCACCGACGCCACGGTGAAGATGACCGGCTCCGGTGCGTCCGCCTCGCTTTCCGTGGTTCCGGCCAAGGAGGGCAAGGGCATCGACCCGGCGGCGCTCGCTACGGCAGTGCAGAAGGCCTCGACCGAGTCCACGCGCAAGGCGACGGTGGAGCTCAAGATCACCCAACCGACCATCTCCACCAAGACCGCCGAGTCCTGGAAGATGGTCAAGGTGGCCGAGTTTGCTACGCCGTACCCCACGTACGACACTCAGCGCACCAAGAACCTGCGGCTCGGCGCCTCGCGCGTCAACGGCACGGTCGTGGATCCGGGCAAGGAGTTCAACCTCGCCGACCGCTTCGGCCCCATCACCCTCGCCAACGGCTACGTCGCCTCGGGCGTGGTCGAGAACGGCAACGCCACGACCGCGCTCGGCGGCGGCATCTCGCAGATCTCCACCATGTCCTACAACGCCGGCTTCCTCGGCGGCATGGACATCCTCGAGCACAAGCCCCACAGCCGCTGGTTCGATCGTTACCCGGCCGGCCGCGAGTCCACCTTCTGGGAGGGCCAGGTGAACATGCGCTGGAAGAACAACACCAAGGCGCCCGTGGTGGTGCAGATGTGGGTCACCGATTCTCAGGTCAAGACCGTCCTGTGGGGGGTGAAGACCTGGGACGTGAAGACCACGACCTCGGACCACTTCAACATCACCTCCCCCACCACCGTGCATTCCTCCGCCGCCAAGTGCCAGCCGGAGTCCGGCGGTAAGTCGGGCTTCACCGTCACCGTAACCAGGACGCGCACCTCAGCGGAGCAGACGCTTCCCAAGGAGACGTTCACGTGGACGTACTCCCCCTGGAACCGCATCGTCTGCGACTAGCTGGCACCCGTCCCCAGCACCAAGAAGGCCCTCCCCGTCACGGCGGGTTCTAGCGGTCCCCGCAACACCTTCGATTTGAAGGAGTTGCGGGGATCGTGCTTATTTCGGAGCTGAAGCGGGTGTTCTTCGAGGCCTACGACCGCCTTGACGGGAACGTCAC
>JAITLQ010000006.1 GCA_031277795.1 Arthrobacter sp.
GTGACGTTCCCGTCAAGGCGGTCGTAGGCCTCGAAGAACACCCGCTTCAGCTCCGAAATAAGCACGATCCCCGCAACTCCTTCAAATCGAAGGTGTTGCGGGGACCGCTAGAACCCGCCATGCGGTGCTGGGGCCCTCGTGGCTACCGGTGAAGCGTCACCGGCACGGGGTCACTCGGCCTCGACGGCCTCGTCCTCGCCCGCGGGCTTGACGAAGGACTCCAGGTCAACGGCCTTGCCGTTGGAATCCTTGACCTTGGCCAGCTCCAGGACCTTGGCGAGGGCCTTACGACGGCGCACCTCGCCGATCATCATCGGAACCTGGCCGGCGCCGTCGAGCATCTGCGCGAACTGGTTCGGGTCCATGCCGTACTGCTGAGCCGACTGGATCAGGTACTCGATCAGCTCGCCCTGCTCCACCTCGATCTCTTCCTTCTCCGCCACGGCGTCGAGGACGATCTCGTTGCGGAAGGCCTTCTCGGTGTTGGACTTGATCTCGGCGCGGTGCTCTTCCGTGTCGTGATCGTCGGCCTGGTTGGCGCCGGAGAAGTGCTGCTCCACCTGCTCCTCGAGGACGGAATCCGGAACGGGGACCTCGACGAGGCCGACCAGCTGCTCCAGGACCTTATCGCGAGCCTCGATGCCCTGCTCCACGATGACGTCCTCGGCGGCCTTGGCCACGAGGGACTCGCGCAGCTCGGCGATCGTGTCGAACTCGGAGGCCAGCTGGGCGAAGTCGTCGTCGGCCTCGGGGAGCTCGCGCTCCTTGACGGCGGTCAGGACGACCTTGACGGCGGCGGTCTCGCCGGCGTGGTCGCCACCGGCCAGGGTGGTCTCGAACGTGGCGTCCTCGCCGGCCGACAGGCCGGTCAGGGCCTCGTCCATGCCCTCGAGCATGGAGCCGGAACCGATCAGGTAGGACAGGCCGGTGGCCTCGTCGATGGTCTCGCCATCGATCGTGGCGGTCAGGTCGACCGTGGTGTAGTCGCCATCGGCGGCGGGGCGCTCCACGGCCTTGAGCGTGCCGAAGCGGCCGCGCAGCTCGTCAAGGGCCTTCTCGACCTCGGCGTCGCCGGCCTCGCGGGCCTCGACCTCAACCTCGAGGCCGGCGTACTCCGGCAGCTCGATCTCGGGGCGAACGTCGACCTCGACGTCGAAGATCAGGTCGGCGTCGGCGGCGGCCTCGTCGATGCCGGGGGCCTGGTTGACCTCAACCTCGGGGCGGGCCAGCGGGACCACGGAGGCCTCGTTGACGGCGTCGCGGTAGAAGTTATCCAGCGAATTGTTGATGGCGGTCTCGATGACGTAGCCACGGCCCACGCGCTGGTCGACCAGGCGGGAGGGCACCTTGCCCTTACGGAAGCCGGGGACCTGGATCTGCGACGCGATCTCCTTGTAGGCGGCGTCGATGGCCGGCTTCAGCTCCGCGAACGGGACCTCGATGTGCATCTTGACCCGGGTGGGGGAGAGATTCTCGACGGCGCTCTTCACTGCGTGCAGCTCCTGACATGTGAGTTGGCCGGGCCCACTCTCTGTGAACCCGGGTAACGGATCTTCGTCGGGACGACAGGATTTGAACCTGCGACCTCGCGCTCCCAAAGCGCGCGCTCTACCAAGCTGAGCTACACCCCGATGATGCGGGATCCAGTTTACGCACACGCACGCCCCTGCCCCGAATCGCGTCCCACCGAAAGCCAGGTGCGACCCGCGGGAAACACGCAGCGAGGGCCCCTTCCCGGTGGGAAGGGGCCCTCGTTGCAGGCTTGGAGGGGTAGACGGGAATCGAACCCGCGTAATTAGTTTGGAAGACTAAGGCTCTACCATTGAGCTACTACCCCAGAAAGGCATTCTTTCTGTGTTGAAGACGCGTCCTCAACGCTCAACAGCCTAGCGTCCAGGACGCTTGGCGGACAAATCGACAGCCTCCGGCGCGTCGAACATTCCGTCCACCCACGCGCAGGCCCGAGGGCGCCCCGCCCCGTGCAGGGGACGCGGCCCACTCGGGCCCGACGCGGCGCACAACGCGCGGCGCGCGTCAGTCGATGATCTCGCCCGTGGTCTCGTAGGCGGCGATCTTGCCGATGCGGCGGGCGTGGCGCTCGTCGCCGGAGAACGGCTCGGCCAGGAAGAGGCGCACGAGCTCCGTCGCCTCCTCGACGCTGTGCTGGCGACCACCCAGCGCCACGACGTTGGCGTCGTTGTGCTCGCGGGCCAGCTTGGCGGTGTCGGCGTTCCAGGCGAGGGCTGCACGCACGCCCTCGACCTTGTTGGCCGCGATCTGCTCCCCGTTGCCAGAGCCGCCGAGCACGATACCCAGGGCCTCGACGCCGGCGCGCTGGTCGGCCACAACGGCCTCGGCCGCACGCAGGCAGAACGCCGGGTAGTCATCCAGCGGGTCGTAGGAGGTCGGCCCGTGGTCGATCACCTCATGACCGTCGGCACCCAGCACCTCGATCAGGTGGTGGCTCAGCTCGAGTCCGGCGTGGTCGGTGGCGATGTGAATGCGCATGGCGGGGGTCTTCCTCCTGGCCCGTGGGCCCGTTTTCCTGCTGTCTCTCACAAGAATATGGGTCAAACTGGACGCAAAGGTGCGAAGATCGTTCCGAGACTGTCAAACAGTTCTTTCACAACACCCTCGAGAGAAGGACATCACGTGCCGGGCCTGAACCTCACCCGAGCCGAAGCGCAGGAGCGCGCCGGCCTCATCTCCACCGAGTCCTACGATGTGCGCCTGGACCTGAGCGCTCCCGGGACCACCTTCCGTTCGGTCAGCACGGTGACCTTCGGCGCCACCGCCGGCGCGTCGACCTTCATCGACGCCGTGACGCGTGAGGTGCACTCCGTGGTCCTCAACGGTGTGGAGCTGGATCCGGCCACCGTCGCGGACGGCGTCCGCATCGCCCTCCCCTCGCTCGCCGAGCACAACGTCCTCACGGTCGACGCGACGATGGACTATTCGAGCACGGGCGAGGGCCTGCACCGCTTCGTCGACCCGGCGGATCAGGAGGTGTACCTCTACACGCAATTCGAGGTGCCCGATTCCCGCCGCATGTTTGCCGTGTTCGAGCAGCCGGACCTGAAGGCGACGTTCGCCTTCACCGTCACCGCACCCTCGCACTGGGACGTCATCTCCAACCAGCCCACGCCGCAGGCCGTCCCGGCCGCCGAGGGCACCTCCACGTGGACCTTCTCCCCCACCCCGGTGCTGAGCTCGTACGTGACGGCCCTCGTCGCCGGCCCCTACGCCTCCACGCACTCCACCGTGACGAGCGCCGACGGCCGCGAGGTCTCCCTGGGCGCCTACGCCCGCAAGTCCCTGTTCGAGCACCTGGACGCCGAGAACATCTTCGAGGTCACCCGCCAGGGCTTCGAGGTCTTCGAGAAGGACTTCGGGGTGGCCTACCCCTTCGAGAAGTACGACCAGCTGTTCGTCCCCGAGTTCAACGCCGGGGCCATGGAGAACGCCGGCTGCGTGACCATCCTCGAGGACTACGTCTTCCGCTCCAAGGTCCCGGCCGCTCTGGTGGAGCGCCGCGCCATCACCGTGCTGCACGAGCTGGCCCACATGTGGTTCGGCGACCTGGTCACCATGAAGTGGTGGAACGACCTGTGGCTGAACGAGTCCTTCGCCGAGTTCATGTCGACGCACGCCGCGTCGGTCAACACCCAGTACAAGGACTCGGCCTGGACCACGTTCTCCTCGCTGGAGAAGTCCTGGGCCTACGACCAGGACCAGCTGCCCTCCACCCACCCCATCAAGGCCGACATCCGCGATCTCGAGGACGTGCAGGTCAACTTCGATGGCATCACCTACGCCAAGGGTGCCTCGGTCCTGCGTCAGCTCGTGGCCTGGGTGGGTCAGGACGAGTTCATGGCCGGCGTGCGCGAGTACTTCAAGAAGCACGCCTTCTCCAACACCGAGCTCTCCGACCTGCTCGTCGAGCTCGAGGCCTCGAGCGGCCGCGACCTGTCCGAGTGGTCCCGCCAGTGGCTCGAGACCGCCGGCGTGAACACGCTGCGCCCCGAGCTCACCGTGGACGAGAACGACGTGATCACGTCCTTCGCGATCCTGCAGAGCGCCCCGGAGCAGCACCCCACGCTGCGCGCCCAGCGCCTCCGCGTGGGCCTGCACGACGTCGTGGACGGCCAGCTCGTGCGCCGCGAGGCCGTCGAACTCGACGTCGACGGCGCGCGCACCGAGGTGCCGCAGCTCGTCGGCCTGCGCCGCGGCGACCTGGTCCTCGTCAACGACGGCGACCTCGGCTACGCCAAGCTGCGCCTCGATCCGCGCAGCCTGCGCACGGCGATCGATTACCTCTCCACCTCGTCGGATTCCCTCGTGCGTGCCCTCCTCTGGGGCGCGGTGTGGGACGCCACGCGCGACGGTGAGATCGCCGCCCGCGACTACGTGGAGCTGGTGCTGAACAACATCGGCCCGGAGCAGGACTCCACGACCATCAAGGTCCAGCTGGCCCAGCTGCGCACGGCCCTCGGCCGCTACGTTGCGCCCGAGCACGCCGAGGCCACCGCCCGGGCCGCCACGGATCGCCTGTGGACCCTGGCCCAGGCCGCCGAGGCCGGCTCCGACTCGCAGTTCATGCTGGTCATGACCTTCTCGGCGCTGGCCGCCACGCCGGAGCAGCTGGCCACCGTGGCCGCCCTGCGCTCCGGCGAGGTCTCCCTGCCCGGCCTGGACATCGACACCGACCTGAACTGGGAGCTGCTGACCTCGCTCGTGGCCGGCGGCGCCGCCGGTGAGGCGGAGATCGCCTCCACGCTCGAGGCCGACCGCTCGGCCACGGGCGAGCTGGCCGCCGCGCTGGCCCGCGCCGCCGTGCCGACGGCCGAGGCCAAGGCCGCCGCGTGGTCGAGCCTGATCGAGTCGCAGGACCTCTCCAACACCTTCCAGCGCAAGGTCATCGCCGGCTTCCAGCGCACGCACGACAAGGCGCTGCTGAAGCCGTACGTCGCCCCGTATTTTGCGGCGGTGGAGGGGATCTGGACCTCGCGTTCCTACGAGATGGCCCAGGCGATCGTCAATGGCCTCTACCCGGCCCGTCCCACCTCGCTGGACACCCTCGAGGCCACCGACGCCGCGCTGGCCGGCCTGGGTGATCGCCTCCCGGCGCTCACCCGCCTGCTCTCCGAGGCCCGCGACGGCATGGCCCGCGCCCTCAACGCGCAGAAGGCCGACGCCGCGCGATGAGTGAGAGCGCACGCCGCGGTCCGTCCCACGTCTTCACCGCCACGGTGGCGTGGGACGGGCCCGGCGCGCGTCCCACCACCGAGGTCCGGCGCTTCTCGCGGGTCTCCACCGCCTCGGCCGGTGCCGAGGTCCCGCCGCTGCGGGTCTCCGCGGCGAGAACGTTTTTTGGCGACCGGGACGCCTTCAATCCCGAGACCCTTCTGCTCAGCGCCCTGGCCCAGTGCCATCTCCTGGCGTTCCTCCGCCTCGCCGGGCTGGCCGGGCACGAGGTGAGCCGGGCGACCGTGGAGGTCGAGGGAGTCCTCGAGCTGGGCCCCGGCGACGCCGGGCGCTTCGTCTCCGCCGTCCTCTCTCCCTCCTCGCTCGTGCTCGACGCGCGGGGCGCGGCGCTCGATGCTCCCGCCCTCGACGCCCTGCACGCGCTGGCCCACGAGCAGTGCTTCATCGCCAACTCGCTGAACTTTGCGCTCAGCGTGAAGCCGGACACGGGCGAAGGCACGAGCGGAGACCCTGCGGGAGAATAGGGCCATGACCTCCCCCTCGCCCGAGAACCAGCCAACGCTCCCCGAGGCGGCCGCGCCGCTCGGCGCCTCCCTCGAGGTGCGCTCCGTGGGCGCCGGTGCGCGCGTGCAGATTCCCGTCGTGCCCACCGCCTCCTCGGTGCCCCCGGCGTCGGCCGGCGCTTCGTCCGAGGCCGGGCCCGGCGGGTCGGCGCAGGCCGCAGCGGGGACCGCGCCGGACGAGGCGGTACAGGAGCGGCTCGACCCGGCCTCCGTCTACGTGCAGGCCGGCGGCGAAGCGACCTTCCACGCGCTCGTGGCCGCCTTCTACCGCGGCATCGCCGACGATCCGCTCCTGCGCCCCATGTACCCGGAGGAGGACCTCGGGCCCGCGGAGGAGCGCATGCGCCTCTTCCTCATCCAGTACTTCGGCGGCCCCACGACGTACTCGCAGCGCCACGGTCACCCGCGCCTGCGCATGCGCCACTTCCCCTTCGCCGTGAATCAGGCCGCCCGCGAGGCGTGGCTGAGGCACATGCGCGCCGCGCTCGACGAGGTGGCCCTCTCCCCGATGCTCGACGGCATCATGTGGGACTACTTCGAGCGCGCCGCCACGGCGATGATCAACACCCCGGGCTAGGTACCGCTAGCGGCCGGTGCGCCACAGGAGCGTGCCGCCCGGGCTCGAGAGCCGCTCCCACGCGCCGGACGTGAAGCGGGACGAGGTGGCCCCCTCGCGCAGGAAGCCGTAGGCGTGGGCCAGGAAGGCCGCTCCCGCGATCACCCCGGGTCCCAGCTCGGGCTCCTCCCGCCCCCACGCGGCGTCGCGCGCGGCAAAGACGAGCGGCTGCCCCGGATCGGTGGGCAGGGAGTCCTGGACCTCGGAGGCAACCCGCCGCGCCGCGGCGACCCAGGTGTCGTCGTGCGCCTGGCCAACGGCCTCCCACCGGGAGGCCAGCGGCAGCGTGGCCGTCCACGGGGCGTTGGGGCGCGACGGCGGGACGTCGAGATCCAGCGCCCCCTCGCCCTGGCGGGTCAGCCGGGCCAGGCGATCGCGGAGTTCGGCGATCGGCACCACGACGTCGAGCTCGGCCGGGCGGGCCAGGCGCACGCCGCGCTGGCCGATGATCGTGGGGCTGGCCGAGCCAAGCATGAGCGGGAAGGCGCCGGCGACGTGCAGGGCCAAAACCTGGCCGCGGGCGACCAGCCGGCACACGCCGTCGCGCACCGAGCTGGCCCGCGTGAGAAAGCGATCGAGGTCGGCAACATCGGCGGGCTCTGGCAGGATCAAGGACGCGTCAACGGGGCTCACTCCCCCAGTCTTTCACGCTGGATACACTGGGCGTGGGCGGCCCGATGGTTGCCCACGGCCCTCGCCCTTTGCCCTTAGGAGTGACATGACGTCCACCACGCAGCTCTTGCGCGGTCTGCTCGATCTCGATTCGGTGGGGGCCAGGACCACCGAGGACATCTACGTTGGCCACACCCCCTCGCTCGGCCCCAAGCGCGTCTTCGGCGGCCAGGTGCTGGCCCAGTCCGTCGTGGCGGCGGCGCGCACCGTCGACGAGGATCGCCCCATCCACTCGCTGCACGGCTACTTCCTGCGCCCGGGCGATCCGGACACCCCCATCACCTACGGGGTGGAGCGCCTGCGAGACGGCCGCTCCTTCTCGGCGCGGCGCGTGCACGCCTACCAGGGCGGCGCGCCCATCCTGTCGATGATCGCGAGCTTCGAGCTCCCGGGCGAGGGCATCAACTTCCAGGACGAGATGCCGTCCGACGTGCCCGATCCGGAGTCCCTCCCCTCCGCCGCCGAAGAACTCGGCGGGATCGATCACCCCATGGCCCGCATGTGGGCCGAGCACCGCCCGTTCGACATGCGTTACCCGGACGGCTCCCTCTACCTCTCCTCCCCCGCGCACCCCGAGCGCAACCTCGTCTGGATGAAGACGAAGGAGCCCTTCGGCGACAACCCGCTCGAGCACCAGGCCGCGCTCGCGTACGGCAGCGACTTCACGCTCATCGAGACCGCGCTGCGCCGGGCCGGCACCAATTGGCTGACCTCCGGTTCCTCGATCGCGAGCCTGGATCACGCCATGTGGTGGCACCGCCCGGCCCGCGTCGACGAGTGGCTGCTCTTTGTCCAGCACGCCACGAGCGCCCAGGGCGCCCGCGCGCTCATCAAGGCCTCGGTGTTCAACCAGGCGGGCGAGCTCGTCGCCACCGTGCTCCAGGAGGGCATGATCCGGCCGCCGCGCCAGCGCTGAGCCGGAGGCGGTCCGTCGACGAGGCAGGCCGACAAAGCAAGGAGGCCCCCGCACCGTTCTGGTGCGGGGGCCTCCTCGCCTTCGGGCACCCGGGCGGAGCGCGCTCCGGCGGGCGGGGCCGACTAGTCGCGCGTCAGGCGGCGGTGCGTGACGCGGTGCGGCTTGGCGGCGTCGGCGCCGAGGCGCTCCACCTTGTTCTTCTCGTAGGACTCGAAGTTGCCCTCGAACCAGTACCACTGCGAGGGATCCTCGTCCGTGCCCTCGTAGGCCAGGATGTGGGTCGCGATGCGGTCGAGGAACCAGCGGTCGTGGGAGATGACCACGGCGCAGCCGGGGAACTCGAGCAGGGCGTTCTCCAGGCTGGAGAGCGTCTCGACGTCGAGATCGTTGGTGGGCTCATCGAGCATGAGGACGTTGCCGCCCTGCTTCAGCGTCAGCGCGAGGTTCAGACGGTTGCGCTCACCGCCGGAGAGCACGCCGGCCTTCTTCTGCTGATCGGGGCCCTTAAAGCCGAACGCGGAGACGTAGGCGCGCGAGGGCATCTCGACATTGCCGACGTTGATGTAGTCGAGGCCGTCCGAAACGACCTCCCACACGTTCTTCTCCGGGTCGATGCCGCCGCGGTTCTGGTCGACGTACGAGATCTTGACGGTCTCGCCGATCTTCAGCGTGCCGCCGTCCAGCGGCTCGAGGCCGACGATGGTCTTGAACAGCGTCGACTTGCCGACGCCGTTGGGGCCGATGACGCCGACGATGCCGTTGCGCGGCAGCGAGAAGCTCAGGCCGTCGATGAGCGTGCGCCCGTCGAAGCCCTTGTTCAGGTCGGTGGCCTCAAGGACGAGGTTGCCCAGGCGCGGTCCCGGCGGGATCTGGATCTCTTCGAAGTCCAGCTTGCGGGTCTTCTCGGCCTCGGCCGCCATCTCCTCGTAGCGAGCCAGGCGGGCCTTCGACTTGGTCTGGCGGCCCTTGGCGTTGGAGCGGACCCAGTCCAGCTCCTCCGAGAGGCGCTTGGCCAGCTTCTGGTCCTTCTTGCCCTGCACCTCGAGGCGCTCGCGCTTCTTCTCCAGGTACGTGGAGTAGTTGCCCTCGTAGGGGATCAGGCGACCGCGGTCGACCTCGGCGATCCACTGCGCCACGTGATCGAGGAAGTAACGATCGTGGGTGACGGCCAGGACGGCGCCGGGGTAGGACTGCAGGTGCTGCTCGAGCCACAGCACCGACTCGGCGTCCAGGTGGTTGGTGGGCTCATCGAGCAGCAGGAGATCCGGCTTGGAGAGCAGGAGCTTGCACAGGGCCACGCGGCGGCGCTCACCGCCGGAGAGGTTCGTGACGTCGGCGTCTCCCGGGGGGCACTGGAGGGCGTCCATAGCCTGCTCCAGCTGGGAGTCGATGTCCCACGCGTCGGCGGCGTCGATCTCCGTCTGGAGCGCGCCCATCTCCTCGAGCAGCGCGTCGAAGTCGGCGTCAGGCTGCGTCATCTCCTCGGAGATCTCGTTATAGCGCGTGAGCTTCTCGTAGATCTCGCCGACGCCCTCCTGGACGTTACCGAGCACGGTCTTCGACTCGTTCAGCGGCGGCTCCTGCAGCAGGATGCCCACGCTGTAGCCGGGGCTCAGGCGCGCCTCGCCGTTGGACGGGGTGTCCAGGCCGGCCATGATCTTCAGGATGGTCGACTTACCGGCGCCGTTCGGACCCACAACGCCGATCTTGGCGCCGGGGAAGAACGACATGCTCACGTCATCGAGAATCACCTTGTCGCCGACGGCCTTGCGGGCCTTCGTCATGGTGTAGATGAACTCCGCCATGCTCTCCACTCTTCGTGCTTGCGTGGGGCGTGGCCAGCGGCCGTGCCCGGGGCTTATCGCGGGGTTCGCCCCCGCGAGGATTCCGCCGTTGCGCGCGCGAGGCGTCAAGCCGCGAGCCGTCCCACGGTTGAGACCGTGGTGGCGAGCGTGGGGCTTGACGGGATACCGCGCGCGGCGCTGAAGAATCCCATCCCCTCCAGTCTATCCGCTTCCCGGCGCATCCCCTCTGACGCCGTGGAACCCGCCGCCCCGGCCGGGATCGGGGCGGCGGGGCCGGCGCCCTTCACGCGGCGCGACCGCCGATTTCCCCCGTGAGCAAGTCGACGCCCGCCTCGTCGTCGTCATCGCCCGGGAGCGACCCCTCGTCGTCCTCACCCGGTTCCCGCCCGGCGTCGGGCCGTTCTGCCTGTGCGTCGGAGCCTTCGGTCTGTGCGTCGGGCCCGGGGCCGTACCCCGGCGCATACGCCGTCCCGGCCCCCGCCGGCGCCGCCTCGGCGTCGGCGGCCTCCCCGTGACCTGCCTCCCCGGCAGCGGCCGCGCCCTCGGCGGGCTGGCCCTGGCCGGGCGCCGCCTCGCGCTGCGTGCGCCCGAACGTGCCGGTGCCGAAACGCAGGTCGTACCCCAAGGTCTCCGCGTCGAGCTCCACGCTCACGCCCGGGCTGCCGTCGTTCCGCGTGAACTGGCGCACCTTGAGCCGGCCCAGCACCACGATCGGCTGCCCCTTCTTCAGGGAGACCTTGGCGTTGACCGCCAACTCCCTGAAGCACGAGACGGTGTACCAACTCGTTTCCCCGTCAACCCAGACCCCGGCCGTGCGGTCGAAGCGCCGCGGCGTGGACCCCAGGCGGAAGCTGGCCACCTGCAGGCCGCTCTCCAAAACACGCATGTCCGGATCCGTGGCGACAAAGCCGCGCACGGTGATCGTTTCGCTCATGATTCCTCCTCGGGGAGTTCTCCCCCAGCCCTCACGTCCTTGACTCGTGCCCCGGCACCCCGCCGGGGTCACCCCAGCCTGCCCGGGGCGCGACAACGCCCGCTCGCCGCCACAGCTGGGTTGTGGACGGCCCGGCCGGGGCACGTCGATGTGAGGGAAGCCCCGCCGGGCGGATATGCTTGATCCGCGGTGCCAAGCGCCGTTTGCCCCCATAGCTCAGCTGGATAGAGCAGTGGCCTTCTAATCCACCGGTCGCGCGTTCGAATCGCGCTGGGGGCACAGCACGCGGGCCCCGGGAGTTTCCCCGGGGCCCGCTCGCGTCCCGCGCGTCACGTCCTGTGCATGCCGCGTTCACTTGCGCGTGGGGCCGGACGCGGGACCGCGAGGGGTGATAGTTTCATGCGCGTGAGCACCGACTTCCGCACCAGGCCCTTCGACGATCGTGGCAACCTCGTGGCCCATGAAGGAGCGCTTGACCCGCGCGCCACGGTGAACTTCGCCGGTCGCCACAATCGCCTCGTGGTGGACGGCAAGCAACGCCTGGACAAGGTGACGATCCGCTTCCGGGGTGACGACGCCCAGGTGGTCATCGGCGCCCTCGAGCCGGGCGATCACCTCAGTCTCGACCTCACGGTCGGTGCCGGTGCCACCATCGAGATCGGCGCTGGCGTGACCTCCGAAAAGACGCTCACGGTGGTGGCGGCGCCCGGCGCCCACGTGCGCATCGGCGCCGGCTCGCACCTCGGCACCAACGTGGGCATCGTGGCGGACGACTCCCGCGGCCTCGGCCCCGTCAACGGCGAGCGTCGCCACGATGTCACCATCGGCGAGCGGGTGTGGATCATGCGCGGCGCCGAGATCCGGGCAGGCGCCGTCATTGGCGAGGGCTCTGTGCTCGAACTCACGCCCATCGTCGACGATGAGCTGCCGGCCGGGCAGCTCGTCCGCGGCCTGCCCGCCACCCCCGTGCGCGCCGTGACGTGGGACCGGGACTCCCTCGCCGCCTCGCGCTGAGCCTCGCCGTCTCTCCCGCCCGACGCCGCGCGGGCGGCTCGGACGCGCAACACACCTTTGGACGCCACACACCTCGGGCGCCGCGCCCCTTGGGCGCGCTCACGCACCCTTGCGACGGCCGCCGGCCGCCAAACCAGCCGACTGCCTCTTCGGTCGGCCGCCTAGCCGGCCAGCCGCCTACTCGGCCGGCCGGCGCGAACGGTCGAAGGTGCGCATCTGCTGCAGGCGGCGCGTGAGCGATGAACGCCGCTGCGGATCGTCCCCCGCCGTCTTCTGGATGTGCTCGCGGCCGTAGGTCCACAACAACAGGTCATCGAGCAGGCGGTCGGGGCCAGGCGAGTAGCGGTGATCGAGCGCGCTGCGCACGCTGCGGATGTTGCCGGCGTCGAGCAGCTCGACGAGCGCGTGCGGCGTCTCGATGCCGTGGGCGCGGAGCAGTTCGAGCGCCCATTCCCAATCGCTATCGCGCTTGCGATCGAGGTGCGGCCACAGCGTCCGCCAGATCTCCCCCACCATGTCCGGCGTGAGTTCCTCGGCCCCGGCCGCCTGGTTGTCCCAGTACGAGCGGATCGCCTGGTGGCGCTCGTCGATGTCGGTGAAGATCCCCTCCACCGACTCCAGCATGGCGGCCGACGCGGTGAACTGGCGGTCAAGGTGGGGGCTCCAGGCGCGCTGATCCTTGCGCTTGAAGCGGATGTCGTGCTCGATCTCGCTCCAGGCGTGGGCCAGGATGGTGCGAATCTGCACCTCGAAGACGAAGGGCAACTCGCCGCGGGGGTGCCGCTCGACGAAGCCGTCCACGGCCTCGTCGTGCCGCGGGATGAGGATCAGGTGCCGGCTCGAGTAGCCGTAGGTGCCGGATTCAAGCGAGCCGATGTCCTTCTCGCGATCGGATTGGCAGTAGAACGGGCCGCGCCGGCGCTTGATGATGGCGGCCGCCTCGCGCACATCGCGGGGAAGCATGACGATGACGCGCACGCCGATGAGGTCGTGCAGCTGCTCCAAGGGCTCGGGGAACTCGAGCTCCCGGTCCTGCCCGTCCTCCTTGGTGAACACCGTCCTGGAGGCCTTCTGCCTGAAGGACTCGACGGACTTGGTCCTGGCCGTCACGAAGAGCGGGGTGACGTCGCTCTCGTCGAAGAGCGCGGCCACCTCGTTGCGCAGGTGCTCCGTCACGTCCTCGAGCTCCGGCCGCGCGGCGCGGTAGGCGTCGACGCTGGCGACCACGCGCTCCTTCAGCGCGCCGTCCAGCTGCTTCCAGGCCTGTGCCATGCTCAATCCCTCGTTCGCTCGCCTCCGGCCGTTGCCCGCCCCTCACGGGGCGGCGATTGCGGCCGCGTTCACGCTATCAGCCGCGCACCCGCTGGGCCCGGGTGACGGGCCAGAGCGAGGCGTCCGGGGCGCCGTCGAACGCCCCGCCGTGCGGGTCGTCCTCCACGCCGGTCCGCACGACGTCGCGCCGCGGGTCCCTGATGTCCCTCACCACCTGCACGCCGAGGGCCACGAGCGCGATGCTGTGCGCGGCGATGCCGGCCCCGTACCAGGCGAAGACCGCCCCGTTGCCGAAGGCTCCGTAGTCCGCCCCGTTGATGATCGCGAGATTGAGCCAGACGGGCATCCAGTGGAAGACCTCCGCCGCCATCCACCACCAGAACGACTTCCAGTGCGGCCGCGCCAGCACGTAGAGCGGGATCAGCCACATGACGAACTGCGGGGAATACACCTTGTTGGTCAGGACAAACGCCAGCACGATCAGGAACACGAGCTGGGCCATCCTGGGGCGTCGCTTTGCGGTGAGGCCGAGCCACGCGATGCCCAAGCACAGCAGCGCGAACGAGCCGTTGGCCAGCAGCCCGTAGAACTCCCCGCTGCCGCCGGCCCACGACACGGCGAGCCAGATCGAGGAGAAGGAGACCGGCCGGTCGCCCGAGAAGGTGTAGAAGCGGCTCCACTCATCGAACGCCGTCAGGGCAAACGGGATGTTCACGGCGAGCCACGTGAGGACGAGCGCCACCGTGGTCTTGATGAAGACACCCCACTTGCCGCTGCGCCAGGCCAGCACCAGCACCGCGCCGAGGGCAAAGAGCGGGAAGAGCTTGGCGGCGGCGCCCAGTCCCAGGAAGACGCCGGCCCACACCGGCTTGGCCTTCGCGAAAAACCACAGGCCGATCAGCATGAACAGCACGGCCCAGAGGTCCCAGTTCAGCGACGCGTTGAGGATGATGCCGGGGGCGATCGCCACCATGGCAGCCACCTGCGGGCGCTTGGGCATGAGAGAGGCGACGATGAGGACGATCGCGAGCCAGCAGGAGAAGGACAGCAGGGTGTTCAGGTCGAAGTAAGCGAGCTGACGCCCGGCATCCATCCCGGTCCCGGGGATCATCCACGCGGTGAGTCCTGTGATGACCGCCAGGAGGGCCGGGTACTCCATGGCCTGTTCGATCGGCAGCCCCGTGTAGAAGGGGAAGAGCCGGTCGGCCAGCCCGCGCTCACCGAAGAGGTGCGCGAAGTCCGAATAGCACATGGCCTGGAACTGGTCGGCGCCCTCCCAGCCGTTGAGCCGGCAATGCTGGCGCACCAAGAAGGCGAGGACCCAGCCAAGGGCGGTCAGGCCGATCAGCCCCAGCACCACGGGGCGCTGCGGCCAGACGCCTTGAGAGAAGCGGCGGGTGAGTGATGACACGGGGCAAGACTCCGATGTTGGGCCGGCGGGGCGGCGGCTGAAGGACGAGTTCGAGGAGATCAGGGATCGCTGCGGAAACGCACGCGTTGCGTGACGGAGGCCCCGGCTAGCGCCAGGGCCCAGCGGCCCCCGCGCGCCGCAGCAGAGAAGACACCTCGATGGGCGGGGCAGGCAAACACGAGCAGGACGAGGACCAGCAGGCCGACGCCCACGGTGACGAGCTTGATCGCCGTGATGGAGACCCATTCGGGCAGGGACAGCTGATCGGTCAGGCACCAGACCGACAGGACGCCGGACAGGAGGATGACCACCTGCTCAGCGGCACCGTGGAACGCTCGGCGGGCCGCGAAGAACGGCAGGAACCAGAACAGGTACCAGGGCTGGATCACCGGGTTCAGGACGACCGCCAGCAGGAGAACGATGCCGGTGTGAACAAGGGCGTCGCCCCGGGGACGGCGGAGGGCAAGCCAGCCCGCCGAACCGACGGCGATCACCTTGCCGAGGGCGTAGACGATCGATTGCACGGCGGCGCCCACCGCGGGTCCCCCGACGAGCGCCACGAGGCCGCCCAGTCCCAGGCCGAGCAAGCCGTAGGGGGCGAAGGGGAAGGCGGCCGCGCCCTGGCCGGCCATCGCGCCGATCCACCCGAACCACAGCCCGGAGACCGCTCCCAAGAGAGCGAGGACGAGCCCCACGCTGACGCCGGTGACGACCCAGGCGATGATGCGCGTCCGCCAGGTGGCGTTGCGCCCGGCCAACAGGAGGCCGAGGAAGGGAAGCGAAAGGACGACGATGGGCTTCACGGCGATGGCGGCGGCGGCGAGCAGCAGCGCCTGCCAGCGCTTGCCGTGCAGGGCCGCGAGGAAGGCGCAGCCCAGGAGCGCCACCATGATCGAGTCGTTGTGGGCGCTGGCGACCATGGAGTAGATGAACAGGGGGTTGGCGCACACAATCCACAGGAGCCACCCCGCGTTCACCTTGGTGCCCTTAGTCAAGCGAGGGAAGACCCAGAGGCACAGCAGCACCCCGCCGAAGGCCAGAAGCCGGAAGAGAACCACGTAGAACTCCGGCCGCCAGGCCGACAGGGCCTGCACGCCCTCCGCCACGAGCAGGAACAGCGGACCGTACGGCGAGCTGGACTGCGCCCACAGCACGTCCGAGCCTTGCGCGAGCCAGCCGGGCATCTGCCCCACCGCATCGTGATAGGGGTCCTGACCCAGCATCAGCAGCCTCCCCTGGGCCGCGTAGGAATACACGTCGCGGCTCATGACCGGGAAGGCGGCCAGCCACGGCAGGGACCAGAGGATGGTGGCCCGGCGCATGAGGCGCCCGCCGCCGTCCAGCGCCGCGCGCGGGCCGAGCTGGAGCCAGGCAAAAAACAAGGCGGCGGCGCTGAGCACGAGCAGGAGCGAGCTGATGACCAGCCCGGCGTTGTCGACGCGCAGGGGGCGCAGGGCGCCGAGCGTGGAAAACCAGGAGCCCTGGACGGAGGGCATGAACCCCACCCCCCAGGACGCGATCATGCCAAGCACCGACGCCACGACCCCCAGCGCCAGGCTCGCGCGCACGCTGAGCCCGCGCAGGAAGGGGGCAAGCACCGCGTGCAGCAGCTGCCGAGCTCCGCGCGCCGGCGCGACGGCGGTGCTCACGCGCGGCTCCACCAGCGCACCCAGCGGGCGCGCGGGATGAGCTCGGCGATCTCGCGGCGCAGGGGCCGCGAGAGCAGCAGCAGGGCGGCCAGGCACACCAACGACGTGGCGATCGAGACCAGCTGCACCAGAGGCTTCCACTGCATGTTGAACTGCCACAGGAAGACCTGGTCGAAGCAGCCGAAGGCGATGAAGAACGCCACGGTGGCGTAGACCCACAGCAGCTGCCAATCGTCACGGATGCCCGTCGCCGCGAAGAACGGCAACAGCCACAGCAGGTACCACGGCTGCACCACCGGCGAGAGCACCACGAGGGCGGTGAAGGCCAGGAGCATGCGCTGGACCAGGCGCGAGTGCGCGCCCTTGAACAGCAACACCAGGATGATGCCCAACGCGGCGACGCGCCCGAGCAGCTGGACCGCGGGCAGGACCCAGCCGGAGTCGAGGCCGAACCCTCCCATGAGGCCGATCAGCGCGCCGGCAAAGATGCCAAGCGGGGCGAACCAGACGAGATAGCCGCCGCCGGCCGACAGGGTCGCGCCGACCCAGCCGAAGCCGAAGCCGCCCGGAAGACCCATGAGGGCGCACAGCGCGATCGCCAGGACGGCGGAGAGCACCCAGTAGGTGATCCTCCGCGGCCAGCTGGCGCGCGGGCCCGCCCACAGCAGGCCGACGAAGGGCAACAGCACGAGGGTGATCGGCTTGATGCCGACCGAGGCCACAAGCAGCACGATCGCCAGGACGCCGCGCCGCTTGGCCGCGTAGTAGACGGCGGCCACCGACAGCCCCACCATGAGGGCGTCGTTGTGCGCGCTGGCGACGAAGGACAGGAGGAAGAACGGGTTGGCCACGGTGATCCAGGCCGCCTTGACGCCGTTGACCTGGTGCAGCGCCGCCAGCTTCGGCACGTACACCATCGTCAGCGCGATGCCGATCCAGGCCAGCACCCTGAAGAGGAAGATGGCGGGTTCCACCGCCAGGCCCGTCACGCTCACCACGCCGGCGGCCAGCCAGTAGAAGAGGGGTCCGTACGCCGTCTGGGACTCGGCCCAGTTGACGTCGGCTCCCAGCTGAAGCCAGTTGGGCACCGACGAGATGGACTCGAGGTACGGGTCTCCCCCGCCCAGCACGATGCGGCCCTGGCCGATGTACGCGTAGACGTCGCGGCTGAAGATCGGGACGGCCAGCATGAGCGGGACGGACCAGACGGCGCACGCGATCCAGAGTTGTTTGAGGGAGTTGCCCCACGGTCGCAGCAGGCGGCCCAGCCGAAGCCAGGCGGCAAACATGACCCACACGCCGATCGTCAGCACCACCACCGTGACGAACACGCCGGGGGCCTCAACGCGCCACGGCACCAACCAGCGCCAGCGGTTCAGGGGGGATCCGACGGCGAGCCAGCCGACGCCAAGCGAACCCAGCGCCACCAGCACCGCACCCAAGAATCCCTGCGCTACGACACCGAACACTCCGCGGTGGCTGACAGCGTTCGGCGCAGTCGTCGCGACCGCCTCATTCATGGTCGGGAAAGCCCTTTCACCGCTCGTTTGGGGACCAGCGACAGCCTAGCAAAGCAGACTCACGGCGCCCGGAAGGCGCTTCCCGCCGCCGGGGCGCCCGGGCGGCGGCAACACGGCGGCGGTAGGGTTGGCCGCGTGAACGACATGAACAATGCCTTGGTATGGATCGACTGCGAGATGACGGGCCTCGACCTCGTCAACGACGCCCTCATCGAGGTGGCAGTGATCGTCACCGACGCCGACCTCAACGTGCTCGATCCCGGCCTCGACGTGGTGATCAAGCCCACCGACGAGGCGATCGCCGGCATGAACGATTTCGTGCGCAACATGCACGTGACCTCCGGGCTGCTCGAGGAGCTCCCGCAGGGGCTGAGCATGCGCGAGGCGACGGATCAGGTCCTCGCGTACATCAAGCGCTTCGTCACGCATCCGGGCAAGGCGCTCTTGGCCGGCAATTCCGTCGGCAACGACAAGAACTTCCTCCTGCGCGATATGCCGGAGGTCATCGAGCACCTGCACTACCGCATCGTCGATGTCTCCTCCATCAAGGAGCTGGCCCGCCGCTGGTACCCGAGCGCCTACCGCAACGCCCCGGCCAAGACAGGCAACCACCGCGCCCTCGGGGACATCAAGGACTCCATTAACGAGCTGAAGTACTACCGCGAGGCGGTCATGGTTCCCGCGCCCGGCCCGTCCACGGCCGAGGCCCAGGGCATCGCGGCCGAGCTTGCTCAGGGCTGAACGGGCCACCGCGCACCGAAGCGGGCCGCGCGGAGGAGACCCGTGGTCGTGAGCACTCAAAATCTCGTGTAGGATTGTTCTTGTTGCCGGGCCCGAAAGGGAACGGAACACAACCCTACAAGGTTGTGGTGGGTATAGCTCAGCTGGTAGAGCGTCTGGTTGTGGTCCAGAAGGTCGCGGGTTCAAGCCCCGTTACTCACCCGGATACAGGAAGGCCCCGCTTCGAAAGAAGCGGGGCCTTCCTGTTTTCCCGTGTCATTCCTCTACCGGGGCCCAACCGTGACGCTGGCACGACGGCGGGTGTCCGGGCGGGGCGAGTCGGCTTAGCTCGGCGAGGCCGCGGCCCGGGCGGCCTCCCTGAAGCCGCGGGGGCTGACGCCGTACGCCCGCTTAAAGGCCCTGGCGAAGTGGGCGGGGTCGCCAAAACCCCAGCGCTCGGCGATCGCGGCGATCCCGGAGTCCTCCCCCGGGGTCTGCAGGTCGCGCCGCGCCGCATCGAGCCGCCGCTCGCGCAACCACGTCCCCACGCTGCTGCCTTGTTCATGAAAGAGCACGTGCAATTGGCGCGTCGAGATGAAGTGGGCGGCCGCGATCCGGGCCGGGTCCAGCGTGGCGTCGCCCAGCCGATCCATCATCCATGCCCTGATGCGCATCACCTCGTCCAGGCGCCGGGCCGAGCGATGCGGCGCAACCAACCCGAACTGCTCCGAGAACACTGCCGTCACGAGTTCAAGGAGCGCGTGCACGGTGCTGGCCCCCTGCCCGTCCTTCAGCTCGTGCAGGTGCTGCGCCACCGCGGAGAGGAAGGCGGAGAGGATCGCGCCCATGCCGTCGCTGGCGCCGATGCGCAGGCCGGCGATGAGCGCGAGCGCCTGGGGCGGGAGGCTGATGAGCTGCTGCGGGATGAGCACCACGAGGGTGTCCGACTCCCCGGGAAACTCCCGGCGGTACGGCATCGAGGAGTCGTAGACAGCCAGCTCCCCCGGCGCGAGGCTCGCCGTTCTTCCCGCCTGCGAGATGGTGCTCGTCCCCGCCAGCTGCAGGGCGAGCCAGTAGTGGGGGTCCCCGCCGGCCGCCAATCGATGGGTGCGTTCGGCGGCGTGCTTTCCTGCCCGCACCCTGGCCAGGCGGACGCCGGCGAACGCCTGCGCCGTCACCGAGGCCCTGAAGTCGGGGTTGGACTGGGAGTCGATCGCGAGCGGCATGAGGCGCTCGGAGACGACGCGATGCCACGCGTTGACGTCTTCCACCTCGATGACGCTCGACTCCACCCTGGCCTCCTGCGCTCCGCTTGATCCTCATTCTCCCGCTTGCCGCCCGGGGCGGCCAGCCCGGCCCACGGCGCGACGGCGCCGGGGAACCGCGAAGGTTCCCCGGCGCCGTCGTGCACCGCTCAGACCCGGGCGGGTGCCACCTGCAGGATCGCATCGAGGTGCTGAGCCAGCAGCTCGGGGCGATCGAGCGGCAGCACCGCGGAGACGTACATGTCCGGACGCACGAGCACCACGGCGCCCTCGCGGCTCACGCCGCGCGCGTCGAAGATGTCCTCACCGTCGAGGCTCGCGTACACCTTCTCGTAGTCCATCATCTGCAGCGGGCCGATGCGGGGGCGGAAGATCTCCGGGGCGTCCATGATGCTCAGGTCGTCGTAGCACTGCTGGTAGATGACCTTGGCGTCGAAGAGCGCGTCGCGGTCCGCGCCCTCCCCCGTGAAGCGCACCACGGGAGAGGCCGGATCCGTCGCGAGCCACGAGGCGAAGGCCTCGAGCTTGGAGGCGTGACCCGGCGCCGGGGCGTCGGCGAAGGCGTAGAGCCGCCAGCGGCCGTCGGCCTGGTGGTGATGGCCCAGCTCGCGGGGATTGCCGTCGGCCAGGCGCATGGCCTTGGCCGAGCGGAAGCGCTCCCCCAGGGGGTATCCCGTGGCCAGCTCCTGGAACTGCGCGGGGCCCGTCAGACCCGCCAGCTCGTAGCGCGTGCCGAAGCCCATCGTGAAGTCGAAGCTGCGCTGGTAGAACTCCTGGATCACCTCGGGGTCCACGCCGCCGCGCTCCGGATGCTCCGGGTCCAGCGGGCCTGCGGCCATGAGTGAGCTCCACTGCTTATCAAACGTGATGAGGTCAACAGCGATGCGCTGACGCTCCGCCGAATACGTGGCCAGCAGCGCCTCGGGGGCCTGCCCCCGCAGCACATGGGCCAGCTTCCAGCCCAGGTTGAAGGTGTCCTGCATCGACACGTTCATGCCCTGCCCGGCCTTGGCCGAGTGCGTGTGGCAGGCGTCGCCGGCGATGAAGATCCGCGGGGCACGCTCGCCGTCGGCCGCGTCGTCGAAGTGATCGGCCACGCGCTGGCCCACCTCGTACACCGAGCTCCAGGCCACCTGCTTCACCGTGATCGTGTACGGGTTCAGGATCGAGTTGGCGAGCTCGACGCACTGCTCAACGCTCGTGGAGCGCACCGAGCCGTTGTAGCCCTCTGCCACCTCGCCGAGATCAACGTAGAAGCGCACGAGGTGCCCGCCCTCGCGGGGAATGAGCAGGATGGAGCGGCCGTCGTGGGCCTGGATGACGCCCTTGGTGCGCACGTCGGGGAAGTCGGTGTCGACGAGCACGTCCATGACGCCCCAGGCGTGGTTGGCCGAATCGCCGCGCAGCTTGAGGCCGAGCGAGCGGCGCACATTGGAGCGGGCGCCGTCGCAGCCCACGAGGTACTTGGAACGCACGGTGATCTCCTCACCGGCCCCCTCCCCCGCGGTGCGGCGCAGCGTGGAGACGATGGGGTACTCGGTCCCGTCCTCGCGCACCTGGCCCACGAACTCGTAGCCGAAGTCGCGGCCCATGCGGGAGGCGGAGTTGGCCATGACCTCGGCAAACTTGTCCTGCACACGGACCTGGTTGCACACGAGGTGCGGGAACTCGGAGAGGCCGCGCGGGTCGTCGGGGCGGCGCGACTCGCGGATGATGTTGGTGCGGTTGGCCGGGTCGGGACCCCAGAACACGGTCTCGGTGATGTGGTAGGCCTCGCGGATCAGGTCCTCGGCGAAGCCGAACGCCTGGAAGGTCTCCACGGAGCGGCACGCCACGCCGTCGGCCTGGCCCACGCGCAGGCGCTCCTCGCGGGAGTCGATGATGCGCGCGTCGATGTCGGGGAACGCCGAGAGCTGCGCGGCCAGGAGCATGCCGGCGGGGCCGGTGCCCACGATCAGGACGTCCATGACCTCGGGCAGCTCGACGGAACGATCGATGCCCACGCCCGCCGCGGCCTGCTCGCGCGGGTCGTGGTCCACGTATCCGTGATGATGAAACTGCACTGTCTCTCCTGGGGGTGATGCGCTGGGGGCGCCCCCGAAAGGAGGGCGCCCGTGACCTACCCTTCAAGGCTAGGTAACGCAGCTCACTGCACCTCGGCCGACAGCGCAGACAACCAGGACATCAGCGCACGCTCTAGGTCATCTCGCCGACTCGATAAGATGGAACGTCCCGTCGCGCACCCGCGGCACCCCCAACGCTAGGAGCATCCGTGGCCGTCCGCCCCATCGTCATCTACGGGGAGCCGGTGCTGCATCAGCGCGCCGCCGAGGTCGAGGTCATCGACGAGGAGATCAGGGGTCTCGTCGCCGACATGCTCGAGACCATGGACGTCGCCAACGGCGTGGGCCTGGCGGCCCCGCAGGTGGGCGTGGGACTGCGCATCTTCACGTTCAACTTCGATGAGCACGACGACGACGCGCCGCACCGCGGCGTGGTCATCAATCCCCGCCTCACGCTCTCCAAGATCTCGGGCGCCGCACCGGACCCGGACGAGCACTCGGAGGGCTGCCTCTCCGCCCCCGGCCTCGACTTCCCGCTCCAGCGCGCCGACTACGCCCGCGTGCAGGGACTGGACGTGGACGGCAACGAGGTGGACTTCGAGGCCCACGGCTGGTTCGCCCGCATCATGCAACACGAGTACTCGCACCTGGACGGCAAGCTCTACGTGGACATGCTCGACCCCAAGTGGACCAAGCGCTGGAAGAAGGCCCAGAAGAAGGAGGGCTTCAACACGCCCGGCCAGACCTGGATGCCCGGCGTCGACCCCGACCCCTTCGGGCACTGAGCCTCCCGGCCCGCGCGGGCGGGGCGCCACCGCGGCCACGCGCCGTCGCGCACCGAGCCGCCCGGCCTGCGAAGGCCGCCCGAGCGGGCGGACCGCCGCGGCCGGACGGCCGCAACCACGCGCCGTCGGGCATGCAACACCGGGAAGGGCCCCGGAACCATACGGTTCCGGGGCCCTTCCCTTCTGCCTCAGCGGCGCGGGCTCAGCCGAGCGAGGGCACGTTGGCCGGGTTGGTGCCCGCCATGGTCTCGACGACGCGGACCACCTGGCAGGAGTAGCCGAACTCGTTGTCGTACCAGACGTAGACGACCACGTGGTGACCATCGGCGGAGACGATCGAGGCGCGGCCGTCGACGATGCCGGCGCGGCGCGAGCCGACGAAGTCGGTGGAGACGACCTCGGGGGAATCGATGTAGTCGACCTGGCGATGCAGCGGGGAAACGAGCGAGACCTTGCGCAGGAAGGTGTTCAGCGACTCGGCGTCGGTGGCCTTCTCCAGCGTGAGGTTGAGGATCGCCATGGAGACGTCCGGGGTGGGGACGCGGATGGCGTTGCCCGTGAGCTTGCCCTCCAGCTCCGGCAGGGCCTTAGAGACGGCCTTGGCCGCGCCAGTCTCCGTGAGGACCATGTTCAGGACGGCGGAGCGGCCGCGGCGCTCGCCCTTGTGGAAGTTGTCGATCAGGTTCTGATCGTTCGTGAAGGAGTGAACGGTCTCCACGTGGCCCACCCGGACGCCGTACTCGTCGTTGAGCGCCTTGAGGACCGGGGTGATGGCGTTGGTGGTGCAGGAGGCGGCCGAGACGATGCGGTCGGCCTCCTCGATGTCGGTGTGGTTCACGCCGTGCACGATGTTCTTCAGGGCGCCCTTGCCCGGGGCCGTGAGCAGCACGCGCGAGACACCCTTGGCCTGCAGGTGCTGGGAGAGGCCGGCCTCGTCGCGCCAGCGGCCCGTGTTGTCAACGACGATCGCGTTGTCGATGCCGTACGCGGTGTAATCGACCGTGGTGGGGTCGTTGGAGTAGATGAACTGGATCATCGTGCCGTTGGCCGTGATCGTGTTGTTCTCCTCGTCCACCACGATGGAGCCGTCGAACGGGCCGTGGACCGAGTCGCGGCGCAGCAGCGAGGCGCGCTTGAGCAGGTCGTCGTCAGAACCCTTGCGCACCACCACGGCGCGCAGGCGCAGGCCGTAGCCGCCGCGCTCGATGAGGATGCGGGCCAGCAGGCGGCCGATGCGGCCGAAGCCGTACAGGACGATGTCGCGCGGCTCGGCGGCCGTGGCGCCGGACTTGCCGACGGCCTCGCCCAGCTCGGCGCGCAGGAACTCGGCGAGGTCGCCGCCGGCGGCCTTGGCCTTCACGTTCAGGCGGGCGAGGTCGACATTGACCGCGCCGAGGTCGAGGGCGTCGAGCCCCTCGAGGAGGGCAAGCGAATCGGCCGGATCCATCTCCACACCGTCGATGTGGCGAACCACGCGGTGGGCCTTCAGGATGTCGACGGCCGACTTGTTGATGAGCTTGCGGCCGTAGATGGACGCGACCACATTGTTCTTGCGGTACAGGCGGCCGATCAGCGGGATCATCGTCTCGGCAAGCCCCTCGCGGGCGCTCCACTCGGCGAGGGCTGCTTCGGTCTGCTGGGTCACTGCGTCTCCCTGAAAGGTTCCGGCCGTGCGGGGCCTACGTGTCCCGGCGGTGGCTCCATTGCGCACCGCGGGCGCGCGTCGGTCAGAGAGGCGAGGCTCCTTCGCGACGCACCATTGCTCATTCTACGGTGCGAATCCCGCACGCCCGTTCATGGCGGGGTGAGGTGCGTCACGGCCCCGTCTGGGGTGCGCGACGGCGGGCGGCCGGGAACGCATGAGGCCCCGCCCGGGTGGGCGGGGCCTCCCTTCGGTGCGCCTGTCGCTCAGCCCTTGGGGTAGTACTTGACCCAGTAGGCGACGTCTGAGTAGGCCTCATCGAGGTCATCGCGTGCGTTGAGCTCAGCCTCCATCCAAAAACTGTCGCCCGGGTAGTCCCAGCGGCACTCTTGGTAGAACATGTACATCTCGGCGGCGCTGAGGTAGTCCGACGCCTCTTCGTCAAGCGGCTTCCAGAGTCCGGTGTTGCCGCGAATGACCGACAGCACCCCTTCTATCTGTGCGCCCCGCGCCGAGGAGCGGTAGCGGGGGTGGTTCGCCACGAATTCGCGAACCTTGGCAAGGGCTACCTGATGACGCTCGGAACTCCACTTCGCGAGCAGGTCAATATCCACCTCCGCGCGCCCAGCGGGATTCTTCACCATGAGTGCATTGAGGTTCGTGCCGCCAGACTTCGTCACTTCAAGCACGATCCTCGTCGAGCTGCGGGAGACTAGGCGCAGCGACGATTCGTCCCACCCTTCGTAGTACTGCGGAATCACCTCGGCCCCAGCGAAATTCTTTCCACGGATCTCAAATCGGACGCCCTTCTTGTACTGGACCTTGCGCAACGCCGTCGACGAAAAGGCCGGCTTGGCCCAGGCCTTCACCTTGAGGGTGGCCGACTTCGACGTCACCTTGCCGCGCGAACCGGCAACGACCACTCGATACTGCGAGCTCCGCGTCTTGTTTGCCTGCTTGGGCGTGGTGTAGCTGGCCTTCGTGGCCCCCTTGATGGCCTTGAAGCTCTTCTTGCCTGGGGCCTTGACGTACCACTGGTAGCGCAGCTTGGACCCGACGGCCTTGACCTTGAAGGTCGCCTTCTGGGTGCCGCGGATGCCGACCGACTTCGGCTGCGTCGTAATCCTCGTCTTGCTTGCGGCGGCGACCGTCGACGTGGCCACCGTGGCCTGCGTCGCGGAGGCGGCAGGGGCCGCTTGGGCCGGGGCCGCTGCCAGGCCGGAGACCGTGAGGGCGGAGAGCAGCGCTAGCGCGGCTGCAGCGCGGGGCAGGGTGCGCACAGGGAACACCTTTCTGTACTCGAGCGATAACCAAACGAGCCTACGTGATACGCAACACCTCACGGTGTGATGTCACACATCGATCTGGTGAGGCGCTCCGGCACCGGGGCACACCGGGCCCAGCGCAGCAAGGACCCCGCCGCGAGCGGCGGGGTCCTTGGCACTCTTCCTCCCGGGGGCGGCCACCGCCCCGGCAGCAGCTAGGCGCTGAGCTTGAGCGGCCGAGCGCTCGAGGCGCGCACCTGCAGCTCCGTTGGCATCACCGTGGCCTCCGGCACCGAGCCGGCGCCCTCGATGAGCTGGATCAGCAAGCGCGCCATCTCCGCCCCCATCTCCACCGACGGCTGGGCCACCGAGGTCAGCGGCGGGATCGCCGTGGCGGCGGCCCTGTCGTCGTCGAAGCCGACGACCGCCACGTCCTCGGGAATGCGCAGCCCGTGCTCGGCGAGCACGGCGTAGGCACCCAGCGCCATCTGATCGTTGGCGGCAAACAGGCCGTCGATCGGCGCGCCCGTGGCCAGCAGCGAGCGCATCGCCTTGGCCCCGGACGCGGGAGAGAAGTCCCCCCGCTCGGCCAGGTCGGCGTGGAGGCCGGCCGCGGCGAGCGCCTCCTGCCAGCCCCGCAGGCGATCCTGGCCCGCCGTCATGTCCTCGGGCCCGGCGATGGTCGCGATGCGCGAGCGCCCCAGCCGCACCAGATGCTCCACCGCCGCCCGTGCGCCACCGACGTTGTCGGCGTCCACGTAGTGGGTCAGCGACGGCACCGGCTCGAACGGGCGCCCGCCGAACACGAGCGGGAGCGTTCCGGCGACGCCCTCCAGCAGCGGATCGTCCCTGTGGTGCGACACCACCACGGCGCCGTCCACGTTGCCACCGAGCAGGTAGCGACGCGTCTTCTCCGTGGAGCCAGCCGAGGAGATGAGCAAGCTCAGCGCGTAGTCGGTCGAGGCCAGATGCGTGGCCACGCCCTGCACGATCTGCGAGAAGTACGGCTCGTCGAAGACCTTGGCCGTGTCCTCCGGGACCACCAGCGCGATGGCCTGGGTCCGGCTGCTGGCGAGCGAGCGAGCCGCACGGTTGGGCACGTAGCCGAGCTCCTCGATGGCCGAGCGCACCTTAGCGAGCACGTCCGGGGTCACCTTGGGGGAACCGTTCACCACCCGGGAAACGGTTGCTCGGGATACGCCGGCCAACCTGGCCACCGCCTCCAGCGTGGGGGCGCCGGAACGCGACTGCATCACTGCCTTTCCTCCTGCCGTGGACCGCACCACACTAACCCGCCCGCACTCCGGAGCCGTGCTCTGCCGCGCCAGCCAGCGAGGCGAGCCGTTCCCGCCCGGCGATGGCCTGCGCCGCGATCCGCGCGTAGGCCAACGCCGAGTCCTTCAGGATGCGCGGGCCGTCCGCGCTCGCTCGCACAATCCCGAAGCGCTGCTCGTAGCCGTAGGACCACTCGAAGTTGTCCAGCAGCGACCACACGAAGTAGCCGCGCACATCGGCTCCCTCACCGATCGCCCTGGACACCGCGTCCAGGTGGTCAACGATGTACGCCGTGCGCTCCGCATCGTGCACGTGCCCGTCCTCGGACACCTCGTCGGGGAAGGCGGCCCCGTTTTCGGTGACGTACATCGGCGGCAGCCCGGGGTACTCCCGGCCCAGGCGCACCAGCAGGTGACGCAGGCCGTCCGGGTTGATCTCCCATCCCATGCCGGTGTGCGCCAGTTCGCGGTGCGGGAAGCTGATCCGCTCCACGCCCACCCACGGGGAGGCGGCCGGGCGATCGGTGCCTCCCCCGTGGCCGTCTGCACCCTCCAGCGCATAGCCGGAGACCTGGTCGTCGTGATAGTGATTCACGCCAAGGAAGTCCAGCGGAGCGGAGATGGACTCCAGGTCGCCGTCCTTGATCACCTCGTGCAGGCCGAACGGGGCGAGGTCCTCGAGGGTGTCCGCGGCGTAGCCGCCCGCGAAGATCGGGTCGAGGAAAACGCGGTTCTGCAGCACGTCGAAGCGGCGGGCCGCCTCGAGATCCACCGGATCGCTGGGATCCAGCGGGATGGCGTTGGAGAGGTTGAGCGTGATGCCGAGGTTGGTGACGCCCGCCCGACGTAGCGCCTGCACGGCCAGGCCGTGGGCCACGTGCTGATGGTGGATGGCGGCCACGGCGGCGCGCGGTTCCTGACGCCCCGGCGCGTGCACGCCGGAGGCGTAGCCGAGCAGCGAGGAGCAGAACGGCTCGTTGAACGTGGACCAGTTCTTGACGCGGTCGCCGAGCGCGTCGTGCATAGTCTGCACGTACTCGACGAAGCGCTCCGAGGTCTCGCGGTTGGCCCAGCCGCCGCGCTCCTCGAGCGCCTGCGGGAGGTCCCAGTGGTAGAGCGTGAGCCACGGATCGATGCCGGAGCCCAGCAGCTCATCCACGAGGCGATCGTAGAAGGCCACGCCGGCGGGGTTGACGGCGCCGCCGTCCGGGCGCACGCGGGACCAGCTCGCCGAGAAGCGGTAGGCGTCCAGGCCCAACTGCTTCAGGATCGCGACGTCCTCGCGGTAGCGGTGGTAGTGATCCACGGCCACCTCCAGGTCGTCTCCGCCGGCGATGGCCCCGGGGATGCGCGCAAACGCGTCCCACACGGAGTCCGTCTTGCCGTCCAGGTGACCCGCGCCCTCGATCTGTGCCGCAGCGGTTGCCGCACCCCAGAGGAAGGAAGGGGGGAAGTTCTGCATCGTCATCCTTTCACCGCGCCCTGCATGATGCCGGCGATGAGTTGCTTGCCCGCTGCGATGAAGAGCACCAGCAGCGGGATGGTGGCCAACACGGCGCCGGCCAGCACCACGGAGTAATCCACGTAGTGCGCCGACTGCAGCTGCGAGAGCGCGGTCTGCAGCGTCGGGTTGGAGTTGTTGAGCACGAGGAGCGGCCAGAGATAGTCGGTCCACGCGGTCATGAAGGTAAAGAGCGAGAGGATCGCCATGGCCGGCCTGGCGGCGGGGACGCCCACGTGCCAGAAGGTCTTGAACATGCTGGCCCCGTCCACGCGGGCCGCCTCGATGAGCTCGTCCGGGATCACGTCGACGAGGTACTGGCGCATGAAGAACACGCCGAACGCCGTCACGAGGGTCGGGACGATGACCGCGCCGATCTCGCCCGTCCAGCCCCACTGCCGCATGAGCATGAACAGCGGGATGATGCCCAGCTGGGTCGGCACGGCGAGGGTCGCCACGACGAAGACCATGAGCCCATTGCGCCCCTTGAAGCGCAGCTTCGCGAAGGCGTAGCCGGCCAAGGTGGAGAAGCTGACCACGCTGATCGTGATGATGCCGGAGATGAGGACGGAGTTGCCGAGCGCCTTCCAGAACGGAATGGACTCGAGCACCACCGAGACGTTTTCCCAGAAGCGGCCGCCGGGCAGCAGCGGGGGCCACTGCAGGCCGAAGTCGGCGTTGGACCGCGATCCCATGACGAAGGACCACCACAGCGGGTAAACCGAGACCACCAGGAAGACGGTCAACAGACCATAGGTGAGGAAGCCCGGGCGCCCGGCCGTGCGTCGTCGTGCACGACGGCGGGTGGGAACCGTGGTTCCCGGCTCACCCGAGGCCTCGCCCCCGTGGGGGCGGAGGCGGTGGGAAGGGTGGGGGCGCTCATTTCTGTGCTCCTTCGCGGCGGCGCCGGCGTGTGGCGCCGACCTTGGCCTCGGCGGTGGCGATCGACTTGGAGAGGAAGAAGTTCAGGACTCCCACGCCCACGATGATGAAGAAGAGGATCCAGGCGATCGCCGAGGCCTGGCCGAAGTTTTGACGTTGGAACGCCATCTCCCACAGGTAGAGCACCGTGGTTTGGAACTGTCGCTGCGAGCCGCCCGGCGTGGAACCGGAGGAATCGAAGAGCCGCGGCTCAACGAAGATCTGCAGGCCACCCACCGTGGCCGTGATGATCACGAAGATCATGGTGGGGCGGATGCCAGGCAGCGTCACGGAGAGGAAGCGGCGCACGGGGCCGGCCCCGTCCAGCTGGGCCGACTCATGCAGCTCCCGCGGCACCGACTGCATGGCGGCCAGCAGGATGAGCGCGTTGTATCCGGTCCAGCGCCAGTTCACCATCGTGGCGATAGCGATGTGGCTGGGCAGGGTCTCCGACTTCCACATGATGGGGTCGAGGCCGAAGTTCTGCAGGATGTTGTTGATGAGCCCGTACTGCTCGCCAAACATGTTGGAGAAGATGAGGGCCACGGCGGCCGGCGTCACCACGTAGGGCAGCAGAACGCTCATGCGCCAGAAGGTCTTGGCACGGATGTTCTGGTCAAGAACGGCCGCGATGAACACGGCGGCGACCAGCTGCGGGATGGCCGAGAGCAGGAAGATGCTCGCGGTGTTGAACAGGGAGTTCCAGAAGTACTCATCGCCGAGCACCTTCACGTAGTTGTCGAAGCCGACAAAGTCGCCCTGGCCCTTCAACAGCTTCCAGTTAAAGAGGGAGACAAAGAACGTGTAGACGAGGGGGAAGAGCCCCACGAGTCCGAACAGGATGAAGAACGGGGCGACGTAGAGGTACGGCGAGGCCTTCGTGTCGAGGCGGCTCAGCCGATGCCGCCACGGGCGGCGGGTGCCGCCGGCTGAGGCGCCGCGCGGCGGGGGCTCCGGTTCCGGACCGTCGGATAGGGAGCCGTGGGGGGTCATGGTGGAGGTCATGGCTTCTCTCCGGTGCGGCGGGCGGGCCTGAACCAGGCCCGCCCGCCAGGGTGGGTCGGGGATCAGTTGTTGACGACGAGCTCGTCGAGGAGCTTGAGCGCCTGATCCCACGCGCCGGCCGCGTCGGTCTTCTTCTGGTCAAGCTGGACCAGCGCGGGGCCGAACACGTTCTCCTGAATCACGGAGTCCTGCGGGCCCTTGAACTGGGCCTTCACGCCCTGGGCGCGCTTGGCCAGGATCGCGCCCGTCGGGGCGTCGTTGAAGAACTCGTTCGGCGTCGCCTTGGCGGCGATCTCCTCCGCGGCCTTGACCGTCGAGGGGAAGGTGCCTGCGGCGTCGGACTGCGCCACCTGCTGCTCGGGGGCGGTCAGCCACGCGGCGAGCTCGGCCGCCTCCTTCTGGTGCTTCGAGGTGGTCGGGACCGAGAGGAACGAGCCGCCCCAGTTGGTCGCGCCGCCCGGGAAGACGTCGGCGAAGTCCCAGCCGGTGCTGGCGTCGCCGCCGCCGGCCTCGACCTGGCCCTTCACCACGCCGAGCATCCAGCCCGGGCAGGTGAAGGTGGCGAAGGAGCCGTCGACGAAGGCCTTGCCCTTGCCCCAGTCCCACTGGGTCTGGCCGGCCGACTGGCCCGAGAGCGTGGCGGAGGCGAGCTGCTCGAAGCGGCTCTTAAGCTCGGCGTTCTCCGCCACGTTCAGCGTCCCGTCGGCCTTGTAGTAGCCCTCCGAGAGCTGGTTGACCATCGAGTTCCAGAGGAAGCCGGACTGGTCGTACCAGCCCTTCCCGGTCTTCTTGGTGTACTCGGCGCCGACCTCGAAGTACTTGTCCCACGTGGCGCTGTCGCCGCCGAAGAGCTTGGCGACCTCGTCACGGTCGGTCGGCAGGCCGGCCTCCTTGAAGAGCTTGGTGTTGTAGCACAGGCCCGTGGGGCCGATGTCGGTGCCGTAACCGATCACGCGCCCGTTGGAGTCGGTGCCCTGGGCGTACTTCCAATCCAGCCAGTTCGACTTGATGTCATCGGCGCCGAAGTCGCGCAGGTCAACGAACTGGTCGGAGACCTCCATGATGGAGCCGAGCCAGCCCTCCTCCACGGCGACGATGTCGGCCAGGCCGGAGCCGGCGGCGATCTTGGTGAAGGCGTCGGTGCGGGCGTTGCCGCCTGTGTCGATGTTGGTGGCCTTGATGGTCACGCCGGGATGTTCGGACTCGTACTTCTTGTAGAGGTCGTCGTAGCCGAAGGTGCCGAACGTGGTGACGGTGAGCTCGACCGACTCGGACGCGGTGTCGGAACCCGAAGCGGAGGTGTCGGAGCTGGAGCCGCAACCTGAAACGGTCACGGCGAGGGCGGCGGCGGCGACAAAGGCCGCCGTGCCACGGAGACTGCGGGGGGTCTTCATGGTTACTCCTCGAAGGGGCGGGGATGAGGTTCAACGGGGGGTTGCCTCCGCCCGTGTGAGAGCGCTCTCACGGGCGATGGATGAAACGCTAAACGGGTGACGCACGCCACGTCAAGAGTTTTCCGTGATCGTTGTCACCACTGCGTGAGAGCGCGATCACGCGCGGGGCGGAATCACGCGGATGTGGTCCGCTCCCCCGCGAAAAGAATTCGAGGGCCCCTACCCCTGTCCGCAGCCGACGACGGCCTGGTCCGCGCGGCACGAGCGCCCGGAAACACGACGATCCCCCGCCGTGGCGGCGGGGGATCGTGACGTGTGGCGGATGGGTCGGCCTATGAGCCGGGTTTTGTCTCCGCGCACGGTTGCCCCTGCGCGGGAGACGGTCATCTATCTAGGGCCGCCGTTGCCGACGGCCTCGAGCGGCCTACCCGGCGCCTCGGGCGAACAGCCCTCGAACGGCGCCTGTCTGGCCTTGCTCCGGGTGGGGTTTACCTAGCCATCCCGGTCACCCGGGACGCTGGTGGTCTCTTACACCACCGTTTCACCCTTACCCCGAGCCAAACGGCCGGGGCGGTTTCATTTCTGTGGCACTGGCCTGCGGGTTACCCCGAGTGGGCGTTACCCACCACCCTGTTCTGTGGAGCCCGGACTTTCCTCGCGTTGCTTGCGCAACCCGCGACCGTCCAGCCAACCCATCCGCCCCGATTCTACTCCGCCGCGGGGGTGGCCCCCGCCAGGTGCCAGGCGATCTCGCGTTCGTAACCGGCACCAAGCAGCCTTGCACCCACTTCGCTCGGATGCAGCCCGTCTTTGGTGAGGACCGCGTCCGCCCACGCCGCCGGCTCGGAGCCCCGCAGCCCCGACCACGGGTCAAGCACCGTCCAGCCCCTGGCGGACGCCGCTGCGCGCAGTTCGCGGTTCCAGCCCTCCACGCGGGTTCGGCTGGCATCGGTGCGGGGCCCCACCGTCACCACGGCCGTTGCGCCGCGCAACGACGCCAACAGGTGCGCCGCGAGATAGCGTTCGATGTCCGCGCACATCTGCGCCACGGTGCGGCCGCGGTGCAGATCGTTGGTCCCGAAGGCGAAGACCGCGAGGTCGGCGGCATCGCTCGGCTCGGGGGCCGCGGCCAAGAGTTCGGCGGTGGCGCCCGACTTCGCGTAGACGAAGGACGCCGAACACCGCTCGCTGAGCTGGCCGAGCCACGAGGTGGTGGGAGCGGAAGCGGACACCAACCACCCGGTCCCGCCCACGGTGATCGAGTCCCCGAAGACCACCAACGAAGCGGAGGTCCGCCCACCCCTCGAGGCGGGGGTGCCCTCGGGCAGCGTCGGGAGGTTCGCGGCCGACGCCGCCGCGGAAGCCGCGGAAAGCTGATTCCCCGTCCCCGCCACCACGAGCGCCGCCAAGGCCGCCAGCGACCCGGCGCCGACGCGCCGGCGGCTGAGCCCACGCACGGCGCGTGGTTCGGGGGAAGGTGCTGTCAAGGTCTCCTGCGCGCGCATGCCATCCATTCTTCCCTGCCCCATCCTTGGATCAGCCCAGGCGGCACTGTGAACGTAAGGTGAAGACGTGCTGATTCTGCTTCCCCCCTCCGAAGGCAAGAGCCGCCCCGCCGCGGGCCCCACGTTCTCCCCCCGGGACCTCTCGTTCCCGGAACTGAGCGACGCGCGCGGCGAGACGCTCGCCGCTCTGGCCGAGGTGTCCGCCTCCCCCGAGGCCATGGCGACCCTCGGCGTCGGTGCCTCCCTCGAGGCGGAGGTGCGGGCCAACGTCGACCTCGCCACCCAGCCGACGGCTCCCGCGCACTCCGTCTACGCCGGGGTGCTCTACGACGCCCTCGGCTACTCCTCGCTCACCCCGGCCCAGCGCAGCAAGGCCGATCGCAGCGTCGTGGTCGTTTCAGCGCTGTGGGGCGCCGTCGGTTTCGGGGATCTCATCCCCTCCTATCGGCTCTCCATGGGCGTCGGCCTCCCCGAGCTCGGCAAGCTGGCGAGCTGGTGGAAGCCCCGCCTCACCCCGGCCCTGGACGCCAGGGCCGAGGGCGAGCTCGTCGTCGATTGCCGTTCGAGCACCTACGCGGCCGCCTACAAGGCGCCCGTCGCCTCCACCGTCACGGTGGACGTCGTCCAGATCCGCGGGGCGGCGCGCAAGGTGGTCTCGCACTTCGCCAAGCACACGCGCGGCGAGATCGCCCGGCTCCTGCTCTCCACGCGCGGCACCGGCCCGCGCACCCCGCAGGCGCTGCTCGCGCTCGTGCAGGAGCGCTGGCCGCTCTCCGAGCTGGAACCGGCCACCAAGACCAAGGCGGCCCGCCTCGTCGTCGTGCTCCCGGAGGACCACGCGTTCACCGCGCGGGCCTGAGGCCCGCGCGGCGGCTACATCCAGTCCGGGTGGCGCACCAGGATCACGCCGGAGTCGGGGCAGAGCACGACGGCGTCCGGCGCGGCCCGCTTGATCTCGGCCAGTTCCACGGGGGCCAGGGAGAGCCCGGAGCCCTCCGAGGTGCCGTGGAAGAGCCGGGCCGCGCCGGCACCCCTGCGCTGCAGCGTGGCCTCGAAGAGCGCCAGGAGGTCGGCCTGGACCAGCGCCGCCGCCGCGTCGCGGTCCGCCTGGGTCGACGCGGCCTCGGCATCGAGCCCGGCGATGCGCTCCCTCACGTCGGACCGCACCGCCTCGTTGGCGGCCTCCGCGGCGGCGACCGCGGCGTCCGCCCCTGCTTGCTCGCCCGCAGCCGCCTCTGCGGCATCCAGCGCCTCGATCTCGGCGTCCTCCAGTTCCGAAGCCTTCGCCGTGAGGGACTCGATCTCCCGTTGTAGGCCCTGGAGCGTTCCGGCCCCGGCCTGCCCCGCGATGAGCTGCGCCTCGTCCTTCGCGATGCGCGTCGCCACGGTGGCCGCCTGGGTTTCCAGGGCCTCCACCGCCGCATCCGCCTCGCCGCGGCGGGCCTCCGCCCCCGCTGCAACGGCCCGCGCGTCGGCCAGCGCCTGCGCGGCCGCCGCCAGGGCCGGATCCTGCGCCGCCTCCGCCCGCTGCCGCGCCAGCTGCCGCAGGCGGGAGGCGTGTTGCTGAACGGCGAGGAGCTTGAGCTGTTCCTCGGGGGCTGCGGTGACCATGCGTTCTCCTTGGCGGTGATGCGGTGAGGGCCGGCGCGGCCGGCGGTGGATGAGCCGGCTACGGCACCAGGATGAAGTCCCACGGGTCGGAGTTGACGCCGCTCACGGCGACCTCAACGGCAAAGCCCTGATCCTCGAGGGCCCGGTGCAGCAGCCCGGCCGCCGAACCCAGCCACAGCCATTCGGACGCGAAGTGCGACACGTCGACCAGGTACGGGGTCCCGCCGGCCGCCGCCTCGCGCGCCTCGGAGGCCGGGTGGTGGCGCAGATCCGCCGTCACGTACACGTCGGCGCCGCTGGCGCGCACGGCGTCGAACAGGCTGTCCCCCGCCCCGCCGCACACCGCGACGCGGCGCACCATCGCCTCCGGGTCGCCCGCCACCCGCACGCCGCCGGCCACGGAGGGCAGCACGGCATAGGCGCGCTCGGCGAACTCCGCCAGCGTCACGGCGTGCTCCAGTTCCCCAACCCGGCCGATGCCCTCGCCGGGCAGGCCGCCCGCGGAGGGTTCAAGCGGCAGCGAGTCCTCCACGCCGAGGGAACGGATGAGCACATCCGAGACGCCGCCGATCGCGGAGTCGCCGTTGGTGTGGGCCGTGAGCAGCGCGCACCGGTTCTCGATGAGCGTGTGCAACGCGCGCCCCTTGAAGCCGTCCCCTGCGATCGCATGGACCCCGCGCAGCAGCAGGGGGTGGTGGGTGATCAGCAGGTCGGCGCCGCGCTCGACGGCGTCGTTCACCACGGCCTGGACCGGATCCACCGCAAACACGATGTTGGCGATCTCCTGCTCCGGGCGTCCGGTCACGGGGCCGACGGCATCCCAACTCTCGGCCAAGGAGGCGGGCCACAGCTCCTCAACCACGCTCCAGACATCGGCGAGCGTGGGGCGGCGGGGGTTCGTCATGGCTTCACCGTACCCAGCACCGCGCACGCTGTCGCCCCCGCGCGCTCAACGCAGGGAACAAGTGTCGTCCGCGCCGCGTTGTGGGCAGCGTGAGCAATGAAAGCAAAACGCAGCCCAACGCAGACGTCCTGGTCCTGGCCGGCGGCTGTTTCTGGTGCCTGGATGCCTGGTACCGCACCGTCCGCGGCGTCCTCGCGGTGGAGTCCGGCTACACGGGCGGTCACACCGAGCACCCCGACTACTACAGCGTGTGCGAGGGAACCACGGGTCACGCCGAGGCCGTCGCCGTGGTCTACGACCGCGACCAGATCGACGCGGAGACGCTGCTCGACATGTTCTTTGTCATGCACGACCCCACCACCCTGAACCGCCAGGGCTACGACGTCGGCACGCAGTACCGTTCTGCGCTCTTCCCGCGCAGCGAGGCCCAGGCGGAGCAGATGCGGGCCGGCATCGAGCGGAACCAGGCCGCGTGGGAGCACCCCATCGTCACCACCATCGAGCCGCTCACCACGTGGACGCCGGCCGAGCCCGAGCATCAGGACTACTACGCCAAGCACCCAGAGGCCGGCTACTGCCAGGTCATCATCAACCCCAAGCTCTCCAAGGCGAGGCAATATTTCGCTTCGTGGCAGGTTCCGGCCTGAGCCACTCCCCCGCGCCGTAGGCTAAGAACTCTTGTGCCCGCGGTCGGAGAAGCGCACCTTCACGCACCGACCCCTTCGTTTGGAAAGGTCACCCATGCCCCTCTATGACAACGTCACCCAGGTCGTCGGCCGCACCCCCCTCGTGCGCCTGAACCGGCTCGATGAGGGCCTGCCGGGCAACGTGGCGGTCAAGTTGGAGTTCTACAACCCCGCCAACTCGGTCAAGGACCGCATCGGCGTGGCCATCGTCGACGCCGCGGAGGCCTCCGGTCAGCTCAAGCCGGGCGGCACCATCGTGGAGGGCACCTCCGGCAACACCGGCATCGCCCTGGCCATGGTCGGCGCGGCCCGCGGCTACAAGGTCATCCTGACGATGCCCGAGACCATGTCCTCCGAGCGCCGCGTCATGCTGCGCGCCTTCGGCGCCCAGATCGTGCTGACCCCCGGCGCCGACGGCATGCGCGGCGCCGTGGAGCGCGCGCAGCAGATCGTGGCCGAGACCGACAACGCCATCTGGGCCCAGCAGTTCGCCAACGCGGCGAACCCCGCCGTGCACCGCGCCACCACCGGCCCGGAGATCTGGGAGGACACCGAGGGCAAGGTCGACGTGTTCGTGGCCGGCGTCGGCACGGGCGGCACCGTCTCGGGCGCCGGCGGCTTCCTCAAGGAGCAGAACCCCAACGTCCACGTCGTGGCCGTGGAGCCCGCCGATTCCCCGCTGCTCAACGGCGGCAAGGCCGGCCCGCACAAGATCCAGGGCCTGGGCGCCAACTTCATCCCCGAGGTCCTGAACCAGGACGTCTACGACGAGGTCATCGACGCCACGCTGGACGACTCGGTGCGCGTCGCCCGCGCCCTCGGCACCGACGAGGGCATCCTGGGCGGCATCTCCGCCGGCGCGGCCGTGTGGGCCGCCCTGGAGATCGCCAAGCGCCCGGAGTCCGCGGGTAAGCTCATCGTGGCCATCGTCCCGGACTTCGGTGAGCGCTACATCTCCACGGTGCTCTACGAAGACATCCGCGGCTGATCCCCTTTTCACGCTAGGAGTTACGTGAGCTTCACCTCACGCCTCAAGGAGGACCTGCGGGCCGCCAGGGAACACGACCCGGCGGCCCGCAGCGGCCTCGAAATCGCGCTGGTCTATTCGGGCCTGCACGCCATCTGGGCGCACCGCTTGGCCCACAAGCTCTGGAACGCCGGCCCCCTCGGCCGCTTCCCGGCGCGCGCCGTCTCGCAGCTGGCCCGCTTCATCACCGGCATCGAGATTCACCCGGGCGCCACCATCGGGCGCCGCTTCTTCATCGACCACGGCATGGGCGTCGTGATCGGCGAAACGGCCGAGGTCGGCGACGACGTCATGATTTACCACGGCGTCACCCTGGGCGGCCGTTCGCTCGCCAAGGTCAAGCGCCACCCCACCCTGGGCAACCGCGTCACGGTGGGCGCCGGCGCCAAGGTCCTCGGACCCATCGTCATCGGCGACGACTCCGCCGTGGGGGCCAACGCCGTGGTGGTGAAGGACGCCCCGGCGAACTCCATCATCACGGGCATTCCGGCGCGCAATCGCCCGCGCGGCGACGCCGAGCGCAAGCCGGCCGTGGACCCGGCGGAGTACATCGACCCCGCCATGTGGATCTGAGCGGGCCCCACGGAAAAATGCTCGACGTCGGGCTGGAACCTTCCAGCGCGCCGTCGGGCATTTTTGTGCCGGCCGCCCGGTAGAGTGGCCGGGGCGCTCCGCGCGCCTCACGGGTCTTTAGCTCAGTTGGTAGAGCACTTCGTTTACACCGAAGTGGTCAGCGGTTCGAGCCCGCTAGGACCCACCCATCGTGTTCGCACCACGGAAGAATCCACGCATGCCTTCGAAACGAGATCCCAAGCTCGACCTGGCGAAGGCGGTGCTGATCTGCCTCGTGGTGCTTGGCCATTACGTTGAGGCCGCCGACGGCCGGTGGAACACCGACCTCGGATACGGCATGCGCGCCATCTACATGGTGCACATGCCGGCCTTTGTTTTTCTGGCTGGGGTGACCGCCAAGGCGGCAGGCACCGTGTCCAAGGTGGTGCAGTGGCTCACGCTGCTCGTCGTGTTCACGCTGATCTACGTGGGAGTGGATCAGCTGGTGCCAGCAGTGGATCGCCTCGCCCCGTGGACTCAGCCGTACTGGATCCTGTGGTTCCTCTTGGCGCTGGCCGCCTGGCAGGCCCTCATGCCACTCGTTGAGCGGTTTCCCCGTTCCAGCGTGATCGCCTCCGTAGCCATCGGCGTAGGTGCGGGACTCATCCCCACGATCGGCTATCCGCTCTCCCTGAGCCGGGCCGCGACATTCCTCCCGTTCTTCGTCATCGGCGCCGTCTACGGCAAGGCGTTCCTCGCCGCCGTCGACCGGCTCTCCTCCATGGCGCGGGCCGGCATCGTGGCGGCAGCGGTGGCGTGCGCGCTGTACCTCGGGAGCATCGACATCGACAGGTATTGGCTCTACGGGAGCCGTTCGCTGGCGCGCCTGAGCGACTCGGTCGCCGAGGGCGTCTCCACACGCCTCGTCCTCATGGCCATTTCCCTGCTCGGCCTGGCAGCCCTCTGGGCGCTCCTCCCTCGCCGCGACGGCTGGTTCACCGTTCCGGGCCGGCGCAGCCTGGCCGTCTACTTGCTGCACGGCATCCCCGTCACGTTCCTCTCAGCGTGGCTGCGGGACGTCTTGGATCTGCCCTCCGGCGCCCCACTGGTCCTGGCGGCGAGCCTGGTGCTGACCGCGCTCACTGTGTCGCTGTTCAGCTTGGCCTTCTGGGACACGGCCATCCGCCATGTCGGCACCGTGTTCTCGCGGCACATCCCGCGCAAGCCTCAGGCGCGGCGCAGGGCCTCGATCGCGGCGAAGTAATCGGCCACGTTCCGGGCAGCGGCGTGCTCGCTCGTGGACGTCGCGGCGATGCGCCCGGAGGCATCCAGCAAGAAGCTCGCGCGTGTCGCGTGGCCGCGCCGCTCATCGAACGCTCCGTAGGCGCGGGCGACCTCCCCGTGCGGCCAGAAGTCGCTCAGCAGATCGAATGAGACGCCCAGTCGATCGGCCGCGTCCCGGAGGGCGTAGCGATGATCGACGGAGATCCCGACGACACAGACGGACGCGAGGGCGCCGCCCGCCTGGGCGGCGGCCAGGGCCGAGAGCTCGCCCTCGCACACCGGCGTGAACGCCAGCGGGAAGAAGACCAGCAGCGCCGGGGCGCCAAGCAAGGAGGCGCTGCTCACCCGCTCCCCGAACTGATTGCTCAGCTCGAATTCGGGGGCGGCAGCGCCGACGCGCAGGACGCTCAATTCTTCTTGCGGGACACCAGGCGGGCCGCCTGCCATTGCTCGGAGACGCCCTCGGAGGTCGTGGAATGCAGGCCGGCCGTCGGGACGGACTCCTGGATCTCCACCGCCCCCACGTGGCCGTCCTGACCGCGCTTGGGGGTCAGGAGCCACACGACGCCGCCGTCGTCGAGATCGGTGAGGGAATCGACCAAGGCATCCACCAGATCGCCGTCGCCCTCGCGCCACCACAGCAGCACGGCGTCGACAACCTCGTGTTCGTCCTCGTCGAGGAGGGGCTCTCCCGTGACCGACTCGAGCTCGTCGCGCAGGTCGAAGTCGACGTCATCGTCGTAGCCGATCTCCTGGACCAGATCGCCCTGCTTCAACCCCATGCGGGCCGCAGCTCCATGGTGCGCCGCCGTCGCATCGCTCACGGTGTACATCCTCGTTCCTCCCTGAAGCGCCGCAACGACTCTCGCGCGGCACCGGCCAAGGGCCTAACACCAGACAACACCGTTTCGGCCCGCACCTCAACACTTGCGAGCCCCGACACGCCGGATACAGCACCACGAAACAAAAGACTAGAGTGATCTTGAATCAATGCCCGCGCTCCCCCGCACACCCGCGGGTCGGCGCGCAAGGGGCGACACGCAGTGCCGATCGAGGAGTAGTGGACGTGGCCATCGAAGAGCCCCACATCACCGACATCCGCAGTGGTTTGACCAACCATCTGTCGGACCAGGATCCCGAGGAAACCGCCGAATGGATCGAATCCTTCGACGGACTCATTGAATCCGAGGGGACCGAGCGCGCGCAGTACGTCATGCGCTCCCTGCTGCAGCGCGCCGGTGCCAAGTCGGTGCAGGTGCCCATGGTCACGACGACCGACTACGTCAACACCATCCCCGTTGACCAGGAGCCCGCGTTCCCTGGCAACGAGGAGATGGAGCGCGCGTACCGCAAGTGGATGCGCTGGAATGCGGCGATCATGGTGCATCGCGCGCAGGCCCCGGGCATCGGTGTGGGCGGGCACATCTCGACGTACGCGGGTGCCGCCACCCTGTACGAGGTGGGCTTTAATCACTTCTTCCGCGGTCAGGATCATCCCGGCGGCGGTGACCAGGTCTTCTTCCAGGGTCACGCCTCCCCTGGCATGTACGCCCGCGCGTTCATGGAGGG
>JAITLQ010000007.1 GCA_031277795.1 Arthrobacter sp.
GGGAGGTTGTGGGAGAGTAGGACGCCGCCGGACACAACCACAAAAGAGAAGGCCCCGCAGCCCCCACCCCCGAACAAGGGTGGAGAGGCGCGGGGCCTTCCCCGTTAACAACCACAAACCACCGGCATCCCCGGCCCACACCGCCGGCCGCAGGCAGCATTACAGCGGACAGGACAGGCACCCTGGTCGCTAGCCGGCACCCGGCAAACCGCAACCACCCCAAGCAGCACCCCTCCACCCCAGGGGATCGGAGTGCCCCCGGTACACTCCCGGGCCCAAAACCGTACACAACCCACTCCAATCCACAAGGGGGAGAGAGGCCGGGTAGGGGAGAATCGAACGGGTGAAGGGCGAGGAGATTGGGAAGGGAAGTCTCCAGCCGGCACCCGGCAAACCGCACCCACCCCAAGCAGCTCCCCTCCACCCCGAGGATCGGAGTGCCCCCGGTACACTTCCGGGCCCAAAACCGTACACAACCCACTCCGACCTACAGGGGGGAGGGACCGGGTAGGGGAGAAGAGACCGGGTAGGGGAGAAGAGACCGGGCGCAGGGCGAAGGCAACGGGCAAGGACGCGGAGACGCGGCATGACGGGGCATCGTGAGACGGGGAAGCGGGCGCAGCCTGCCGCCCGGCAACAGCGCCCCCCTGTGTGGCCCTCACGCCCCCGCTCGCCCCGCCCAGCCCCAGAACAGAGTCCAGGGGGGCCGTTGCCTAGAATGAGGGCATGGACAGCCTGTTCTCCCACGCCTTCGAACCAGAAACCCCTCGCACGGCCGAACCGGCGCCGGCAGCGGCTCTGGAACAGACGCAGCGGACCCTCACCGTGCGGATGGCCGCGGAACAGGCGGCCGAGGCGTTCGTGGATTACCTCCACCTGTGGTGGCCGGCGCCCAGCGTCCTTGGGGCCCAAGCGGCAGCGGGAGCGCACCTGTGGTGGGACGCGGACGGCTTCGGGGCGGAGCTCGAGGACGGTCGGGCCCTGACGCTGGGGGAGTGCACGGAGTGGTCCTGGCCGCACGGAGCGGCCGTGACCTTCGTCGAGGGCCCGGCCGCAGGCTCGAACCTGGCTGTAGCTCTCTCCGAGACTCCTGCCGGCACGGCCCTGACGCTGAGCGGGCCCCCTTCACTGATCGACGCCGTGGGTGATTCGTTCTCCCGCTTTATGGGTATTTAGCGCGCAGGCTCGTCAGCGCGTCGCTGGGCCCGCGACCCACCCTCGATTTGGGGATCGTCGGTGGGGAGGATAGACTGGGTAAGCACGGTTCACCGGGGTGTGGCGCAGCTTGGTAGCGCGCGTCGTTCGGGACGACGAGGCCGCAGGTTCAAATCCTGTCACCCCGACCAGTGTGAAGGACCGGAGGTTTTCCTCCGGTCCTTCGTCGTTTCCAGGGACCCGTATCCCATTGCGTCCAGGCGCACACTCGTATTCAAAGTGTCCGGGAACCCTCTTGTCTTCGCCCACGGCCGGCCCTAGTTTGCTCTGAGAGACACCTGGCCTCTCCGCGGCGGTCGGGACCGACAAAGGAGTGTGGCGTGGACGCTGACGTGCTGATCGTTGGAGCCGGACTGGCGGGCCTCGTGGCCGCCCACGAGCTGCAGGCCGCAGGGCGCAAGGTCCTGGTCCTTGATCAGGAGAACCGCCACAATCTCGGCGGCCAGGCGTGGTGGTCCTTCGGAGGCCTGTTCCTCGTGGATAGCCCCCAACAACGCCGGCTCGGCGTGAAGGACTCGGAGGCGCTCGCCTGGTCGGATTGGCAGGGCTCCGCTGGGTTCTCGCAGGACGGCTCCGATCGGTGGGGGAAGCGCTGGTCCAAGGCCTATGTGGAGTTCGCGACACGCGAGAAGGCCGAGTACCTGGCCAGCATGGGGATCAAGCTCACGCCGGTCGTGGGCTGGGCCGAACGCGGCGACCAGCTGGCCACCGGGCACGGTAATTCGGTTCCCCGCTTTCATGTTTCATGGGGAACAGGAACCGGGGTGGTGAAACCCTTTGTCGATTCGCTGCTGGAGGCAGAGCGCGCAGGCCGCAGCGAGTACAGGACGCGGCACAAGGTCACGGAGCTCATCGTGGAGGACGGCGCCGTTGTGGGCGTGCGCGGCGACGTCCTCGCCCCGGACGCGGCGCCCCGTTCGGTCTCCAGCAGCCGTGAACGGGTGGACGGCTTCGAGGTGCGCGCCCCGGCGGTCCTGCTCGCCACGGGCGGCGTGGGCGGCAATCATGAGCTGGTCAGGGAGCTCTGGCCGTCGGACATGGGCACCCCACCCCGGCACCTCATCAGCGGCGTGCCCGCCCACGTGGACGGCAGCGGGCTGCGCCTTGCGGAGGCGGCGGGCGCGGCCTGGGTGCACAAGGAACGCATGTGGCACTACACGGAGGGCATCGAGAACTACGACCCCGTGTGGCCGCAGCACGGCATCCGCATCCTGCCCGGCCCCTCACCCTTGTGGTTCGACGCCGAGGGCAACCGGCTCCCGGCCCCCAACTTCCCCGGGAACGACACCCTCGCCACCCTGCGCTTCCTGCGCACCGACCCCGCAGCGAGCCGCCACGACCATTCGTGGTTCATCCTGACCCAGCGCATGATCAACAAGGAGTTTGCGCTCTCCGGCTCCGAGCAGAACCCGGACATCACGTCCGGGAAGAAGCTGGAGGTCGTCAAGGCCCGCCTGAGCACCAAGGGGGCCCCGGGGCCCGTGGCGGCCTTCCAGGAGCGTGGCGCCGACTTCCTCAGCGCCGACACCCTCGAACAGCTCGTCGCTAAGATGAACGAGCTCACGGGGCAGGAGCTGCTGGACGCCTCGCGGCTGCGTGAACAGATCGAGGCCCGCGACCTACAGATCGGGAACGACTTCAGCAAGGACGCCCAGGTCCAGAACATCCACAACTCGCGGCGCTACCTCGGCGACAAGCTCATGCGCACCACGAGCCCCCACCGCGTGCTGGACCCGGACGCCGGGCCGCTGATCGCCGTCAGGCTGCACATCCTCACCCGCAAGTCCCTCGGTGGGCTCAAGACCGACCTCGACGCCCGCGTGCTACGCGAAGATGACAGCGTCCTGCCAGGTGTGTGGGCCGCTGGGGAGGCGGCGGGCTTCGGCGGCGGCGGCGTCCACGGCCTGCGCGCCTTAGAGGGGACCTTCCTGGGTGGGTGCCTCTTCACGGGCCTGCGCGCGGGGCGGGCCATTCACGCGGCCCTGCCCCGGCCGTCCGCTTCCTGAACCAGCGCCAGACGGCGCGGCGCGGCACCCAGCCTCGCCGCGCCGTCGGGCGGGTGAAGAACGACGCGGGCTCGCCGCGCCGTCGGGTGGGCAAAAAGGAACCGGCCCCGTTTCCTCCCTCATGCAAGGGAGGAAACGGGGCCGGTTCGCGCTGGGTCTCAGGCGCGGTGCGTGTCGGGCAGGCGCAGGCCGCTGGTCGTGTCGAAGAGGTGAACGCGAGCGGCGCGCGGGGCCACGTGGACCGTGCTGCCGGGCGCGATGGTGGCCCGGCCGCCGGCGCGAACCACCAGGTTCTTCTCCACGCCGGCCACGGTGGCCCGGCCGTAGATGTAGGCGTCGGCGCCGAGCTCCTCGACCACGTCGACCGAGAGGGCCAGGCCGCCCTCGGAGACGATGTCCAGGTCCTCGGGGCGAATGCCGAAGGTGACCTTGTCGCCCGTGACGCCGGCCTGCTGCTCGGAGGAAAGCGCGTGGCTGAAGGAACCGAAGGCCACGGCGTTGCCCTCCACGGGAACCTCCACGAGGTTCATGGCGGGTGAGCCCATGAAGCCGGCCACGAAGACATTCTTGGGCGTGTCGTAGAGGGCGCGCGGGGTGTCAACCTGCTGCAGATTGCCCTCGGAGAGGACGGCAACGCGGTCACCCATCGTCATGGCCTCGACCTGGTCGTGGGTCACGTAGACGGTGGTGACGCCCAGGCGGCGGGTCAGGGACGCGATCTGGGTGCGGGTCTGGACGCGCAGCTTGGCGTCCAGGTTCGAGAGCGGCTCATCCATGAGGAAGACCTTGGGGGAGCGCACGATGGCACGGCCCATGGCCACGCGCTGGCGCTGGCCGCCGGAGAGGGCCTTGGGCTTGCGCTTGAGGAACTTCTCCAGGTCAAGGAGCTTGGCCGCCTCGAGGACGCGCTTCTCGCGCTCCTCCTTGGAGACGCCGGCGATCTTCAGCGCAAAGCCCATGTTGTCCGCCACGGTCATGTGCGGGTACAGGGCGTAGTTCTGGAAGACCATCGCGATGTCGCGGTCCTTGGGGGCCACATCGGTGACGTCCTGATCGCCGATGAGGATGCGACCGCCGTCCACCGGCTCCAGGCCGGCCAGCATGCGCAGGGTCGTGGACTTGCCGCAACCGGAGGGACCCACGAGGACGAGGAATTCTCCGTCCTGAATGTCCAGGTCGAACGAGTCGACGGAGGGGACGAGCGCCCCAGGGTACTGGCGCGTGGCGCCGTCAAAAGTCACAGAAGCCATGGGGCATCAACCTTTTCCCGGGCAGGTACGTGCCCGACGATCCGTAGAGAACAGGTGTGACTACTCTCTCACATCTATGAGCAGCCGCAAGAGCTCCGCGATATCGCCCGGCCCGTCGACCCTGAACTCGGCGGCGGTGGGCCCGGGGCCCACCTTCACGCCGACGTCCTGCTGACGCAGGACGGCAAACGCGTCCTCGTCGGTGCGGTCGTCCCCGGCAAACAGCACGACGGCGGCATCGCTGACCTCGCGCAGCCAGATCAGGCCCTGGCCCTTGTCCGAGCCGAGCACGCTGGCCTCGACGACGTCCTTTCCCTCCCTGATGTGCGCGCCCTTCACCTTGGCGAGGACGCGCAGTGCCGCCTGCGCGGCGAGCGGGCCCTGCGCTCCCGCCTGCCGCGTGTGCAGGACGGCACCGGCCGGCTTGTGCTCCACCCAGACGCCATCGAAACGTTCGGCCACGGCCTCGAGGGCCGCCTGCGTGGCGGCGAGCGACTTGCGCTGGGGCTTGCCGAGCTCGGCCTGCGTGGCGTCCGCGTCGTACTCGGGCGGGGCCCAGCGCTCCGCGCCGTGGCTGCCGACCAGCAGGGTGTGTTCACCGGGGGAAGCGACGCGGCGCAGGGACGCGATCTCCCGCCCGGAGATGAGCGCCACGTCCGTGGTGGGCAGCGCCGCGAGTACCTCGATGGCCTTGGCCGAGGCGGGCAGGGCCTTGGCCTCGTCGGGGACATCGGTGAAGGGGGCCAGCGTTCCGTCGAAGTCCAGGGCCACCAGCAGCTGGCCGGCGCGGGCGAGCGTGCCGAGGCGCGCGCGCAGCTCGGGGGACAGGCCCGTCACTTCGTTGCTCCCGGTGTTGCTGCCGGCGCCGGGGCCGGTGCCTCGGCTGCCGCCTCACTCAGGGAGGCGAGGAAACGGCGGGACCACCGCGCGACGTCGTGATCCTGAACGTTGCGGCGCATCGAGACGAGGCGACGCTTGGCCTCCGTGGGGTTCATGTTGACGGCCTCGAGGATGCCGGCCTTCAAACCGTCGATGTCGTGCGGGTTGACGATCACGGCCGAGCCGAGCTGGTCGGCTGCCCCCGCGAACTCGGAGAGGACGAGGCGTCCGCCGCCGTCGTAGCGCGCCTGCACGTACTCCTTGGCCACCAGATTCATGCCGTCGCGCAGGGGCGTGACGAGCATGACGTCGGCGGCCAGGTAGAGCGCCACCATCTCCTCGGTGGGATAGGAGTGGTGAAGGTAGCGGACGGCGGTGTGCGCCAGCGAGTCGTACTCGCCGTTGATGCGGCCCACGGTGCCCTCGACCTCCTCGCGCAGCTGCTGGTAGGAATCGACCGCCTCGCGCGAGGGGCTGGCGATCTGCAGGAGGCAAGCCTGGCCCACGGCAAGCGAATGGTCCTCGAGGAGCTCCGCGTAGGCCTTGAGCCGGTGGCGGATGCCCTTCGTGTAGTCGAGCCGATCGACACCGAGCAGCACCGTCTCGGGGTTGCCGAGCTCCTCACGGATCTGGCGCGCACGGTCCTGCACCGACGGATCGGCGGCGAGCGAGGCGATCTTGGAGGCGTCGATGGAGATCGGGTGCGTCTGCGCGCGGGAGGAACGGCCGGAGCCGGGGCGGCGGACCTCGCCCTTGCGCGGGGTGAGGCCAAGGAAGCGCTTGACCGAGGTGAGGAAGTTGGCCGTGTCGGAGGCGCGCTGGAAGCCGATGAGGTCGGCGCCGAGCAGCCCCTCGAGGATGCGGGAGCGCCACGGGAGCTGCGCGAAGAGGTCGGCGGAGGGGAACGGGATGTGGTCGAAGTAGCCGATCGTGAGATCGGGGCGCAGATCGCGCAGCATCTTGGGGACCAGCTGGAGCTGGTAGTCGTGGACCCACACCGTGGCGCCGGGGGCGGCGGTCCCCGCCGCGGCACGGGCGAAGCGGGCATTGACCTCGCGATAGGCCACCCACCACGTGCGGTGAAACTCGGGCGGCACGATCACGTCGTGATAGAGCGGCCACAGCGTCGAGTTGGAGAAGCCCTCGTAGTACAGGCGCAGCTCGGCGGCGCTGAGGGGCACGGGCACGAGGTCGATGCTGTCCTCGTGGAACGGTGCGAGCACCTCGTCCGGGGCCCCGTGCCAGCCGACCCAGGCCCCCGTGGAGGCCTGCATGAGCGGGTGAAGCGCGGAGACGAGCCCTCCCGGGGAGGTGCGCCAGGCGGCGCTTCCGTCCTCCAGGGTGACCCGGTCAACGGGCAGGCGGTTGGCGACCACCACGAAGTCATGCGTGCCGGTCTCTACGGTATTCATGCTGTCCTCCCCAACGGGTGCGTGGCCCCAGGCTACCCACGTCGGAGGGCGGGGGCGTGGGCGAGGCGAAACATGGCGCGTCGGTCCTCGCTGGGAGAACGCACAGACTGCTGTCGTATTCTGTCGAAGTTGAAGTGACAACCTCCCCTACCGTGCGCCGCACCGCGCACGAGCGAAGGACCTGGTGACATGGCAAGCAACGCCCCCCGGCCCACGAAGTCGGAGCGCCTTGAAGCGGCCCGTATCGAGGCCCGCGCCAAGCGAGAGGCGGCCGAGAAGAAGCGCCGCCAGCGCTCCCTGTGGACCAAGATCGGCATCATCGTGGGCATCGTCGCCCTCGTGGCCGGCGGCGGACTCTGGTACTACTTCGGCTCCGTCAAGCCGAACAACACGGTGGCGCAGGTCGGACCGATCCCCGCCAACGCTAACCAGTACGGCGGAGTCGTCGTCACGGGGGAGAACAAGCTTGCCCCCACCCCGGAGGGTTCGCCCACCGAGGTCGACATCGCGTCGGTGGACGGCGCGGCGAGCGTGTCCGGTGCCAAGACCGAGCCCCAGGGCGCGGACGCGAACGCCAACCCGGCGCAGATCATCGTGTACGTGGATCCCCTGTGCCCGTACTGCAAGCAGTTCGAGGACAGCTACGGCGCCGATCTTGATGCCTACGTCAAGGAGGGCAAGGCCACGGTCGAGTACCGCATGGTGACCTTCCTGGATCGCATCTCCCCGAGCAACTATTCTTCCCGTGCCTCGAACGCCCTGGCCTGCGTCGCCGCCGAGGACCCCGCCGGCTACGTTCCCTTCCTGAAGTCGCTCTACGCGGCCCAGGACGAGGGTCTGGTTGACGAGAACAGCAAGCCGGGCGGTCTGAGCAACGCCGAGCTGGCCGAACGCGCGCAGCAGGCGGGCGTGAGCGTCTCCATCAAGTCCTGCGTTGACAACGGCACCTACCGCCCCTGGGTGAAGGTGGCCACCGGACTGGCGCTGAAGGCCAACGTGCAGGGCACGCCCGCCGTGATCGTGAACGGCGCGACCTGGGATGGCACCACCGACGCCGACTTCAAGGTCTGGGCCGACGCGAAGATCGCCGCCGCCGACAAGTGATCCGCTGATCCTTCCTCCGCTGCACTGATCAGCTCGGAGCAACACGGCAAGCGGCCGCCCACCCCTGTTTCGGGGGAGGGCGGCCGCTTCTGTACGATGGAGCGGCACGCCTCTTTAGCTCAGTTGGCCAGAGCACCTGTCTTGTAAACAGGGGGTCACCGGTTCGAATCCGGTAAGGGGCTCCACCGAAACCCCCGCGATGTCGCGGGGGTTTCGCCGTTGTTCCGCGGTCGGGACATCCCGACGCAGCGTGGGCTCGCCGCGAGCGAGGGAACAACGCCCGACGTCGTGGCGTTGAGTTCAGTGGGCACAGGAACCGTGAGTCGGCGCTCGCCGCTGGGTGGTGCCCCGTTCAAGCAGCATCCCTCCCAGGAGTCTTTCGTGAGCAACCCCGCCTCCCCGCTCAAGGTCGCCGTGCTCGGCGCCGGCCATGTGGGCACCGTCCTCGCCCGCCTGTCCGTGGCGGCCAGCCACGACGTGCGCCTGGCCACGACCCGGGACGCCCGCGAGCTGGCGCTCATCGCCGACTTCCTGGTACCCGGCGTCATGGCGACCTCCATCCCGGAGGCCGTGAAGGACGCCGACCTGGTCATCGCGGCCGTGCCGCTGCACCGCTACCGCACGCTGGATGCGCAGGCCCTGCGCGGCAAGGTGGTCGTCGACCTCATGAACTACTGGGCCGGCACCGACGGGCGCATCGAGGAGTTTGAGGTGTCCCGCGCCTCCGCCGAGGTCATCGCCGACTTTCTCGAGGGCGCGCGGACCGTCAAGACGCTCAACCACATCGGCTACCACGAGATGGAGTCCGACCACCGGCCCGTCGGCGACCCCGAGCGCCGCGCCGTGGCGCTCGCGGGCAACGACGAGGAGGCCAAAGCCCTCGTGGTGCGCTTCCTCGACGAGATCGGCTTCGACCCGGTGGACGCCGGCGACCTCGCGGCGAGCGTCGGCTTCCAGCCCGGAACCCCCATCTTCAACGGCTCCTTCGACGCCCGGCAGATGCGAGCGGCCCTCGACGCCGCCGTCCCGGCGCCCCAGGGCGCGTAGGCTCCGGCCCCACGCCGCGGTGCCCGGCGCCGCACCCGGGCGCCGGCCTCACGCCGCGCCCACGCGCCCGGCCACGCGCCCGGCCACGCGCCTCAGGCGCCGCCTCCCGCGGAGGCGAGTTCACGCCGTCGGGCATGTGCCCGCGCGCAACAGACCCCCTGTTGACAAGACGGGGGGTCAACACACGAAAGGCCCTCCCCGTCACGGGGAGGGCCTTTCGTTTGGCCGAGCGACGGGGCCCGGCGAACGCGCTCAGGCGCCGTAGCTGTAGAAGCCCTTGCCGGTGGCGACGCCGAGCTCGCCGGCGTCGATCTTCTCCTTGAGCTTGGCGGCGACGGCCTGGTGGGCCGGATCCGGGTTCGCGGAGGTGATGTTGTACGCGGTGGTCAGGCCCACCACGTCGAAGACCTGGAACGGGCCCATGGGCGCGCCGGTGGCGAGCTTCCACGTCTTGTCGATCGTCTCCGGATCGGCGTAGTCGCCGGCCCACAGGCCAGCGGCGGCGTCGAGCCACGGCACGAGGAGGGAGTTGAGCAGGTAGCCCGCCTTCTCCTTCTTCAGCACGATCGGCACCATGCCCATCTCGGCGGCGTACTCCTCGACCTCGCGCTTGGTCTCCTCCGAGGTGGCGGGCACGGGCATGACCTCGGCCGTGTTGTGCTTCCAGATTTCGTTGGCGAAGTGCAGGGCCAGGAACTTCTCCGGGCGGTCGCTGGCGTCCACGATGTCGCTGGGCAGCAGGGTGGAGGAGTTGGTGGCGAAGATCGTCTTGGCCGGGGCCACGGCGGAGAGCTTTTCGTAAGTGCTGCGCTTGATCTCCAGCTTCTCCGGGACGGCCTCGATGACGAGGTCGGCGTCCTTCACCGCCTGGGCGAGATCCGAGCTGAAGGTCATGGACTCGAGGGCGGCTGCGGTGTTGGCGGCGGTGGCGCCCTCCACCTCGCTCACGTAGCGCTTGGCCAGGCCGGCCGCGCGCTCGCGGCCGGCGGCCACGGCGTCGTCGTTGATGTCGTAGGCGGTGACGCTCTTGCCGGCGAAGGCCGCCTGGTAGGCGATCTGGGAACCGAGGACGCCGGTGCCGAGGACCGTGACGTGCTGGATGTTGCTCATCGTGACTCCTGCTGTGTGTTGGTGGTGTTGGTGACGACCTCGGGGCGGGTCAGGGCCCGCGCGAGGAGTTCGAATTGGCCCCGCAGATCCGCCCGGGAGAGCGGCGGGAGGCCGGCGCGGGCGCGCCGCGCCACGCTCAATTGGATGGCGTCCCAGGCGGCGGAACCCGCCAGGCGGGCCGGCGTTGATACGTGCCCGACGGCGGTCGGTTCGGTCGGTGCCTCGCTCGCCTGGGGTGAGGCCTGGGGCTGGGCGGCGGCGAGATCCTCGAAGGGCTCGGCGATGGCCTGCTCCCAGCGGCGCGCGATCCGCTCTCCCTCCGTGAGGTAGTCGCCGCTCATGGTGGGGAAGAGCAGCTCGCGCTGGTAGAGCGCCGCGTTGTCGGGGCGGTCGGCTCCGATGAAGAGGAGCGCGCCGGCGAGGGCATCGAGCCGGCCAACGGTGTCGAGGGGATCCCGCCGGGCGGCGGCCGCGAGCCCAGCGTCGAGGGCGGCGTCGAAGCGCGTGTTGAGGGCCATGACGAGGAGCTCGGTCTTGGAGCAGGCGTAGCGGAAGAGCGTGCCCTCGGCGACGTCGGCGGCCTGGGCGATGGCCTGGGTTGTGACCTCGGGGAAGGGGGACTCGTCGAAGAGCCTGGCGGCGGCCTCGGCGATGCGGGCGGCGCGTTCGCGCTTGCCCCGCGCCCGGCGGCCTTCCGGCTGCGTGCTCATGGCGGCTCCTTCCGTTGCACCCGGGGACTTTCCTGAGTGGACTCATAAATGAGTCTACTCACTTTTTAGGGAACGGCCCTGTCTGCTCGCTCACACCCGGGCCGGCGTCGGGGTCGCGGGGTAGCGTGGGCGCGTGATCGAGTTCCAGCACGTGGGCAAGGACTATCCGGACGGCACGCGGGCCGTGGGGGACGTGTCGCTGAGCCTCGAGGCCGGCACGTGCACCGTGCTCGTCGGTTCGAGCGGCAGCGGCAAGACCACCCTGCTGCGCATGGTGAACCGCATGGTGGATCCCAGTCGCGGCGCGGTGTTGGTGGGCGGGCACAACGTCCAGGAACGCAACCCGGTGCAGCTGCGGCGCGAGATCGGCTACGTCATGCAGGGCTCCGGGCTGCTGCCGCACCGCACGGTGCTGGCCAACGTGGAGACCGTGCCGTTGCTGCGCGGCGAGAGTAAGCAAGAGGCCAAGCGCCGCGCCCTGCTCCAGCTCAAACGCGTGGGCCTGGACCCGCTGAGCTACTCCAGGTACCCCGGCCAGCTGTCCGGCGGCCAGCAACAGCGCGTGGGCGTCGCCAGGGCGCTCGCCGCCGACCCTGACATCCTGCTCATGGACGAGCCCTTCGGCGCGGTGGACCCGCTGGTGCGCGCGGAGTTGCAGGCCCAGCTGCGTGCCCTGCAGGACGAGCTGAAGAAGACCATCCTCTTCGTCACCCACGACATGGACGAGGCACTGCTCCTCGCGGATCGGATCGTGGTGCTGCGCCCCGGCGGCGAGATCGCCCAAGACGCCACGCCCCAAGAGATCGTCGCCGCACCGGCCGATGACTTCGTGCGCGGTTTCCTCGGCCTCGACACCGCCCAGAGGGCGCTGCGGCTGGAAGCCGCGGCAGCGGGCGACGTCGTGCTCGATCGCTTTGGGCGCCCGCTCGGGATCGTTCCCCGCGACCAGCGGGAGTCCTGACGTGCAGTGGATCCTGGCCAATGCGCCGCTGCTGTGGCAGCGCACGCTGGAGCACCTGAGCCTGGCGCTGCCCGCCGTGGTGCTCGCGCTCCTAATCTCCCTGCCGCTGGGCTGGCTCGCCGCGCGATTCAAGGCCTCCCGCTGGCTGCTAGTCTCCGGGACCGGCCTGTTGTACGCCGTGCCCTCGCTGCCGCTCTTTGTTATGCTGCCGGCGATCCTCGGCACCGGGCTGCGTAGCCCGGTCAACGTGGTGGTGGCGCTGACGCTCTACGGTGTGGCGCTCATGGTGCGCTCGGTGAGCGATGCCCTGCGGGCGGTGGACGACACCGTGCTGGATGCGGCCGAGGCGCAGGGGATGGGTGGCTGGCGCCTGGCCCTGTCGGTGCAGCTGCCGCTCGCCGTGCCGGCGCTCGCCGCGGGATGGCGCGTCGTGGCCGTCTCCACCGTCTCCCTCGTCACGGTGTCGGGTGTGCTCGGCCTGCCGTCGCTCGGCCTCCTCTTCGTGGATGGATTCCAACGCGGCATCACCGAGGAAATCGTGGCGGGGCTCGTGCTCACGGTGGTGCTGGCCGTGGCGCTCGATCAGCTCATCGCGTGGCTCGGACGCGCGCTGACGCCCTGGGCCCGGCGGGCGGTGGCGGCATGAACCTCTTCGTGCAGGCCGTGACCTGGCTGTTCGACCCGGCCAACTGGGGCGGGCCGGATGGGCTGGGTGTGCGGTTGGCCGAACACCTCGGCTACTCGGCGCTGGTGCTGGCCATCGCCGCTGTGCTCGGCGTGCCGCTCGGCTACCTCGTGGGACACACGGGGCGCGGACGCAACCTGGTGGTGCTGCTCTCCGGGGCGGCGCGGGCCTTGCCGTCGCTCGGGCTGGTGACGCTCTTGGCGCTGTGGCTTGGGCTGGGGTTGCCCGCGCCCGTCATTGCGCTCGTGATCCTGGCCCTGCCGCCCATCCTGGCCGGCGCCTACGCCGGGGTGGATGCCGTGCCTCGCCCCATCACCGACGCGGCCAAGGCCCAGGGCATGAGCCCGGGGCAGGTGCTGCTCAAGGTGGAGGCGCCGCTGGGGCTCGGCCTGCTGATGGGCGGGGTGAGATCGGCCACCCTGCAGGTGGTCGCCACCGTCATGCTGGCCGCCTACGTGGGGGCCGGCGGTTTGGGCCGGCCACTCTTCCTCGGCCTGAAGACCCAGGACTACCCGATGATGCTGGGCGCCTCGCTCGTGACGATCGCGCTGGCCTTGGTGCTCGACGTCGTCCTGGCCGGCTTCCAGCGGTGGGCCGGCCGCGGCAGGTGACGCTGTCGGGGATGGGGGCTATGGTGGCAAGGCCCCGGGTTCCGGGGCCTTGCCGGACGAGGAGACTTGCCATGCGCGCTTCCAATCACCGAACCTATCTGACCCGTCGCCGGGCGCTGAGCGCCGTCGGGGCGGTGGCCCTGGCCCTCGCGTTGGGAGCCTGCGGCTCCTCCGACCCGCTGGCCTCTAGCCCCTCCGGGTCCTCCGGCGCGGAGGCCGGCGCGCTCGTGGTGGGATCGCAGCAGTACTACTCCAACGAGATCGTGGCGGAGCTCTACGCCCAGTCGCTGGAGCACGCCGGCTTCACCGTGACGCGCGAGTACCAAATAGGTCAGCGCGAGGTGTACATGGACCAGGTGACCTCGGGGAAGATCGACGTCTTCCCCGAATACTCGGGCAATCTGCTCCAGTACCTGGACAAGTCGGTCACCGCCACCGACCCCGCCGAGGTGCTCACGGCACTGCGCAAGGCGCTGCCGAGCGGGTTGAGCGCCCTCGAGCCGGCCGCGGCCACGGATCAGGACAGCTTCAACGTCACCCAGGCCACGGCCGACCAGTATGGGCTCAAGACCATCGCCGACCTGAGCAAGCTGCCGCAGCCGGTGAAGATCGCCGGCAACTCCGAGTTGGCCAAGCGCCCCTACGGGCCGGACGGGCTGAAGGCCACCTACGGCGTGCAGGCGGAGATCTCTCCCGTGGAGGACGGGGGAGGCCCGCTCACGGTCAAGGCACTCAAGGACGGGACCGTGCCCGTTGCGGATCTGTACTCGGCCAGCCCGGCGATCGCCTCCGAGGGCTTCGTGACGCTGGAGGACCCCAAGCACCTCGTGTTGCCGCAGAACATCGTGCCGCTGACCTCGGCCAAGGTGGATGAGAAGGCCCAGGCGGCGATCGATGCCGTCGACGCCAAACTCACCACCGCGGCGCTCGTGGAGCTCAACCGCAAGAGCGTTGACGAGAAGGCCAGCAGCGCCGACCTGGCCAAAGCCTGGCTCGCGGACCAGGGCATCGTCCCCGCCTCGTAGCGTCCCGGGGCCGGCCGAACCGGAGCCGTCGATTTGGAAGTGTGCTCGTCCTCGGATAAACTTTTCGAGTACGCCGGAGTGATCCGGTTCGTGGATCTTTAGCTCAGTTGGTTAGAGCGTTCGCTTCACACGCGAGAGGTCGCTGGTTCGAGTCCAGTAAGATCCACTGTCGCACCCTGCACAAAGGACCCGCTCATTGCGAGCGGGTCCTTTGTCGTTTCCGCCGTCGTTGGCGCGATCCCTCGACTTTTTCGCCATCTCGCGACAAAGAGTCGAGGGATGGCGAAAAAGTCGAGGGACGCAGACCGGGCCGCCCGAACGGGACCCGCTCAGGCCTCGTTCTTCAGCAGCTCGAGCACGCGGGGCTTGACCTGCGTGCCCAGCAGCTCGATGCTGCGCAGGTTGTCGGCGTGGGGGAGCGAGCCGTGCGAGTACTTCACGTCCAGGCGGTTCAGGCCCAGGCCGCCCGCGATCCGCGCGAGCTTGGCGGCCACCGTCTCGGGGGAGCCCACCGCGAGGTTGCCGTCCTCGTCCGCCGCGGCCATGAACTGGCCCTTGGTGTACGGGGGCCAGCCGCGATCGGCACCGATGCGATCCATCGAGGCCTGGTAGTGCGGCCACAGGGTGGTGAGCGCCTCCTCGTCGGTCTCGGCAACAAACCCGTGCACGTGCGCTCCGATGGGCTGCTCGGAGCCGCCGAGCTCGCCGATGGCGCGGCGGTAGAGATTGACGAGCGGCTTGAAGGAGAGCGGATCCCCGCCGATGATCGCGAGGAAGAGCGGCAGGTTGTGGCGCGCGGCGCGGATGACCGACTGCGGCGAGCCGCCCACACCGACCCACGTGAAGAGGCGTCCGTCGTCCTCAATCTCGGGGTAGGCCTTGGCGTTGCTGAGGGACGGGCGCAGCTTGCCCTCCCAGGTGACCGGCTCGTTCTTCAGCAGCTGGGCCAGGAGGTCGAGCTTCTCCTCGAAGAGCTCCTCGTAGTCGCGCAGATCCAGCCCGAAGAGCGGGAAGGACTCGATGAACGAGCCGCGGCCCGCGATGATCTCGGCGCGGCGGTTCGAGAGGGCGTCGACGGTGGCGAAGCGCTCCATGACGCGCACCGGATCGTCCGAGCTGAGCACGGTCACGGCGGAGCCGAGGCGGATGCGCGAGGTCGCCTGGGCCACGGCGGCCAGGAGTACCTCGGGGGAGGTGATGGAGTAGTCGGGGCGGTGATGCTCGCCCACGCCGAAGAAGTCCAAGCCGGCCGCCTCGGCGGCGATGCCCTCCGCCACGACGTCGCGGATCACCTGGGCGTGCGAGGTGGTGCCGCCGCCGGGTGCGGCGGTGATGTCGCCAAAGGTCTCGACGCCGATCTGCAGTTCGGTGCTCGCGGTGACCGCCTCGACGATGCCGGTGGGGGTGCTCATGTCTCTCCTGACCGGTTCGCCGCGTCCCGGCGAACTCTTTGACGCGTCAACCATATAGGAGGGTGACGCATTCCCGCACCCACCGTGGGCAAGTTCTCACCCCAGTTCACACCGCGTCCCTGGGTGCCTGCCAGTGCCCGCTCGTAGAGTGGGAAACCCAGCCACTCAAGGATGCCAACGGAGGAGACGACGGGCGTGAAGAAGCCGAAGCCTGGGGCCCCCTCCGGGGAGCCAACCTCGCCGCATCTCGCCGTGCCGCTGCCGGCCGTCCCGCCCTCCGCGGCGGGGGCGCTGCGTGGCACGGAGGACGCGCCGGTCCACACCGCGCCGACGCCGCGCGTCTCCCTCCTGCGCCAGGTGACGGCCAGTCAGCTCTCGGCCGACGGCACCCCGGTGCCGACCGGCCCCCAGCGACACCTCGCGCCGGAGAGGGCGAGCGAAGCCTCGGCGCCGGCCGCGCCGTCGAGGGCGGAGAAGACGCGAACGGCGGCGGCCCCGGTTGCCTCGGCCGGCCCGGCCACCCCGGCCTCTTCGCGCGAGGCCGCAGCCCGCGAGGCGGAATCCACCTCGCCGTACGTGCTGCAGCAGGGCGAGGGCACCACCTCCGTGCCGCAGCAGGCCCACCCCCAGGCCCGCCGCTTGCTGCGCCGTTTCATCGAGGACCAGGCCCCGCCCACGACCACCTTCAACATCGTGGACCGGCTGGTCGGCTCGCCCTACGCCAACCCCACCGTGGCGCAGACGCCGGAGAGTGCCGAGGAGCTGGCGCGCCCCGTCCTGCTCTTCGCCCTCGACCTCGCGGAGGCCATGTTCAGGTGGGGCGCCGGCGCGCTGGACGTGGAGACGAGCGTCATCGCCGTGACCACCTCGCTCGGCCTGCGCCACGTCGACGTCGACATCACCAATCAGTCGGTCCACCTGAACCACGCCCAGCCGGACGGGCTGCCCGTCTCGATGCTGCGCGTCGTTCGTTCCTCGAGCGACAACTACGCGGGTCTGACCTTGGTCCATCAGCTTGTGGCCGACATTACGGCCGGGCGCGTGGGGCTGGAGTTCGCACGCAACCGCCTGCGCTCCATCCGGCGCCGGCACAAGCCCTACTCCAAACCCATCGTGCTGGGTGCCGGCGCACTCTTCGCCGGCTTCTTCGTGCTCGTCATCGGCGGCAGCGTCAACGGCGCGCTCGCCGCGACGGTCTCGTCGCTGCTCGTGACCCTCGTGACCCGCTTGGGCTCGCGCTGGAACGTGCCGTCCTTCTTCTCCGTGGCGGCCGGCATGTTTGTCGCCACGGTGGTTGCCTTCGTGCTCTTCCAGCTCGAGTGGCTCAGCCACCCGGAACTGGTCGTGGCCGGCGGCATGATGCTCCTGCTCCCCAGCGGCCGCTTCGTCTCGGCGGTGCAAGACGGCATCTATGGCTTCCCCGTCACGGCGGTGGGCCGGCTCTTCTCCGCGCTGTTGACCTACGCGTCCATCATCTCGGGCATCCTCGTGGGCGTGGCGGCGTGGAGGGCCTTTTCCCAACGCGAGCTCGACCTGGCGGCCGCGCCCGACTCGCCCTCCCTGCCCCTGCCCGTCCTGTGCCTCTTGGTGGCCGGCGCCGTGGTCTGCGGCGCGGTGGTGCAGCAGGTCGCGCTGCGTCACCTGTGGATCATCGCTGCCATCTCGGTGGCCGGCTACCTCGTGCTGCGCCTCTTCACCGACGACGTCTGGCACAGTCCGCGCCTTGCCCCGGCCATTGCGGCCGTGGTGATCGGCCTGCTCGCCCGCTGGATCGGCCTGCGGATCGGCACCACCCCGCTGGTCCTGGCCGTGCCGGCCATCGTCATCCTGTTGCCAGGCCTGTCGATCTTCCGCGCCATGTACCGCATGGCCGACGACAACGAGATCAGCGCCGGCCTCGTCGGCATGTTCAACGCGTTTGCCGTGATCATGGGCATCGCCGCGGGCGTCGCCCTCGGCGACACCTTGGCCCGCCCGTTCACGAGGGATTGGAACGCACGAGCCCGCAAGCGCATCCGCCGGCGCTAGCGCCCGCACGCGCGGTGGGGCCCGCCGGGCCCCGCCGGGCTTGCTGCGATGACCGCGCTCGCTGGGCTCGCCGCGTTCTGCCGCGCCACGGCGCTGCCGGACCCCGCCGCGCTCACGGCGCCGCGGCGCTCAGAAGAGGGTGCCCGACGGCGCGTGCTCACCGCGGACGGGCAGCCTCCAGTCCACGGGCGGTACGCCCAGCGCGGCGAGGGCCTCGTTGGCCCGGCTGAAGGGCCGCGAGCCGAAGAAGCCGCGGCGGGCGGAGAGCGGCGAGGGGTGGGCCGAGGCGATGATCGGGTGGCCGGCCAGGAGTGGCTCCAGTTCCTGGGCGTGCTTGCCCCAGAGGATCGCCACCGGTGCGCCTGGGCGGGTCCCGAGGTGTTCCACGACGGCGTCTGTGACGGCGCGCCAGCCGAGCCTCGCGTGGGAACCGGCCTCCCCGGCCCGGACGGTCAGCGTGCGATTGAGCAGCATGACGCCTTGCTCGGACCACGCGCCCAGGTCTCCGTGGTTCATCGGCGCGATCCCGAGGTCGGTGTCGAGTTCGGCGTAAAGGTTGGCGAGGCTGCGCGGCACGGGCCGCACCGCGGCGTCCGTGGAGAAGGCCAGGCCCACCGCATGGCCGGGCGTGGGATAGGGGTCCTGTCCCACGATGAGGATCTTGACGGCGGAGGGGGCGGTGCCGAGCGCCCTCCACACGTGAGGTGCGGGCGGAAACAGGCGCGCGCCGTCGTGCTCCTCCTGCGTCAGCGCGGCGCCCAGCGCCGCCAGACGCTCGGCGTGCGGGGCGAGCACCGGGACCCAGTCCGGGTGGACCCCGCGCGCGGCCCAGGCCTCGGCGGAGGTCAGGAGCGGGGGAGGGGGGACGATGCTGTCGGCGTTCACCCCACCATGCTCCCAGCCCTCGCCTCCCCGTGCACGGCGGCGCCGCACCGTAGGATGGTCGCCGTACAGCAGCGTATGAGGAGGCAAGCGCGTGGAGACCGGGGAGGATCCCGTCGCCGAGGCGCGGGAGAACTCGCTGACGCCGACGGAGCAGAAGATGCTGCGCCTGGAGTCGCGTCCCTTCAAGTACGCCGGTGCCAAGCAGGAGGCGATCCGCGCGCTCCTGAACCTGAGCAGTGCCGCCTACTATCAGCGCCTGAACCGGCTCATCGATTCCGAGGCGGCGGAGGCCTTCGACCCCCAGCTTGTCCGGCGTCTGCGGGCCTCCCGCCCGGCGCCCCTGCGATCACCCGCTGCCCGGCCGCTGGGCCGCCCGCAGGCCAACGACACTGACCACGAGGAAAGCTAAGCGATGAACGAGTACCCCCGCGACGAGTTCGATGACGTCTCGGAGCACACCCGCCGCGAGGGTGCACACCGTTCCTTCGTGCAGCTGCGAGACCCCCGCACGGGCCTCTGGGCGCTCATCGTGTGCGGCGTGCTCGCCTTGATTGTCGGCCTGCTGATGTTCACCGTCGTCAAGCCCTGGGCCACCTCCACGCTTAGCACCACGGGCGAGACGAGCAGCGCCTCGAGCGCCACCGGCTCGAGCAAGGCGAGCGCGTCGTCCACCGCCGCCAGCTCGGAGGCGGCGAGCACGGCAGCACAGAGCACGGACGCGAGCACCCCAGCCTCCACGACCGAAGCGGAGAGCCAAGCGCCCACCACGACCGCTCCGAGCACCACGGCGCCCAGCACGACGGCGCCCAGCACCACGGCCGCGGCGGCCGATCTGGCCACCTCCGTCGGCGTGTACAACGGCACCTCGACCACCGGCCTGGCGCAGCGATTTGCTTCCACCCTGACGAGCGCCGGCTACTCCACCTTGCGCACCGGCAACTGGACGCGCAAGGAGGCGAGCTCGACCGTCTACTACAAGACCGCGGCCGATCGCGCCACGGCGGAGGACGTCGCCTCGCGCCTCGGCATCTCCTCCGTCATGCAGGTGGCGAACATCCCGCGTTCGGTGTCGGTGGTGCTCGGCGCCGACCAGCTCACGCGCTAGCCGGGGCGTGGCGGCCCGCCCCGCTTAGCCCTCGGCGCAACGCCCCTCGTTCGTCTTGCACTCGTGGTGGTCGAGTGCCAACATGGACTTAGCACTCCTGTGGTGAGACTGCCAGGCAACGCCTGCGCTGCATCGCCGCAAGGGGATCACCGGAACCGGTGAGGTGAGGCAAGTCAACCGGGCACACCAGATGCCACGGGGACCGCCGTCCGTCGCGGGCACCTGCCGCCGTTCCGAGAACGCACGTCAGTTGTCGGAAAGGACACGCAATCGCCATGGCCAAGACCATTGCATTCGACGAGGAAGCCCGCCGCGGCCTGGAAAAGGGCCTGAACACCCTGGCGGACGCCGTCAAGGTCACCCTCGGCCCCCGCGGCCGTAACGTGGTGCTGGAGAAGAAGTGGGGCGCCCCCACGATCACCAACGATGGTGTCTCCATCGCCAAGGAGATCGAGCTCGAGGATCCCTACGAGAAGATCGGCGCCGAGCTCGTCAAGGAGGTCGCCAAGAAGACCGACGACGTCGCTGGCGACGGCACCACCACCGCCACCGTCCTGGCCCAGGCCCTCGTGAAGGAAGGCCTGCGCAACGTTGCCGCCGGCGCCGATCCGATCTCGCTCAAGCGCGGCATCGAGAAGGCCGTCGCCGCCGTGACCGAGGAGCTCCTGGCCGCCGCCAAGGAGATCGAGACCAAGGAAGAGATTGCCGCCACGGCGTCCATCTCCGCCGGTGACACCCAGGTCGGCGGCCTCATCGCCGAGGCCCTGGACAAGGTGGGCAAGGAGGGCGTGATCACGGTCGAGGAGTCCAACACCTTCGGCCTGACGCTCGAGCTGACCGAGGGCATGCGCTTCGACAAGGGCTACATCTCCGCCTACTTCGTCTCCGACGGGGAGCGCCAGGAGACCGTGCTTGAGGACCCCTACATCCTCATCGTCAATTCCAAGATCTCCGCCGTGAAGGACATCGTCCCGGTGCTGGAGAAGGTCATGCAGACGGGCAAGCCGCTGCTGATCATCGCCGAGGACGTCGAGTCCGAGCCGCTGGCCACGCTGGTGCTGAACAAGATCCGCGGCACCTTCAAGTCCGTCGCCGTCAAGGCCCCGGGCTTCGGCGACCGCCGCAAGGCCATGCTCGCCGACATCGCCATCCTGACCGGCGGCCAGGTCATCTCCGAGGAGATCGGCCTGAAGCTGGACACCGCCGGCATCGAGCTGCTTGGCCAGGCCCGCAAGGTCGTCGTCACCAAGGACGAGACCACCATCGTCGAGGGTGCAGGCTCCGCCGAGGAGATCGCCGGCCGCGTGCAGCAGATCCGCGCCGAGATCGAGAACACCGACTCGGACTACGACCGCGAGAAGCTGCAGGAGCGCCTGGCGAAGCTGGCCGGCGGCGTGGCCGTCATCAAGGTTGGCGCCGCCACCGAGGTGGAGGTCAAGGAGCGCAAGCACCGCATCGAGGATGCCGTGCGCAACGCCAAGGCCGCCGTGGAAGAGGGCATCGTCGCCGGCGGCGGCGTGGCCCTGATCCAGGCGGGCAACAAGGCCTTCGAGAAGCTCTCCCTGGAGGGTGACGAGGCCACCGGCGCCAACATCGTCAAGGTCGGCATCGAGGCCCCGCTGAAGCAGATCGCCTTCAACGCCGGCCTGGAGCCGGGCGTTGTGGCCGACAAGGTCAAGTCGCTGCCCGCCGGCTCCGGCCTCAACGCCGCCACCGGCGTGTACGAGGACCTGCTGGCCGCCGGCGTCAACGACCCGGTGAAGGTCACGCGTTCCGCCCTGCAGAACGCCGCGTCGATCGCCGGCCTGTTCCTCACCACCGAGGCCGTCGTCGCCGACAAGCCCGAGAAGAACGCCCCGGTCCCCGGCGGCGACGAGATGGGTGGCATGGGCGGCTTCTGAGCCTCCCCGCTGCTCCAGCGCGTACCAGCGGCCCCTCGCATCGTGCGAGGGGCCGCTGGCCGTTTCTGTGGCCTGAGGGCACGACGGCGGATGGCCGGGCGGGTGCCGCGCGGCAGGCCCCGCCGACGCGTGCCTAGGCGGTGCCGCGCTCGATGCTCTTGAGTTCGGCCTCGAGATTGGCGCGGGCGGCGGCCTCCCACGCCGCATGGCCGGAGCCCGTGAGGTAGAGCCGCTCGCGCCCGAGCAGGGACGCCAGGACGGCGGCGCGGCCGGCGGCGAACTCGGCGTCGCTCACGTGGGCGTAGTCGCGCCGCACGTCCGCCACGTAGCGAAGATAGGACGCGGCAGGGCGGGCCAGGACGCGCAGATCGGCGTCGCTGAGCAGGGCTGCCGCTTGATCCCGCGGCTCGTGGTTGGCCGTCATGAGGATGAGCTCCTCCACGCGGCGCACGGTGCTGGCCGGCTCCAGTGGGGAGAGCGAGGCGGCCGCCAGCGTGGCCGAATCCTCCTCGTCGGTCCCCGCGACGCCGTTGTAGACGGCGTCGTGCCACCACGCGGCCAGGCGGGCGGCCCGTAGCTGACCGGCGCCCACGCCGTCCTCGCGAGGGGCCAGCCAGTCGAGTCCCCGGAGCACCTGGGCCAGGTGCCTGCGGTCGTGGTAGTGCCGCTCCGGGGCGGACCAGCGGGCGTGAACGTCGTCGAAGAGATCGGGAGCCCCGGGCAGGAGCGCCTCGAAGTCGCGGCGTAGCCAGGCGTCGTGGCGATCCGGGCGCTCGCGGGCGGGGACGCGCACGCCCCCGCGGATGAGCCGCCGGGTGAGCTCGGCGGCGGAGACGGCCTCAGCGCCGGCCGCCACGAGGGCGGCGTGACGGTGTGCAGGGACGTCGTAGTGGTCCCGGTCGAAGGCCCGTGGGGGAAGAGCCGCAGCGCGCGCGAAGGCGTGAAGTTCCTCGAGGGAGACGTCTGATACGAGGTGCGAAAAGGAGGTGCCGTGCGCGGGCCACAGCGGCGGGTCGATCAGGACGCTCATGAGGCGAGCCTACGGCGGGCCGCGAAGAAGATGCATCGATCGGCGTGCACACCGTCACGAAATATCCTAGAGTCGAGTGGTCCCCGTCACATGATCCGAAAGGCCATCATGCCGCACTCGTCAGGTAGGACATCCAACGTCCTAACTTCCAAGCGCCCTTCCACCCGCCGCCTCGGCTGGCGCGTGGCCGGAACGCTCGGTGCCTCCCTCGCCCTGGCCGGCGTCTCGCTGGTTCCGGCCCAAGCGACGCCGGTCGGCGCTTCGCTCGTGGGCGCCGCCGTATCGCCCGCCGCGGCGTCGTCCCAGTTCAACGCCTCGTGGTCTCTTCCCTCGTTCTACGAGGAGACCCAGCTGGCCACGAACGGCCAGGGCGGCTTCCCGAACTACCGCATCCCCGCGTTGACCGTGGCCCCCAACGGCGATCTGCTGGCCTCCTACGACGGCCGCCCGACCGGCGCGGACGCCCCCGGGCCGAACTCGGTCCTTCAGCGTCGCAGCACCGACGGTGGCAAGACCTGGGGTGAGCAGACGGTGATCGCGGCCGGCGTCACGACCGGGGCCAAGAGCGGCTACTCCGACCCGAGCTACGTGGTGGACCGCGTCACGGGGGAGATCTTCAACTTCCACGTGCTCTCCTTCGACCAGGGCTTCTTCGGTTCGACGGCCGGCACGAGCCTGGAGAACCGCAACATCCTGCACGCCGCCGTCGCCCGCTCGAGCGACAACGGCAAGACCTGGAGCAGCGAGGTCATCACCGGCGACATCACCCCGCAGGCGAGCTGGATCAGCCGCTTCGCCGCCTCGGGGCAGGGAATCCAGTTGCGCTACGGCCCGCACGCCGGGCGACTCGTGCAGCAGTACACGATCAGGACCTCCGCGGGCGCCCTGCAGGCGGTCAGCGTCTACTCGGACGACCACGGAGCCACGTGGCAGGCCGGGACCCCGGTCGGGACCGGCATGGACGAGAACAAGACCGTGGAGCTCTCCGACGGCACCATCATGCTGAACTCGCGCGACTCCGCCGGATCCAAGGCCCGCAAGGTGGCCTACTCCACCGATGGTGGGGTCAGCTACGGCGAGGTGAGCATCGACCGCTCGCTGCCCGATCCCACCAACAACGCCTCGATCATCCGGGCCTTCCCGGACGCTGCCGAGGGTTCGGCCGAGGCGAAGGTGCTGCTCTTCTCCAACGCCGGCTCCACCGCCTCGCGCAGCAACGGCACGGTGCGCCTGTCCTTCGACGACGGCAAGACCTGGTCGGGATCGCGCGTCTTCCAGACGGGCGGCATGGCCTACTCGACGCTCGCGACGCTGCCGGATGGTTCCGTCGGGCTGCTCTACGAGCCGGAGAGCGGCAACGGCGGCATCCGCTTCGCCCGCTTCAGCCTTGCCTGGCTCGGGGCCTTGCCGATCACGGTGAGCGCCGAGGCGACGCCGCTCGAGCTGGACGGCAAGGGCAAGAACCGGGACGTGGCCTCCACCGAGGTCACGGTGACCGTCCGCAACGTGTCCTCGAGCGCGTTCAAGGTCGATCGCGTGGCGATCTCCGCCGGCCCGGGCTGGCACGGCCAGGACAAGGGCGTCGGCAAGCTGCAGGCCGGTCGGAGCAAGCAGGTCAAGCTCTCGCTGAGCTCGCCGCGTGGACTCTCCGCTGGTAGCTACAGCGCCGCCATCACGGTGAGCGCCGGCGACGACGCCTCCACCATCAACGTGCCCCTGAGCCTTGAGCCGCTCGGCGAAGAACTCGTCACCATCTCGGCGCAGGCCGAGGGCGACGGCGCCGTGAAGGTGGGGGACAAGGTGGCCGTGACCTACCGCGTCAGCAACCGTTCGCAGGCCACGCTTGCCCTCGTGCCCACGGGGAATCTCAGCGGCTTCAGCCGCCCGTCCGCGCCGAACTGCGGCTACTCCGCGCTGGCGGCCGGCGCGTCCTACACCTGCACCACCGCGTTCCACACGGTGACGGAGGCGGACCTCGCCGCTCGCGGCTTCACCCCGCAGACCACCTGGGAGCTGCGCGTGGGTGGCTACTCGGGCACGCTGCTGCAGACCCTCGAGCGTAACGGGACCTTCGTCCCGCTGCGTGCGGCCAAGTAGGCCCAGCGAGATCGGGCGGGGCGCCGGTGCCCCGCCGATGACGAGCCGCGGGACGGTGGGTGTGCACCGCCCCGCGGCTTCGTCGTGCCCGGGACGAGCCCGCCAGCGGCTCCGGGGGCTAGGAGGTGAACAGGCTCGTGTTGGCGCGTTCGGCCTCGTCGTAGTGCGTCGATGCGCTGCTGAGCGCCTGGCTGATCTGGGTCAGCGATTCCTCCACCTTGGCCTGCACCTGCCGCCACTGCGTGATCAACCCCTGAAAGCGCTGGCTGGCGGCACCGCTCCACGCATTGTTGAGATCCTGCAGTGAGGCGTGCATCGTGGCGACCTCAGAGCGCACCCGCTCTGCCGTCGAGAGCACCTGCGCGCTCTTGGTGCGCATGAGCGCGGTGTCGGTGCTGAACGTTGCCATGGTTCCTCCTGCGGCTGTGGCGCCGGCACCCGCGTGCCGGCCGTCCCACCACCCTGGCACCGGGGCCGGCGCGGCGGGCGTCCGGCGCATTCGGGTGTGGAGGAGGCGCGGCCTTGCCTCGGCTGTGAGGGAGACCGGCGGCGCGTCGGTGCCGCGCGTCAGCCCTTGGCGTCCTCGCCCTGGGCCGCCTCGCGTCGCCCGCCCTTGTCCTCCTTGCGCTCACCGCGCCGGGAGAAGGTGTTGCGCAGCAGCTGCAGCGAGCGCGTGACCGGAGCCGCCTCGCGAGCCTTGCCCTCCTGCTCCTGCCCCGTGGGTTCCGGCTCCGGGGCCGCGGCGGCGGGCGGGGAAACGAAGGGGACGTGCATGGACATCGTGGCGCCGCCGCCCGGGGTCTCGCTCAGCCGGATGCCGCCGTCGTGTTGCTTGGCGATGGCGGCCACAATGGCCAGGCCGAGCCCGGTGCCCCCGGTTTCGCGCTGGCGCGAGATGTCGCCTCGATAGAAGCGCTCGAAGATCCGTGCCGCGTCGGCTGGCGGGATCCCGTGACCGTGGTCGACGATGGCGATGACGGCATCCGAATGCCCAGCGATGACCTCGCGCACGCCCACCGCGACCTCGATGGGGGTCCCCGCCGGCGTATACCGCAGCGCATTGGTCATGAGGTTGACGACCACCTGCCGCAGCTTGGACTCGTCGCCGAGCGTGGTCGCCGAGCGCGGCGGAGCGCCGTCGATCCCCACGAGGCGTACCTCGCGGTCCGGCGCGTTCACGCGGGCGTCCGCCACGGCGTCGCCCGCCATGACCAAGAGGTCGACCGGCTCCGACTCGAGGGGGCGCTCCTCGTCCAGGCGGGCGAGCATCAGCAGGTCCTCGACGAGCTGCGTCATGCGCTTGGCCTCGTTCTCGATCCGGCCCATGGCCTGGTCGAGTGGCTCGCCGGCGGGGATGCCGCCGTGCCGGTACAGCTCCGAGTAGCCGCGCATGGTCACGAGGGGGGTGCGTAGCTCGTGGGAGGCGTCCTGCACAAAGCGGCGCATCTTCTCTTCGGAGGCCGCTTGGGCGCGGAAGGAGGCCTCGATCCGCGCGAGCATGGCGTTCAGCGAGGCGGAGAGCCGGCCGACCTCCGTCTCGATGGGGTACTCCTCGACGCGCCGCGCCAGGTCGCCGCCAGCGATCGCCGCCGCGGTGCGTTCCACCTTGATGAGCGGCCTGAAGGCGCGCGTCGTCACGGCGTAGCCGATGAGCGACATCACCATGGTGGCGAGCGTTCCCACGAGCAGGATGGAGGCGACGGCGCGCTCCGTATTGCCCACCGTCTCCGCGAGCGGCGTGGCGATGATGGCCGAGCCCTTCCCCGAGATGTCGCTCACCGCCATGACGCGCCAGCCGCGGGAGGTGGCCGTGGTGCCTGGCACGGTGAACGGGGTGCGCTCGCGTTCCTCCACGGTGGAGGGCGTGAGCGAGGCGATGTCCGGGCGGTCGGATCCGCCGATCGAGTTCTCGAAGAGCTGCTTGCCGTCGGCCGCGAAGACCGCGCCGTAGAACGAACTGGCGCCGAGCGAACCGCTTCCGGTGATGTAGCTCTGCTCGTTCGCGATGGCGTCGTCCATGGCCAGCGTCATGTCGCGCGCGTTGGCCCGCAGATCGGCGTCGACGCGCGCCACCAGGGCGGAGCGCGTCGACTGGGCCGTGCCCCATGCCGTGGCGACGATGCCCGCCATCATGAGGGCGGCCATGAGCGCCACGAGCTTGGTGCGCAGGGAGACGTGACGCAGAAGGCGCGTCAGGGACTGCATGGTGTTGCTCGGTCCTTGCTGCCGCTGGGGGCCGGATTAGCGGCGGTCCGCCGTGCGCAGCAGGTAGCCGACGCCGCGCTTGGTCTGGATCATGGGCTCCCAGTCGTCGCGGGAATCGATCTTGCGGCGAAGGTAGGAGATGTAGGACTCGACGATGGAGGCGTCCCCGTTGAAGTCGTACTCCCACACGTGATCGAGGATCTGCGCCTTCGAGAGGACGCGGTTGGGATTCATCATGAGGTAGCGCAGGAGCTTGAACTCAGTGGGGGAGAGGTCGATGACCTCGCCGGCCCGGCGCACCTCGTGGGCGTCGTCGTCCATCTGCAAGTCATCGACGACGAGCAAGGCGTTCTCGTCGTCGGGCTGCGTGCGGCGCAGGACGGCGCGGATGCGGGCCACGACCTCGTCCAGGCTGAAGGGCTTGGTCACGTAGTCGTCGCCGCCCACGGTCAGGCCCTGGACCTTGTCTTGGGTATCGTCGCGCGCGGTGAGGAACACCACGGGGAAGTGACGCCCCGCGGCGCGCAAGCGCCGGGTGATCGTGAAGCCGTCCATGTCCGGGAGCATGACGTCGAGGACCGCGAGGTCGGGCTCGTCGCGCTCGACGGCGGCGAGGGCCTCCCGGCCGTTGGCCGCCGCCGTCACGTCGAAACCCGCGAAACGCAGGGACGTGGAGAGCAGTTCACGGATGTTCGGCTCATCGTCGACAACGAGCAACTTGGCCTCTGGCTGCTGGGCATTCATGGCTTCATCCTTGGCAGTCGAACTGGGAGTTCCCTGGGCGCTCACTGTACGCCCGGCACTCGAACGCTCCAAGAGAAAAGGCCCGGCCATCGCTGGAGAGCGATGTCCGGGCCGCAGCGAGGGGGAGGCGTCGCGCCCTAGAGGCCGGCGGCGCGATCGGCGCGGCGGCGATCCCTGACCGCCACCAGGACGAGGGCGACGAGGCCCATGAAGGCCAGCGGCAGGCCCCAGAGCCCGACCGCCATGAACGGGGGCCACACGGCGATGTCGGAGAAGTACTCGACGAGGATCGCCACGAGGGAGAGGAGGGAGACGATCATGGCGGCAACGGTCACCACGAGGAGGGTGCTGCGCACGGCGCCGCCTGACTTGGATTCTTGCTGCTGAGCCACGCAGGACAGTCTAGGCGGATTTTTGCGCCCGGCCGCGGAGCAAGTCGGGTCCGCTGAGCACCCGGGCGGTACGCTGGGGGAAGACTCACGGCCACAGACGGCCGTTTTCACCGGCGCCCCGGACCCCACGGTCGCGGCGCGGCGCCGGATGCATGACACGACAGGAGTGGCCAAGAACATGGCACGCGCAATCAAGCTGGATACCCAGCTGGCCGGGGCGGTGCGCGAGGCGCACGAGGCGCTGATCCCGCTGGTGCCCGCCGGATCCGTGGGCGAGCACCTCGGTGCCACGGCCGACGCCGATCGCCTGGTCACGCACCGCTTCGAGGCGAGCGTGACGGGGTACCGCGGCTGGGAGTGGTACGTGACGCTCGGGCGGGCCTCGCGCTCGAAGGTGGTCACGGTCTGCGAGTCCGGTCTGCTTCCCGGCCCCGACGCGCTCCTGGCCCCCGATTGGGTCCCGTGGTCCCAGCGCATGAGTGCAGACGAGCTGGCCTCCGTCCAGGACGGCGCCGAGCAGGCAACGACACAAACGCACGACGACGCGGCGGAATCGCCGCAGGCGCAGGGCGCCGAGGGTGCGGAGCGGCCGGAGGCCGGCACCGGGGAGCCAAACGAAGACGGCGCCGACGAGGAGCAGGCTGACGCGGCGGTGGACGCCGGGGCTGAAGCCGATGCGCAGGACGAGCCGGACGAAGCGGAGACCGAGGACCCGGAGGCCCGCGCGCCGCGCCGCCGGCGTCGTCGCCGCCGCTCCTGAGGCGAGCACCCGGCGTCGGGCAGGAGTGGCCCCGCGTGAGCGCCACCCGCCCCCGCAACCGCACCGTAGAACTCAGGAAGGGCCGGCCCCCAAGGGGGCCGGCCCTTCCGCCGTGTTGCCTGACCGATCAGGCGAGCTCGCCGAGCACGTGGTCGATGCAGCGCGTGAGGGCGGTGACGTCCTCGGGGGCGATGCTCACGAAGGTTGCGATGCGCAGCTGGTTGCGGCCCAGCTTGCGGTAGGGCTCCGTGTCCACGATGCCGTTGGCGCGCAGGGCCTTGGCGATCTTGTCCGCGTCGACCGACTCGTCGAAGTCGATGGTGCAGATGACCTGCGAGCGCTCGTCGGGGTTCGAAACGAACGGGGTGGCCAGCGGGTGCGCCTCGGCCCACGCGTACAGGCGGGAGGAGGAATCGGCGGTGCGGGCGGTGGCCCAATCCAGGCCGCCGTTCTCATTCATCCAGCGCACCTGGTTCTCCAGGGTGACGAGCGTGGTGAGCGAGGGCGTGTTGTAGGTCTGGTTCTTGACCGAATTGTCCACGGCCGTCTTCAGGTTCAGGAAGTCCGGGATCCAACGATCCGAGGCGGCGATGCGCTCCACGCGCTCCAGCGCGGCGGGGGAGAACAGGCCGATCCAGAGGCCGCCGTCGGAGGCGAAGTTCTTCTGCGGGCCGAAGTAGTAGACGTCGGCCTGGGAGACGTCGACCGGCAGGCCGCCGGCGCCGGAGGTGGCATCAACGAGGACCAGCGCGTCATCGTCGGCGCCGGCCACGCGCTGCACGGGGGCAAACACGCCGGTCGAGGTTTCGTTGTGGGGCCAGGCATAGACGTCGACACCCTCGGTGGCGTGCGGCGCGGGGCGGGTGCCCGGCTCCGAGCTGACGATCTCCGATCCGGCGAGGAACGGGGCCTTGTCGGTGGCCTTGGCGAACTTGGAGCCGAACTCGCCGAAGGAGAGGTGCTGGGCCTTGTTCTGGACCAGGCCGAAGGCCGCGGCATCCCAGAAGGCGGTGGAGCCACCCACGCCCATGACGACCTCGTAGCCCTCCGGGGCCTTGAACAGCTCGGCGAGGCCCTCCTGCGTGGCCTTCACCAGGTTCTTGACCGGGGCCTGGCGGTGGGAGGTGCCCAGCAGGGAGGCGCCAGCAGCAACGATGGCCTGCACCTGCTCGTCGCGGACCTTGGACGGGCCGGCACCGAAGCGTCCGTCCTTCGGGAGGAGGTCGGTGGGAATGGTGGGCTGCTCGGGCACGGGAGTACTCCTATGAAGTGCGCTGGTGGCGGCCCCGCTGGCTGTGTGGAGCCTCGTCCATGGTCGCGCACGAGCGGGCCTGGCGCCGCATCGTCGGGCCAATGTGACCGCGGGTGAGTCCAGATCCATCCGAGGTTAGGAGGGGCTAAGGTGGATGGTGGCCAACGCCCCGGCCGTCGAAGCCCAGCTAAAGGAGTCGCGCGCGTGTCCGACCTCATCGACACCACCGAGATGTACCTCCGCACCGTATTGGAGCTGGAGGAAGAGGGCATCGTGGCCCTGCGTGCTCGCATTGCCGAGCGCCTGGGTCATTCCGGACCCACGGTGTCGCAGACGGTGGCGCGGATGGAACGCGACGGCCTGCTGGTGGTCAGTGAGGACCGTCACCTCGAGCTCACCGAGCTGGGGCGGCGCCGCGCCACCGAGGTGATGCGCAAGCACCGCCTGGCCGAGCGCCTGCTCGCCGACGTGATCCGCCTGGACTGGGAGTACGTGCACGAGGAAGCCTGCCGCTGGGAGCACGTCATGAGCGAGCGGGTGGAGCGTCGACTCTTCGAGCTCCTCGGCCGCCCCGAGGAGTCCCCCTACGGCAACCCGATCCCCGGTCTCGAGGCCTTCGGCGGCAATCCGGTGAGTTCCTTCGGCACTGGTGTGCGCTCGCTCGAGGCCGTGCTGAACGAGACGACGCCCGGCCCCATGACCATCGAGCGGCTGGCGGAGACGATTCAGGTGGACCCCGAGCTGCTGGCGCAGCTCAGCGAGGGTGGGATCCGCCCCGGGGCCAAGATCACGGCCGAGATGCAGGGGGAGTACGCGGTGGTGCGGGTGGACGGCGTCGCCGGCGCCCTCGAGCTGCCTCCCGAGGTCAGCGCACACCTCTTCGTGGCCGTTCTCTAGGCGGTCGGAGGGGGCGAATGGCCCCTCACACTCCAAGCCTGTCCCCAGTCCCCCGAGACCTGATTGTTATCTTGGGCGAGACCTTGTTAGGGTGGACGCGGCTGTCGTCACCTTTTCGTGACCTAAGCCCCCAGACATCCCCCGTGGAAGGACCCCCGTGGTCGAATCGAAGAACTCCGGGCGCCGGCGCGCGCTCGCCGAGCCAGCGACGTGCAGCGCCGCCGAGCTCGCAGTGCCGCGCCGCTTCGCCGGGCAGGGGCGCTACGCCGCGCCGCTGAGCGCCTCCGCGCTGAGCCGCCGTGTGGCGGAGCTAGCCGAGGCGCGCGCCCTGGGTGCCGCTGTGCTGGAGCAAAACCCCACCCTCCCGGTGATGGCCGAGCCCGTGGCCGTGCCCTCGAGTCGCCGGCAGGCCTTGGCCGCCGAGCGTGCGGCCGGCGTGAACCCCGTGCGTCCCGTCCCCACCGGCGCCCGCAGCCGCCGCGAGGCGCGCGAGGCGGCCCCCGTCCACAAGCGCAACCGCTTCATCGCGACCCTGCCGCACCAGGCCGCCGCTGCGGCCGCCGCGACCGGCCTGATCGCCGCCGCCGTGGTTCCGCAGGCCACGGCGAGCAAGGCGGAGCCGGCCGCGTCGCTCGACGCCGACCTGGCTTCCACCACGCAGACCGCGGCTCAGGACGTCATCGCCCCCAGCGGCAAGCCGGCCGCCACGCTGGCGACCGTGAAGGCCGAACTGGGCGAGGAGGGGGCCATGAAGGCCCTCGCCGAGTCCACCGGCGGTGACTTCAGCAAGCTGACGGCCGCGCAGAAGAAGGGCCTGCTGAGCCAGCCCTTGTCCACCGTGCGCATCACCTCGCCGTTCGGTGCCCGCCCCGATCCTTGGGGTGGCAGCGGCACGGTGGGTCACATCGGCATGGACTACGGCATCCAGTGCGGCACGCCCGTCCATGTGGCGGCCGCCGGCACCGTGGTGCAGTCCGAAAGCGCCGGCCACTCGGGCCTGCGCGTGACCGTGGACCACGGCAACGGACTCAAGACCACGTACAACCACAACTCGGAGCTCAAGGTGAAGGTGGGGGACAAGCTCTCCCGCGGCGACGTCGTGTCGCTGTCCGGCACCACGGGCAATTCCACCGGCTGCCACCTCCACTTCGAGGTGTACATCGACGACGTTCCGGTCGATCCCGCCGACTGGGTCTGAGAATCTTCATCGGCACCGTGATCTGAACGTGACAATCTCGGGGCCGATACGTTACTGTTATCTAGTGCCCATCCCCACCGGGAGGGGCACCCGCATCCGGCAAGCCGAGCACTGCCACCGGAGGCGGTCAGTCAAAAACATCGCTGGCAGTGGCGGGGGACCCAACATTGGTTCCGGGAAACCGGGGCCTTGGGGTTAAGCAACCTCACGGTTGCCGAGAGACTCCCTCTCGAACCCGACAGCTCACCTCGTAGGCACAGGGAGAGGTACACCATCGTGACCAAGCGTCAGGAAACCGCGCGCCACCGCGCGGCACAGAACTCGGGTTCGCTCGAGGTGCTGTCCAAGGCCGTTGCCAGCAATGCGGGCACCGTGACTCGCCAGGCCGCCGTGATCGCCGCCGCCGGTGGCCTCGTGGTCACCCTGGGTGTCTCCGGCGCAGCCGTGGCCCCGCAGGAGCCGGCCGCCAAGGCCGACAACAACACCGCAGCCCTGGATATCCAGCGCGTCTCCGCCACGCAGGTCGTCGCGGCGAAGGTGAGCACCAAGGCCCTCAAGGCCACCATGCCCCTCGTGAAGGTCAAGGCAGCCCCGGCCGCCGAGGTCGCCGCCGCCCCGGCCGCCTCCGCCGTGACCCTGACCGCTGATGCCCCGGCAGCCCAGACCCAGGCCGCCACCACCAGCACGTCGACCGCGTCGAGCTCCTCCAGCTCCGCTTCGTCTTCGACTTCCAGCTCCTCGTCGAGCAAGGCCGCCTCCAGCTCCTCGTCGAGCTCGGCCTCCTCGAGCAAGGCCGCCTCGTCGTCCTCCACGTCTTCGGACGACGACGCCACCTCCAGCAACCCCAAGGGTTCGAGCGTTGCGGCCACCGCAGCTTCCTACGTCGGCGCCCCGTACGTTCTGGGTGGCAACACCCCGGCCGGCTGGGACTGCTCCGGCTTCGTCCGCTACGTCTACGCCCAGCACGGCATGAAGATCTCGGCCCGCACGGCGCGCGGCATCTGGACCGGCGGCCAGTTCGTGAAGACGAACAACCCCAAGCCGGGCGACATCATCATCCAGCGCGGCGGCGCCCACATCGCCATCTACCTCGGCGGTGGCAAGTACATCGGCGCCCAGAACCCGACCTCGGGCACCGCGTTCCGTAACCTGAGCACCACGTACGACAGCTTCAACGGTTACTACACCTGGGTCGGCTGAGCCGCCTCACGTAGCGCCAAGACCTCGACGAGGACCCGCCCCCTGGGGCGGGTCCTCGTGCGTTGTGGGCGCGTCGCGACGGAAGGTGAACGCCGGGTGGACTCCCCGCGTCCATCGCTGCGGGGTGGGGGCGGTGTGTGGGGCGGGTCTCCCCAAGCGGGCCGGTGGGCCGTAGGCTGGGCGAGGCCGGGAAGCCCGGTCGGCGTGCCAGATGGAACCCGAGGACCGCGATGCGAACACTCGTCCTGAATGCCGGATTCGAACCGCTAGCCGTGGTCAGCGACCGACGCGCGGTGGTTCTGGTGATGCGCGCCCGCGCCACGGTGCTGGAGGTCTGCGCGGATCCCTTGCGCTCTCCAGGTGCCAGCGTCGAACGTCCGAGCGTGATCCTGCTTGATCGTTACGTCAGGCCGGTGATGCGCAGGCCCGGCCCCGTCTCCCGGCGCGCCGTCCTCCGCCGGGACGCCCACCGTTGCGCGTATTGTCACGCGGAGGCCGACACGATCGACCACGTGATCCCGCGCTCGCGCGGGGGCGGATCGTCGTGGGCCAACCTGGTGGCGTGCTGCCGGCGGTGCAACCACACGAAGGCCGACCGCCTCCTGGAGGAGCTGGGGTGGAGGCTCGAGCGCACGCCGCGGGAACCGCTGTGGAGCGTCCGCCCCGGGCCGTGGGATGGCTCGGCGGCGCCCGACGACGCGTGGCTGGCTTACCTGGGCGGCGTCGCCGCCTAAAGGGCAGCGGCGGCCAAGGCCGCCGGGGGACTAAAGCAGGGTGGGGAGGACGCGCTCGCGCAGGAGCGGCGCCAGATCGTCGCGCTCGATGGCTTCGGCGGGGTCCAGCCACGCGCCCTCGGCGAGCTCGGCACCCACGGTGCCGTCGCCGTCGTGCTCTGCGTCCCAGCGCGCGGCAAAGAGGTGCGCGGTGAGCGTCGTGTCCGCCTCGTTGGCCGCGAGGCCCTCCCAGACGCCCAGCGAACTCAGGCGGTCCGCCGCCCAGTCAACGCCGAGTTCCTCACGCAATTCACGCAGCGCGGCGGCGAGGGGAGCCTCGCCGGGCTCCAGCTTCCCGCCTGGCTGCATCCACCGAAGGGTCCCGGTCTTGCGGACCGCGAGGATGCGCCCGCGAGAATCGGTGATGCGGACAGCGGCGATGTTGAGGTGATCGGACACGCTCTCACGCTAGCATCGAGGGCGTCGGCCTTTTGTGCGCAAGCTCCCCGTCTCCCACTCGGCTCTCCCTGTCACCTCCGAGCGGACAAGTCAACGCGCGCTGAACTTGAGAGAGAGAACATATGCAACGAGGTACCAACCTCGGTCGCCTGGGAGGTTACAACCAGGCAGTGGTCCTGGAATCGATCCGGCGAGCCACCGACGGCGTGTCCCGCGTTGAACTCGCCGCCTCCACAGGGCTGTCACCCCAGACCATTTCAAACGTTGTCAGGCGCCTCTTGGACGGGGCGTGGGTGCGCGAGGCAGGAACGGTGATCTCCGGGCCGGGCAAGCCACGCACGCTCGTGGAACTCGTGCCCGACCGGCTGGTCAGCGTGGGCATTCACCTGGACCCCTCGGTGCTGACGTACGTCATCGTTGACCTGCGCGGCAACATCCTGCAGCGGCGCAGGGCTCCGTTGCCCGGGTCCGCCTCGCCGCAGGAGACCATCCAGGCCGTGGTGGCCGAGGTCAACGCGCTCATCGAGGCCAGCGGCTACCAGCGGGAGAACGTGGTGGGGGTGGGCATCGCGGCCCCGGGGCCGGTCGATGTGGACGGCGGGCGCCTTGTGCAGCCGCCGCTGCTGACCGGCTGGGATGACGTGGCGTTGGTCGATCCGTTGCGCGAGGCGCTGGGGCTCGAGGTGCTCCTGGCCAAGGACACCGTCGCCGCCGCCACCGCGGAGGTGTGGGTGGGGGCCGGCCAGGCGCTCCCGGACTTTGTCAGCGTCTACGTCGGAACGGGCGTCGGCGCCGGGCTGGTGCTCGGAGGCGCCGTCCTTGCCGGCCAGACGGGCAACGCGGGCGAGCTGGGCCACGTGCTCTCCGGGACCGCGGTGCCGGAGGCCTGCACCGTCTGCGGCCGGCACGATTGCCTCGCCGTGAACCTGAACTTCGACACGATCATCCGGCGCGGCCGCGAGGCCGGGCTCGACGTTCCGGAGGTGGCCGGACGGCCGCTGAGCGAGCACATCGCCGCCGCGGCCCAGGTGATGGGGGCGGCCGCCCACGGCAATGAGGCCGCCAGCGCGGTGGCGAGGGAAGTGGCGGTCCACGTCTCCATGGCCGTCGGACACATCGCGAGCCTGCTTGACGTTGACCAGGTGGTGGTCTGCGGGCCGCTGTGGGAGGTGCTGCGCGGCTTCGCCGAGGAGACGGTTGCCGAACACGTGAACCGGAGCTTCAGGGGCTCGCTTCCGCGCGAGGTGGCGGTCACGAGCTCCGAGCTGGGCGGCTGGATCGCGGCCATCGGCGGCGCGTGTGTCGTCCTGGAGGACCTGCTGGCGCCCAAGACCAGCGGTCTGTTGTTGCGCTAAGACGCACCCGGGTGCAACGTCTTTACGCCTCTCATTTGACAAAGTATCGCCGGATGCGTTGACATACCTTTCGTGAGAGTGCGGCGAGTAGCCGCCCATCGCACGAGAATGAGAGCTTTCTGAGCACCTTCGCGTCGGTGGGGGAACGGCGGTGGCTTTGACCGGGGGGACACCTCACGCAAGGTCGTCGGTTCGGCGCTGGGGCGAGGGAGCTCCCAGTCGCCGGGCCGGCGGCCGCTCCCACACGTGGACGCCGCCTGGCGGGCGCCGGCTCCGGTGTGATGAACGACCCTGGGCGTTCGGCCGGCCGCCGAGCCGCACGGGCGTAGGCTTGGCTGGTTTGACGCTCACCGCCCAGGAAAGCTCCCCATGCCAGGCCTCACCCACCGCTCCATGACTGCTCTGCGGCCCGCCCGGGCGATCCTGCGGGCCGCTTGGCTCATGGCGCGCTCGTGGCTTGGCTACTCGATGGCAACGATCGTGCTCTGGCTCGCGATCAGCGCCACCGCGATCGTGCCCTTGATCGAGTGGCTCTTCGGGCGTGCCTTGCTCGGTGCGGGCATCCCCAATGTCACGGACCGCACGCTCGCCCGGCTGCTCACGAGTCCCACGGCAGACCTCTACCTGATCGCCATCGCGGCGCTGGCCTATGCCACGGTGTCCGCGCAGTTCGCCACTCTCGTGGCGATCTCTCGTGGGGCGCACGCGGCGCAGGCGCTGTCCTTGAAGCGATCCTTTGGCGACGTGGGTGCCGGCTTGCGGAAGACGCTGAAGCCGTCCGCCCCGTTGCTGGCGCTGTACCTCTTTGTGGTGATGCCCCTCGGTGGGCTGGGCATGATGTCGCCCCTGACCAGCGGCATCGCCGTCCCGCCGTTCGTCACGAGGGAGTACCTCAAGGACCCCCTCAGCGCTGCGCTCTACGTGGCCTTCGTCGCGGCCTTGCTCTACGCCAATGCCCGCCTCATCTACACCCTCCCCGCGGTCTTGGCCGGTCGGCTGACGCCGCTGGAAGCGGTGCGCCTGAGCCTGCGGCTGAGTCGGCGACGCGCGCTGTACCTGGCGGGCATGCTCGCGCTGCCGGCCGGCTTGGGGTACCTCCTGAGCTCCGGCGTGATCGAGGCCGTCGTGCTCCTGGTCGGGAACGTGAGCTCGGAGGCGAAGGTGGCGGTGCTCGTGGGTGCCGGCCGTTTCTTCGCCCTGGCCGCGCTCGTCGTCGCCGGCTGCACGGCCCTCAACGTGGCGGTGGGAGACGTCGCCGGCGCCCTGCAGGATCCGCGTCGGCCGCAGCCACGCGCCGGGGGCGCACCCGCCCCGCGGCGGCGGCGCGGGGTGCGGTCCCGGCTGACCCAGGCGACGGCGCTCGCGGCCTCCTTTGCCGTCGTCGCCGCCGGCGGGACGTTCTGGGGCCCGGCGGCCGTGGCCTTGCCCTCGCACGGCGCCCAGGACGCCGTCGTGCTTGCCCACCGTGGCGCCGTCTGGGGCGGTGTCGAGAACACCCTCGGCGCCCTCCGGGCCGCAGCGGCCGAGGGGGCGGACACGGTGGAGATGGATGTGCAGCAGAGCGCCGATGGCGTCTTTGTGGCCTCCCACGATTCGAACCTGCTCATCATGGCCGGCGTCAACCGGAACATCTACGACATGAGCGCGGCGGAGATCACCTCCACCGTGGTGCGCCAACACGGCTTCGAGGACACGATTCCCACCCTGCGCGAGTACGTGAGCCTCGCCCACCGGTTGGGGATGCACCTGCTGATCGAGCTCAAGGTCACGGGCCACGAGTCCGGCGACGTGGTGACGGATTTCTTGGCCGAGCTGGAGGGTCTCGGGTACACCGACGATGCCGACTACCACTCGCTCGATCCGGACGCCGTGCGTGCGCTCAAGGAACGTAGGCCCGAGCTGCGGGTGGGACTGACGATCGCGCTGAGCGCCGGACGTGTTCCGGTTACCCCGGCCGACTTCTTCGTGGTGGAGCAGGCCTCGTTCAGCGCGCGCTTCCTCGAGGAGGCGCACGCCCAGTCCAAGCCGGTCTACGTCTGGACGGTCAACGACGATGCGACGCTGCGCGCGCTGCTCTCGCTGCCGGTGGACGGGGTGGTGACCGACCGGGTGCCCAACGCCCTCCGCCTGCGCTCGGAGCTCTCCTCGGGGGTGGACCCCGGCTCGGTGGCCAGGGACGCCCTGAATGGGCTCGACCTCTTCAGGCGCTAGGTACAACTCGGCGGGCGAAGCCAGCGCGCAACCCCGCGCACATCCCCGACCGCGACCCAACGCGCCACCCAACGCGCGTGCCGTGAGGAACGCGCCCGGCGCCCCGCGGCCGGGCAGAAAGATGCCCGCCTCGCGCTGTGCGCGGGCGGGCGGTGGTGCCCCTGACCGGAATCGAACCGATGACCTGCCCTTTAGGAGAGGGCCGCTCTATCCTACTGAGCTACAGAGGCGGACCGGGTGCCAAGCGTGCGCACCCGGGAACCATCCTAACGGGCGCTCGGCTCTTGCAAGGACGGGTCGCGCCAGCGGCGCAGAAATTCGCGGACGAACGCGCTCACGAGCACCGTGACGGTGAGCACGGCGCACAGCAGCAGCAGGATCCAGGAGGCGATCGTCAGGGTGTTGGCGGCGGCCAGCAGGCCGTTGTCCTGGCGGCCGAGCAGCTCGTCCACCACGATGTTCTGGGCGATGCCCACAACGAGGAAGAGCGCCGGCAGGATCAAGACCCAGCGGCGCCAGGCGGCCTTGGGGGCGTAGAGGCCCACCGACACCGCCGTCACGAGCGAGACGAGGGCCGTGAAGATCGTGCCGGCCGTCTTGTGGACCCAGGAGAGCTGCCCGCGATCGTCCCCGGTCATGGCGGCGCGCAGGGTGTCGACCTCGGCGCCGGAGTAGCCGAAGGGGCGGTGATCGAGCATGGGGAGGCCGCCCACGAGGTCCTTCATCTGGCCCAGCACCGAGAAGTGGTAGTACCAGGCCATGAAGAGCGTGAAGACGATCAGCACCGCAACGAGGATGAAGGGGTTGCCCTGCGGCTCGCTTTCCTGCTGGATCACCGGCTGGACCGGGCGGGGGGCGGGGGAGCCCTGGGGGCGTTTGTTGCGCGAGCGCTTGGAGGACATGCCTCCCATTATCGCCGACGGGGGCCGCGCCTAGAATGGTCGGTGCCATGGATGCTCTCTTTGCCGACACCCCGTCCCCTCGCCAGCTGCCCACCGCGCAGGAACTGGTGACAGGGCTGAACCCTCAGCAGAAGCAGGCAGTGGAGCACGCGGGTTCCCCCTTGCTCATCGTCGCCGGCGCCGGCTCCGGCAAGACGCGCGTGCTCACGCACCGCATCGCGCACCTCCTGGCCACGGGCCGCGCTCGCCCTGGCGAGATCCTGGCCATCACCTTCACCAACAAGGCGGCGGCGGAGATGCGGGAGCGTCTCCAGGACCTCGTGGGTCCGGTGGCGGATCGCATGTGGGTCTCCACGTTCCACTCCTCCGCCGTGCGCATCCTGCGCCGCGAGGCCTCGGCCGTGGGGCTGAAGTCGTCCTTCTCCATCTACGACTCGGCCGACTCCCTGCGCCTCGTTACCCTCGTGGCCAAGGGCCTCGAGCTGGATCCCAAGCGCTTTGCTCCCAAGGCGCTCCTGAACAAGATCTCGGCCCTGAAGAACGAGCTCGTTGACGCGGAGGACTACGCCTCGACCGTCTCCGACAACGATCCCTTCGCCCGCGCCGTGGCCCAGGTCTACTCCGGCTACACGCAGCGCCTCCGCCAGGCCAATGCCATGGACTTCGATGACCTCATCGCGCAGGTCGTCTATCTCTTCCGCGCCTTCCCGGCCGTCGCGGATGACTACCGCAGGCGCTTCCGTCACGTCATGGTGGACGAGTACCAAGACACCAACCACGCGCAGTACGCGCTGGTGAGGGAGCTGACGGGTCCCGATGGGCACACGCCGCCGGGTGAGCTCACCGTGGTGGGTGACTCCGACCAGTCCATCTACGCCTTCCGCGGCGCCGACATCCGCAACATCGTGGAGTTCGAGAAGGACTATCCAGAGGCGACCACGATCAAGCTTGAGCAGAACTATCGCTCGACGCAGCGGATCCTCTCCGCGGCCAACGCCGTCATCTCCAACAACCCGGACCGCCCGGCCAAGCGCCTGTGGACCGCCGAGGGGGACGGCGAACTCATCACCGGCTACGTCGCGGAGTCCGAGCAGGCGGAGGCCAAGTGGATCGCCGATGAGATCCTGCGCCTGCACGACGATGAGGGCATCCGACCCGGCGACGTCGCCATCTTCTACCGCACCAACGCGCAGTCCCGCTCCCTCGAGGAGCAGCTCATGCGCGTGGACCTGCGCTACAAGGTGGTGGGCGGAACGCGCTTCTACGATCGCAAGGAGATCAAGGACGCCATCGCGTACCTGCGCGTCCTCGTGAATCCGGACGACGACATCTCGGTGCGGCGCATCCTCAACGAGCCCAAGCGCGGGATCGGCGACCGCGCGGAGGGGGCCGTCGCGGCCCTCGCCGAGCGCGAGCGGATCCCGTTCATGGAGGCGCTGCGCCGGGCCGAGCAGGCGCCCGGCATTGCCACGCGCTCGCTGAACTCCGTGACCGGCTTCGTGAAGCTCATCGATGACCTGAGCACCGTGGCCGAGGGCTCCGGCCCCGTCGCGGCGCTCGAAGCGGTCCTCGAACAGACGGGCTACCTGCAGACCCTGCGCCTCTCCTCCGACCCGCAAGACGAGTCCCGCGTGGAGAACCTTGCCGAGCTCGTGGCCGTGGTGAGGGACTTCGTGAAGGACCACCCGGAGGAGGGGCTGGCCACCTTCCTCGAACAGGTCTCGCTCGTGGCGGACGCCGACCAGATCCCCGATGCCCCCGAGGACGCCGAGGGGGTGGACATGGCGGCCCGCGAGGGGCAGGTCACGCTCATGACCCTGCACACGGCCAAGGGGCTCGAGTTCCCCGTGGTCTTCCTCACGGGTATGGAGCACGGGATCTTCCCGCACCAGCGCTCGCTGACGGACCCGAGCGAGCTCGCCGAGGAGCGTCGCCTGGCCTACGTCGGCCTCACGCGCGCCCGCAAGCGCCTCTATCTTTCGCGCGCCGAGTATCGCTCGCTGTGGGGCCAATCGCAGTACAACCCGGCCAGCCAGTTCCTCGAGGAGATCCCGGCCGAGCTCGTGCGCTGGGAGCGGGAGGGGAGCACGCGCACCCCGGTCGGCTTCGGCGGGGCGGGCAACGGCGGCTGGGCCTCGAGCCGCTACGACCGCGGTTCCAGCTGGGGCTCCAACTCGCCGTCCTGGGCCGTGCCGGGCGCCGGAGCCGGCGCCCGCCGCACGGGCGACCCGGAGCCGCACCGTCTCATCACCTCGCCCAGCGAAAGGGCCGCCGCCCGCCATGCCGGCCGGGCGGCGTCGGGCGCCGCGCCCAAGGGCGACGGGGACATCCTGGTGCTCGCCGCCGGTGACAAGGTCAACCACACGACCTTCGGCCACGGCGTCGTGATCAGCACCGAGGGCGCCGGTCCCAAGACCGTGGCCAAGGTCGTCTTCGACAGCGTGGGGGAGAAGCGTCTGCTGCTGCGCTACGCACCGCTCAGCAAGGCGTAAGTGACCGGGGTCACAGGGTTTTCTCTACGCTTTGTCGAACTGGGTCCTGGGGCGGAATCGCGCTAGTCTGCTAGATGGCGTCATGCGCGCCGAAGGGGCCCCCGGGTCCCAACGCCGACCAGGTGTGAAGCACCCTGCGCAAGGAAGCGCTTCATGCGAGGCCGGTGCATCCATGACTTCTTCAGGAAGAGGACACAACCGTGGACCTGTATGAGTACCAGGCACGCGACATGTTCGAGAAGCACGGCGTCCCCGTGCTGGCCGGCATCGTTGCGACCACCCCGGACGAGGCCAAGGCGGCTGCTGAGAAGATCGGCGGCGTTGTTGTCGTCAAGGCTCAGGTCAAGGTCGGCGGGCGCGGCAAGGCCGGCGGCGTGAAGGTCGCCAAGACCCCGGACGAGGCGTACTCCTACGCCGAGCAGATCCTGGGCATGGACATCAAGGGCCACACGGTCAACACCGTCATGATCGCCCAGGGTGCCGACATCGCCGAGGAGTTCTACTTCTCCGTGCTGCTGGACCGCGCCAACCGCAACTACCTGGCCATGTGCTCCGTCGAGGGCGGCATGGAGATCGAGGTCCTGGCCGTGGAGCGCCCCGAGGCGCTGGCCCGCGTTGCCGTTGACCCGACCGTGGGCATCGACGCCGCCAAGGCCGACGAGATCGTCGCCGCCGCCGGCTTCGACGCCGAGAAGGCCCCCAAGGTTGCCGCCGTCATCCTGAAGCTGTGGGACGTCTTCAAGAACGAGGACGCCACGCTGGTGGAGGTCAACCCGCTGGTCGCAACGGGCGCCGGCGACATCGTTGCCCTGGACGGCAAGGTCTCCCTGGACGACAACGCCTCCGAGGTCCGCCACCACGAGCACGAAGAGCTCGAGGACAAGGCCACCGAGAACCCGCTCGAGGCCAAGGCCAAGGCCTCCGGCCTCAACTACGTCAAGCTCGATGGCCAGGTCGGCATCATCGGCAACGGCGCCGGCCTCGTCATGTCCACGCTGGACGTCGTGGCCTACGCCGGCGAGAACCACGGCAACGTGAAGCCCGCCAACTTCCTGGACATCGGCGGCGGCGCCTCGGCCGAGGTCATGGCCAACGGCCTCGACGTCATCCTGGGCGACGAGCAGGTCAAGTCCGTGTTCGTCAACGTCTTCGGCGGCATCACCGCGTGCGACGCGGTCGCCACCGGCATCGTGCAGGCCCTGGAGATCCTGGGCGACAAGGCCACCAAGCCGCTCGTCGTGCGCCTGGACGGCAACAACGTCGTGGAGGGTCGCCAGATCCTCTCCGATGCCAACCACCCGCTCGTGCACATGGCCGACACCATGGACGAGGGCGCCGACAAGGCCGCCCAGCTGGCCAACGCCTGAGAGGACTGAAGGAACACATGTCTATCTTCATCAACAAGGATTCCAAGGTCATCGTTCAGGGCATCACCGGCTCTGAGGGCGCCAAGCACACCCAGCGCATGCTGGCTGCCGGCACCAACATCGTGGGCGGCGTGAACGCCCGCAAGGCCGGCCAGGTTGTCTCCCACGAGGGTCGCGACATCAAGGTGTACGGCACCGTGGCCGAGGCCATGGCCGAGACCGGCGCCGACGTCTCCATCGCCTTCGTGCCGCCGGCCTTCACCAAGGACGCGGCCGTCGAGGCCATCGAGGCCGGTATCGGCCTGCTCGTGGTCATCACCGAGGGCGTGCCAGTGCAGGACTCCGCCGAGTTCTACAACCTGTCCCTGAAGAAGCTGGGCGCCGACGGCAAGCCGGTCACCCGCATCATCGGCCCCAACTGCCCGGGCATCATCACCCCCGGCGAGTCGCTCGTGGGCATCACCCCCGCGAACATCACCGGCAAGGGCGGCGTCGGCCTGGTCTCCAAGTCCGGCACGCTGACCTACCAGATGATGTACGAGCTGCGTGACCTCGGCTTCTCCACGGCTATCGGCATCGGCGGCGACCCGGTCATCGGCACCACGCACATCGACGCCCTCGAGGCCTTCGAGAACGACCCGGAGACCAAGGCGATCGTCATGATCGGCGAGATCGGTGGCGACGCCGAGGAGCGCGCCGCGGCGTACATCAAGGAGCACGTCACCAAGCCGGTCGTCGGCTACGTGGCCGGCTTCACCGCCCCGGAGGGCAAGACCATGGGCCACGCCGGCGCCATCGTCTCCGGCTCCTCGGGCACCGCCCAGGCCAAGAAGGAGGCCCTCGAGGCCGCCGGCGTCAAGGTCGGCAAGACGCCGTCCGAGGCCGCCCGTCTGCTGCGCGAGGTCTACCCCGCCTGATCCTCTCCTGAGGATGCTTGAGGGCCCCGCCACTCCCCGTGAAGGGGAGGGGCGGGGCCCTTTGCGTGGCTGGCGTAGAGCCGCTCCGCGTGAGTTTGCGTGCCTTGTGCCGTCAACGGCGGCCGTTGACGGCACGAGGCACGCATTCTTGGTTGGCACCCAAGGCCCGACGACGGCGTTCCCGGCCACGCGGCGTCGGGCGCCTTCCTGACGGGGCAGGAAGAACGCGATGGGCGCGGCACCCAGCTTGGGTGCCGCGCCCCTGTGGCGTGCCGGGGTGACTACTCGGAGAGCAGGTCCCTGATGTCCTCGGCCGTGAGGGCCGAGCCGAAGCCGTCGCCGCCGTCCATGACGGAGGAGATGAGCTCGCGCTTGGCGTCCTGCAGGGCCACGACCTTCTCCTCGATGGTCCCCTCGGAGACGAGGCGGTAGACCATGACGTTGCGGGTCTGGCCGATGCGGTGGGCGCGGTCGACGGCCTGGGCCTCGGCCGCGGGGTTCCACCACGGGTCCAGCAGGAAGCAGTAGTCGGCCTCGGTGAGGTTCAGGCCGAAGCCGCCCGCCTTGAGCGAGATGAGGAAGACGGGGGCGTCGCCCTCCTTGAACTCGTTGATGGCGTCCTCGCGGCGGCGCGTGGAGCCATCCAGGTAGGCGTACTTGATGCCGGAGGCGTCCAGCCGCTCGGCCGCCTTGCGCAGGAAGGACGTGAACTGCGAGAACACGAGCGCGCGGTGCCCCTCGGGCAGCAGCGCCTCGAGGTGCTCCTGCAGCACATCGAGCTTGGCCGAGCCGACCTTGACGTACTCGTCGTCCACGAGGGCGGCGTCCAGCGCCAACAGGCGCAGGAGCGTCAGCGACTGGAAGATCGTGAAGCGGTTGCGGTCGAGGTCCTCCACGAGGCGCAGGACCTTCTGACGCTCGTGCTGCAGGTGCGTGTCGTAGATCTTGCGGTGCTTCTCGGAGAGCTCCACCTTGAGCACCTGCTCCTGCTTGGAGGGCAGGTCGGTGACCACGGCGTCCTTGGTGCGGCGCAGCATGAACGGGCGCACACGCTTGCGCAGGCGCTCCAGCTCGGTCGTGGCCTCGCCGCGCTCGATCGGCCGCGAGTACTGCTCGGCGTAGCGCGTGGAGGAAGGGAACAGGCCGGGGGAGGTGATGGCCAGCAGGGCCCACAGCTCCATGAGGTTGTTCTCCATGGGGGTACCCGTGATGGCCAGCTTGACGCGGGCGCGCAGATCGCGGGCCGTGTGATGGGCCTTGGTCGCCTTGTTCTTCACGAACTGGGCCTCATCCAGCACGAGGGCGGCCCAATCGGCGCTCTGGTACGCCTCGGCGTCGAGGCGGAAGAGCGTGTAGGAGGTGACGACGACGTCGACGCCCTCGAGGGTCTCGTGCAGCGGCGCCTTGGCCTTGGCCTGGGTATCGCGGATCGCCATGGCGTTGATGTGCGGGGCGAAGCGCTTGATCTCGGCGAGCCAGTTGGGCACCACCGAGGTGGGCGCCACGACGAGCACGGGGCCGGGGCCGCCGGCGGCGACCGAGAGGTTGCGCTTGGCCGGGGTGTCCCAGTCCTGCTTCATGAGCGCAAGCAGGGCGATCATCTGCAGGGTCTTTCCGAGGCCCATGTCATCGGCGAGGATGCCGCCGAGGCCCTGCTCCCACAGGGACGCGAGCCAGCGGAAGCCCTCGGCCTGGTACGGGCGCAGCGTGGCGTCCACGGTGCTCGGCAGCTCCACGTCGCTGCCCTGGCCCAGCTTGGCCAGGCCGGAGATGGCGGCGTGCCAGGAGTCGGGGCCTTCCACGGTGGTGGCGAGGGACTCCAGCTCCTCCCAGAGGGAGACCTGGTAGCGCGTGATGCGCAGCGGGTCCTTCTTCGAGTCGGTGAGCTGGCTCGCCTCGGTGACGAGCGCGCGCAGCTTCTCGAAGAGCGGCTGCTCGAGGGAGACGTAGGTCTTGTCGCTCATGAGCAGGCGGGTCTGGCCCTGCGACAGGGCGCGCAGGATGTCGGCGTAGGGGATCTGACGCCCGCCCACCGTGATGATGAGGCCGAGGTCGAACCAGTCGTGCTTCTCCGACTCCACCGTGGTGACGGTGAGCTCGGGGGCCTCGGTCAGCTCGCGGTAGGCGGGGCGGGTGCCCACCTCGTCGATGCGCACGTCCGGCAGCGCCTCGAGCGAGGGCAGCGTGCGGCGCACGAAGTCGACGGTGTCCAGGCCCTGCAACACGCGCGGGGCCAGCTCGCGGCCGTCCAGCGCGGGGGACTTGGCGAGGACGGCGAGGACCGCCTGCTCCACGGCCTCCTCGGCGGCGCGGTCGCGGGCGTCCGGGTCGATGCCGGCCGGGCCGTAGTCGATGTCGAAGCTCAGCGCCACGATGTCGTCGGGACGGAACTGCGTGGTGACCTTCATGACGGGCGGCTGGATCTGCGGCAGGTCGACCGAACCGTCGGGGCTCGTCAGGGTGACGCGACGGGCCAGGCGGGAGAACACGCCGGAGAAGAAGTCGCGGATCTGATCGGCCGGCACGGTGACGACCTGCGGGCGCACCACGAGGTGGCGGGCCGGCTCGTCGATGCGGGTCTCGGTGGGGGCCAGCTGCAGGGTGCGGCCGTCGCGGGCCATGGCGTAGGCGCCGTGGCGGCCCACGGTGCCCAGCGGCTCGGCATCGTCCATGACGAGGCGGCGCTCGCCCAGGCGCAGCACCGGTTCGAGGATGAGGTCGCCCTCGTCCTCCCGGCGGGCCTCGAGGGCCACGGAGGCGGCGTCCACGAGCTCGATGCCCGCCACCTCGCCGCTGCCGATAAGGGAGATGCCCAGCTTGTCCGCCTCGCGCAGCAGCGGCCAGATGAGCGCGGAGGAGAAGTCGTCCAGCAGCAGCCAGTCGTTGTCCTCGCCGAAGTACAGCTCGCCGTTGGCGCGGTAGAGCGGCACAAACTGGCAGAACCAGCGGTGCTGCTCCGGGTCGAGGGCCAGGCCGTAGGTCTTGAACGAGATGGTGTTCCAGCGCAGGTTGCCGCGCACCCAGCGATCCTCGGCGTTGAGCACCATGGGGCGCACCGCGAGCTGCCAGCGCCCGCGCACGCCGCGGGCGTGGGTGGCGCCCTGGCCGGGGACGTACTGGCGGCGGGAGCCATCGCGCGTGTCCTGCAGCTCGAACTGCAGGGCCATGGGCTGGTACTTCGGCGGGGCCTCCGCGCCGCGCGGGCCGCGGCCGGCGTCCAGCACGCGCTCGAGGCTCTGCTTCCAGCTCGAGTCCTTGACCGGCGCGTTGGCGGCGGTGGCCGCCGCCTCATCGGCCTCCTGGCGGTGGCGCTTGTTGGAGGCGATCAGCAGGGCGGCGCAGTGCAGGCAGGCGCCCTCCGGATCGGTGGCGCAGGTGGAGTCTTGCACCACCCAGGCGCCCTTCTCCTCGCTCAGGTCAACCGAGCAGGCGTGCTCAAGGCCGCCCTCAGGGACGCGGGCGCTCAGCGCCGTGCCGTCCCACTCGAGGGCTGCGATGAGCTCCGGAGTCGCCAGCGATTGGCCGCGGGCAAAGGACCCGCCGCCCACCTTCCGGAGGACTTCGCGGGCATCGATCATGGGGAAAGGCGCGGAAGAAGACATCGTCCCCATTTTCCCATCACGAGGGGGTGCAGGGGAAATCATTCTGAGGGGCCGGGCACGCTTAGTCTGGTGGGCATGATCACACGCTTGGGTCGATCGGCCCCGCGCATCCTCGACCTGGAGTCGTTGCAGGAGTTCGATCGGCGCGCGGCCAGGGCCACCGCGATGCGCGGCTGGCACCTCTACGGCCTGGATTTGACGGGGAGGGAAGGCGCGCTGGAGGCGCTGAACCCGGCCGGTGCGGTGCTCGTCGACTGCGAGTTGACGCCCGCCTCGGAGGCCAGGCTGCGGGCGGCCGGTGCGTACGTCGTGAGGGACGGGGCGGAGGCCGGCCCCGTGGAGGCCGATCGTCGCAGCCTCTACACGCCCCGCGAGCTCTACGCCGGCCTGAAGCAGGGTCCGTACGAGCGTGTTCCCGACGCGAGGATCTACGCCTGGGCCCGCACCCACCTTGGCGTCTCGGGCGAGAACCCCGCCCTCGCCGACGACTCGCGCGACGCCACGCGGCTCGCCGCCATGCACGATCACGCGATCGCCACGGCCCTGCACGCCGCCGTCGAGTCCGGGCCGCTTTCCGGCCGCCCGCTCGTGGGGGTCATGGGCGGGCACGGCGCCCGGCGGGGGGAGCGCGACTACGCCGACGCCGCGGCCCTGGGCCGCGCCATCGTGAACGCCGGCGGTCGCATCGCCACGGGCGGCGGGCCGGGGGCCATGGAGGCCGCCAACCTGGGGGGCTACCTGGCGGGGCTCCCGCGCGGCGAGTTCGACGCGGAGCTCGCGGCCCTTGCCGCGGTCCCCTCACCCGTCCCGGACCCGGGGGCCTGGGCCCGCGCGGCGTTCGAGGTGTTGGAGCGCCGCCCGCACGGCGAGACGGGCCTCGGGGTCCCCACGTGGTTCTACGGCCACGAACCGCCGAACGTCTTCGCCACGCATATCGCGAAGTATTTTTCGAACGCCCAGCGCGAGGCGGTGCTGCTCGTCGTGGCGACGGGCGGCACGGTCATGCTGCCCGGCCGCGCCGGCACGGTGCAGGAAATCTTCCAGGAGGCCTGCGACGGCTACTACGGCGCGGCGGAGAAGGTGGCCCCGCTGATCCTGTGGGGCAGCGAGTACTGGACGAAGACCCTCCCGGCCTGGCCGTTGCTCCTCGCCCTCTCGAAGGGCTCGCCCCTCGAGGGCCGCGTGCACCTCGTCGACACCATCCCCGAGGCGCTCGCCGCGCTGGGCCTGACCCCCGGCCCCACCCAGTGAACGACGGCGCGGGGCGGCTTTCGTGCGAAAGCCGCCCCGCGCCGTCGAGCAGGGAAGAAGCGTGCGGCTACGCCGCGCCCGTGCCGAAGAGCAGGCCGACCAGGTAGGTCACGCCGGCCGCTCCGAGGCCGATCGCCAGCTGGCGCAGGCCGCGCTTGAGCGGCGAGGCGCCGGAGAGCAGGCCGACGATGCCGCCCGTGAGCAGCAGGGCGATGCCGACCAGGACCGCCGCCGTGAGGATGGCGGTCAGGCCCGTGAGGCCCAGCAGGTAGGGGACGATCGCGACGACGGCGCCGGCCGAGAAGCACAGGAACGAGGAGAACGCGGCGCCGAGGGCCGAGCCCATCGTGTCCGGCTCGTCGTCGTCCGGCAGCTTCTCTCCCTCTTGGTAGCCCGCGGGCAGCGAGGTCGAGGGGTCGCAATCGCAGGAGAGGCGCCCGATGCGCTCGGCCGCGCGGTGCTCGGCCGCCTCCTCGCTCATGCCGCGGGCCAAGTAGACGAGCTTGAGCTCGTTCTCGTCGAGGTTGAGGTCCGGGGCGGCGCGCAGCGTGGCGTGCGTGGGGTGTGCGGCGTTGACGAGCTCGCGCTGGGAGCGCACCGAGACGAACTCGCCGGCTCCCATGGACAGCGCGCCGGCCAGCAGGCCGGCGATGCCGGAGAAGAGCACAAAGGAGCTGGACACGCCCGTGGCACCCACGCCGAGCACGAGCGCCAGGTTGGAAACGAGGCCGTCGTTGGCACCGAACACGGCGGCGCGGAAGTTGCCGGAGAGGCGCAGGCGGCCCTCGGTGGCCAGCGAGCGGACTACCTCCTCGTGGACCAGCTCGTCGGCGGCCATGGCGCGCGTGGCGTCCTGGTCCTTGGCGTAGGGCGAATTGCCCTCGGCCCGCTGGGCCAGGGCCAGGATGAAGACCGAGCCGAAGCGCTTGGCCAGGAAGCGCAACACGGCGCGCTGCGGCGAGGGGGCGCTGGGCTTGGCGTGCTCGCCGAGCAGGGTGCGCCAGTGCTCGGCGTGCCTGGCCTCGGCCTGCGCGAGGCCCTCCAAGACGCGGGCCTCCTCCGGGTCCTTGCTGCGGGAGGCGAGGGCCTCGTAGATGCCGCCCTCCGCCTCCTCGTCGGCGAGGTAGCGGCGCCAGCGGCGGATCTGTGCCGGGGTGGGTTCAGTACTTCGTTCGGCGGCTGCGTTCACGAGAACTCCTGAAAGGGGTGGGCTGCTTGCGAGGCCGGCTGCGCACGTCGGCGGGCGCGCGGCATCGCTTGCCCCCGAGTGTAGGAAGGGGGCGGCCCGCCGTGCGGCGCCCAAGATTGGGGCGGCTTAATCCCCTGGCCGCAGTGCGTGGCTCAGCTCACGTGCACCCACGGGCGGCGCGTCACGTCCGGCTCGGCCTCGCGCATCACCTCTCGAGTGAGTGGAGCGATCTCGCCCTGGCCGAGGAAGACGAAGCGGATGAAGTTGCGCACGGGCGCTCCCTCCGTCCACCTGAAGTACACATGGGGCATGACGTGGCGCTGATCGCGGATGGCCAGGAGCACCGCGGCGACGGCCGTGGGCACTGAGCTCGCCCGCACCTCGAGGATGCCGAAGCCGTGGCGCGTGACGCCCCGGACGGTGAGCGCCTCCGAGAACTCGGACGAATCATCCACCCGGACCTCGAGGAAGAGCGGGGTGTGGGTGCCGCCCATGGTGTTGGAGGCCAGGACGTGATCGAGCTTGTGCCGATAGCGGGCGGCGGTCATGCGGTTGGGCTCGTGGGCGATGATCTGGACCTGGCGGTCGTGCTCGGCGCCCGCCAGCAGCTCCAGCGCCGAGGGCTCGAGCGTGACGCTCGTGGCGCGGACCTCCGTGGAGCGGCGGAAGCGGCTGGCCAGGGAGACGGCGACGATGCCGACGATGAAGAAGGCCGCCACCTTGAGCCCGTCCGGGCGCTCGATGCAATTGGCGATGAGCGTGTAGAGGAACACAAGCGTGATGAGGCCAAAACCGATGGCCGAGCGCGTGCGCCCGTTGCGCCGCTGCTGCAGGGTCACGGCAAACGCCGCCGAGGTGATGAGCACCAGGACGCCCGTGGCGTAGGCGCCGCCCTGGGCCGTGACGTCGGCGCGGAAGACGATCGTGACCACCGCGGCGACGGCGCCGAGGAAGAGGACGAGGGGACGCGTGGCGGCGGCCCACTGGGGGGCCATGCCGTAGCGCGGGAGGTAGCGCGGGATCAGGTTGAGCAGGCCGGCGATCGCGGAGGCGCCCGCGAACCACAGGATCGCGATGGTGATGATGTCGTACGCGGAGCCGAAGCCCTCACCCAGCAGCTCGTGCGCCAGGTAGGCCAGGGCGCGGCCGTTGGCGGAGCCGCCGTCCTGGAACTCCTGGGCGGGGATGAGCATCGTGGTGGCCAGTGAGGAGGTGAGCAGGAAGGTGCTCATGATGAGTGCGGCGGTGCCCAGCAGCCGGCGGGTCCCGGCGATGCGCCCCGCGGGGTTGGCCTGGGTGTCGTGCGGGCCGCTCTTGATCTGCGGCATGACCGCCACCCCGGTCTCGAAGCCGGAGAGGCCGAGGGCCAGCTTGGGGAAGACGACCAGCGCGATGAGCAGGATCGACATGACATCCGGGTGGGCCGTGGTCAGCACGCTCCACCAATCGGTGACGAGGTGCGCATCGGCCACGATGTGCCCCAGCGCCACGGCGATGACCACGGCGTTGAACGCCAGGAACACGCCCACCAGGACCATGGCGAGTTTGATGACCTCGTTGAACCCGCCCAGGAAGAGCAACACGAGCCCGCCGATCAGCACGAGCGTGATGGCCACGCGGTGCTCGCCGAGGACCTCGGGCACGAACGGGTTCTCCACGATGTGCGCCGTGGCGTCGGCCGCAGAGAGCGTCGTGGTGATCATGAAGTCGGTGGCGGCGAAGCCGAGCAGCACCAGGACCAAGAGCTTGCCCCACCAGGCCGGAAGCAGCCGCTCGAGCATGGCGATGGAGCCCATGCCATTCGGCGAGGCCTTGGCCACCATGCGGTAGACCGGCAGCGCGCCGAACACGGTGACGAGGATGAGCACCACCGTGGCCAGGGGCGCGACGGCGCCGGCGGCCAGGGCCGCGATGGCCGGCTGGTAGCCGAGCGTCGAGAAGTAGTCGAGGCCGGAGAGGCACATGACCTGCCACCACGGGTGGCCGTCCCGGTGCTTGTCCTTGCCCGTCGCTCGGGGGCGTGCTGCGTACGTCACCGGATGAGAGTACGCACGCCGGAGCACGGCGTTGAACAGTTTCCGTGAGGATTGTGTGAGGATTCCCCGCACCGTCGCGCGGATCACCCTCCGAGGGCCCTCCGCGGGGCCCCGATAGACCTCCGTGAGCCCTCCGCTGGACCCTCGGCGGCGCCCCCGCGGGGCCTCAGTGCGGCAGCGGCCTCGTGTACCCGGCGCGGTCGCGGCGGTCCACGAGCTCCTCCAGCACCGTGCGCGCGGGGCCCGGATCGGCGTGGGCGGCCGAGGCCACGTAGCAGGGCCTGAAGACGGGGGAAGCTCCGGGGGCGTCGCTCGCGTAGGCGAGCGCGTCGTAGGCGCCCCCCGTCGCGGTGACGAGCAGGGCGCCCGCCGCCACGTCCCAGGGTTTGACGTCGACGCCCAGCACCACATCGTGGCTCCCGGCGGCGACCCCGGCCAGCGAGAGCGAGGCGCACACGGGCCGGCGCACCGTGGCGTAGGCCTCGATGAGCGCACCGAGGTCACGCAGTGCCGCCTCGCCCTCGGCCCGCACGGCCTCGCCCCCGGGGTGATCGGTGGCCAGGGCGTTGCGCCCCGCCTCCCCGCGCCCGTGCGGGGCCAGCGGCACCCCACCCAGCCACGCGGCGTCGGGCACCGCGGCGAAGACCTCTCCCGTGACCGGGGCGTGGATCACGCCGGCGACCGGCCGGCCCGCCACGCAGGCGGCGATGGAGATCGCGAAGGTGGGCAGGCCGTGGACGAAGTTGCTCGTGCCGTCGATCGGGTCGATGACCCAGGTCAGCTCGCCGCCGCCGCGGCGGCCGAGCTCCTCGCCCAGGTAGGCCGCGGCGGGGCCGTTGGCCATCAAGTGCTCGACGACGCGGGCCTCGGTCAGGCGGTCGAGTTCCGTCACCAGGTCGTGGCGGGAGGTTTTGGTGCTCACGGTGCTGGCCTGGGTGCCGGCCTGAAAGGCCGCCTCGAGGCGGGGCGCGGCGCTCGCCGCGGCCTCCAGCGCCAGCTCGAGGAGGACGGAGGGGGATTCGGCGGACGTGCTCACGCCCCGAGCCTACGGCCCGGGGCGTGAGCGGGTCGGATCAGGGCCTCCCGCCCATCGAGGTGACCTCCTCGCCGGCCGTGCCGGTGCCGATGCTCTGCCCGTCCTTGACCAGCGTGTACGTGGCGCCGTCCTCGATCTGATCGGAGGAGTAGATGACCGCGGCGCCCTGGGTTTGCGGCGTGATCGTGGCCACCGTGGTGCCGTCGGCGTCCTGGAGCGTGAGGGTGTCGCCCTCGGCGAAGGAGCTCTGCGTCGTGATGGCGACGAAGGACTGCTTCGAGTCGGCATCCGGGGTGACCATCATGCCGGAGGCCCCGGCCGTGACGAGCGTGCCGCCGCTGATGGTGAACTCGCCGTTGACGTCGAGCGAGCCGTTGCCGCCGCTCGTGGGGCCGTACACGGCGATGCTGCCGCCCGTGATGGACGCCGTGCCGTTCGAGTCGATCCCGTCGCCGTCCGCGCGGACCGTGAGCGTGCCTCCGGAGATGAGCAGCTCCGAGCCGTCGTCGGCGTCCATCCCGCCGCCCTGGCCCTGCGGCACCGCCGCCTGTTGATCGTTGCCCTCCGTGTCCCCGGAGGCGGAGGTGGAACCGGCGGAGGCGTTCAGGCCGTCGTCGTTGCTCGTGACCGAGGTGGTGCCGCCGGCCACGGTGAGTGAGGCCGACTCGAGACCCTCCTCCGAGCGCTCGATCGTGAGCGTGCCGTCCGCCACGAGCAGGGCGGTGTCGGCGTGGGCCCCGTCATCCCCGCTGGAGGCGGTCGTTGTGCCGCCGGCCACCCGCAGCACTCCGTTGCTGTGCAGGGCGTCGTCCGCGCTGTCGGCGTTCAGGGTCCCGCCCTCAACAGCCAGGTAGGCGCCGGCCTTGAGCGCCTTGGAGGAGGTGTCGTCGGACGGCTTCTGTTCGGAGCCCCCGCCCGCGACGACGCTGACCGAGCCGCCCGTGAGCGCCAGATCGGTCTCGGCCTGGATGCCGTCGCCTCCGCTCGTGACCTGCAGCGTGCCGCCGGCGATCCAGACGAAGCCCAGCGTGGCGTCGTCCTCGTTGTTCGAGACGATGCCGTCCTTCTGCGCGTTCACGCTCAGCGAGCCCCCGGCGAGCACGGCGTAGTCCTTGCCCCGCACGCCGTCGTCCCCGGCCGTGACCGTGACGGTGCCCCCGGTCATGACGAGGCCGTCCTGGGACGCGATGCCCTTCAGGTGCTCGGCGCTCACGTTCAGCGAGCCCGTGCCGGAGATGCTCAGCTCGTCGTCGGCCCAGAGGGCGGCGTTGACGTCGGCCTCCTCGTCGGCCGCGGCGGAGCTGCTCAGCGAGTTCTCGCTGCCCTCGGCCAAGACCAGAGCGAGCGCCTTGGCGTCCTGGGCCTCGATGGCCGCGCCGGAGGACGTGGAGATCTCCACGCCGTCGAGGATCAGCGTGACGGGGGTGTCGTCGGCCGCGTTGACCACGAGCTTGCCGTCGCTGAGGGTGCCGCTGATGCGGTAGGAGCCACCGGCCGTGATGGTGACGGTGCTCCCGCTGACCGAGGCGCCCTCGCCGTCCACCGTTGCGGTGGTGGAATCCAGGGTGATCGTGGTGGAGCCGCTCGTGTCGGCCTCGACGTCCTTGATCTCTCCGTTGCCCGCGAGGGCGTCGAGGGCACTCGTGGTGGCGGTGGGGGAGGCCTGCGCGCTCGCCGCGGAGACGGAGGCCAGGAGCGTGGCGAGGTCGGCGTCGCTCCCGGTGCTTGAGGTCTCCTCGCCCGTCGCGCTGCTGTCCGTTTCCGTGGCGGTGGCCGTGGTCGAGAGCGAGGCGGCGCCGGAGCTGCCGGCGGCCGAGGTGTCGGAGGCCGAGCCGCAGGCGCTGAGGCCGCTGACGAGGGCCACGGCGAGGACGGCCGGGGCGAGGATCCGACGGCGGGCCAGGGCGGAGAGGCGACGGCTGGGCTGGGGGCTGATGGGCTGATTCACGGTGGGCTCCTGAGGCGTTGGAGAGGAAAGAGGGGCGGCGATGCTTCCGGCGGGCCGGGAGGCGAGGCGTGGTGGGCCTTAGGCGGCGTCGGCGTAGTGGCGGTTCAAGGTGCGGTGCCATTTGTTGTGGGGCAGGCCCGGTTCGAGGACCGCGAGCCCCGTGGCGAACTTGGAGATCTGCGCGGGGCGGTGGCCGTGCTGCCAGAGCCAGCGATCCACCGCCGAGGGCGTCGAGGAGGACTTCGTCTCCACGATGGCCTGCTCCGAAAACACGCGCGAGCCGCCGGGGACCGGTTCGCCGCCGGGGGCCAGGAGGCCCCAGCGCAGGCCGGTGTCCACCGTGACGCGGGCGCCGTCCGCCGGGAGGTAGAGCGTGCTGCGCGAGTAGTGGCTCGTCAGCAGCGGCACGAGGCGTCCCGGCAGGTCCGCGGGCAGCCCGGCCGCCGCGAGCTCCGGCTCGAGGTAGCCAAGGGCGGCGGGTCCGAGCACCGCACCGGCGTCCAGGGGGTGTTCGGTGCGTCGCTTGACCGTGGCGCCGCGGGGGCCCCGGGTCTTGACCTCGAGGTAGCTCAGCCCGCTGTCGAGATAGCTGCGCGTGCGCACCTTGGCGCGGCGGCGGCGCTTGTGGGCGGCGGCCAGGTAGAGCTCGCGCCGCTCGGTGTCGAAGTACACCGAGGCGTAGGCGGCCTCGCGGCGGCCGGCGATCTCGAGTGCCATGGCGCCGGCGTCCCCGCCCGCCGCCGCGTACAGGCCGGTGAGCAGCGAACGCCGGACGATGTACTTGCGATCCACGCGATGCAGCAAGGCGGCGCGGGACACGAGCTCCTCCAGGCCGATCGGTTCGAGCAGCCCGAGCGGGCCGTCGTGCTCGGTCGATCGGGCCTCGGGGCCGGCCTCGATGACGGCGGCGTGCGGGGCGTTCATCGCGAGGCTCCGGCGGCGTAGGCCTCGGCGCCCGCGGCGGGGGAGGCGGCGGGGGTCTCGATCCGGCGGGCGGTAGTGTGCGCCCGCGGCGCCCCGGCGCGGCGGGTGCCGAGCTCGTAGCGCACATCGACGAGCGTCGAATCGTTCACGAGGTCGAGGCGCTGGATCTGTAGGGAGCGCACGCGGCCTCCCAACAACGCCTCGAGGTACCCGCTCAGCTCGTCCTCGTCGGCGATGGCCCGGTCCACCGTGACGATCTGCTGGCGGGACCTGGCCATGAGCGCCGGGGCGTCGGCCACGGCCATGCCCACGAGGAGGAGGGCGCTGAGGGAGGCCGAGAGCACCGTGACCTCGGCCGTGATGCCGTTGATCAGGCCGAGCGCGAGGGCCGAGAAGTAGTACGCCATCTCGCGCTGCGAGATCTCGGTGGAGCGCAGTCGGATGATGGACAGGACGCCGAAGAGCCCCAGGCCGATGCCGGCGGCGATCGTGCTGCCTGCCAGGACCTGCGCCACGGCGAGCACACCGAGATTGATGCCGATGAAGGCCGTGAGCAGGTCGCGGCGGCGGTGGCGGGGGTAGTAGAGCCCAAAGGCCAGCACGCTGATGGCGACGACGTCCAGGAGCAAGGGAAATAGGGCAAGCATGGGTCCTCCGATGGATTGTTTACCCTGAGTTCACCCGGCCGCCGTGAGGCGAGCCTGTGAGCACCTTTGCCGTGCGTTGTGAAGGCGAGCGGGCGCCGTCGTGCCCCGCCCTTGCGTTGCGTTGCGGCGCCGACGCGGGGACGTGGGAGACTGGTCAGCGTGTCAGTTCCCCCCCAAGCCGCGCCCCTGAGCGGCCTCGCCGTAGCCCTGGAGGACCGCTGGCATGCCTGGCGGCTGGCGCAGGCACGACGCCGCGAGTGGCAACCGACGGTCCTTCCTTTCCGTGGCTACGGCCTTTCCGGGGCCCAAGGCTGGATTCGGGTCATGGCCCGGGTGGTCATGGCTCCCTCCGGCCGCTTCGTCGGCGGCCGCCACCTTCCCGCCGTCGTCGCGGACGGCGTGCGCGGCTGGCGCAACTTCATCTCTCCGACGGTCAACGGGGCCGAGGTCACGGTGCGGGTGGCAGGACAGAGCTTCACCGTGTGGGCCGATCGCGGCGGCGTGGTCGACGCCCGCGTGGCCGTTGAACTGGTCCCCGGATGGCACCCCGTGCAGCTGCAGGTTGAGGGGAGCGAACGGGCCACCGCGGCGGCCTTTGTTGTCGCCGCGGATGAAACGTTCGGCGTGGTCTGCGATGTGGACGACACCGTGGTGGTGACGGCGCTGCCGCGCCCCATGCTCGCCGCGTGGAACTCCTTTGTGCTGGACGAGCACGCGCGCAACCCCACCCCGGGCATGGCGGTGCTGCTGGATCGCATCACGGGCCAGCACCCCGCCGCGCCCACGCTCTACCTCTCCACGGGCGCGTGGAACGTGAACCTCACGCTCACCCGTTTCCTCGGCCGCAACCTCTACCCGGACGGCGCGCTGCTGCTCACCGACTGGGGCCCAACGCCCGGCCGGCTCTTCCGCTCCGGCACGCAGCACAAGGTGGATAACTTGCGCCGCCTGGCCACCGAGTTCCCGCACATTAAGTGGCTGCTCATCGGGGACGACGGGCAGCACGACCCGGAGATCTATGCGGAGTTCGCGCGCCGCTACCCGCACAACGTGCGGGCCATCGTCATCCGGCAGCTCACCCCGTCCCAGGCCGTCATGGCCGGCGGGCGCAGCGCTGGCATCATGAAATCGACCCCGGGCATCCCGTGGGTCTACGCGCCGGACGGCGGCCGGATCGCCGCGCGGTTGGAGGACCTCGGTCTCCTCGCGCCGCCGCCGCAGCCGGACGCGGATAGGGAGGAACACTAGGTGAGTCGCGTCAGCGTGGAGATCGCCCTGCGATGGGCGGACATGGACGCCTACGGGCACGTCAACAACGTCAACCAGGTGCGCCTGATGGAGGAGGCCCGCGTGGCCGCCTTCGGCGTGCCGGGCGGGACGGGCGAGCCGGTGGGCCGCCCCGGCAAGGTCGACCTCTTCGAGAATGTGGGCGATCACATCCTGATCCTGGTGGTGGATCACTCGATCAGCTACGTGGCGCAGCTGCCGTACCGCGACGTGCCGGTGCGCATCCAGGTGTGGATCGACCAGGTCAAGGGCGCCTCCTTCCGCGTGAACTACGAGTTCTTCGACGGGCACACGGGCGAGCTGACGACGCGCGCCACCACCACGCTGGCGCTCTTCGACGAGCGGACGCAGCGCCTCGTACGCCTGCCGGCCGAGCACCGCGCGGCCTTCAAGGCGTACGCCGACGACGCCGAGTCAGAGGAGGGGGCGGCATGAGGCCCGAATTCGCAGGCGCGCCGGGCCAGGCGGGCCACGCCGGCCACGGCGGCCGTCCCGCTCGTCCGGGCCGCCCGCAGCAGGTGGCCGAGGTGCTCGCCACGGCGCGCGTGAGCGATCACCTCGTGCGCTTGACGCTGGGCGGCCCCGGCTTGGCCGCCTTCGAGGCCAAGGACGCCACCGACCAGTACATCAAGATCCTCTTCGCCGATCCGGCGCTGGGGCTCACCCCGCCCTACGACCTCGACGCGATCCGCGCCCAGCACGGTCCGGAGGGGGTACCGGTGCGCCGCACCTACTCGGTGCGCGCCGTGCGCGCCACCGATGCGGGGGCCGAGATCGACGTGGACTTTGTGGTGCACGGCAGCGAGGGCATCGCCGGGCCGTGGGCCGCGGCGGCCCAGCCGGGCGAGCTCGTGTGCTTCTCCGGTCCTGGCGGCAAGTACGCCCCCGAGCCGGGCGCCTGGCACCTGCTGGCCGGGGACGAGGCGGCGCTGCCCGCCATTGCCGCGGCGCTCGCGGCCATGGGGCCGGACGAGCGCGGCGTGGCCGTGCTCGACGTGGCCGGTCCCGGCGATCGGCTGGACCTTGCAGCGCCGGCCGGCGTCGAGCTGCGCTGGGTGGAGCGCGGCGGCGACTGGACGCCCACGTCCAGCCGCCTCGAGGAGGCGGTGCGCGGCGTCGTGCTCCCCGCCGATCGTGGCGCGATCCGCGCGTTTGTCCACGGCGAGCGGGAGACCATGAAGTCGCTGCGCGCGTACCTCGTGGGGGAGTGCGGGCTGGTGCGCCAGCAGCTCTCGCTCTCCGCCTACTGGGCGTACGGCCGCGCGGAGGACGCCTTCCAGGCGGAGAAGCGGGAGCCGGTCGGGAAGATCTTTCCCGAGGACGCCTGAGAACTTTTGTGACGCGCCTCACCGTGCCCTAGCATGGTGAGGCGCGTCACCCGCATCCAGGGGGCGCCACACCTTTCGCGAAGACCTCCGAAGGAGCCCCCGTGACGGCACGCCCCCTGCAGCCCCCCGCCTCCGGCCGCGCACGGTTCCTGCGCACCGTGCCGGCGTGGGTGGGCGCGAGCCTCGTGGCGCTGGTCCTCGGCGTGTGGGCACTGGCCTCCGGCGCCTCCTCCGCGGCGTGCGGCTGGGCGGGCCTGGCGCTGGGCGCCTCGCTGCTCGTGGGGCTGGGCAGCGCGCTGACGGTCGCCGAAACCACGCGCTTCCGGCTGGCCGTCGTGACGATGCTGGGCGCGCTGGGTGGCGCCGGCGTCATCGCCGCCGCCTACGCGCTCTGAGCTCCACCGGCCACGCAGCGGCCGCCTACGGGGCCGCCGCCGCGGAGTACGCGCGGCTCTTTCCTGATCTTTCCTTCGAGGCACCGCCCGACGTCGTGTGGTTGCGCCGGTGGGCGGGCTTGGCTTGCGCTGGTGCCCCCTTGCCCGTGGTGGATGCCGGCTGCGGGACAGGGCGGCTGCTGCCGGCCCTGCGCGCGTGGGGCGTGAACACCGTGATCGGCGTTGATCCCAGCGAGGGGATGCTGGAGCAGGCGCGCCGGGTGCACCCGGAGGGGACGTGGCTGCCGGGGAGCCTCGAGAGGCTGCCGCTGGGGGACAGCGGTGCCGCTGGGCTGCTCGGCTGGTACTCGATGATCCACCTGGAGGTGGGGGAGCTGCGGGCCGCCGCCGCGGAGGCGTTCCGCGTCCTGGCGCCCGGGGCCCCGTTGCTGTGGGGTTTCCATTGCCCGGAGGCCGACGTGCCCTCGCGGCACATGGCCGCCGACGGGCGGCCGGTCGTGCTGCGGGCCCTGTCGGTGCCCGGGGTGGCGGCGTGCCTGCAGGAGGCCGGGCTCGAACTGCTGGCCTCCGGGCTGCGCCCCGCGCGTCCCCAGGAACGCTCGGCGCAGGGCATGGTCCTGGCGCGCAAGCCGCGCTGACGGAGGCCTCTGCCACGATGGGGGGCATGAACGAACGCTCCGACGGCTTCCGCCTGCTCCCCGTCCCGCCCGAGGCCGGGCGCTACCGCCAGCTGCGCGCCCTGTCCGGGTTGAGCCCCATCACCCAGGCCCAGGCCGAACGCGCGATCGAGGGCACGTGGGCGTGGCGCAGCGTGGTGGATCCCTCCGGCGAGACCGTCGGGATGGGCCGCGTGGTCGGGGACGGCGGCTGGTACTTCCTCGTGGCGGACATGGCGACGCTGCCCGAGCATCAGGGGCGCGGCCTGGGGCGGGCGGTGCTCGTGTCCCTGCTTGAGGAGATTCGCGATCGGGCCGAGCCCGGAGCCTACGTGACGCTCACGGCCGATCCGCCCGGGCGGCGCCTGTACGAGTCCCTGGGCTTTCGCGATGTGGCGCCCGGTGGTACGGGGATGTCGCTGCGGGTCTGAGTCTGCCCGGCTCTCCGGGCGGGTGTGCCCTTCCCGAGAGCGTGCCGCGCGCCTAGCGTGGTGGCATGCGTCAGACATGGGATCCGGAGGCGACCTTGTTGTACGTGGAGCCCACGCCGCCGCCGTTCGAGATTCCCCGCCTGCCCGGTGAATGCCCGTGAGCGGAGGCGGGGAGGGCACGGTCCTTGACGTGGCGATCGACGGCGCCCGGGTGGCGTCGATCGGCGACTTCTACGCCCAGCTGAACGCGGCCCTGATGCAGGGCGAGGACTGGCAGCTCGGCGCGAGCCTCGATGCGCTCAACGATCTTCTCTACGGGGGCTTCGGTGCGCTGGCCGGTGTCGACTCCCAGCGCTGGACCTTCACCGACCATGAGGCCATGAGGGGCGCCTTAGGGGTGAAAGCAACGCGGGAGTGGCTCGAGGCCAAGCTGGCGCCGGAGGGGCCCTTCGATCGCCCGACCATCCGGTCCCAGCTCGCCCGCCTCCAGGAGACGGGCCATGCCACGTACTTCGAGCTGATCCTCGAGGTGTTCGCGGATCATCCTGACGTCGAGCTGCTGCTGCGCTAGAGCCGCTCCGCGCCGGCCGGGCATGGAAGAATCTTTCAACTTTCTGGGCATGGAACCCATCCGCGCCCGCGTGCGCTCCGAATGAAGGGCATCAACCAGCAGCACTTCCCTTCTTCAAGGAGTGATCCAGATGATGTCGAAGCACACGATGAAGTCAACAGCCCTGGGGCTGAGCTCTGCCGCTGTGGCATTGAGCCTCGCGGCTTGCGGGATGAACTCCGGCACCTCCTCGAGCTCGAGTGCTGCCTCCAGCACCCCTGCTTCCAGCAGTGCGGCCCCGAGCACCTCGGCGAGCATGGACCACAGCACCATGGGCACCGACGCCGCCGCCCTCAAACCCATCGGCACGGGGGATCCGTTCGCCGATGCCATGACGTCGGCCAGCCACATGCCCATGACGGGCAAGACTCTGGCCGACGGGATCGTGAAGTCTGCCGGGATCTCGGGGGACCCCGACTCGGATGCGGCCAACCTGCGGGCCTCGCTGGCCAGCAATCTGCAAGAACACGTCTACCTCGCCGGCATGGGGGTGGCGACGGCCTACACCAAGGGCGCCGACTCGCCCGAGTACAAGGCGGCCGCTGCCGCCATCGACAAGAACGCCGTGGCGCTGGCCGACATGGTGGGCACCCTGGATCCGAAGATGAAGGAGCCGGTGCTGAAGGTCTGGCGTGCGCACATCGGTTACTTCGTGGATTACGCGGTGGCGGCCAAGGCCGGGGACAAGACCGCCATGGCCAAGGCCCAGGTCGAACTGAAGCAGTACACCAAGGATGCCGGCGCTGCGCTCTCGGCCCTGGCCAAGAACAAGATCAGCGCCGCCGACGTGACGGCGGGGCTCGAACACCACGTGGCCTCGCTGAGCAAGGCCATCGATGACCTGGCGGCGGGCAAGACAGAGGCGTACACGGATCTGCACGCCGCGGCATCGCACGGCGGCGACTTCATCACGAGCCTCGCCGTGGCCCTCGCCGAGGGCAACAAGATCGCGGGCGACGCGAGCGACGACGCCTCCACCCTGCGCACCACGCTGGCCACCGAGCTGCAGGAGCACGTCTACCTCGCCTCTGTGGCGGTTTTCGTTGCGTACACCGCCGAAGGCGGGACGGACTCAGCTGGCTTCAAGGCGGCCGCTGGGGCGCTCGATCATAACTCCCAGGCGCTGGCCGAGGCTATCGGTTCGGTGGCGGGCAAGGAGAAGCAGGAGGCCTTCCTCGCCCTGTGGCGGGAGCACATCGGCTACTTCGTCGACTACGCAAACGCCGTGGCGAAGGGCGACACCGCTGGTGCCACCAAGGCGCTGCAGGAGTTGAACGAGTACCGGCCCAAGGCCGGCGAGTTCTTCTCGAGTATCTCAAAGGGTGAGTTGAACGCAGACGCCATCGCCAGCGGCCTGGGCGAGCACGTGACGACGTTGGCCGGGGCCATCGACTCCCTCAAGAAGGTGTTGGTGGGCTGACCCGGCCACCAACAACATGCGGCGGCGGGCCCTCCCCTGGCCCGCCGCCGCACCGCGTTGATCGAACTCCGAGTCCAGGAGAGCGCAGGACCCTAGGATGACCGCCATGACAGATCGCCCAGCGTGCCCCCTTCCCGAACCGGGGGTTCGGGAGGAGCGCGCCAAGGAAACGGCCCGGCTGGCACAGCTTGTGCAACGCAGCGCGGGCGGTGACCGTGACGCTTTTTCGAGGCTCTACGATGCACTGGCCCCCCTCGTCCACGGCGTTTGCCTCAGGGTCGTGGCCGATCGCAGCTTGGCCGAGGAGACGTCCCAAGAGGTCATGGTTCAGCTCTGGTCCCAGGCCGGTGGGTACCGCGCCGAGCTCGGATCTGTGTTTGCTTGGGCGGCGACGCTCGCCCACCGACGGGCGGTGGATACGGTCAGAAGTGAGGTCTCGAGGCGGCGGCGTGAAGCGGCGCTGCCCCAGCCCATGGACCTCGAGGCACCCGAGGACGGCGTGCTGCTCGAGGAGGAAGAGCGCAGGGTGAGGGGATGCCTCGATACGCTCACCGGACTCGAACGGGAATCGGTCGTGCAGGCGTACTACGGGGGCCTGAGCTACCCGCAGGTGGCCGAGCGGCTTGCCACTCCATTGGGCACGGTCAAAAGCAGGATCAGATCGGGCCTGGCCCGGCTACGAGGATGTTTGGAGGCGGGCTGACGTGGAGAACACCAACCGAGAGCACCGCGACGAGTTGCTCGTCGGGCTGGCCCTGAATGCCCTCGCCACGCCTGACGAGGAGGCCGAAGCCAGGCGGTTGGTCGCGGAGGACCCGGAGGCGGCGGCCGAACTGCGAGCCTATCTCGAGACGAGTGCCGAGCTCGCACGACTGGCCTCGAGCCAGCCGCCCACCGGTGCCAAAGCGGCGGTCTTCGCCCGCATCGACGCGCTCGCCGAGCACACCGCTGCACGCTCACAGTCTGAGGCGGCCGCCACCGGGACGGCCGGAGCGGTTCGTGAGGCCGAGGCACTGCCGGACGGCGTGCTGGAATGGCGTCCTCGACGTCGCCTAGCGCCTTGGCTCGCGGCGGCTGCTGCGGTCGCGATTGCTATTCCAGCGGTGGGGATCGCAGTGTCCCAGCATCAACGCGCCGTGGTGGCCGAAAGCACTAGCTCCCGCATCATCACGCTGCTGAGCCAGCCCGACGCTTCCGTCACCACGCAGGCGCTGAGCGGCAGCTCGGGGACCGTGACGGTCGTGGCTGGCCCCGCAGGCTCCGAGATCATCACACGCGGTCTTCCCGGCGCAGGCGAGGGGCACACGTATCAGCTGTGGACCATCCAGGCCGGGGGCCAGCCGGTGTCGGTGGGTCTCGTGGGGGAGGGCGACGCAGTGACGAGCGCCGCGCACCAACCAGCCGGGTCCACCGTGGCCATCACCGTGGAACCCACCGGTGGCTCGACCCAGCCCACGCAGGATCCGCTCGCCGCGATCACGCTCGGCTGATTTGACCGCCGGACCGCCACACCTCAGGGCCGTGGCCCGGCCGGGCTCAGGCCGCCCGGGCCGGCCGGACCGGGCCCACCCGCAGGCGGCCGGCCACGTCGAGCACCTCGACCGGCGTCCCGTACACCTGGCTGAGCACCTCGGCGTCGCACACGGAGGAGACGCGGCCGGAGGCCCTGACCCGCCCGTGCTGCAGCAGCACCAGCGAGTCGGCGTAGGAGGCGGCGGCATCCAGATCGTGCAGCACCACACCCACGGCCGCGCCGCGGGAGGCCAACGTGCGCATGAGGCCGAGCGTGGCCTCGGCGTGCGCCACGTCCATCGCGGAGGTCGGCTCGTCCAGCAGGATGACGGAGCCCTCGGCCACGGGCGTGGCCTGGGCGATGACGCGGGCCAGCGCGGCACGCTGGCGCTCCCCGCCGGAGAGCGTCGTGATGTCGCGCTCGGCCAGGGCCGTGAGTCCGGTCAGCTCCAGCGCGTCGTCGACGGCGGCGGCGTGGTCGGAACGGACCTTGCGCCACGGCGTGCGGCCCATCTCCACGACCTCGCGGACCGTGAAGGCGAAGGCCACGCCGGAGTCCTGTGGCATGACGGCCCGGCGGCGCGCCGCCTCGGCGGCCGGCACCTTGTGGGACTCGCGCGAGCCGAGGTGCACCGTCCCGGAGGTCGGCCTGAGCTGCCCGGCGGCCACCGCCAGCAGGGTCGACTTGCCCGCGCCGTTGGGGCCGATCACCGCGGTGACGGTCCCCGACTCCAGGCGAAGGTCCACGGCATCGATGAGCTTGCGGCCCTCGACGGCCACCGTGGCGGAGGAAACGAAGAGTGCGGTGCTCATGCGGCGGCTCCCGGACGCTTGAGGGTGCGGCGCAGCAGCACCAGGAACAGGGGACCACCCACGAGCGCCGTGAAGATGCCCACCGGCAGGTCGCCGAAGGGGATGACGGTGCGGGCGGCGATGTCGGCCAGGCCCAACAGCACGGCACCGCCGAGCGCCGAGAGCGGCACGAGGTAGCGGTGCGAGGGGCCAACGATGAGGCGCAGCGCGTGCGGGACGATGAGGCCAACAAAGGCGATGACGCCGGCGAAGGCCACGGCCACGCCGGTCATGAAGCACACCAGCAGAATGGCGACGACGCGCAGCTTCTCCACGTCGATGCCCGAGGCGGCGGCGGAGCGATCGCCCAGCGCCAGCACATCCAGGCGCGAGCGCAGCGCCAGGCAGCCGATAAGGCCGAGGGCAAAGACGACGGCCGTCACGCCCACGCCCTCCCACGTGGCCCCGGAGAGGGTGCCCATCTGCCAGAAGATGATCTGCTCGCGCGAGCTCGTGTCGCCCATGAAGACGAGGAAGCTCGTGGCGGCACCGGCCACGGCGTTGATCGCGATGCCGGTCAACACCAGCGTCAGCACGACGGCGCGGCCGCCGGAGCGGGAGAGTGCCCACACCACGCCCGTGATGACCAGGGCGCCGGCGAAGGCGCCGGCGGGGAGCGTCCACGGGGCGGTGGCCGAGAAGCCGAAGACGATCGCGATGCAGGCACCGACGGAGGCGCCGGAGCTCACGCCGATGATGCTCGGCTCGGCGAGCGGGTTGGCGAAGAGCCCCTGCATCACAGTGCCGGCCACGGCGAGGCACGCCCCGACGAGCAGCGCCAGGAGCGTGCGGGGGAAACGAATGGTCCAGAGGGCGGCGTCGACGCGGTTGTCGATGGGATCGGCGCCGCCGAAGAGCACACGCCCGATCGACTCGAGCACCTGGGCGGGCGTCGTGGAGAACTGGCCGAGCGAGGCGGAGATCAGCACCACCACGAGCAGTGCGGCCGTCAGCACGGCGGCGGCGATGCCGGCGCGCAGGCCGCGGCGCGAACGGCGCGGCGAGCGGGCCGTGCGCCCGGCGGAAGCCGACGCCCGGCCGGAACCCGCCCCCGCGCCGTCGGGCACTGCCTCTTGCTCCGGCTTCTCCTGCGCCGGGGCCGTGTCTTGGGCGGCCGTCACTTGCCGCCGTCCTTCGTGTAGATCGCCTTGGCGAGGGCCACGAGGTTGCCCGGCGTGCGCGGGCCGTACGCCAGGAGCTGGCCGTCGGCGGCCGTGATGACGCGCTTCGTGGAGCCCGCGGTGGTGGCGGACATGCCCGGGCGCTTCAGCAGCCCGTCCACGCCGCCGGCGGACTTCACGCCGTCCTCCATGGCCAGCACGATCTCCGGATCGAGGCTCACGAGCGACTCGGCGTTGGCCGGCTTGAGCTGGGTGATGCCGTTTTCGGCGGCGGAGTCCTCGAGGCCGAGCGCGTCGATGATGTCGGAGGCGCCGTAGTCCTTCCCGAGGATGAAGAAGACGCCGGCGGTGCCGCGGACATAGAGCACGACGGCGCGCGGGGCCTGGGGCGTGTTGGCCTTGAGGGAGGCGATGGTCGCCTCTGCGGCGTCCAGGTCCTCCTCGGTGCGCTTGGCCAGGGTGCCGGCGGCGTCCGGCAGGCCCACGGCGTCGCCGACCTCCTCGATCGTGTCATCGATCGAGTCAAGGGAGGGGGTCTGCTCGAAGCGGACCACGGTCACACCGGCGTTTTCCAGCTGCGCGTACTTCTCCTCGGAACCGATGGTCGTGTTCGTGAGGATGAGCGTGGGGTTCAGGTTCAGCACGGCCTCGGTGTTGAGATCGTGGCCCGATTGCGTGACGACGGGCAGATCCTTGAGCGCCGCCTGCGTGTCCGAGTTGGAGCGGCCCACGAGGTTCTGCTCGAGGCCGAGGCCGATCACGGTGTCGGTGAGCGTGCCGTAGAGATCCAACGCCAGGATGCGGTCGGTGGACTTCACGGTGATGGTCTTGCCGTTGGAGTCTTTCACTTTGGCGGGCAGGGACGGCTGGGGGTTCTTCACGGCCGCCGTGACGTCGGGGACCGTGGCGGCCTGGGTGGGGCCGGTGAGCGAGAGCGCATCGACGCCGGCCGCGTCGGCGGTGGCGGGGGCCGAGCCGGCCGTGCCCGTGGCGGAAGACGACGATGCCGTCGTCGGGTTCTCCGACGACGGCGAGGTGCTGGCACCCGAACACGAGGCGAGTGAGAGGGCGGCCACGAGGGCCACGGCAAGGGCGGCTGGCTTGCGATACAACACGATGACTACTTGCTCTCTGTGTGGGTCAGCTGAGGGTTTCGAGGGTGATGAACAACGTGGCCGACGGCGCCCGCTCCGGCGAGCGGGCGCCGTCGGGCCGGGCCGGGGAGGAAGGGAAGCGGGGCGAGAGGTCCCGCCTCCCTATCCTTCCCGGCCAGGTGCCTAGCGCTGGTTGGCCAGGGACTTGCGGCGGGCGGCCAGGGTGATGGCCGCGGCACCGAGGAGGGCCAGCAGGCCGGCGGTGCCGACCAGGTTGGCGGTGTTGTCGACGCCGGTGTTGGCGAGGTCGCCGCAGACGACCTTGGTGGTGGCGGCCGAGGCCTTGCCCACCGACAGGGTCATGGAGTCCATGGCCTGCCCGGCGTTGTAGAAGCCGGCGAAGGACTTGGCGCCCGCCGCCGTCAGCGTGACCGACGCGCCGGAGAAGCCGGAGGCCGAGCCGCCGGAGAACTTCACATTGGCGAAGGTGACGTTGGAGGCGGAGAGGTCCTTGCCTTCCATGTCCTGGCTCTTCACGTTGGCGATCAGCACCGCGGTGCCGGAGCCGGTCACCTGGACGCGCAGGCCGGAGAGCGTGGTGTCCATGAGACCGTCGTGGCCGGTGAAGCGCACGGAGCCCGGGAAGGAGACGGTGCCGGTGCCGTTCTCGGACAGGGAGCCGGAACCGGCGCCCCAGGAGAAGCCGGAGCCGGTGGCCACCGCGCCGCCGCCCGTGGTGACCTTGCCCTTGGCGATGCCGCCCTTGACGTAGGAGACGAACGAGGACTTGACGCCCCAGCTCAGGGACACGCCGCCGGTGGTGCCGGGAACCGTGACCGTGCGGCACTGCTGCTGCGCGGTGGCGGTGCCCTCCGTGGGGGCGCCCGAGGTGGTCTTGTCACCGGCGCCCGGGGTAGTGCCGTTGCCGTTGCCGGTCGACTCGTCGGAACCGCTGCCCGAGGAGACCGTAGCGTTGGCGTTGATGCCCACGGAGTCCAGGACCGTGCCGGCCTCGTAGAAGTCGGCCAGCGCCGGGGCGCCGGCCTCGGTCAGCGTGGCCTTGGCGTTCTTGAGCACCAGCAGCTTCGAGGCGGAGACGGCGGACTTGCCGGCCAGCGCGACATTGTTGAACGTGAAGTTCTTGGCGTCGAAGCTCAGATCGGCGAGGACCACGTCCTTCAGGTCGATGGCCTCGGTCATGCTCGACTCCGGGGCAGAGACGTTGGCGATCAGCTGGGCGGTGGTGCCGCCCGTGACCTTGACGCGCAGACCCGAGATCGTCAGGTTCATCTCGTCGTGGTGGCCCTTGACGTTCACGGTGCCCTTGAAGGAGATGGTGCCCTTGCCGCCAACAAGCGTGCCGGTGCCCTTGGTGAAGGAGAACACGCCGTTGTTCTTGGCCTGGGTGGCGCCGCCGCTGACGACGAACTCGCCCTTGGCGATGTTGCCCACCACGTAGTTGCGGAAGGACTCCTTGATGCCCCACGTGAGCGTGGCATCAGAGATGGCCAGATCCTGGTTTGAACCGTTGTCCGAACCGTCAGCGTCGCCGTCGGCATCTGCTGCGCCGTTGCTGTCATCAGCGCCGGACGAAGCGTTGGCGTCGTCGGCATCCGCTGCGGCGTTGCTGTCATCAGCGTCGTCAGAAGCGTTGGCGTCGTCGGCATCCGCCGAAGCGTTGGCGTCGGGGTCCAGGGGAACCGTCACGAGGGCGTTGATGGAGAGTGGATCGATCTCCTGGCCCGCATCGTAGAAGTCGGCCATGGCCTTGCTGCCGTCTGTGGTGAGCTTCACCGCGGCGTCCTTCAGAGTCAGGACACTGTCCTTGATGGTCAGCGCGGAGGCCGGGAAAGTGATCTTGGCGAACTCGATGTTCTTCAGATCGAAGGCGTCGGTCATGCCGGTCTTCGGCGCCTTGGCGTCGAGGAGGACGACACCGGTGGTCGCAGAGGTGAGCTTGACTCGGACGTTGGAGTACGTGAGGTCCATCTGGCCGCTGTGGCCGGTGAAGTTGAGCTCCCCCTTGAAGGAGATGGTGCCCTTGCCGTCCTTGAGCACTCCAGAACCTTCGGTGAAGGAGAAGATGCCGGTTTCGGAGGCCTGGGTCACGCCGTTGCTCGTGGCGATCTTGCCAGCGGCGATGGGGCCGGTGACGTAGTTGCGGAAGGACTCCTTGACGCCCCAGTTTAGCGTCGCATCGGTGACAGTAGCGCCGTCGTCAGGATCGGTGCCATCGGCAGAGCCGTTGCCGTTGGCGTCGGAACCGTCTGCGTCCGAATCGGCGTTCGAGCCGTCAGCGTTGCCGGATGCGTCAGCGGCCGAACCGTTGTCAGCATCAGCATCAGCAACGGAGCCATCGGCGTCATCGGAAGCGTCTGCATCGACTGGCTTGCTCGGGAAGAGGGCTTCCTTCTGGGCGTCGGTGAGGTCGAGTGCCTTGCGGTAGATGACGTTGGAGTCCTTGACGTCGCCGTGGGCGGACCAGATGAGCACGTCGTACTTGCCGGTTTTGCTCAGCTTGGAGGTGGCGGCGGTGAAGCTGGTGGAGAAGACGCCGTTGGCGGTGGCCGGGATGTAGGCGAAGTTGTTGGCCAGGGTGTTGGCGGCGGTGACGTCGGTGGAGACGGCGTCGTGGTCGATCAGTGCTGCGTACACGCCGACGGCGGCAACGTAGGTTCCCTTGGAGGGGCTGTAGGCCTGGGGGAGCAGTTCGGTGTTGTAGCCGGTGCCGGAGACCTTGAGTGCGAGGCCGTTGGCCTCGGTGGCGGAGGTGACCTCGACGGTGGTCTGCGGGTCAAACACCGGTGCCGGGGCCGCGTACGTCACGACAGCTTTGGTGTTCTGCGAGGTGTCAACGAAGCCCTGACCGTGGGCCTTAGAGGTGAAGAACGCGATGTCTGACTCGGCCTTGGCCGGAACGGCCACCTTCACGGAGAAGGAGCCGTCGTCTTCCATGTGCGCGGTGCGTCCCTCGGCGGTGTCCCCGTTGGCGTTATCGGGAGCAATCCACACGGTGCCGTTGGTTCCGCCCTGGTAGAAGCCGCCTGCCGTGGCAGGCCCGTATCCCAGGTACACGCCGGGTGACTCCGCAGTGAAACCGGTGCCGGTGACGGTGACCTCTCCACCCTCGGTGGGAGCCTCGGTCACGGTGATGGAGGGGGTATCGGCGGCCTGAGCCGGGATGGCGGTGCCGGCGAGCCCGAGGCCCGCGACGGCTAATGCCGTCACGGCGCTCAGGGCACGGCGCCAGCCCTTGATCGGCAGGGTGGATGACATGACGAACTGCTCCCACGTGTAGTCAAAGATTGTGCGCGCGGTTTGCGACGCTCACAGCACACCCTAAGATGTACCCAGACAATAAAGCAAAGCGAGTGTGACTTAAACGCCACGGGGCGGCTAAGACATGCCTCAATTCCAACGGAAAGGTCACTCTGCCGTGAACACCGACCTCTCGACCTTCTCGGCGCGCCTGCGCCAGGCCACGCGCCTCGACCATGGCGAGGCGGAGACCTCCGCCTTCATCACCACGCTGATGCAGGGCGAGCGCACGGGTGCCGACTACGTCCTGTTGCTGGCCCAGTACCGCCCGCTGTACGCCGCGCTGGAGGCCGCCACCGCGGCCCGCCGCGACGAGGCGTGCGTCGCCGAGCTCTTCGACCCGGCCCTGGATCGCCTGGCCGCCATCGACTCCGATCTGCCCAAGCTCGCCGAATGGGCCGGCCTGGACGAGATCCCCGCCGTCGTGAACTCCACGCTCGCCTACGCCCGCCGCGTCGAGGAGGTTGGCCAGCTCGAGGATCCCTCGCGCCTCGTGGCCCACCACTACCTGCGCTACCTCGGCGACCTCTCCGGCGGCCTGGCCATCGGTTCGCTCGTGGCCCGCCACTACGGCGTCCCCTCCGAGATGCTCTCCATGTGGTCCTTCCCGGCCATCGAGAAGCCCAAGGTCTACAAGGATCGCTACCGCGAGCTGCTGGACCTCTTCGCCGAGCCTTCCCGCGAGGACGCCGTCGTGGAGGAGGCCTCGCTTGGCTTCCGCCTGAACCGCGAGGTCTTCGGCGATCTGGGCCGCGTGTCCCCGATGCCCCTGGCCGAGCCCGTGGCGGAGCTCGCCTGATGCGTTTCACTCGCACCCTGAGCGCCCTCGCCGCCACCGGAGCGCTGCTGGCCGGCGGCCTCGTTGCCGCCCCCGTCGCGCAGGCCGCCCCCACGGTGGATGGCAGGGTGTCCTCGGCCTCGCTGACCTGGGGCGTGAAGTCGTCCTTCCGCAGCTACGTCAAGGGCAAGATCGCCAAGGGCTCCATCACGGTCAGCGGCGGTGCCAAGCAGGCGGCGAACAACGGCGCCTTCACGTTCACCTCCGGCTCGGGCTCCGTCCTCTCGGGCAAGGGAACCGTGACGTTCAAGGGTGCGGTGAAGTTCACCGGCCACAAGGGCCAGATGAACCTCGCGCTCTCCGACGTCAAGGTGCAGCTCGCCGGCGGCGGCAAGGGCTATCTCGTGGCCGATGCCAAGGCGCCCAAGTCCAAGTTGACGAAGGCCATCTCGCTGAACAACAAGCGCATCGCCACCGTGAAGGTCGCTACGAGCAAGGCCTCGGGCGGCAAGGTCGCGCTCAAGATCACCTCGGTCAAGCTCACGAGCGACGGTTCCAAGGCCCTCGCCGGTTTCTATCCGGCCGGCACGGTCGTGGATTCCGCCAGCGTCTCGGGAAAGTACGCGGCGCGCGTCGCGAGCAAGACCTCGGTCGCGGCTTCGTCCTTCAAGAAGGGCACCAAGCCCGCCGCGACGCTCACGGTGGCCCGCCTGAGCACCAAGGCCTACCCGACCGGCAAGGTCACGGTGTCGTGGACCATCGGCGGCAAGGTCACCAAGAAGAGCTACACGCTCAAGGCCGCGAACAAGGGCAAGCTCAAGGTCACGGCCCCCAAGACCTCCCGCACGGCGGTCAAGGTCAAGGTCAGCTACGCCGGGAACACGGCGGCCAAGGCGAGCGCTTCCAAGACGCTCACCATCAAGACCCGCTGAACCACCCGCCGTCGGGCACTTTGCCGGTGCACGACGGCGCGTGCTCGCCTTCCACACGCCCCGGTCCGCTTGCGCGGTTCGGGGCGTGTGGCGTTCTACGGAGCCTCGGCGTCCGGGTGCAGAACCTCCCAGGCCTGGCAGGCGATCCAGAGCGCCGAGACATCGCCGGTGTTGCTCAGGCGGCGCCCCGTGAGCTCCTCGATCTTGCGGACCCGGTAGACGAGGGTTTGTCGGTGGATGCCGAGCTCCTGGGCCGTGCGCGTCCAGGAGCGATCCAGGCGCAGGAAGGCGAAAAGCGTTTCCCGTAGCCCGTCGACGCGCTCGCCCTGTCCGGCGAGGGGGCCGAGCACCTCGCGGACCACTTCGCGGGCCTCGCGGTGGGAGCGGGCCAGGACCGAGACCGCGGCGCCGTCGAACCTGGCCCACGCCTCGCCGCCGTTGCTTCTCACGCTCAGCACGCGCCCGGCCTCGCGGGCCGCGACCCTCACGTCCACGGGGTCTGCGTAGTGGGAAGAGACGCCGGCGCGCAGCCCGAGAGCGGTGGCGACGGAGCTCGTCGCCTCCTCGGCGCCGGCCGGCACCAGGAGCAGCAAGGAGTCTCGGATGGAGGCAGCGACGCTGGGGAGGCCGGCCAAGGCGAGTGCCCGCGGCAAGCCGGACGCCTCGACGGCATCGAGGGCGGCGACGACGTAGCCCTCGGCCAGCCCGTGCGGGGCAACGGCCTCCCGCAGCCTGGTCGGCGATTCGCCCTCCATCACGGCGCGCATGGCCAGGCGTCCGTGCTCGGCCAAGCGGTCCGCCGTGGCGAGAGCGCGCCCGGCGGCGACCTGGAGGACGCCGAGGAGGTGCACCAACGTGAAGCTGTCCAGCTGCTCGCCCGCATATTCGCTCAGCTCGAGGCTCAGGCCGTCCGCGCCGTCCAGCGGGTAGTCCCTGCGCCGCGCGTCCTGGGCGCGGCTTGCTGCCGAGGCGGTGTCGGAGGCCAGGACGCTCGCGCGCGTGACGGTGTCCACGACCCTGAGCCCGACGCCCAGGAGGTCCTGCAGCGCGTCCATGAGCTGGCCCGGGGCCTCGTGGGAGGAGGCGACGCGATAGAGCTTGGCGAGTCGCAGCACCTGCAGCGTCTGCGTGCTGGCGTGGGCTGCGGCGACGGTGCGGCCGATCGCCACGTACGGGGTGTTGGAGCCGACCAGCAACACGGGGAAGTCGCGGCGGTCGGCCTCGGCGAGCATCCCCGGGTGCAGCCGCGGTGCCGGCGCGTGGTCTCCCAGCGTCATGCCGGCCAGCCCGGCGTCCGCTAGGCGCGTGATCAGCCCCACCTGGCCCTCCTCGTCCGGCGGGATGCACAGGCCAACCGTCATGAGCAGTTCGTGCGGGCCCATCCAGCGCTCGGGGTCCGGCATCTCGCAGCTGTGGGCCCAGAGCACCTGCCGGCCCAGCCCGCCGTTGCCGGCGAGCACGGTCATGGCGAGCGACTCCTGCGCGGCGAGGTCGGCGACGGTCATGGCTTCCTGGGGCATGCCTCGATTCTGACAGATCAACGAAGCCAAGAGCAGAGTTCATACTTTTGCTAGAGGGTGGTGTCGCTTGCGTCACCGTAGCGTGTGACGAAGTCGCTCGGCGGCTCATCCCGCACCCCACGCTCCTTTTAAGGGAGGTACCCATGACTTCGGCGTTCACCCAGATGGACCAAGCGCCCACCTCACGGTTCCACCGCAAGCTGCTCATCGCCTGCTGCGGCGGCCCGTTCCTGGACGGCTACATCATTTCGCTCATCGGCGTGGCCCTCGTGGGCTTCGCCCAGGAGATCCCGGCCAATCCGGTCGAGACCGGCCTCATCGGCGCGGCCTCCCTCATCGGCATCTTCTTCGGCGCCGTGGTCTTCGGGGCCCTGACCGACAAGCTTGGTCGCGAGAAGATGTACGCCCTCGACCTGGCGGTCCTGGTCATCGCCTGCCTTGCCACCGCCTTTGTGCAGGACGCCTGGCAGCTGATCATCCTGCGCTTCATCATCGGCCTCGCGATCGGCGCCGATTACCCCATCGCGACGAGCATGCTGACCGAGTTCACTCCGGCCAAGAAGCGCGGCTTCATGATCGGCCTCTCCGGCCTGGCCTGGGCCGTCGGAGCCATGTTCGCCTTCGTTGTCGGCTTCGTCATGGTCAACCTCTCGGGTGGCCACGAACTGTGGCGCTGGATGCTCGCCTCGGGCGCCTTCGTGGGCCTCATCGTGGTGCTGCTGCGCCGCGGCATCCCCGAGTCCCCGCGCTGGCTGGCCGGCAAGGGCCGCTACGACGAGGCAAACGAGGTGCTCAAGCAGGTCTACGGCCCGCAGGTGCAACTCACGGCTGAGGACATCGCCGAGATCAAGCAGGAGCAGAACGGCTCCTTCCTGCGAGACCTCAAGGAGATCGCCACGGGCGGCTACCTCAAGCGCCTCGTGATGTGTGGCCTGCTCTACTTCGCGCAGATCACCCCGCAGTACGCGCTCTACACCTTCGGTGGCGTCATCCTGGCGGCGGCCGGCATCTACGGCGAGTCGTCCTCCACGCTGGGTGAGCTGCTCATCGCGGCGCTCTTCGCCCTGGGCATTCTGCCCGCCCTCAAGCTCATCGAGAGCTGGGGTCGGCGGCCCATGACGCTCGTTCCCTTCGCCCTCATGGCCCTGGCCCTGGCCGGCCTTGGCCTGTGGCACGACGCGCCGTCGTGGTTCATCGTTGGAGCCTTTGCCTTCTACGCCTTCGTCTCCGGCGGGCCCAGCGTGCTCGAGTGGATCTACCCCAACGAGCTCTTCCCGACCCGCATCCGCGCCACCGCCGTGGGCATCGCCGTGGGCGTCTCCCGCATCGGCGCCGCGACCGGCACGTACCTGCTGCCCATCGGACTGGCCACCATCGGCCTGAACGGCACCCTTCTCATCGGGGCGGCCGTCACCGTCTTGGCCTTCTTCGTGTGCCTTGCCTGGGCGCCCGAGACCAAGGGCCGCACCCTCGCCGAGGCGTCCTCCCTCGGCAGCACCTCCCCCACCACCGCACAGAAAGTGAGCGCCTCGTGAGCCCCCGCATCGCCGTCATCGGAGCAGGATTCGCCGGACTGGCAGCAGCCCATCGTTTGACCAAGCTGGGGGCGGAGGTGAGCGTCCTCGAGGCACGCGACCGCGTGGGCGGCCGAGTGTGGTCTACCACGGTCACGGCGCCGGACGGCTCGGAGCACGTCATCGAGCGCGGCGCTGAGTACGTGCTCAACGGCTACGACCACCTGCGCGCCATCCTTGCCGAGCTCGGGCTCGAGCAGGTGGACACGGGCATGAGCTACTACGTCCGCGAGCCCGGCGACCTGCCCGGCCGCACGGCCCAGGACATCGTCGAGGCCGGTCGCGCGGCCGGCGCGGCCATCGAGCGCGTCCCGGCCGATGCGAGCGCCGAGGATGTGCTCGCGCTCCTGGCCGCCGACGGCACCCCGGCCGAGCTGGTGGACGCCCTGCGTTCGCGGATCGAGGTCTCCACGGCGGTCCCCGCGGCCACGGTCACGGCCGAGTCGCTCGCCCACGTCGCCTCCTTCGAACCCCTCCCGAGCTACCGCATCGGCGGCGGCAACCAGCGCCTGGCCCTGGGCCTCACCGAGCTCCTGGGGAGCAAGGTCCGCCTGAACACGCCGGTCTCGTCCGTCGAAAACGACGCCCACGGCGTGCGCCTCACGCTCGCCGACGGCACCGTCGAGGAGTACGACGCAGCGATCGTCGCCGTCCCGCTCGCGCTCCTGCAGGCCGAGGACGGGCTCGCCGCCCCGACGTCCCCCGAGCGCGAGCAGGCCCTGAGCCGCGTGCTGCTTGGCCAAGCCGCCAAGCTTCACGTGGCGCTCGGTTCCCGCCCGTCCACGAGCGCCGTCATGTCGGTGGCCGGACGCTACTGGACCTGGACCGCCTACGCCCAGGACGGCCAGGTGGCCCCCGTGCTGAACGCCTTCATGGGATCCGCCCCGGCGATCGCCGCCGCCCGCCTCGTCGAGGATCCGCAGGCTTGGGCCCCCGAGGTGGCGGCGCTGCGCCCCGATCTCGACATCGCGCCGGACGCCGTGCCGACCGTGACGGTCTGGGCCGAGGATCCCTGGGCGCGCTTCGCCTACGCAGCACACGCCCCGGGCGAGACTCCCGTCGATGCCGCCGCGATCGAGGCGCCCATCGGCGCCGTCTACTTCGCCGGCGAGTATGCCGAGGCGGAGTTCACCGGCCTCATGGAGGGCGCCATCCGGTCGGGCGAGCGGGCCGCCGAGTCCGTCATGGCCGCCGCCTCCGCGAAGGCGGGTGCCTGAGGTGGCGGCGCGCACCGGGCGCTCCGACTTCACCGCCGGCGTCGAGTGGCCCGAGGCCGTCGCCATCGCCGCCGAACGCCTCATCGCCGGGACACCGGAGGCGAGCACCCTGGTGCTCGACGCCGAGGGACCGGCCGAGGTGGGCCTGTGGCGGGTCAGCGAGGGCGAGTTCACGACCGTCCACGAGGGCTACGACGAGTACATCACCATCCTCGCCGGCCGCGGACGCCTCATCGCGGAGGACGGAGAGGTGCTCGAGCTGAGCCCGGGCGTGAGCGTCTACACCGAGGACGGCTACCGCGGTCGCTGGGTCATCGACGAGCCCCTCGTGAAGTCCTACGCGGTCATCCCCACCCGCTGAACCACCCGCCGTCGGGCACAGTCATGGATGCTCTTTCGGCGCGTGAAAACGCCAGGTGCCCCGGTTCGTCTCCCGTGAGGGAGGCGAACCGGGGCACCGGTGTGTCAAGCGGGCTCAGACGCGGGCCGCGGCCTCGGCGGCCTTCTGCGCCTGGTTCTGCGCCTTCTTGGCCGCGCGCTTGGCGCCCTGGACGGCGCGGCTCGTGTCCGAACCGCCCAGCAGCAGGGCCAGGCCGGACATGCCGGCGGTCACGACGCCGACCGACTCCCAGGCACCGATCTTCTTGGCCAGCGGGTGGGAGCCGCCGAAGGCGCCAACGTAGGCCACGGTCAGGGCCACGGCGCGGGCGGTACCCGCATTGCGCTTCCAGATGGCAAAGGCAGCGGTGCCGGCGGCTGCCAGGACGGCGCCGCCCAGCTGGCGGTTGCCGGTCTGGCGGGCCGTGGCGTAGCCACCCACGAGGCCGGCGGCGGAAAGAATAGCGGTGGACGGCGAGGCCATGTCCCACTCCTCAGAGATCGTTGGGGGTCTGGTTCCCAGGCCCGTTCTTCAGCCTAGCCTCCCTGCGCCGCAGGGCTGTCAGCGCGGCGATGCCGGCCCCCAGGCCAAAGGCCCAGCGCCAGGGGTGGCGGTCGGGGACGTCCTCGTAGGTGATGGGGTTGGCCAACGCTCGTAGCTGGCGCCCGGTCAGGACGTCCTCCTCGAGCTTCTCCTGCTTCTTCTTCGACGCAGCCACCGAGCGGGCGGGGAGCTGGAGCTCGCGTTCGGCGGGAAGACCGCTCTGGAGCTGCTTGGCGCGCTCGGTCTCGGCGTCGATCTCCGCGCCGAAGAGCAGCACGGAGTTCGCGATCCAGATCCACAAGAGCAGCGCGATGAGGCCGCCGATGAGCCCGTAGGTGGCGTTGTACTTCGCGAAGTTCGAGAGGTACCAGGCAAAGCCGGCCGTGGTGAGGGCCAGGGTCAGCAGGGCGACCGCCGCGCCGACCGAAAGCCAAGGGAAGCGCTCCCTGCGCACGTTCGGGGTGAAGTAGTACAGGCTCGCGATCATGAGCACCACGATGATCACGAGGACCGGCCACTTGGCGATGTTCCAGACGGTCACCGAGGCCTCGCCGAGGCCCACGAGGTCCCCGATCGCTTGGGCGATGGAGCCGGAGACGACAAGCAGCACAACGCACAGGAGCGCCCCGATCAGCAGCGCCAACGTCAGGAGGTACATGGCCGGGCGCAGCACGAGCGCCGGGCGCCCCTCCTCGACGCCGTAGATCCGGTTCATGGCCCGCCCGAACGAGGTCACATAATTGGAGGCCGTCCAGACGGCGCCGAGCACACCGATCAGGAACGCCCAGCCGGCGCCCGAACCGTTGGTGAGCTGCTGGATCGGCCCGCTCAGGACGTTGGCGAGGTCTTGGGAGCCATACTTGCCGACGGTTTCGAGGATCCACTGCGCCGTGCTGTCGCCCGCGCGCCCCTGGCCCACCATGCCGAGGATGGAAAAGAGCGCCAACAGCGCCGGGAAGATCGCAAAAACGGAGCGGTAGGTGAGCGCGGCGGCGAGGTCCATGCAATTGTCGCGGCTGAACTCGCGCAGGGCGCGCCCAAAGAGGTAGCGCCAGGCCGTGCCTGGCAGCTTGTGGACCGGCTCGATGGCCCGCGCGTCCGTTGGGTCCGTGGTTGCGCTCACGCGGTGTTCCCCTTCGTTGCTCGGACCCGAGGCCGGGCCCGCCTGCCGCCAGGGTAGCCGAGGCGGCGGGGGCGAGGCGGGAGCGCGCCGCGGCGCCGGGTCAGCGCGGGGCCGGCTCATGGCGCGATGCCCGGGGCGATGGGGCGAGCGCGGCCACGCGGTAGGAGATGCCGCGCGCCGAGCGGTCGAAGAGCAGGAAGAGGAGCGTCGCCAACGTCCACAGTGATGAGGCCGTGTCCAGCCAGGCGGGTCCCTGCGGGTTGGCGGCCTGGAGGCACACGAGCAGCGTGTACCCGCCGAGGCCGAAGGCCACGCGCAGGAGGGCCTGCCACAACGGCGCGCGGGAACCGTCGAGCCGCGCGGCGTCGATCCACACGCAGCGCTGGCCGAACGTGGTGCGGCGCGGGCCGAGGACGGGCACCAGCACCACCAGCAGGGGCAGCAGCCAGGCCGCGCCGGAGAGCCAGCGCAGGGCCGGTGCGGCGGGGGAGAGGACCCGCAGCACGAAGGGGTCGACCGCGAGCTGGGCCAGGAGGGCGGCGGCAAACGAGGCGGCGCCCACAAAGGCGAGGTCGAAGATCATGCCCCAGAGACGGCGCCCGCGGGTCACCGGACGGCGACGGGCCTGATCCTCGAGCTGCTGTGGGGTCTTGATCCAACCGAACAGCGGCGTGAGCGCGAGCAACACGCCGATCAGCGCCCCGAGCGTGTTGGTGATCAGGTCGCCCACGTCTGCCACGCGGTAGCGGCAGAAGAGGCCAAAGAGCCCCGTGTACTGCGTGGCCTCGATCGCCAGGGAGACGCCGAAACCGAAGAGGACGGTGGCGATGGGGTGCCAGCCGAGCAGTCGCACGCCGAGCACACCCAGCGGGATGAAGAGGAGCACGTTGAGGGCCAGCTGCCAGAACAGACCGGAATGCAGGCCGGCCGAGACGCCGTGGGCGAAGGCCTCGCGCAGTTCGTGCACCGGCCCCATCGGATCCAGGGCCAGCCCTCCCGTCCCGGCAGCGCAGGACGCGGCCTTGGAGACCGGCAGCGGGAGCATCGTGTAGGTGCCAATGGCCATCGCGTAGATGACCAGCCCCGCCGTGGCGACGGTGCGTCCCAGGCTCAGGGCGCCGAAGCGTCGGTACTGCAGGGCCAGGAGGAAGACCCCGGACACCGCGAGGGCGACGCCTCCGAAGAGGACGGCGACGAGGGCGGGCCAGAGGACGGGTGAGTCGAAAAGATCCATCGCGGTCACAGTGTAGGCGGGTCCTGCGGCAGGGTGGTCGCGACGCGAGAAGGATCACGCGGACCGGCCAGGAACCGCGCGAAACCGCCCGACGCCGGCCGGCGCGCCGGCGCCGCCTACCCGACGTCGTGCACGAGCAGCGCGACGGCCAGCGACGTCAGCGAGGCCGGGTCCTGCAGGCTCAGCCCCAGCTCCTCCTCGATCTTGGCGAGCCGGTGATAGACGGCGGGCCGGGAGAGGAAGAGCCGCTGGGCCACGCGTGCCTTGGCGCCCCCGGTCTCCACCATGGCGCGCACGAGCGCCAGGTCCTCCTCGCGCCCCGGAGCCGTCAGACCGCCCAGCTCGGCGGCGGCAAAGCGCCGCACGCGGGCGTCGTCGGCCAGCATGGCTACGAGGCCGGGCAGACGCACATCGGCCGCCGTGAACCACGCCCGCCCGGGCTTCGCCCCGCGACCCAGGCGCTGCGCCGCCGCCGCGACGTGCCCGGCCTCCGCCAGGCCGGAGAAGGCCTCGAGCACGCTCGCCCCGGCGGGTCCCACGCCAATGAAGCGCGCGGGGCCGGTCGGGGAAGCGTCCCGGGCGCCGCGCCCGGCCAGGGCCGTGGCGACGCGATCGAGCGTGGCGCCGCGCTGGGCCTTGGCGGAGGGGGCGAGGAGGACGGAGAGGGCGTCGGTTCCGGCGTGCCCCACGAGCGCCGTGGCGCCGAGCTGCTCGACGGCGTCCGCCAGCTCCGCGCGCAGCTCGCGTTCCTGCCGCGAGAGGGAGAGGGGATCGCCGTCCCCGGCATCGAGGCGGATGACGAGCGGGACCACGCGCCCCGCGGAGCGCAGGCCGAGCGAGGCGGCGCGCTGCTCCGCCGCCTCCTCGCCGGCGTTCCACGAGGCGAGCTCGGCGAGGAAGGCCGAATGGGCCGACTGGGTCAGGTCTCGCGCGTCGCGCTCGGCCATGAGATGCAGCGCCAGGGCCTGGGCGGCGCGCTGGGCCACGTGGACGGCGGAGGCGTCCTCGCGCCCGGGCACCACGAGGCGGCCCCACGCGCTGTCCCGCACGGAGACCAGCTCGCGCACCCCGGCGCCGTCGCGCTCCTTCAAGGCGGCGGCGGCGACGGCGGCCGGAGCCGTCCCGGTGCCCGGCACGTGGACGTGCAGCACCCGGCCGCTGGGGTCCTCCAGCAGCACGGTGGCCTCGAGCTCGCTCGCCGCGGCCGTGACGATGTCCTCGGCGGAGGCGTCCTTCAAGACGAGGTCGGTGAAGAGCTCGTGGATGCGCCGGCTGGCCTCGAGCTGTTCCATCTGCTCGGCCACGATGAGGCGGTGCACGGCCTCGGTGAGCTCAACAAAGCGCACGCGCTGGTGGAGGATGACCACCGGCAGCCGGGTGCCGGCCGCCGCCCGCCGCAGCGCCGCCTGGGTCGGCTCGCGGCCCGGGGGGAGCTCCACGACGACTCCGGCGGCGCCGGCCCGTTCAAGATCCCGCAGCTGGGCCTCCGCCGCCTGCGGGTCGGCACCCACGAGCAGGCCGGTGCTGAGGATGAGCTCCCCGCCCTGCAACAGGTCGGTCAGCTCCAGCTGCTCGGAGACGTGCACCCAGCGCACGGGGGTGTCGAGGGCCTCGAAGCCGGCGATGACCTCGGGGGAGCCGTCCCGGGCGACGGGCAGCTCGAGGATGGAGGCGACGGTGATGCGCATGAACACACTGTAAAGGCGAACAGGGAAAACGGTGACACTCTGCGGGTAGAAGTGCCGTGTTCCGCGCCACCAAAATGGAGGAAACACCGCAGCTTCCCCCTTCAGGAGAGAACCAAGCATGAGCATCACGCAGCACTGGGTCGACGGCGCCGAGGCGTCCGAGGCCAACTCCCGCCTGGCCGACGTCACCAACCCGGCCACGGGCCGCGTCACGGGCCAGGTGGCCCTGGCCAGCACCGACTTCGTGAACGCCGCGGTGGCCTCCTCCTCCCAGGCCTTCAACACCTGGGGCACCACCTCCCTGGCCAAGCGCACGGCCATCGTGTTCAAGTTCCGCGAGCTGCTCAACGAGCGCAAGCCCGAGCTGGCCGCGATCATCACGGCCGAGCACGGCAAGGTCCTCGACGACGCCCTCGGCGAGATCTCCCGCGGCCAGGAGGTCGTGGAGGTCGCCTGCGGCGCCCCGCACCTGCTCAAGGGCGGCTACACCGAGAACGCCTCGACCAACGTCGACGTGCACTCCAAGCGCCAGGCTCTGGGCCCCGTCGCGATCATCTCGCCCTTCAACTTCCCGGCCATGGTGCCGATGTGGTTCTTCCCCGTCGCCATCGCCGCCGGCAACACCGTCATCCTCAAGCCCTCCGAGAAGGACCCGAGCGCCGCCATCTGGATGGCCCAGCTCTGGAAGGAGGCCGGCCTGCCCGACGGCGTCTTCAACGTCGTCAACGGCGACAAGGAGTCGGTCGACGCCCTCCTGGATCACCCCGACATCCAGTCGGTCTCCTTCGTCGGTTCCACCCCGATCGCCCAGTACGTCTACGAGCGCGGCACGGCCAACGGCAAGCGCGTCCAGGCCCTCGGCGGCGCCAAGAACCACATGCTGGTCCTCCCGGACGCCGACCTCGACCTCGCCGCCGACTCCGCCATCAACGCCGGCTTCGGCGCCGCCGGCGAGCGCTGCATGGCCATCTCCGCTGTGGTCGCCGTGGGCGAGATCGCCGACGAGCTCGTCGCCAAGATCGCCGAGCGCGCCAAGAAGCTGCGCACGGGCGACGGCACCCGCGGCTGCGACATGGGCCCGCTCGTGACCTCCGCCCACCGCGACAAGGTGGCCGGCTACATCGACGCCGGCATCGCCTCGGGCGCCACCCTCGCGGTGGACGGCCGCCCCGGCCAGGGCGCCGATCAGTTCGACGCGGACGGCGAGGGCTTCTTTGTTGGCCCCACGCTCTTCGACAACGTCACCGAGGACATGAGCATCTACCAGGACGAGATCTTTGGTCCCGTGCTGTCCGTGGTGCGCGTTGACTCCTACGATGAAGGTCTGGACCTGATCAACCGCAACAAGTACGGCAACGGCACCGCCATCTTCACCAACGACGGCGGGGCGGCGCGCCGCTTCGAGGCCGAGGTGAAGGTCGGCATGATCGGCATCAACGTGCCGATCCCCGTGCCGATGGCCTACTACTCCTTCGGCGGCTGGAAGGCCTCGCTGTTCGGCGACACCCACGCCCACGGCACCGAGGGCTTCCACTTCTTCACCCGCGGCAAGGTCGTGACCACCCGTTGGGCCGACCCGAGCCACGGCGGCATCAACCTCGGCTTCCCCCAGAACGACTGAGCGCTCAGGAAGGCACCCACACCATGACGGCATCGATCGACACCGGCGTCAGCGAGGAACTCCTCGCGCAGGGCCGCCGCGCCTACGAGCTCGACCGCGAGCACGTGTTCCACTCCTGGCAGGCCCAGGGCCCGTTCAAGCCCATGACCATCGTCAAGACGGAGGGCTCCTACGTCTGGGACGGCGAGGGCACGCGCCTCATCGACCTCTCCAGCCAGCTGGTCAACACCAACATCGGCCACCAGCATCCCAAGGTCGTTGCGGCGATCCAGGAGCAGGCGGCGCAGATCTGCACCATCGCCCCGCAGCACGTGAACACCGCGCGCTCCGAGGCGGCCCGCCTCATCGCCGAGCGCACGCCGGGCGACCTCAACCACATCTTCTTCACCAACGGTGGCGCCGATGCGGTGGAGCACGCCGTGCGCATGGCCCGCCTGCACACGGGCCGCCAGAAGGTGCTTTCGGCCTACCGCAGCTACCACGGTGGCACGCAGCTGGCCGTGAACATCACGGGCGACCCGCGCCGCTTCGACTCGGACTATTCCTCCGAGGGCGTGGTGCACTTCATGCCGGCGTACACCTACCGCTCCTACTTCGGCTCGGAGACCCCCGAGCAGGAGACCGAGCGCGCACTGCGTCACCTCGAGGACATGATCACGCTCGAGGGCCCGCGCAACATCGCGGCGCTCATCCTCGAGTCGGTGCCGGGCACGGCGGGCATCTACGCCCCGCCGCCGGGCTACCTGGAGGGCGTGCGCGAGCTCACCGCCAAGTACGGGATCGTCTACATCGCCGACGAGGTCATGGCCGGCTTCGGCCGCACCGGCACTTGGTTCGCGGTGGAGAACTTCAACGTGACCCCCGACCTCATGACCTTCGCGAAGGGCGTGAACTCGGGCTACGTGCCGCTGGGCGGCGTGGCGATCTCCGATGCCATCTTCGAGACCTTCCGCGATCGCGTCTACCAGGGCGGCCTGACCTACTCGGGTCACCCGCTCGCCTCTGCCGCCGCCGTCGCCACCATCACGGCGATGGAGGAGGAGAGCATGGTCGCCAACGCCGAGCGCCTCGGCCGCGAGATCATCGGCCCGCGCCTGCAGGAGATGAAGGCCAAGCACCCCAGCATCGGCGACGTCCGCGGCCTGGGCTGCTTCTGGGCCATCGAGCTCGTCAAGGACGCCGAGTCCAAGGAGCCCATGGCCGCCTACGGTGGCTCCTCGCCGGAGATGAACGAGCTCGTGGCCGCCATCAAGGCCGGCGGCGTCCTCCCGTTCGCCAACTTCAACCGCATCCACGTGGTGCCGGCGCTCAACATCTCCGATGAGCTGCTGATCCAGGGCCTCGACGTCATCGACGAGGCGCTGAACATCACCGACAAGTACGTCACGGCCTAACGGCCGCGGCCAACGTTCGACGGCGCCCGCTCACGGTGAGCTGACAAGCTCACCGTGAGCGGGCGCCGTCGTGCATTCAGGGCCCGCTGGGCCCCGGCGCTACCCTGGCCAGGTGTCGCTCTCCCTCCTGCTGCTCACCCTCTTGCTCTTGATCGTGGGCGCCTTGGCCCAGCGCATCGCGGGCCTCGGCTTCGCCATGGTGGTCTCGCCGTTCCTGGTGCTGGCCCTCGGCCCGCATCACGGGGTCGTGCTCGTGAACCTCTGCGGCGTCTTCTCCTCGCTGTTGATCATTCATCACGTGTGGAAGAACATCCGCTGGCGGCCGTTCGTGTGGCTCATCGTGCCGGCGCTGATCGGTTCGCTGCCCGGTTCCTTCCTGGCCAACGCCCTCCCCTCGGGCCCGCTCAGCATCATCGTCGGCGTCATGGTGCTGCTGGCCCTCGGCACCACGGCGGTGCTCACCAGGAAGGGGCACGTCCTGGCCGACGCCGGGCCCCATCGCGGCGTGGCCGGGCTCTTCGCCGGCTTCACGAACTCGCTCTCCGGCGTGGGCGGCCCCGTGCTTACGGCCTACGCCGAGCTCACGCGCTGGCCCCAGCGCGACTTTGCCGCGACCCTGCAGCCCTTCTTCATCATCACCGGCTCGTTCTCCGCCGCGACCAAGGTCATCGCCGACCCCACCACCCTCCCGGTCTTCGAGTGGTGGCAGTGGCTGCTCCTGGCGGTGGCGATCGTGCTTGGCGTGCAGATCGGCAACCGCCTGGCGCCCAAGGTGCACGATCGCCTGGCGCGCCGCCTCGTGTTGCTCCTCGCGGTGGTGGGCGCCGTCACGGCCGTGGTCAAGGGCATCGTCGACATCGTCGGGGCCTAGCCGGCTCCAGTCGGCGTGCGCGCGGGGCGGCTCCCCGCCCGCCCGCCGTGCCTGCCGCGCGCGCGGCCCGCGCGGTGGCACCATGGAGGGGACGCGGCGCGAGCCGCACCGATCCCTTTCCCCCCACGAGAGCGTTTGTCATGACCCCGCCGCGCCCCCGCCGTACCGACGCCGCCGCCCAGGCGGACGCTGCGCCGGAGGGGCGCGCCCGCGCGGGCCAGGGCGCCGGGGAGGCGCCGGGAGCGCCGGGAGCACCGGAAGCGGAGCGCCCCTCCCTGACGACCCGCACGCGCGAGCGCCTGAACGCGTTCCGCTCCGGGCTCCAGGAGGGGCTGCCCTTCCCCCTGTGGTGCCAGGGCGCCCTCGAGGCCCTTCAGGTCCTGCTCATCACCGTGCTCGTCACCCTCGTCCCCGCCCTCGCGGCGTGGGCCAGCGGGGCCTGGGCCGAGAAGAACTGGGTCGACGCCAGCGTGATCGGCGGGCAGTGGTGGCTCAGCGCGCACGGCGTGCCGCTGCTGCGCTCGGCCGACGCCGCCGGGGGACCTGGCACCCTGTGGTTCGTCCCGCTCGGCCTGAGCCTCGCCACCCTCGCCCTGGCGTGGCGCGCCGGTCGCCGCCTGGCCAGGGCCTCGTGGTCGCACCAGCTGTGGCAGGGCATCGCCGGGGCGGCCATCGTGTACGCCGTGGGCGGCGCCGTGATCGGCCTCCTGGCCCGCTCGGCCGAGTCCTCGGCGCCCTGGTGGGCCGCCGCGCTCATCCCGTTGATCCCGGTGCTCCTGGGCCTCGTGGCCGGCGCGCGCCGCGAGGCGGGCAGCTTCGGCCGGCTGATCGGCGTCGACGCGGCGGACCGCATCCGCCGCGCGAGCCAGTACTCGCGCTGGGCCGGTTCCTATGTGTGGGCCGTGGTCCGCGCCGGGCTCATCGGCTGGATGTGCGCCTTTGCCCTGGCCGCTGTGCTGCTCGTGGTCCGCCTGGCCCTGCAGTGGGTCGACGTCGTCAACGTGGCCCTCGAGCTGGCTCCGGGCGCCGTGGGCGGCGCGGTGCTGGCCGCCGGCCAGGCGGCATACCTGCCCAACCTTGCGCTGTGGACGCTGTCCTGGATCAGCGGCGGCGGCTTCAGCGTGGGCACCGGCGCCTCGTTCTCACCGTTCGAGGCGCACGCCGGCCCCCTGCCCTCCTTCCCCTTGGCCGCTGCCCTGCCCTCCGACCTCGTGGGCGCGTGGTGGCTGCTCGCCGTGCCCGTCGTGGCCGGCATCGTGGCCGGCTGGTGGTTCCTGCGCGAGGGAGAGAACCACCTCGAGGAATCCCTGCAGCTGCGCTTCGGCCCGCGCTGGCTGGCGCTCTCGGCCTCGACCCTCCTGCTCGGCCTGTTCGTCGGGGCCGTGGCCGGCCTCGTCTCGGTGCTCGGCTCCCTCCTGGCCTCCGGCTCGTGGGGGATCGGCCAGTACACCGACCTTGGCCCCCACGTGTGGCTCACCGGATTGCTGCTCACGCTCGAGGTGGGCGTCGGCACCATGCTCGGCTACCTCATCGCGCCGCTCTTCGAACGCGATCCGGTGCTTGACGCGTAGGCGACACGCTCGCCCGGCGCGCGCCGCCGCCTCGATAGACTGGCGCCATGCGCGTAGTTGCCCTCGTCTCCGGTGGTGGGACCAATCTGCAGGCCGTTCTCGACGCCGTGGCCAACGGCTCCCTGACCGGGGTTGAGGTGCTGGCCGTGGGCGCCGATCTGCCCGGCACCGGGGGAGTGGAGCGCGGGGAGGCCGCCGGCGCCACCGGTTTCGTCGTCTCTCCGGCGCAGTACTCCTCGCGCGCGGACTGGGACGCGGCGCTGGCCGAGGCCGTCGCCTCCTTCGAGCCGGATCTGGTGCTCTCCAGCGGCTTCATGCGCATCCTCGGCGAGCCCTTCTTGAACCGCTTCGGCGGGCGCATCATGAACACGCACCCCGCCCTGCTTCCCTCCTTCCCCGGCGCCCACGGCGTGCGGGACGCCCTGGCCTACGGCGTGAAGGTCACGGGCTGCACGGTGCACTGGGTGGACGCCGGCGTGGACACGGGGCCTATCGTGGCCCAGCGCGCCGTGGAAATCCTCGAGGGCGAGACCGAGGAGGCGCTGCACGAGCGCATCAAGGTCGCCGAGCGCGAGCTCCTCGTCGCGACCCTGGCCCGCCTGGCCGCCGGGGAACTGCCCTTCCCCGCCTGAGCGCCCGGCCAACGCCCTGACCACGACGCCGCCCGCGCCCCTTCTGCGAAAGGGGCGCGGGCGGCGTCGTTCAGTGCCCGACGGCGGGCGGCCGGCTCAGGCGAGGTCGGTTCCCTTGGTTTCAGGGGCCTTGATGAGCATCGCCGCGATGGCGACGAGCACCAGGACGAGCGCGGCGGCGAAGCACGCCGTGAGCCCGAAGACGGGCCACGCCCACGCGAAGACGAGCGGGCCCACACCGGCGCCCACGCGGGACATGGTCGAGGCCCAGCCGAAGCCGGAGGCGCGCAGCTCGGTGGGGTAGAGCTCCGAGGCGTAGGCGTAGAGGACCGGGATGGCGATCTGGATGATCGCCCCGAAGACGAGGAGCCAGATCACGGCGACCTTGGGGTCATCGAGCGTTGCCGCTACGAGCACGAGGGTCAGGGCAGCGAGCGGGGCGGAGACGCTCAGGAGCAGCTTGCGCCCGGCGACCTCGACGAGCAGCGCGGCGACGACGACGCCGACGAGCCCGGCGGCGGCCATGCCGGCGCCGGAGATGAGGGCGGCGGTCTGGGCCAGGCCGGCCTCCTTGAGGATGGTGGGCATCCAGTTCAGCGCCAGGTAGTAAACCAGCAACACGGTGAGGAAGAGCGCCCACGTCACGGCCGTGACGGCCGGGGCCTCGCGCCAGAGCCGGGCCAGCTGCGCAAGCCAGGCGGGCACCCGGCTGTCCTTGGGCGCCCGGGGCGCCGCCACGACGTCGTACTCCACGGGTGCGGCGCCCGTGCGGCGCACGAGCTCGTCCACCACGGCGCGGGCCTCCGCCTCGCGGCCGTTGGCGGCGAGGAAGAGCGGGGACTCAGGGACGTGCCTGCGCACCCAGAAGATCAGCAGGGCGGGGATGATCATGACGGCCAGGCTCCAGCGCCACGAGCCCGTGGCGGCGAGCAGCCACGCTGAGACGAAGAAGGAGAGCGCGGCGCCCACGGGCCACCAGCCGTCCATCGCCGTGAGGATCTTGCCGCGCGTGCTGCGCGGGGTGAATTCCCCCACGAGCGCGTAGTCCACCGGAATGCAGCCGCCCAGGCCCACGCCGGCCAGGAACCGGAAGAGCGCGAAGAAGGCGAAGTTCGGGGCGAGCGCGCCGAGGGCCGTGAACACGGCGAAGACGAGCAGCGTCCAGGTGAAGGCGCGCTGGCGGCCCAGCCGATCGGCGATGCTGCCCCAGAGCACCGCCCCCACGGCCATGCCGATGAGGTTGGCGGTGCTCAGCAGCGCGGCGGTGGGGCGGTCGAGGCCCCACTCGTTCATGACGGCGGGGATGAGGGCGCCGTTGAGCGTCACGTCCCAGGCATCGAACATGAAGCCGAGGCCGCCGATGACGAAGATGCGTCCCTGGATGCCCCACTTGAAGGGCAGGCCCTGGACGACGGCATCCGAGGTGGGGCGGGCAAGAGTGGGCACGATGCCTCCGTGCTGACGAGATCTAACAGTGTTTGACTATGGTTGTCACACGCGTTCCCCGTCCGGGGCGCGCGGTGACCATTTTGCACGGGTACCCCGACGAGAGGCACACCATGTCGACACCGCCGAACACCCCGCAGCACGCTGGCCCCGGAGAGGGGCATCAACCACCGCCCAAGTGGCGCATCATCGGCCCGGGTCTGGTGGTCGCCGCAACGGGCGTGGGCGCGGCGGACATGGTGGCCACGCTCGTGGCCGGCTCCAACTTCGGCTACGGCCTCCTGTGGGCCGTCATCGTCGGCATCATCCTGAAGATCGTCCTCGTCGAGGGGGCCGGGCGCTACTCGCTCGCGACGGGCCGCACCATCTTCGAAGGCTGGTCGAGCCTGGGGCGGTGGGCCACGTGGTACTTCGGCGTCTACATCCTTATCTGGGGTTTCTCCTACGGCTCCGCCGCCATGGCGTCCACCGCCATGCCGCTGCACGCCCTCTTCCCCGGGGTGGACCTGAAGGTGTTCGCCATCGCGACCGGGCTCGTGGGCCTGGCCCTCGTGTGGTTCAACCGCTACGCCGTCTTCGAGAAGATCACCGCGGTGCTCGTCGGCATCATGTTCGTGGTCATCGTGGGGCTGGCCATCATCGCCGTCCCCCACGTCCCCGACATGCTCAAGGGGCTGGTGCCCATGATCCCGAGGGCCGCGGACGGCAGCCTGGAGATCGGCAAGACCCTGGCCCTGGCCGGCGGCGTCGGCGGCACCATCACGCTCGCCGCCTACGGCTACTGGCTGCGGGAGAAGGGGTGGAGCACCCCGTGTTTCATGAAGGTCATGCGCATCGACAACACCATGGCGTACGTCATGACGGGCGTCTTCGTGATCTCCATGCTCATCGTGGGGGCCGAGGTGGTCGCGACCGCCGGGGTGAAGCTCGGCAACGGCGACAAGGGCCTCCTCGACCTGGTCCCGGTCCTGCAGGCCAAGTACGGGACATGGGTGGGCCCTGCCTTCCTGTGGGGCTTCTTCGCGGCGGCGTTCTCCTCCGTCTTGGGCGTGTGGAACGGCGTGGCGCTGATGTTTGCCGACTTCTGGGCAAACGCCCGCGGCAAGGGCTCCGACTCGCCCCAGGCGAAGCTGGATGGCCCGTACGCCCGCTTCTACATGCTCTGGCTGACCTTCCCGCCCATGATCCTGATCCTGACAGGGCAGGACCCCGTGGCGCTCGTGCTGATCTACGCCGTGCTGGGGGCCTTGTTCATGCCCTTCCTCGCGCTCACGCTGCTCCCGCTCATGAACATGGAGCGCTTCGGGGTGCCCAAGACGTGGCGCAACGGGTGGCTGGGGAACCTTGCCCTGGCCGTCACGGCGGTGCTATTCGTCTGGCTCGGCGTGCAGCAGCTCGTCGACGCCGTCGGCAAGTTCGTGTCCCAGCTGGGCTAGCGGCGCGGGGCGTGAGGGGTGGGGATGAGGCGAGGCGCGCCGCTCGGGTGGGCGCCCGACGTCGGGCGGTCACCCCGGTGCCAAGGGCACCCGGCCTGGCACAAGCGATCGCTTCCCGCAAGCCTTTTGTCCCGGGCGGCGGCGAAGTAGTGTCTGGCCATGGGACTCGATTGGGCGGCCCTGGAGCAGGGCCTACACCGCGTGGCATTGCAGAAGACCGCGGCCATCATGGCCGAACACCCCGGTCACACCTTCTACGGCCTGGCCCTGCATGGGGTGCCCACCGAGGAGGACGGCGAACTCATCCTCCCCGTGCTGGCGCTGAACTCCCAGCAGGCCCTCGCCAGGGACCTCTCCGACGACGTCGAAGACGATGAAGACGACGACGAGGACGAGTGGGAAGAGGAGGAGGGCGGCGACTATCGCCCGCCGCCGCTGGACGGCTCCGATCCGGAGGACGACGAGGACGAGGACGAGGACGACGACCCGGACGAGGACGACGACGAGGAGCAGGACGCCGAGGACGACGACGGCGACGGCTTCTACTCGCGCCGCTGGGACCCCACCGAATGGCACTGGAGCGCCGTCCCCTTGGTCGACGACGCGGCGGCGGGCGTCTGGGAGAGGGCCTTCGCCGCCGAGGTGGAGGCCGAGGGCTGGGAGGCCACGGCCCAGTGCTACTACGAACTGATGATCAGGGTCATCAAGGACCTGCGGCAGCAGCTGCTGGCCACCAAGGGCGTGGAACTCGTCTGTTTCGTGGCGGACGACGACCACGCGGAGCGTCTCCTCAAGGCGAGCCTGACCCCGCACCAACTGGCCCAGCACTTCCCCGAGCTCGTGTGAGGCGGGGCCGCGTCACGGGCGCGGCGCTGGAGTGTCCCCGGCCGTAGACTGGTGGTGTTCCCCGATCTCCCGCCCTACAGGAGCAAGATCCAGTGAGCCAGACCGCGCTCGACCGCGTGCCGCTGAAGCGTGCACTCATTTCCGTCTACGACAAGACCGGCCTGGAAGAGCTTGCTCTCGGCCTGCACGAGGCGGGGGTGTCCATCGTTTCGACCGGCTCCACCGCCTCGAAGATCGCCGCCGCCGGCGTTCCGGTGACCGAGGTTGCCGACCTCACCGGCTTCCCCGAGTGCCTCGAGGGCCGCGTGAAGACGCTGCACCCGCGCGTTCACGCCGGCATCCTCGCCGACCGCCGCAAGGCCGACCACGTGGACCAGCTGGCCCAGCTGGAGATCGAGCCCTTCGACCTCGTGGTCGTGAACCTGTACCCCTTCGTCGAGACCGTGCGCTCCGGTGCCGGCCAGGACGCCGTCGTGGAGCAGATCGACATCGGCGGGCCCTCCATGGTGCGCGCCGCGGCCAAGAACCACCCCTCCGTGGCGATCGTGGTTGACCCCGCCAAGTACGGCGAGGTCGTCGAGGCGGCCAAGGCCGGCGGCTTCAACCTGAAGACCCGCCAGCGCCTGGCCTCCCTGGCCTTCGCCCACACCGCCGCGTACGACACCGCCGTGGCCACGTGGACCGCCGCGCAGTTCGGCGACGACGAGGCCGAGGACGTTCCGGCCTTCCCGCCGTACGCCGGCCTCGCCCTGGAGCGCAGCGAGATCCTGCGCTACGGCGAGAACCCGCACCAGTCCGCCGCCCTGTACGTCGAGGTGGGCGCCGCCCCGGGCATCGCCCAGGCGGAGCAGCTGCATGGCAAGGCCATGAGCTACAACAACTACCAGGACGCCGACGCTGCCGTGCGCGCCGCCTACGACTTCGCCGAGCCGGCCGTGGCCGTCATCAAGCACGCCAACCCGTGCGGCGTCGCCGTGGCCACCCCGGGTGCCGCCGATCCCATCGCGGATGCGCACCTGAAGGCCCACAACACCGATCCGGTCTCCGCGTTCGGCGGCGTCATCGCCGCCAACCGCACCGTCACCGCCGGCATGGCGCAGACGGTCAAGGGCATCTTCACCGAGGTCGTCGTGGCGCCAGGCTTCGAGCCTGAGGCCGTCGAGATCCTCTCGGCCAAGAAGAACATCCGCCTGATCCAGCTGCCCGAGGGCTTCACCCGCGACACGGTGGACATCAAGCAGATCTCCGGCGGCGCGCTGCTGCAGCAGTCGGACGCGATCGACGCCCGGGGCGACGATCCGGCGAACTGGACCCTGGCCGCCGGCGAGGCCGCCGACGAGGCCACCCTGGCCGATCTGGTCTTCGCGTGGCGCGCCGTGCGTGCCGCCAAGTCCAACGCCATCCTGCTGGCCAAGGACGGCGCCGCCGTCGGTATCGGCATGGGCCAGGTCAATCGCGTCGATTCCTGCCGCCTCGCGGTGGAGCGCGCCAACACGCTGGGCGTGAAGGTCGAGTCGGATGTGGACGCCGCCGGTGGGGCCGAGGCCTCGGCCGACGCCGTGTCCGAGCAGCGCGCCGTGGGTTCCGTTGCCGCCTCCGACGCCTTCTTCCCGTTTGCCGATGGCCCGACCGTGCTCATCGAGGCCGGCGTGAAGGCGATCGTGCAGCCGGGCGGCTCCGTCCGCGACGAGGAGACCATCGCCGCCGCCAACGCGGCCGGCGTCACCATGTACTTCACGGGTGAGCGTCACTTCTTCCACTGATCTCTTGACCTGAGATGACGGGTGGGCTCGAACCCACCCCCAACGCCAAAACCCCGCGAGAAATCGCGGGGTTTTGGCGTTGGTCCTGGGCCGGTGATGCCCGACGGCGGGCGGTGGCGTTGCGCCCGACGCCGGGGTTCCGGTTCTAGCGGTAAGCGGCCGCGGCGCGTAGCGCCGACGCGGCGCCGAGGAAGGGCAGGAGGGCCGCGCCGTCGAGCCCCGAACCGGCCGGCTCGGTGAGGACGGCGCCCGGCAGGCGACGGGCCAGCGTGGCCTCGAACGCCGCGTCCACCGTGGGATCGGTGAGGACACGGCCCAGCCGGGCCACCGGGACGGCGCCCGTTAGGTCAACGCGAGCGGCCGCGACGGCCACCGACTGAGCCAACTCGGTTCCGGCCCACTCGGCAATCTCCCGTGCCACGGCGTCGGAGGCCGCGTGCGCCGTGACCCGGCGCGAGTACGAGGCCATGCGGCGCACGCGATCCAGATCGGCCTGGATCTGCACGTACGCGCCCTCGAGGTCGTCGAAGTCCTGGGCGAAGTCCTCGAGCAGCGCCGTGGACGGGCCGCGGCCGTCGTGCGCCCGCATGACGGCGCGCCAGCCGCGCGCGCCGATCGAGAAGCCGGATCCGTCGTCTCCCATGAGGTAGCCCCAGCCATCCACGCGCGCCGTGGCGGACTCGCCCACGCCGTAGATGATGGAACCGGTGCCGGCCGCCACGACCACGCCGGGGGTCTCGCCGAGCGCGCCGAGGTAGGAGGACACCGAGTCGTGGGCCACCGCGAGCGAGCGCGGCGCCGGCCCCTCGGCGGCGAACGCCGCCACCAGGTCATCCGCCAGACGCTCCACGCTGTCCACGCCGGAGGTGCCGATGGCCACGGCCACTCCTGCCGGATCCACCTCCTCGGCGCTCAGCACCTCGAGGGCGCGCTGGGCCAGCTGGGCGGAGAGCGGCTCGGCCGTGCGTACGCCAGCAAACTCGTGCACCTCGCCGAGGACCCCGTCGCGATCGAGACGCGCACGCACCCCGGTCTGGCCGGCATCGATCGCGAGAACGGTGGGGGAGTCCTGTGGCATGGGGGTCCTTACATCGGTGGCGGAACGTGTGCGTTTGATCCTCTCACCCTTGGGCCAGCAGCCAGGCCAAGATGGCCCGGTTGGTCTCCTCCGGGCGCTCCTGATGAATCCAATGCCCGCAGTCCACACGGACCTCCGTGACGCGAGGGACAAACGTCGCCAGCCGTTCGGACGGGGCAACGGTGTCGCGCTCGCCGGAGATCATGAGGGCCCGTTGCCGAACGACCGGGTCGACCTTGGCGAGCTGGTGCCAGGCACGGTTGAGGTTTCGGTACCAATTGATGCCGCCGGTGAACCCGGAGCGGTCGAAAGCGGCGGAGTAGACGGAAAGCTCGTGTGCGTTCAAGAGGGGTTCCCCGGCAGGCGTCGGCGTGAGCGCGGTATCGATCAGGACCATGCCCGGCTGCGGTTCCGCCAGCGGGGCATCGCGCCGGTAGAGGTTGTTGATGAATCGAGCGGGGTCCGCGTCGAACACGGCGTCGGCAACACCTGGCTGCCGGTTGAAGTGGACAAAGTAGTTCTCGCTGCCGAACACGGCCTCCATGAAGTCCAACCAGGGAACGTCCCCGCGCTCCAGGTACGGCATGCTCAGCGCGATCAGCTGGTTGACCCGCTGCGGATGCAGCTGCGCCAGGCTCCAGACGACGAACGCGCCCCAGTCGTGGCCAACAAACGTCGCGTCGGCGTATCCGAGATGGTCGAGGAGCGCGACAAGGTCTCCGGTGAGGTGCTCAAGGTCGTAGGCGTGCACGTCCTCGGGGCGCGAAGAGTTCCCATACCCGCGTTGATTCGGCGCGATGACGTGATAGCCGGCGGCGACGAGCGCGGGTATCTGTTGGCGCCAGGTGTAGGCGAGATCGGGAAAGCCGTGGCACAGCACGAGGGGCTTGCCGCCGCCGGGGTCTCCGGCTTCGAAGACCTCCAGGTCAATGCCGTTCACGGCGATGATGGTGGGTTCGGGGAAGGGGTGCGTTGCTGGGTTCATGTGATCAATCCTGGCGAGCAAAGCGGACAGGGAGTGACCGGTTTTCCTGGCACAGTTGGCGACATGAGATCCGACCGGCTCGTGGCCATCCTGCTGATCCTGCAAAGACGAACGCAGGTGACCGCCGCCGAGGTGGCTGCCGAACTGGAAGTGTCGGAGCGCACGGCCCGGCGGGACCTGGACGCCTTGGGCATGGCCGGGCTGCCCGTGTACTCGGTGCAGGGCCGGGGTGGTGGATGGCGGCTCCTTGGCGGTGCCCGGACCGATCTGTCCGGCCTCAGCGAGGCCGAGGTGCGAGCCCTCTTCCTGGTCGCGGGTCCGGCAGCGGGGTCAACGCCGGAGGTGAAGGCGGCCCTGCGCAAGTTGGTCCGCGCGCTACCCGCCTCCTTTCGGGATCACGCCGAAGCGGCGGCGTCGTCCGTCGTGGTTGACCCCCATCGCTGGGGCGCAGCCGGGACCGACGCCCAGCCTCCGCGCTTTCTCGCGGCGCTGCAGGACGCCGTGATCCGTGGGCAACAGGTCCGCCTGGGGTACGTCGATGCGACGGGGACGCACAGTGGACGGACGGTGCATCCGTTGGGGGTCGTGGCCAAGGCACACGCGTGGTATCTGCTGGCCAACACCGACGCCGGGCAACGGACCTTCAGGGTCGATCGGGTCACCGACGTGAGGACGCACGACGAGCCTGCCGAGCGGCCACCGGGCTTCGACCTCGCCGGCGCCTGGCGCCAGATCACCGCCCACGCGCAGCACGCACGCCCGGCGATTCACGTCCAGGGCAGCTGCGCGCCCGAGGGTATTGGCTTTCTGCGGGAGGCGCTGGAAGGCCGGCTCAGCGTCGGCGCGCCAGGCCCCGACGGACGCCTGCCCGTGGCGTTCACCGGTCCCAGCGAGGCCGGCTTGGCCGGGCATCTGGCCGGACTCGTGGAGTGGCTCGAGATCTCCAGCCCGCCAGGAATCCGTGAGCATTTGGCGCTCATCGGTGCCGCGCTGACCCAGCGCTACTCGTGAGGCACGCTGCGCCGCACGGCCGGAGCAACGCGACGCCGCAGCGGCAACGATTCCCTCGAGCGCAGCGGTCGCGATGCGACACATCATCCGCGCAGGCGACGCGAAGTGCCGGGCCGGCATGGAAGGGTTGAGGGAACAGTGGGGGCACAGTGCCCCCCGTGTAGCTCAGGAGGGCATGTCATGGAGTGGATGATCTACCCGGCGGTGCTGTTGCTCATCGTGGTGGTGCTCGGCGTGATCATGGCCCGGCGCAGCGCGGTGTCCCGCACCATTGCTCCCGGCGAACGCGATGCCTTCGGCGAGATCATCGGGGCGCGGGAACCCGGCCTGCATCAGAGCACCACGGTGCTGCCGGAGCGACCGGTCGGCCCCGGCGTCCACTACTGATCCTCCCAGCGGCGGGCGCCCTGGGGAGATGCATGCACTATGTGGCGATCCGGCGAAAAAGAGTCGCCGGATCGCCACAAACCGCATGCAGGGGCGGGGCAGCGCGAGGGTCATCAGGTGTGGGAGAACAGCTCCACGACGAGCCCCACGGCCAGGGCGAACATGATGAGCGCGATGAGCCCGTCCAGGACCCGCCAGGTCCAGGCCTTCGCGAAGAGCGGGCGGAGCGTGCGCGCGCCGAGGCCCAGGGCGAAGAACCAGGCCCAGCTCGCCGCGCACGCGCCCACGGCAAAGAACCAGCGGTTCTCCCCGTAGTTCCCGGCGAGTGAGCCGAGGAAGAGCACCGTGTCCAAGTACACGTGCGGGTTGAGCCACGTGAAGGCCAGGACGGTCGCGAGCGCGGCGCCGAACCGCGGGGCCGCCGCGCTCTGCGCCTCGAGCCCGCCGCCCGGGCCGAGGGCCCTGCGCAGGGAGAGCGCGCCGTAGACGAGCAGGAACACCAAGGCCGCGACCCGAAGCAGGGTGAGCACCCACGGCGCGGCCTGGCTCAGGAAGCCGACGCCGGCCACCCCGGCCACGATGAGGACGGTGTCCGAGAGCGCGCAGACGAGGCTCACGGCCAGGACCACGGAACGCTTGGCGCTCAGCCCCGTGCGCAGGACGTAGGCGTTTTGCGCGCCGATGGCGACGATGAGGGCGAGGCCGGAGAGGAAGCCGGCGGCAACGATGGGGAGGGGCACGGAATCAGGCTAGGGACGCCGGCGCACGCGCACTACGAATGCTCAAGATTGCTCAGGCATCCTTAGCGTTCCTTATCTGAACGCGGCTAGCCTGGGCGGCATGAGCGACGTCCTCCCCCTGCACCAGCTCGCGGCGCTCGCCGCGGTCATCGACGAGGGCGGCTTCGAGGCGGCGGCCCGCGCGCTGCACGTCAGCCCGCCCGCGATCTCGCAACGCCTCAAGGCCCTGGAGAAGACGGTGGGCCGCTCGCTCATCCAGCGCAGCGTCCCTCCCGTCCCCACAGCGGCGGGGGAGCGGCTCCTGCCGCACGCCAGGCGCCTCGTGAGCATGGCGCGCGATGCGGCCCTGGCCGTGGGGCTGGGCGCGGCGGAGGGCGAACGCCCCACGCTGCAGCTGGCCGTCAACGCCGATTCGCTCGATACCTGGTTCCTCGAGTCGGTCTCCACCTGGCCGGGTGCCCACTCGAGCCAGCTGCTCCTCGAACGCGCGGACCAGGAGGACACCCACACCCTCCTGGTCACGGGTGCCGTGCAGGCCGCCGTCACCACGGCGCGGGTGCCGGCCCCCGGATGCACGAGCGAGCTCCTCGGTGTCATGCGCTATCTCCCCGTCGCCGCCCCGCGGCTCCTGGCCTCGGCCCCCGAGGGCGGGCTCGCCCGCCTGCCGATGGTGGATTACGACGACGCCGACGACCTGCAGCGCGCCTCGCTCGCCTCATGGGTGGGGCGGCCGGTGTCTTCCCTGCACCCGCCGCGGCACAAGGTGCCCAGCTCCACGGCGTTCGCCCGCGCCGTCGAGGCCGGGCTCGGCTGGGGCATGCTGCCCGAGGAACAGGCGCTGCCCGCCTTGCGGCGCGGCACCTTGGTGCCGCTCCCGCACGGCGCTCATCACGACGTCGTGCTCTTTTGGCATCGCTGGGAGCCGGCCTCGGTCGCGCTCACCGAGCTCAGCGCGCACCTGCTCGGCTTCGCCTCCGCCCGCCTGCGGCGCCCGGACTCCGCCCACTAGCACTCAGCCGCGCAGGCGCTTGACCATCTGTAGCTCCCACTCGCCCTCGACCAAGGGATAGGGGATCCGCACGCCGTCGGCCACGAAGCCGCGGCGCTCGTAGAAGGCGATGGCCCGGGGGTTCTCCTCGTGCACATGCAGGGTGAGGGCGTCGCCCAGCGTCAGGGCCCAGGCCTCGATCCCGTCCAGGAGCGCGTCGGCGACGCCGTGCGCGCGGCCCCGCACCGACGGATCTACGAACACCCCCACCAGCAGCGGGCCCACGACCTCGTCCGGGCGGAACCCGCCCATGCCGCCGAGCCAGCGCCCGTACCGATCCTCCGCCACGAGCGAGGTCCCGAACTCCGTCTCGCCGCGCGCTCCGCGGGCCATCCATTCCTCATCGGGGAGGGCGTAGGCCCCCTCGAGCGTCTCGAGGTAGGCCCGGGGCGTGTCGGCGAGCATGCGCAGCCGGAGTTCGCGCACCTTCTCCCAGTCCTCGGGGGTGGTCGGGCGGACGGTGAAGTTCTCCATGGCCGCGAGCCTAGCGGCGCGCCGCCGGTGAGCATGACGACACCGGAGCGGGCCGGGGAGCGCGCAGACAGTAGACTCGGAACGATGGGCCTTCATAGGGCCCTAAGTCGATCCGATGAGGGAGACACCCTTTCCATGGCAAAGATCATTTACACGCACACCGACGAAGCGCCGATGCTCGCGACTCACTCGTTCCTGCCGATGGTCGAGGCTTTTGCCTCCCAGGCCGGCGTGGACATCGAGACGCGCGACATTTCGCTTGCCGGGCGCATCATCGCAACGTTCCCGGATCACCTCTCCGAGGAGCAGCGCACGGCCGACGCCCTGGCCGAGCTCGGGGAGCTCGCCAAGACGCCCGAGGCCAACATCGTCAAGCTCCCCAACATCTCGGCCTCCGTGCCGCAGCTGAAGGCCGCCATCGCGGAGCTGCAGGCCCAGGGCTTCGACGTCCCCGACTACCCGGACGATCCGTCCGGCGACGTCGAGACCGATGTGCGCGCCCGCTACGACAAGATCAAGGGCTCCGCCGTTAACCCGGTGCTGCGCGAGGGCAACTCCGATCGCCGCGCGCCGCTCTCGGTCAAGAACTACGCCCGCAAGCACCCGCACACCATGGGCGCCTGGAGCACCAAGTCCAAGACCAACGTGGCGACGATGGGCGCGGATGACTTCCGCTCCAACGAGAAGGCAGTCACCATGCCGGCCGCCGACACGCTCTCCATCCGCTTTGTTGGCGAGGACGGCTCCACCAAGGTCCTCAAGGACAAGCTGGCCGTGCTCGAGGGCGAGGTCATCGACGGCACCGTCATGCACGTCGCCGAGCTGGACGAGTTCCTGCGCGCCCAGGTGGCCCGCGCCAAGGCTGAGGGCGTCCTGTTCTCCGCCCACCTGAAGGCCACCATGATGAAGGTCTCCGACCCGATCATCTTCGGCCACGTCGTGAAGGCCTACTTCTCCGAGCTCTTCGACACCTACGGCGACCAGCTGGCCGCCGCCGGCCTGTCCCCGAACAACGGCCTGGCCGCGATCGAGGCCGGCCTCGACGAGCTGCCCGAGGACGTCCGCGAGGGCGTCAAGGCGCTCATCAAGGAGGGCTACGAGGACGGCCCGGCGCTCGCCATGGTCAACTCGGACAAGGGCATCACCAACCTGCACGTCCCCTCCGACGTCATCGTCGACGCCTCCATGCCCGCCATGATCCGCACCTCGGGTCAGATGTGGAACGCCGCGGGCGAGCAGCAGGACACCCTGGCCGTCATCCCGGACTCCTCCTACGCCGGCGTGTACCAGGCCGTCATCGACGATTGCCGCGCCAACGGCGCCTACGACCCCTCCACGATGGGCGACGTCCCGAACGTCGGCCTCATGGCGCAGAAGGCCGAGGAGTACGGCTCCCACGACAAGACCTTCGAGCTGCCCTCGGCCGGTCACGTCCAGATCGTGGACTCCAAGGGCTCGGTGCTCATGGAGCACCAGGTCTTCGCCGGTGACATCTGGCGCGCCTGCCAGACCAAGGACATCCCGGTGCGCAACTGGGTCTCCCTGGCCGTGGAGCGCGCCCGCGACTCCGCCACCCCCGCCATCTTCTGGCTCGATGAGTCCCGCGGCCACGACGCCGAGCTCATCAAGAAGGTCAACATGTACCTGGCCGATGAGGACACCGAGGGCCTGGACATCCGCATCCTCTCCCCGATCGAGGCCACCAAGGTTTCCATCGAGCGCATCCGCCGCGGCGAGGACACCATCTCGGTGACGGGCAACGTCCTGCGCGACTACAACACCGACCTCTTCCCGATCCTCGAGCTGGGCACCTCCGCGAAGATGCTCTCCGTGGTTCCGCTGCTCGCCGGCGGCGGCCTCTTCGAGACGGGCGCGGGCGGCTCCGCCCCCAAGCACGTGCAGCAGCTCGTGGAGGAGAACCACCTGCGCTGGGATTCGCTCGGCGAGTTCCTGGCGCTGGCCGTCTCCTTCGAGAAGGCCGCCAAGCAGGGCAACAACCCGCAGGCCAAGATCCTGGGCGTGACCCTGGACGCCGCCACGGGTCGCTTCCTCGACGAGGACAAGTCCCCCTCGCGCCGCGTGGGCGAGCTGGATAACCGCGGCAGCCACTACTACCTCACCCGTTACTGGGCCGAGGAGCTGGCCAAGCAGACCGAGGACGCCGAGCTGGCGGCCCGCTTTGCGCCGATCGCCGAGGCCCTCGTGGCCGGCGAGGAGACCATCGTCTCCGAGCTGAACGGCGCCCAGGGCGTGGCCGTGGAGCTGGGCGGCTACTACCGCCCGGACGCCGCCAAGGCGGCGGCCGCGATGCGTCCGTCCGCGACGCTGAACGCCATCATCGACGGCATCAAGTAGCCGGACCGGCCGGCGTGAGCCGGCCGCCTCACGGCAGCACCGCGACGGCGGGGCGCCCCCCTGAACGGGGACGCCCCGCCGTCGGGCGTTGTGGGGGTCTTGATGCCCGACGGCGGAGGGCCGGGCTGGGTGCCGACCACGCGCCGTCGCGCGTTGGTGGGTCTTCAGGCCCGACGGCGGGTGGCCGGACTGAGTGCCGACCATCCGCCGTCGGGCGCCGGAGAACCGGAACGCGCCGTAGGACCGGGCCCGGGAGCGCGTCGCCGAGGCGGCGCGCGGGCCGCGCCGGTAGGGTGAGGCGCGTGAGCGAGCAACACACCGAATCCACGCCCTTCCAGGTCCATCTGCGCGGGGTCGTGGAGCTGCTCAGCCGCAGCATCTACTCCGGCCCCGCCGTGTACCTGCGCGAACTCATCCAGAACGCGGCGGACGCCGTGGCGGCGCGGCGCGACGAGGGGCACCGGGGCGGTCTCATCACCATCACGCCCGTGGGCCCGCGCAGCCGCGAGCTCTTGGTGAGCGACGACGGGATCGGGCTGGACCGCGGCGAGGTCGCCGAGCTGCTGGCCACGGTGGGCCGCTCCTCCAAGCGCGATCTGCTCGACATGCCGCGCGGCGATCGGCTGGGGCAGTTCGGCATTGGCCTGCTCTCCTGCTTCATGATCGCCGACGAGATTCGGGTGCTGACGCGCTCGGCCCGCGGCGGGGATCCGGTCGAGTGGCTCGGCCGCTCAGACGGAACCTTCTCGGTGCGGCCCTTGAGCGGCGCGGAGGCGGAGGGCGTGCCGGTGGGCACGCAGGTGGTGCTGGCCCCGCGCGGCGACGACGCGGCGCTCGCCGGCGAGGACACCGTGCTGACGCTGGCCAGAGACTACGCCGAGTACCTGCCCGTCCCCATCGACGTGGTCCGCGCGGACGGGCGCGCCACGCGGATCAACGAGACGGCCGTCTTTGCCGACCCGCACCACCGCAGCGAGGAGGAGCTGCTGGAGTACGGGCGCGAGCTGCTCGGCACCGAGCCGCTCGAGGCGATCCCCCTCTCGGTCCCGGCCACCGGCACCACCGGCGTGGCCTACGTGCTCCCGTACGCGCCGCCGCCCGGCGCCCGCCAGGCCAGCCGCGTGTACCTCGGCGGCATGCTGCTGAGCCCGGCGCTCGATGACCTGCTGCCGGAGTGGGGCTTCTTTGTGCGCTGCGTCGTCAACACCACGGGGCTGCACCCCACCGCCTCCCGCGAGGGGCTCATCGACGACTCGGCGTTGCAGGAGACCCGGGACGGGCTCGGCGCGGCGCTGCGCCGCTGGGTGTTGAGCGTGGCGGCGACCCGCCCCGCCACGCTCAACCGCTTCCTGGCCGTGCACCACCTCGGGCTCCGTTCCGTGGCCGTGCACGATGACGAGCTGGCCGCGATGATCCTGCCGCAGCTGCGCTTCGAGACGAGCGCGGGGACCTCGACGCTCCGTGAGCTCGCCGCGGCGCACCCGCACCTGCGTTACGCCTCCACCGTCGATGAGTTCAGGCAGCTCGCGCCGCTGGCGCGCCCGGACGCGCCCATCGTCAACGCCGGGCACGTCTACGACGAGCCGCTGCTGAACCGCGCCCCGGAGTTCCTCGACGTGGTGGTGGAGCGGGCCGACGCGAGCGAGCTGATGGACGCGTTGGCCGAGCCGCCGCTGGCCGAGCGGGCGACAGTCACGCGCCTCGAGCGGCGCGCGGACGCTGCGCTGGCGGATCTGCACTGCACCGTGACCGTGCGTGGCTTTGCCCCGCCCGAGGTACCCGCCCTCTACGTCACCGACCAGGAGGTGCTCGGGGCGCAGCGCCGCCGGGACGTGGCGGCGGGCGCCGGTGGGCTGTGGGGCGGCCTGCTCTCGCGGCTGGATTCCCCGGCCAGCGTCGACGCGCCGCGCGGCAAGCTCTGCCTGAACTGGAACAACCGGCTCATCCGCACCCTGGCCGGCGAGGAACACGAGGGGGCCGGCTTCTCGCCCGCCGTTCGCGTCCTCTACGTGCAGGCGCTGCTGGCGGGGCAACACACGCTCACCCGCGCCGACCGGGGCGCCCTGACCGAGGCCATGGGGCACATCGTGCACCTCGCGGTGGGGCTCGACGCCGGGCCGGGGCCGGCCTAGGCGGCCGGGGCGCGCCTCACCGGCCGGGGCGCGCGCTCGGCCCGGAGCGAACGCCGGGGCCTCGGCGCTGACGCGGGGTGCGGGCCCGTGGGAGGATCGAGACCCCAGGTGACGCAGGTCGCGTGGGGGCAGTTTCGTCCGGGACACGAGAAGCGAGGAGCACCATGGCGCACGGCGAGGACCAGGTCCAGGAGTTGCTCTCGCGGGCGGACCTTTTGCCCTACGGCCCCGAATCGCGATCGGTGCTGGACGAGGCGCTGGCCCTCTCCCTCGAATCGGGGAACCCGGAGCTCGAGTACGCGGTGCGCCTGCGCCTCATCGCCGACGCCGAAATGGCGGGGGACACCGACGCCGTCCTGTCCAACTTTGCCTGGTGCGCCGCGCGCAATGACGAGGATCCGCTGCGCTTCCCCACCCAGATCGAGGGCAACGACCTGCTGTGGTTCTACAAGTGGATTCCGGCCACGCTGGCGGCCAACCCGCGCTTCGCCCGCGCCGATGTGCTGCGGGCCCTCGACGCGATGGAGGAGCGCTATCGCCGCGAGGGTGTGGGCGTCCACGGCGTCCTGCAGGCCCGCTTCAGCGAGGCGTACCGTTCGGGGCACCCGGACGAGGCCGAGGGCTGGCGCCAGGCGCTGCTGACCACCCCCGAGGACGAGTACAGCCACTGCGAGGCCTGCTCGCGCTCGGAGCAGGTGGACTACCTGCTGGGGCTCGGCCGCGACGAGGAGGCGCTCGCCTTCTTCGACGAGATCATGAGCCAGAACCTCTCCTGCGGAGAGGAACCCGAATCGGTCATGTCCACGGTGCTCCTGCCGCTGTTGCGGGCCGGGCGGCTCGAGGATGCGGAGCGGGCGCACCGCCTGGCCTATCGCTTGGTGCGCAACAACCCGGCGCTCATGCCGAGCATCGCCAAGCACATCGAGTTCTGCGCCGTCACGGGGAACCACGCCAGGGCGCTGCGCCTGCTCGAGCGCCATCTACCGTGGCTGGCGCACGACGAGCTGGACGCTGAGGCCCACTTCTCCACGTTCCTCTCCGTCTCCACCGCCCTCACGCTGCTGGAGCGCGCGGGGTACTCGGAGCTGGGCATTCGCGGCAGCGACGACCAGCGCTTGGTCCCGATCCTCGGCGAGCACGACGGCCCGTACACGGTGCATGAGTTTGCCGCGGCGGCCCTCGCCGCCGCCGAGGCGCTGGGCCGCACCTTCGACGAACGCGACGGGAGCGACGCCCACCGGAACCGGATCCTGGAGGCGGCCAAGCGTCCGGAGCAGCTCATCGCGCTGCCGCTCGGGGAGACCGAGGTGCCCCTCACGCTGGGCGGCGCTCAGGAGCCGGAACCCACCGATGTCCAGGGATGGATCGACGCCGCCGTGTGGGCGGGCGTGGCCGAGGACGAGGAGCGGGTGGACGAGGCGGTCGCCAAGGGCCTGCTGGCGCACCCCACGCCGCGCGAGCGCCTGAGCCTGTGGGGCCTGCGTGCCGCGATGCGCGAGGGGGCCGCCCGCGCCGAGGCCGTGGGGCAGCGAGCGCAGGCCTACCGCGAGCTGGGGCTGACCGAGGAGGCCGAGTTCGAGACCGAGTACGGAACCCTCGTGGCCGGCGTGCTCCAGCCGGAGGACGTCCACACGCTCGAGGCGCTGCTGCCGCGGCTCGAGTCATCGGAGCTGCGCGCGCGGGTCAACCTGGAGCTGGCCCTGTCCTTCCTTTCCTCCCAGGACCCGGCCCGCGCCATGGGCTACTTCCTCGAGGGAGCGGAGGAGGCCGACAAGGCCGAGGACAACGAGCTGCTGCGGCGCTGCCTGCTCGGCGCCGCCTGGGCCGTCCCGTTGGACGAGGAGAACGGCGAGCTGCAGACCCGGCTGCTGAACATGGCGGAGGAGGCCGGGCCGCGGGCCAACCAGGTGTACGACGTGCTGTACCTGCGCAGCGTCGAGGCCGTGGCCATCCACTCCGATCCCGAGCTGGCGCTGCGTCTCTCCCGCGAGGCCACCGACCTGGTGCTGCGCCATCGGGCAGGGGCACCGCTCGTGCAGATCTCCCGCTTCCGCGCCGAGCTGCTCACCAACCTTGGCCGGCACGAGGAGGCGGCCGGCGTGCTCGAGCTCCTGAGCGATGCCCTGGTGCAGCTGGGCCGGGCGCCCGAGGCGAGTTTCATGATCGCGCGCGGCCGCTCGTTGCTGCGCGCCGGACAGACGCAGGCCGCGCTCGAGGTGCTGGGGGACGCCACCATGGTGGCGCGCGACGCCGAGTCCCCGAACCCCGCCGAGCAGGCCGCCGCCGATCATTGGTACGGCGAGGCCGCGGAGGCCGCCGAGTACTTTGGCACCGCGATCGAGGTGTGGGCGAGGGCGCTACAGACCGGCGAACTGGCCCTGGCCGAGGACCCCGGCTCCGAGCTGGCGAGGGTGGCGGCCCTCGAGGGGGCGCAGGCCGGCCGCTCGCTGGTGATGCTGGCGGGGCGCGCGGAACACGCGGAGGACGTGGCGAGCTACGGCCCGCGGGTCATCGCCCTGGCCAGAAGCCTGCGCGAGACCGAGCACGGGCTGCTGCCGCTGAGCCTGCAGGCCGTGGGGCGCGCCATGGTGCAGGTCGGCGATGCGGAGGGGCTCGAGCTGCTGAGCGAGGCGGAGGACCTGGGGCGCGCCGACGGCGCCGCCTGGTTCGCCGCCGACGCCCTCGACGCGCGCGGCCGGGCCCTGCTGGGCTTGGGGCGCGTGGACGAGGCCATGCCGGCGCTGCTGCGCGCAGCCGACGAGTACGGAGAGCAGGGGGATCAGGACAACGCCGCCCTCGCGGAGTACGCGGTGGCCCGCGTCCTGACCGATCTCGAGCGCCCGGACGAGGCGCTGTCCGTGTTCGAGAGCGCGCTGCACCGGGTGGAGGACCAGGCGGGAGACCTGCGCTCGGGCGTGGCGGGTGCCTACGGCGATCTGCTCGAGGCACAGGGCCGCACGGCGGACGCCGAGCGCGTCCGCGGGCTGATGTCCTAGGGCGCGGGTCCGGACCGTCGCCCGGCCCCGACCCAGACGCGGGCCCGAACCACGCCCCGGCGCTGGCTCGTGCCCTCCAGGGGCACAGGCCTGCGCCTGGATCCGATCAGTTCGCTTCCGTGAACCACGGTGGGTCCCCTGACCTCCTGCGTTCGCGAGTGCCTCGTGTTGCTTGGGTCCGTTCATGAGTGCCCCGTGTCGACGTTTGGGCCATATGGGCGACACGAAGCACTCGCGAAGCGCGGAAAAGAACACTAGGCACTCGCGAAGCGAGGGGAGACTCGGCCAAGGAGCCGACGCCGCACCACGCCGAGCCCGGCCGGCGCCGAGCGGGCTCGTCGCGGCCTACAGCGGCCAGCGGTGCACGGGCGTTCCCACGTTCATGTGGTGGGCGTACTCCTTGACCATGGCGGTCAGGGCCGCCGGCCGGTCGAGGCCCGCCTCCTCGAACGCGCGCAGGCGCTTGACCTGCCACGTGGCGCCCGTCTGCTCCGAGACCACGCGCTCGTGGAGCACGCCGAGGTAGCGCTCGATCTCCTCCTCCGCCACGCCGAGGTCGCGCAGGCCCGTGGCGGCCAGCGGCAGCAGGTGGCGTTCGATCAGCTCGACGACGGGAAGCTCGCCGAGGCCGGGCCAGTACACCGTGGCCTCGAGCCCGTGCCGTGCGCACTCGAGGAAGTTCTCGGTGGCGGTGCTGAAGGCCATGCGGGACCACAGTGGCCGGTCGGCCTTGCGCAGGGCGCGCACGAGCCCAAAGAACAGGGCGGCGTTGGCCACGGTGTCCACCACGGTGGGTCCCGCCGGGAGCAGGCGGTTCTCCAGTCGCAGGTGCGGCAGCCGGCCGGAGGGGTCGTAGATGGGTCGGTTCCAGCGGTACACCGTGCCGTTGTGCAGGCGAAGCTCGTCGAGCGAGGGGTGCCCGTCCGGGCTCAGCTGCGCCGGATTCTCCGAGAGCTCGGGGAGCAGCGCCGGGAAGTAGCGCACGTTCTCCTCGAAGAGATCCATGATGGAGGTGATCCAGCGCTCGCCGAACCACACCCGCGGGCGCACCCCCTGCGTCTTCAGCTCGGGGGCCCGCGTGTCGATGGCCTGCTTGAAGACCTCGATCCGGGACTCCTGCCACAGCACCTTCTCCATGAAGATGGGGGAGTTGGCGGCGAGGGCCACCTGCGGCGCGGCGATGATCTGCGCGGCGTTCCACGTCGCTGCGAAGTTCTCCGGCGCCACCTGCACGTGCAGCTGGACCGACGTGCACGCGGCCTCCGGCGCGATGTTCTGTGCGTGGAAACGCAGGCGCTCCGGACCGGCGATGTCGATTAGCACATCCTCGCCGCGCGCCTCGAGCACCTGCGAGTTCAGCGCCGCGTAGCGCTGGCCGGGGGAGATCCAGTCCTCGGTGGTCCCGAAGCTGCGGCCAAGGGTCGGCAGGATGCCGACCGCCACGATCTCGGTGCCAGCCGCCCCCGCCCGCTCCTGCGCGTGGTTGAGCTCGGCCCGCAGGGAGTCCTCGAGCTGGGCGAGCCCCAGCCCCTGGATCTGCAGCGCCGGGTGGTTGAACTCGATGTTGAAGGCACCGATCTCGGTCTGGAAGGCCGGATCCGCGATGGACTCCAGCACCTCGAGGTTGCGCAGGGCCGGCTTGGCCTGAGCGTCAACGAGGTTGAGCTCGAGCTCCAGGCCGATCGTCGCGCCGTCGTCGAAGCGTCCCTGGCGCAACAGCGCGCCCAGCGTCTCGAGGTGTTCCACCAGGCGTTCGCGGTACAGACGTCGCTCTTCGCGGGTGAAGGATCGGTTCTTCAGCTCAGCCCCCATGCCGGGAGCGTACAAGCCTCGGCCGCCTCGCGGGAGACGTCCGGGCACATTTCTTGCCGCCCGCCCGGGGCAGCGGGCGCGCGCGAGGCGAGCACCCGCCGTCGGGCAGGAGGGCGATGCACGACGGCGGGCCCCGTTGTCCTTCCGGGGGAAGGACAACGGGGCCCGCTGCGGTGAAGACGAACCGGTCAGCGACCGGTCAGGCTCACGGGTTGACGATCTTGTTCAGCGACTCGTCGTTCTTGTAGGCGTCCTTGATGTTCTCCTGGGTCACGAGGACGGGCTCCAGGTACTGGGTGGGGACGTCGATGGTGCCGTTGTTGGCCGTCGTCGTGGTGGTCGGCTCCTTGCCGGCCTGCAGGTCCTTGACCATCTGCACGGTGGCCTTCACCAGGTTCGTGGTGTCCTTGTTGATGGTGGAGTACTGCTCACCGGCAAGGATGGACTTCAGGGACTCGACCTCGGAGTCCTGGCCGGTCACGACCGGGACGTCCTGACCGGCATCCTTGGCCGAGCGCATCGCGGCGCGGGCCAGGGTGTCGTTCGGGGAGAGGACGCCGTCCAGCTTGGCCGAGCTGTACTTGGAGGACAGGATCGAGTCCATGCGGGTCTGGACGTTCTTGGGGTCCCAGCCCTGCGTGGCGACCTGATCCTGCGTGGTCTGGCCGGAGAGGACCTTCAGCGTGCCGTCGTCGATCTTGGGCTGCAGGACCGACATGGCGCCCTCGAAGAAGGGCTTCGAGTTGGCATCGTCGTTGGAACCGGCGATGAGCTCGATGTTGTACGGGCCGTCACCCTTGCGGGCCTTCAGGCCGTCCAGGAGGGCCTGACCCTGCAGCTCGCCGACCTTGAAGTTGTCGTAGGCGACGTAGTAGTCGACGTCCTTGGTGGACTGCAGGAGGCGGTCGTACGCGATGACCTTGATGCCGGCGGCCTTGGCGGCGGCGAGCTGGGTGTTCAGCTGCTTGCCGTCGACGGCGCCGATGACGAGGACCTTGACGCCGGAGGAGATCATGGCGTCGATCTGCTGCTGCTGGGCGGGGGCGCCGCCGTCGCCGGCGAACTGGACGGTCGGCGAGAAGCCGGCGGCCTTCAGATCGGAGTTGAAGAGGTTCTCGGCCAGGACCCAGTTCTCGGAGGTCTTGGCGGGGAGGGACACGCCGATCTTGGCGTCGGCCGGGAATCCGCCGGCGGCACCGGAGGACTCGGTCGAACCGGTGTCGGAGCGGCCGCAGCCCGTGAGGGCCAGGGCAGCGGCAGCGGTGATGGCCGCGGCAGCGGTGAGCAGCTTGCGCCTGCGCATGTGGTTCTCCTTGTGTGGGTGGTCCCGGCCGGAGGCCGGTTCCTTGCGGGGTGGGGTGATGCGGGTCAGTTGGTCTTGTCTGCCTCGGCGGCAGGGTTGCTCAGGCCGGGGGTGGTGGCCTCGACGTTCGGCACGAGGGCGCCGTTCGCCGCCTCGCCGGCGGGCTTGGCGGCGGCGTTCCCCGCCACGGCGCGTTGCATGGCGCCGATGAGGGAGGGCTTGCCCTGCTTCTTGCTCCACACATCGAAGGCGACGGCGATGAGCAGGACGAGGCCCTTGACCACGTACGTGGTGGACGTGGGGGCTGACATGAGCTGCAGGCCGTTGTTGAGCACGGCCATGACGAGGGCGCCGATGATGGAGCCCATCACGGTGCCGACACCGCCGGAGACGGCGGCGCCGCCGATGAAGACGGCCGCGATGGCGTCCAGCTCCCAGCTCGTGCCATCCAGCGGGCCGGAGCCCTGCGAGCGGGCCACGAACATCATGCCGGCGACGGCGGCGAGCATCGACATGTTCATCATGACGAAGAAGTCGACCTTCTTGTCGTTGATGCCGGAGAGGCGGGCGGCCTGGCGGTTGCCGCCGACGGCGTAGATCGCGCGGCCGGCCACCGTCTTGGAGGTGACGAACTGGTAGATGATGACGAGGGCCACGACGATGAGGCCGGCGACCGGGAACGAGGTGCCCGGACGGCCCGTCGCGAAGAGGTAGCTGACGGCCAGGACCACGACCGCCATGATGATCACGCGGGTCATGTCGGCCCACATCGGGGCGTTGAGCGTGCCGCTGCGGGTGTTGCGGGAGCGGCGGCGGAAGGTCGAGTAGACCAGGAAGCCCACGGCGATCAGGCCCAGGGCGATGGTCGGCAGGTTGAAGGGCGCGTTGGCCATGCCGTCGGGCAGGTAGCCGTTGCCGATGAAGGTGAAGTCCTCGGGCACCGGGATGGTGTTCTGCTTGCCGAGGACCTGGTTCAGGCCGCGGAAGATCATCATGCCGGCGAGCGTGGTGATGAAGGCGGGGATGCCGACGTAGGCGACCCAGAAGCCCTGCCACGCCCCGGCGAGGGCGCCGACGGCGAGGCCGAGCAGGATGCCGGCCCACCACGGGATGCCCCAGTTCTGCATGGCCAGCGCCACGCAGATGCCGACGAACGCCGCCACGGAACCCACCGAGAGGTCGATGTGGCCCATGATGATGACCATCACCATGCCGATGGCCAGCACCAGGACGTAGGCGTAGCCGTTGACCAGGTTCTGGAAGTTCGATGGGGACAGCACGCTGCCGTCGCTCCAGAAGGCTCCGCCGCCCTTCAGCGACGTCGAGATCTGGAAGAAGATGATCAGCGCAACGAGCGCGAACACCATCCCAAACTGGCGGACGTTTCCGCCAAACAACTGTTTCAGGGAGTTCACGGCGTTCTTTCTCCTCGTGGGGTGAAGTGGTGGTGGGGCGAAGTTCACGCGGCCGAGGCCGAGCGGGGGGTGGCGGAGGTCATCATGCGCATGAGGTTCTCCTGCGTGGCGTCCTCGCGGCTGAGCTCGCCGGTGATGGCGCCCTCGAAGATGGTGTAGACGCGGTCGGAGAGGCCCAGGAGCTCCGGGAGCTCGGAGGAGACCACGATGACCGCCTTGCCCTGGTCTGCCAGGGACTGGATGACGCCGTAGATCTCGTACTTGGCGCCCACGTCGATGCCGCGCGTCGGCTCATCGAGGATGAGCACGTCGGGGTCGGTGAAGAGCCACTTGGACAGGACGACCTTCTGCTGATTGCCGCCGGAGAGCTTGGAGACGCCCTCGTCCACGGACGGGGTCTTGGTGCGCAACCGGGCCCGGAAGTCCTCCGCCACCATGTTCTCGAGGTGGTTGTCGACGACGCCGCGCTTGGAGATTTTGGACAGGGCGGCGGCGACGGTGGTGCGCTTGATCGAATCGAGCAGGTTCAGGCCGAGCACCTTGCGGTCCTCCGTGACGTAGCCGAGCCCGGCCTTGATGGCCTTGCGCACGGTCGACAGGTCGACCTTCTTGCCGCGCACGAACGCCTCACCCGAGAGCTTGCGCCCGTAGGTCTCGCCGAAGAGCGAGCGCATGAGCTCGGTGCGGCCGGCGCCCATGAGGCCGGCGAAGCCGACGATCTCGCCGGCGCGCACGGTGAAGTTCGCGTGCTTCGTGGAGAAGCGGTCCGAGATGCGGGGATCCTGGACGGTCCAGTCCCTGACCTCGAAGAGCACCTCGCCGATCGTTGGCTCGTGCTCGGGGAAGCGGGACTCGAGCGAACGGCCCACCATGGCCTTGATGATCGCGTCCTCGTTGAAGCCGGCCTCGCGGTTCATCGTGGTGATGGTCTTGCCGTCACGAATCACCGTGAGCGAGTCGGAGATCTGCTCGATCTCGCCGAGCTTGTGGCTGATCATGATGCAGGTGATGCCGCGGGAGCGCAGGCCGTCCATGAGGCGCAGCAGTTCCTGGGAATCGTTCTCGTTGAGGGCGGCCGTCGGCTCGTCGAGGATGAGCAGCTTGACGTTCTTGGCCAGGGCCTTGGCGATCTCGACGAGCTGCTGCTTGCCGACGCCGAGGTCCTTGATCTTGGTGGTGGGTTCCTCGACCAGGCCCACCTTCTCCATGAGCTCGCGGGCCTCGCGGCGCGTGGTGTCCCAGTCGATGACGCCCGTGGTGGAGCGCTCGTTGCCGAGGAAGATGTTCTCGGCGATGGAGAGCTCCGGGATCAGCGCGAGCTCCTGGTGGACGATCACGATGCCGGCGTCCTCGGACTGGCGGATGCCGCCGAAACGCACCTCGGCGCCGTCGAACACGATCTGGCCCTCGTAGCTGCCGTGCGGGTAGACGCCGGAGAGCACCTTCATGAGCGTCGACTTGCCTGCGCCGTTCTCGCCGCAGATCGCGTGGATCTCGCCGCGGCGCACGGACAGGTTGACGTCATCGAGCGCCACCACGCCGGGGAAGCGCTTGGTGATGTGGCGCATCTCGAGGATCGCGTCCTGGGTGGGCATGAATCAGCCTCTCGTGTGTGGTGGGCGTCACGCCCTGTGTGTAGAAAGTGAAGCGCTAGACGCCCTTGGCGTCAAGTCTTGAAATCAAACTGTTGAGGAAGCGCCCGACGTCGCGCTGAGCGGGCCGTACAGATCGGTGGGATCGGCGCGGTTCAAGACGGAGACGACGCCGCCGAGCGCCTCGGCCCGGTCGCGGAGGGCGGAGACCCTCACGGTGGTGGCCTCGGCGATGTCCGGCACGGTGTGGCGTTTGAGGCTGCGCCGGATGGGCTCGAGCAGCAGCTCCCCGAGGTCGGAGAGGGGGCCGCCGAGCAGTATGGTCTCGGGGTTCAGGAGGCTCGCGAGCTGGCCCAGGACCTGGCCGACCGAGAGGCCGGCGTCCTCCACGACGCGGCGGGCCACGGTGTCGCCCGCCAGGGCGGCCGAGACGAGCTCGTCGGTGGTGGTGGGAGGGTTCGGGGCCGCGGCCAGGGCGCGCAGCATGGAAGAGGTGGAGGCCACGGTTTCGAGGCAGCCGCGGTTGCCGCAGCGGCACACGAGGCCCTGATCCACCACGATGGTGTGGCCGATTTCCCCCGCGAGTCCGCGGTGGCCGGCGTAGAGCTCCCCGTCGATGACGACGCCCGTGCCGATGCCCGTGCCGATCTTGACGAAGACGAAGTTCTTGCCGGGGGGTGTCTCGCTCCAGCTGAGGTGGGCGAGCGCTCCGAGGTTGGCGTCGTTGGCGACGATGACCGGGACGTCGAGGACATCGGTGAGGCGCGAGGCGACCTCCATGCCGATCCACTCGGGGAGGATGGCGCCGGAGCCGACGCGTCCCGTGATGGGGTCGAAGGGGCCGGGGATGCCGACGCCGGCGCCGAGGACCTGCTCGCGGGTGCGGTGGGCGGCGACGAGGGCCTCCTCCATGGCCCGCTTGGCCGCCGTCATGCCCGTGAGCGCGTCGTGGCCGAGCGGGAGGAGGCGCTGGACGTCGGCCAGGATGCGGCGCGACGGCGTGGCGACGATGGCGCGCACGTGGCGGCGGCCGATGTCGAGCCCCACCGCAACGCGGCCGGTGTCCACGAGGTGAATGTTGAGGGCTCGGCGACCGGAGGAGGTCGTGCGCTCGAGGCGCACGCGGCCGGAGGCATCGAGGTCGCGGATGATGCTCGCCACGGTGCCGGCGGAGAGTCCCGTGTTCCGGGAGAGCTGCGCTTGGGTGGAGGGGCCGGCGGTGGCCAGCTCCTCGAGCACCCTGCGGACGTTGTCGCGGCGCAGTGAGGACTGCGACCCGGGGCCCGCGTGGTTCATGGAGCCGCCATTGGCTTCAGAAGGCATGGGCATACGATGCGTCATCGATGAGTTGATGTCAAGAAGTGAAGGCAACCCGGTGCCGAGGTGGGCCCTGCGCGACCGCTTCGTGGCATCGGAGGACGCGGGCTTCGGGGCGACGGGTCTCGGGGAAGAGCTCAGTCGTGCCGACGCTACCGGTGCAACGCGGCGGCCCCGCTGCCATGAGCAACGGGGCCGCCGCGTGGTGCCGCGCGCTGGGTGAGGGGGCCGCGCGGGGCGGCCGGCTCATGCGCGCCTGGTGGTGCGCTCAGTCCAGCTCGGCGTTGGCCTCGCGGTGGCGGGCGGCCAGCTCGACGTAGTGCGAGGCGTTGAGAGCCAGCTTGGCGACCTCGTCCTCGGAGAGCTCCCTGCGCACCTTGGCGGGGGCGCCGGCCACGAGCGAGCGCGGCGGGACCTGCATGCCCTCGAGCACGAGGGCCCCCGCCGCGACGAGGCTCTGCTCGCCGATCACGGCGCCGTTCATGATGGTGGCCGACATGCCTACGAGGCTTCCGGAGCCGATCGTGCACCCGTGCACCACGGCCGAGTGGCCGATCGAGACGTCGTCGCCCACGGTGCAGGGGAACCCGGCATCGGCGTGGAGCACGACGTTGTCCTGAAGATTGCTGCGGGCGCCCACGCGGATGGGGGCGCTGTCGCCGCGCACGGAGACGCCGTAGAAGGCGCTGGCGTTCTCCGCGAGCCGCGCGTCGCCGGAGAGCACGGCGGTGGGCGCAAGGAAGGCCGAGGGGTGGGCTGAGGGAACGGCGTCGCCGAGGGGGATGAGATGTGCCATGCCGCCCACTCTAGTGAGGGTCCTCACAGCCCGCTCACTCACTAGACTGGGCTGGCCATGGATTGCTCCTACTTCGACGCCGGCCGCTGCCGCTCCTGCACGCTCATGGGCGAACCCCATCGCGTGCAGCTGGGCCGCAAGGATGCCCACACGCGCGCGCTGCTCGGCCCCGTGCCCGGGCTCGAGTGGCTCGCGCCCTTCGCGGGGGCGGAGCGCGGCTTCCGCAACCGCGCCAAGATGGTGGTCGGCGGCGGCTGGCGCCGACCGACGCTCGGCATCCTCGACGCTGAGGGTCACGGGGTGGACCTGCGCGGCTGCGGCGTCATCGACCCGGCCATCACGCAGGCCCTGCCCGCCATCGCCGCCGTGATCTCCTCCACCCGCTTGGTGCCGTACAGCGTGCCGATGCGCACGGGTGAGCTCAAGCACGTGCTGGTCACCTGCAATCCGGACGGACAGCTGCTCATCCGCTGGGTCGTGCGCACGCAGGACGGGGTCGAGGCGGTGCGCCGCGGCCTCCCGCAGTTGCTGCGTCGCCTCCCGCAGGCCCTCATCGTCACGGCGAACCTGCTCCCCGAGCACAAGGCGGCGCTCGAGGGGGAAACCGAGGTGCACCTGCACGGCCCGGAGACCCTGCCCATGCGCGTGGGGCCGCTCAGGCTGCGGTTGCGCCCGCAGGGCTTCTTCCAGACCAACACGGAGGTGGCGGACGCGCTCTACCGGCAGGGCGCCGCGTGGGTGGAGGAGTTGAACCCGGCCTCCGTCTGGGACCTGTACAGCGGCGTGGGTGGATTCGCGCTCTCCAGCGCGGGTGCGAACCGCCGCGTCACCGGCGTCGAAATCTCCGCCCAAGCGGTCGAGGGCGCGAGGGCCGCGGCCCTCGACAGCGGGATCGCCGGCGTCGACTTCCTCGCAGCGGACGCGACGGCGTTCGCCGAGGAGTCCTCGGCCGAGGAGCAACCAGAGCTCGTCATCGTGAACCCGCCCCGCCGGGGGCTGGGGGAGCGGCTCTGCCGGTGGCTCGAGGGCAGCGCGGCCGACGCCATCCTGTACTCGAGCTGCAACGCCGAGACGCTGGCCCTCGACCTCGCGCGGATGCCGGGCTGGCGGCCCGTGAGGGCCCGGGTCATGGACATGTTCCCGCAGACCGATCACTTCGAGGTCATCACACTCCTGCGCCGCGCCTGAGGCCGGCGCGGGCCTCAGTCGAAGACGACGGTGCGGTGCCCGTCGAGCAGCACGCGCCGCTCGGCGTGCCAGCGCACGGCGCGGGCGAGCGTCTGCGCCTCCACGGTGCGCCCGCGCTCCACGAGCTGCGCGGGCGTGCGGTCGTGGCGCACCCGGACGACGTCCTGGTCGATGATCGGCCCCTCGTCCAGGTCCGCCGTGACGTAGTGGGCGGTCGCCCCGATGAGCTTCACGCCGCGCTCGTGCGCCTGGTGATACGGGCGGGCCCCCTTGAAGGAGGGGAGGAAGGAGTGGTGGATGTTGATGGCGCGGCCGGCCAGGGCGCGGCACAGATCGTCCGAGAGGATCTGCATGTAGCGGGCCAGGACGACCAGCTCGATGTCGTGTTCCTCGATCAGCTCCAGGATCCGGGCCTCGGCCTCCGGCTTGCTCTGGGGCGTGACCTCGATCCGCTCGAAGGGCACGCCGTGGAACTCGGCGAGCGGGCGCAGCGCGTCGTGGTTCGAGACGATCAGCGGCACCTCGATCGGCAGCGAGCCGGAGCGGCGCTGGAAGAGGAGCTCGTTCACGGCGTGCTCCGCGGTGGAGCAGAGGATGAGGGTGCGCAGCGGGGCCGAGGAGGAGTGCAGCTCGAGGCGCATGTCGAAGGCCTCGCGGACGGGGGAGAGCCGTTCCTCGAGCGCTGCGCGCCCGCCGGCCGTCTCCACCTCGACCCGCAGGAAGAAGGTGCCCGTCTCGGCGCTGCCGTACTGCTGCGACTCGATGATGTTGCCTCCGGCCGCGAGGAGCGCGCCGGTGACGGCGTGGACGATCCCGGGGCGGTCGGGGCAGGCCAGGGAGATGATGAAGCGCGGCAGAGTACTCACGCGCCCCAAGCGTAGTGGCGCGGCGCCCGTGCCGAGACCTTAGTGACGCCGCCGTCTACTTTCCCTTGCCCACGTAGTCGAAGTGCCAATACTCGCGGGCCGGATTGAGCTTGCCGGAAGCCGTGTACTGCTTGACCCTCGCCGGGTGTTCCCAGCCGTACTTGGGAGCGTTGGCGACGAGCCACTTGAAGCGCGCGGAGTTCCAGCCGTAGGCCCCGTGCTCGGGGGTGTCGAAGGAGAGGCCTTTCTCGTGCACCGAGGTGCCCGGCTTGGCGGCAAGCCATCCGCCGAGCTCTTGGTAGATGGCCTTCTGCTGGCTCGAGCTGCGGTAGCCGAGATCGATGTAGAGGTCCTCGCCAAAGCGCGCCCTGAACGCCTTGTTGAGGGCGTTGAGGTCGGCCACGGCCGGCGCGCCAATGAGCGCCTTGGTCGAGAAATTGACGCGGGCCAGGTACTTCACGGGGATGTTGCCCGACGGAAGCTTCTTGAAGGCCTTGAGTGAGATCTTCGAGGTGTTCGAGGCCTTGGCCGGGCTCGTTCGGCGTAGCCCGGAGGAGGACATGACCGCGTTGCGGTAGCCGCCCGCGTTGACCTTGAGCATGCCCTTGCTGGCCGAACCGAGCTTCCAGACGGGGGTGCCGACCGGCACGGTGAAGCTCAGCTTCTTCCAGGTCACCTTGGCGGTGGAGGTGGTGAACCAGAGGTCCTTGGCGCCGTTCTGGGTGCTGACGTAGTCCTTCTCACCGACCTTCTTGAGGCCGGCGTTGAAATTCTTGACGTAGTTCGGGGAGACGAAGCCCGTCTTGCCCTTGTACGTGAGTTTGAACCAGCCGTTGGCCGCCTTGGCGCTCGTGGAGAAGACGTAGCCCTTGGGCAGCACCGCCAGGGAAGCGGTCGAGGGGCCGGTCCCCTTGCGCAGGTGGACGGCCGAGGTGGTCTCCTTGGAGACCTTGGCGATCGCCGTGGTGGCGGCCGCCGGCGCGACGGCCGCGGGGGCCCGCGCGGCCAGCGCCGCGGCGGGCTGGGGCGAGGCATCGGCGGGGGTGCATGCGACGAGGGGAAGCAGGGCGACGCTCGCGGCGGCGGCCAGCGTGCTCCAGCGCGGTCGGGTGGTGGACTGACGGGCGTTCGTCATGGGAGAGGTCCTGAGCGTCGGTGATGACGGCACCGCCCACGGTAGGCGACGTCCGCACGCGTGCCAAGGGCTCAGGAGGCGGCCCCGCGCAACGCGGCGACGCGAGCCAGGGCCCCGCGGGCCGCCCGGCGCCCCGCCCTCGTGGCGCCGATCGTGGAGGCGCTCGGGCCGTAGCCCACGAGGAAGAGGCCGGGCGCGCCCACGACCGACACGTCGTCGTCGGCCATCTCGACGCCGCCACCGGCAGCCCGCAGGGCGAGCGGGGCGAGGTGCCCCAGCGAGGCCCTGAAGCCCGTGGCCCACAGGATGACGTCCACGTCCTCGTGGCCGCCGTCGGCAAAGTCCACGCCGCCCGGCGTGAGCCTGGCCAACGGCCCGCGTGAGACGAGGACGCCGCGCTCGATGCCGGCGACGTAGCGCGGGATGAGGGGGAGCCCGGTCGCGGCCACGACGCTGAGCGGCGGCAGGCCGCCGCGCGTGCGGGCGGAGACGCGCTGTTCGACGGCGCGGCCCCAGTCCGCATCGAAGGCGAGCGGTGTCCAACGGGGCGGGGTGCGGGTGGACCAGACGGTCTCGACGCCATGGGCCTCGAGCAAGAGGACGAACTGCACGGCCGAGGTGCCGCCGCCGACCACGAGGACGCGGCGCCCGGCAAAGGCCTCCGGATCCGTGAAGTCCCGCGTGGTGAGCTGCCGGCCGCCGAAGCGGCCGGCGGTGTGCGGGATGAACGGGCGGTCCCACGTGCCCGTCCCGTTGATGACGGAGCCGGCCAGGTAGCGGCGGCGGGCGCCACCGGGCCCCGCCGCGCTCACGGCATAGCCGGCCCCGTCCCGTTCGACGCTCGTGACGCGCCACGGTCGCTGCACCGATAGCTGCTCCCCGGCCTCGTAGGCGCCGAAGTAGCGCTTGACGACCTCGCGCGCCGGCTCGCGCGGGTCGGGGTCGCCGAGCGGTGCGCCGGGGAGGTCGTGGATGCCGTGCGCGTCGTCGAAGGTGAGGGCGTCCCAGCGATGGCTCCACGCGCCGCCGGGGGTGGGATTGGCGTCGAGCACCTCGAGATCGTGGCCGGCCACGAGCCCGTGAGAGCGCAGGAAGTGGGCGGCGGAGAGCCCGGCCTGCCCCGCGCCGATGATCACGACGTCGCGCGTCAGGACCGGCGCGGGCACCGGCTCTGGCGCCTGCTGGGATGCGGGCGGCGGGGCCTGGCCGGACAGGGACGAGGGCGTCACAGAGGCGCTGGCCTGGGTCATACGGGCGTCAACCGTGACGGTCCGCGCGTCATTCCGCGTCATGCGGTGTGGGGAGCGCGACATCTTCATTTTCTGCGCCCGTCCCCTTGCCAAAACGGCCCCCGATATCGGAAGGTGGATTCACAACCCATCCAGAGCGGCTGAGAGATCTGGCTCAGTGACGCCGCAGCAACCTTCGTCCCGGCAGGGCGAAAGGTGCTTCCGCCAGGACCGATGGATCAGCACAACGCCTGCCGTGGCCTGCATCCGTCGTGAACCGTGCTCTTGCGGTTCGCGGCGCCTGTTGCGCCCACTGCCGAAGCGGGCACCGTGCTAGTCCCGTGAACTTCACGAGGAGCACAAGCGATCATGCCGCACTATCCGGCGCCACCACCGTCCCTGTCCTACGAGCTGTTTCCGCCGGCCTCCGAGGCCGCGGCGCGGCGGCTCGAGGTCTCCCTCGAGGCCTTGGCGCAGACCGAACCCGACTACGTCTCAGTCACCTACTCCGGCACGCCGAACCGCCGCCGGGCCACGCTGGATCTCGTTGACCACCTGGTCCGCGACACCCGCCTGCGCCCCCTGGCCCACCTCACGTGCGTGGGGGAGAGCGCCGAGTCCCTCGCGGGCCTCGTCCGCCACTTCATCGGCCTGGGCGTGCGCGGCGTGCTCGCCATGCGCGGGGATCTGCCGGAGGACCCCAGTGCCGACGCGGGGGAGTACCCCTTCGCCCGGTACCTGGTTGAGCTGATCCGCGAGGTGGAGGGGCAGTACAGCGCCGCCCTCGGCGCCGGCCGGCTCTCGGTGGGCGTGGCCGCCTACCCCGTGCGCCACCCGGAGTCCCCGAGCTTCCAGCACGACGTCGAGGTGCTCGTGGGCAAGCAGCGCTCCGGCGCCGACTACGCCATCACGCAGGTCTACTTCCGCCCGGAGGACTACACGCAGCTCGTGGACGCCGCCCGCCGGGCCGGGGTCACGATCCCGATCATCCCCGGGGTGCTCCCCGTCGACTCGCCGGATCGGCTGGCCCGCCTGGCCAAGCTGACCGGCGTGGAGCCGGACCCCTTGCTCGGACACGCGTTGGAGACGGCCTCGGACGACTCGGAGCGCCGCCGGATCGGCGTGGACTTCGCCGCCAGCCTGGCCCGCCGCGCCCTAGGGGACGGCGCCCCCGGCGTGCACGTCTACACCTTCAACCGCCACGAGGGCGCCGTCGACCTCGTGGAGCGCCTCGACCTGCCGGGTCAGCGCACCGACGCCAGGCACGGCCTGGCCGCCCGCATCGGCGCCTGAGCCCAGCCGCCGCGGCACCCCACCACCACACCACCCGGGCCGCCGGCCCACCCTTCACTTCCCGCGCACAACTCATGCGCAGGGATCAACACACCCAAAATCGGGTGAAAACAGGAGAGATCATGACGCAGCAGCCGCTGAACCCCGCCTTCGACGCCACCGTTCTCGGATACCCCCGCATCGGCGCGGACCGCGAACTCAAGAAGGCCCTCGAGGCCCATTGGGCGGGGAAGATTTCCCTCGACGAGCTCCACGCCGCCGCCGGCCGGGTGCAGCTCGCCGACCTCGCCCGCCTGAGCGCGCTGGGGCTCGACGCCGCGACTGGCGCCCTCCCGGGCGACGTCGCCTACTACGACCAGGTCCTGGAGACCACGGCGGCCCTCTCCGCGGTGCCCAGCCGCTTCGCCGGCGTGGTCGGCGAGCGCATCGGCACGGCCGAGGCCTTTGTCCTGGCCCGCGGCGACGAGGCGCACGCCCCGCTCGAGCTGACCAAGTGGTTCGACACGAACTACCACTACCTGGTCCCGGAGATCGGGCCGGCCACGGCCTTCGCCGCGCATCCCGAGCGCCTCCTGGCCAACCACGCGGCCCACACCGCGGCCGGCTTCGCCTCCCGTCCCACGCTCGTGGGTCCGCTGACGTACCTGCTGCTCGCGAAGGCGGAGGACGGGGCCCCGGCCGGGTTCTCCCCGCTGGAGCGGCTCGACGACGCCGTGGCCGCCTACGCCGCCCTGCTCGCCATTCTGGGCGAGGCCGGCGTGGCCTGGGTCCAGCTGGACGAGCCGGCCCTTGTCACGGAGGAGGGCGCGGCGCTCGCCGCCGACGGCTCCACCGTGACGCGTGTGTACTCCCAGCTGGCCGCCGTGGCCCGCGCCCCGCGCCTGTTGGTCACGGCCGGTTACGGCACGGCGGGCGACCCGGCCCGCCCTGGCCACGTGCAGGGTGAGCTGGCCCGCGCCGGCGTGGCCGCCGTGCACGCCGACCTCGTCCGCGGCGTCGCCCCCGTGGCCGCCCACCTGGGCGAGCTGAACGGCGCGACCCTCGTGGCCGGCGTCGTGAACTCCCGCAACATCTGGCGCAACGACCTCGCGGCGTCGCTCTTCACGCTGCGCGCCCTGCAGGCCGAGGTGGCCGAGGCCGGCGGCGCGCTCGCCGTGGGCACCGCCACGAGCCTGCAGCACGTGCCGCACACCGTCGCCGCCGAGACCTCCCTCCCCGAGCACCTTCCCGCGTGGCTCGCCTTTGCCGATGAGAAGGTCACCGAGGTGATCACGCTGGCGAGGGGCCTGCGCGAGGGCGACGGAGCGATCGAGGCCGAGCTGGCCGCCGACGCCGCGGCGCATGCCGCCCGCGCCGCGTTTGCCGGGACGAGCGTGGCGACGGTCCGCGAGCGCCTCGCGGCCCTCACGCCGGCCGATCTCGAGCGCGCGAGCGCCGAGGAGCGCCGCGCGGCCCAGGCCGCGGCGCTCGGCCTGCCGCCGCTGCCGACCACCACGATCGGCTCCTTCCCGCAGACCGCCGAGGTGCGCAAGGCCCGCGCCGGCGCGCGCAACGGCTCCCTGAGCGAGGCCGAGTACGAGGCCTTCCTCAAGGCGGAGATCGAGCGCGTGGTGCGCTTCCAGGAGGAGCTGGGCCTGGACGTCCTCGTGCACGGCGAGGCCGAGCGCAACGACATGGTCCAGTACTTCGCCGAGAACTTCGACGGCTACGCGCCCACGACGCGCGGCTGGGTCCAGTCCTACGGCTCGCGCTCCACGCGCCCGGCCATCCTCTGGGGCGACGTCTCCCGCCCGCGCGCCTTCACCGTCCCGTGGATCTCCTACGCCGCCTCGCTCACGAACAAGCCGCTCAAGGGCATGCTCACGGGCCCGGTGACGATCCTGGCCTGGAGCTTTGTCCGCGACGACCAGCCGCTCGAGGTCTCGGCCCAGCAGGTCGCCCTCGCCCTGCGCGACGAGATCGAGGACCTGCAGGCCGCCGGCATCGGCATCATCCAGGTGGACGAGCCGGCACTGCGCGAGCTGCTCCCGCTGCGTGCGCCGGCCCAGGCCGACTACCTGCGCTGGTCGGTGGATTCCTTCCGCCTGGCCACGGCGGGCGCCGACACCGCCACGCAGATCCACACGCACCTGTGCTACTCGGAGTTCGGCGAGGTGGTCGGCGCGATCGACGCGCTCGACGCCGACGTCACGTCGATCGAGGCGGCCCGCTCCCGCATGGAGGTCACGGGCGACCTGGCCGAGTTCGGTTTCTCCCGCGGGATCGGCCCGGGCGTGTACGACATCCACTCGCCGCGCGTTCCCTCCACCGAGGAGATCGACGAGCTCCTGGCCGAGGCGCTCAAGCGCCTCACGCCGGAGCAGCTGTGGGTCAACCCGGACTGCGGCCTGAAGACCCGCGCCTACCCGGAGACCGAGGCCTCCCTGCGTCACCTCGTCGAGGCGGCGGCCAAGGCCCGCGCTTCCATCGCCGCCGCGGTCTGATCCACCCTCCCGCCCGACGCCGCCCGCTCACCCCGGGCGGGCGGCGTCGGGCACCGACTTCTTCCAACGACAGCCGTCAAGCGAATCGAGACCCACCATGACCGCCACGCAACACCCGGCCACCGCCGGGGTCCACGCCGGCTACGAGCCCACCGGCCCGCAGCGACCGCTCACCCCACCCGTCTTCACCTCGGCCGCGTTTGCCTTCGGCAGCCACGCGGAGGCGGCGGAGTCCTTCGCCCTGAAGCGCGCGGCGTTCACCTACTCGCGCACGGGCAACCCCACGGTCTCGATACTGGAGCAGCGCCTTGCCGCGCTGGAGGGCGGGACGGCGGCCGTGGCGACGGCGAGCGGGCAATCGGCCGTGGCGTTGGCCTTGCTGGCCCTGCTGCAGGGGCCGCGGCACCTCGTGGCCTCGGCCAGGCTCTACGGCGGCACCGTGGATCTGCTGACGGACACCTTCGCCGACTTTGGGGTGCGGGTGAGCTTCGTCGAACCCGGGGACCCGGCGGCCTGGGAGGCGGCCATCGAGGCAGACACGGTGGGCTTCCTGCTCGAGTCGGTGACGAACCCGCAGGCCGAGGTCGTTGAGCTGGAACCCATCGCGGCGCTGGCCCACGCGCACGGGATCCCGGTGGTCGTGGACAACACGCTGGCCACGCCGTACGCCTACCGCCCGCTCGAGCACGGCGCCGACGTGGTGGTGCACTCCGTGACCAAGGGCCTGGGCGGGCACGGCGCCGCGCTCGGCGGGGCCGTGGTGGTGGGTTCCTTCGACTTCTCCGATCCCGTGCGCTGGCCGCAGATCGCCGCGCCGCGCGAGCGCTACCGCGGCGACTCGCTGCTGCAGCGCTACGGGGCCGGCGCCTACGGAATGCTCGTGCGCTCGAAGTTCCTGCACGACCTCGGGCCCGCGCTCGGCGCCGACGCCGCGGCGCAGCTGCTGCGCGGCGTGGAGACCCTGGCCGTGCGCGCCGGGCACGTGGACCGGACGGTGCGGGAGCTGGCCGGGGCGCTCGAGGCGCACCTGGCCGTGGCCCGCGTGCACCACGTGTCCAGGCCGGATCACCCGCAGCACGCGCTCGCCGCGCGGGACTTCCCCCGCGGCACCGGCTGCATCCTGGGGCTCGAGCTGGTGGACGAGGCGCTCGTGGCGCCCTTCGCCGACGGGCTGCGCCTCATCACGCTCGCCGCCAACATCGGCGACGCCCGCACCCTCCTGGCCCATCCGGCCACCATGACCCACTGCCGCCTCTCCGAGGAGCAGCTGCGCGCGGCCGGGATCTCCCGGGCGCTGCTGCGGCTCTCGGTGGGTCTCGAGGACCCGGCGGACCTGCTCGCGGACCTGAACCAAGCGCTCGACGCCGCGTGGGCGGGCGTGTTGGCGCCCGCCACCCCCGCCGCCCGCCCGGGCGAGCAGGGCGCCCGAGCCGTCACCGCGGCGTCGGGCATTTCATCCCGCCCCACCCCGGCGGACATCTACGCGCTGGCCGCCACCGCGGCCGCAAGGAAGGCCTGACCATGTCGCTCTCACATCCGGGTTTCGATACCCGAGCCGTCCACGCCGGGCAGGCGCCGGATCCGCTCACGGGGGCCGTGGTGCCGCCGATCTACCAGACGAGCACGTTCATCCAGGACGACGTGAACGTGCTGCGGGCCGGGCACGAGTATTCGCGGGGGTCCAATCCCACGCGCGGCGGCTTCGAGGAGCAGCTCTGCGCGCTCGAGGGCGGTCACGCCGCGTTCGCCTTTGCGTCGGGGATCGCGGCCGAGGACGCGCTGCTGCGCTCCGTCCTGCGCCCGGGCGATCACGTGGTGATCGGCTCCGACTCCTACGGCGGGACCAACCGCCTGCTGCGGGACGTGTGGGGGCCGTGGGGCATCACGCACACGGCGGTGCCGGCCGGGGATCTCGACGCCGTGCGGGCGGCGATCCGGCGCGACGCCACGGCCGTGCTGTGGGTCGAGACGCCGTCGAACCCGCACCTCGGGATCGCGGACCTCGCCGGCTGGGCGCAGGTGGCGCACGAGGCCGGTTGCCTCTTCTTTGTTGACAACACCTTCGCCTCGCCCGCGCTGCAGCGGCCGCTGGAGTGGGGGGCGGACGCCGTGGTGCACTCGACGACCAAGTACATCGGCGGGCACTCGGACGTGCTCGGCGGGGCCGTGGTGGTGTCTGATGTGCAGTTCCAGGGCAAGCCGCTGGCCGAGGCGGTGGCGTTTGCGCAGTTCGCGGCCGGTGCCGTGGCGGGGCCGCAGGACTGCTTCCTGGCGGCGCGGGGCCTGAAGACGCTGGGGCTGCGGGTGCGCCAGCACTCGGCCAACGCGCTCGAGGTGGCGCGCTTCCTGGAGGCCAAGGCGCTCGCCGGCGACGGCGTGGCCGAGGTGTTTTACCCGGGGCTCGAGTCCCATCCCAATCACCGGCTCGCGGCGCGGCAGATGTCGGGGGGCTTCGGCGGCGTGGTCTCGCTGCGCCTGGCCGGGGGAGAGGCGGCGGCGCGGCGCTTCGTGACCGCCACCGAGCTGTTCGGGCTCTCCGTTTCCTTGGGCGGCGTGGAGTCGCTCATCTGTCTTCCCACCGAGATGACGCACGGGCCGCTGCGCGGGACGCCCCGCGAGATTTCGGGCGATCTGGTGCGTCTCTCGGTGGGGATCGAGGACGTCGCGGACCTCATCGCCGACCTCGAGCGGGCGCTGGACGTGGTGGCGGCCGAGGCGCTGGGTGCGCGGGTCGAGGTGGTGCGCCAGGCCGTCGGATCGGCGGCGCCAGCGGCGGCTGTGGTGCTGGGGGAAGAGCCGAATGAGGCGACGGCTGCGGCCGGTGCCCAGCAGGAGGCAACCCGCCCGGCGAGCGTGCCTGCACCCCCGGCCGCTGTGAGGGCGGCGGTTCCGGCGCTGTAGTTCCGGACCATGCACGGCGGCGGCCGCCCACCCTTCGGTGGGCGGCCGCCGCCGTGCGGTCACTTGCCTTCTGCTCGCAGGGCGAGGGCCGTCTCATCCGCGCGTGTCTCAGCCTCGGTGGGAACGGCATAGACGACGCTGACCGGGGTGGCGTGAGCGGGTGTATGAACGTCTTTGTTGATTTCCGGAAATGTCTCGCTTCGAATCTATCTTCGAACGCGCCCGAGTGGGAGAATGGTTGAAAGAACGGGGGAGCGGCGGGTTCTGTCGAAAGGCATTCCGTCGCGAGAACGCTTCATTATCTGGTGCGCGCTGGGGAGGTGCATCGTGTCGGAAAAACGTCAGCTTGAAGAGGCCCTTGGCCTGCTCAGGCGGGTCGTCGAGGCGATCTCGACCAGCAGCGATCGGGCCTGCGAGTCGGAGGTCATTGAGCTGCTCGGCGCGGCCTCGGACGTCTCCCGCGCTGCCGACGGGCTCCGGGTGGCCGTGACTGGGATGGTGAGCCGGCGCTCCGAGGGCTACTCGCGGGCGGAGGCGCTGTGCGCCCGGCTGGGTTTTCGTTCCACCAAGGCCCTGATCGGTCAGGCGTTCGGCGTCCACGCCGGGAACGCGGAGACTCTGTTGTCCCTGGCCCAGGCCACCGGTGCGCGCACCGGCTTCTCGTCCGGCGAGCTGGAGCCGTTCAGGCCGGCGCTCGCGGCCGCCCTGCGCGCGGGAGAGATCTCCGCGGATCAGGCGATCGCCGTGCACCGGGGGCTTCCTCATCCCGGCGGTCCCGAGTCGCAGCCGGGTTTGGGCGCCGCCGCCGAGCGTTTCCTCGTGGATGGGGCCACGGGAGGGCGCGTGAGCTTTGACGACGTCGGGCGGGCCGTCGTGATCCATGGGGATCCCTCGAGCGGGGTGGCCGGGGTGGCCGGGGCCGCCGGGGACGCCGCGGGCGGCAGCCCGGACGGGCGGGGCCCCGGCACCTCCCCGAGCGGAACGCCAGCTGCTGGCAGTGCGCAGGGCAGTGCGCGGGGCGGCGGGGACGCCACCGGGGCGGCCGATGGCGGGTTCTGGAACATCCCCGGGGTGACGCCGGCCGGAGGAACCACCTCGGTGGGGACCAGGCGGCGCACGGGTGCAGACGTGGATGTGTGGGGTCCGCGCCGCATGGAACCCCACCTCGTGCGGGTCCAGGCGGGCGCGTGGCGCAACGCCATCGACCCGGACGGGGTCGCTCCCCGGGAGGGTGAGCAGGTGCGCCGTCGTTCCTTCAGCGCTCGCCGGGCCACGGGTGGGGGCTGGAACCTCTCCGGCTACGCGCCGGAGCTGGCGGGTGCCACGCTCGCCGCCTTCCTGGACGCCCACACGGGGCCGCAGGCCCATCCGGACCGTTTTCTTGATCCGACGGGCGGGCACTCGGGGCCCGCTGAGCTGCCCGAACGCTCCGCCGCCGGTTGGGGCCGGGAGGCACCCGAGGAGGGCGACGGTCGGACCGCCGAGCAGAAGGGATTCGACGCGCTGTACTCCCTGGTCGAGGGGCAGCTGCGCCGGCAGGACGAGGCCGGGCCCGGCTGCAGCGGCGCCACGCTGGTGGTCACGGTGACGATGTCCGCGCTCGACCGCTTCGCCCGCTCTCTGGGGGATCAAGGCAACGCCGCGATGCTCCCGGGCCTGGACGCCTGGTCGGGCGCCACGCCGCACTGCCCCGCCCCCGGCGGCGTCGAGCACGGTACGGAGAGCGCCGCGGGGTGGGCCGGGACCGAGGCCACCCTTGACGCGGCGTTCGCCAGGCACTCGCGCTCCGACGAGGTCGTGCCGCTGTCCACGGTGACCGCCATGCTCTGCACCGACGCCCTGAGGCTTCTGGTCACCGACGAAGCCGGCACCGCGGTGCGCATGGGACGCCAGCAGCGTCCCTTCACCCGGGCCCAACGCCAGGCGCTCGCCGCCCGCGATCGGCACTGCAGGGCGCCGGGCTGCCTTGCGCCGCCCGCGTGGTGCCACACCCACCACGTCATCCCGTGGTCGGTGGGCGGACCCACCAACCTGGACAACGCGATCCTGCTCTGCTCGTTCCACCACCACGAGTTGCACCGTGGGCGGCTCGGCGTCGTCCCGGCCGCAGAGCTGGGGCAGGCCAACCATCCTTGGGCCGTGCTGAGCTCCTGGCACCTGCGCACCCTTGCCGCGCAGCGAGGGCAGGCGAACGTGGAGGCACCACCCCGGCGCCTCGAACAGCCAACTGCACGCGGAGGTACCTGCGCCTTGAACTGCTCGGGGCCGGTGTACTCACTCGTGCTTCCCGATGCTTCGGGCGCCGAGGTCTGTGCACCGCAGGGGGGCGGAGATCCGCCGCGCGGTCGATGCCGGTCCCGGGGTGTCCCCGTAGGGTCGGACGCATGCAGTGGGGAAGCGAGAAGGAGCACGTGCGCTTGGATGCGGACGGCCTACACCTGGTCCGGGACGGCGAGGTCACCGAGACCGTTGGGTGGCGCAGGTTGCGCAAGGTCGAGCTGGACGTGCCGGTCCGGCCCGGCTGGAGGAAGGCCGGATGGCTCGGGGCGCTCGTGGCCACCGTCGTCTCCAGCATCGACCTTGACGGCCCCGAGGGTTACGGCGAGATCGTCACCAGGGTCTACACGGATCTGGATCGGGAGACCACGGATCACGTGTGGATCGTCCAGGCGGATCCGGGGCGTCCCATGACTAGGGCCGAGGCGCGTGAGCTGACCGCTAGCATCGAGGCGGCCGTCGTCGATCCGCGGCTGCGCGGGGAACTCGTGGCAGAGCAATCTGCGGACGGCAAACCGACCGACCGGGGAGCGCGCTGATGCCCAAGGAGAAGCCCCTGCGTTTCGGCAGCAGCTTCAAGGACCATTACATCGAGGTGGATGCCGCTGGATTCCACCTCGCCAGGGCCCCGCTCGTCCGGGACGGGAAGCGCCTGCGCTTCAATGCACCGCTTCGGATCGGCTGGGATGAGCTCCGCGACGTCGACGCAGAACTGCTGCGGCCGCGCCCCCTGGACCTCGTGGGGACGGTCCTGAACCTCATCCCCAACGATGCCGGCGGCCTCGAGGCTAACCCGCGCGGTTACGTGCGCCTCGTGTTCCTGCTGGTTAACGGCGACGCGCTCCACGCCGACATCCCCCGGTCGATCCATTGGAAGCCGGATCAGCGATGGGTCGACGAGTTTCTGGCCGGAGCCAGGGCCGCCATCGAGGACCCGGCCGCCAGGGAGACCTTCCGGCGCCAGTAATGACGCCCCGTCACACTCGGCCCGGCGCCCTCAACACGTCGCAACGTCGTGCCGCCGATGCGCGCCGCCTCCCGAGTGCGGATAGAGTGGTTCCCGTCGCGACTGGCGTGAGGTGGATAACCACCGGGGAGCGGCACCTGTGTCACACGGACCGCACGCCTGGGTCCGGCGCGAATCCAGGGGCCAGCAGGCCCCGCCAGCAATGTTTCGTCCACACAGGAGAAGCCCGTGTCCCAGAGCACGAACGTCACCAATCTGCCGCTGTCCGAGGTTGACCCGGACATCGCCCACCTCATCACCGACGAGCTTGGTCGCCAGCGCGACACGCTCGAGATGATCGCCTCCGAGAACTTCGCCCCGCGCGCCGTGCTTGAGGCCCAGGGTTCGGTCCTGACCAACAAGTACGCCGAGGGTTACCCGGGCCGCCGCTACTACGGCGGCTGCGAGTTCGTTGACCAGGTCGAGGATCTCGCCCGCGACCGCGTCAAGGAGCTCTTCGGCTCCAAGTACGCCAACGTTCAGCCGCACTCGGGCGCCTCGGCCAACGCCGCCGCCCTGGCCGCGATGATCAACCCCGGCGACACCATGCTCGGCCTGTCCCTGGCCCACGGCGGTCACCTGACCCACGGCATGAAGCTGAACTTCTCCGGCAAGCTCTACAACGTTGCCGCCTACGAGGTCGAGGCCGACACCTTCCGCATCGACATGGACAAGCTGCGCGAGCAGGCCCTGGCCGTTCGCCCGCAGGTCATCGTTGCCGGCTGGTCCGCCTACCCGCGCCAGCTGGACTTCGCCGCCTTCCGCTCCATCGCCGATGAGGTGGGCGCCCTCCTGTGGACCGACATGGCCCACTTCGCCGGCCTCGTTGCCGCCGGCAAGCACCCCAACCCGGTGCCGTACTCCGACGTCGTGACCTCCACCGTCCACAAGACGCTGGCCGGCCCCCGCTCGGGCCTGATCCTCACGAACGACCTGGAGATGTTCAAGAAGATCAACTCCAACGTCTTCCCGGGGCAGCAGGGCGGCCCGCTCATGCACGCCATCGCCGGCAAGGCCGTGGCCTTCAAGATCGCCGCCTCCGAGGAGTTCGCCGAGCGTCAGGAGCGCGTGCTCTCCGGTGCCCAGATCCTGGCCGATCGCCTCACCGCCTCCGATGTGGAGGAGGCCGGCGTCTCCGTCCTCACGGGCGGCACGGACGTGCACCTGGTCCTGGTTGACCTGCGCAACTCCAAGCTGGACGGCAAGCAGGCCGAGGACCTCCTCCACGAGGTCGGCATCACGGTCAACCGCAACGCCGTGCCGTTCGACCCGCGCCCGCCGATGACCACCTCGGGCCTGCGCATCGGCACCCCGGCCCTCGCGACCCGCGGCTTCGGCGACACCGAGTTCACGGAGGTGGCCGACATCATCGCGACCGCCCTCAAGGACGGCGAGAACGCTGACGTGGCTGCGCTGCGCGCCCGCGTCGACAAGCTGGCCGCCGACTTCCCGCTGTACCCCGGCCTCGAGGAGTGGTGATCGAGTGACCGCACAGGTCCTCGACGGGCGCAAGGCGTCCGCCGCGATCAAGCAGGAACTGACGGAGCGGGTCGCGCGCCTCAAGGAGCGCGGCGTCACCCCGGGCATCGCCACCGTGCTGGTGGGCGCCGATCCGGCCTCCCAGCTGTACGTGGGCATGAAGCACAAGCAGTCCGAGGCCATCGGCATGAACTCCATCCAGCGTGAGCTCCCCGTGAGCGCCACGCAGGAGGAGGTCGAGGCCCTCATCGACGAGCTCAACGCCGATCCCACGTGCCACGGGTACATCGTGCAGCTGCCGTTGCCGAAGCACCTCGACACCGACGCGATCCTCGAGCGCATCGATCCGGACAAGGATGCGGACGGCCTGCACCCCACCAACCTGGGGCGCCTCGTGCTGAACGTGAACACCGAGATCACCTCGCCGCTGCCGTGCACCCCGCGCGGCGTCATCGAGCTGCTCACGCGCAACGGCTACGACCTCAACGGCAAGCACGTCGTGGTCGTCGGCCGCGGTGTGACGATCGGCCGGTCCATCGGCCTGCTGCTCACGCGCCGCGAGTTCAACGCGACCGTCACCCTGACGCACACCGGCACCGTGGACGCGGGCCAGTACCTGCGCCAGGCCGACGTCATCGTGGCCAGCGCGGGCGTGAAGCACCTCATCAAGGCGGAGGACGTCAAGCCCGGTGCCGCCGTCCTCGACGTGGGTGTCACGCGCGAGACTCCGGCGGACGGCGGCAAGCCCAAGGTCTTCGGCGACGTTGACCCGGCCGTGGCCGAGGTTGCCGGCTGGCTCTCGCCCAACCCGGGCGGCGTCGGTCCCATGACCGTCGCCCTGCTCATGACCAACGTGGTCGAGGCGGCCGAGCGGGCCGCCGGCCTCTAGGGCCACCCCAGCACGACGGCGGGTGCCCACCTTGTGGTGGGCACCCGCCGTCGTGCTGTGTGTGGGTGACTAGGCGTCGAAGCCGTCGCTATAGGGCGTCACGTCGGACCACCAGCCGCCAACGAAGACGAGGAACAGCCAGAACAGGACGCCGAGGCCGCTGAGGATCAGGCCCGTGATGGCCATGCCCTTGCCCCGGGGTTCCTTGATGAGGCCGAGGATCGAGAAGACCACGCCGGCGATCGGCGGCAGGAAGAACACCCAGCCGAAAAGCACCGAGGCGATGCCGAGCACCATGCCCGTGATGCTCAGGCCGCGCGCGGGCGGCGCCTGGTACGTCGGTGCGCCGTACGGCGTGAACTGCTGCGGGTAGGGCTGCTGGGGCATCGGCTGGCCGTAGGGCGGCCCGTACTGCGGTCCGACCGCGTACGGCTGGGCGTAGGGGTTGGCCTGGGGCGCCGCCGGGTAGCCGGGGGTCGCCGGGAAGCCCTGAGCGGCGTACGGATCGCCCGGCGCGGGCTGGGGACCGGTCGGCGGGGCCGCCGGGAAGGCCTGCACAGCGGGGGCGGCGTCGCCGAAGAGGTCCGAGCGCCCGTACGGGTTGGCCGGGTCCTTGGAAGGATCCGGGGTCGCCCACGAGCGGTCGCCCTCGGGCTGCTGGGAGGCCCAGTCCTGGGAACCGGAGGCGTTCTCGAAGGAGTCGCGGGGAGGGATGCTCATGCCTGTCACTCTACCGACGAAGCGGGCCCCGCACCGTGAGGTGCGGGGCCCGCCGTCGAGCGCTGGCCTGATGGCCCGCTCAGCCGTGCATCACAGGGTGCTTAGGCGCCCTTGACGTTGGCCTCGATCTGCGCGCCGATCGTCTCATCAACGTTCTTCCAGTACTGGATGGCGTTGGAGAGGACGGGCTCGATGACGCCACCTAGGGCGCCGGAGACCGTCGCGACGAGGCCATCGCGCTGCTCCTGCGAGTAGACCTCGCGGACCAGCGTGCCGGCCTGACCGAAGTCATCGTCCTCGGCGTGCAGGGTGTAGGCCGAGCGCACCAGCTCGCCGTCGGACTCCCACGAGTTATCCACCGGGCCGGTCTCATCCGACCAGGTGTCGCCGAAGGAGTTCGGGGCGTAGTAGGAACGCGAGCCGGTGCTCTCGTACCACATGTTGCCCTCGAAGTTGTAGGTGTGCACCGGCGACTTCGGCTTGTTGACCGGCAGCTGCTGGAAGTTGGTGCCGATGCGGTAGCGCTGGGCATCCGCGTAGGCGAAGTTGCGGCCCAGGAGCATCTTGTCCGGGGACATGCCCATGCCGGGGACCATGTTGGCCGGCGAGAAGGCGGCCTGCTCGATCTCGGCGAAGAAGTTCTCCGGGTTGCGGTTCAGGGTCAGCGTGCCGACCTTGATGCGCGGGTAGTCCTTCAGGGACCAGATCTTGGTCAGATCGAAGGGGTTGAAGCGATAGGTCTTCGCGTCCTCGTACGGCATGACCTGGACGTGCAGGTCCCACTTGGGGAAGTTGCCGGCCTTGATGTTGTCGAACAGATCGCGGCGGTGGTGCTCGGCATCCGTGCCGGCGAGGCGGTCGGCCTCGGCACCGTCGATGTTGTGCACGCCCTGCTGGGAGAGGAAGTGGTACTTGACCCAGAACTTCTCGCCGGCCTCGTTGACCCACATGTAGGTGTGGGAGCCGTAGCCGTTCATCTCGCGCCAGGTCTTCGGCAGACCGCGCTCACCCATGAGGTAGGTGACCTGGTGGGCGGACTCGGGGTTGTGCGTCCAGAAGTCCCACTGCATCGTGGCGTCGCGCAGGCCGGAATCGGGCAGGCGCTTCTGCGAACGGATGAAGTGGGGGAACTTCATGGGGTCGCGCAGGAAGAACACCGGGGTGTTGTTGCCGACCAGGTCGAAGTTGCCCTCGGTGGTGTAGAACTTCAGCGCGAAGCCGCGGACGTCGCGCCACGTGTCGGGCGAGCCGATCTCGCCGGCCACGGTGGAGAAGCGCAGCAGGGTCTCGGTCTTGACGCCGGGCTGGAACAGCGCGGCCTTCGTGTACTTCGAGACGTCCTCGGTGGTCTCGAACTCGCCGAACGCGCCGGCGCCCTTGGCGTGCGGGCGGCGCTCGGGGACGTTCATGCGGTTGAAGTGCTGCAGGGTCTCGACCAGGTGGTGGTCGTGCAGAACGATGGGGCCGTCGGCGCCGACGGTCAGCGAGTTGCGGTCGCTGACGGCGGGGATGCCGGCCTGAGTCGTGGAACCGGTCGCGTGAGCGGAGGTGTTGTCAGCCATGTGGTGACTCCTCTTTCTCTCGGTGGGTTAGGGAGGGTTCGGTCTCCTCCGCTGCGCACTGCTCGCACAGGCCGCGGTAGAGGACGTCGGCCACGAGAATGCGCATCCCGTGGCTGTCTGAGGGGGTCAGGCACGGGGCGTGCCCGACGGCGCACGCAACGTCCTCGAGGCGACCGCACCGCACGCACTGGGCGTGGTGGTGGTTGTCGCCGAGGTCGCTCTCGTACAGGGAGGGGGAATGGGGGACTTCGATCCGGCGCAGCAGGCCGGCCTCCGTCAGGTCGTTGACGATCCCGTGTGTGGTGGGCAGGGCGAGCTCGGGGAGCTCCTGGGCGGCGGCCTTGTGGAGCTCGTCCGCGGTGCCGTGCGGGTGGGCGTGGGCGGCACTGAGCACCGCGAGACGCTGCTTGGTGACCCGCTTGCCCGCCGCGCGCAGGGCTTGCTCCCACGATGAACGCAGGGCGTCCGGTGCGGGGGAGGTGGCTCGGGAGGTCATGTGCCCATCATGCCATATTCTGAATCATTCAGAATAAGAACGATGAGTGAACGGCGTGTTGCGGCGGTGGGTGTGGCGAGGAGCCCTGCCGGTATTGCCAGACCCACACCCTGAAGCCCACGCCGTCCGGGGCCTGAATGCTGAGCTTGGCTCGCTGCGCCCGAAGGGAGGTGCCGGACCAGCCGCCGCCCTCGGCCAGGCACTGGGTTTCTCCGCTCGTCATTCCGTCTTCATTGTTTGTGGTGAGTCGCACCGCCACCGTGGTTTCCTGCGTGCAGGTGACCAGGATGGCGGTGTTGAGGCGCGGATCCAGCCTCACCGTGGAGGCAAAGTGGGTCACGGCGGTGTGGTCGAGGACTATTCTCAGCGGCCTCCCCTCGCCAACGAAGGTGGCCTTCGTGGGGAGCTCGAGGTGCCGCAGGTCCTCGAGGTTGCGCTTGACCTGTGTCGCTGTGGCGACCGGAGTGGGTGCGGCGGAATCGGGCGCGCCGCTCGGGGCGGCGGCCTGCGTGGAATCCGGGGTTGATGCGATGGCCTGGGACGACGTGGGACTGGTCGGTCCGGCCGCGTTGGTGGAGGAGGGGTGGGTGTCGCCGGGGCCGGTGCATCCGGCGAGGAGGAGGGCCGCGGCGAGGCCGGCGGCCACCGCTGGCGCCGGGAAAGGACGTAGCCGAGGGGTGCGTGCGAGTGGCTCCATGATCGGACGATACCCGGGATTGCGGGGCAGGAAATCCCCCTCGCGGACGATCGCGCGGCATCCCATTGACTTGTCTCAATCGCATCCCTGGGCTAGCGTAACGATGTGCCACACATCACTCCCAGTCTCACCTCCGCGCCCACCCGCACCGGAGGGGTCGTCACCGCCAGAGGCCTCACCAAGCGCTACGGCGACTTCACCGCCGTGGACGGCATCGACTTCGAGGTGGCGCCGGGGGAGTCCTTCGGCTTCCTCGGTCCCAACGGTGCGGGCAAGTCCACCACCATGTCGATGATCGGCGGCGTCCTGACCCGCACGGGCGGCGAGCTCAACGTGATGGGGCTTGATCCGGACCGCGAGGGCCCGCGCGTCCGCGCGCACCTGGGTGTGGTGCCGCAGCAAGACAACCTCGACGAAGAGATCAAGGTCAGGGACAACCTCTACGTCTACGGGCGCTACTTCGGGCTCAAGCGCGCCTACCTCAAGCCCAAGATCGACGAGCTGCTCGACTTCGCACAGCTCACGGACAAGGCGGGGGAGCGCGTCGACGCCCTCTCTGGCGGCATGAAGCGCCGCCTCACGATCGCGCGCTCGCTCGTCAACGATCCCCAGATCCTGCTCCTCGACGAGCCCACGACGGGCCTCGACCCCCAGGCTCGACACATCCTCTGGGACCGCCTCTTCCGGCTCAAGGAACAGGGGACCACGCTCCTGGTCACGACCCACTTCATGGACGAGGCGGAGCAGCTCTGCGACCGCCTCATCGTGGTGGACCACGGCCGGATCATGGCCGAGGGCTCGCCCTCCGAACTCATCCGCGACTACTCGACGCGCGAGGTCCTCGAGGTCCGCTTCGGCTCGGACGCCAACGCGGCCGCCGCGCAGACCCTCAAGGGTCTCGGCGAGCGCCAGGAGATCCTGGCCGATCGCATCCTCATCTATGCGGGCGACGGCGAGGCGGCGCTCGCCCAGGTCTTGGCCCGCGGGCTCACGCCCGTCGCCTCGCTCGTGCGCCGCTCGAGCCTCGAGGATGTCTTCCTGCACCTGACGGGACGGTCCCTCGTTGACTGATCGCACGCCGTCGGGCACCGAAAGCATCGGTGGCGGCGCCACCCTCTTTGACAGCACGCTGTCCGCCCATGCGCCGGAAGTCTCCGCCGCCAAGGCCACGCGCTTCGGCACGTGGTATGTGGCGGAGTACTACCTGCGCACCATGCGGCGCTACGGCGACGTCCTCCTCGCCGACGCCGTGGGCAGCCCGCTCATGTACATCCTGGCCATGGGCATCGGCCTCGGCAGCCTGCTCACGGGCAACCAGACCCTCTTCGACGGCGTGCCGTACCTGGTCTTCATCGCCCCGGCGCTCCTCGTCTCGAGCGCGGTGCAGGGTGCCACGAGTGAGAGCACGTTCCCCGTCATGGACGGTTTCAAGTGGCACCGGATCTACCAGGGCCCGCTCGTCACGCCGATCTCCCCGCGGCAGATCGCCCAGGGCCAGATGCTCGCGATCGTGATCCGGCTGCTCATCCAGTCCAGCCTGTTCATGGTGATCGTGGCGCTCTTTGGTGCCGTCCACCTGCCGGCCGGCCTGCTCGCGATCCCGATCGCCGCCCTGGCCGGCATGGCGATGGGCCTGCCGATCATGGCCTACTCGGCCACGATCAGGGAGGAGAAGGGGCAGTTCTCCATCATCATGCGCTTCATCTTCATGCCGCTCTTCCTCTTCTCCGGCACCTTCTACCCGCTCACCAACCTGCCGATCTTCCTGCAGTGGATCGGCTGGATCTCGCCCATCTGGCACGGTACCGAGCTCTCGCGCTGGGCCATGTACGGGCACGCCGTCGGTGGCTGGCAGGCCCTCATTCACCTGGCCGTGCTGCTGGTCCTCATCGCCGTCGGCTTCGTGCTCACGCGCCGCCACTTCGTTTCGCGCTTGGGAGGCACCAAGTGACCCAGGCCCGCCTCGCCGTGGAGCTCGTCCCCGAGAGCCGCCCCTTCGGCGCCCTCTACGGGCGCAACATCACGGCCGTCATGCAGCGCAGCTGGATGGCCACCAAGAACGCCACCTGGGTCGTGATCGTCTCCGGCTTCCTCGAGCCGGTCCTGTACCTGGCCTCGATGGGCTACGGCCTCGGCGCCGCGATCGGCACGGTTCAGGGCCCGGGCGGCGTGCCCATGAGCTACGCCGCCTACATCGCCCCGGCGCTCCTGGCGACCTCCGCCATGAACGGGGCGCTGTACGACTCGAACAACATGTTCTTCAAGCTCAACCACTCCAAGCTCTACCGGGTGATGCTCTACACCTCGCTGGGGCCGCTGGACGTGGCCATCGGCGAGATCATCATGGCGCTCCTGCGCGGCCTGCTCTATGCGCTGGGCTTCATGAGCATCGCGGCCCTGGCCGGGCTCATCACGAGCCCGTGGGCGCTGCTCATGATTCCGGGCGCCGTGCTCATCGCCTTCAGCTTCGCCTCGCTGTTCATGGGGTGCATCACCTTCATCAAGCGCTTCCAGCAGCTTGATTGGATCAACATGCTCACCATGCCGATGTTCCTCTTCTCGGCGACCTTCTTCCCGCTCTCCGTGTACCCGCAGGCCGTCCAGGTGGTGATCCAGGCCCTGCCGCTGTGGCACGGCGTGGACATGCTGCGGCAGTTCGCGGCGGGGCAGGTGGATTCCTCCGTGCTGGTGCACCTGGCCTACTTCGTGGTGATGGCGTTGCTCGGCATCACGCTGGCCACGGGTCGGCTGCGCAAGCTCTTCCTGCGGTAGGGGCGCTCGCAGCGCACTCTTGCCACGGCGCCCCGAGGGGAGAACACTGGCAGGCCCATGCCCAACCCCGGGAGGCGCACCATGATCGGCATGTGGCAAGCGATGGTTCTGGACTGCCAGGACCCCGCACCGTTGGCCAGCTTCTACCAGGAGCTCCTCGGAATGGTTCAGGTCCAGGCCGATGCGGACGGGAGTTGGATCGGCATCGGGGACGCGCAGGACCGTCCGGCCCTGGCGTTCCAGCGCGTCGAGGAGTACACACGGCCCGACTGGCCGGGGCAGGAGTTCCCGCAGCAGGCCCACATCGACGTCCGGGTCCAGGACTTGGACGTGGCGGAAACCGAGGTGCTCGCGCTCGGTGCCACCGCTACGGGGCGCGGCGGATCGTCCTTCCGCGTTTATCTCGACCCGCAGGGGCATCCGTTCTGCCTCGTCGCGTGGTGACGCGCTCCTGAAGGGGGCCGGTTCATTCCACCCATCGCTGAACGGTCAACGAGCGCCCCACATCTTTGAGAGAATGGGAGCATGCCTGAGATCATCACGGGCGCCGAGCCGCGCCAGAAGAAGAACACCCCGACCCTGGGCCTCGTCGGCATGGGCGTCTTGGTGCTTGCTCTGCTCGTTGCCGTCCTCTTTGCTGCCAACTCCAATCAGGTGGTCGGCTGGATCGTGGCGATCATCGCCGGCCTGTGGCTCGTCCTGGCCGCGATCATCTTCTTTGTGCTGCGCACGGGTGCCAAGGCCGTGGGCCGCAAGTGGGATCAGACGAACGCCAACCTGGCGGCCAAGGTGGACGGCTCCACCGACAAGGTCACGGTGATCGACGAGGCCGAGCGCAACCACGAGCTCAAGCTGGATCACTCCTTCAAGATCATCCAGGTCCAGCACGGCGTGGTGATGGAGAACCTGCGCAAGGGCACCTCCGAGTCCGCCGAGATGGTCGAGCGTGCCCTCGACACCATCGAGATCACGGCCAGCAATGCCCGCGACATGATCAAGGAGCGCCGCAAGGCCCGTCACACCACCGCGGTGGACGGCGAGATCATCGAGGGCTGATGCCCCAGCTTTCCACCCAGGCCGCGATCGTCGCGGCCGCCGCCCAGGTGGTGGGCGAGCAGGGGTACACCGCGGCGCGGGTCAGCGATATCGCTGCCCGCGCCGCGGTGTCTTCCGGCTCGCTCTACCGCCACTTTGGGGATCGCGGCCGGCTGCTGGCGGCGGGCCTGGCCAAGCTGCTCGACGACAGCGTGGTGGGGTGGGCGGCGCCCGCTGAGACGGCGCCGCTCTCGGTCTCGGCGGCCGTGTGGGCTGGGGTGGAGCCCCGCGGCGCGGGCGCCGCCAAGGCCTGGGCCCACGCGGCCTGCCTGGCGCCGCACTTTCCCGTGGCGGCGGCCGCCTACGCGTCGGCGACGGCGCGCTGGGAGGAGCGCATCGTCGCCGCCCTGAGCGGGCAGGGCCTTGAACGACGCCGGGCGGTCGCCGGCGCGCGCCGGCTCGTGTCGGTGGGCGACGGCTTGCGCCAGCGGCTCGTGGCCGTGCCTGCGGATCGCGATGTGTGCCTCGATGCGCTCGCGATCGCCGTCGGGTTCGAGCTGGGGCCAAACGCACCCGCCGCCGGGAGCGGCCGGGGCGCGGACGCGGCGCGGGCCCCGGGCCCGGGGTCGGCCGCCCGCGAGGGGCACGGCCACGGGGGGCGTGCACCGCGGCCCGCTCACGGCCCGGCCCGAGATCTCCACCGCCCCACTGCCCGGTCCCCGCCCCGTTGAGGGCGACGCGGCCAGGGCCAGGATCGCGCGGGCCGCCGCGGAGGTGCTCTCGGCGCAAGGGGTCTCGGCCTTCAAGGTGTCGCAGGTGGCCGCGGCCGCCGGCGTGAGCACCTCGCTGCTCTACTACCACTGCCCCTCCCGCGCGGCGGTGGCGGCGCTGGGGCTCGAATACGTCACCAATCTGGCGCCCTCGTTCGCCTTCCTCGCCCCGGAGAGGGGCCGCAAGGGGCACGAGCTGGCCCGCGTCACCCTGCTCTCCGAGGTCGAGGACACCCCGGTGAATCGTGCCCTGAACCTCATCTGGAACGAGTGCGCAGTGCTCAGCGCGGAGGACGACGAGCTGGCGGCGGTGCACGAGCGCTTCAGGCACCGCTGGTACCAGGGCCTCCTCCAGGGCGTGGCGGTCGGGATCGAGGACGGGTCCATGCTGGCCGCCTCCCCGCATGGGCTGGCCTCGCTCCTGCTGGCCTACGAGGAGGGGCTGTCGCTGCGTTGGCTCGGCGGGACGCTCGAGGTGGATCAAGCGCGGATGGTGCTTGAAGGCGGACTGTCGACCGTGCGCGCCGCGCGGCGGTAGGGGGCGCACGCCGTCGACGGCACCGCCTCGGCGGCGGCCCGTGAAGCGTCTCGGCGGCGAACGGCGAACGGCGAACGGGTCACGGCGCGCACGGCGCGGTGCGGTCAGGCCGGTGTCGCTTATTGACCGGAGTGAAAATTACTCAAGATGCCGTGATCCGGATCTCCTACTGTGGCGCTGGTCACGCACCCGGCGTGATCCCCCTGCAGAAACGGATCCCCTCATGACAGCACCCGGAGCCCGTCTTCCCCTCACCGCCTCCCGCGCCGTCTCCACCTTTGGCGTGGCGCTGTTGGGGCTCATGACGGCCAACCTTGTCCCGCTCATGATCCTGGCCCTCGTGGGCGGCCCCGGGATGAGCGCCACGTCGGCCGGGCTGACGATGACCGGCTGCCTCCTGGCGACCGCCGCCGTCAGCCTCGCGACCGCGCGGCTGACCGAGGGGAGGGGCCGCTACCTCGTGGCCCGCGTTGGACTGCTCGTCGCCGCCGCCGGATTCGCCGTGGCGGCCCTGGCCCCGTCGGCACCGATCGCCGTCGTCGGGATCCTGCTCGCCGGGGCCGGCTGCGGCGGTGCCGCCTCGGCCTCCGGCGCCGCCCTGGCGGCCCTGCGCGACCCCGATCGCATGGCCGGGATCAACGGGCTCGTGAACCGCGGCATCGTCACCCTGGTGCTCCTGATCATCCCCGCCTTGGGCGGCGGCATGCCCTCGGCGTTCGGCGTGCCGGCGCTCCTGGCGTTGCTCGCCTTCCTCACCGTGCCGATGCTCCCGCCGGCGCCGGCCCAGGCCGCGGCCGGCACCACGTCCCGGGAGGCCACCCGGCCCCGTGTCAACGCTGACGCCGCGCCGGCAACGGCCGGTACGACGTCGTCCCTTGCCTCGCGTGCCGCCTCTCGCCGCGCCAACCTGGCCGGCCTGGCGCTCCTGCTGTGCTTTGGCCTGTGGGCGCTCGGGGAGGATTCGCTCTGGGCCATGGCCGGCGCCATGGGCGCGGACCAGGCCGGGATCACCGACGCCCAGATGGGCATGGTGCTCAGCGCCTCGACCGCCGGCGGCCTGCTGGCCTCGCTCGCCCTGATCTGGGTGGGCCGACGCCTCGGCCGCGCCGTCCCCCTCGCCGTCCTGCTGCTCCTGGGCGGCGTGCTCAAGGTGCTCTCCGGTCAGATCGATGACCCGGGGCTGTACCTCGCCACGATCATCGCCTGGAACACCACCTATTCCGCCGCCTTCATGTACGTCGTCTCCACGGCGGCCGGCCTCGACTCGAGCGGTCGCTGGAACGCCCCGCTGCTGGGCGCCTACCTGGTGGGCTCCAGCTTTGCGCCCGTCTTCGGGGCGGCGCTCAGCGAGCACCTGGGATACGCCGGCATGGGGTGGGTGCTCGGCCTCTTCAGCTTCGCGCTGCTGGTGCCGGTCACGCTGATCGCCCGCCGGTCCTCGCAGATCGAGGCGGCCGAGGAGCGTGCGGCCCAGGCGACGGGTGGCGAACCGCCGGCGCGGGGCGCGGGTGCAGGCGCTCCCGTCGCCGCGACCCAGCACACCGACTAGGCGGGTCGGCGACCCGGGCGCGCACGGCGCTCGGGCCGACGCCGCCCCGGGCCAACCACGGCGGGGCAACAACAGCAACACACGCAGGATCAGCAGAAGGACACACCCGTGAACACCACCCTCTATGTCAACGCGACGTTCCACGAGCACCCCGACGCCACGGCCGCGCTGGCCCGCGACGGCCGCTGGCTGGCCTTCGGGCCGAGGGAGGAGCTCGCCGCCACCCAGGAGGCCGAAGGCGCGCGCAGCGTTGACCTGGGCGGCGGCTACGCGCTGCCCGGATTCATCGACGCCCACACCCACCTGCTGATGATGGGGGAGGCCCTCTCCAAGGCGGACCTCGTCGCCGCCGCCGGGCTCGAGGAGATCATCGAGGGCCTCGCCGCCGCCCGGGCCGCCGCGCCAGAGGCCCCGCGCCTCCTGGGCCGCAGCTGGCTCTTCAGCCAGGTGCCCGGCGGTGCGCCCCACCGCTCCATGCTCGACGCCGCCTTCCCCGAGCTGCCGGTCTACCTGGACGCCAACGATGTGCACTCGGCGTGGCTCAACACCGCGGCGCTGAAGGAAATCGGCATCACGGCGAACACGCCGGACCCGGTGGGCGGGCGCATCGGCCGCGACGCGGATGGCGAGCCGGACGGCATGCTCTACGAGACGGCGCTGCACACCTACCTCTGGCCCGCCGTGGCCGGCTTCTCCACCGACGAGCTGCGCGTGGAGAACCTGCGCCGCGCCCTGCAGGCCTACGCGGCGACGGGCGTGACGGGCGCCGTGGACATGGCCGTCTGCGAGGACGAGTGGCGGGCCATGAGCCAGCTGCTGGAACGGGACGGGCGCCTGCCGGTGCGCATCGTGGGTCACTGGCTCATCAATCGCCACGAGGATCCGCGGGTGGAGCTGGACCAGGTGGCGCGCGCCGCCGAGCTGGCGGCGGCGGGGGCGGCCGGCCCCGCGGGGGACTGGCTGCGCCTGGCCGGCATCAAGATCGTGAGCGACGGCGTGGTGGATGCCTGCACCGCCGCCGTGCACTCCCCCTACACCGACGGCTCGCGGCCGGAGGCCATCTGGGACCTGCCCGGCCTGCGCCCCGTGGTGCGCGCGGCCGACGCCGCCGGTCTGCAGATCGCGATCCACGCGATCGGCGACGCGGCGGTGACGGGCAGCCTGGACGCCCTCGAGGAGCTGCCGGAGGGGCACGTGCGCGCGCGCCGCCACCGCATGGAGCACCTGGAAGTCATCAGCGAGGCGGACGTGGCCCGCATCGCCCGCCTGGGCATCGTGGCCTCGATGCAGCCGGTGCACGCGGACCCCGCGATCCAGGACAACTGGCGCGCGATGCTTGGCGCGCCGCGCATCCACCGCGGCTACCCCTGGGCCGAATTCCAGGCCGCGGGGGTCACCCTCGCCTTCGGCACCGATGCGCCCACCGCCCCCTACGAGATGCTCCCGAATCTCTACGTCGCGGCCACGCGCCGCTCGGCGCTTGACCCCAGCCGCGAGGCGCTGGAGCCGCACCTGAAGGTCACCCTGCACGACGCCGTGGCGCACGTGACGCGCGACGCCGCCTTCGCGAGCGGCTTGGAGGGCGAGCGCGGCTCGCTCGCCCCGGGGCAGCTTGCCGACTTCGTGGTGCTCGGGCGGGATCCCTTTGCCTCCGCGCACGAGGAGCTGCTCGACGGCACGGTCTTGCGCACCGTCGTGGGCGCCGAGGACACGTTCGTGGCCTGAGGCGCTGAAGGTGACGCCCCGCCGTCGGGCCGTGAGGCGCTAAAGGTGACGCCCCGCCGTCGGGCCGTGATCACGGCGGGACACCGTCCCGCCCGCCGTGATCCGGGCCGGTCGCTGTGTGTCAGAGAACGGCGAGGCGGGGACCCGAGCGGATACAGTAATGGGGTGACTGACATCGCCGCCGAGAGCCCCGTGTACGCGCCCAAGGGTGAGGCCACCCGCATCGCCTCCGTGAACGTGAACGGCATCCGTGCCGCCTACCGCAAGGGCATGCCGGAGTGGCTCGAGGCGCGGGATGTGGACATCCTGTGCCTGCAGGAGGTGCGCGCGCCGGACAAGATCGTCAACGAATTCCTCGCCGACGGCTGGCACGTGGTGCACGCCGAGGCCGAGGCCAAGGGGCGCGCCGGCGTGCTCGTCGCTTCCCGCCAGGAACCGGAGGCCACGCGGATCGGCATCGGCTCCGAGCGCTTTGCCACGACCGGCCGCTGGGCCGAGGCGGATTTCGTCATCAACGGCACCAAGCTGACCGTCGCGAGCGTCTACGTTCACTCCGGTGAGGTCGGCACGCCCAAGCAGGACGACAAGTTCGCCTTCCTCGAGGAAATGATCACCAAGCTGCCGGCGCTGCGCGCGGACGGCCGCGACGTGCTCCTCGTGGGAGACATGAACGTGGGTCACACCACGCGAGACATCAAGAACTGGAAGGGCAACGTCAAGCGGGCCGGATTCCTCCCCGAGGAACGCGCCTATTTCGACCGCTTCTTCGGTGAGGAGATCGGGTACCGGGACGTGGCGCGTGACCTCGCGGGCGACGTCGACGGGCCCTACACCTGGTGGTCGCAGCGCGGTCAGGCGTTCGACAACAACACGGGCTGGCGCATCGACTACCACATGGCCTCCCCGTCCCTCGCCGCCAAGGCCTTGCGCGCAGACGTTGACCGCGCTGCCAGCTACGACACCCGTTGGTCGGATCACGCACCGCTCGTGGTCGACTACCAGTTCTAGATTTTCTCCCCGGTCCCGCCGGTCCGCGCCGCCGTACCCACACGGCGAGCGGCGACCCGCCGGACCACGAAAGGCACCTTCTCATGACGACCTCCCAGCCCCGCGTCCTCTCCGGGATGCAGCCCAGCGCCGATTCCCTGCACCTGGGCAACTACCTCGGCGCCCTCGTGAACTACGTGAAGCTGCAGGACACGGCCGACGCGTTCTACTTCATCCCCGACCTGCACTCGATCACCTCCCCGGACGGCGCCACCAACCTGGCCACCCGCACGCGCACCACGGTGGCGCAGTACATCGCCGGCGGCGTGGACGTGGAGCGCTCCACGCTCTTTGTGCAGTCGCACGTGCCGGAGCACGCCGAGCTGGCGTGGGTGCTGCAGTGCATCACGGGCTTCGGCGAGGCCTCCCGCATGACCCAGTTCAAGGACAAGGCCGGCCGCTACGGCCAGGACTCCACCAACGTGGGCCTGTTCACCTACCCGGTCCTCATGGCGGCGGACATCCTGCTGTACCAGGCCGACGGTGTGCCGGTGGGCGATGACCAGAAGCAGCACGTGGAGCTGACCCGCACCCTGGGTCAGCGCTTCAACCACCGCTTCGGCGAGGTCTTCAAGATCCCCGAGCCGCTGATCCCTGCCGAGGGCGCCCGCGTCTACGACCTGCAGGACCCCACGTCGAAGATGTCGAAGTCCTCCGCCTCGCCCAACGGGCGCATTAACGTGCTCGACGAGCCGAAGGTCATCGCCAAGCGCATCAAGTCGGCCGTGACCGACGACGGCAACGTGGTCGCGTTCGACCGCGAGGCCAAGCCGGGCGTCTCCAACCTGCTCTCCATCCTGTCCGTCGTCACCGACACCCCGGTGGCCACGCTCGTGGAGCAGTACGAGGGCAAGATGTACGGCCACCTCAAGGTGGACACCGCCGAGGCCGTCGTGGCCAAGCTGGAGCCCATCCGCGCCCGCACGCTCGAGCTGCTGGACGATCCAGCCGAGATCGATCGCCTGCTCGCCGTGGGTGCCGCCAAGGCCCGCGAGACCGCCTCGGTCACGCTCGCCGCTGTCTACGACGCCGTGGGTTTCCTGCGGCCGCTGGGCCGCTGAACGCGGGGGACCGACCATGAACGGGCCGGCCGCGCGCGCGGGTGAGGAGCGGGTGGGAGTCGTCGTTCCCATCCCGGAACCTCACGCCGCGCGTCTGGCCGGCCTGCGGCTTGCCGCGGGCGACCCGCTCGGAGCGGTTCCCCCGCACCTGACCCTGCTCACGGGCTTGCCCGTCACCGACTGGAACCAGATCGTGGAGCATGTGGCGGCCGTCGCCGCCGGCACCGAACCCACCACCTTGCGGTTCTCCGGGACGGCGACCTTCCGCCCGCTCACGCCCGTGGTCTACTGCCCGTTGAGCGTGGGGGAGCGCTGGTGCCTCAAGCTGCACGCGGCCCTGCGGGCGGGCCCGCTGGCCGCGCCCTCTGCCTATCCCTTTGTGCCGCACGTGACGCTGGGCCAAGGGCTCGACGACGCGGCCTTGGACGCGCTCGAGGCCTCCCAAGCGGGGGTCACCTGGGACCTCCACGCCGACCGCGTGGCGCTCTATGGCGACCTCGGCGACGCCGACTGGAAGCTGCGAGCGACCTTCCCGTTGGGGACCCCTTAGGTCCGGCGCCGCTTCATTGGCAGGAACGCCATCGGCTCGATGAACCCAACAGTGGGGGCCCCGGAATCATGCGATTCCGGGGCCCCCTTGCGCTGCTGGTGGTGGCCGCGCCGGCCGCTGCCGGCTAGGCGTGCGGCAGGGTGCTTGGCCGATCCAGGTGGGTCGGTGCGAACATCCGTAGCAGTGTGGGGACCACGATGAGCTGCGGGCCGGGGCGCTCGAAGGATGCGCGCAGCGCCTGTTCGACGTCGCTCGCCTCGACGCGCTCGGCGGGAACCCCGAAGGATTCGGCCAGGCGCACAAAGTCGGGGCGTGCGAGCTCCGTGGCGGTGGAACGGCCGAAGGTGTCGTGCATGTACTCACGCAGGATGCCGTAGCCGCCATCGTCCACGATGAGCCACGTCACGTTGAGCTGGTGCTGCACCGCAGTGGCCAGCTCGGCAAGCGAGTACATCGACGAACCGTCGCCGGCCACCGCGAGGACGGGGGTCGAGCCGTTCTCCTCGGCCGCGGCAGCGGCGGCACCGAGGGCAGCCGGGAAGCCGTAGCCGAGCCCGCCAGCACCCTGAGCAGAGTGGAAGGCCCCCGACCGACTGTCCCAGGCGCTCCATCCCCAGTACGCGGCAATGGTCATGTCCCAGTACGTCAGGGCGGCATCCGGCGTTCCCACACGAACGGCGTCGAGGAAGCCGAGCTCGTGCTGCAGCTCCTGGCCGGCCAGGCGTTCCCGGACGGTGCCCAGGACCTGATGGACCTTGGCTTCGCTCCGCACCCGGCGGCTCTCGGACGCCGCAGTCTTGGGCTGCGTGGGCAACGCTTCGGACAGGGCCTGCAGGAACATTCCGGCGTCGGCGTGGATGCCGAGCGCGGGGTGGTTGGCCTCGAGCACGCGGGCCTCGGCATCGACGTGGATGATCCGTCCGCGCGGGGCAAGGGTGTAGTAGTTCGAGGTGACCTCACCGAGCGAGGTGCCGATGCACAACAGCACATCCGCGTCCTCGAGCGTCTCGGACACCGCGACGTCCTCCACCCAGGACTGCAGGGAGAGCGGGTGTTCCCAGGGGAAGGCCCCGTGACCGCCCGGAGCACACACCACGGGGGCACCCACCGCCTCGGCTACCTCGAGCAAGGCGGCCTCGGCGCCGGCGCGGCGCACGCCACCTCCGGCCACGATCAGCGGACGGGAGGCGCCCGCCAAGAGCTCGGCGGCGGCGTCGACCAACTCGGGGCGCGCGGCGGCGACGCGGGGCGCCACGGCCAGCGGGCCACGCACTGCGGGGATGCGCTCGGCGTCCTCGAGGAGTACGTCCTGCGGGATCTCCACCCAAGCCGGACCCATGGGGGCCGACAATGCGTCCTCCCAGGCACCGACGATCGCCGACGGGATCGCGGAGGCGTGCTGCACTAGGCGGCGCGAGACAGTCACGTTGGCCGCCGAGGACTTCTGATCATCGAGCTGATGCAGCATGCCGCGGTGGCGCTCGCCCAGGCCCGCGCGCGGGATCTGCGAGGAGACCACCACCATGGGCACGCCCGTGGCCAGCGCCTCCTGCAGCCCGGCCAGGGAGGTGAGGGCACCGGGACCCGTGGAGAGGAAGAGCACACCCGGCTTGCCCGTGGCACGGGCATAGCCGTCCGCCGCGAAGGCCGCGTTGTTCTCCACCCGCGAGGAGATGAAGTGCAGATCGCTCTCGTTGAGGGCGTCGAAGAGGCCCAGCGCGTGCTGACCCGGGATGCCGAAGACGGTGGTGGCACCCAGCGCGCTCAGCGTCTCGGTGACGAGATGCCCCCCACTGCGCAGGCTCACGCCGTTTCCTCGCCTGCGGCTTCGGTGGCCACCTGGTCGGCCAGCAGGCTCACGAGGTCGTAGGCGACGTGGCTCGCGGCCACGGCGGTGATCTCGGCGTGGTCGTAGGCCGGGGAGACCTCGACGACGTCGGCGCCCACGAGGTTCAGGCCGCGCAGGCCGCGCAGGATCTCCAGCAGTTCGCGGGAGGTCAGGCCGCCGGCCTCGGGGGTGCCGGTACCGGGAGCGTGGGCCGGGTCCAGCACATCGATGTCGATGGAGACGTAGAGCGGGCGGTCGCCGACACGCTCGCGCAGACGGTCCACGATGTCGTCGACGCCGCGGCGGAACACGTCGGCGGAGGTGTAGATGCCGAAGCCGAAACGCTCGTCTTCCTCGAGGTCCTTCTTGCCGTACAGCGGGCCTCGCGTGCCCACGTGGTTCACGGCGTCGGTGTCGATGACGCCTTCCTCTGCGGCGCGGCGGAAAGGCGTGCCGTGTGTGTAGGCGGCGCCGAAGTAGGTGTCCCACGTGTCCAGGTGTGCATCGAAGTGCAGGAGGGCCACGGGGCGACCCGCGCGCTTGGCGGCGGCGCGCAGCAGGGGGAGGGCGATGGTGTGGTCGCCGCCGATGGTGACGAGCGAGGAGCCATCCTCAGTTAGTTCCAGGGCCTCGGCCTCAATGGTGGCGATGGCCTCTTCGATGTTGAAGGGGTTCACGGCCATGTCGCCGGCGTCCGCCACCTGCGCCACCTCAAAGGGCGAGAGATCGAGGGCCGGGTGGTACGGGCGCAACAGGCGGGAGGCCTCACGCACGGCGGTGGCGCCGAAGCGGGCACCGGGGCGGTAGGAGACACCGGCGTCGAAGGGGATGCCCACGACCTTGACGTCCGCACGCTCCACCTGATCGAGGCGGGGCAGGAGGGCGAAGGTCGCGGCACCGGAGTAGCGCGGGATACGGGAAGAATCGACGGGTCCGATGTTGCCGTTCTTCTCGACGCGGATCTCTTCCAAGGGTCATCCTCCGGGGTTGGGTGCCCAGCCTGGAGCCGGGCCTAGCTGCGGTAACGTGACCGAGCCTACACAGAAAGTTGTCTATTAGGAATCAAAAGTTGCTTTCTGGCGAACATCGCTAGCGCGAGGCGGCCGGGATGAGGGTCCAGTACGCCTGGGCTTCCTCGTCGCTGGGGTTTTCCCACGTGTGTGGCTCGCGGCCGGGGAAGGTGAGGGTGTCTCCGGTGTCGAGGTCGAACGTCTCGGTGCCGATGAAGACCCGTAGCTGCCCCCTGCTGATGTGCAGCACCTCGAGGTCGCAGTCGATGGTGTATTGCTCTGACTCGCCGCGGCCGTGCGCCTCGATCGTTGCGTGGAGCACCTGCACGCGGTCCTCGGAGCGCGGGGTGATGAGGCGCTCGACGATGCCGTCACCGCCAAGGGAGATGCGGGGGGTGTCTGCTAGTCGCGTGAGCTGGATGTTCGGGGCCGCGAAGAGCTCGCCGATGGGCAGGGAGAGGACCTGGCAGAGGGTCACGAGCGAAGCGACCGAGGGGGAGGTGAGGTCGCGCTCAACGCGGGAGAGGAATCCCTTGGTGATGCCGGCGGCCTCGGCGGTCTGGTCCATGGTCATGTGTGCCGCCTGGCGGGCGGCGCGCAGCTTGGCGCCGATCGCCAGTGGCTGGTTGGACGGTTCGACGGGCAAAGCCTTGAGGACCATGCGGACTCTCTCCTTGGTGCCCCACCGTGTGTCGCGGGGCCGATCTTGACTGTGCCACTGATCACAGTCTACTTTGGTCGACATCACAAGTTGCCCACCATGCAACATAGGTTGCCTGAGTGACTACCCAGCGAGGCTTTCGATGGATCTCACCACGAAGACGCTCATCAACGCGTCGATTGTTGTCCTATACCTCTTGGCCATGTTGGCCTTTGGGTGGTGGGGCAAATCAAAGACTAAGTCGAATTCGGACTTCCTGGTGGCAGGCCGCCGTCTTGGTCCATTCCTCTACACCGGAACCATGGCCGCCGTCGTCCTTGGCGGGGCCTCCACCGTGGGCGGCGTGGGCCTGGGGTACAAGTTTGGTGTGTCCGGCGCCTGGCTCGTCATCGCCATCGGCGTTGGCGTGCTCCTGCTCAGCCTCTGCTTCGCCGGCGTCATCCAGCGCCTGCGCATCTTCACGGTGTCCCAGATGCTCCGATTGCGTTACGGGCAACGCGCCACGGAGCTGTCCTCGATTGTCATGCTGGCCTACACGCTCATGCTCTGCGCCACCTCCACCGGCGCCTACGCCACCATTTTCGTGGTGCTGTTCGGCTGGGAGCGCTGGTTGGCCATCCTCATCGGTGGGCTTGTGGTGATCATCTACTCGACGATTGGCGGCATGTGGTCCATCACGCTGGCCGACCAGGTGCAGTTTGTCATCAAGACCCTCGGCATCTTCTTCCTCATGCTCCCGTTCACGCTCAACGCGGCGGGTGGCTTTGACGGGATTCGCGAGCGCGTCGACGCCGAGTTCTTCAGCTGGGGAGGCATCGGCCTCGACACGATCATCACCTACTTCGTGGTCTACACGCTGGGCCTGCTGATCGGTCAGGACATCTGGCAGCGCGTCTTCACGGCCCGCACACCGCAGATCGCCAAGTGGGGCGGCGCGACCGCCGGTGTCTATTGCATCCTCTACGGCATCGCCGGTGCCCTCATTGGCCTGGCAGCCCGCGTCGTCCTGCCGAACATCGACATCGCCCACTCCGGCAAGGACGTCGTCTACGCCGAGGTGGCGGAGAGCATCCTCCCCGTGGCGCTCGGAGGCCTGGTCCTCGCAGCCGCCGTCGCCGCCATGATGTCCACCGCTTCCGGCGCGCTGATCGCGGCCGCGACAGTGGCGAGGGCCGACGTGGTGCCGCTCGTGAAGTCGTGGTTCTCCGGCGTGGCGGCGCCTGCCGAGCAGGGCGAGCACGAGACCGATCCGGGCGAAGACGTCAAGAAGAACCGCTACTGGGTCTTCGGCCTCGGCATCTTCGTGGTGGGCCTCGCGATCGTGGTGCAGGACGTCGTCGCTGCACTGACCATCTCCTACGACATCCTGGTGGGCGGACTGCTCGTCTCGATCCTGGGCGGCCTGCTGTGGCGCCGCGGGACGGGTCTCGGCGCGGCCTGGTCCATGGGCGTGGGCACGATCGTCACCCTGGGCACGATGGGCGTCATGGCCATCCAGAAGGGCAGCTTCCTGGACGGCGTCCTGGCGAACGAACCCATCTACTACGGCCTGGCCTCCTCGGTCGTCGTCTACGTGATGGTCTCGCTGGCTGGCAAACCAACCGACCCAGCGGTCATGGCCGCCTGGGAGGAACGCCGTGCAGGCAAGGGCGAGGAAGCGAGCATTGCCGCATAGCCCTCAGCGCATGGGGAGTGCCGTTTGTCGTGAAGACCGTACCTTCACGACAAACGGCACTTTTCTGCGCGCCACCACCGCCGCAACGCGGGATCGGAGTGGGTTGGGTACGTTCTTGGGCCCAGAAACGTACCCAACCCACTCCGATCTTGAGGGGGGAGGCGCCAACGTGGAGCTGGGGCGCGCGAGGCACACGGTCATGTTCTGGCCCCCGGCCGTGAGGCCTTCCAGTGCCTCCCCTGGATGCCTCCCGCTGAGCTGAAGCGCGCGAGCCGCGCCTGAGCGGGCTACCCGCCTGGAGTACGGACCTTCCCTCCTCCCCGGCGCCCTCCGACGCGACGGGCTCCGCCCAAGCCAACCCCACGCCGTCGGGCGCTCACCGCGCCAAACCCAGGATCGGAGTGGGTTCGGTACGGTTTTGGGCCCAAAAACGTACCCAACCCACTCCGATCCTGGAGGGGAAGGGGAAGGCCGGGGGAGGGGAACTCCTGAAGGTGGGGGAGGGCGAACTTCCGAAGGGGGAGCAACAGCGCGAGGCCCGCACCCCATGATCGGGGTGCGGGCCTCGCGCTGTGTCTCAGGCGCGGATCAGATCGAGCGCGTGAGGATGGCCTGCTTGACCTCAGAGATCGCCTTGGTCACCTGGATGCCACGCGGGCACGCCTCGGAGCAGTTGAAGGTGGTGCGGCAGCGCCACACGCCTTCCTTGTCGTTGAGGATCTCCAGGCGCATGTCGCCGGCATCGTCGCGGGAATCGAAGATGAAGCGGTGAGCGTTCACGATCGCGGCGGGGCCGAAGTACTGGCCGTCGGTCCAGAACACGGGGCAGGACGAGGTGCACGCGGCGCACAGGATGCACTTCGTGGTGTCGTCGTAGCGCTCGCGGTCCTCCTGGGACTGGAAGCGCTCCTTGGACGGCTCGTGGCCCTTGGTGATGAGGAACGGCATGACCTCGCGGTAGGACTGGAAGAAGGGCTCCATGTCCACGATGAGGTCCTTCTCCACCGGCAGGCCCTTGATGGGCTCAACGGTGATGGGCTTGGAGGTGTCCAGGTCCTTGAGAAGGGTCTTGCAGGCAAGACGGTTGCGGCCGTTGATGCGCATGGCATCCGAGCCACACACGCCGTGCGCGCAGGAGCGGCGGAAGGACAGCGAGCCGTCCTCCTCCCACTTCACGCGGTGCAGGGCGTCGAGGACGCGGTCCGTGCCGTACATGGTCAGCTGGTACTCGTCCCAGTGAGCCTCGTCGGAGATCTCGGGATCGAAGCGGCGGACCTTCAGGGTGATGTCAAAGGACTCGACGGCGTCGCCGGAGCCGGCCTTGATCTCGACCTTGGATGCTGGTTCTGCAACGTTGGTGCTCATCAGTACTTACGCTCCATCGGCTCGTAACGGGTGAAGATGACCGGCTTGGTATCAAAGCGCATGCCCTTGATGCCCTCGGTCTCCGCGTTCTCGTCCTTGTAGATCATGGTGTGCTTCATGAAGTTCGCGTCGTCGCGGTTCGGGAAGTCCTCGCGGTAGTGGCCGCCGCGGGACTCGTGACGGTGCAGCGCGGAGACGGTCATGACCTCGGCGAGGTCCAGCAGGAAGCCCAGCTCGATGGCCTCGAGCAGATCCAGGTTGAAGCGCTTGCCCTTGTCCTGGATGCCGATGCGGGTGTAACGCTCGCGCAGCTCCTCGATGTCGGAGAGCGCCTTGGCGATGGTGTCGCCGGAGCGGAACACCTGCATGTTGGCGTCCATCGTCTCCTGCAGATCCTTGCGGATCGCGGCGACGCGCTCGGTGCCGTCGTTGTCGCGAACGTGGGCCACGAGGCCCTCGACGAACGCCTCCGGGTTCTCCGGAAGCGCCACGAACTCGGCCGTCTTGGAGTACTCGGCGGCGGCAACGCCGGAGCGCTTGCCGAACACGTTGATGTCCAGGAGGGAGTTGGTGCCCAGGCGGTTGGAGCCGTGCACGGACACGCAGGCCACCTCGCCCGCGGCGTACAGGCCGGGGATGACGGTGTCGTTGTCCTGCAGGACCTCGCCCTTGATGTTGGTCGGCACGCCGCCCATCACGTAGTGAGCGGTCGGGAAGACCGGCACGGGCTCGGTGTAGGGCTCAACGCCCAGGTAGGTGCGGGCGAACTCGGTGATGTCCGGGAGCTTGGCGTCGATGTGCGCCGGCTCCAGGTGCGTCAGGTCCAGCAGCACGTAGTCCTTGTTCGGGCCGCAACCGCGACCCTCGCGGACCTCGTTGGCCATGGAGCGCGCAACGATGTCGCGCGGCGCCAGGTCCTTGATGGTGGGGGCGTAGCGCTCCATGAAGCGCTCACCCTCGGAGTTACGCAGCACGGCGCCCTCGCCGCGGGCGGCCTCGGAGAGCAGGATGCCCAGGCCGGCCAGGCCGGTCGGGTGGAACTGCACGAACTCCATGTCCTCCAGCGGGATGCCGCGGCGGAAGGCGATGGCCATGCCGTCACCCGTCAGGGTGTGCGCGTTCGAGGTGGTCTTGAAGACCTTGCCGGCGCCGCCCGTGGCGAACACGACCGACTTGGCCTGGAAGACGGAGATCTCGCCGGTGGAGAGATCGTAGGCGACCACGCCGGCGACGTGCTTCTGCTGGTAGGCGGAGCCGTCCTCGCGGGTGGCCTCCGTCTCCGTGATGAGCAGGTCGAGGACGTAGACCTCGTTGTAGAACTCCACGTTGTGCTTGACGCAGTTTTGGTAGAGCGTCTGCAGGATCATGTGACCCGTGCGGTCGGCGGCGTAGCAGGCGCGGCGGACCGGGGCCTTGCCGTGATCGCGCGTGTGGCCGCCGAAGCGACGCTGGTCGATCTTGCCTTCGGGCGTGCGGTTGAAGGGCAGACCCATGTGCTCGAGGTCGAGCACAGCGTCGATGGCCTCCTTGGCCATGACCTCGGCTGCGTCCTGGTCAACCAGGTAGTCGCCACCCTTGATGGTGTCGAAGGTGTGCCACTCCCAGTTGTCCTCCTCGACGTTGGCGAGGGCGGCGCACATGCCGCCCTGGGCCGCGCCGGTGTGGGAACGCGTGGGGTAGAGCTTGGTGAGGACCGCCGTGCGGGCGCGCTGGCCCGACTCGATGGCCGCGCGCATGCCTGCGCCGCCGGCCCCGACGATCACGACGTCGTACTGATGTACCTGCATTCGTCTGATTCCTTAAGAAGTTCTCGTGGGCCGCTGACTCAGGCGCCGGCGCCGCACTGGGCGACGGACTTGGCGACGGTCTCGCTGATGCACGGATCGAAGGTGAAGATCACCATGGTGCCGAGCAGCACGGTGAACGCAGCGACAACGTAGAGGACCGTCTTCAGCCAGAAGCGGGTGCGGTCCTTCTCTGCGTAGTCGTTGATGATCGTGCGGACGCCGTTGGTGCCGTGCAGCATGGCCAGCCACAGCATGGCCAGGTCCCAGATCTGCCACAGCGGCGAGGCCCACTTGCCGGCGACGAAGCCGAAATCGATGGCGTGGACGCCCTGGCCCACGAGCAGGTTGGAGATGAGGTGTCCGAAGATGAGGACAACCAGCACCACGCCGGAGAGGCGCATGAACAGCCACGCCATCATCTCGAAGTTGTTGCGAGACTTGCGGGCCCGGTTGTACTTCGGGTCGATGCGCTTGGCGCGGGGAGCGTCGATCTGTGCGGTCATGATCAGTGTCCTCCACCGGTGAATGCGAGCGTGAGGTGACGGGCGCCGAAGCCGACCACGGCAACAACCCACACGACCATGACGGTCCAGAAGAGCTGGCGCTGGATCTTGGGGCCCTGCTTGAGGAAGTCCACGAGGATCAGGCGCAGGCCGTTGAAGGCGTGGAACATGATGGCGGCGACGAGACCGAACTCACCGATGGCCATGAGGGGGTTCTTGTACGCGGAGATCACCGCGTCGTAGGCCCCGGGGTCAACGCGCACGAGAGCGGTGTCCAGCACGTGAACCAACAAGAAGAAGAAGATGACGACGCCGGTGACCCGGTGTCCTACCCATGACCACATGCCTTCTCGGCCGCGGTACAGGGTGCCTGAAGATGCCTTCGACACTGAAATACCTCCCTGCAACATCGGGCGACGTGGATTCTCCACGCTCATGAGGGTGCGCGCCGATGAGAGCGTTCCTGGCCGATCTTAGACCACTGCGCTCACGGCGAACGGGCGAGCCTTCCATTGATGTGACGAGCGTTACATTCGTCTTTTGCATGGCTTCGATACGCCAAAATTTGGTGCCATTTTGGTGTCCAAATAGGGGAAGGTAAGTGCCGTGGTCACGACACCCCTATATAGAGGGATGAATTCGGTCACGGCCGGCCCGGCGCGGTCCGCTCCGGCGCCGGGCCCGCCGTGGTAGGCCTCACGGGGGAGAGTGCGCGACGGCGCGTGGCGGGGCCGCGCTGTCGGGCGGGGGCCGGTAGCCTGGGCCGAATGAATGACCCCCTGTTGTCGCGTTTCTACGGTGTGATCCCCGCCGGTGGCACTGGCACGCGCCTGTGGCCGCTCTCGCGCGCCGCCGCCCCCAAGTTCCTGCACGACCTCACCGGTTCCGGCAGCACCTTGATCCGGGCGACGTACGACCGCCTGGTCCCACTGGCGCAGAACCGCATCATGGTGGTGACGGGCCAGGCCCACGGCCCGGCGGTGACGGCGCAGCTGCCGGAGCTGAGCGCCGCCGACCTGGTGCTGGAGTCGGAGCCGAAGGACTCGGCGGTGGCCATCGGTCTCGCCGCCGCGATCCTGTTCCGCCGCAACCCGGACACGATCATGGGATCCTTCGCCGCCGATCAGGTGATCGGTCCCGTCGAGGTCTTCCAGGAAGCCGTCCGCGAGGCGGTGCACGCGGCTGCCACGGGCAAGATCGTCACGATCGGCATCGAGCCCACCTACCCCTCCACCGGCTTCGGCTACATCCGCTGCGGAGAGTCCCTCGGTGTGGCTGGCGCCGAGCACGCCCAGGACGTCATCGAGTTCGTGGAGAAGCCGGACGAGGCCGTCGCCAAGGACTACGTCGACTCGGGGGAGTACCTCTGGAACGCCGGCATGTTCGTGGCCCCCGTGGCCCTCATGCTCCAGCACCTGCGCGAGAACGAACCCGAGCTCGCGGCGGGCGTCGAGAAGATCGCCGCCGCCTGGGACTCGGAGGATCGCGCGCGCGTCATCGCCGAGGTCTGGCCCACACTTCCCAAGACCGCCATCGACTACGCGGTCGCCGAGCCCGCCGCCGCGGCCGGTGACGTGGCCGTCGTCCCCGGCAAGTTCACGTGGGACGACGTGGGGGACTTCGCCGCCCTCGGTCGCCTCAATCCGGCCTCCGACGCCGGCGGCATGACCGTCATGGGCGAGGGGGCCCGCGTGTACGTCGACGACGCCAACGGCATCGTCGTCTCCGACACCCGCCGCGTCATCGCGCTCATCGGCATCGAGGACGTCGTGGTGGTGGACACCCCCGATGCTCTGCTGGTCACGACCAAGGACCACGCCCAGCAGGTCAAGGGCGCCGTCGAGGCGCTCAAGGCCCACGGCGAGGTCGACGTCCTCTAGTACCCGCGCGTCACGGGCGCGCCGCGAGGCGCGCCCTCGGGAAGCGCGAGCCTAAACTGGCCCCAGCCCTGTCAGCGTGAACCGGAAGAACAGCACAGCCGTGAGTGAGTCCGCCGCCCCGTCGATCCCCGCGATCGCACCGCTCCTCGAGCCCCATCTCGAGGCCCTGCACGCCTTCCGCCGCGACGTGCACTCCCACCCGGAGCTCTCGTTCCAGGAGGAGCGCACCACCACGCGCATCGTCGACGCGCTGCACGCGGCTGGCCTCGCGCCCACGCGCCTGACGGGCACCGGTGCGTTTGTCGATATCGGTGAAGGGGAGCTCGCGATCGGCCTGCGCGCCGACATCGACGCCCTGCCGCTGCAGGAGGTGACGGGCCTGCCCTACGCCTCCGAGCACGCCGGCGTGTGCCACGCCTGCGGCCACGACATCCACACCACGGTCATGCTCGGCGTGGCCCTGCTGCTGAAGGATCTGCACGACGCCGGCCGGCTGGCCGGGCGCGTGAGGGTCATCTTCCAGCCGGCCGAGGAGCGCATGCCGGGCGGCGCCAAGGCGGTCATCGAGCAGGGCGTGCTTGACGACGTCCCGCGCGTGCTTGCCCTGCACTGCGAGCCGCGCATCGAGGTGGGCCACATCGGCACGCGCATCGGCGCGATCACCTCGGCCTCCGACACGATCCGCATCAAGCTCACGGGCCACGGCGGGCACACCTCCCGCCCGCACCTGACCGAGGACCTCGTCTTCGCGCTCTCGCAGATCGCGATCGGCGTGCCCGCCGTGCTCTCGCGCCGCATCGACGTGCGCTCCGCCGTCTCCGTCGTGTGGGGGCAGATCAACGCCGGCAATGCGCCGAACGCGATCCCCTCGGTCGGCACGCTCTCCGGCACCATGCGCTGCCTCGACGGGCACGCCTGGGATAGCGCCGGCGAGCTGCTGGACGAGGTCGTGGCGCAGGTGGCCGCCCCCTACAAGGTGCAGGTGCAGCTGGAGCACATCCGCGGCGTTCCTCCCGTGGTCAACGCTCCGACGGAGACGGCGCTGATCGAGGACGCGGCGCGCGCCGAGATCGGGGCGGACGCGATCGAGCTGACGCCGCAGTCCATGGGCGGGGAGGACTTCGCCTGGATGACCCAGATGCGCCCCGGCGCCATGTTCCGCCTCGGCACCCGCACGCCCGGGGGAGAGGTCTTCGACCTGCACCAGGGCAACTACACGCCGGACGAGCGCGCCATCGCCACGGGCGTGCGCGTCATGACGGCGGCGGCGCTGCGTGCCGTCGCCAAGCAGGGCTGAAGGCGGGACCCCGCGCCTGGTACTGTCCCGGGGAAAATAAAAATGCTCCGAGGTGCATGCGAAACCTGTTAGCAAACTGGCGGGTACATCTTGCGTCACACTCCGGGGTATCCTGATGGACGCACGCGCGACGAAGCCCGGACGGCCGAGTCTGCCCCAGCAGGGGGCGCGGGCACTACGCACCCCTTGCAGGAGGACCTTGTGAAGATCTCGAAGTCCGGCCGTCGCCTCTCCGCGACCGCCGCCGTCCTGGGCATTTCCGCCCTCGCCCTCGCCGCCTGTGGCGCCGCCCCGACCGACTCGGGTAGCTCCTCGAAGTCCTCGGCTCCGGCCATCGACTTCCTGGCCTGCATCGTCTCCGACTCCGGTGGCTTCGATGACCAGTCCTTCAACCAGTCCTCGTGGGAGGGTCTGCAGAAGGCCAAGGCTGACTTTGGTGTGCAGGTGAAGCAGGCCGAGTCCAAGTCCAACGGCGACTTTGCCACCAACCTCAACGGCATGGTTGCCGCCAAGTGCGACCTGACCTACTCCGTGGGCTTCCTGCTGGCCGACGCCACGAAGGCGACCGCCACCGCGAACCCGGATTCCAAGTTCGCCATCATCGACGATTCCTCGATCGAGCTGCCGAACGTCAAGTCCCTGACGTACGACACGGCGCAGGCCGCCTACCTGGCCGGCTACGTCGCCGCCGCTCAGACCAAGACCGGCACCGTCGCCACCTTCGGCGGCATGAAGATCCCCACCGTGACGATCTTCATGGAGGGCTTCGCCCAGGGCGTCGCCAAGTACAACGAGGCCAAGGGCAAGGACGTCAAGCTGCTCGGCTGGGATTCCGCCAAGCAGGACGGCACCTTCACCGGCGACTTCGAGAAGCAGGACAAGGGCAAGCAGGTCACCCAGACCTTCCTGGACCAGGGCGCCGACATCGTCATGCCGGTGGCCGGACCGGTGGGCAAGGGTGCCGCCGCCGCCGTCAAGGAAGCCAACGCCGCTGGCAAGGACGCCGCGCTCGTGTGGGTTGACTCCGATGGATACAACTCCGCCTCGCAGTACAAGGAGCTCATGCTCACCTCGGTCATGAAGGCCATGGACACCTCCGTCGAGGACGTGACCAAGCAGGCCTCCGAGGGCAAGTTCTCCAACGAGGCCTACGTTGGCACCCTCGCCAACGGCGGCGTCTCCATCGCTCCGTTCCACGACTTCGACTCCAAGGTCTCCGACGAGACCAAGAAGGAGGTTGAGGACCTGAAGCAGCAGATCATCGACGGGAAGATCAAGGCCGAGGCCAAGAACTGACCCATCCGTGACGGCGGGCCGCCTCCCTGGCAACGGGGAGGCGGCTCGCCTGTCCCAGGGCGCTCGTGCGCGCCCACCAACACCGAGACGGGAGCCTCGTGAAACTCGAACTGGACGGCATCTCTAAGGCCTTCGGGGACTTCTACGCGAACCAAGACATCTCCATCACCGTGGAGCCGGGACAGATCCATTCCCTCCTGGGAGAGAACGGCGCCGGCAAGTCGACGCTGATGAACGTGCTCTACGGGCTGTACCAGCCCACGGCCGGACGCATTCTCGTGGACGGCAAGCCGGTCACCTTCTCCGGCCCCGGCGACGCCATGGCCGCGGGCATCGGCATGGTTCACCAGCACTTTATGCTCGTCCCGGTCTTCACCGTGGCGGAGAACGTGGCGCTGGGCGCCGAGAACACCAAGGGCGGCATCCTCGACCTGAAGGAAACCCGCCGCAAGATCCGCGAGATCTCCGATCGCTACGGCTTCGACGTTGACCCCGACGCCCTGGTCGAGGACCTTCCGGTGGGCGTGCAGCAGCGTGTCGAAATCATCAAGGCCCTCGTCCGCCAGGCCAAGGTGCTCATTCTTGACGAGCCCACCGCCGTGCTCACGCCGCAGGAAACCGACGAGCTGCTGCAGATCATGCGCCAGCTGGCCGGCAACGGCACGTCCGTCGTGTTCATCTCCCACAAGCTGCGCGAGGTCAAGGCCGTCGCCGACGTCATCACCGTCATCCGTCGAGGTCGTGTGGTGGGCAACGCCGACCCGAGCGCCGAGCCGGCCGAGCTGGCCGCCCTCATGGTGGGCCGCGACGTGAGTCTCTCGGTCGACAAGGCCGAGGCGACGCCGGGCAAGACCATCCTTGATATCAAGAACCTCGCCGTCACCGCCCCCAATGGCCATCGTCTCGTGGACGGGATCGACCTGAGCATCGCCGGCGGCGAGATCCTCGCCATCGCCGGTGTGCAGGGCAACGGTCAGACGGAACTCTCCGAGGCCATCATGGGCCTCACCGACGGTTCCGTGACGGGCTCCATCACCCTGGACGGCAAGGAACTGCTGGGCCGCTCCACGCGTGACGTGCTGCGCTCCGGCGTGGGCTTTGTCCCTGAGGATCGCAACCACGACGGCCTCGTTGGCCAGTTCTCCGTCCAGGAGAACCTCGTGCTCGACCTGTTCCGCAGCGACGAGTACTCCCGCTTCGGCTCGCTCAAGCCCAAGGCCATGGCCGCCAACTCGAAGCATCGCATCGACGAGTTCGACATCCGCACGCCCTCCGCCACCGCTGCCGCGGGCAACCTGTCCGGAGGCAATCAGCAGAAGGTCGTCATGGCGCGCGAGCTTTCGCGCCCCCTGCGCCTCTTCGTTGCCTCGCAGCCCACGCGCGGCGTGGACGTCGGATCCATCGAGTTCCTGCACAAGCGCATCGTCGCCGAGCGCGATCAGGGCACGGCGGTCATGATCGTCTCCACCGAGCTGGACGAAGTGATTCAGCTCGCCGACCGCATCGCGGTCCTCTACCAGGGACGCGTCGTCGGCGTGGTCCCCTCGAACACCTCCCGCGACGTCCTCGGCCTCATGATGGCCGGCATGACCGCGGAGCAAGCGGCGGCTGAAAATGCCACCCCGTCCCCGGCGGAGCAGTCCGCCGGCGAGGAAGGAGGGCTCCTGTGAGCTCACAGGACCAGACGGTTCGCCGCGAGGCGAGCCTGACCCAGAAGATCGCGGGCAGCGGCTGGCTCATGTCGCTGCTGGCCATCCTCGTGTCGCTTGTGGTCGGTGGCCTGCTCATCGCGTTCACGAACGAGACGTTCCAGGAATCGCTGAGCTACTTCTTCGCCGCGCCGCAGTATGCGCTCAGCGCCGGATGGCACGCGGCCTCCGCCGCCTACGTCGCCCTCTTCCAGGGCGCCGTGCTTTCCCCCGACACCGGGTTTGCACCGCTCGCCGAGACCATGACCAACGCGACGCCGCTGATCATGGCCGGCCTCGGCGTGGCCGTGGCGTTCCGCGCGGGTCTGTTCAACATCGGCGCCCAGGGCCAGCTCATTGTCGGCGCCATCTTCGGCGCCTACGCCGGCTTCGCGTGGCACCTGCCCGCGGCCCTGCATCTCCTGGTCGTGGTGCTTCTGGCCGTCCTCGGCGGCGCCCTCTGGGGCGGCATCGTGGGTTGGCTGAAGGCGCTCACCGGTGCCCATGAGGTGATCCTGACGATCATGCTCAACTACATCGCCATCAAGCTGCTCGACTGGGTCCTGAACACCCCGGCGTTCCTGCGCCCGGGCGAGACGAACCCCATCTCGCCGCTCGTCGACAAGAGCGCCACCTACCCGATCATCGTGCCTGGCACCCGCCTGCACCTTGGCTTCATCGTGGCGATCCTGCTGGTCCTGGCCATGTGGTGGCTCATGAACCGCTCCACGCTCGGCTTCCAGCTGCGCGCGGTGGGCGAGAACCCCGCCGCGGCCCGCACCGCCGGCATGAGTGTCAAGCGCGCGACCTTCCTCGCCATGGCCATCGCCGGTGGCCTCGCCGGCTTCGCCGCGAGCGCCCAGATCGCCGGAACGGAGCAGGTCCTCGCCAACGGCGTCGCCGGTTCCATCGGCTTCGACGCCATCACCGTGGCCTTGCTCGGTCGCTCCACCCCGTGGGGCACCTTCTTTGCGGGCCTGCTCTTCGGAGCCTTCCGCGCCGGTGCCACCAACATGCAGATCTCGACCGGAACACCCATCGACATCGTGCTCGTGGTGCAGTCCCTCATCGTCCTCTTCATCGCGGCCCCGCCGCTCGTGCGTTCGATGTTCGGCCTGAACCGCCTCGCCGGGATCAAGAAGGCGCCCTCCGCGCGCAAGGCGGCCAAGCTGGCCGCCACGTCCGCGAAGTCCGTGGAGGACGCGAAGACCGCACCCGCCGTCGGGCAGGGAAAGCATGCAGCGGCCAGTGGGGGCGATGCCCCCACCCAGGACGCGGCAGCAGACGAGAACACCAGCTCCGAAGGAGGCACCAAGTGAGCGCCCCCGCGACGACCACGCCGTCCACGCTCCCCTCCCTCGTGGGAAGGCCCGTGTCCTTCAAGACCACCATCGTGCTCGGCCTGTTGGCCGTTCTCGCGTTCGTGTTCTTCGGTGCCCTCGGCTCCGACAACTCGGCCACGCTGCGCCTCGCGACGGATGGCGACCTGTTCGCTCTCCCGGCGCTGGTGCTTCCCGGTCGGATCACCGGCATCGTCGTAGGCTTCCTGCTCCTGGCCATCGCCGGCATCTCCTTCGCCCTGGCCCGCCGCGGCGAGAAGCTGCCCGCGTGGGCGGTTGTCGTGTTCGGTGTGCTCTTTGTCCTGGGCTTCCTGGCCTGGGCGGTCTCCGGCGGCGACACCCCGTCGATCTCGCTGACCGGCCTGCTCAAGGGCGCCCTGACGCTGGGCATCCCCCTCATCTTCGGCACGCTCTCAGGCGTGCTCGGCGAGCGATCGGGCGTCGTCAACATCGCGATCGAGGGCCAGCTGCTCGGCGGCGCGTTCTCCGCCGCGCTCATGGGCACCATCACCGGCAACGCCTACCTCGGCCTGATCAGCGCGGCCGTGGCCGGCGCGCTCGTCTCCATGGTGCTCGCGGTCTTCGCCATCAAGTACCTGGTGAACCAGATCATCGTGGGCGTCGTGCTCAACGTGCTGGTCTCGGGCCTGACCGGGTTCCTGTTCGGGCAGGTCATGACCGCGAACCCGGAGGCCTTCAACCAGCCCCCGCGGCTTGACCGCCTGCCGATCCCGTTCCTGTCTCAGATCCCGATCATCGGCCCGATCTTCTTCCAGCAGACCATCATCGGCTACCTGCTCTACGTGGCGGTCATCGGTGTGTGGTACGCGCTGGGGCACACGCGCTGGGGTCTGCGCACGCGTGCCGTGGGCGAGCATCCCAAGGCAGCCGACACCCTCGGCGTCAAGGTGAACTCCCTGCGCTTCTGGAACGTCACGCTGGGCGGTGCCATCGCCGGCATCGGCGGCGCGTACTTCACGCTCGAGGCCGTTGAAATGTTCACCAAGGACATGTCGGGCGGCCGCGGCTTCATTGCCCTGGCGGCCTTGATTCTTGGCCGTTGGAACCCGATCGGGGCGGCCCTCGCGGCCCTGCTCTTCGGCTTCGCGGACAATCTCGCGGTGGTCCTCTCGATCGTCGGTACCCCGGTGCCGAGCCAGTTCCTCGAGATGCTGCCGTACATCGTGACCATCTTTGCCGTCGCCGGCCTCGTGGGTAAGTCCCGCGGCCCGGCCGCCAGCGGCGAACCCTACGTCAAGGAGTAGCAAACATGACCGGGACGATCGACTGGGAGGCCCTGACCTCCGCAGCGACCCAGGCCGCACAGCACGCCTACGTCCCGTACTCGCACTACCGCGTCGGCGCGGCCGCCCTCACTGCGGACGGCCGCGTCGTCGTTGGGTGCAACGTCGAGAACGCCGGCTACGGCGTGACGTTGTGTGCGGAGTGCGGCATGGTGGGCCAGCTGGCCATCACGGGCGGCGGCAAGCTGCGCGCCTTCACGTGCGTGAACGGGGACGGGGCCACGATCATGCCGTGCGGCCGGTGCCGCCAGCTGCTCTCGGAGCACGCCGGCCCCGGCTTCGAGGCCCTCGGGGTCTCCGGCGTGATCACCATGAACGAGCTCCTGCCGGACGCCTTCGGCCCGGCCGACATCGCCTGAGACAAGGGAAACACCATGAGCACCGAAGCCTTCGACGCCGTCGAGATCATCGCGGCCAAGCGGGATACGAACGCCCTCTCCGACGCCCAGATCGACTGGGTCATCGACGCCTACACGCGCGGCGTCGTGGCCGAGGAACAGATGAGCGCCCTCGCCATGGCGATCTACCTGAACGGCATGAGCCGCCCGGAGATCGCCCGCATGGCCGCGGCCATGATCAAAACGGGGGAGACGCTCTCCTACGAGGGCCTGGCCGCGCCGGACGGCACGGCGCTGCCCACGGCCGACAAGCACAGCACGGGCGGCGTGGGGGACAAGATCACCCTGCCGCTCGGCCCGCTGGTCGCCTCCTTCGGCGTCGCGGTGCCGCAGCTCTCCGGCCGCGGGCTCGGCCATACGGGCGGCACACTGGACAAGCTCGAGGCCATCCCCGGCTGGCGGGCCGACCTCTCCGACGCCCAGATGCGCACCCAGCTCTCCGAGGTGGGCGCGATCGTGGCGGCCGCCGGCGCCAACCTCGTCCCGGCGGATAAGAAGCTCTACGCCCTGCGCGACGTCACCTCGACGGTGGACTGCGTCCCGCTCATCGCCACGAGCATCATGTCCAAGAAGATCGCGGAGGGCACCTCGGCCCTCGTCCTGGACGTCAAGGTCGGCTCCGGCGCCTTCATGAAGACGCAGGACAAGGCCCGCGAGCTCGCCCGCACCATGGTGGACCTCGGGACCGACGCCGGCGTGAACACCGTGGCGCTCCTGACCGACATGTCCACCCCGCTCGGCCTCACCGTGGGCAACGCCCTCGAGGTCCGCGAGTCCCTCGAGGTGCTCGACGGCGCGGGGCCGGGCGACGTCGTCGACCTCACGGTGGCCTTGGCCACCGAGATGCTGGCCGGCGCCGGGATCACGGGCGTCGACGTCGCGGCGAACCTGAAGAACGGCAAGGCCATGGACGTGTGGCGCCGCATGATCGCCGCCCAGGGCGGCGACCCGGACGCCTCCCTGCCCGTGGCCACGCACCAGGAGGTCGTCTACGCGCAGGCCGACGGCGTGCTCGTGGAGCTGGATGCCCTGAAGGTGGGCGTGGCCTCCTGGCGCCTCGGCGCCGGCCGCGCCCGCAAGGAGGATCCGGTGCAGGCCGCGGCCGGCATCGAGCTGCACGCCAAGCCGGGCGACGCCGTGCGCCGCGGCGCGCCGCTGATGACCCTGCACACCGACACCCCCGAGCGGCTCCCGCGCGCGCTCGAGGCGCTGGAGAGTGCAACCGTCATCGCGGCGGAGGGTGCGCGGGCCGCGCGCCAGTCGATCGTGCTCGAACGCATCGCCTGAGCCGGCGGCCGGGCACCGGCGACGCACCATCGGTGCTCCCGAGCCCGCCGCGAGGCCGTCGAGGGCACCCCTGGGTCCACCCAGGGGTGCCCTTCGCTTTCCACCCGTGGTGTGATGAAACGTTCAGCAAGCTCCAGCAGAATGGAGGCTCACGCCGGGACCCGGAAGGACCACTCACCGCATGTCGCCGAACGACCTGTTGTCTGCCTTCAACGATCTGATGCAGGGCATCAACGCCGCCGTCCTCAGCGCGTCCGAAGCGTGGTGGGTCCTCCCGGTCATCTTCGTCATGTGCTTTGTCGACGGCTTCTTCCCCGTCGTGCCGAGCGAGTCCCTGCTCGTGGCGCTCGCCTCCGTGTGGGGCGGCACGATGGGATGGCTGCCCGTGGTGTTCCTGGCCCTGGTCGGCGCGGCCGGCGCCTTCCTGGGGGACCAGGTCGCCTACTCCATCGGCAAGGCCGTGGGCACGCGCCGCTTCAAGTGGATGAACCGGCCCAAGGTGCGCAAGGCCTTCGACCTGGCGGAGCATCAGCTTGAGGCCCGCGGGGCCGTGCTCATCTTCACGGCCAGGTACATCCCCATCGGCCGCGTCGCGGTGAACTTCACGGCCGGCGCCACCGGTTTCTCCCGCAAGCGCTTCACCTTCTTCGACGCGGCGGCGTGCCTCATGTGGGGCTTCTATTCCGTGGGGATCGGGGCCCTGGCCGGGCAGTGGATGGCCCACAACAAGCTGCTGGCCATCGTCATCTCGGTGGCGATCGCGGTGGTCCTCGGCTGGGTCCTCGATCGGCTCATTCACCGCTTCCTGCTGCGTTTCAGGCCGCAGTCCTCGGTCCTCGCGGAGCAGCGCGAGATGGTCACCCGCCGCCTGGGCGGGCGCACCGAGGTCATCCTCCCGCGGTCGGGCGAGGCGGCGGCGTCGCCGACCCCCGAGCCCACGCCGGGCGTGCGGCGGGTGGTGCCGGCCCCCGAGCCCACGCCTGGCGCGCGACGGGTGGCGCCGGAAGACGCCTGAGGCGGGCGCCGAACCGCCCGCAGCACGTAGGCTTGCGGTTGTGAGCGAGAACAGCGCGCGGGAGCGCACCCTGGACATCCGCGACCTTCCCAAGGTCTCCCTGCACGATCATCTGGATGGTGGCCTGCGCCCCGCCACGATCATCGATCTGGCGGCCGGCGCCGGCGTGAGCCTGCCCGCCTCCACCCCCGAGGCGCTGGGGGAGTGGTTCCGTGACAGCGCCGACTCCGGTTCGCTCGAGCGCTACCTCGAGACCTTCGACATCACGATCGGCGTGATGCAGGATGCCGCGTCCCTGACGCGCGTGGCCCGCGAGTTCGTCGAGGACCTCATCGACGACGGCGTGGTCTACGCCGAGGTGCGCTGGGCGCCCGAGCAGCACACCTCCAAGGGCCTGAGCATGGCCCAGGCCGTGGCGGCGGTCCAGGAGGGCATCGACGAGGCGGTGCAGGACGCCCGCGACGCCGATGTGGACATCGAGGTCGGCCAGATCCTCTCGGCCATGCGCCAGAACCGCAACTCCTTCGAGGTCGCCGAGCTGGCCCTGCAGCTGCGCGACGCCGGCGTGGTCGGCTTCGACCTAGCGGGCCCCGAGGACGGTTTCCCGGCCTCCGATCACAAGAACGCCCTCGACCTGCTCGCGGCCAACCTCTTCCCCGTGACCCTGCACGCCGGCGAGGCGGCCGGCCTGCTCTCGATCCAGTCGGCCCTCGTCGACGGGCGCGCCCTCCGCCTGGGCCACGGCGTGCGCCTCGCGGAGGACCTCGCCACCGAGGAGATCGACGGCGACGACGACGAGGCCGTCACGATCTTCAACGCGGGGACGCTGGCCACGTGGGTCCGCGACCGCGGCATCGCGCTGGAGATCTGTCCCTCCTCGAATCTGCAGACCGGCGCCACCGCGGCGTGGGGCGATTCGCTGGACGAGCACCCCATGGACGTCCTGTTCCGCACGGGCTTCAACGTCACGATTTCCCCCGACAACCGCCTCATGTCCGGCACCACGCTCTCCGACGAGCTGGCCCTGCTCGTCGAGGCCTTCGACTACGACGCCGAGGACCTCCTGGAGCTCACGCTCAACGCCGTGGAGGCCTCCTTCCTCGGCCTCGACGAGCGCCGCGACCTCGCCGAGCTCATCGCCGACGCTTACGAGGACCTCATCGAGGACGCGGAAGACGCCGAGGACGAGCTCGACGACGACGCCGAGGACCTGGACTGATCCGCGGTGCAGCGGCAGCGCACCGACCCCCACGCGGCCCTCGATCGCCTCGTGGGGGTCGTTGACGCCCTCCGCGAGAACTGCGGCTGGACGGCGCGGCTCACCCCCGAGCGGCTCGCCCCCTACCTCGTGGAGGAGGCGGCCGAGGTCTCCGAGACCGTCGCGGCGGGCCAGCTGGGCTCCCCGCTCGCCTCGGAGCTGGGCGACATCCTCTTCCAGATCCTGCTCCACGCCCGCCTGGGCGAGGAGCGCGGCGAGCTGACGCTCACCGACGTCATCGAGGCGCTCGAGTCCAAGCTCCTGCGCCGCAACACGCACGTGTTTGCCGCCGACGGTTCGGTGCTGGCCGAGCCGGACCGGGATCCCGACGCCGCCGAGCGCGCGTGGCAGCGCGCCAAGGCGGCCGAGCGCGCGGCCCGGGGGGAGGCCCCGGCGGGGGATCCGGATCCGCTGCAGGGGCTGCCCGCCTCGCTCTCGGCCCTGAGCCTGGCCCAGAAGGCCCTCGGCCGGGCGGCGGGGCGCACCGAGGTCTGCGCCGAGCCGTTACCCGGCGCGGAACCAGGCCACGCGGCGTCGGGCGCCGAGGAATCCGCCGCCGCCATCGGCGACGCGATCCTGGCCCAGGTGCACCGCGCCCGCTCCGCCGGCGTCGACGCCGACCGTGCCCTGCGCGACGCCCTCACGCGTCATCTGTCACAGGGCACGCGCTAAGCCGCGCACCAAAGTAGGCTGGGGGCGCTGGTGCGACAACGAGGACGCACTTTCGCTCCCGGTTGCATGACACCTTCAAGAAGGAGACCTGTTCATGGCACTCATCGATGCCGTCCACGCCCGCGAAATCCTTGACTCGCGCGGCAACCCGACCGTCGAGGTCGAGGTCCTGCTGACCGATGGCTCCCTGGGCCGCGCCGGCGTTCCGTCCGGCGCCTCCACGGGCGAGTTCGAGGCGGTGGAGCTGCGCGACGGCGACGCCGATCGCTACCAGGGCAAGGGCGTCCTCAAGGCCGTCGACAACGTCATCGACGTGATCGGCCCCAAGGTCCAGGGCCTCGACGCCACGGACCAGCGCTTCATCGACCAGACGATGCTTGACCTCGACGGCACCCCGAACAAGGGTTCCCTCGGCGCCAACGCCATCCTGGGTGTGTCCCTGGCCGTGGCCCACGCCGCCGCCGAGTCCGCCAACCTGCCGCTGTACAAGTACCTCGGCGGCCCCAACGCCCATGTGCTGCCCGTGCCGCTCATGAACATCCTCAACGGTGGCGCCCACGCCGACTCCGATGTGGACATCCAGGAGTTCATGGTGGCCCCGATCGGTGCCGCGACCTTCTCGCAGGCCCTGCAGTGGGGTGCCGAGGTGTACCACTCCCTCAAGTCCGTGCTGAAGGAGAAGGGCCTGGCCACGGGCCTAGGCGACGAGGGCGGCTTCGCCCCGAACCTGCCCTCCAACCGCGCCGCCCTCGACCTCATCGTCGAGGCCATCAAGAAGGCCGGCTACACGCCGGGCGAGGACATCGCCCTGGCCCTGGATGTTGCCTCCTCCGAGTTCTTCGAGGACGGCGCGTACCAGTTCGAGGGCCAGGCCCGCTCGGCCGCCGAGATGACCGCGTACTACGCGGAGCTCGTGGACGCCTACCCGCTCGTCTCCATCGAGGATCCCCTGGATGAGAACGACTGGGAGGGCTGGAAGATCATCACCGCCGAGCTCGGCGACAAGGTCCAGCTCGTGGGCGATGACCTCTTCGTCACCAACCCGGAGCGCCTGGCCCGCGGCATCGAGGAGAAGGCGGCGAACTCGCTGCTCGTCAAGGTCAACCAGATTGGCTCCCTCACGGAGACCCTGGACGCCATCTCCCTGGCTCAGCGCGCCGGCTACACGACGATCTCCTCGCACCGCTCCGGCGAGACCGAGGACACCACGATCGCCGACCTCGCCGTCGCCGTGAACTCCGGCCAGATCAAGACCGGCGCCCCGGCCCGCTCCGAGCGCGTGGCCAAGTACAACCAGCTGCTGCGCATCGAGGAGGAGCTGGGCGACGCCGCCGAGTACGCCGGCCGCTCCGCCTTCCCGCGTTTCTCCGCCTGAGGAACGCCCGCCGCGCGTTGCGGCGGCGGCGAGGCCTGAGGCTTCGCTACGATCGAGGGAGTCGCCCCACCCGGGGCGGCTCCCTCGTTCGCTTCCTCCACCCGCCGCCCGCGCGCCGCGCAGGCCGGCGGCGGGAACGCGGCGCGGGGCAGCGAGACGTTGCCAGCAGCACCAAAGAGTAGGACAAGGAGGGCCGGGAGCATGGCACAACGCCCTCCCCGGGTGCCCCACAGCGGCCGTCAGGGCCAGGGGACCCCGTCGCCCGCACCAGACCGGGACACCCCGGCCGCTGCCGAGCCGGCGACCGAGGCCCTGCCCCTCCTCGACGCCGCCGCCGTGGCCGCCGACCGCGAGGCCAAGGCCGGAACCACAGACGCCGGGGGCGCCAGGTCCGCCGCGGCGGACGGCGCGCCGAACCCGCAGGCCGACCCCGCGGCGTCGGCCACCGAACGCACCCAGCGCCTGAGCCTGGCCGCGGCGCGGTCCGCCGCCAAGCGCGGCGCCGACGCCGTGGGCCAGGGCGTGCGCAAGGCCAAGGAGGCCGTGGCCGAGGAGATCGAGGCCGACCTGGCGGGGGATCACCTGCCCGGCGGCGTGCGGCGCCGGCGGCGCCACGACCCGGCCGATCGCGAGCGCCGGCTCATCGAGCGCACGGCGCTCGAGGGGGCCATCCGGGACCCGGGTCACGCGCCGCAGGAACGCCCCAGCGCCCCCCGCGCCACGGCCCCCGTGCCGGCGAGGGCGCTGTCCACGCGGGTGCTGGCCTTGACACTCATCCTCATCGTGTCGGGCTTCATGCTCTTTCCCGCGGTGACGACCTACGTGCGCCAGAACGCCGAGCTGCGCAGCGCCCAGGCGCTCCTGGCGCAGGAGCAGCAGACCAAGGAAAATCTGCAGGCGGAGCTGGATCGCTGGGACGATCCGGACTACGTGCGCCAGCAGGCCCGCGAACGGATCCAGCGCTTCCTGCCGGGGGAGAAGCGCTATGTCGTGATCGGCGTTCCGGAGGAGAGCGAGACCGAGTCGGACTCGGCGCTCACACCGGGCGAGTACCGCCAGGGACTACCCTGGGGTGACGGTCTCGTCGATTCCGTGGTGCGCACCTCGACCCCCTAGGGGTTGCCTGCGCCCGCGTGAGCGGCGGGCCCGCCGGAGAAGTCATCCATCCCAAGGAGCGTCAGTGCCCACCCCCAGCGTGCCCGTGGCCGAGGCCCTCGCCGCCGCCGAGCGCACCCCCAGCCAGCAGGACCTCGACACCGTCTCGCGGCAGCTCGGGCGGCCGGCCCGCGACATCGTGGAGATCGGTGCCCGCTGCGTGTGCGGCAACCCGCTCGTGGCCACGACGGCCCCCCGACTCTCCTCCGGCATCCCGTTCCCCACCACGTACTACCTGACCCACCCGGTCATCACGGCCGCGGTGTCGCGGCTCGAGGCGGCCGGCGAGATGGTCACCATGAACGAACGCCTGGAGACGGACGAGGACCTCAAGGCGGCGCAGCTGCGCGCCCACGAGCACTACCTCGCCGTGCGGGCGGCGATCGGCGAACGCAGCGGCGTAGGCCCGGTCCCCGAGATCGACGGCGTCTCCGCCGGCGCCATGCCGGCGCGCGTGAAGTGCCTGCACGTCATGGTGGGGCACGCGCTGGCCGCCGGCCCCGGGGTGAACGCGCTCGGTGACGAGGCGCTCGCCAAGATCGCGCAGTGGTGGACGCCCGAGGTGTGCGCGTGCGCCGGCGCGTGGGACACCACGGCCCCCGTGCCCGAGCAGGATCGCTCGCGGCACGTGCGCACGCAGGCCGGCGACCCCGAGGCCAAGCGGCGCGAGCGGGCGGCCAAGCGCGCGGCCCGCGAGGCGGCGGCCGATGCGGCAACTCAGGCCGCGGACGGCGCGGACGGCGCGGCAACGGACACGACGGAGGCCTGAACTATGCGCGTTGCGGCGATCGACTGCGGCACGAACTCCCTGCGCCTGCTCGTGGCTGACACCCCGCAGGAGGGGCAGGTGAGCCTGAGCCAGGTGCACCGCTCCATGCGCGTGGTGCGCCTGGGGGAGGGGATCGACGCGACGGGTGAGTTTGCCCCGGCCGCGCTGGAGCGGACCTTCGCGGTCGCGGAGGAGATCGCCGCGATCCTGGCGCCGCTGCGGCCCGAGCGCGTGCGCTTTGTTGCCACCTCCGCCACGCGGGATGCCGGCAACCGCGAGGAGTTCATGGACGGGGTGCAGGCGCGCCTCGGCGTGCGCCCCGAGGTGATCTCCGGGGACGAGGAGGCGCGCCTGTCCTTCCTCGGCGCCACGAGCGGCGTCGATGCCGGCAGCCGCGAGCGCCTCCTGGTGGTCGACCTGGGAGGCGGCAGCACCGAGTGTGTGCTGGGCGACGGCCGCGGCGTCATGGCCGCGCGCAGCGTCGACATGGGCGCCGTGCGTTTCACGGAGCGCTTCCTGCACTCCGATCCGCCCACGGCCGAGCAGATCGCCGCCGCCGAGGCCGCGACCCTCGAGCTGCTCGCCACGGTCGAGGAGAGCGTCGACCTGGCCAGCGTTGAGCGCGTGGTCGGCGTGGCCGGCACCATCACCACGGTGACGGCGCACGCCCTGGATCTCCCCGCGTACTCCTCCGAGGCGATCAACGGCAAGGTGCTGCCGCTGGGGATCGTCGAGGCGGCGGCCTCCGAGCTGCTCTCCTGGCCCAAGCACCGCATCGCCTCGCTGCCGTACGTGCACCCGGGGCGCGTCGATGTCCTGCAGGCCGGCGCCGTCATCTGGCGCACCCTGCTGCGCCGGCTCGAGGCGCTCACCGAGCACCGCGTGCGCAGCGCGGTCACGAGCGAGTTCGACATCCTGGACGGGATCGCCCTGGATCTCGCCTCGAGACCCGCCTGACGCTTGCCGCTACGCCCGGGTAACCCGGGGGAGCGGTAGCCACTCTTGGCCCCGAAATCTAGTTCGTGGGAACTTTCACAAACCCCGGTGCGCGGCCTATCATGGAGGCATGCCTACCACCCCCAAGCTCTCGGAGCGCCCGCGCATCCTCGTCGTCGGCGGCGGTTACCTCGGTTTCTACGTCGCCAAGAACCTGCAGAAGAAGGTCAAGGTTCACGGCGGCGTCGTGACCCTCGTTGACCCGCTGCCGTACATGACCTACCAGCCGTTCCTGCCGGAGGTGATGTCCGGTTCCATCGAGCCGCGCCACATCACCGTGCCGCACGCCCGTCACCTGCGTGACACCGAGCTGCTGCAGGGCAAGGTCACCAAGATCGACCACGCCACCAAGACCGCCACGGTCGAGGGCGTGGACGGCGTCGAGTTCGCCGTGCCGTACCAGGACGTCGTGGTCGCCGCCGGCGCCATCACCAAGACCTTCCCGATCCCGGGCCTGGCCCAGGCCGGCATTGGCGTGAAGCGCGTCGAGGAGGCCATCTTCCTGCGCGATCACGTCCAGGAGCGCATCCAGTTCGCCGACAACACGGCGGACGAGGAGGCCCGCAAGCGCGCGCTGCGCTTCATCGTGGTCGGCGGCGGCTTCAACGGCGTCGAGACCATCTCCGAGCTGCAGGACGCCGCCCGCCTGGCGGCCGAGCGCTCCAACAACATCACCCCGGCCGACCTGGACTTCCAGCTCGTCGAGGCGATGCCGAAGATCATGCCCGAGATCAAGGCTGAGACCGCCGAGTGGGTCGTGGAGCACCTGCGCTCCCGCGGCATCAACGTGCGCCTGCAGACCTCGCTCGGCGACGCCACGGACAAGCACCTGAAGCTGACCTCCATGGCCAACGATGAGACCAAGGGCCAGGTCATCGACGAGTTCGACGTCGACACCCTGATCTGGACCGCCGGTGTCCAGGCCAACCCCATGGTGCGCAACACCGACTTCACGGTGGAGCCTCGCGGCCGCCTCGTCGTCGATGCCTCCCTGCGCGCGCTCGACGCGGACGGCAAGGTCATCGAGGGCGCCTGGTCCGCCGGCGACGTCGCCGCCGTGCCGGATCTCTCGGGCCAGGGCCTGCCGGATAACACCTGCGTCCCCAACGCCCAGCATGCCGTGCGTCAGGCCAAGCGCCTGGCCAAGAACGTGTACGCCGCCCGCTACGGCGTCGGCAAGGTCACCGACTACAAGCATGAGCCCCTCGGCGCCGTCGCCGGCCTGGGCTACGGCAAGGGCGTCGCCAAGATCATCAAGTTCCCCCTCAAGGGCTTCCTGGCCTGGGCCGCGCACCGCGGCTACCACGGCTTCGCGATGCCCACGTGGGAGCGCAAGTTCCGCGTGTTCGGCGGCTGGTTCAACCAGCTGATCTCGGGTCGCGACGTGTGGGGCGTGCGCAACGTCCAGCAGCCGCACGCCGACTTTGTCGAGGCGGCCACGCCGAAGCCGAAGCCGGCCGAGAGCAAGTAAGGCTCGCTCGCCCGAACGCGGGTGGCCCCGGGGACTTCCCCGGGGCCACCCGCGTTTTTGTGTCTCATCGGGTGCATCGTCAGCGGATTCAGTGGTGAAAGCGCCGTGATGGATGCGGGAACGACGGCGCGATGACAGAATGGTGATCAGCGCCACCTTCAGGCACGGTGGCACCACCAGACAAGGAAACCGATAGACCATGGCGAAGTATCGCGTACAGAACCCCGCGACGGGTGAGCTGATCGAGAGCTTCGATCCCGCCACCGATCAAGAGATCGAGGCGAGCCTCGTGGCGGCCGAGACGGCGTACCGCGCGTGGCGCGAGCGCAGCGTGCAGGAGCGCGCCGCGGTGATCAAGCGGGCGGCCGAGCTCTTCGAGGAGCGCAAGGACGAGCTGGCCAGGCTCATCTCCCTCGAGATGGGCAAGACCTACGCCGAGTCGGTGGACGAGGTCGAGTTCGCCGCCTCCATCATCGAGTACTACGCGGTGCACGGCCCCTCGCTCATCACCGACCGCGAGATCCCCAGCACCGTGCCGGGCAAGGCCGTCATCGAGCAGCTCCCGATCGGGGCCCTGCTTGGCGTCATGCCGTGGAACTTCCCCTACTACCAGGTGGCCCGTTTCGCTGCGCCGAACCTGCTGCTTGGCAACACGATCATCCTGAAGCACGCCGACATCTGCGCGCGCTCGGCCCTGACCGTGCAGGAGATCTTCGAGCAGGCCGGTGCCCCCGTCGGCGCCTACCAGAACTCCTTCGCGAGCCACGATCAGATCGCCGCGATGATCGCCGATCCGCGCGTGCAGGGCGTCTCCCTGACGGGCTCTGAGCGCGCGGGCGCCATCATCGGCGCGCAGGCCGGCACGCACCTGAAGAAGGCCGTTCTGGAGCTGGGCGGCATCGATCCCATGGTCGTGCTCGACTCCGCCGACGTGGCCTCCGTGGCCAAGGCGGCGTGGGACTTCCGCACGTACAACGTGGGCCAGGTCTGCAACTCGAACAAGCGCCTCATCGTCATGGAGGACATCTACGACGAGTTCGTGGCCGAGCTGGTCAAGCTCGCCACGGGCCTGACGCCCGGCGATCAGCTGAACATGCAGGACGGGCAGTACGCACCCATGTCCTCGCGCGCCGCGGCGGAGACGGTCGACGCGCAGGTGCGTCAGGCCGTGGTCGAGGGCGCCCGCGTCCTCGCCGGCGGCGTCCTCAGCGAGGGCCCGGCGGCGTACTACGCCCCCACGGTGCTCGTGGACGTCCCCGTGGACTGCCCGTCCTACCGCGAGGAGATCTTCGGCCCGGTGGCCACGGTCTACAAGGTCAGCAGCGACGCCGAGGCGCTGGCCCTGGCCAACGACTGCGCCCTGGGCCTGGGCGGTTCGGTGTTCTCCGAGGACGAGGCCCGGGCGGCCGCCGTCGCCTCGAGGCTCGAGGTGGGCATGGCCCATGTCAACACGATCGCCGCCGAGTCCGCCGAGCTGCCTTTCGGTGGCGTCAAGCGCTCGGGCTTCGGCCGCGAGATGGGCCCCATCGGCATCGGCGAGTTTGCCAACCAGCGCCTGTACTTCGTGGCGAAGTAGGGCGGCGCGGCGCATGGCCGCACCCAGAACGACGGCGGGTCGGTCACCTCAAAGTGACCGACCCGCCGTCGTTCTGTCGCTGTGCTTTCCCACTAAACTGGTGCGAGTGCCCCACCGGCGGTGGGTGCTCGCCCCCATAGCCCAATTGGCAGAGGCAACCGACTTAAAATCGGTCAAGTGTCGGTTCGAACCCGACTGGGGGTACCGCCTGAGGGGAACCTCTGCGCGCGGTGCGTGCAGCGAGGGAAGACGGGGGTACCGGTGCGCAGGGCTCTTCGTGTGGCACCTGGGGTTCTGGTCGCCGTGGGTCTCGCATGTGGGCTGATGGCTTGGCTGATGCCTTCCCTTGCACCGGCCGTGACGGCGTTTCTTGGCATCGGGTGCATAGCTCAGGTGGTCGGAGGAACCATCCTCTTCCGTGACTATGACGGTGGGGGATCGAGGCTGTTCGACGACCATCCCGAGGGTCAGATCGTCGCCGGGCTATGGTTCATCGGTTCCGGCGTCCTGTGGGGCGGCGTCTTGGCCCTGCTCATGTTCTTGCTTCTGAACGCGGGGATGAGCATCGATTCCATCCTGCCGGTGTGGCTGTCATGAAAGGTCTAGACATGAGCGGTGTGGGGTTTGCCGGCGATTGGCGCGGAAATACCAAATGGGCCGTTGCGGCGATCGGCTTCGCCGCGACGCAGGGGATCATCCAGCTGATCCACGTGGGCGACTTCGGCTACACCTTTGAGCGCTCCTTTCTCGACGCCCTCGAGGCCGCCTGCACCGAGCACGATGTGCGGATCACGGCGGTTCGGGGCAACAACGACAGCACCTCCTTCCTCGAAGAATGGCCCTCGGAGGCGGGTAGCGAGATCCGCCTCCGGCCGCACGTGGCCGTGGCGCCGGATAGGTATCGCTGGGTACACGGCGGACTCACGTTTCTCGCCTTGGGCGGTGCCGGATCCATCGATCGGATTCAGCGCACCGTGGGCGAGAGCTGGTGGGCCAACGAACGCCTCGACCCAGCCATCGTCGCCTCGCTCACCGACCCCTGCGACGTCGTGATCTCGCACGACTGCCCCGATCGGGTCGTCCTCGACCTCGATCCTGGATTCGGCGAGTACTTCGAACGGCCGGACCCGGGGGTACTGGGCTATTGCGCCCAGAACCGGGCGCTGCTCGTGCGCGCGGTGGACGCGGTTCGCCCGTCCCTGCTGGTGCACGGGCACTACCACCGGCGCTCGGATCACCGGCGTCCGCTCCCGGCGCTTCCCGGTCGCGATCCCGAGTTCACGCGGGTTGTCGGCCTGGACTGCGACGGCAGCACCTGGGGGGATGACGTGCTGACGCTCGACGAGGCCCTGGGGCGGTCCTGACCCTGCCCGCGGTAGGCGCTCCCGACGTGGCTACGCTCCCAGCGCCCCCACGAGGGCAGCAAAGGCGTCGTGGTGGCGCTGGGCCAGCGCCGGGTTCTGCGCGGCGTCGATGCCCGCCTCACGAATGGCACCCACCAGGAGCGCGGCCGTCGCACCGGCGTCGAGCCCCTCGCGAACCTGGTGCCGCGCCTGCGCCTTCTCCAGCTCCAGCGTGATGACTTCGAGCGTGGCCTGCGATCCCACGCCGCGGCGTCTGCCCGCCATCAGATGCGGGCCGCTCACGTTGTAGAACAGCCCCAGCTCCCGCACGGTGGCGACCTCCAGCATGGCCGTCAGCGACGCAGCGATGCGCTCCACCCAGCCTTCGGCCCGGTCCCGGTGGGCCTTGGCCCCCTCGAGCACGCGGCGGCCCAGCACCTGATAGGCCTCGGCCAGCAGCTGCGTGCGCCCCTCGGGAAAGTGCGCGTACAGCGTGGCCCGCGAGGTCCCCGCCGCCTGGGTGATGCGCGCGACCGTCGCTTCCTCCAGGCCCACCCTGCCCACGACGTCGAGCGCGCTCGCCACGAGATCCTCCCGCGTGCGCCGACGCTGGCGCTCCCGCAGGGAGGGCGGTGGCGCGGTGGAGCTGCTCGACGTCGTGGGGTTCAGGCTCATGCTCGGGTCGTCTCCTTCAGGGGCGCGGCCGCCTCGGAGGCGGTGAGGGCGGCGTCAAGGGCGTCGATGACGATGTCCAGCTCCTCCTGCGTGACGACCAGCGGCGGGCGGATCTTGAGGACCGAATCCACGGGGCCGATGCGGGAGATGAGGATGCCCTTGGCGACCATGCGCTCCACGATGTCCTTGGCCAGCGCGGTGTCAGGCGCCCCGTCCGCGTCGACCATCGCCAGGCCGAAGAACAGCCCGCGGCCCTTGGCCGCCGCGACGTTCGGGTGCTTGGCCGCCACCTCCTGCAGCCGCGAGAACACGTGCTCGCCGAGGCGCTGGGCGCGCTCCACGAGGCCGTTCTCCCTGACCTCGGCCAGGACGGCCCGGCCGGCGGCCGAGGCCACGGGCGTGCCGGCGAAGGTGTTGAAGTACATGTTGACGGGGCTGAAGGAGTCCATCACGCGTTGCGAGGTGACCACGCCGCCCAGCGGGAAACCATTGCCAAGCGGCTTGCCCATGGTGACCAGGTCCGGCTCGATGCCCGTGACCTGGTGGCCCCACCACCGCCCGCCCAAGCGGCCCAGGCCCGACTGCACCTCATCTGCGATGATGAGGCCGCCGGCCTCGCGGACCACCGCGATCATGGCCTCGAGATAGCCCTGGGGCAGGCGCGGCAGCCCCTCGGTGGAGAAGCTGGGATCCAGCAGCCAGGCGGAGACGCCGAAGCCAGCGGCCGTGAGCTCCTCCACGGCGGCGCGCGCCTGCCGCGCGGCCCGCTCCACGAGCTCGCCCTCGCCGAGCCCCCGGGCGTCGTCGAGGTCGGGGATGTGCAGGGTGCGCACGTGCTCGCCGCGCGCCTCCGAAACGTCGAGGCCCGTGGTGACCTGCGCCAGCGTGAGCGTGTTGCCGTGGTAGCTGAAATCGGAGATGAGGATGCCCGTGTTGCCGGTGACCTGGCGGGCGATGCGCAGCGCCAGGTCGTTGGACTCGGAGCCGGAGTTCGTGAAGTAAACGCGATCCAGCTCGGGGGAGAAGGTGGCCAGGAGCTCCTCGGCGTAGTTCACCACGCCGTCGTGCAGATAGCGCGTGTGCACGTTGTGCGTGGAGATCTGCTCGGCCACCGCGGCGGCCACGCGCGGGTTGGCGTGGCCCACCTGCGGCACGTTGTTGTAGGCGTCGAGGTAGCTGCGCCCGTGGGCGTCGGTGAGCCACACGCCCTCGCCCCGAACGAAGTGGCGGGGCCGGCGATAGAAGAGCGGTGAGTAGGGGCCGATCGTGGTGCCGCGGCGCTCGATCAGCTCGGCGTCGCGCGCGGCGAGCTCGGCGCACTGCGCCGCGACGACGGGCAGCACCTCGGCCTCGAGGAACACGCTCGTCTCATCGCCGGGGCGGTCCGCCGCCCAGCCGAGGTAGGTCAGGCCGCGAGCCAGGATGAGCGCGTCCAGGGCGTCGGCGTGCAGGGGGCTGATCGGCAGGGAGGCCTCGTAGCCGCGCAGCAGGGCTGCTCGGTACTCGGCGGCGCGCGGGTGGTTCTGGTACCAGAAGAGGATCGTGGCCAGGTCGAAGAGCCAGAAGCCCTCGCCGAAGTCGTCGAAGTCGATGAGCGTGAGCCCTGCGGGGGAGACGAGGACGTTCTCCGGGGTGAAGTCGGCGTGGATGACGCCGTACACATCGGGCCCGGCGCCGAGGGCCGTGAGTCGCTCGGTGAGGAGGAGCGCGGCGGCCTCGATGGCCGCGCGCTGTCCGTGATCCGCCGCGAGCCGACGCGGGTCGCCCCAGAGTGCGCGCTCGCCGAGCAGCCCCTCGACGTCCCAGGCCGGACGGGAGAAGCCGGGCAGCGGACCCTGCGCTCGGGAGGCGGCGTGGGCTGCCGCGGCGAGCCGCCCGAGGGCCTCGAAGTGCTCCGGGTCCGGGTTGTCGTCCCCGCGCCAGGCCTCGGGGGCGTCGCCGAGCCCCGCGGCGCCGTCGACCCACACCTGCAGGTCCACCTGGTGCTCCTCGCCCGCGGCATCCGGCTGGAGCACGAACGGCTCACCCGACAGGGCAGAGACGGGCCGCGAGACCGGAAGCCCGTGCCGCGCGAGCGAGGCCATGAAGTCGAGTTCGCTGCGCAGCTGCGCCGCCGTGCGGTGTCCGTGGCGGTGCAGGCGAAGCGCGTAGTCTCCCGCACCGTCCTGGACCCGGAACACCACGTTCTCGCGCTGCTTGATGAACGTGAGGATGGCGTTCTCTCCCACGGGGAAGTGGGTGAGAGCCGCCCGGGCCAGGGCCTGGGCCGCGTCGGTGCTCAGCTGTGTCATGGGGGTCCTTCCTGCTCGAGCCGGGACTCGGGGGATGTGTGGTACGCCTTCAGCCTGGATCGTGAGGAAGGTGAAGGGAACACGAGTCTGGAAACCAGACTTGGAGTCTAGTCAAGGAGGGCGGGCACCGTGCGCGACGGCGTGCGGCCGGGTGCGCGACGGCGTGCGGCCGGGCGGCGCTGGCCCGTCGCGGCGGGAGGCGGTAGCGTGAGCCCCAGTCACACCAGTCACATTCGTCACACCCTGCACAGGAGCCCCTCCCATGGCCCCCCTCTCCAGGGCCGCGCGCCTTCCGCTCGCGGCCGTCTTGGGCGTTGCCCTCGTCCTGCCCTCCGCCGGTCCCGCGCTCGCCTCGACGCCCCGGCCGACCGCCGCGGTGCAGGCGACGGGTCAAGACCCGCGCACCGCGCCGATCATGGCACCCGCTGCCCTGAAGTCGGCCGCTGGACTGTACCTGCCGCTCGATCCGGAGAGCGGTGTGGCGGCGAGCAAGAAGAAGTGGGGCGGCTACCGCCTGACCTCCCCTCGCGGCGCGCGGTGCATGCCGACCGTGGGCGCGACGACCGAGCACCTCGGCCAGGACATCGCCACCAAGAACGGCGCGCCGATCTACGCCGTCGCGGCGGGCAAGGTGCTGCGAACGCACGACGGCACGAGCGCCAGCTCCGGCTACATCGTCATCGAATCGACCATCGCAGGGAAGCGCTACCAGCTCGCCTACCTTCACATGTGGGACGCAGACGCCTTCGTCAAGGTGGGCGACACCGTCAAGGCGGGGCAGCAGATCTCGACCGTTGGATCCTCCGGCCCCTCGACGGGCCCGCACCTGCACCTCGAGGTGTGGACGGGTCCATGGATGCAACAGCAGGCGAACGTCATGGGCACGCCGGCGGCGCTCGATCCCATCGCGTTCCTCGCCTCCAAGGGCCTGAACATCGCCGCGAGCGCGAGCAGCGTGTCCAAGCCCAACACCCCGAGCTCGTGCACCTACTACGCCCGCTCCACAGGGGTCATCCGCGCTGGGGCCAACGACACCTCGGCCGTGCTGGCGACGTTCCAGGCCGGCGACGTTGTGACCTCCACCCCGGGTGCCATGATGAACTCCCGCCTGCGCGTGAGTTACCAAGGCAAGACGGGCTACGCCGCGTGGCTCTCCTTCTCCCCGAACTACGTGGCGCCGGCGATCACCACGCAGGCCGGCCTGGCCGGGCGCGTCTCCACCGTCGCCAGCAACGTCAACCTGCGTGCGGCGGCAGTGAACGGCGCGGTGCGCACGGTGCTGCCGCAAGGCGCGAGCGTGAGTGCCACGGGGCGCATCACGCAGCAGGGCGCCTGGCGTGAGGTGAAGTACGCCCCTGCCAAGGGCTCGGCGCTGACCGGGTGGGTGTCAGCCTCGTACCTCAAGGATGCCCCCACCAAGCCGAGCACGCCGGCCAAGCCGAGCACGCCGGCCGCGAGCGCCATCACCACCCAGGCCTCGCTCAAGGGCAGGCTCTCGAAGACCACGGCGGCCAAGGTGAACCTGCGTGCCGCTGCCGTCAGCGGGAAGGTCAAGGCCTCGCTTCCCCTGGGGGCGCGGGTGAGTGCCACGGGGCGCATCACGCAGAAGGGTGCCTGGCGCGAGGTGAAGTACACCCCGGCCAAGGGCCCGGCGGTCACCGGGTGGATGGCGGTCAGCTACCTGAAGGACGTCGCGAGCTCGGTCTCGTCCTCCACGTCCAAGCCCGTCGTGAAGCCGGCGGCCAAAAAGACGAAGAAGACCACGGCCAATGTGTGGCTGCGTTCGGCGGCCACCTCGGGCAAGGGGCTGGTGGTGATGAAGAAGGGGAGCACCGTGACGCTCTCCGGCGGCACCAAGAAGGTCGGCAAGGTGACCTGGTACACGGTCACCTTCGTGAAGCGCAGCGGTTGGGTGTCCGGCGCGTACCTCCGCTAGGGAATCCTCACCGTCCAAGCAACGAACGCCACGCGAGGTCGGTGGCGGCCACCACGGCGCCGTCGACCACGCTGTCCTCTCCCGCGGGGGAGGGGAGGCACTCGACGCCGACGAGGCCGCGTTCGCGCAGCGCCGCCTCGAGGTCGGCGGCGGCCTTCGGCATGCGGCTTGACGCGCCGGTGAGGACCACCTGCTCCAGCCCCAGGACGGCGCAGGCCGGGGCCACGACCTCGGCCACGGCCCGGACGGCCTCCGGCGAGGCGGCCCGGCCCGCCGTCAACGGCTCGTCCCCCACGAGCGACTCCACGTTCTCCAGCGATCCGGTGGGCAGCAACCCGCCGATCTCGCCGGCCCCGCCGCGTGGCCCGCGGTGCAGTGAGCCGGCCAGCATGACGCCCGCGCCCAGCCGCGGCCCCCATTGCAGCGCCAGATAACTCCCGTTGACCCCCTCCCGGCCGCGCACCCCCAGTGCGGCGGCGTTGGCGTCGTTCTCCAGCTCCACCGGGACACCGAGCAGGCCGGCCAGCCCCGTGATGAGGTCGGTCTGGACCCACCGCTCGAACGACCTCGATTCGACGATGCGTTCGGCGTCGACGACGCCGGGCGCCGCGAGGCACAGGCCCGCGAGCCGGTGGACGGGGAGCCCGGCGGAGGCCGCGACCCGCTCGACGAGCCCCGCGATGGCGCGGAGCACGGCCGCGCGCTCGCGCGTGCGCAGGGGGCTCCGCGCAGCGCCGAGGGGCGTGCCGTCGATGCCGGCCAGCCTCACCGCGACGCCTTCGGCCCCGAGCGCCACACCGATCACGGGGAAGGCGGTGCCGTTGATGCCGAACGTGGGGGAGGGGCGGCCTCCGTGCGCTTCGCTCGGCCCCTCGAAGGCCACGCTGGCCAGCACGAGCTCGCGCAGGATCGTGACGACGGTGGCGCGGGTGAGCCCCGTGTACAAGGCCACGTCGGTCGCCCGCAGGGGCCCGTCCGCCTCGCGCAGGGCGCGCAGGACCGTGCGGGTGTTGATGCGGCGCAGCGTCGACTGGCCCGAGGTGTGGGGCGGGGAGGTGGCAAGCACTCGGGAAGAGTATCCGCGAGACGACCTTCTGGAAAGACTTTCGCGAAGTCGACCGGACTGCTATGCGTCGGGACCCACACACCATGGCGCGCGACGCGTCGCACCCGTCACAGGAGCCGCGGCGGTGCCGCGCCGGGCGGGCGGCGGTGAGAACATGAGGGGGTGCCAGCCGTCGATATGATTCAGCCCATCGCCGTCCTCAAGGATCCGCAGGACCCCGCCGGGCACGAGGAAACGTGCCTCGCGGCGGCGCTCGCCTCGACCGCTGCACTGCTGGCCTTCCCGGAGGACCCGCTGTGGGCGGCGTGGTATCCGCACGGGCAGGGCAAGTCGGTCCGTCGCGGCAAGCCCAAGGACCTGCGCGCGCTCGAGGCGGAGGGCGCGGTGGTGGTCAGGGTGGGCGCCGCCGTCGCCGCCGCGCTGCCTCCCCGCGAGTACCCGCTCACCGGGCGGATGCGTCAGCTGCAGGTCGCGGGGACTGAGCTGGAGCATTCCGGGCGCGCGGTGGCGCACGCGTGGCCGGCGCCGGAGGGGGTCCCCTCGCTGCAGATCGGCCTGGATACCGCGCTGGGCATGAGCACGGGCAAGGCGGCGGCGCAGGCCTCGCACGCCGCCTTCGACTGGGCCGTCGGCCTCGAGCCGGGGGAGCTGGCGGCCTGGGTCGAGGCGGGGCAGCCGGCCAGGCTCCTGCCGCTGGGTCGGGCGGACCTGGCCCGGCTGCTGCCGAGCGCCACCGTCGAGATCCACGACGCCGGGCACACCGAAATTGCCTCGGGTTCGCTGACGGCGATCGCCCTCTAGGGGGCTCTCCCAGCTTGCGTTCGTGTGGCTCCTATAGGATGCCGACACGACCATTCACCGATCAGGAGTGATGAAATGGCCAGAAACAGCAACCCGGTCTTCAAGTCCGCGAGCTTTCAGGAACAGCTGAAGGCGGGCACCGCCGCCAACGCGTTCGAGACCCCCAGCGCAGGCTCGCTCGAGGACATGTACGCCCAGCGCCCCGCCGGGAGCACCATGTCCATGCAGGACGTGCTCAACAAGGTCCTCATCATGGCCCTTGGCGTGCTGGCCGGCGGACTTGTCGGTTGGGTGGCCGTGACGCGCCTCGCCGCGAGCGGCTCGAGCATGTCGGTGCTCATGGGCCTCGCGGGCGGAGCCGGCATCGCCGCCCTCGTCATCGGCCTGATCAACCAGTTCCGCCGCGAGGCCTCCCCGGTCCTGTCGATGCTGTACTCGGTGCTCGAGGGCTTCCTGCTCGGCACGCTGACGGCCGTCCTGGAGATCGTCTACCCCGGCATCGCGCTGCAGGCCGTGCTCGGCACCGCCGCCGTGTTCACCGTGGTGATGCTCGGCTACCGCTCCGGCAAGTTCCGCACCTCGCCCAAGGCGCGCCGCATCGTCATGATCGTGAGCCTCTCGTTCGTCGGCTTCCTGGTGATCAACTGGGTGCTGAGCTTCTTCGGCGCCGGTTTCAACACCTACAGCGGCTGGATCGGCGTGGTCATCGGCCTGGTCGGCATCGGCCTCGGCGCGTTCTTCCTCGTCTCCGACTTCGAGGACATCCAGCACGCGGTGGAGAACGGCGCCCCCAAGTCCTTCGCGTGGCGCTGCGCCTTCGGCCTGGTGCTGTCGATCATCTGGATCTACGTCGAGATGCTCCGCCTGATTGCGTCGCTGCGCTCGCTGGCCGACTGAGTCGGACGGTGTTCGCAGCGCCCTGACGAGGGGCCCGGTTTGCGCCGGGCCCCTCGTGCGCTTTCAGCGCACGGCCGGCGCAGCGTCGCCGGCGGCCTCGACGGCCGCTACCGCGGAGTACCGTTGAAGAGTCACGCTCCACAAGGAAACGGGTGAGCATGAGTAAGGACCGGCCGAGGTGGTCGCTGCGCCGCGCGGCGAGCGAGAGCACCACGCCCGAGTGGCTGCAGGCGGCGCGCCGCCGCATCGAGGAGGCCAACCGGGGCGAAGACGCCACGGCACGGGCCATGCGCCAAGGCGCCGCGCAGCGGCGCGCCGAGCGCGAGCTGAGCGCCGCCCAGGGGCACCCGGCCCCGGTCCCCGCCGCGCCCACCGTTCCACCCGGGCTGCAGATCGCCGGCGACTACGCCTGGCGCATCGGCGTGCTCATCCTCGTGGGCGCCGGCGTGTTCTGGGGCTTCAGCCAGGTCTCCACCCTGGTCATTCCGCTCATGATCGCCGCCCTCCTGGCCGGCCTCCTGCTGCCCGTCAAGCAGCTCTTCCGCCGCGGGGGCCTGGGCAATGGTCTCTCTGTCGCGGCCACGTTCATCGCCTTCCTCGTGGTGATCGGCGGTGCCCTCGCGCTCGTCGTCGCCACGATGTCCACCGGCCTCAAGGGCCTGTGGAATCAAGCCGTGGAGGGCATGAACCAGGTCCGGGAATGGCTCTCGGACGGACCGTTGCACGTGAGCAACGATCAACTGAACCAATGGTTGGACACGGGCATGAAGGCCCTGTCCTCCAACCAGAGCGAGATCGTCAAGAACGCCGCGAGCGGCGTGAGCGCGCTGACCCACATCGGGGCAGGTCTCTTGCTGACGCTCTTCTCCCTCATCTTCTTCCTGCTCGAGGGCGAGCGCATCTGGCGCTGGGTCGTGCGGCTGTTCCCGCGCAGGGCGCGCCCCGCCGTGAACGGCGCCGGCCGCCGCGGCTGGGGCAGCCTCGTATCCTACGTCAGGGTGCAGCTGGTCGTGGCGTTCATCGATGCCGTCGGCATCGGCGCCGGCGCCGCCATCCTCCAGGTCCCGCTCGCCCTGCAGCTGGGCGTGTTGGTCTTCCTCGGCTCGTTCATCCCGATCCTCGGCGCCCTCATCACCGGCGCCATCGCCGTGCTGCTGGCCCTCGTGGCCCACGGCTGGCTGATCGCCCTCATCATGCTCGGCGTGGTGCTGCTCGTGCAGCAGGTCGAGTCCCACATCCTTCAGCCGCTCATCATGGGCCGCGCCGTGAGCCTTCACCCGCTCGCCGTGGTCCTGGCGGTGGCCGGGGGAACCATGCTCTTCGGCGTCGCCGGCGCGCTCTTTGCCGTGCCCGTGATGGCCGTCGTCAACACCGTCGTGAAGTACCTGGCCACCCGAGCCTGGGAAGACGACCCGGTAGCCGCGCTCGCCGACCACCCCACGGCGCCCCCGCTCCCGGACACCGAAGAAGCGGAGCCCTCCGGGGCACCCCTCACCGCAGACCCCGCCGTCACGGCGCGGGATTCCAAGGAGTAACACGTGAGCACTACGTCCACCGCCGTGGCGGTCGACGACCCGACGGCGCACCTGCCCGTCACCCTGGAGGACGTCCGGCACGCAGCCGAACTCCTCGACGGTGTCGTGGAGCGCACGGGCCTGCACCATTCCCGCGCCCTCGAACAGCTCGTCGGCGCCCCCGTCTGGCTCAAGGCAGAGAATCTGCAGCGCGCCGGGTCCTTCAAGGTCCGCGGGGCCTACGTCCGCATGGCCAAGCTCTCGCCCGAGGAGCGCGCCCGCGGCGTCGTGGCGGCCTCGGCAGGCAACCATGCCCAGGGCGTGGCCCAGGCGGCCAAGCGCCTCGGCATCAAGGCCCGCATCTACATGCCGCTCGGCGTGGCCCTGCCCAAGCTGGCCGCCACGCGCGATCACGGCGCCGAGGTCATCCTGCACGGCGACAACGTCGACCAGGCCCTCGCCGCCGCGGAGGAGTACGCCAAGAGCTCCGGCGCGGTCTTTGTGCACCCCTTCGACCACGGCGACATCATCGCCGGCCAGGGGACCATCGGCCTCGAGATCCTCGAGCAGTACCCAGACGTCGAGACCGTCATCATGGGCGTGGGCGGCGGCGGGCTGCTGGCCGGCACGGCCGTGGCGCTCAAGGGCAGGGCGGCGGAGCTCGGCCGCAGCATCAACGTGGTCGGTGTGCAGGCGGAGAACGCCGCCGCCTACCCGCCCTCCCTCGCCGCCGACGCCCTCGTGCCGCTCAAGCGCGTGCGCACGATCGCCGACGGCATCGCGGTGGGTCGCCCCGGCCAGCTACCGTTCCAGATCATCCGCGAGCTGGTCGACGACGTCGTCACGGTCTCGGAGGATGCCCTGGCCCGCGCGCTCGTGTTCCTGCTCGAGCGCTCCAAGCTCGTCGTGGAGCCGGCCGGCGCCGTGGGCGTGGCCGCCCTGCTGGAGGGGACGCTGGCCGCGGCCGGCTTCGAGCCGAGCAAGACCGTGGTGGTCCTCTCCGGCGGCAACATCGACCCGCTGCTCATGCTCAAGGTGATCCAGCGCGGCCTGGCGGCGGCGGGGCGCTACATCACGGTGCGCATGATGCTCCAGGACCGCCCGGGCGAGCTGGCCACGATCTCGCGCGTCATCGCCGAGAACGACGCCAACGTGACCCGCGTCGATCACACGCGCATCGGCGGCGAGCTCTCCATGGGCGAGGTCGCCATCACGATCGACATGGAGACCAAGGGCGCCGCCCACTCCGAGCTCGTGCTCGAGGCGCTGCGCGAGGTCGGCTACGAGCCGATCATCATCAACTAGCCCCGGGCATCCTTGAGGGAACGACGACGCGGCCGGCCTTTCGTGGAGAAAGGCCGGCCGCGTCGTCGTTCAGTGAAGGGGTGCCGTCCGGCGCCCCGTTCCCGGCGCCGGAAGGCGGGGGGAATCAGCCCTTGAAGGGGTGCGCCGAGATGATCTCGACGGGGATCTCGTTGCCGTTCGGCGCGGTGTAGCTGAGCTTCTCGCCGACCGTCTTGCCGTGGATCGCGGCGCCGAGCGCGGACTTCTCGGAGAAGACGTCGAGATCGGAGTCCCCGGCCAGCTCGCGGGAGCCGAAGAGGAAGGTGTTGGCGGCGCCGTTGATGGTGGCCTCGACGACCATGCCGGGCTCGACGATGCCGTCGTCCGCCGGGGCGTCGCCGACCTTGGCGCGCTCGAGCATCTGCTTGAGGTAGACGATGCGCCCCTCGTTCTTGCCCTGCTCCTCGCGCGCCGCGTGGTAGCCGCCGTTCTCCTTGAGGTCACCCTCGGAGCGCGCCTGCTCGATGCGATCGACGATCTCGGCGCGAAGCGGCCCGGTGCGGTTCTCCAGCTCGGCCTTCAGTCGGTCGTACGCTTCCTGCGTGAGCCAGACCTCGGATTCGGTCGCCACGGATTCCTCCTTGTTCGGTTTTGCCCCGAGAGGGGCAAAAGACGCATTCGCGTTGGCCCTTCCGCCGCGGCCCGCGGCCTCCGGCAACAAGAAACCCCGTCGCGGGGGCTCCTGAGCGAGTGGCCAGTCAGAAGCTGTGACGGGGTGGCTAACGCGTTTGAATGGAGAGTCTACCCCGCGGCCGGGCCGCCGCCCGCTGAAGGCGAGGGGGTCGGGGCGTGTCGGCGCCGGGCGCGGCGCCGGCGGGGGAAGGATCAGTTCTCGCGGCAGCCGTGCATGCCGCCGGTCACGGCGGCGAAGACGGTGCGCAGGGGGACCGTGACCTGCACGGTGCGCAGGTTCCCGCCGGCGTCCTGGCCGTCCGCCGCGTCGAAGACGACGTCCTTGTAGCCGACGATCGCCTTGTCCTCCGAGAGGGCCTGCACCGCGCACGTGACACTCTCGCCCTGCGGCAGCGTGACGGCGACCGTCACGTCGGTCTGCCGATCGGAGATGATGTCGAAGGCCACGTCGGTCGTCGAGAAGCTCTTCTGGCTGCGCACCGAGAGGAACAGGGCCCCCAGAATCAGGGCCACCACGCCCACGGCAACAAGAATCGCCGTGGCGCGCTTCGAGAGGCGATGCTTGGGGCGCCCGTAGCGATTGGCTAGGCTGGCGTTCTGGCCGGCGGGGATCCCCGCCGCTGCCGTTTCGGGGTTCGACATGATGTAGAAGAGTCTACCGCGCGCGGGGGCGTACGCCCGCGCGGGGAAGCCCCGTCCCTGTTCAGAAAGGTGCGCTTTGAGCGTGGATACTCAGAACCCGACGGCCCTCCCGGACGCGAGCGGTCTGCGCGTGCTGGCCGTGCACGCCCATCCGGACGATGAGGCGAGCAAGGGAGCGGCCATGATGGCCGCCTACGTCGCGGCCGGTGCCGAAGTCATGGTGGCCACCTGCACGGGCGGGGAACGCGGCGACATCCTCGTCGCGGAGGCCACCGAGATGGCGCGCGCCCACCGCGACCTGGGCGGCCTGCGCCGCGTGGAGATGGCGCGTTCGGTCGAGGCCCTCGGCGTGCAGCACCGCTGGCTCGGCTTTGTCGACTCCGGGCTGCCGGAGGGCGACCCGCTGCCTCCGCTGCCGTTCGGTTGCTTCGCCTCGTTGTCGCTGCAGACCACGGCGGCGCCGCTGGTGCGACTGGTGCGCTCCTTCAAGCCGCACGTCATCGTTACGTACGACGAGAACGGCGGCTATCCGCACCCGGATCACATCCGCACCCACGAGATCTCGGTGGAGGCGTTCTGTGCCGCCGGCCTCGCCGAGGAGTACGAGGGCCTGGGCGCTCCGTGGAACGTCTCCAAGCTCTACTACGACCGCGGCTTCGCCCCGGAGAAGTTCATCGCGTGGCACGAGGGGCTGATCGCGGCTGGCCTGCCCAGCCCCCTGGGCGAGCGGATCCAGGCCGTGCGGGAGGAGCTGGAGAGCGGAACGGGCCGCGCCGCCCGCCACGTGACGACCACCCGCATCGAGGTGGCCGATTTCATGGACCGCCGCGACGCCGCCCTCCTGGCCCACCGCACGCAGGTTGATCCCCAGGGCTTCTTCTTTGCCGTGCCCACGGCGATCGCCGCGAAGGTCTACCCGTGGGAGGACTACACGCTGATCTCCACGCGCGTTGCCACCGAGCTTCCGGAGAGCGACCTCTTGGCCGGCCTGTACCTGGGCGTCGGGGAGGCGATCGGCCGCTCCGCTACCCCTCCGGCGGCCACCCGCCCGGGCGGGGCCGACGTGGCGCTCGACGACGCGGGGCACACGGCCCCGGGCGGCGCTCCGGCTTGAGCGCGGCGGGCGGCGGCCCTGACGGCGCCGCCCGGTCGCTGCCGCCCGGGGCCGGGCGGGGCGATGCCGGCGCGGCTGGGTCCTGACCTCTACCGGCGGTAGAATAGCCAGGCGTGTCGATGCTCGTGTCGGCACCGATCCACGAGAGGCCCCATTCACCGTGCAGACCCTGCTCGCGCTCTACCTGAACGCCGCCACCGATCCAGCGGTCCCCACCACAGAAGAGGACCGCTTCCGCGACATTGGCCCGGGCTTTGCCGGCTTCGTGGCCACCGCCGCGATGGTCATCGTGGTGATCTTCCTGATCGTGGACATGACGCGCCGCATCCGCCGCATCCGCTACGAGTCGGAGGCGCAGCTCAAGCAGGATCAGCTGGCCGACCTGGGCCAGGAGGAGGCAGCCGAGCGAGAGGCGCTGGCCGACGACGTCGCGGCGCGCAAGCCCGGCACCGGCGAGGCGGGCGGGGCGGCCGGGGGCCATGCGTCCCGCGGCCAGTAGCGCGGCAGCCCAAGCTAGCCACAGCACGACGGCGGGGACGCACCACAAGGTGTGTCCCCGCCGTCGTGCCGTGTCCGGGAAAAACGAACCCCGCTGAACAATCCGTGCACTTGAGTGCGTGTTTTGTTCAGCGAGGCTCGGATAGTGCTTCAGGGTGCCGGCCGGGGCAGCCGCCGGTCAGCGGGCGCCGAGGACCGCCATGAACACGGCGATGAGGTGGCACGTGAAGCCGCCCACCGTGAAGGCGTGGAAGAGCTCGTGGAAGCCGAACCAGCGCACGGAGAGGTTGGGGCGCTTGAGCGCGTAGAACACCGCGCCGGCGATGTAGAGCGCGCCGCCCACGCAGATAAGGATGGCGGCGGGGATGCTGGCGGCAAAGAAGTCGCCGAGGAAGAGCAGCGCTGCCAGGCCAAGCACCATGTAGACCGGGGTGTAGAGCCAGCGCGGGGCATTGGTCCAGAGCACGCGGAAGAGTACGCCGAGGAGCGCGCCCGTCCACACGCCGACGAGCAGCCAGACGGCGTGCTGGCGCGGGAGCAGGAACCACGCGAGCGGCGTGTAGGTGCCGGCGATGATGAGCATGATGTTGGTGTGGTCGAGGCGCTTGAGCACCATCTTGACCTCGGGGGACCAGCGGCCGCGGTGGTAGACGGCGGAGATCGTGAAGAGCAGCAGCGCCGTGAACGAGTACACGGCCGTGGTGACCTTGCCGGCCGCGCCGGGGGCCAGGCAGATGAGGACGATCCCCGCGGCCAGGGCCAAGGGGGCGGTGAGGGCGTGGATCCAGCCGCGCAGGTGCGGGCGATCGGCCTGCGGGTCGTAGCCGAGGGGGACGCTGCCCTTGCGCTGCGCGGGGCCGGTGGGGTCTGGCATGGGGGAGGAGGAGGGATCTGCCGTGGGTGCTGGGGTACCAACCATGGGCCAAGGATAGTCTACTTGTCGGTAACATAGCCCTGGTGGGCACTGTGTGAAGCCTGGGAGTCCGGGGCCAGCTCGCCCCCGGAAGGCCGCGGCGGCGGAGCCCGCGCCCCTCTGCGGTGTACCGTGAGTCAAGTATGGCCGTGCCCTGGGGTGCGGCGCCCACGGATGGCTTGTGGCCCAGGAGGACCTTGATGCGGTGGCCCGGCTTTCTGTACGGACTCTACGAGCGTCGCCTCGCGCGCGAGTTGAACGTCATGAAGCTGCCCGCGCACATCGGCGTGCTCGTGGACGGCAACCGGCGCTGGGCCAAGCTCGCCGGCGCCACGACGGCCCACGGCCACCAGGCCGGGGCGGACAAGATCCACGAGTTCCTCGGCTGGTGCCGCGAGATCGGCATTCAGACCGTCACGCTCTACATGCTCTCCACCGACAACCTCACGCGGCCGGAGGCCGAGCTCAAGCCGCTCCTGGACATCATCCAGAACACGCTCTCGCGCCTCGGCGAAGAGGGCGGGCCCCGCGTGCAGCCGGTGGGCGCCGTGGAACTCCTGCCGCCGGACCTGGCCGCCACGATCGCCGAGCTCAAGGAGAAGACGGCGAGTCGCGAGGGGCTGCACGTCAACGTGGCAGTGGGCTATGGCGGGCGCCGCGAGATCGTGGACGCCGTGCGCAAGCTGTTGCTGGAGGAGGGGGCCGCCGGGCGCACCCCCGCGGAGATCGCGGCTTCCTTGTCCGACGACGACATCTCCCGCCACCTCTATACCTCGGGTCAGCCCGACCCGGATCTGCTGATTCGCACCTCGGGCGAGCAGCGCCTCTCCGGCTTCCTGACGTGGCAGTCCGCCTACTCGGAGTTCTACTTCTGCGAGGCGCTGTGGCCGGACTTCAGGCGCGTCGACTTCCTGCGCGCCCTGCGCGACTACGAGCTGCGCTCGCGCCGCTTCGGCTCCTGAGCGTCGGCGCGCGGTGCCCCGGAATCGCGGCGATACCCAGCCTTCATCGGCCCTTCATCTGGTGCTCGCGTGGCGCGCGCGCAAGCGAGGGGTGAACGCTCCTAGGGTGGGCGGTGTCGGGGGCATCCGGCCCCCGGTATCGAGGGGATGCCATGACGACGACGAGCCACACCGCCACTCCCGCACCCGCTGGCACGGGGCTGCGCACCTTTGTGGTGGACACCAGCGTGCTGATCGCCGATCCGCGCGCGCTCGAGCGCTTTGCCGAACACACCGTGGTGCTTCCCGCTGTGGTGATCTCGGAGCTCGAGGCCAAACGCCACGACCCGGAGCTGGGGCCCTTTGCCCGCCGCGCGTTGCGCCTGCTCGACGATCTGCGCGCGGCGCACGGCGGCCTCCACCTGCCGATCCCCGTGGGGGATGCCGGCGGTGTGTTGAGAGTGGAGCTCAATCACGTGGACATGTCCGGGCTGCCCGTCGGTTTCCGCCACGGAGGGGAGGCCGACCAGCGCATCCTGGCCGTGGCCGCCAACCTGGCGGCCGAGGGCGAGGACGTGGTGCTCGTGTCGAAGGACCTCCCGCTGCGGCTCAAGGCCTCGGCCATGGGCCTGGGCGCCGAGGAGTATCTGCACGAGCAGGTGAGGGACACCGGGTGGACGGGCATCGCCCGCGTGGCGCTCGGCGCGGCCGGCATCGAGTCCCTTTACGCGGGCGACGCCGTCTTCACGCCGGAGGTGGACGAGCTGCCGGTCAACACCGGCGTCATCGTGGACGGGCCCGCCTCGCACGCCCTGGCCCGCGTGCACTCCGACGGCGGACTGCGCCTCGTCAAGGGGGACAGGGAGGTGTTCGGCGTCAGGGGGCGCTCCGCCGAGCAGCGCCTGGCCATCGACCTGCTCAGCGACAAGAGCGTGGGCATCGTGTCCCTGGGTGGCCGCGCAGGCACCGGCAAGTCGGCGCTGGCCCTGTGCGCCGGGCTCGAGGCGGTGCTGGAGCGCGGCGAGCACAAGAAGATCATCGTCTTCCGCCCGCTCTACGCCGTGGGAGGCCAGGACCTCGGTTACCTGCCGGGCTCCGAGGCGGAGAAGATGGGCCCGTGGGGTCAGGCGGTCCGTGACACGCTCGAGGCGCTCGTCTCGCCAGCGGTGCTCGATGAGGTCGAGGATCGGGGCCTGCTCGAGGTGCTTCCGCTGACCCACATCCGCGGCCGCTCCCTCCACGACGCCTTCGTCATCGTGGACGAGGCGCAATCGCTGGAGCGCAATGTGTTGCTCACGGTGATGACGCGCGTGGGGCAGAATGCCCGCGTGGTGCTCACCCACGACGTGGCCCAGCGCGACAATCTGCACGTGGGTCGGGGCGACGGCATCGCGGCGATCGTGGAGACGCTCAAGGGGCACGAGCTCTTTGGGCACGTCACGCTGACCCGCTCGGAGCGGTCCGAGGTGGCGGCCCTCGTGTCGGAGCTCCTGGACGGCGCGCTGGACTAGGGGTCAAGGCCCGACGGCGCGTGGCCGGCTCCTGTGAGCCGGTCACGCGCCGTTTGTTGTTTGGATCACGCTGGCGCGCGGGCGTATCATCACTTAGAGTCAAACTGACTTTAAGACGAGGCTGGGCAGCGAGGAGGCTCCATGTACTGGGCCAATGTGAGCGAGCGGGCGGATGCCACCCCGCCCCTCGCCGTGTCCACCGTGGTGTTCGCCCTGCGCGCGCCGGCCGAAGGGGAAGACGCACCGAGCCTGTGGCTGCCCCTCGTGCGCCGCGGCCGCGAGCCGTACCGCGGGCTCTGGGCCCTGCCCGGGGGGCCGCTGCGCGGGGACACGTCGCTGCGCGACTCGGCGGCCGCAACGCTCAAGGAGACCACTGGCCTGGCCCCCACGCTCCTGGAGCAGCTCTACACTTTCGGTGGCGTCATGCGAGGCGAGGGCGCCCGCACCGTCTCGGTGGTCTACTGGGCCTTGGTTCGCTTCGAGGAATCCGACGCGAGCCTCGTGGACGATCCGGACGTGGCCTGGCGCCGCGTCGATCACGCCGTGGCGGAGGAGCTCGCGTTCGATCACCGCCGCATCGTCGAGTATGCCTTGGCCCGCCTGCGCGCCAAGGTCGAATACGCGGACGTGGCCCACCGCTTGCTGGGGGAGCGCTTCACCCTGGCCCAGCTGCGCGGCGCCCACGAGGCGGTGCTCGGCACGCGCCTGGACCCGGCCAACTTCCGCCGCACCGTCCTGGCCCGCGGCGGCATCGAGGACACGGGAGAGGTGCTCACCGGCGTGCGCAACCGCCCGCCCCGCCTCTACACAGCCCTCACCCAAGCACTGACCCAGCGGGAGCGCTCAGGCCTCCCGGACCCGGAAGGGGACCCCTCATGACCAGCGTGCAGCTGCAGCTTTCCCGCCCCGGCACGGACTCCTGCGACACGGGCCTCACCACCGCCCCGTGGGACATCGACCTGGCGCCCGGCTACGGCCCGGGCGCCAGCGCCGCCGACCACATCCCGGCCGCCTCGCCCCGCCAGGGCGAGCTGCCCCAGGAGTACAAGCTGGCGCCGGACGCCGAGCTCCATGACCGCATCCGCGCGGCCAAGGCCACGCTCGGGGACCGCGTGGTGGTGCTCGGCCACTTCTACCAGCGCGACGAGATCGTTGAGCACGCCGACTACGTCGGCGACTCGTTCCAGCTGGCCAATGCGGCCCTGGAACACCCGCACGCCGAGGCCATCGTCTTCTGCGGCGTGCACTTCATGGCGGAGACGGCCGACATCCTCTCGCGCCCAGAGCAGGCGGTGATCCTCCCCAACCTGGCCGCGGGCTGCTCCATGGCCGACATGGCCAACGAGGACGACGTCGACGCCTGCTGGGAGGCGCTGACCGACCTCTACGGCACGGAGCCGAACGCCGAGGGCAAGGCCCCGGTCATCCCGGTGACCTACATGAACTGCTCCGCGGCGCTCAAGGCCTTCGTGGGCCGCCACGGCGGCATCGTGTGCACGTCCTCCAACGCCGCGACGGTGCTGGAGCGGGCCTTCGAGGCCGGCCAGCGCGTGCTCTTCTTCCCCGACCAGCACCTGGGCCGCAACACCGCCGTGGCCATGGGCATCTCGCAGGACCTCATGCCGCTCTGGCGACCGCGCAAGCCGCTCGGTGGCAACACGGAGGCCGAGCTGCAGGAGGCCAAGGTCATCCTCTGGAACGGCTTCTGCTCCGTGCACAAGCGCTTCTCCGTGGCGCAGATCGAGCAGGCCCGCGCGCAGTACCCCGGCGTGCAGGTGGTGGTGCACCCCGAGTGCCCGCTGCCCGTGGTCCAGGCCGCCGATGTCTCCGGCTCCACCGATGTGATCCGCCGCGTGGTGGAGGCCGCGGAGCCCGGCGCCACGATCGCCATCGGCACCGAGATCAATCTCGTCAACCGCCTCGCGGCGCAGCACCCCGACAAGACGATCTTCTGCCTCGACCCCGTGGTCTGCCCCTGCTCCACGATGTACCGCATCCACCCCGGCTACCTCGCCTGGGTGCTCGAGGAGCTCGTGGCCGGGCGCGTCGTCAACCGGATCAGCGTCGACCAGGAAACTTCGGCGGACGCCAAGGTGGCCCTCGAACGCATGCTGGCGGCGCTTCCGCGATGAGCACCATCGCGGTGATCGGCGGCGGGCTGGCCGGCCTCACGGCCGCCTTGGCTGGCGTGGAGGCGGGGCACACGGTGCACCTGCTCGACGACGGTGCGTTGCGTTCCTCGGCGAGCGTCCAGGCCCAGGGTGGGTTCAGCGCCGTGACGGCCGCCGGGCTCGCCGCCGGGGACTCGGTTGCCTCGCACGTGGCCGACACCCTCGAGGCGGGGGCGCGCCACGGCGATCCGGCCGTGGCCGCCGCCGTGTGCGCGGCGGCGGAGGAACACGTCGGCACGCTCTCCCGCTGGGGCACGGTGTGGGACACCGACCCCAACGGGAACGTGAGCCTTACGCGCGAGGCGGCCCACGCGGCGTCGCGCATCCTCCACGTGGGCGGAGACGCGACCGGCGCCGGGATCGTGGCCGCCCTGCGGGGGCGGGCCCACACGCTCGCCGCCCAAGGCCGCCTGCACGTGAGCGGGGCGCTGCCCGGCCTGTCGCTGCTGCTCGAGGCCGGGGCCGTCGTGGGCGTCGGACTGCCGGCGGGCGAGACGCTGCGCGCCGATGCGGTGATCCTCGCGAGCGGCGGCATCAGCGGCGTCTACGCCACGCGGACCTCCCGCTTCGCCAACCGCGGGGACGCCGCGGCCCTGGCCTGGCGGGCCGGCGCGGTGCTGGCGGACGCCGAGATGGTGCAGTTCCACCCCACGTACAGCGCCGAGGCCGGGTTCATGATCTCCGAGGCCCTGCGCGGCGAGGGCGCCGTCCTGCGGGATGGCCGGGGACGGCGCTTCATGCTCGAGATCGACGAGCGCGCCGAGCTCGCGCCCCGCGACGTGGTGGCGCGCGGCGTGGCGAGGGCGGAGGGCGGGGCCTGGCTCGACGCCGCCCCGATCGTCGAACGCGACGGGCGCGGCTTCCTCGCCGCGCGGTTCCCCACCATCACCGCCGCGCTGGCCCGGGCCGGGCTCGACCTTGAACGCGCGCCCGTGGCGGTGCGCCCCGCCCAGCACTACTGGATGGGCGGGGTGGCGGTGGACGCGCACGCGCGCAGCACCGTCCCCGGTCTGCTGGTCGTGGGGGAGGCCTCCCGCACCGGGCTGCACGGCGCCAACCGCCTCGCCTCCAACTCGTTGCTCGAGGCCGTGCACACGGGGCTGGCCGCGGTCGCCACGATGGGCGCCGGCGCGCACGCCGAGCCGGCGTCGCTGCTGCTCGGTGAGCCCGTGGAGCTGGAACTGGCGGAGCACCGCGGGGCGCCGCTGGAGCGCGTGCGCACCCTCGCCGATCGCCACCTCGGCGTCGAGCGCGACGCGGTCGGTCTGGCCGCCGCCCTGGCCGGCCTCGCCCCGGCAGAGGCCTCGCCCGAGCCGGAGGCCGACGCCGTCGATTCCTCCGAGTCGCTCGCGGCCAGGCTCATCGCCCACGCCGCCTCCCTGCGCTCCGCCTCGCTCGGCGCGCATCACCGCAGGGACTCCGTGGGGCCGGCCACGCCCGGCGCCACCGTCACCCTCGTCAATCCCCACCCGGCCGAGCGCTGCGCCACGACCCCCGACGGGGCGGCGTGGGGCCAGGTCGACGCCCGAAAGGTGCTTGCATGAGCCAGCCCACCGTTGCCGCTCCCCACGCTGCCGCGCCGATCGCCGAACCGGGCCGCGCGGCGTCGGGCACCGGCTTCCCCGTGCCGCCCGCCCCGCGGGCGGCCATCGAGGCGATCGTTGCGCTCGCGCTCGCCGAGGACGCGCCCCACGGAGACGTGACGGCCCAGGGCCTCATCCCCGCCACCGCCACGGCCACGGCCGCCGTGGTGGCCCGCGTGCCTGGCGTGCTCGCGGGCGGCGAGGTGTTTGCCGAGGCCATGCGCCAGGCCGATCCGGGGCTCGTCGTCACGGCCCACGTGGCCGACGGCGAGCCCTTCGAGGCCGGAGCCACGCTGCTGAGCGTGAGCGGCCCGGCGCGCGGCCTGCTGCTGGGCGAACGCGTGGGGCTCAACCTGCTGCAGCGGCTCTCCGGGATCGCCACGGCGACGTCCCGGCTGGTGCGCCTCGTGCGCGATGCGGGCGGCCACGCGCGCGTCGCCGACACGCGCAAGACCACGCCGGGGCTGCGCGTCCTTGAGCGCTACGCCGTGCGCTGCGGCGGGGGATCCAACCACCGCGACTCGCTCTCCGAGGCCGTCATGGCCAAGGACAACCACCTCGCGCTGCTGGGAGAGGGGCAGCAGCTGACCGCGGCGCTGCTCGCCGCCAAGGCCCGCTGGGGCCACACGGTGCACGTGGAGGTCGAGGTGGATCGCTTCGAGCAGATCGACCCCGTGCTGGCCGCCGGCGTCGACACGATCATGCTGGATAACTTCTCCCTCGAGGACACCGCCCGCGCCGTGGCCCACATCGCGGGGCGCGCCGTGGTGGAGGCTTCCGGCACCGTCTCCGAGGCCACCATCGGGGCCATCGCGGCCACCGGCGTGGACGTCATCTCCTCCGGCGCCATCACCCACTCGGTGCGCGCGCTCGACCTGGGCCTGGACATCGATGTGAGCGCCGCGCTGTGATCCACCTCGACGCCGCCGCCACCTCCCCGGTGCGTCGGGAGGTGCTGGAGGCGGTCATGCCGCTCTTCACGCAGACCTTCGGCAATCCGGCGAGCCACCACGAGGCGGGGGAGGCGGCCCAGCGAGCGCTCGAGTGGGGCAGGGGGCTACTCGCCGAGGCCTGCGGCGTGCGTCCGGGGCGCGTGGTGTTCACCTCCGGCGGCACCGAATCGAACGCGCTCGCGCTGCACGGCACGGCGCTGGCCAGGCCGCGCGGCAGGCACGTGCTGGTCTCCGCCCTTGAGCACCCCTCCGTGGTGCGGGCCGCCGAGCAGCTGGCGGCCTGGCACGGCTTCGAGGTCCAGACCGTGCCCGTGGGGCGCTCGGGCGTGGTGGATCCGGCCGACGTGGCGGCGCTGCTGCGCCCCGACACGACGCTCGTGGCGCTCATGGCCGTCAACAACGAGGTGGGGACGGTGCAGCCCGTCGAGGCGGTGGCGGCCCTGGTCAGGGAGGCCGGCGCGCGCCTGCACGTCGATGCCGTGCAGGCCGGCTCGTGGCTGCCGCTGGCCCCGCTCGCGGCCGCGGCGCACACGCTCTCGGTCTCCGGCCACAAGCTGGGTGGGCTCAAGGGTGCGGGCGCCCTGGTGCTGGGGCGCGGGGTTGCGCTGGCTCCGTTCCTCGACGGAGGCGGCCAGGAGGACGGGATGCGCTCGGGCACCGTCAACGTGCCGGGGGCCGTGGCGACGGGGCTCGCCGTGCGCTTGGCCCAGCACGACGTCGCGGCGTACCTCGCGGGGGAGGCCCCCTGCCGCGCGGGGCCGGGTCAGGCGCTCGCGGCCGCCGTGTTGGGCGGGCTCGCAGCGGCCGGCGTGCCCGCCGAGCTGACGGGTGACGCCGCAGAGCGGGTGCCTGGCGTGGTGTCCTTCGTCTTCCCCGGCGTGCACGCCGAGTCGGTGCTCCTGGAGCTGGGGCGCCGCGGCGTGCTCGCCTCCTCCGGTTCGGCCTGCGCGGCCGGGTCCTCGGATCCCTCCGAGGTGCTCACCGCCATGGGCTACCCCGCCGAGGTGGCGGTGGGGGCGCTGCGCCTCTCCTTTGGCCCGCGCACGCCGGCGACCGAGCTGGAGGCAGCGGCCGGGGCCGTGGTGGAGTCGGTGCTGGCCGTGCACGGGCGCGGGGTCCGGGCCTGAGGCCACGGTCCCCTCACCGCCCGGCCCTGTCCACGGCGCCGCGCGGCGGCGCTCGACCCGGATGGGTGTGCACCGGTAGCTTGCCTACATGATCCGGCTGGCGCAGGGCTACGCGGGGGAGGGGCAGTGGGGCCCGCCGCTCCTGCTGCTGTTCGCGTGCTGCGCCCTGGTGGCGGTGGGCGGCGCCTTGGCTTGGACCGATGCGAGGACGCGGCTCCTGCCCGACCGACTCGTGGTCCGGCTGGGCCTCGGCGTGGTGCCAACCCTGGCCGTCGCGGCCCTCTGGTCGGGGGAACCCGAGCGCCTCGTGCGGGCCCTGGCGTGCGGCGCGGCGGCGGGGGCGCTCTTCTTCTGCGTGCACTGGCTCTCGCCGCGCTCGCTTGGCTTCGGGGACGTCAAGCTCGTCCCCGTGCTGGGGTTCGCGTGCGGGTTCCTCTCGTGGGGGCACCCGGTCTTCGCGGCGGTGCTCGCCTGCCTCATGGGCGGGGTGTGGGCCGCCGTGCTTCTGGCCGCCGGGCGGCGGGCGGCCCACGTGCCCTTGGGCCCGGGACTGGTCCTGGGCTGTGTGCTGGCCCTGGCCATGTGAGGCCACGCTCCTGGCGAGGCGGCTCTCCCGACGCGGTCGCTCTCCTGACGCGTCCGTTCTCCCGATGCGGTCGCCGTTCTGATGCGGCCGCTCGCCCGAGGCGGTCGCCGTTCTGATGCGGCGCGGCCCGGCCCAGTGCGGCCGGCCAGGTACGGCACGGCCCCGCGCCTCGTGACGAGGCGCGGGGCCGTGGAGCCGCGGGCGGGGCCGCGGAGCCCCGAGGCGGTGGGATGCTAGCGGGCCGTGCCGGCCAGGCACCCGGCCGCGCCGGCCAGCGCGAGCCCGAACGCGGCGTCGAGCATTCCTGCGTCGGAACCGCCGGGCAGGCCGTCGCCCGGTCCGATGCCCACCTGCAGGAACGGGAAGTCGCGCGAGAGCCCGGCCAGCGTGGCGTCCGGCGACTCGCAGCTGAAGGACAGGTCGCGCCCGCGGCGCTCCACGCCGGCGCGGTGGGCGCCGGCCAGGACGGCGTCCTGCTGCACCGAGGCGTCGCCGCCCGCGAGGCGCTTCAGGCGCACCACCGCGCCGCTCGCCTGGGCGGCGCCGCGCAGCGCGGCCTCGACGCGCTCCGCAGCCGGTTCCGCCGTGGAGGCCGAGGAGGTGCGCAGCGTGACGGAGAGGGTTTTCTCCTCCAGGCTCGCGCCGACCGAGGCGTCCTCCGGCAGGGAACGGGCCAGGAGCCCGAGGGCGGTGCGGGCCAGGGCGACGGCGTCGCTCGGGTCCACCGGCAGGGCCAAGGCCTCCGCCTTGCTGGGGGCGGCAAAACGCGCCTCCCACGCCGAACCGCCCAGGCCGCCGAGGCGCACCTCGTCCGCCCCCGAACGCGCCGCGGCGAGCACGAGCGTGGTGCCGTCGAGGAAGCCGTCGGCGTGCAGCGAAGCGAGCGCGTCGCTCCCGCGCGGCACACCGATGAAGCGCACCGTCAGGCCGAGGCCGGGGGCCACGGCGGCCATTGCGATGGCGCCGCCCACGAGCGCGGCGATGTCGGCGTGGTCGGCGGCGCTGCCGGGGACGTCGGCCTCCACGACGAAGAGCGCCACGGCGCCGGCGCCGGAGCCGACGGAGGCCGAGAAGGCCGTCTTCACGCCGGGCTGGCGCTTGTCGAGGCTGAAGCCGTGCCGCAGGAGCACGGCCGAGGCCAGCTGGTGCATGCGCACGTTGGCCATGGTTCCCTCACCCACCCGCACCGAGCGCGAGAGGCGCATCAGGTCGCGGCGTGCCTCGGCCAGGGCGGCCTCGGCGGCGGGGCCCACGCGGCCGGCCAGCCACGCCGCGGCGGTGGCGCCCTTGGCGTGCAGCTCGGCCTCGGCCTCGGAGATCACGGCGGTACCGGCTGCGGCCGCGCTGAGGGCGAGGCCCTCGACGGCGTCGGCGTCCACGGCCTCGACGGCGTTGGCGACCGGCGCCACACGCGGGGTGGCCAGGGCCGCCGGGGCGGCCGGGGTGGTGACGGCGGCCGGGGCCGCCTGAGCGGGCGCCGGCCGGGAGGGTGCTGCCTCGACGCCCGACGGCGCGGAGGCGGCGCTCACGGCCGGGGCGGCGGGGGCCCGAACCTCGCGCGGCGCCGGCGCCTCCTCGGCCTTGACCGGAGCGGCCTTGATCGGTGCGAGCTGCACGGGCGCGGCCTCGACCGGGGCCGGGGCGGCGGCAAGCGGGGCGACGGCCGCCACGGGCGCGGCGGGCTCGGTCAGCGTGGGCTCCACGAAGCGCGAGACCACGGGGGAGGTGGCCGGCGTGGCGGTCTTTTTGGGAGCGGCCTTTTTCGCCGGCGCGCGCTTGGCCGGAGTCTTCTTGGCTTTGGGTGCCTCGGTGGGCTCGTCCTCGTCTCCGAAGCCGCCGGTTTCCTCGGCCATCAGGGCCTCGAGCTCGTCCAGCGGATCGACCTCGCGCTGTACCTCGGCCTCCTGCGTCGCCGAGACGCGGCCCTTGCGGAAGGGCGAGGCGAAGGTGCGCGTGCGCGGGGCGGTGGCGGCGCGGAGCACCTTGACCTCGCCGGCGGTGCCGTCGGGGAGCGTCGAGTTCAGCGTCGAGGCGGAGGGAGGGGGCGTCATGAGGGGAGGGCACTTCCTTTGAAGGCAGGCGAGGGCAAACGACGATGCGCGCGGTGGGCGCGCGCGAGGCGGCGCCGCCGTTGATGAGCGGCGGCGCGGGGAGTGGGGGAGCGCTTAGCTCAGGAGGGCGCCGAGGGCCACCTCGACCATGGGCTCGAAGCGCGTCTCGCGCTCCTCGGAGCTCATGGCCTCCTCCCGCAGGAGGTGATCGGTGACGTTGCAGACGGCGAGGGCCTCGATGCCCTCGCGGGCGGCGATACCGTACAGCGCCGCCGCCTCCATCTCCACGGCCAAGGTGCCGTGGGCTGCGAGGGCTTGGGTCTGCTCCGGGCGGTCGGAGTAGAACGTGTCGGAGGAGAAGACGGGACCAACCCGGTGCGCGAGCCCTTGCTCGCGGGCGGTGGCGACGGCTCGCTCCAGCAGCGAGAAGGCCGGGGCGTGGGAGAAGTGCACGCCGGGCACGCGGAAGGCCGCCATGGAGGAATCGGTGTGCGCGGCGCTGGCGATCACGAGCTCGCCGAGCTGCACCTCGGGGGCCATGCCGCCCGCGGTGCCGACGCGCACGATGCGTCGGGCGCCGTAGAAGCGCACGAGCTCGGTCGCGTAGATGCTCATGGACGGCATGCCCATGCCGGAGGCCAGCACCGAGACCTCGGTGCCGTTGACGGTGCCCGTGTAGCCCTCGATGCCCCGCACCTCGGTGACGAGGCGGGGGGAGGTGAAGAACGACTGCGCGATGCGACGAGCGCGGCGCGGGTCACCCGGCATGAGCACGAGCGGCGCGAAGTCGCCGGGCTCGGCACTGATGTGGGGAGTGGGCACGGGGTTCTCCTTCGAATGCTGCCAGCGCCGGGCGAGAGGGGGAGCATCGCCTCGCAGCGCGTAGACCAGAATATCGGTTCGCGGGCCGTGCCGGGGAACCGCACGGGGGTGTCGTGTCGCACGGTGGGTCGTGCGCGTCACGCTCGGCGCGGTGGTTCCGCTGGGTTCTATTGTGAGTGGATGACTCAGAATCTCGCCGTGTGTGATGCACATCTCGTTGGCTCAGTGAATCAACCGTCCGCGGAAGCCACCTTCCGGGCGGCGGCCGGCGCGCTCGGCCCCTTGGCGCCTCGGCTTCCGGACGGCGAGGTGGGCGAGCGCTTCCACTGGATGCTCTTCCAGGGGGCGCGGCTCGAGGCCACGCCCGGCCTGGTGCGGCTCGCGATCGATCCGATCCTGCACGAGGGCTTCGACCTGCGCCCGCTGGTGCTCGACGGCAGCGTGGCCGCCGAGGATCTGCGGGTGCCGGAGCTGGGCTACGCCGCGGCCGCCGTGGAATCCTATGCCGTCTTCGCGCGACTGAAGTCCGAGGGGTTCATCCCCGCCGCCACGCGCTTCCAGGTGTGCCTCCCCTCGCCCCTCGCGCCCGTGACGAGCTTCGTGGCCGCCGCCCTGCGCCAGGCGGTTCTGCCCGCCTACGAGGCGGCCCTGATCCGCGAGGTCGAGGCGATCTGCGCCGCCATCCCGGCCGACCAGCTCGCCCTCCAGATCGACCTGGCCACCGAGTTCGGCTACATCGAGGGGGTCTCGATGGGCGGCGGCGCCCTGGAGGCGTTCTTCGCTCCGGCCGACGCGCAGGCGCCGAGGATCGCGGCGGCCGCCGCCGCGCTCGCGCTGCCGCTCGCCTCCAGCGTCCCGGCGGGAGTGCAGCTCGGTTTCCACCTCTGCTACGGCGATGTGGGGGAGAAACACTTCGTGGAGCCGATGACCACCGAGCACCTCGTCACGGTTGCCCAGGCCTTGAACGATGGGGTGGGGCGGCGGATCGACTGGATCCACCTCCCCGTCCCGATCGAGCGCGACGACGCGGCGTACTTCGCGCCGCTCGCGCGGCTCACGCTTCACTCGGGCACGCGCCTCTTCCTTGGCGTGGTGCACCACGAGGACGGGGTGGAGGGTGCACGACGGCGCTTGGCCGCCGCCGCGGCTCCGCTCGCCGCGGCGGGGATCACCGCCGTCGGCGTGGGCACCGAGTGTGGCTTCGGCCGCGGCCCGGCCGACCGCACCGAGCCGCTGCTGCGGCTCCACGCCGAGGTCCTCGCCGCCCGCTGAGCCGGCGCCGCCTCCCTGCCGGACCCCGCGCCGTCGTGCGGTGCCGCCCGCCCCGGCCTGGCCCGGCCCGTGTCGCCCGCTCGGTCTGGCTCCGCGCCGTCGTGCGCTACCTTCACCCTCGGAATCGGAGTGAGTTCGGTACGTTCTTGGGCCAAAAACCGTACCGAACGCACTCCGATTTCGGAGGGAAGGGTGCCCACCACCTGGTCGGGCGGGGTGGTTTCCCGGGGGGCGTGCGGGGCGTGGGCGGGCGGGGTGGTTTCCGGGGGAGGGGCGCCCGCCAACTGGCCGGGGCGCCCTACAACCTGCCCGGGCGGCGGGGGGCCTAGAAGACCTTGCCGGGGTTGAGGATGCCGCTCGGGTCGAACAGCTCCTTGATGCCGCGCTGCAGCGCGAACTGCGCCTCGCCGAGCTCGTCCTTGAGCCAGCGCCGCTTGAGCAGGCCGATGCCGTGCTCGCCGCTCAGGGTCCCGCCCAGCTCGAGCCCCAGGGCAAAGAGCTCACTCGCCGCGTCCCACACCTCGGTGGGCACCTCGGCGCCGGGGACAACAAAGGTTGGATGCAGATTGCCGTCGCCGGCGTGGGCCGCCGTGGGGATGCTCAGGCCGTGGCGTTCCTCGATGGCGCGGATGCCGGCGAAGGCCTCGGCGAGCCGGTCGCGCGGCACCGCCACGTCCTCCACGAGCAGGGTCCCGCCCAGCGCCTCGAGCGAGGGGAAGAGCTCGCGGCGCAGGGCAAAGAGCGCGTGTGCCTCGTCCTGGTCGGCGGCGACGGAGCAGCTGGCGCCGTGCGAGCGCAGGATCTCGGCGATGGCCCCGAGCTCGGCCTCGCCCGAGGCCCCGTCCGTCTGGACCAGGAGGTAGGCGTCGGCGCCGGGGGCGGCGTCAGTCCCCGTGTGCGAGGCCAGGGCGTCGAGGCTCGGGCGGTCGAGCAACTCCATGGCCGCCGGGACCAAGCCGGCCGCGCTGACGTCAGCCACCGCGCGGGCCGCCTCCTGCACGGAGCCGAACGCGGCGCCGAGCGTGGGGGTGGGGCCCGTGACTGCGGGCAGGAGCTTGAGCGTGGCCTCGACGATGACGCCGAGCGTGCCCTCCGAACCGATCATGAGCGCCGTGACGTCGTAACCCGTGACGCCCTTGACGGTGCGGTGGCCCGTCTCGATGAGCGTGCCGTCGGCCAGCACCACCTTGAGTCCCAGCACCGCCTCGCGCGTGACGCCGTACTTGGCGCACAGCAGGCCGCCGGCGTTCATGGCGATGTTCCCGCCCACCGTGGAGATGGCCTTCGACGCCGGATCCGGAGCCCACCACAGGCCGTGTTCCGCGAGCCGCTCGTTCAGCGCCGCGTTGATGACGCCGGCCTGGACCACGGCCAGGCGGTTGGCGGTGTTGATCTCAAGGACCCGATCGATCCCGGAGAGGTCGAGGACCAGCTCTCCGGTCCCGGCGAGGGCGCCGCCGGCGAGGCCCGTGCCGGCGCCGCGCGTCACGAGCGGGACGCCGTGGGCGTGGGCCACGCGGCACGCCGCCTGGACGTCCTCGACGGATCCGGCCAGGATGACGGCCGTCGGAAGCCCCGGGACGCTCTGCCCCGAGCGATCGAGCGAGCGCTCTCGCAGCAGCTCCGGGTCGGTGCCGACGCGCCCGGGGAGGACGCGGAGGAGCTCCTCGAGGGCCGCGGCGGAGGCGGCGTCTGGCGTGGCGGGGCTGGCGGGCTGGGTCATGGCGCTCCGGGATGGGGGAATCGGGGTGACCCCCACCATATTAGCGACCGCTTGGTCGGTTATTCCACTCCTGGCGGCGTGACAGTCTGGTGTCATGACGACGCCCCGCTTTGTCCTCGAGCTGCGAGAAAAGATCGGCCACGCCCCGCTGTGGATGCCCGGCGTCAAGGGCGTGGTGCTGCGCGCCGGCGCCGGCGGGGCCGAGGTGCTCCTGGTCCAGCGCCGCGACAACGGCCGCTGGACCGTGCCGGCCGGCATCCTCGAGCCGGGGGAGGAGCCGGCCGACGGCATCGCCCGCGAGGTCCTCGAGGAGACCGGCGTGGTGGCCAGGCCGCTGCGCCTCGTGGGTGTGCAGACCACGCAGCCGACCGAGTACCCCAACGGGGACCGCGCGCAGTACCTCGACGTGGTGGTGGCCCTCGAGCCCGTAGGCGGCGACGCCCGCGTCAACGACGACGAGAACCTCGCCGTCGCTTGGCGTCCCGTGTCCGAGCTGGACGACGTTCCGCCGCTGCACCGCCGCGCCATCGAGTGGGCGCGGGGCCTGGATCCGCGGTACGCGGACGGCGGGGCCGCCGGGGGCGGTGCCTATTTCGTGCACGACGGCGAGGCGAAGCGCGCCTGAGGCGCGGGCCGCGCCTGTCGCTCCCGCCCGGCCCCGCGTCGTCGGGTACGCATTCTGAGCGGGGCCCGGGGCCTAGTCCTCCTCGGTCACGGCGCGCGTGGCCTTGCGGTCGGCGATGAGCGTGTCGCGCACGGTGCGGCGCAGGACCTTGCCCATGAGCGACTTGGGCAGCTCCTCCCACACGAGGTAGCGGCTGGGGCGCTTGTATTCCGCGAGGTGATCGTGGGCGGCGACGCGCGCGGCCTCGACGTCGAACTCCGCGCCCTCCTCGAGCGTCACCACGGCCGTGACGACCTCGGCCCCGCCGCCGCGGGGCAGGCCGACGACGGCGCTCTCCGCCACGCCGGGCACCGCGTTGATGACCTGCTCCACCTCGGACGGGGAGACGTTGAAGCCGCCGGTGATGATGAGTTCCTTCTTGCGATCCACCACGGTGACGAAGCCGTCCTCGTCCTGGATCACGAGGTCGCCGGTGCGCAGCCAGCGGCCGGGCAGCAGCGCCGCGGCGGTGTCCTCCGGCCGGTTGTAGTAGCCCTGGAAGACCTGCGGGCCGTGGATGAGCAGCTCGCCCACCTCGCCGAGCGCCACCTCGTTCTCCGGGTGCTCCGGGTCGACGACCTTGATGTCGGTGGAGGGGAAGGGGATGCCGATGGCGCCGATCTTGCGGACGTCGGAGAAGGGGTTGGCGAGGGCGACGGGGCTCGTCTCGGTCATGCCGTAACCCTCGTTGAGCATGGACCCAGCCAGGTCCTCCCACCGCTTGACGATCGCGGGGGTGAGCGTCATGGCGCCGGAGATCGAGTAGACCACCTGGCTGAGGTCCAGCTCGCCCTGCGCCGCCACGCGGGCCAGGCGGTCGAACATGGGAGGCACAGCAGGGATGAAGGTCGGCGGGAACTTCTTGGCCGCTGCCTTGACCAGCTCCGGGTCGAAGGTGGGGAAGAGGACGGCGCGGGAGCCGGTCTCCACGGCGTAGATGACGCTCAGCAGCACGCCGAAGGAGTGGAACATCGGCAGCATGCCGTAGATGCTGCCGGCACCGTGCTCGAAGTTGGGCATCCACGCGGCGCCCTGGCGCGCGTTGGACCACAGGTTGCCGTGCGTGATGATGGCGCCCTTGGGGGTGCCCGTGGTGCCGGAGGTGTACTGCAGGCACGCGATGTCCCCCACCGTGGGGCGCGGGTGCGAGACGGGCAGCGGCACGGTCTTCTCCAGGGCGGCGAAGGGCAGGGTGCCGGGGGCCTTGGCGTGCAGCTTCTCGCGGGACGCGCGGGCCTTCGCGATGGGCAGGGACAGCGCCAGGCGCATGGAGGCCGGCATGGATCGGGTGATGTCCACAGCCACCACGGTGCGGATGCCGAGCTCGCCCGGCAGCGACTGCAGCGTGGGTGCGATCTTGTCCCACGCGATGACGGTCCGGGCGCCGTGATCGCGGAATTGCACCTCGAGCTCGTCGCGCGTGTACAGCGGGTTGTGTTCCACCACCACGGCGCCGAGGCGCAGCACGGCGTAGAACGCGACGACGTGGGCCGGGGCGTTGGGCATGATGAGGGCCACGCGGTCCCCGGCGCCGACGCCCAGGCCCTTGAGCCCGGCGGCGACGCGGGAGACGAGCTCGCCCAGGCGGGAGTAGCTGAGGGTCTTGCCGAAGAAGCTGATGGCGTCGCGGTCGCCGTACTGGGCCACGCGCTCGTCGAGCAGATCGCTCAGGGAGCCGGTGGCCTCCTCGATGTCCACGGGGGTGCCCGGGGCGTAGAAGCGGTTCCATTCGCGATTCTCGTTCACATGCACCGGGACATCTTACTTCCTGGTAGGGGTGGTGCCGGTGGCCGGGCTCCCGCGACAGGGCACGCGGCTGGCAAGATGCATACATGCCAGCAGCGTCACCAGACCTCGCCCTGCTCCGCGCCGACGTCGCCGCGAAGGAGGCCTCCGCGGCGGCCGCGGTTGCCTCCGTGGAGCGCGTCGCCGCCACCGAAGTGCACGGCGAGTTCGCCGATCGCTTCCGTGAGCTCGCCCTGGGGCTCGCGGGGCGGCTTGACGCGCACCGCAGGGAGCGGGAGGCACTCGAGGCTGGCGAACGCGGGCGCGGCGCGGGCCAGGCGGTGGCCGCATGGATGCTGCTGGCGATTCGCCTCGAGCAGCTGCTCGGCGACGCCGGGCGACTGGGCGCCGCGGCACCGCTGCTGGGGATCGGCCCGGCCGCCGCCGCAGCGTGGCAGCGCCAGTGCGCGGACCTGCTGCGCGCCCCGGAGCTGCTCCATCCGTTGATCGACCAGGCGGTGCGGCTGGCCGCCCAGCGTGTCGGCGCCCTGGCAGCGGGCGAGCGGCTGCCGGACACGGAGGACGTGCCGGAACACGCGCGGGCCCTGCGCGGGCTGCTCGGGGACGGGCGCCAGCGCACGGGCCGCGCTCTGGAGGTGGCGCTGGAGGCCCTTGAGCGGGCCCAGCCTGCGCCGGGCGGTGCCCTTGAGATGCTGGCTCAGCAGCAGGAGCGCCTCAGCGACGCCGTCGACGAGAGCCTGGACGACGTCTTTCTCCCGGCCCTGGGGCTGCACCACAACCTGAAGGCGCGGCCGGGGATCTTCTCCCGGGCGGCCCGCGCGGCGTGGGAGCGTCAGCGCACGGCCCGGAACGCCGCGCTGCTCGCCTTCGACGAGGACAACGCGCGCCACGAGGCGCTCGCCGCCGCGGCCGAGTTTCTCGATCCGGAGGCCGGGGCGGGCGGAAGCCTCGATCCCGTGGGCCCGGCCGCGCTCGCCGCGTGGTGGTCCCGCCTGTCCGAACCCGGCACCCCGCCCCGCCTTTGAGCCGGATGGCCCGCCGCCCCGGCGCGTGTCAGCATTGATCCCCATGGGAATCGACCACGACCGGATCGCGCTGCTGGACCGCGCCGCCGCGACGCTTGGCGCCCTGAACCACACGGTCGAGGAGCGCGCGGCGGCCGTGGCGGGGCTCGGCACGGACGCCATCGCGGCGCGCGCCGCGTCCCTTCGTTCCCGGCTGGAGCGGCGCATCGACAGCGCCACCGCGCGCCTGGCCGAGTTGCGCGCGGCCCCGAAGCCGAGCGACGCCGCCGTGTACGGCCTGGCGGAGCGGGCGGAGAACATCGCCCTGCAGGCCGAGCGCCTGCGCCGGGCGGTCTCCCTCGCCTCGCCCGGGCCGCTGGATCCGCGCGTGTGGGAGCTCGAGGCGGCGGACGTCATGGAGGCCCCGGTGCGCCTGCAGGCCGTGTTCGAGGCGGCCGAGGTCGGGGACAACCCTGGAAGTGCTGGGCTGATCGAACGGGCCGGGCGGCTGCGCGACACGGTGGCCGCCGCGGGGGAGCGCGCGGTGAAGGACGGGGCCGCGGCGGCCTCGGTGCTTGAGGCGCTGGCCTCGGCCCAACGTTCCCTCTCGGAGGTGCTGCTGGAGGCGGCGCGCACCCGGCTCGCGCCGCTCGTGGGGTGTGAACTTCCCCGGCGCGGGGAGGCCGCGAAGTCCACGCTCGCCGGCGCGGAACTCGCAAGCGCGAAGACGCTCTTCCCTCCGAGCGCCCAGGCGACGCTGGCGCTGATGCCGCGCCGGGGCGAGGACGCCCCGCTCACCCCGCGCGCCCTGCAGACCTGGTGGACGGCGATGGACGCTAGATGGATGCGGCACGAGTACCGGCTGGCCACGCAGCGCCAGCGGCCGCTCGATGCAGTGGAGAAGCTGCGCGGGCGGCGCGGGCCGCTCGCGGCGGCCGAGCTGGAACGGCGCCTGCGGGGCGGGGACGAGCAACCCTCCTCTCAGCCGGCCCGGCTCTCGCGCCGCTCCCGCCTGCGGCGCACGGCCCACGCCGACGCCGTCGGGCGGCGCTCGCCGCACCTGCGCCGCCGCCGCGCGGTGTTCTGGGGCGGCTTGGTGGGATCGCTGCTGGTGGGTGCCGCCGGGATCGCGCTCCCGATGCTCGGAGGCCCGGCCGGGGCCACCGTCCTGTTTCTTGTCCCCGTCCTCGCCGTGCCCTTTCTCAACGCCTATGGCCGGCCGCCACGCGGCGCCGGCGTGAGGGAGACCCGGCGCCGGCTGCGTCGCCTGACGCAGCTGCGTGCGCGGCTCTCCGCCCTGGTCCTCGACGCGGACGACACCACGCTCGACGCCGCGTTGCTCGCCTCGGCGGGCGGGGGCGCCGACGCGTCGGGTCCCGACGCGGGGAAGCTCGGCCTGCCCACTCCCGGGGCGGCGCTCGCCGAGGACCGCTCGTTGCGCGCCGTGGCGGTGCGGGCCTGGCGCGAGCTGGACCAGGCGGAGTCCCGGGCCCTTGCGGTGCAGCGGACGCAGTCCTTCGCCGAGCGGATCAAGGCGCTCGAACTGCTCGTCGACGCCATCGAACGCCGCGATGCGGCCCTGGCCAACGCGGCGGTGCACGCGCTGGGAGCGCCCGAGGGCGACCTGGCCTGAGCGGGCGGCGGTCGACGCCCATCCCCTCGCGCCCGGTCCCGGTCGCGGCGGGCCGGCTCACGAGCACCGGCCTCCGCGTCGCCGGATCAGGCGAGCAGCGCCCTCGCCCGCGAGGCCAGCTCGTCCTCGCGCCCCCGCAGCGCCTCGACGAAGGTGGCGGCCCTGGCGATATCGGCGGCATGGATCCGACCGGCGCGTTCGGCCCGCGGTCGGGACGCCAACTCCTCGAGCCGGCGCAGCGCCAGCAGCTGCGCCCGCACCCGCAGGCGCCTGTCCTCCAGCTCGGGGCTGCCCGTGTGGGCCTCGGCCGCTGCGGCGGAGAGGAGCGCCTCGTCCTCGGCCGTGAAGAGCTCGCCCAGGCGGTCCCGCGTTGCCGCCAGCGCGGCGTCGTTCTCGCGGCGGGAGACGCGCTCCGGCCGGCTGCGACCCACGAGCCAGAGGACGAGCAGCGTGAGACCGGAGATCGTGAGGACCACGACGGCGCCGATGCCAAAGCGCACCGAGGCGGATTCGGACCAGGCCGGCTTGCCGAGCGACGCCGCCAGGTCCTGCCTGAGGTAGTACACGGCCCCGTAGTGGACCGAACGGGGGCGGTCCACACCGATGCTGTCGTCCGCACCGGTGAGGTACTTGCCGCTCAGCCGGGGGGCGGCGGTGGGGCCCCAGGCCAGCCCCAGGTCGCGGTATTCGCCCTGGCCCACGTCGCGCGCCACGACGAGCAGGACGTCGGGGAAGAGGTCCCCGGTCGCCGGGTCCACGAGATCGGGGCGGCTCTCGATGGCCGCGCGGATCGCCTGGACCCGCTCTCGTTCCGGCAATGACTCGAACCAGCGCCCGGAGTCGTACTCGTTGGGCGTGGTCTCCTTGACGATGTCCTGCGCCGGATCGGCGGGCAGCACGGCCACGGAGATGCGCCACGGGATGAAAGCGCGGATCTCGTCCGCATCCTCTTGGGCCTGCGCCAGGGTGGGCCAGCCCTCGCCCTGCGGCAGGTCGACGAAGCTGACGGGGTGCACGCGCCCGCTGTCGCCCACCGCGCCGATGACGGCCTGGGTGCCCCAAAGGATGCCGACGATCGCCAGGATGACCGTGGGGAGCCCGAGCCACCCGAAGCGCGTACCGCGACGGCGCAGCTGCTCGTGGCCCTCGGGCGAGGCAAACTCTTGCTGCAACCGGCCGTCCGGGGTATCGAGCTCTGCGGTGCGCTCCCGCACGAACGCCTCGACGCCACCGATGCTGAGCGCGGGCGCGTCCTCCCCTCGGGCCAGGGCGGAGAGCAGGGGCGCCTCGCCGCCGGACCACGAGGCCCGGCTCGCCGCCTCGCGGGCGGAGGCGGCGTCGGTGGCGAGCAGGGTGGCCAGCGGGGCCAGGGCCTCGTCGAGGAGCCCGGAGGCCTTGCCCGCCAGCGCCACCAGCGCCTCGAGGCTCGACGCCGGCGTGGCGGCTTCGTCGCGGTCCGTCGCCGCCGCGCCCCGCACGCCGGGTCGCAGCGCGAGCGCCTGGGTGCGCAGCGCGTCGAGGCGCTGGATGATCGGGGCGAGCGCCTGGGCCGCTGCAGCGTCGCCACCGGCCAGCGCCTTGAGGCGATCCGGAGCCTCGACCACGGGGCGCGCCGCCCGGTCCCAGGCGTCGATCGCCCCCGGCGAATTGCACAGCAGCGAGAGGCCGTCTTGCACCGCGTCGTCCGTGCCGTCGAGGCGCTGCGCCGCGCTGCGGAAGGCGAGGGCCTGCTCCTGGCTGAGGTCCCCGGCGGTGGGGAGTTCCCGCGGGAGCCTCGGGTAGAGCTCGGCCTCGCGGCGCGTGAGCTCGAGGGACTTCTCGCGCACGCGGGCGGCGAACCGCAGCAGCGTGCCGCGCAGAGCCTTGGACCGCTGGCCGCTCACCTCGAGGTCCCGTAGGGAGGACTCGTTGAGGGCCGTGGCCTCGAGATCCAGGGTCACGGTGGCCAGGTGCCGCGAGCCCACGGCCAGGGTGTGCCAGAGCTCGCGCCGCCGCTCGGCCCGGGAAGCGTGCCGGCGCCAGAGCACCAGCGCGGCGATCAGGCTCGCGAGCACGACGCTTGCCCACAGCACGGGCGAGCGAGAGAAGGACTGCGCCTGGGCGTCGACGGCCGCGCGGGCCGCGAGCGCGGCGGAGCCGGCCAGCTGCCCGGCGCTCTGAGAGGTATCGAACGCGTTGCGGACCATGTCATCGCCGTCGGGGTCGTACTGCTCTTCGTTGTGGGGCACCTGAAGCCAGCCCTTGGCCACCCGCGCCCAGGCGTACTTCCCGTCCACGATGACGGAGACCCTGCCGCGCGGCGGCGCCGCGCAGGGGCCGGGTTTCTCGCTGCCGCACACGAGCAGCTCGGTGCGCTCGAAGGCCTTGAGCTCGCCTCCCCAGACGGCGCGCACCTGGGCCTCGGTGACCGGGCCGCTCGCGATGCTCACGCTCACGCTGTGGGTGGGGATGCTGATGAACACCGCCACGAGACCGGCCAGGACGGCCAGCCCGAGCATCGACAGCGCGGCCCACGGCGCGCCGGAGCGCGGCGCCGTGGTCGGCCCGGCGGGTTGTGGCATGCGTCCCCCTGATGACTTGCCGCGGCCCGCGGGAGCGGGGCGGCACGGCTCCAGCCTACGACGGCGGGCCGGGACCGTTCAGACGCGGGGTTCTTCGGGGCGCTCCCACGCGGAAGCGAGGTGTTCGAGCTCGACGTCGAAGGACTCGCTCCCGCCCTCGGACGGCCAGCGGCCTCGCAGATCGGCGAGGACGGCGGGGGTGGTGTAGCCAGGGGTGATGCCCCGTGAGGCCTGCTTGCGCAGCGTGTCTTCCAGTGCGGCGAGCCGGCGCAGATTGCCGGCGGCGTTGGCATGCTCGGCGCGCGGGCGGAGGACGTGTTCGGCCAGCCGGAGCCCCGCCAGCGCTCCCAGCGCGGCCCCGGCCCACGTGGGGAAACCGAGCCACCACGCCAGCCAGCCTCCGGCCGCACCCAGGCCCGTCAGGCCCAAGGCCGCCTGCATCCAGGCCGCGAGCACAAGGGTGCCGTTGCGCGGGTCGATGCCCCTGCGCAACGGCATGTCGCTCGCGTGAGTGCCGTCCGCCATCAACGGCCCGGCCAGATCCCACAGCTCGTCGCGAATCGCCCGCAGCCGAGCCAACGCGTCGCGATACTCGGGCTCGCGCCAAGACAGCGGAAGCCTCACCGCCGCCACCCGGCTCTCCAAGGGCGAGAGCGCCCGCTCGGCCTGCTCCGCGCCGGCGGAGGGCAGCGAGCGAAGCAGCTCGAGCCGTTCGCCGAGGGCCGCGTGCAGCTCCTCCGCCGCCGCGCGTGCGGTCCGCCGCGATGTGTTCATGCGCCCACCCTCGCACAGGAATGCCCGCTCTCCCCAACGCCAACGGCGCCCGGCCCCGCACAGGGACCGGGCGCCGTCGGGCACCGGATTCAGGCGGGGAACCCGCCCTCACGCCTGGCTCAGTACTTGCCCGTCATGGTGGTGACGTCCAGCAGGGAGTCCAGCTGATCGGCCGGGACCTGGCCCTCGGCATCGCCAACGAAGCCGAGCGCGAGGGTGGCCTCCTTGACGGTCAGCTTCTCCTTGACGGCCTTCTTGGCGATCTTGGCGGCGTTCTCGTAGCCGATGAACTTGTTCAGCGGCGTGACGATGGACGGGGAGGCCTCTGCCAGGAAGCGGCAGCGATCCTCGTGCGCCTCGATGCCGTCGACCATCTTGTCGGCCATGACGCGGGCGACGTTGGCGAGCAGGCGGATCGACTCGAGCAGGTTCGCGGCCATGACCGGGATGCCCACGTTGAGCTCGAACGCGCCGTTCGTGGAGGACAGGGCGATCGTGGTGTCGTTGCCGATGACCTGGGCGGCGACCTGGATGGCGGCCTCGCAGATCACGGGGTTGACCTTGCCCGGCATGATCGAGGAGCCCGGCTGCAGGTCCGGGATCGCGATCTCGCCGAGGCCCGTGTTGGGGCCGGAGCCCATCCAACGCAGATCGTTGTTGATCTTCATGAAGGAGTAGGCGATGTTGCGCAGCTGGCCGGAGGCCTCGATGAGGCCGTCGCGGTTGGCCTGGGCCTCGAAGTGGTTGCGCGCCTCGGTGATCGGAAGGGCGGTGTTCTTGGCCAGCTCGGCGATCACGCGCTGCGGGAAGCCGTCCGGGGTGTTGATGCCCGTGCCCACGGCGGTGCCGCCCAGGGGGACCTCGGCCACGCGCGGCAGGGAGGCCTCGATGCGCTCGATGCCGTAACGAACCTGCGCCTCGTAGCCGCCGAACTCCTGGCCGAGGGTGACCGGGGTGGCGTCCATGAGGTGGGTACGGCCGGACTTGACGATGTCCTTGAACTCCGCGGCCTTGCGGGAGAACGAGGCGGCCAGGTAGGTCAGCGCCGGGACGAGGTCGTTGATCAGGGCGTTCGTGGCGGCCACGTGCACCGAGGTCGGGAAGACGTCGTTGGAGGACTGCGAGGCGTTGACGTGGTCGTTGGGGTGTACCTCGGTGGTGGAACCCTTGGCCTTGAGCGCGCGGTTGGCGAGCTCGGCGATGACCTCGTTGGTGTTCATGTTCGAGGACGTGCCGGAGCCCGTCTGGAACACATCGATCGGGAACTGATCGTCATACTCGCCCGTGGCGACGGCCTCGGCGGCCTCGACGATGGCGTCGGCGCGCTCGGCGTCGAGGACGCCCAGCTCGGCGTTGGCGATCGCGGCGGCACGCTTGACCTCGGCCAGCGCACGGATGTGCTGGTGCTCGAGCGTCTTGCCGGAGATCGGGAAGTTCTCGACGGCGCGCTGCGTCTGCGCGCGGTAGAGGGCGTTCACCGGGACGAGGACCTCGCCCATGGTGTCGTGTTCAACTCGGAATTCCGTGGAATCAGCCATGGTTCCGATGCTACCGCCCGCGCGGGCCCCTTCCGTTCCCCGTCGGCTTCGGTGACGGGGAACGCAAGGGTGAGCAGGCGGCGTCGGGCGGGTGATGCCCGACGCCGCGGGGCGGCTGGGGAGGTAGCGCCCGACGCCGCCCGCGCGCCTCAGGCGCGCGAGGGCGCCTCGCGCAGGAAGGCCAGGAGCGCCGCGTTGACCTCGTCGGCGTGCGTGATGCCCAGGCCGTGCGGCGCGCCCTCGATGACCACGAGGCTCGAGCCGGGCAGGGCATCGTGCGCGCGGGCGCCGGAGTATTGCAGCGGCACCATCTCGTCGGCGTCGCCGTGGATGATGCCGGCCGGCACGTCCACCTTGGCCAGATCCGCCCGGAAGTCGGTGGTGCTGAAGGCCTCCTGGCAGGCGGCGATCGCGGTGGGGTCGGCGGTCTTGGCCCAGGCGAGCGCCTGCTCGCGGATCTCCTCACCCACGAGCAGCTCGCCGTTCACGGAGAAGAAGGCGCTCGCGATCATCTCCAGGAAGCCGTCGCGATCGCTGGCGAGGTAGTCGTTGGCCTCGCGCCAGGCGGCGTCCACGACGGGGCCGTCCGGGTTGTCCGGGGTGTTCAGGAGGAAGGGCGGGATCGCGGCGAGCAGGACGATGCCGCGCAGGCGCTCGCTGCCGTAGCTGCCCACGTACCTGGCGACCTCGCCGCCGCCCATGGACCAGCCCACGAGCGTGGCGTCGCGCAGTTCCAGGGCCTGAAACAGCCCGTGCAGGTGCTGCGTGAGCCGGTCGTAGTCGTAGGCCTCGCCGTGGCTCGGCTCCGACTCCCCGAAGCCGGCGCGGTCGTAGGAGATCACCCGGTAGCCGCCGCCCACGAGCGCCGTCTCCTGCCGCTCCCAGATCTCCAGGCGCTGCGGCCACGGGTGGATGAGGACTACGGGGGCTCCCTCGCCGCCCGTGTCCTTAACGCGCAGCGCGATCGTGGACTCGGCGTCCGGAACCTGGACGGTGGTGATGCTCACGGTGGTGCCCCTTCGCTGGCCGTTCGCGGCCCTCGCTCGTGCTCGATTCACCGCCAGCCTAGGGCCGGACGCGCGCGGGGGCGAGGGCTCAGACCTCCTTGCGGGCGCTCATCTCCGCGATCCAGATCGGCGCGAACGGGGAGATGCAGCCAGGCGCCACGGGGTAGTCCTTGAGCACCCCGAGGCGTTCGCCGATGTCGCTCGCGCGGCCGCGACGGGCCTCGTCTTCGATGCCGATCGTGGCCAGGGCCTGGTTCATGGCCCATTGCAGGCGCTCGGGAGCGCCCTGCATGCGGGCCTCGATCGTGGCAAGGAGGGCGTCGTGATCCAGGGCGTCCTTGCCCTTCGCGATCGCCTCGGACGTCAGCGCCCAGCCTGCGCTCTCCACGACCGGGTCAGGATCGGCGAGCCACAGCTCGCGCAGGGCCGGGGCGTGCTTCGACTTCTTGACCACGTAGTTCACGAGCCAGTCCTGCACCTTGGGCAGGCGGGCCTCGCGCAGCAAGACGTCCAGCCGCTCCTGGCTGAAGGCCGACGGGCGCACCATGAGCAGGGCCAGCAAACGGGCGTCGGGGGATCCCGAGTCCCAGAGCTCCTCGGCCAGCTCGGCGTCCTTGCCCAGGCGCTTGGCGAGGCCGCGCAGGGCCGTCAGGTTCACGGCATGCTCGTCGCCGTGGCGCCGGTTGACCTCGAGCATGCGGGGATCCCGGAGCGCTTCGAGTTCGTTCAGGACGTCCTGGGTGCTCATCTTTTCCTCCTTGCCTGACGCGGCCGCGTGGGGCGGCTGGCCTCAGCCTAGGTCAGCGCGGCGCCGAGTAAGGTCGGGGCATGCCCTCCCTGCCCGACTCCGCCGTACGCGCCGCGCTCGCCGCCGACATCGCGGTCTTCACGTTGCGGGAGGAGGGCCTGTGTCTGCTCCTGGTGCGCCGCGGCGTCGAACCGTTCGTTGGCGCGTGGGCGCTGCCCGGCGGCTTCGTGCTCGAGGACGAAGGCCTCGAGGCCGCGGCCCGGCGCGAGCTGGCGGAGGAGACGGGGATCGAGGACCCGGGCGGCATCCACCTCGAGCAACTGGGCAGTTACGGCGAGCCGGAGCGCGATCCCCGCGGGCGGGTGCTGTCGGTGGCGTACGTGGCCCTCCTGCCTGCACTGCCCCTCCCGGAGTCGGGGAGCGACGCGAGCGAGGCGGCCTTCTGGCCCGTGGGCTCCTTGCCTGCCCTTGCCTTCGACCACGCGCTGATCGTTGCCGACGCCGTGGAGCGGGTCAGGGCCAAGCTCGAGTACACGACCCTCGCCACCACCTTCCTGCCCGCCGAGTTCACGCTGGCCGAGCTACGGTCCGTCTACGCGCAGGTCTGGGGCGCGGCCCCCGATCTGTCGAACTTCCGCCGCAAGGTCCTCGCGGTGGACGGCTTCCTCGAGCCCACGGGGGAGACTCGCTCGGAGGGGCCGGGCCGCCCCACGGCCCTGTACCGCGCCGCCGGCGGCGCCGAGATCTTCCCGCCCTTCCGGCGCGACGAGGCCCTGCCGCGCTCCTGAACCCGCCGCGCGCCTGAACCGGCGCGCCTCAGGTGGCCGCGCGCCCGAGCCGGCCGCGCGCCGTCGGGCGCTGAGTTCAAGATTTCCCCCGCCCTTGCCCTTGCGTTCCCCCGCATCCTTCTTTATGGTCAGAGTGACCAACTTAAATGGTCACTTCGACCAAAAAAGGAGGAGGCAGTCATGGGCGGCGGATTCTGGAGCAGCGCAAGCTACAACCGGGTGACGGGGGAGCGGCTGCGCAACGGCACCACCTTCGGCTACGACGCCGAGGTGCGCGCCGGCCGGGCGAGGGGCCCGCACCCCCTGCTCGACCCGAGCGTGAGGAACGCGGAGGGCCGGCGGGTGCGCGAATCCCGCGACAGTGCCGAGCACCCGCTCTCCACGCCCATCGTGGTCGGCTTCGACTCCACCGGCTCGATGGGGTCGGTGCCCCGCACCGTCCAGCGCAAGCTCGCCACGCTCTTCGAGCTCCTCGTCGAGCGCGGCTACGCCACCGATCCGCAGGTCTGCATCGCCACCTACGGCGACGCCGTGTGCGACCGGGTGCCGCTGCAGATCGGGCAATTCGAATCGGACAACCGCATCGACGAGAACCTCGACCGGCTCTACCTGGAGGGCGGGGGCGGCGGCAACGGCGGCGAGACGAGCCAGCTGCTGATGTACTACCTGGCCCACCACACCGCCACCGATGCCTGGGACAAGCGAGGCAAGCGCGGTTACCTCTTTCTCATCGCCGACGAGGTCCAGGTGCCCATCTCCAAGCGTCACGTGCGCCAGGTGATCGGTGACCGTCAGCCCCTCGGGGCGCTCGACGAGTTCTCCATCGCCCGCGACGTGAGCGAGCGGTGGGACGTCAAGATCCTGCTCATCGACAACTGGGCGGCCCGCACGCAGCACTCGCGGCGCTTCTACGCCGAGCTCTTCGGGCCGGAGGCCATCGTGGACGTGGAGGACCCGGAGATGATCGCCGAGACCATCGCCGCCGTCGTCGGGGTGTGCGAGGGGCGCGGCCTCGACGAGGTGCGGGAGGACCTCGAGGCCAGGGGCGCGTGGGGCGTGGTGCCCGACGCCGCCCGGCCGGGTGGGGCGGGTGCGCGCGCCGGCGGCGCGCCGCTCGCGCTCGGCCCCGGCAGGGCCGCCGGCGGGCGGGACGCGGATTCGCGAGGGAGGTACTAGCCGTGGGAGCGCGGGCCGAGATCGTGGTGGGGCTGGGGTTCGGGGACGAGGGCAAGGGGGCGGCGGTCGACTACCTGTGCACGCGCGGCGCCCGGCCCGCGGACCGGGTGGTGCGCTTCAACGGCGGGGGCCAAGCGGCCCACACCGTGGTGGCCGGCCCCCTCAAGCACACCTTCTCCACCTTCGCCTCCGGCACGCTGGCCGGGGTGCCCGGCTGGGTCGGCCCGCGCTGCACCTTTGCCCCCGGCCCGGCGGCGGCCGAGTGGGAGGCACTGCGTTCGCTGGGGCTCGTGCCCCGGCTCTCGGTCAGCGAGGACGCCCTCCTGACCACGCCGCTGCACGTGGCGGCGAACCTGGCCAGGGAACGTGCCCGCGGCGACGGCGCGCACGGGACCACCGGAACGGGCTTCGGCGAGACGATCGGCGCGGCCGAGGCCTTGGGGGACGCCGGGTTGCCCGTGCTGCGGGCCGGCGATCTGGGCAGTCGCGAGCGGCTCGTGGACGGCCTCGAGGCGTTGCGGGACCACCTGTTGGCGCAGGGGCTCCTGCCCGTCCTGCCCGGGGCGGACGAGCTGGCGCGGCTCGCCGATCGCCTCCGGGGATCAATGGCGGCGATGGCGCTCGGGGGCGGGGCGGCCGGCGCGGCGGCGGGCGGCGTGGACGTGCTCCCGAGCGCGCGCCTGCTCGAGGAGCTCTCCCGCGGCCACACGGTCTTCGAGGGGGCGCAGGGGCTGGGCCTCGACGAGAACCTCGGGACGCAGCCGCACACGACGTGGTCGACCACCACGCCGGCGCCCGCCCGCCGGCTCGCGGCGGCCGCCGGGGTCGAGGACGTGCGTGCCCTCGGCTGCCTGCGCACCTACTCCACGCGGCACGGTGCCGGCCCGCTGCCGGGGGAGGGGCTGCTGCCCTTCGAACCGGAGGAACCGGACAACCCCTCCGACGGGGTGCAGGGCGCCTTCCGGACGGGCGCCCACGATCCGGAGGTCATTCAGTGGGCCCTGCGGGCCACGCACGTCGACGCCCTGTGCGTGTCCCACACCGACGTGTTCGACTCCTTCGTCACGACCCGGGGGCCGCTGGCGCTGGACGCATTCGCCCCGCTGGAGTGCGTGGCGGCGGGTCCGGCTCGCGGCGACCGGCTGGCGCCCTGAGCGGCGGTGCTGGGACGCGGGAGGGGCCGCGCACCGGATCACTCCGGCGCGCGGCCCCTCCGCGGAGCTGTGGGGTTCAGTGCACCAGGCTCACGGCGCCCGTGGCGAGGTCGTAGACGGCGCCGACGATCTTCAGGCGGCCGTGCTCCTCGGCCTCCGTCAGGATGGCGGAGGCCTCGCGCAGGCGCTCCACGGTGCGGGCGGCGTGCACGGCCACCGCCTCGTCGATCGTCGAGTTGCCGGCATTCCGTGCGGCGATCACGGAGGGAAGGATGCGTTCCACGAGCGAGGCCACCGAGCCGCCCGGGGTCTCGCCCGTGGCGAGGGTGTGATCGGCGGCGGTGACGGCGCCGCACGAGGTGTGACCGAGCACCAGGACCACCGGCACCTCGAGCTCGGCGACGGCAAACTCAACCGAGCCGATGACCGTCTCGCCCAAGGTGTGCCCGGCGGTGCGGATGGCAAAGAGGTCGCCGTAGCCGGCGTCGAAGGCGAACTCCATGGGGACGCGGGAGTCGGAGCAGCCCAGGACGGCGGCGATCGGGTTCTGCCCGTTGGCCAGGATGGTGCGGTGGTCCACCGAGGTGTTGGGGCGTTCCGGGCGCCCGGCCCTGGCGCGCTCGGCGCCCTCAAGCAGGATGGTGAGGGCCTCATCGGGTGTGGGCTTGCGTGTCTCGCTCATGAAAAGCAACGCTACTCCCGCGCCCGCCCGCCCCACGAGCCGGGGCGGCGCGCATGACGGCCGCGCGGGAGCTCCCGGGCGGCGGCGTCGTGGGGTGTCAGCCCCGCTCGGAGCCGCTCGCGGCGTCGGGGATGCCGTGCTGCACGATTCCCGCCAGCTCGCCGAGGAAGTCCTCGTCCCCGCCGTCGGCGCGCACGATGTAGGTGTACCTGTCGATCTTCGCGACGAGCAACGACTTAGGCTTCTTCTCGCTCGCGAGCGTACGCTCCTCCCACGCCACGCCGTCGATCTCGCGCGTGGCGCCGGTGGGCAGCGAGCCGTCGGTCACGAGGGAGATCCACGAGGGATTGGCCGCGTCCGTCTGGAGCACCTCGCCGTAGTGGTTGTTGTCCTTGATCACGCCGAGGCTCCAGTAGCCCACGCCGTCCGCCGCGCCGGCGTTCCACGTGGCCCGGTTGACGTACCAGCCTTCCGGCCAGCTGGGGTTCAGGGCCTGGAAGCCCTGGGTGGTGATGTTCTGCTGCGCCGCCTGCGCCACGGCCGCCTGGTCAACGTGCTGGCCGGTGTAGGTGTCCTTGGAGCTGCCCGGATTCAGGAAGACCACCGGAAGCACCACGGCCAGCGTGAGCCCCACGGAGATGAACATGCCCTTGATCGTCTGGTTGGCGCGCTTGAGCTGCTTCTCGGTGAGCGGGGCCTTGAAGCCGGGTTCGCCGGGCAGGGGGGCGCGGGGCGCCGCGGGCGCAGCCTGCTCGGCTGCCGGTGCTGCCTGCTCGGTTGCTCCGGCGGCCTGGGCGGGGGAGTGCTCCGGCTCGGCGCTGGGCTGGCTGACGGGGGCGGAATCGTTCTGCGGCACCCACCCATTGTTCCGCACCCGCGCGCGCAGACCTAAAGCGCCGGCGGTCGGACCTCTGCCACAGACCCGCGTCGTCTTCGTCACCCCCGCCGGATGCCGGGGCACCGCAGCGACTAGAATGGCCTGGCACGGTGTGGTGGCAGTGGCCGCCACGCGCCCACTTGCCTGAAGAGGAAACCCGTGACCGTCGAACACGACTACTCGCACCTGTCCCCGCGCCTGTCCGTCAGCGATGCAGAGCCGGACCGCAACCTGGCACTCGAGCTGGTCCGCGTCACCGAGGTCGCAGCGATCGCCTCCGGCCCGTGGGTCGGCATGGGGGATAAGAACTCCGCGGACGGCGCCGCCGTGGATGCCATGCGCTCCATGCTCGGTTCGGTGAACGTCAACGGCGTGGTCGTGATCGGCGAGGGCGAGAAGGACGAGGCGCCCATGCTCTTCAACGGCGAGCACGTCGGCTCGGGCGAGGGCCCGGAGGTGGACGTCGCGGTGGACCCGATCGACGGCACGCGACTGACCGCCCTTGGCGTCAACAACGCCCTGTCCGTGCTGGCCGTCGCCGAGCGCGGTTCGATGTTCGACCCCTCCGCCGTGTTCTACATGGAGAAGCTCGTGGTCGGCCCCGCCGCCGCCGAGTTCGTCGACCTGCGCCTGCCGGTCAAGCAGAACATCCAGCTCATCGCCAAGGCGCTGGGCAAGAAGGTCTCCCAGGTCACGGTCACGGTCCTCGACCGCCCCCGCCACGAGGGCCTGATCCGCGAGATTCGCGAGGCCGGCGCCCGCACCAAGCTGATCATGGACGGCGACGTCGCCGGCGCTATCGCGGCCGCCCGCCCCGACTCCGGCGTCGACGCCCTCATGGGCATCGGCGGCACCCCCGAGGGCATCGTCACGGCCTGCGCCATCCGCGCGCTGGGCGGCGTGATCCAGGGCCGCCTGTGGCCCAAGGACGAGGAAGAGAAGCAGAAGGCGCTCGACGCCGGCCACGACCTGAGCCGCGTCCTCACCACGAACGACCTCGTGACCACCGACAACTGCTACTTCGCCGCCACGGGCATCACCGACGGCGACCTGCTCAAGGGCGTGCGCTACCGCGGCAACCGGATCGTCACGCAGTCCCTCGTCATGCGCGCCAAGTCCGGCACCGTGCGCATGGTCGAGGCCGAGCACCAGGCCAGCAAGTGGGAGGCGTTCACGCGCTGACCCGCGCGGGAACACGCCTTCCCACACCGCGACGGCGGGGCCCCACCCCGATAGGGTGGGGCCCCGCCGTCGTCCGTTCGGGCGCCGTCGTCGATCGGAACCGGAGGAAAGAGGGAGCCCATGTCGGCCAAGTCATCCCCCCGGCGCGTCGCGGCGTGGGCCGCCGCCGCGCTCCTGCTCGTGCTCGCCTGGTGGGGCGTCTCGGCGCTGGTGGTGGCGGCGGACGAGGCCGGCGTGCCTCCCGCCTCCGCCCTGAGCCCGGAGCTGCGCGCCGTCGCCCAGGGGGACGGCGACACCGAGTGCGGGAGCGGCGGATGCTGACGCACGTGGGAGACCTCGCTCGCCGAGGCGCCGACCCAGGACGCCGCCGAGCGCTGCACCGGCCTCAACCTGCTTCCGTTCAGGAAGAGCTGCACGTGGCTGGCGCAGGAGCGCGGCGCCGTCACGGTCAACGTCCGCTACAGCCCGTGAGCGCGGGACCGCGGACCGGCCGGAGGGCCGGCCGCACGGCCGGGTGCGTCAGCCGGCGGGCGTGAAGGCCACGTAGGCCTCCACGGCCTCGTCGCCGAGGGCCGTGACGGGGGCGTCGTTCGCCTCCACGAAGGCGCTCTCGCCCGGGCCGAGCGTGAGCTCGGTGTCCGCCGAGCGCAGGGTGAGGGAGCCGGAGATCACGACGACGGCGCACGGGCCGCCGGCGGGCAGCGTCACGGGGGTCGCGGCGTGGGTGAGCACGCCCAGGTCGAACTCAGCGAAGCCGGAGCGGTACACGGCCAGTCCCTCGCGGATCGGCTCCGGCTCGACGGCGTGCGGCGCCGTGGCCTCGAACTTGACGACCTTGAGCAGCTCCGGGACGTCGACGTGCTTGGGCGTGAGGCCGCCGCGCAGCACGTTGTCCGAGTTGGCCATGATCTCCACGCCCGTGCCGTGCAGATAGGCGTGGATGTTCCCGGCCGGGAGCGACATGGCTTGCCCGGGGCGCAACGAGACGAGGTTGAGCATGAGCGCCAGCAACACGCCGGTGTCGCCGGGGTAGAAGCCGGCCAAGCGGGGGAGCAGACCAAGGGAACGATCGGCGGCGGCCGCCGCCTCCGGGGCGGCATCCACGGCGCGCGCGGCGAGCGTCGCGAGGCGGCGCACGTCCTCCCCGTCGCCCAGGAGCAGGGCGACGGCGGGGGCGAGGTCGCCGGCGCGCAGGGCATCGGCGAGGTTCTGGGCCACGGCCAGGGCGGAGGCCTCCGTCACGGTCGCGGCGAGCCAGTCGAACGCCGCCGCCGCCTCCGCCGGCACGCGGAACCCGGAGAGCGCCTCGAAGGCCGTGAGCGCCACAATCATCTCGGGCTTGTGCTGATCGTCCTTGTAGTTGCGATCCGGGGCATCCAGCGCCGGGCCGTTGGCCTCCTCCAGCGCGAAGCCGGCGGCGGCCTGCTCCAGCGTGGGGTGGACCTGCAGGGACAGCGGCGCCGCCGCCGCCAGGATCTTGAGCAGGTAGGGCAGGCGTCCGTAGGCGGCGGCCACGGTGGCGCCCAGGGTGCCGACCGGGTCCGCCTCGATCGCGGCGTCGAGCGGCAGCCCGCTTGGCTCGAGCACGGACGGTGCGCCTGGGTGCGCCCCGATCCACATCTCCGCCTCCGGGCCGCCCGTGGCCTCACGGCCGAACAGCTCCGCCATGGAGGTCGTGGAACCCCAGGCGTAGTCCCGGATGGTGGTGCTCAGCTTCTCCATGCGTCTCTCCTCGAAGAGCCCTGACCGGCGGCTCAGCCGGCGGTGCAGGCGTCGTTGTTCTGGGCGATCTGCGAAATGAGGTCGAGGTTGTACTTCAACCCCGACTTCTCCAGCCTGACCAGGTACTCCTCCGTGATGGGGGAACCGTCGGGCTGGGTGGTCGGCACGTCGTCGTGGTTCTTCAAGGTGCTCTCGCCGTCGTTCTGATCGACGGTGCTGCCGTTGTCAGAGGCGGCGCTCTGGCTCGGCGATGCCGCGGCCGAGGACGCGGCCTGCTGCGAGGCCTGCGCCTTCTTGGAGGCCTGGGCCGCCTTGGCCGCCTTGGCTCCGGCGTCGGTGGCCTTCGTCACGAGCGCCTTCACGCGCGTGTGGATGAGGTCGTAGTCCGGGTAGGTGGAGAACTTGTCGGCGGCGGTCCCGAAGTCCGGGGCTCCCAGCGTCAGGCGCAGGAAGGCGTTCTTGCGGGCCTTGTCCGCGAGGTTGAGGAAGTCGCCGAGCTGGCCCTGGGGCAGGTCCGTGTGCACGATCTGCTTGCCGGTGTCCATGATGTCGGTGAACTTGGTCAGCAGCGTCTGCGGCGTGAACTGGTTGATCATGGCCTGCTGCAGGCATTGCTGGCGGCGGATGCGGTGGTAATCCGTCGTGAAGTCGCGCGAACGGGCGTACCAGAGGGCCTGGGAACCGGTGAAGTGATGCTTGCCAGGGGCGAACCAGTGCGTCTTGATGTCGGTGCCTGGCCAGGGCTTCTTGGTGTTGTACGGAACCCAGCCGCCGGAGGTGATGGTGACGCCGCCCATCGCGTCGATGAGGTCCTTGAAGCCACCCATGTCCACCACGACGTAGGCCTGGACACTCAGTCCCGTGACGGCGCTGGCGGCCTCCTTGGTGGCCTCGGCCCCGGCGTCCTTGCCGGGGTAGAGGTCGGCGTGCTTCTCGGCCACGGTGGGGTAGATCGCGTTGAAGATGCACTCGTCGCCGCAGTTGTAGCCGTTGGGGTAGATCGCGTGCATCGGCGAGCTCTCCGGGAACGGCACGTTCTGAAGATTGCGCGGGATGGAGATGACGGCGGTTCGGCCGCTCGCTGCGTCGATGGACCACACGGCGGAGGAATCGGGGCGAAGCCCGATGCGGTCGCTGCCGGCGTCGCCGCCCATGACGAGGATGTTGTAGCGGCCATCCACCGCCTCGATGGGGGGACCCGAGGCGAAGATGCCGGAGAGCGCGTCGCGCCCCTTGAGGAGCACGTAGCTGCCGTAGCCGAGCGAACCAGAGGTGAGCACCACGGCGGCGGCGACGGCGACCGGCACTATGGCCTTCATCCCCGGTGCCAGGAGCCCCGGGCGGATGATGGAGAGCGTGTTCAGGAACAGCGCGAGCCAGCCCAGTGCGAGCGCCGCGAGCAGCACGCCGCCCACGAGCTGGAAGGTGGAATCCGCCACGAGCGAGATCAGCCAGCTGCGCTTCACGAGCAGCAGCACGACGGCCACGACGATGAGCGCCCAGCACGTCACCGTGACCGTGAGCGCCGCGCGCCCCAGGCGCTTGTTCCCCGCCACCACTTGGGCGCCGCCGGGCACGACCAGGGTGAGCAACCACAGCAGCCAGGCCCGCTTGGTGCGGGTGGGGGCCGGCGTCGCCTCCGGGTGACGGAGCGGATCGTCCTGGGTGAGCAGGGAAGGACTCATGCGCTGGCGCCGCTTCGTCGCTCGGCCAGCGCCGCGCCCTTGGCCTCCGCCACCTCGCGCAGCTGCTCGGAGAAGGCGATGAGGGCGGCGCGCAGGCGGGCCGCTTCCTCGTCGCGGCCGGCGGAGAGGATGCGGGTCGCGAGCAGCCCGGCGTTGCGGGCGCCGCCGACGGAGACGGTCGCCACCGGCACGCCCGCTGGCATCTGCACGATGGAGAGCAAGGAATCCATGCCGTCCAGGTACTTCAGCGGCACCGGCACGCCGATCACGGGAAGCGGGGTGACGGAGGCGAGCATGCCGGGAAGGTGGGCGGCACCGCCGGCACCCGCGATGATGACGTCGAGCCCGCGCTCGTGGGCCAGCTTGCCGTAGTCGATCATCTGCTGGGGCATCCGGTGAGCGGACACGACCCCCACCTCGTAGGAGATGCCGAACTCATCGAGGGCGTCGGCCGCCGCCTCCATGACCGGCCAGTCGGAGTCCGAACCCATGACGATGCCGACGCGGGGGGTGCTGTTCTGGGAGCTCATGCCTTGAGGTGCCTTGCCTTGGGAGTCGCGGTAAAGGGAGGGTGCCCGCCGGGGCGGGTGAGACGGCCCGGCGAGCCGTCAGGACGGCGCTCAGGCGCCGTCGCGGAGGAGGCCGGCGACGCGGCCCGCGCGCTCGCGCAGGGACGCCACGTCGGCGCCCGGGGCGCCCACGAGGTTGACGTGGCCGATCTTGCGCCCGGGGCGCACCGACTTGCCGTACATGTGCACCTTGGCCTCCGGGTCGGCGGCCAGGGCCGCGGGGAACGCCCCGTGCAGGTCCTGATTCGCCCCGCCGAGGTAGTTCTTCATGATGGTGGGCCCGGAGAGGGGCTTGGTGTCCCCGAGCGGCCAGTCGAGCACGGCGCGCAGGTGCTGCTCGAACTGACTCGTGACGGCGCCGTCCTGCGTCCAGTGGCCGGTGTTGTGGGGGCGCATCGCCAGCTCGTTGATGATGAAGCCGGGCTCGCGGCCGGGCACCTCGAAGAGCTCCACGGCCAGCACGCCGGTCACACCGAGCTCGGCGGCGAGCGAGGTGGCGGTCTCGACGGCGGCGGCCTGCACCTCGGGCGCGAGGTCCTGCGCCGGGGCGATGACCTCGTCGCACACGCCGTCCACCTGGATGGTGTGGGCCATGGGCCACGCGCGCACCTCGCCGGAGGGGCGGCGCGCCACGAGCACCGACAGCTCGCGGGAGAAGTCGACCTTCTCCTCGAGCAAGACCGTGCTGTGGCTCATCCACTCGGCGACGGTCCCCGCCTCGGCGCGCTCGACGATGCGCACGCCCTTGCCGTCGTAGCCGCCGCGCGGGGTCTTGGCCACGATCGGCCAGCCGATCTCGTCCCCGAAGGCGAGGACGTCATCGACCGTGGCCGCCTCCGCCCAGCGGGGGTTGGGCAGGCCGAGGCGTTCGGCCGCCTTGCGCATGACCAGCTTGTCCTGGGCGTGGCGCAGGGCGGAGGAGCCCGGGCGGACGGCGATGCCCTCGGCCTCCATGGCCTGCAGCAGATCCTGAGGCACGTGCTCGTGGTCGAAGGTGACCACGTCCACCGTGCGGGCGAACGCCAGGACGGCCTCGCGGTCCTTGTAGTCCCCGATGGGGGCGGTGGCCACGGCGCGGGCGGAGGAAACGTCGGATGCCTCACACAGGATGGAGAGGTCGATGCCGAGATTGAGAGCAACGGGGGCCATCATGCGGGCGAGCTGTCCGCCACCGATGACGCCGATCTTGGGGCTAGTCACCCCACCAGGTTAGCGAAACGGCGCGGCCGACGCGTCAGCGCTACGTGGGAGACGGCCTGTGAACGCCTGGGGGTTCGCTGGGTCTTGGCGGCGCGAAGGGGGCGGCGTCGCATGCCCAGGGCGAGGACGGCGCTAGGATGGAGTGTTGCGCCGCGTGGTTTTGGCGCTGGGTCAGGCCGCCGGATGCGGCGTCCGCATGGCCCTAGACGAGGGAATCGACGAAGGACTCGAGTGAACAAGCTGTATCAGCGCCTGGTCGGCCTTATCCGCATGCTCTGGCGCGAAGTCGCCAAGTTTGGCGTGGTGGGAGCCGTGGCCTGGGTGATCGACTCGGGGATCTACCTCTACCTCATGAACGGTCCGCTGCATTCCAGCGAGATCTGGGCCAAGGGCTGGGCCACCGTCGTTGCCTCGATCTTCTCCTGGGCGGCCAATCGCTACTGGACCTTCAGGCACCGTAAGCAGGCCAACATGGGCCGCGAGGTGGCCCTCTTCATGGTGATGAACGGCATCGGCCTGCTTATCGCTGCCGGGTGTGTCGCCTTCACCAAGTACGTGCTCGACATGAACTCGAAGACCGCGTTGTTCGTGGCCGGCTCGGTGGTCGGCCTCGTGCTCGGAACGATCTTCCGTTACTTCGCCTACCGCTTCTGGGTGTTCAACGACGCCCTGGATGAGGAGGACGCGTTTAAGGGCGACCACGAGCTGCTCAAGCGCGAGCCCACCGGCGCCCTCCCCGTGGTGGAGGCCGAGGTCCTGAACGTGGCCCGTGATCTGCAGGGCGCGGCTGGCTTCGACCCGGACGCCCCGCTGACCGAGGAGGCCGAGGCGGCGCTCGCGGCGGAAGCCGGCCTCAAACGCGGGGACGCCTAGCCCGGAGCCGCTGCCCGGGGCACCGCTACCTGCCGCGTCAGGAGCGGGTGACGCGCTCCTGAGCTCGGAGCCGCTCGGACAGGCCTCCCCGCGGGGCCAGGACCACGGAGCCCGTCTCGCCCGAGCGGGCCAGGGCGACGACGGCGGCCAACAGACCGCGCTCGACGTCGAGCTCGCGAACCTCGCCCTCGCCCGGCTCGCCGGAGGCGAGCAACCCGGCCAAGGTGAGGGAAGCGCCGTCGTGCTCCCAGCTCCCGGCCTCGGCCCGCGCGGGGGTGAGCATCAGCCGGTCCGGCTGGGCGCGCACCTCGGCCGCGTGATCGATGGCGTGCGGCGGCAACGGGTGCCCAAAGGCGACGGCCAGCGCCGCCGTCGTGACCGCCAGGAGCTCCGGCGCCTCGTGAGCGGCGGCGGAGTCCGGCCGGGTGGTGACGAGCACCTCGGCGCCCGGGAGTTCATGGGTTCCGACGGTGGCGCCCAAGGACAGCGCCGCCAACACGATCGGCAGGACGCGCCAATGCGCCGGGGCCTCGACGGCCACGCGCGTGCCCGGGCCCACCCCGAACTCGCTCTCGAGCAGCCCGGCGTTCTTGGCCCACCAATTCACGAGCACACGGCCGCTTAACTCCACGCGAGCGTCGGGCAGCGAGAGGTCAACGAGGGACGGACTCGTTGACGCGGAGCGCTGCGCTGCCCAGCGGAGCAGGGCGGCACCGGCCCCGTCGGCCTGAGAGATGCTCGGCATGTATTCCTCCAGAATCTCGATTTTTTGGGGATTTCGGAGCCACATTCGTGAACAGACATTTGACGCCCCCGACTTACACCAGTGTAATTACTGGTGTGACGCCGGGTGGATGACCACCACAGCACGGTGGCCGGAACCGAGGGGAACGGGAATCGGCCCACACGGTGTTACGTGAAAGCACACTGACGAAGGGTTCAGCACCATGGGGAACGTCGTACGCAAGGGCGCAGTGACCGGCGCCGAGCCCCAGAGCGCGCGGCCCAGGACCGTCCCGGCCGATTGGTTCCTCGACCCGGCAGATCCTGAGGCGGCCCAGCGCTACGAGGCGGGGCGCTCGCTCGAGGACGCGGCCACCGCCTTCCTCGAGAGCCACACCGAGGCGGCACCGTTGCGGCTCCTGCCGGACGAGGACCTCGCCGATGCCGGGTTGTTCCCCGAGGAGGAGGTGCAGCCGTCGCCGCAGCGCGTCTGGCTCCCGATTCCCGGCTTCCCCGGGGCCCAAGACGAGGGTGAGCTCGGGTGGCAGACCGAGGCGCTGTGCGCCCAGACCGACCCGGAAGCCTTCTTCCCCGAAAAGGGCGGCTCCACCCGGGATGCGAAGAAGGTGTGCGCCTCCTGCACCGTGCGCAACGAGTGCCTCGAGTACGCCCTGGAGAACGACGAACGCTTCGGCATCTGGGGCGGACTCTCCGAGCGCGAGCGGCGCCGACTCCGGAAGCGAGCGAACTGATTCCTGGCACCACGCACGTCACCGTCCTCGTCGTCTCGCACGACGGGGATCCCTTTCTTGCCCGCACGCTGAGCGCCATCGGCGCGCAGACGCGGCGGCCGGACGCCTGGGTCGGTGTCGACACCGGCTCTAAGGACACCAGCCGCGCACTGCTTGAGGAGGGTCTCCCGCCGGGGGCGAGGATCCTCGAGGCGCCCGGGGCCTCCTTCGGGACCGCGGTGGACCGCGGTGTCGAGGGCATGGCCGCGGTTCCGCCCGACGCGCAATCGTGGCTCTGGCTCCTGCACGACGACTCGGCGCCCGAGCCTGATGCGCTCGAGCGGCTCCTCGAGGCCATCGAGAAGGCACCCTCCGTCACGGTGGCCGGCTGCAAGCAGCTCGACGCCACGCGTCCCGACCGGCTGATCGATGCCGGCCTGAGCATGACGCGCTCCGGGCGTCGCTTCAACGTCGTTGCCGAGGGCGAGGTGGACCAGGGGCAGTACGACGACGTCTCGGACGTGCTGGGCGTGAACTCCGCCGGCCTGCTGGTCAGGGCCGACGTCTTCAGGGAGCTCGGCGGCTTCGACCCCGCGCTGCCCGGCGTGGGTGATGACGTCGACTTCTGCCGCCGCGCGCGGCTCTCCGGCCACCGCGTGGTGGTGGTTCCCGCCGCTCGCATGTTGCACGAGCCGGACGCCGTCGAGTCGGTGGCCGGGCCCCGCGCCACGGAGCGCGCCGCCGCCTATGCGCGGCTGAAGTTTGCCCCCGGCTGGTCCCTTCCGTTCCTCAGCGTCTGGATGATGATCGCCGGCCTGGGCCGGGCCATCGGCCGGCTCATCGCCAAGGATCCCTCCGGCGCCGTCATCGATCTGGGGGCCGGCGGCACGGGCCTGTTGAGGGCCCGGTCCCTGGCCGCCGGACGCAGGCGCCTGCATCGCACGCAGAGCGTCCCCCGCGCCGTGGTGCGCTCCCTCTTGGCCGCACCCGACAAGGTGCGCGACCAGCGGCGCGCGCTGCGCGATGCCGCCCGGCTCGAGGCCGAGGACGGCGCAGGCACGCGCCCCGCCCAAGAGGCTAGCGGCGGAAACGACGACTTCGACGCCGTCGAATCCGGTCCGCGCACGGCGGGCGCGACGGGCGCGGCGTTGCTCGCCACGGCCCTCGCCGCCGGCCTGTCCCTGCTCGGCCTGTACCGCTTCTTCGGGGCCCAGGCGGCCGCCGGAGGGGCGCTCATCGCCCCGGGGAAGGACCTCGGCGAGCTGTGGAGCGCTGCCACCTCCGGCTGGCGCGAGCTCGGGACCGGCCAGGCCGGGGCCGCCGACCCGTTCGCCCTGCTCGTCTGGCTCTCTGGCGTGCTCTCCTTCGGGCACCCGCAGCAGGCGGGCGTGGCCCTGTACGTCTTGGCAATGCCGCTCGCTGCCCTCGGCGCGTTCTTCCTGCTGGGGGCCCTGACCCGCAGCCCGGGTTTCCGCTTCCTTGGCGCGGTGCTGTGGGCGCTCGCGCCGTCGCTGCAGGTGGCGCTCGCGCAGGGGCGTCCGGGCGCTGCCGTGGTGCACGTGGTGCTCCCGCTCTTCGCGTTGGCACTCATCCGTTCGGTGGGCGCCGCCAGGGGAGAGGGACTCGCTCTCGCGCCGGGTCCCGGCCGGGCCGGGCTGCCCTCGTGGGTGGCCGCCTGCTGCGCCGCCGCGCTCGGGGTGGTGCTGGCGGCCGCCGAGCCGCTGCTCCTGGCACTGCTCGTCATCGTGTGCGTCGTCGGCGCGCTGGTCTCCCGCCGCGCCCGCGGCTGGTGGTGGATTCCCGTGCCGGCCCTGCTGGCGTGCCTCCCGCTCATCGTCGCGGCCGTCTCGAACCCCCGCGTGCTGCTCGTGCAGCCGGGGGCGGCGCTCCAGGCGACCCCTGCCCCGTTCTGGCAGCAGCTCCTCGGCTGGCCCATCGGCTTCGATGCCTTCGGTGCGCTGCCGTTCGGGCTGGGGGCGGAGTGGGTCATCGCGCTCGCGGTGGCGGCTCTCATCGCCGTGCCGCTCGGAGTGCTCGCGGTGCTGGCCCTCGTGCGCCCGGCCGCTGGCACCACCGTGGCCCGCGTCGCGGTGCTGGTCGGCCTGCTGACCCTGGTGCTCGGCTCGGCCGCCTCGCGGCTGGACGCACGGGGGAGCGCCGGCGAATTGATCCACCCTTACACGGGCAGCTTCGTCTCCGCCTTCGCCCTCGCCGTGCTCGTCGCGGCCGGGGTGCAGCGCGAGGCGTTCGTGCGCGCCCCGGGCGCGTCGCTGGCCCGTCCTGCCAAGGCCGTCGCCGGCGTGGTGAGCGGGGTGCTGACGCTTTCGCTCCTCGCCTCCGCGGCGCTCTGGGTACTGCCGCGCGTGAGTTCTGAGGGGGCCTCCGCGTTCCCCACGGCCCAGCTCGTGGAGCCCAACGACGGGCGGGCGCTCCCGGCGACCGCCGCCGATCGTGGCCTCGGCCGTTACTCCGAGCGCACGCTCGAGCTGCGCGCGGCGAGCGACGGTTCGCTCTCGGCCGCGCTCGTCTCCGGGGACGGGCTGCGGCTCGAACAGCTCTCGGCCGTCGTGGCGGCCGGCCAGCTCTCCGGCACCGCGTGGCTCCCCGGCACCAGCTCCCTGGCCCCCGAAGCGGCCGGTGCGGCCGCGGTGCGCTCGGTGGTCGCCACCCTCGCATCCGGCGAGCAGCTCGACTCACGCGCCGAGCTGGCCAAGCTCGCCGTCTCCCACGTGGTGCTCGCCGCGGACGGTGCCGGCGCTGATGTGCTGGCCAAGACGCTCGACACGGTGCCCGGCCTCTCGGCCGTGGGCCGATCGGACGACGCCGACGCCTGGATCTGGCGCGTGCGCCCGGCCGCCGGCGACGACGACGTGGAGGCGCAGGCCGGCTCGCCCACGGCGCGCGTGCGGGTCCTGAACGCCGACGGTGGAACCGAGCGACTCATCGAGAGCCGCGGCTCGACGGTTCAGCGCGCCCAGCTTGCCTCCGGCGCGGCCGGCCGCACGCTGGTGCTCTCCGCCTCCGTCGACGGCGGCTGGCGGGCCACCCTGAACGGCCAGCGGCTCACCGCCACGAGCGACGGGTGGGCGCAGGCCTTCGAACTCCCGCAGGGCGGTGGCGTGCTCGAGGTCCGCTACTCCACGTGGTGGAGCCCGTGGTGGCTCCTGGCCCTGGCGCTCAGCCTGGCGCTCTGCGCGCTCTCCGTGGTGCCCGTGCCCCGCGCGTGGCGTGCCGACGCGCGGGCCCAGCGCGTCTACCGCCCCACGCTGGCCGAACGGCACCGCCGCGAGAAGGCGAGCCAGGCCGCGGGTGGGGCCCGCGAAGCGGCCTCGGAGGCGGCCCCCGAGACCCCGCCCGCGTCCGGGCCGGAGGCAAGCTCCGCCGCCTCGGGGGAGGCGCCGGTGCAGGAACCGGTGGCCGAGCCCGACGTCGCGTCGGAACCGGTGCCGGATTCCACGCCGGCCCCGGAAGCCACGCCCGCGGCTGAACCCACGCCCGCGCCGTCGGACACCGAAACAAGCGAGCCGTACCGAGGCACCCACCGGCAGGAGGACGCATGAGCACCCCGGAGGAACGCGCAGGCGGCGGCGTCCGCCGCCGATCGCGTGCCGCCCTCGCCGTGGTGAGCGGCTCGCTGCTCGTCGTGTGCACCGCCGCCGCGGCCGTCGGCTCCGAGCTCTGGCCCGTCACGAGCGGCACGCTCGAGGTGCCGGCCGCGGCGATGCCGGCGGGCGACACCGTCCTGACCTGCGCCCCCACGCTGCACCGGGTGGGCGGCAGCGAGGGCACGGACCAGGCCTACGCGCCCGGCGCCGCCACGGCGTCCTCCACCGTGCGTTCCATTGCGCTGGGCGACCAGGCGCAGCGCCTGCCGGGGGCCGAGCTGCTCAGTGGTGACCGCACGGTGGCCACGCTCCACGAACGGCTCGGTGACGAGGAGGCCGCCAAGGAGGTGACGGCGGCGAGCGACGGTTTCTCCGGGTCCAAGGGGCTCGTGGATGCCAAGCGCCGCTTCGACGACGCCCTGTGGCTGCGCGTGCAGTCCCTCGCCGGCCTGCGTTCGCCCGCCGCGATGACCCGCACGGTGAACCAGGGCAGCGGCGACCTGACGGGGCTCGCGACGCAGGCGTGCGCGTCCCCCTCCAACGTCACGTGGCTCGCCGGCGCCTCCACCACCCTGGGGCATACCTCCGTGCTCGTGGTCAGCAACCCGTCGAAGACCACGGCGAGCGTGCAGGTCAGCGTGCGCACCGCCGCGGGGATCGCCGTCGACGGCGCCATCCAGGACTTCACGCTCGATCCGGGGGCAAGCACGAGCATCAACGTCGGCGGCACAGCGCTCGACGAGGCGGCGGTGACCGTCCGCGTGAGCTCGAGCGGCGCGCCGGTGTCCGCCTCGCTCTCGCAGGCCATCCTGCGCGGGCTGCGCCCCGGAGGCATCGACCTCATCTCCGCCGCAGCGGATCCGTCCACGCGCCAGATCATGCCGGGCGTGCAGGTGCAGGCGGCCGCCGACTCCCGGCGGGTCGGCAGCTCGGAGGACGCGGGGGACGAGCTGCCCGAGGTCCAGCTCAGCGACGCCTCGGGGCAGGGCGCCACGGCCAGTCTTGTCGCTCTCGCTGCCGATGGGACGCGCACCGAGGTGGCCAAGGACATCAAGATCGGCAAGAACGCCGTCACCGCGGTGCCGCTGCAATCCCTTCCCGCCGGCAACTACACGCTCATCGCCGAGGCGGACGAGTCCATCGTGGCCTCGGCCCGCATCCTGCGCGGAGCGGATGCGGCCAAACCGGTGGACGTGGCCTACATCCCCGGCGTCGCGGAGATGAGCACGGATCAGCTCGTGGCGCTGCCGGAGGCGGGGACGTCCTGGCTGCGGCTCGCCGCGCCGGACGAGGATTCAAAGGTCGTCATTGCACCGCTGGCGGCCGACGGCACCGTGGGCGCGCAGCGCACCGTGCAGATCAAGGCCGGTGAGACGCTCAAGCTCGCGGCCAGCGAGTTCAAGGACGCGGTGGGCCTGCGGCTCGGCGCCAGCGCGGGAGGGGTCTATGCCTCGCTCCTGACGGAGGAGGGGGACGCCAAGACGGCAGCCCTGGTGCCGCAGCAGCTGCCGGACGCCCCGGCCTCGGCGCGGGTGGCGCTGCTGCCCTGAGCGCGGTGCGGCTAGTCGCCGTCCTCGGGAAGCGAGCCGCGGTAGCCGGGGTCGACGTCCTCGGGCGGGAGGCCGAGCACCTCGGCCACGAGTTCGACCACCACGTCGTGGACGAGCCACGGGACGGCCGCCGCAGAACCGGCGACGGTCTCGACCGGCCGGCGGAACACCACCACGTGCTGGCGCCGCTTGCGCCCTCCCCGCAGGACGCTGCCGAGCGGCGGGGCCTCGCCGCGGGCGGAGGCCCGCGCCAGGCTGCCCTCGTCTGGGACGAGCGCCACGTCGAAGGTGATGGCGTCGATCCGCGCGCCCCAGCGCTCCTGCAGGCGGGAGACCGAATCGGCGACGACGTCCTCGAAGCGTTCCTGGCGCGTGGCCCAGGCCGGAACCATGGGAGGTAGCAGCGCGCCTCGGCCGGTGCGTCCGCGGCGCTCGCGGCGCCGCCCGGAGCCCGCGCGGGCGACGGAGGGCCTGGCAGGCGTGGGATCGAGGGAGAAACGGGCTGGCACGGCACCAGTTTAGGCGCGGTGCCCGGCGGTTCGGGTCCGGGATCGCGGCGCGTCAGCGAGTAGTCTGAGGTGCGTGGATTCCCAAAGATTGTGCTCTCGCCAGGGCTGCCACCGCGTTGCGGTCGCGACCCTGACCTACGTCTACGCCGACTCCACGGCGGTGCTGGGTCCCCTGGCCACCCTGCCGGAGCCGCACGCTTACGACTTCTGCGCCGAACACGTGGAGCGTTTCACCGCCCCGCGCGGCTGGGAGATCGTGCGGTTGGCGATCCCGGAACCGACCACCACGCTCGATCGCGACGACGTCTATGCCTTGGCAGACGCCCTCCACCAGGCGGAGAAGCGCGACGCCGACACCGTGGATCGGCTCTCCCCGCGCCGCACGCGCGAGCGGCTCGGCGGGGACGACGCCCCGCCGCCGGCCAAGCCGGGGCTGCACCTGGTCCCCGACGAGCACTAAGCCAGCATTCCCCATCACGCCGAGCCAAGGTGAAGGACAGCATGAGCCAGAACGAGCAGGGCCCGTCCTCGGGCAAGCAGTGGTGGGAAACGGAGGAGTTCGACGGCGAGGGCTACGTCCCCGGCGCCCTGAACTCCTCGGCGGGGAGCGCGGGGGAAGCCGTGCCCGAGTCAGCGGCGCAGACCGCGCCCGAGACCTCGGGAGAGCCCTCGGCCGCGCCGCGGCCCGGCCGCGCCGAGCGTGAGGCGGCCGCAGCACCCGCCACCGAGGCGATGCCGGTGGTCGCCCCGAGCGACCCCGCCCCCACCGCGATCATCGCCCCGCCGGTCGCGCTGGCGTCCGCCGCGACGGGCCCGGCCACCGAGCCCCTGGCCGCGACGAGCGCGCCAGCCTCCGTCGCCCCGACGTCCGCCGCCGCGGCGTCCGCGCCCCCCACAGCGGCCACGACCGTCCTGCGTCGGCCGGCGCAGGCCGACGGCGCGACGGCGTCCCCCGCGGAGGCCTCCACCGCCCGGGACGGGCAGGCGCCGCCGAGCGAGGAGAGCCTGCGCGCCTCGCTCGAATCCAAGCCGATCCTGCCGCGCGTGCTGCAGTGGGTCGTGGCGATCCTCACCCCGCTCGTGCTGCTGGCCCTCGCCGTGCGGACGGTGGCCTCCGGCGCGTTCCTGTGGCTCGAGTACCACCGCCCCGGCTTCCCCTCCGACTCCTTCGGGTTCAGCGACGAGCAGCGCATGGTCTACGGCTCCTACGGGCTGAACTACATCAACTCCTTCGCGGGTTCCGACTACCTCGGCGGGCTCGTGGTTCCCGACGGCGTGCGGACCCTGGGCGAGCCGGCGCTCTTCCGCCCGGAGGAGGTGGGGCACATGGCCGACGTGCAATCGCTCGTGCACCTGCTCTACCTGCTCGCGAGCATCGCCGGCCTCATCGTCTTGGTCTCCTGCCTCATCCTGCGCGCGCGCTGGGCGGGCGGCGTGCGCCGGGGCCTCTTCGCCGGGGCCTGGGTGACGGTGGGCCTCGCCGGCGTGCTCGGCGTCCTGGGCGCGATCGGCTGGGAGCGCTTCTTCACCGGCTTCCACGAGCTCTTCTTCTCGCAGGGCAACTGGGAGTTCTACCTGGATGACACGCTCATCCGCCTCTACCCGCCGCAGTTCTGGGTGGACGCCGCGCTCGTCCTCGGTGGGCTCGTGCTCATCGCGTGCGTGCTCATCCTCGTGCTGACCTGGCCCACGCGGGCGCGCCGCGAGCGCTCGGCCCTGGCGCAGTCGAAGCGGGACTTCCGCCTCGACTGACGCCGGCCTGCACCGGAACGCCGCCGCCCGGCCCCGCTTGTCGCGGGGCCGGGCGGTGTTCTGTGCGGTCGGCGGGATGCACGACGGCGGGCGGCCGGGCGCGGCGCGCCCGCCGCGCTCAGCGCGTGTAGAGGGCCTCCGCCACGGCGGCGAAGTCGCGGGCGACGGCGCCCCTGCGGACCTTCATCGACGCGGTCATGTGCCCGTCGGCCTCCGTGAAGTCGGCGGGGAGGAGGGCAAACTTGCGGATGCCCTCCGCGCGGGAGACGGTGCGGTTGGCCGCATCGATGTACGTCTGCACCTCGGCCTGCACGCGGGGGTCCTTCGAGGCCTCCTCCGGCGTCAGCGCAGGGGAGAGGCCGTTGGCGGAGGCCCAGGGGCCCAGCTCGTCGGCGTCGAGCGTGACGAGCGCCGAGACGAAGGGACGGTCGTCGCCGATGAGCACGCACTGGGAGACGATGCGCCCGGCGCGGACGATCTCCTCGAGCGGCCCGGGCGAGACGTTCTTGCCGCCCGCCGTGACGATGATGTCCTTCTTGCGCCCCGTGACCTTGAGGTAGCCGTCGGCGTCGAGCTCGCCGAGATCGCCGGTCTTGAAGAAGCCGTCGGCGTCGAAGGCCTCGGCCGTGGCGTCGGCGCGGTTCCAGTAGCCGCCGAAGACGCCGATGCCCTTGAGCAGGATCTCGCCGTCGGCGGCCAGCCGCACGGTGGTGCCGGGGATGCACGTGCCCACCGTGCCCAGGCGCGCCGCGCCGGGCCGGTTCACGAGCGCGGGGGCCGTGGTCTCGGTGAGGCCGTAGCCCTCCAGCACGCCGAGGCCGATGCCGTCGAAGAACGCCGCCAGCTCCGGGTTCAGCGGCGAGGCGCCGGAGATGGTCCACGCGACGTCCCCGCCCACGATGCCGCGCAGCTTGGGGTAGACGAGCTTGTTGAAGAGCGCGTACTGGGCGGCGAGCCACGGGCGGCGCGCGGGGCTCTCCCCGCGTCCCTTGGCGTCAAGCGCCTTGCCGTGCTCGATCGCCACGGCCATGGCGCGGCGGAAGAGCGCGCCCTTGCCGGTCGACTCGGCCTGGTTCAGGGCGCCGGCCTGGAGCTTTTCGTAGATGCGGGGCACGGCCAGCAGCCACGTGGGCTTGAAGGCCGGCAGATCCTTGGTCACCCGGGCCGGGGTGGTGTGCGCCACCGTGGTGCCGGTGAACACGCAGGCGTGCTGCACGGCGCGGGCCAACACGTGGGCCAGCGGCAGGAAGATCGCGGTGCGCGAGCCGGCGGGGACCACCTCGGCCATGCTGACCTTCAGGTTGACCGCCACGAGCGAGAAGTTGGCGTGCGTGATGATGCAGCCCTTGGGGCGTCCCACGGTGCCGGAGGTGTAGACGAGCGAGGCGGCGTCGGCGAGGCCGGGGCGCGAGCGGCGCTGCTCGATCTCCGAGAGCGGCACCGCCGAGGCGCGGCCGCTGGCCACGAGCGCGGAGACGCCAGGGCTCAGAGGGACCCACGAGGCGTCGGGCACGCCGTCGGGCTCCGGTGCATCCATGCGCCACACGCGCGCCTCGATGCCGGCATCGCTGGCCGCCCTGCCCACGATGGCGGCGCAGGCCTGGTTCTCGACGAAGACGCGGCGCGCTCCGGAGTCCTCGAGGATCCACTGGGCCTGGAAGGCGGAGGAGGTCTCGTAGATCGGCACGCTCACGCCGCCGGCGAACCAGATGGCCTGCTCGATGAGCGCCCACTCGAAGCAGGTGTGGCTCATGATGGCCACGCGCTCGCCCTCGCGCAGCCCATCGGCCACGAGGGCTCGGGCGAGCGAGCGCACGAGGTCGAGGTACTCCTCGGCGCTGACGTCCACCCACGTCGAGTGCACGTCGTCGCGGACCGTGTACACCGGGTGGGCCGGCCGCTGTCCCTCGCGGTCCAGGAGCAGGTCGGTGGTGTTGTACGAGGCCGGGAGCGTGGCCTCGAGGGGGGCGCTGAACTCCTGCACGGTGTTCCTCCAGGGTGGATGGGGTTCTCTGGTGTTCTCGGGTGGCGCCTCGGCCTCACGCGCGGGGCGCGGGCCGGCGCACGGCGGCGGGGCGGCCTAGCCCCAGCTGGGCAGCCACAGGCGCAGACGGTACTCGAACGGGGTGATGGTGCTGCCCGTCCACACGGGCCAGAACCACCATGAGACCAACACCACGAGCGCGGCGAAGCCCAGGACGATGACCAGGCCGGTGCGCCTGCGCCGCGGTGGATCGCTGGGCCGGCCGGCGATGAGGCCGAGCACGTAGACCACGGCGAGCACCATGAAGGGCTGGTAGCCCGTCGTGTAGAAGATGAATCCGGTGCGCAGCGGGAAGAACAGCCAGGGGATGTACCCGGCCAGCACGCCGGAGAGGATCGCCAGGGCGCGCCAATCGCGGCGTCCAAGGAAGGCCCACAGCACCACGACGATGGCCGCCGTGCCGGCCCACCACAGGGTGGGGTTGGGTAGGTCGGTCATGACCTGGATGCAATCGCCGCCGGGGGAGCACGGCACGCCGTGCTTCTCGGCGGTGTCGTACTGGATCAGGACGGGACGCCCGGCAAAGAGCCAGGTCCACGGGTTGGACGCGGCCGGGTGCGGGCTCGTGAGCCCGTTGTGGAAGGTGTAGGCGGTGACGTGGTAGCGCCACAGGTCCCGCAGAGGCTCCGGGATGAGGGAGAAGAACCCGGTGACGTCCTTCGTGGCGCCGTGCCCGTAGGCCCCCGGGTGCAGGAACCAACCGGTCCACGTGATCAGGTACGTCACGTGCGCCGCGGGAATCGTGTAGAAGAAGGCCGGGATGCCGTCGCGCAGGATGCCTGCGCTGAGCCAGCGCCGGATGCCGGCGGTGCGGCGGGCCTGGCAGTCCCACCAGACCACGAGGAGGCAGAACACGGCGACAAACGCGATGCCCGACCACTTGATGGAGCACAGCGCGCCGAGGCTGACGCCGAGCACGAGGCGCCACGGGCGCCAGCCCAGCCGCGGCCCGCGCTCCATGAAGCCCCGGCTCGGGACGCCGCCGTTGGCCTCGGCGTTGGCGGCGATGGCCAGCGCGAGGCGCCGGCGCCCCGAGTCCCTGTCCACCAGCACGAGGTAGAAGGACAGGATGACGAAGAAGCCCAGGAAGATGTCGAGGATGCTGACGCGGGAGAGGACCACCTGCTGCCCGTCGACGGCCATGAAGAGGCCGGCGAGGGCGGCGAGGGCCACCGAACGGAAGAGCCGCTGCGCCACGAGCGTCGTCACGAGCACCGTGAGCGTGCCGAAGGTCGCCGAGGCCGCGCGCCAGCCCAGCCCGTGGTCGGTGCCGAAGATCGCCATGCCCCACGCGATGAGCCACTTGCCCAGCGGCGGGTGCACCACGTACTCGGGTCCGGCCGATGGCGTCGCGAGGCCCTGGGCGAACTTCTCGTCGATCTCCTTGGGCCACTCGCGTTCGTAGCCGAAGTGGAGCAGGCTCCAGCCGTCCTTGACGTAGTACGTCTCGTCGAAGAGCAGCTTGGCCGGGTGGTCGAGGTTCCAGAAGCGCAGCAGGCCGGCCAGTAGGGTCAGCACGAGCGGCACCCACACGGAGGCGGGGCCAAGCACGGAGCGCCAGCGGCCGGTGGGCAGGCCGGTCAACCGCGTGAGGAGGGCCGGGCGGGAGAACGCCGCGGCGGGCTCCGCCGGCCTGGCATCTCCCGCGCCCGTCGCCGGGGCGGCGGGGCGCGCGTGGGGGGCTGTCGCGGTTGGCAGAGTCACGGGCGCCACTCTACCGGCGGGCCCCGTGACCGCCCCGGCATCCCGGGTGCCCGGGAGTGGCACGCCCCGGCCGCCGGCGCGGGTGCCCGCGACGGTAGGCTGAGGGACGTGAGCAGGCAGCAGAGCAACGGACGCATCGTCCTGGCGGGCACCCCCATCGGCAACCTCGAGGACGCGCCGCCGCGCCTGCGCAGGGCGCTCGAGGAGGCGGACATCGTCGCCGCCGAGGACACGCGCCGGCTGCACCAGCTCGTGAGCGCGCTCGGGCTGAGCCTGTCCGGGCGGCCCGTGGCCTATCACGAGCACAACGAGGCCTCCCGCGCCGCCGAGCTCGTCGACCACGCCGCCGAGGGCGCCGACGTCGTCATCGTGTCGGACGCCGGCATGCCCACGATCTCCGATCCGGGCTTCCGGGTCGTCGAGGAGGCGGCCCTGCGCGGCGTCGACGTCTCCGTCATCCCGGGCCCGTCCGCCGCGCTCGTGGCGCTGGCTGGCTCCGGCCTGCCGACCGACCGCTTCACCTTCGAGGGTTTCCTCCCGCGCAAGCCGGGGGAGCGCCGCGAGCGGCTGGCCGAGCTGCTGGGCGAGCGGCGCACCATGGTCTTCTACGAGGCGCCGCACCGCATCGACGCGACGCTCGGGGCCCTCGTCGAGGCCTTCGGCGCCGGGCGCCGCGCCGTCCTGGCCCGCGAGCTCACCAAGCTCTACGAGGAGTTCCGCCGCGGAACCCTCGGGGACCTGCTCGACGGGGTGAACCAGGACCCGCCGCGCGGCGAGATCGTCCTGGTCGTGGCCGGCGGCGAGGCGCCGGCCGCCGCGCGCCCGGAGGATCTCGTGGCCGAGGTGTCCCAGGTCATGGAGTCCGGCCTGCGGCTCAAGGAGGCCTGTGCTCTCGTGGCCGAGCGGTCCGGGGTCTCCAAGCGCGAGCTGTACGAGGCCGTCCTGGCCGCCCGCAAGGGCTAGCCGGGCACCCGGCGCGATCACGCGCCGTCGTGCCCTAAAATGAACCAGATTCATAATTGACCCGACGGTGGTCAGTCCACCCGTCACGGATTCACCTCCGACCCTCCCCGGCCGATACCGTGGGGGGAGGAGTTCCATGACGAGTTGCTCCACCGAAACATTTTTCGAAGGAGAGAGATGAACGTGACCGCAGAGCGCGAAGCAGAGCTGATCGCTTCCATCCCCAAGGGCCTGCTGATCAACGGTGAATGGCGCGACGCGTCCGACGGCGGCACGTACGACGTGTTCGACCCGGCCACCGGCAAGGTGCTCGCCACCCTGGCCTCCGCGACCTCCGAGGATGCGCTGGCCGCCCTCGACGCCGCCGATGCCGCCCAGAAGCAGTGGGCGCTGACGGCCCCCCGCGTGCGCGCAGACATCCTGCGCCGCGCCTTCGACATCATCAACGAGCGCCGCGAGGACTTCGCCCTCGTCATGACCCTCGAGATGGGCAAGCCCTTCGGCGAGGCCCTGGGCGAGGTCACCTACGGCAACGAGTTCCTGCGCTGGTTCTCCGAGGAGACGGTGCGCCACTACGGCCGCTACCTGACCACGCCCGAGGGCAAGAACAAGATCCTGGTGCAGAACAAGCCGGTTGGCCCGTGCCTGCTCATCACCCCCTGGAACTTCCCCCTCGCCATGGCCACCCGCAAGGTCGGCCCCGCCGTCGCCGCCGGCTGCACCATGGTGCTCAAGCCCGCCAAGCTGACCCCGCTGACCTCGCAGCTCTTTGCCCAGGTCATGATCGAGGCCGGCCTGCCCGCCGGCGTGCTGAACGTGGTCTCCTCCGCCTCGGCCTCCAAGATCTCCGGCCCCATCATGAAGGATTCCCGCCTGCGCAAGGTCTCCTTCACCGGCTCCACCCCCGTGGGCGTGCAGCTGCTCAAGGACGCCGCCGACAACGTGCTGCGCACCTCCATGGAGCTCGGCGGCAACGCCCCGTTCCTGGTCTTCGAGGATGCCGACCTCGACGCCGCCGTCGAGGGCGCCATGGCCGCCAAGATGCGCAACATGGGCGAGGCCTGCACGGCCGCCAACCGCTTCATCGTGCAGGACACCATCGCCGACGAGTTCGCCGCCAAGTTCGGTGCGGCCATGGCCGCGCTGAAGACCGGCCGCGGCACGGAGCCCGAGACCAACGTGGGCCCGCTGATCGACTCCAAGGCCCGCGACGAGGTGCACTCCCTCGTCGAGGCCGCCGTCGAGCAGGGCGCCACGGTCGCCGTGGGCGGCAACAAGGTGGAGGGCGACGGCTTCTTCTACCAGCCGACCGTCCTGAACAACGTCCCCAACGACGCGGCGATCCTGCGCCAGGAGATCTTCGGCCCCGTGGCCCCGATCACCACCTTCTCCACCGAGGAGCAGGCCATCGAGCTGGCCAACGCCTCCGAGTACGGCCTGGCCTCCTACCTGTACACCTCCGACTTCTCGCGCATGTTCCGCGTGTCCGAGCAGATCGAGTTCGGCATGGTGGGCTTCAACGCCGGCGTCATCTCCAACGCCGCCGCCCCGTTCGGCGGCGTCAAGCAGTCCGGCCTGGGCCGCGAGGGCGGCGCAGAGGGCATCGAGGAGTACTCGACCGTGCAGTACATCGGCATCGCCGATCCCTACGCCGGCCGCTGATCCTCAGCACGCGCCACCAGGGCCCCGCCTCGTTTCGAGGCGGGGCCCTGGTGCGTTGTGAGGGTTTTTGCGGGGTGCCCGACGGCGCGTGGCCGGGTTAGCGGGACGAGGTCGGGGTGGGCCGGGTGACCGAAGGGCCCAGAGGCGCGCGAGCATGGTCCTGCTCGGGGGGTGGCGTCGGCCGGGTGCCCGGATCGGCCCGGGGCGCCGGAGCACCCGGATCGGGCCGGGCGCCTACCCGTGCCAGCGCTTGCCGCGGCGCTCCTTGAGAGCGGCGAGCACCACGGCGAGGTCGGCGCCGAGCGCCTCGCCGCGTTGCGCCGCGCCGTCGGGCAAGGCGTCCGATGCCCCGGCGGCCGCGGCGGGCACCGGCGGCGGGCCGAAGCGCTCGCGGTCGGCCGCGGCGGCCAGGCGCGCGGCGGCCGCCGCCGCCTCGCCCTCCGGGAACCACGCCGCCGCCTGCGCCGGGGCGGGCAGGTTCTCCTGCGCCCCGGTCGCCCGCGCTGCGGCCCGGCTCATGGTCCGCCACGCCAGCGCGGCGGAGCCGGGGCCGCCCGCGCGGATGCGCTCCATCCTGCGCTTGCGCGCCCAGCTGGGCATGAGCAGGCCCAGGCCGGCGGCGGCGAGCACGCCGAGCCCGAGCCAGAGCGGCCAGGTTGCCCCACCGGCATCGCCGGCGGCCCGCTCGGCGCCCGCCGTGGGGTTCGTCGCGGCGACGGTGGCTCCGTCGACGGCGTTGGTCCGCCCGGCGGAGGGGCGGGGATCGCTCGCGACGGTCTCGGGGGCCGTCGTAGCGGAGGAGGACGGCGCCGCCGTGGCGCCGGGTGCCGCCGTCGCGTTCTGCAGGGCGGCGTCGCTGTCGGTGCCGCCGCGTCCGGGGGTGGGATCGACGTCGACCCAGCCGATGCCGACGAAGTAGAGCTGCGCCCAGGCGTGGGCGCTGCGTGAGTTCACGTCGAACACCTTGCCCTCCACCCCGGCGATGCGGGAGGCCGCGCCGCCCGTGCCGGCCGGGGCGTACCCGAGGGCGAGGCGGGCCGGGATCCCTTGCGAGCGGGCCATGAGCACCATCGCCGAGGCGAAGTGCACGCAGTAGCCCGACTTGTCCTTGAGGAAGCGTTCGACCATCGCGAGCCCGCCGGTCTTGCCGTCGAGACTCACGGGCGCCCGCTCCGAATACTGATACTCGTCGCTCGTCAGGTGCTCGCGCAGCGCGTTGGCGATGGCGCTCGGGTGCCCGCCGGCGCCCGCCTCACTGACGATCCGCGCCGCCAGATCGCGGATGGACTCGGGGATGCGCTCACGGTCCTCGTCCGACCCCTGGGGGTCGCCCTCCGGGGCCACCCCGTACTCCTCCGCCTGCTCGGCGATGGTGGCCAGCGAGGGGGAGGCGGCCAGGTCCTCTGCGCTGGGCGGCGTGGCGGCGGCGGCCCAGTAGCTGCCGCCGGCGATGGAGGCGTCGTCCGCCTGCTTGAGCACGCCGCTGGTGCCGATCACGGTGTAGGTCGAGGGCAGCTCGCCGGCCCGGGTGGCCCCGGCGGGCAGGGGGAGCCACGGCGAGCTGTAGCCCGTCGCGTCCACACCCACGCGCAGGTCCTCGCTGCGGCGTTCCTCCTGGGTGAGGGGCGGCCAGCCGCCCTCGTTGAGATAGTCGTCGCTCGTGCCGGAGCGCAGCCATTCGCGCGAATACCCCGTGCCGGCCATCGCCTCCTCGCTGGGTGCCTGGGCCGGCAGGGGGCCGGTGGTGAGCGCGGAGCCGGAAGAGGTGGGGTCCGGGCTCAGCGGCGTGGACTCCTGGTAGCCGCGGCGGTCGTCGGTGGCCGGCCCCCAGCCGCCGTCCACGAGGTCCTCGACGATGCTCGTGCGCAGGTAGACGGCTTGGTCCCGCGTGCTCGTGTAGCGCAGGACCGTCCGGTTCAGCGGCGAACGCAGGTCGCGGGAGAGGTCGAGGATGGGGTCGACGCCGGAACCGGCCCCGGGGGCGATGAGCCGCGAGCCGACCGGCAAGATGCCGACCTGGGGATCCGGGAGCAGGACCGCGGGAGCCAGCGCGGCCCCGCCGATCGCGACGGCCGAGACGGCCCCGGCCGCGACGAGGCGCCGGGCCAGGCCGGCGCGGGGGTGCGGGTGCGCCGCGGGCTTCGGCCGCGTCGTGGCCGGGTCATCGGGGCGCGCCGGGCGGCGCCCGGCCGCCCGGGACGGGCGCGCCTCGCCCCCGCGAGGGGCCAGGAGCAGCCCGAGCAACGCGGCGGCGAGGCCGGCCATGATCCAGCCGCCGAGCGTCCGCTCGACGAACAGAGAGACGGACAGGGCGACGGCGCCCACGGGGAGCGCGGCGAGGGCCGGCGTGCGCGGGGCGGCGTTCACGAGCGCGTCCACCGCGAGGGCGAGCACGGCGACGCTGAGCAGCAGGACCCCCACCACCTCGGGGACGGGGCGCACGGGGGCCACCTCGTCGCGCAGCACCGAGCCGATGCCCGTGAGCGAGGCCCGGATGGCCGAGCCGGAACCGGGGGCGGGGAAGGGGCCGATCCGGTCTGACCCCGAGAGTGCGGTGAGCGTCCACGCGCCGAGAGCGATGAGGGCCTGGACGGGCCACGCCGGCCAGGAACGCCGCAAGAGCTGGCGGCTCAGGGCACCGGCCGCGGCGACGAGCGCCGTCGTGAGCACGGCCGGCGCCACCCACGTTCCCCCCTCCACCAGCAGGCCGAGCACGGGCAGCACGCCGAGCACCACGGCGCCGGTGGTGATGAGGGCCCCGAGCCACGCCTCGGCAACGGCGCCGGCGACGCGCGGCGTCGCGGTCCGCGTGGCGGTGCGCGTCCCCGGCGCGGCGTCGGGGGCCCAGGGCGAGGCGGCGGGCTGGCGTCGGCTCACGCGTGTCCACCCTCTCGGGGTCGGTGTGAGTGCACGCCCGGCGGCACGCCGGGGCACAGGGTATGGGTCCACCCCGCCGCCGCCCAGGCGGCCAGCACCGCGGCCGGCGGGGTGCGGCCCGGATCGCCGTGCAACAGCACGTGGACGTGCCTGGCCGGCCAGGCGGCCGGCCACGTCGCGGCTGCCGCCCCCGGGATCCCCGTCACGATGACGCCGCCGGCCGCCGCGGCAGGCGGCGCGGCGGCCTCGCCGGACGGCAGCGCGAGGGCGAGCGGATGCGTGGCCTGCTCCTGCGGCAACGGGGGGAAGAAGGCCAGGCGGGGAGCCGGCCCCTGATGGTCCTGGTGCAGGAGCTGCGCCGTGCTCGCGAGCGCCGCCTCGAAGCCGGCCGGCACCCGGATCTCCTCCTGGCCGCCCTGGACGTGGGCGTCGGCGCCGGGGTAGTGCCCGGCGGCGCGGTCGACGAGCACCACGGAGGACGCCTCGTGGTCCTCGGCGTCCGGGCGAACCATGAGCTTGCCCTGGCGGGCCGAGACGGCCCAGTGTATGCGGCGGACCGGATCGCCGTCGCGGTACGGGCGCGTCAGGGTGTCCGGCGTGGTGTCGCCGCGGCCCCTGGCCCTGCCCAGGAGCGCCAGCGCGTGTTCGGACGGCGCCTCGCTCGGGGTCCCCGGACCCACCAAGACCTCGGTGGCGGCGCCAAGCGGCACGCGGCTGCGGCTCAGGCCAAGCGCGTCCTCGTCCACCCGGACGAGCGGGCCGAGCACGTGGCGCCCGCGCAGCCGCGGCACCACCTCGTAGCGCAGCTCCCCGCCGGGGTGATCGATGCTCTCCGGCAGGAACCCTGGGGCGGCCTCGCGGCCGGCCGGGGCCGGCCCCGAGTCGATCAGCACGTGCACGTGCAGGGGTTCCCAGGCGCGCGCTGGCGTCCCGAGCAGGCGCGCCGCCTCGGGCCCGGAGGAGCGCGCGAGCCGCGGTGCGAGGAGCGCCAGGCCGAGGGCGGCCAGCGGGAAGAGCACCAAGACCGCGCCGATGGCGACGATCTCCGGGCGCCCCAGGAGGATCCCGGCGGCGAGCAACGCGAGGCCGGCCGCCGCCATGCCGAGGGAGCGTGCGGTGGGACGGACCCGGGCCCCGGCCCGCTCAGACACGGGCCGCCGCCGCAGGCACGGCGACCGATTCCAGCACCGCTTCGAGGACCTCCCTCGCCCTCTCGCCCTGGGCGTCGCCCGGCACCCGCAGCACGAGGCGGTGCGCCGCAACGGCCACGGCGACCTCCTGCAGATCGCTCGGCGTGACGTAGCCGCGGCCGGCGGTGGCCGCCTCGGCCTGGGCCAGCCGCATCCATTGCAGCAGGCCGCGGGGCGAGACCCCCAGGCTGACCTCGGGGTGGTTGCGGGTGGCCCGCCCGAGCGCGACGAGGTAGTTGGTCAGTTCCTCCGCCACAAAGACCTGGGCCACCTGCTCCTGCAGCGCGCGCACGCGCTGCGTGGAGAGCACGGGGGTCAGGGCATCGAGCGGATCGGTCGAGCGGTGGCGCGTGAGCATCGCCGCCTCGGCCTCGGCGGAGGGGTAGCCGAGCGAAAGCCGGGCCATGAAGCGGTCCCGTTGGGCCTCGGGGAGCGGGTAGGTGCCGTCGAGGTCCCAGGGGTTCTGTGTGGCCACAACCATGAAGGGGCTGGGCAGCGGATGGGTCTGCCCATCGGAGCTGACCTGGCGTTCCTCCATCGCCTCCAGGAGGGCCGACTGGGTCTTGGCCGGTGCGCGATTGATCTCGTCGGCGATGACCACGTTGGCAAAGACCGGACCCTCGTGGAAGCGCAGGGACGAGCTCGCCTGGTCGAAGATCGCCACGCCGGTGACGTCGGAGGGCAGCAGGTCCGGGGTGAACTGGATGCGGTTGACCTTGCCGTCCACCACCTTGGCGAGCGCCTTGGCGAGCACCGTCTTGCCCACGCCCGGCACGTCCTCGAGCAGCACGTGGCCCCCGGCCAGCAGCACGGTGACGATCCGGTGGCACGTGTGCGATTGCCCGTTGACCACGAGCTCAAGGCTCGAGGTGAGCGTCGCGGCGGCGGACTGGATCTGCTCGTAACTGCCTGTCACCGGGGTCTTCCTCTCGCGGGATTCCTTGGCTCGTCACCCTAACCCAGGAGAGGGCGCGGCAGCCTGCGGCGCGACGGGTGCGCAGGACCCCGCCGCCGGATCGGTCGTTGACACTCGTGAGCTGGCATACCAAGCTAACGTGGGTCGGCCCATGTGATGTGGGTCATTCGGCCCGGCCGCGTCCGGCGGGCTGGAGGAAGGACTCCGGTGACTGGTGCCGCGCGGCACGCTCCAACGGATCCAGAGGGCGCCGAGCCTCAGGCTCGGCGCCCTCTCTCGTGAGTGGGCGACGTCGTGCCCCGGGGTGAGCGGGCGACGTCGTGCCCCGGCGCGGGGGCGGGAGGCCGCCCCCGCGCCGGGCGGTGCCCGGCCGCCGCGGAAGAACCCCTAGGCTGGGCGCATGCCTTCCCCCGACGCAGCACCGACCGGCCTCACGCCCCCCGCTTACCTCCGGACGGAGGAGACCGCCGGTGCCGGTCCGCGGCGCAGCGCGGAGGGGGAGGACGGCCGCCGCCGCCGGCTCGAATACCCGCCGGCCCCCGAGCCCCTGCCTTCGCCCGTGGTGGACAACCACACCCACCTCGACTTTCGCGATGGGCTCGTGGAGGTCTCGCTCGGCGATGCGCTGGATGCCGCGCAGGCCGTGGGCGTCGAGGCGGTCATTCAGGTTGGGTGCGATGTGCCCTCCTCGCGCTGGGCGGTGCAGGCCGCCGAGCAGGATGCGCGCGTGCTGGCGGCCGTGGCGCTGCATCCGAACGACGCCGCCCGCGCGGCCGCACGGGGCACGCTCGACGAGGAGCTCGCGGCGATCGAGGCGCTCGCAGCCCACCCGAGGGTGCGGGCCATCGGGGAGACGGGTCTCGACTACTTCCGCACGACGCCGGACGGCCACGCCGCCCAGCAGTACTCCTTCCGCGAGCACGTGCGCATGGCGGCGGAGCACTCCCTCGCGGTCCAGATCCACGACCGCGACGCCCACGCCGACGTCATGCGGGTGCTCGAGGAGGAGCGCTTCGAGGGGGACGTGGTGTTCCACTGCTTCTCGGGCGACGTACCGATGGCCAGGATCGCGGCGGAGCGCGGGTGGTACCTCTCCTTCGGGGGCACGGCGACCTTCAAGAACAACGACGAGCTGCGCGAGGCGCTGCGGCTGACCCCGCGGGAGCGCCTGCTCGTGGAGACGGATGCCCCGTTCCTGACGGCGGTGCCGTATCGGGGTCGGCCCAACGCCCCCTACCTGGTCCCGCTCGCGGTGCGGGCCGTGGCGCAGCTGAGGCAAGAGGACCTCGAGGGTCTGTGCGTGGCGCTGCGCGAGAACACGGCGCGCGTCTACGGTTCCTTCTAGGCGGGGCGGCGTGGCTCACTCTTCGTGACCCCACCTTGCCCCAAAGGTCACGGTTCGGTTACGGTGGAGCATCTCCGCACCGTGGGTGTCCAAGACCCGCGGCGAGTTCATCCGCCTCACGAAGGACCCACGTGCAGCAAGCTACCAAGCGCCGACTCGTCATCGGTGCCCAGGGCGTCGCCCTGGGCGTCATCACCGTCGGGGCCGTCGGCTTCGTGAGCGCTGACAAGACGGTCGAGCTCACGGTCGATGGGCAGAGCAGGAGCGTGCAGACCTTCGGCAACGACGTCGCCGCCGTCCTGCGCGCCGCCGACATCACGGTCGACGAGCACGACGACGTCTCGCCGTCCCTCGACTCGCCCGTCTCGCGCGGCAGCGTCGTGACGGTGCAGCTGGCCCGCGAGGTGCAGCTGAACGTGGACGGAACCCAGCGCACCGTCGAGACGACGGCCCGTACCGTGGGGGAGCTGGCCGGCGAGCTCGGTCTCGAGGACGGCTCCAAGCTCTCGCTCGCCGAGGACCTCTCCCTGGCCTCCGCGTCCGCGCCCCTGAGCGTCACGACGCCCAAGGCCCTCACGCTCCTCTCCGGTGGCAAGAGCACCGCCTTCACGAGCACGGCCCTCGACGTGCGCGCCGCCCTCAAGGCCCGCGGCATCACGCCGGACGAGGACGACGAGGTCAGCCCCGCCCTGAACACCGTGCTGCGCGACGGGCTGGAGATCGAGTACACCAAGGTCGAGCACAAAACCAAGAAGGTCACCTCCGACGTCGACTACGCCACGACCGAGGTCAAGGACCCCACGCTGGCCAAGGGCAGCACCAAGATCCAGACCGCCGGCCAGGCGGGGGAGCGTGTGCAGAGCTACGCCGTGGTGCTGGAGAACGGCAAGGAGGTCTCCCGCAAGCTCACGAGCGACAAGGTGACCAAGGCCGCCGTCGACAAGGTGATCCGCGTGGGCACGAAGGTGGAGGAGGAGCCCGCGGCGACGGATTCCACCTCGTCGGCGAGCTCCTCCAGCTCGGCGGGCACCTCCAGCTCGGCGGGCACCTCGGCCGCCGGGCCGTCGTCGGGGGTGTGGCAGAAGCTCGCCCAGTGCGAATCGGGCGGCAACTGGGGCATCAACACCGGCAACGGCTACTACGGCGGACTGCAGTTCACCGCCGCCACGTGGAAGGCCCAGGGCGGCACCAAGTACGCCCCGCTCCCGCACCAGGCGACCCCGGCGCAGCAAATCGAGATCGCGACCAAGCTGCAGAAGCGTGCCGGTTGGGGCCAGTGGCCCGCCTGCACGAGCAAGCTCGGCCTGCGCTGAGCGGTGGCCGCCGCCCCAGTAGACTGAGGCCGTGAGCCCCGAAGCCGTGAACGAACCCGCCCCCGCGTCCTCGCCCCTGCCGCTGCTCAGCGCCGTGGACATCCGCCGCCTGGCCGAGGAGCTCGGGATCCGTCCCACGAAGAGCCGCGGGCAGAACTTCGTGATCGACGGCAACACCATCCGCCGCATCGTCACGGCGGCCGGCGTGACCCCGGGCGAACACGTCCTCGAGGTGGGACCTGGCCTCGGCTCCCTCACGCTCGGCCTCGTCGACGTCGCCTCCCACGTGACCGCCATCGAGATCGAGGACGCCTTTGCGCACCGGCTCCCCGCCACGATCGAGGAGTACCGGCCCGGCCGCTCGGCGGACCTCACCGTGATTCATTCCGACGCCCTGAAGGTGGAGGGCGTCGAGGGCGAGCCCACGGCGCTCGTGGCCAACCTCCCGTACAACGTGGCCGTCCCGGTGCTGCTGCACCTGCTGGCCACCGTGCCGAGCCTCAAGCACGGCCTGGTCATGGTGCAAGACGAGGTGGCCGATCGCCTCGTGGCCGGCCCGGGCTCCCGCACCTACGGCGTGCCCAGCGTCAAGGCCGCGTGGTACTCGAGCGCCCGCAAGGCCGGGGTGATCGGCAAGAACGTGTTCTGGCCCGCCCCGCAGATCCACTCTGGCCTCGTGCACTTCGAGCGCAGGAATCCGCCGCGGGACGACGTCGAGCGCCGCGACGTGTTCCGGGTCATCGATGCCGCCTTTGCCCAGCGCCGCAAGACGCTGCGCGCCGCGCTGTCCGGCTGGGCCGGCTCGGCCGCCGCGGCCGAGGCGGCGCTCGTGGCCGCCGGGGTGGACCCGCAGGCCCGCGGGGAGTCGCTTGACGTCGCCGCCTTCGCCGCCATCGCGGCGGCCCGCGCGGAGCAGCGGTGAACCCCGCGCCCCCCGCGGGCGAGACGCGCAGCGCCACCGCCGTGGCGCCGGGCAAGATCAACGTCCACTTCGCCGTCGGGCCGCTGCGAGACGACGGCTATCACGACGTCGCGAGCCTGTATCTGGCGCTCAACCTCCACGAGCGCGTCACGGCGTTGGCCGCCCCGGAGGGCGAGTTTGTGGCCGAGCTCTCGGAGGCCTCGAGCATCGAGGTCGACCCGGAGGCCTGGCCCTCCGGCGAGGCCAACCTGGCCGTCAAGGCGGCCAAGCTCCTGGCCGAGCACACCGGCGTGAGCGAGGGTGCGCGCTTCGTCATCGAGAAGCACGTCCCCATCGCCGGCGGCATGGGCGGCGGTTCGGCCGACGCCGCGGCCGCCCTCGTGGCCTGCGACTCGCTCTGGGGCACCGGCCTCACCCGCGAGGAGCTCGGACGGCTCGCGGAGCGGCTCGGCGCCGATGTGCCCTTCGCGCTGAGCGGGGGCGCCGCCGTCGGCCTCGGCGTGGGGGAGCGACTCTCCCCGCTCCTGCACGCCGAGCCCACCTGGTGGGTGCTGCTTCCGGCGAGCTACGGCCTCTCCACCCCGCGGGTCTACGGGCGCCTCGACGAGCTGCGCGGCGAGCACTCCGCGCGCACCGTGCCGCTGCCGCAGGGCGTGCCTGCCTCCCTGGTGCAGGGGCTGCGGGACGGGGACGAGCTCGCCATCGCCGGCGGCCTGCACAACGACCTGCAGGCGGCGGCGCTCTCGCTCGCGCCGGAACTCTCGCAGGTCTTCCAAGCGGCGGCCGGCGCCGGCGCGCTCGGCAAGCTGGTCTCCGGCTCGGGCCCGACCGTTGCGGTGTTTGCCGGCCGGGATCCGCAGCTGGCCAGGTCCATCGCCCTGCAGCTTTCCGACGAGCTGGAGGTCCGTGCCATCGTGGCCAGCGGGCCGGCCCGCGGCGCCCACATCGTGCGTTAGGCCCCCACTGCCCTAGGCTGGGGGACGATATGGCGCATCTTCTGGGGGCCGAGGCCCTGCATCTTGAGTACCCGAACAAGGTTGTCTTCGATTCCGTCTCGCTGGGGCTGAACGAGGGCGACCGCGTGGGCATCGTCGGCCGCAACGGCGACGGCAAGTCCACCCTCCTTGGCATGCTCGCCGGGCGGACCGAACCGGACGCCGGCCGCGTCACCGTGCGCGGCGGCGTGAGCATCGGCGTGCTGGACCAAGCGGACACGCTCGACGACGCCCTGACGGTGGGGCGGGCCGTGGTGGGGGACCGCGAGGAGTACGAGTGGGCAGGCGACCCCAAGGTGCGCGACGTCATCGCGGGCCTGCTCTCCGACCTCGAATGGGACGCGCCGGTCAAGGACCTCTCCGGTGGCCAGCGCCGCCGCGTCTCGCTGGCGGCCTTGTTGGCCGGCGAGTGGGACGTCTTGGCGCTGGACGAGCCGACCAACCACCTCGACGTCGAGGCCATCAGCTGGCTCGCGGAGCACCTGAAGCGCCGCTGGCACCCCAGCTCCGGCGGCCTCTTGGTCGTGACCCACGACCGCTGGTTCCTCGACGAGGTCTGCACCGCCACGTGGGAGGTGCACGACCGCATCGTGGAGCCCTTCGAGGGCGGCTACGCGGCGTACATGCTCCAGCGCGTGGAACGCGATCGCCAGGCGGCGGCGGTGGAGCAGCGCCGCCAGAACCTGGCCCGCAAGGAGCTGGCCTGGCTGCGCCGTGGCGCGCCCGCCCGCTCGTCCAAGCCCAAGTTCCGCATCGAGGCGGCCAACGAGCTCATCGCCGACGTCCCGGAGATCCGCGACGCTGTCTCGCTGCAGGCCCTCGCGGTCACCCGCCTGGGCAAGGACGTCGTCGATCTCCTCGACGCCGGAGTGAGCTTCGGCGAACGCACCGTGCTGAAGAAGGTCGAGTGGCGCCTCGCCCCTGGCGAGCGCACGGGCGTGCTCGGCCCGAACGGCGCCGGCAAGTCCACGCTGCTCTCGCTCATCTCCGGCTCCCTCGAGCCGACCTCGGGCAAGGTGAAGCGGGGAAGCACCGTCAAGGTGGCCACGCTGACCCAGCGCATCGACGAGCTCGACGTCTTCGCCAACGAGCCGGTGCGCAAGGTCCTCGAGGGGCTGCGCACCTCGTACACCTTCGGCGCCGGCTCCAAGGCGGCCGAGCTCAGCCCCGGGCAGCTGCTCGAGCGGCTCGGCTTCGCGAGCGAACAGCTCTCCACGCCCGTCAAGGACCTCTCCGGCGGCCAGAAGCGGCGCCTGCAGCTGCTGCTCATCCTCTTGGAGCAGCCCAACGTGCTTATCTTGGACGAGCCGACCAACGACCTCGACACCGACATGCTCGCCGCTATGGAGGACCTGCTGGACACCTGGCCAGGCACGCTGATCGTGGTCTCCCACGATCGCTACTTCCTCGAGCGCGTGACCGACCAGCAGTACGCGGTGCTCGAACACCGGCTGCGCCACCTGCCCGGCGGCGTGGACCAGTACCTGCAGCTGCGCGCCCAGGGGATCGGCGGCTCCGGGTCCGAGGCCGGCGCGCCCTCCGGCTCCCCGCTGGCCGCCGGGACCCCCGGCGCCGGCGCGGCGCAGCCGGACGGCCCGAGCGAGGCGGAGCGCCGCGAGGCGCGCAAGGCGTTGCAGCGCGTGAACCGCCGGCTCGAGAAGCTGCAGGGGGATCTCGCGGCGATCGACGCCGAGCTGGCTGCCGCCGCCGAGGCGATGGACTTCGAGCGCGTGCGCACGATCGACGAGCGCAGGCAAGGCCTGGGGCGCGAGCTGGAGGCGCTCGAGGAGGAATGGATGGAGCTCGCCGAGGTGGCCGAAAACTAGCCGCTGCTCTCCGCACGGAGAGATTCTTTCAGCGTGACTGCGCGCCGCGTTCCTGGGATTTTCCCCGGAACGCGGCGCGTCTTTGCGTCGTGGCTTCGGTGCCCTTCCGCGGCGACGTTGACGCGCTGGTTGACACGGTTTACCCGCTGGCTACATTGGTCGCATTGCGCCGCCGGGTAGGGGACTCGGCGGCCGACACGGGGGAGTTCATCGGGTGGTCAGCGCGGTGGCGCGCCGCCTCCTCGCTCCCGTGGCGTGTTGTTCGATTCCGGGGGGAACCATGTTTGTTGAGGACGTCATTGGCGTCGTGTCTGGGGGTGGGCCGCGCGCCGGCCGCGTCGCTTGGGGGACGTTGGGGGCGGTGCCGCGGGCGCCGCGCGCGGCGGCGGTCGCCACCGAGTCCTTCTCGGTCAGGGCCTCGGCGGCTCGCTGGCGCGAGTGGGTCACCCCCGTGGTTGATGTCGTCGCCGTCGGCGTCCTGGCGCTGGCCTTTGGGGCGGTCTCCTCGCCCGAGGTGGCGGTCGCGGCGGTGGCCTTCTGCCTCGCCTTGTTGCTGACGGGGTCCTTCGCCCCGCGGGCGCAGCGGCAGGCCTCCGGCGAGCTGATCAGGGTGGGCGTGGCGTGGCTCATGGCCGCGAGCGTGCTGGCCGTCCAGGCCTCGCTCACCGAGGCCCCGCACGGGCTCGACGGCGGCCTCGCGGTGCTGCTCGCGGCCGGCACGGCCGTCGTGTTCTCTCGCACCGCCACGCGGCTGGGCCGGCGGCTGGCCGTCCACCGCGGCCACGGCGTGGAGAAGGTGGTTGTGGTCGGCGACTTCGAGCGCGCCACCCGCGTGGCGGCCTCGGTCGAGCGCGCGGCCAACGGGACGGCGCACGTCGTCTCGCTCGTGTGCCCCGCCGGGAACGCGAGCCTGCCGGACAGCGTCGGCTCGGCCGCCGTGGTCAGCGGCGGGCTCGACGCCACGGTCCTGACCACGCTCTACACCCGGGCGGGCCGTGTGGTGGTGGCGGACGGCGGAACCCTGACGGGCGAGGATTTCTCCGAGCTGGCCTGGCAGTTGGGCCACAGCGCCGCCGGCGTGCGCGTGGATCTCGCGACGGGGCTCGACGGCGTGGGGCGCGGACGCATGCGGCTCGTGCCGAACCCGTGCACCGCCCTCGTGGCCGTGACCACGCCCGCCGCCGCGAACCCGTGGCGAACGGGAGCCAAGCGCCTGCTCGACCTCGCCCTGGCCCTCCCCGCCTTGGTGCTGCTTGCACCGGCCATGCTCGCGCTGGCCGGCCTCGTCCGCCTCGACAGCGCGGGCCCGGTGTTCTTCAAGCAGCGGCGGGTGGGCCGCAACGGGGCCCCGTTCACGATGTACAAGTTCCGCACGATGCGCCCGGATGCCGAGGCGCAGCTGAAGCAGCTGGCCGGACAGAACGAGGCGGCCGGGCCGCTGTTCAAGCTCAGCCACGACCCCCGCATCACGCGGGCCGGCCGGCTGCTGCGCCGCACCTCGCTCGACGAGCTGCCGCAGCTGCTCAACGTGGTGCGCGGGCACATGTCGCTCGTGGGACCCCGCCCCGCCCTGCCGGACGAGGTGGCGCGTTACGACGAGCTGGCGATCAAGCGCCTCCGCGTCAAGCCGGGGTTGACCGGACCGTGGCAGGTGGGCGGACGCTCCGAGCTGGGCTGGGACGAGGGCCTGCGCCTGGATCTCGGCTACGTGGAGAACTGGTCGATCCCCGGCGACGTTTCACTGCTGGTCAAGACGGTCAAGGCCGTCGTCTCTCGCCGCGGCGCGTACTGATGGGCGGGCTCGTGCCGGGCGCCGGAGGGCGGACCCGGAGCGGGAGGATTGGCTACGCGGCGGGCGCCTTCGACCTGTTCCACGTGGGCCATCTGAACCTGCTGCGCCGCAGCGCCGAACGCTGCGATCACCTGGTGGCCGGGGTGGTGTCGGATGCCGTGCTCTGGCAGACGAAGGGCATCCTTCCCGTCATCGGGGAGGACGAACGAGCGGCGATCGTCGGGGCCCTCGCCTGCGTCGATGCCGTGTACATCGAGCGCGACGCCGACCGGCTCGTGACGTGGGACGACGTGCGCTTTTCCCTCTTCTTCAAGGGAGACGACTGGCTCGGGACACCGCGGGCGGAGGCGCTGCAGGCGCAGTTGGCCACGCGCGGGGCGCGGATCGAGTACCTGCCCTACACCCTCGAGACCTCCTCCTCGCGGCTGCGCGCCGCCCTGGCGGATCTCGAGACGATGGCCCGCGCCGCGCGCGGATGACACCGAGGGGCAGCGCCCCTCCCCGGCCCGTTCGGCCCGCCCACACCCGTGGAAGGAACCAAGCACCATGAGCACTCCTGAGCTGGAGCAACGAAACGAGCCCCCGCTGCGGGTTCTGCGCCGCCATTGGGTGGCCGCCGCGATCGCCTTCGTGGCGATCTGGCTGGCCGTGTCGGCGCTGGCCCTGGCGTTGCCCGTGACGTTCTCGGTCAGCGCGACGGTCCAGGTCTATCCCGTCGCGGGAGGACAGTCCGCCAACCCGACCAACGTTGCGCCCGTGAACATCTCCACCGAGGCGCGCGTCGCGTCCTCCGATCCGGTGCTCTCCGCGGCCGCGACAAGCCTCGGCGGCATCGACGTCGCCACGCTGCGCGGCAGCATCGAGGTCGAGGCCCCGGACGGCTCGCAGAACCTGCTCGTCGCGGGCACGGCCGGCTCCGCCGAGGAGGCGACCGCCCGCGCCAACGCCGTGGCCCGCGCCTACCTCGAGGTCCGCGGCGAGATGGCCTCGGCCTTGGTGGACGCGGCGGACGCCAACCTCGCCGGGCTCATCACGAGCTGGAGCAAGGACCCGGCGCTGCGTTCACGCGTCGCGGAGCTGGAGCTCTCCCGCGCCGAGCTCGGACAGGTCAACACCGTTCCCGGCGTCCTCATCGATCCGGCGGTGGCCGGCCGCGCCACGGCGACCGGGCGGGCCATCTGGGGCATCGCGGCCGGCGGGGTCCTCGGCCTGCTCGGCGCCGTCGCCGTCGTGCTGTGGCGCGAGCGCACCTCCAGGCTGGCCAGCGACGCCGGCCGCGTGGCCGCCAAGACCGGTCGCAGGGTGTTGGATTGGGACGGCGACGCCGAGGGCGTGCGCCGGGTGTTGCTGGGCCTCGGCGACGGGCGGTCGTTTGCCGTGACGGGCGACGTCGTCGCTTCCCAGCGATTCGCGGCGGCCCTGGCCGCGGCGCTGCGCGAACGCGGGGACGTCGTCACCGAGGCGAGCGTCGATCGGGCGGACGAGGTGGACGCCGGCCGCACCGAACGCGCGCTGCTGCGGGCCTCGGCCGGCGCCACGCTCGTGGCCACCGCCGACCCCGCCCTCGGCTTCTCACGCTTCGTGCGCCTGAGCAGGCGCAGCCGCGTCGTCCTGGTGGTGAGCCGCCGCAGCCGCATCGAGGCGCTGCGTTCGGCCCTCGCCGACCTGGCCGGGCGCGACGGCGTCTGCGTCGTCTTTGCGCGCGCGTCACTGGCCCGGGCGTCCCGCCCCGAGCCCGGCTACCGCAACGCGGCGGACCGGGCCCTGGCCTTCGAGCTGGCGGCGAACGAAGCGAACGAAGTGCACGGAAGCCAAGGCACAGCCGAGCCCGAGGCCGTCGAGCCCCCGGCGCACGCGAGCCAGGGCGCACCCGGGGCAGAGGCCGTCGAGCCCGCGGCGCACGGCGCGCCCGCGGGGGAGGGGACCGGCACCGCCGCGACGCAGCGTCAGGGCAAGCGGGCGGCCCGGCCCATCGCCGAACCCGAGCGGCCCGAGCCGGAGCCGCAGCATGCCGACGCCACCTCGGACGCCGAGCGCCGGCTGGTCGTTGCGCTCTCGCTCAGCGGGCCCGCCGGGTCCGCCGCCCCGGGGGACACCGAGCCGGAGGGCGTCTCGCGGGAGGAACGGCACGGGCACGCTCAGCCCTCGGCGGAGGCCAGAGAGAGTGTTCGAGGGGGCGAGGAGCGGTGAAGATCATGCTGGTGACCTCGCCGGGGGGCCACCTCGCGCACCTGCTGGCGCTGCGGCCGTGGTGGGGCGAGCACGAGAGGGTGTGGGTCACCGCCAAGCAGGATGACACGCTGCTGGCCCTGGCCGAGGAATGCGTGCACTGGTGCCACTGGCCGACCACCCGCAATCTGCCCAATGCGGCGCGCAACTTCGGCCTCGCGGCCCGCCTGCTGGCGGAGGAACGGCCGGACGTCGTCGTGTCGGACGGGGCCGGCGTGGCCGTGCCCTTCTTCCTTCAGGCCAGGCGCCGCTCGGTCACGACCGCCTATCTCGAGTGCTTCGACCGCATCGACACCCCCTCGCTCACGGCGCGGCTCTGCTACCCCTTCTCCGACGTGTTTTGCGTCCAATGGGACGAGCAACTGCGCGCCTTTCCCGAGGCAGTGAACATCGGGGCCGTGCTGTGAACGCGCCGCGGATCGTCGTGAGCCTTGGCACCGATGTGCACCCCTTCGAGCGCCTGCTCGGCTGGGCGGAGTCGCTGGCCGAGCGCTTGCCGGAGGTGGCCCTGCTGGTGCAGCACGGCGCGAGCCGCGCGCCGGTGGGCCGCGCCGCCGGGATCCGGGCCACCGATCGGGACACGCTCCTGGGCTGGTACCGCGGCGCCGACGTCGTCATCACGCAGGGCGGCCCCGGCTCCATTCTCGATGCACGCGAGGCGGGGAAGATTCCGCTCGTGGTCCCGCGCGACCCGGCGCTCGGCGAACACGTCGACGGCCACCAGCAGGCCTTCGTTCCGGTCATGGCCAAGGCCGGCGAGGCCGTCCTCGTCGAAACCTTTTCCGACCTCGTCCGCCTGGTGGACGAGGGAATCGCCGACCCGCAGCGCTTCAGGGCCCCCGTGCGCCGCGCCGACCCGGCGCCGGCCGCCGCCGCGCTCTCCCGGCTCGTGACCGCGGCGCTCTCCGCCGCACCGGAGCGGGGCCGGCTGGCTCGCCGGCTGCGCTTGCTGCTCCCGTCCGGCCACCGTCCGGCGGCCGCCCTCACCCCGCCACACACCGAAGGAGTGTCATGAGCACCCTGCCCCGCCCCCTGTTCAGAACCGGGTTGGCCGCCTGTGCCGCGCTGGCCGCCGTGGGGTTGGCCTCCTGCAGCGGCGCCGGCCTCGCGCCGCCAGCCCAGGGGATCCAGCCGGTCGCCACCGCAGGCGGCCCAACGGCGACCTCGACGGCCCCCGGCGCGACGCCGACGCCGAGCGCGGCCGGCTCCTCCGCGGCCGCGAGCGTCGCCCCCGCGAGCACCGCGGCCCCGAGCGCCTCCGCCGCGCGCACGGGTGCGGCGGCCTCGTCGCGCCCGGCCTCCACCCCCGCAGCGCGCGCCACCAGCACCCCCGTGCCGAGCGCCACGGTCAAGGCCAAGGGCGACGCGGCCAAGGACACCCCGGCCGGTTGGCCCCAGTCCTATCGGGTGCCGACCAAGGCGGAGGACAAGGGCGTGGGCGCCGCGATCACCGCGCAGAAGAAGGCGGTCCAGGTCCCGGCCGCCGTGGCGCAGGAGATCGCCGAGCCGAGCAACACGGCCAAACCCACCCCGCCCGATTTCGGGGCAAGCGTGGAGGGAGCGGCCCTCTCCGAGCTCCAGGGCGACTACGTCGAGGCGGCCCAGAACGGCTGGGTCACGACCGGCACTCCGGTGCTCAAGGGGGACCCACGCGTCGTCGACCTCAGCGCCACCGAGGTGAGGGTCTTTGCCTGCATCGACTACAGCGCCGTGCAGATGACGGACGCCGCAGGCAACGTCCTGCAGGCGGCCACCCCGGCCGGGACCAGGGCCCGGCTGCAGATCTATGACATGACGAAGAAGAACGGCAGCTACGTGATCACCGCCCACCAAGTGGCGGCAGAAGACCCGGAGTGCTGAACGGCCCTCCGCACCGACTCCCAGCTCGTTTCCCTTTTCACACCCCGCCGGGGACGCCCCCAGAAAGGCCACTGCCATGCATCCCATCACTCACCCACGGGGTCGGAAGGCGCGCGTAGCAGCACTGCTCGCGCTCTCCGCCCCCGGCCTCGTGCTCGCCTCCCTCGCCCTTCCACCGGCCGCCTCGGCCGCGGCCGCGCTGCCCGCCGTGGGCGCCGTCGTCCGCGACGGCTCGAGCATGGCCAACGCCGCGGCGTCGTGCTTCGAGATCAAGCAGGTCAAGCCCACGGCCACGAACGGCGTGTACTGGCTGCAGACCGACCTCATGGACGTGCCGGAGCAGTTCTACTGCGACCAGGAGCGCGACGGCGGCGGCTGGCTGCTGATCGGCCGCGGACGCCAAGGCTGGACCACGAACTACAACGGCCAAGGCACCACCGCGGAGGTCAGGAGCGACGTCGACACCGCGGCCGGCTTCGCCCCCAAGCAGCTCGGGGGCGAGCTCGTCACGCAGTTGCTCGGCGGCACCGCTCCCCAGGACCTCACCGACGGTTACCGCCTGCGCCGCGCCAACAACACCGCCGGCACCTCCTGGCAGTCCCTCACCTTCAAGATCACCCGCGCCCAGCGCTTCTCGTGGGGCGTCTACGGCTCCGCCAGCCCCGTGAACACGGTCAAACTCAACGGCACGGCCGTCAACGCGGGCACCGCCAACACCTTCGGCTCCACCCCGCTCCTCTCCAGCGCGGACGGCACCGTCACGACGCCCGAGCAGTCCGGCGCGAGCTACACGTGGGGCTTTGCCTACAACAAGAACTCCGGCGGCTCGACGTCCGCCACCTCGTTCGTCTACTCCACCGGTTCCACTCGGGCCACGCCGATGACGCAGTTCTACGTCCGCCCCCGGCTCACGGCGGCGACGGAGAACTTCGCCGCGATCCCCGACACCGGCAGCGCGGTCAAGACGAAGGCGGCGCGGGCGCAGTCGGGGTCGTTGACCACGGTCTGGGGCGTCGCGACCCGCATGGGCGGCGGCACCAACGAGAACTACACCGAGGCCCAGGCCTTCGCCGAGTCCTCCGGCTACATGTTCGTGGGCGGCAACTTCCGCTACGTCCAGCGTGACGCCAACGGCACCGACCGCGCCGAGCAGCCGTACCTGGCGGCGTTCGACGTCACGACGCGCGAGTGGATCAGCACGATCAGGCCCACCTTCAACGGCCAGATCAAGACCCTCGCCGCCCTGCCTGGCGATCGCCTCGCCGTCGGTGGGGAGTTCAACATCGTCAACGGCGTCTCGGCGCCCGGCTTTGTGGTGCTCGACGCCAAGACGGGTCAGGTCAACGCCGCGTGGAAGCTCACGATCGAGAACAACGCCGGCACCAAGCCCGTCATGGTGCGCTCGGCCTCGGTCCAGGGCAATTGGCTCTACCTCGGCGGCACCTTCACCCACTTCCAGGGCAGCAGCGGGGCCAAGGTGTACTCGCGCAACGCGGCGCGCGTCAACGTGAACACCGGCATGCCGGATAAGACGTGGACGCCGCAGTTCAACGGCGCCGTGTACTCGCTCACGCAGGCCGCCGGCTCCAACTACGTCTTTGCCGCGGGCTACTTTGCCCAGGATCTGCGCACGGGCCAGGGCACCGCCAAGGCCCTCGCGCGCATCGATGCGGGCGCCGGCGCGCAGGTGGCCAACTGGGTCTGGGATCCCTCGTGGCCGGGCCGCGGCTACCTGTGGGCATGGGATGCCGTGGAGAAGGACGGCGTGGTGTGGATCGGCGCGATCGAGCACATCTTCCGCTCTTACGACGCGACCACCCTCGTGGAGAAGTCCTCGAACATCACCCTGCCGGGCGGCGATTTCCAGGACGTGCAGCTGGCGGGCAACGTGGTCTACGCGTCCTGTCATTGCGACAAGTGGAACTACTCCGGCGGCCGCCTCTACGCCAACCCGCAGGCCCAGAGCTACGAGACGGACCACATCGATCTGGTCGGCGCGTGGGACACGAGCACGGGCCTGATGGTGCAGGACTTCCAGCCGAAGTACAAGGGCACCTACACACAAGGTGTGTGGGCCATGGCCACCGACTCGCTCGGCAACATCTGGGTGGGCGGCGACCTCACCCGCTCGGCCAAACCGAGCGGAGCGATGCAGTTCTCCGGTGGCTTCGCCACCTACGCCGCGCGCGATGTGACCCCGCCGGCCGCGCCGACAAACGGCAAGGCCACCCGCGTGGGCGCGGTGGACACCCTCACGTGGACCGGCTCGGCCGGAGCCAAGACCTACCAGGTCCTGCGCAACGACCGCGTGGTGGCCACGACGGCGGTGGGCACCGGCACGGTGCAGGTGCCGGCCACCGACGGGGCACGCTACTTCGTGCGGGCCGCCGATGCCGAGGGCAACCTCTCCGCCTCGACCGCCCTCATCGCCCTGAAGGACAACACCCCGGTGGATCCGTGTGCGGCCGATCCGCAGGCGGCCGGTTGCGCGCCGGCGCCGGCGGCTGCGCCGGCTGTGGCGGTGATGGACGTGGCGCTGATCGATGCCGGGTCAACCTGGACCTACGCCTCCGGCGTGACGAGCTCGACGGCCTGGGCCACCCCGGCCGGGTCGCTCGGCAAGACGACGGGCAAGACACCCATCGGCTACGGCGCCGACACGCTCAAGACCAAGCTCGGCACGACGGAGGCGAGCGGGTTCAGGGTGCGTAAGGACTTCACGGTGACCGACCCTGCCTCCTTGTCGGGGTTGACGATCTCCACGCGGGCCGACGACGGCATCGTGGTGTGGCTGAACGGCACCAAGCTCAAGCAGACCAACGTCAAGGGCGCGTCGCTGACCCCGTTGTCCAAGGCCACCACGTCCGTCACGACGGCCAAGGCCTTCGCCAGTCCCGTGACGATCGCCATCGACAAGAGCCAACTGCGCAAGGGAACGAACACCTTGGCGGTGCAGGTCTTGCCCTCCTCGCTCCATGAGAAGGACACCTCCTTCGACTTGAGCCTCAAGGGCAAGCAGACGGTCTCCCCCTGACCGTCTGAGGGCGGCGGTCCCGTCCGCGCCACGCGGGGCCGCCGTCACCCTGCCATTCGTGACCGCCCTGGGCCGCGCGCCCGTTGTCGCCGGAGGATCCTGCCGCCGGCCGAAGGAGAACCATGAGCACGTCGACGCGGGCCCTCGGCCCCGGGACGCAGGGCCGTCGGCCCGCCTATCGAGACGTTCTGGTGGCGCTCGGCGCCGCACAGAAGCCGGGAGCCGGCGTCCCCGCGTACATGCGCTGGGTCAACCGACGGCTGGCCAGGCCGCTCGCGGCGGCGGCGGTCGCGGCGGGGCTCGGCGCCAACGCGGTGTCGGTGCTCTCGGCGCTCGTCAGCGCCACCGGGCTCGCCCTGCTGATGGCCTGCCCCCCGAGCTGGGGCCTCGGGCTGGGGGTGGCGGGGCTGCTGGCCCTCGGCTTCGCCTTGGACTCCGCCGACGGACAGGTGGCCCGCGTGACGGGCACCGGATCCCCGGCGGGGGAGTGGCTCGATCACGTCATCGACGCCGTGCGCACGCCGGCGATCCACCTCGCCGTGCTCGTGGCGCTGCTGGCGCACCACCGCGTCGAGAGCGGCTGGCTCGCCGTGCCGCTGCTCTACACGCTCGTCAGCGTGGGCATCTTCATGTCCCAGATCCTGGCCGAGCAGCTGCGGCGGGCCACCCTCGCCACCCGGCCGCCCGCCGTCGTGCCCTCTCCACCGGCCCCGCCAGGGGCCGGGGTGAGGCGCTCACTCCTGCTGCTCCCGACCGACTTCGGCCTGCTGTGCTGGGTCTTCGCGCTCTGGGGCGACGCGCCGCTGTTTCTGGGCGGCTACGCGCTGCTCCTGCTCGTCAACGGCGTCCACTTCCCGCTCTCGGCCCGCCGCCGCTACCGCGAGCTGCGTTCCCTCGAGGGGGTGCGCTCATGAGCTCGGGCGGGGAGGCCACCGGGCCGGTGGAGGCCGTGTCCGTCTCGGCGGTCATCGCCACGATCGGGGGACGGCCGGAGCTGCTGCGCGCGGCGATCGCCTCCATCTTCGATCAGCGCGCGAGCGACGGGCGGCCGTGGCGGCTCGAGGTCATCGTGGTGTTCGACCACGTGGAGCCCCACGACCTCTCCGACGTGAGCGTGCCGGACGGCTCGCGTCTGCGCGTCGTGCGCAACGAGGGCCCGCGCGGCTTGGCCGGGGGACGCAACACGGGCATCCGGGCCGCGAGCGCCGCCGTGGTGGGCCTGTGCGACGACGACGACGCGTGGCTGCCAGGGAAGCTCGCGGCGCAGCTGCCGCTCCTGCAGGCGCACCCGGAGGCCAAGGCCGTGGCGGGCAGCATGCTCGTGCGGACGGGGGGCAAGGACGTGTTGCGCGCGGCCCCCGAGCGCGTCGGCTTGCCCGAGCTGCTGCGTTCGCGCGTGCAGGAGATCCACCCCTCGGCCCTCATGTATCGCCGCGCCGAGCTGCTCGGCGAGCTCGGCCTCGTGGACGAGCGGCTGCCCCACGGCTACGGCGAGGACTACGACATGATGCTGCGGGCCGGGAAGCTCGGCGGGATCGTGTGTGTGGACCAGCCCGTGGTGCGCGTCCTGTGGGACCGCCCCTCGTACTTCATGGGCAAGTGGCGCTCGGTGGCGGAGGGGCTGAGCTACCTGCTGGAGAAGTTTCCCGAGTTTGAGCAGGATCCCCGCGGGCTCTCCCGCATGGCGGGGCAGATCGCCTACGCCAGGGCGGCGTTGGGCGAGCGGGCGGTGGCCTGGGACTGGGCCAAGACGGCGCTGCGCCACGACCGGACCCAGCTGAGGGCGTGGGCGGCGCTGGCCGTGGCCGGGCGCGTGCTGCCGGCCGGATGGGTGCTGGCGGCCGTCCAGCGGACGGGACACGGTCTGTGATGTCGGCCTTCCGTGAAGCACCGGAGCACGGGCCGCTGCCGGCCTGGCCCATCGCCGCGCTGCTCGGCGGGCTGGTGGTGTGGTGGGCGCTCGGGGCGATGGCGTTTGTCGCGTCGGTCGCCTCCTTCTGCATGATCGTGCTCATGCTGTGCAGGGGCGCGCGCTGGTTGCCCGGGCTCGGTGCGTGGACAGCCCTGTGCGTCTGGGTGCTCGCGTGCGGGGTCACGCTCACGCAGACCGGCTCGGTGCTGGGCTACGGCATGCGCGCCCTGGACGTGCTCAACGCGGGAGTGGCGGCGCTCTACGTCGCCTCCGCCCGCGAGCGTCTGACCCGCGAACGGATCGTCCTCATCCTGTGCTGCACCTGGGTCACGGTGGTAGGGCTCGGCTTCGCCGCGCTGCTGGCGCCGGAATCGCGGCTGAGCACGCCGCTCGGATGGCTCCTGCCCGACGGGCTGCGTTCCAACGCGCTCGTGCGTGACTTCGTGAATCCGCGGTTGGCCGAGGTGCAACAACCGTGGGGCGCCACGGTGGCGTACGACCGGCCGGCCGCGCCCTTCCCGTACGCGAATTCCTGGGGGCTGGCGTATGCGTTGCTCACCCCCGTGGTGCTCGCGAGGCTCACCCTGGTCCGCGGCGCGCTGCGCAAGGCGGCCTGGGGCCTCGCGCTCCTGGCCTCGCTCGTGCCGGCGCTGGCGACGTCCAACCGCGGCATGCTCGGCGCGGTCGGCGTGAGCCTCGCTGCGGCGGCGTTGCGCCTGGCGCTGGCCGGGCGGTGGCGCATGGTGCTCGGCATCTCCGCCGGGGCGGCGCTCGCCGCGGCGGTCGCGGTCCTCTCCGGCGCCATCGATTCGATCCTCGATCGGCTCCTGCACTCCAGCTCCACGGGCGATCGCCTCGAGCTCTACCAGCGCACCATCGATCGCTCCCTCGAGCGCCCGTGGCTGGGGCACGCCTCGCCGCAGCTCGACTCCGTGGTGGGCGTCGCCTTCGGCACGCAGGGCATGGTCTGGTTGCTCATCTTCTGCTTCGGCTTCCCGGCGCTGGCGTTCTTCCTCGCCTTTCTGGCGCAGGTGCTCGTCCGCGGCTGGCGGGTCCCCGACACGGCCGGCGCGTGGCTGTACTCGAGCTTCCCGGCCCTCGTGGTCCTGCTGCCCTTCTACTCGCTCAACACCATCACCACGATCCTGGTGACGGTGCTGGCGGTCACGGTGATCGCCGGCGCCCGCCCGGCGCGGCCGGCCGCACGGCCGTTCACCTCCATCACGTTCGAGCGCGTGCCCGTGCTGCCGGGCACGGCCCGACGGCGGGTGGGGACCCGGGCGGCACGGTCCGGCTCCGGGGGCGGGGCCGGCTCTGGTGCGCGCGCGCTCGTCGGTGTCGGCGTCGGAGGGGCCGGGCCTGTGGTCCCCGTCGGCGCTCCCGCCGTGTCACGGTCGCCCTGGGCCGACGCCGGAACCGGGGCGGCGGCTGTCCCCGGTCGCGGCCGCCATGGGCTGGGCACCGAGGCGCTGGCCGTCGTCGCGCCGGCCGCGCTCGCCGCGGGCCTGCCGGGCCGTTCCCTGGCCGGCGCATCCCCCCGGCGCGCGGCGCGGAACGGGGGACCCGATGCGGGCGCGCGCCTGGCCGGGTCGACCTTCGCCCTGGTGATCGTCGGGGCGGTCCTGGCGTTCGGATCCACGCTGCTCGTCGGCCAGGTCGCGGGCGACGGGGCCGCCGGCGTGTTTTTCCAGATCATCGCCTTCTTCAACATCGCCGTGGTCGGCACCGTGCTCGGCGCGGACACCGCGCTCGTGCGGGAGCTCTCGGCCCGCGTCGCCACCGGCGCGGCGGCGGACGGCCCGCGGGTGCTGCGCATCGCGCTCGTGCCGGTGGCGGCCGTCTCCTCGGCCCTCGCGCTCGCCGCCTGGATCGCGGCACCGGCGCTAGGCGACGAGGGGCTGGCGACGGCCATCCGCTGCGCTGCGCCGTTCGTGCCGCTCGGGGCCGTCATGACGGCCCTCTTCGGTGCGCTGCGCGGACTCGGCAGGATCCGGGTGTTCTCCGCGCTGCAGAACGTGACGCTGCCGGTGCTGCGGCTCGCGCTCGTGGCGGCCGTGCTCGTGCTCGGGGCGGGGCTGCTCCAGCTCACGCTCGCCTGGACGGTGCCCGTGGCGATCGTCCTCTGCCTCGCCGCCGTGTGCGTGGCTCGGGCGGTCCGCTCGGCGGCGGGCCGGCGCGCCGACGGGGTCGCCCCCGTCGAGCCGTTGCCCGCGCCGTCGGCCAAGCGTTTCTGGTCCTTCGCCTCGGCCCGCGGCGCCGCCGCCCTCGTGGAGACGTGCCTCGAGTGGGTCGACGTCATCTGCGTCGGGCTGTTCCTCGGCCCCGCGGCGGCCGGGGCCTACGGGGCGGTCAACCGCTACGTGCGGCTGGGCTCCATGCTCGATCTGACGGCACGGCTCGTGACCTCACCGCTCGTCTCCGCCTCGATGGCGAGGGGGGACACGGGAGCGGCCAGGGCCGTGTACGCGGCAACGACCCGCGTGCTCGTGGCGGCGGCCTGGCCGTTCTACCTCGTCCTCGTGATCTTCGCCCCCGTGCTGCTTGGCGTCTTCGGTCCCGGCTTTGCCGTGGCGGCGCCGGCCATGAGCCTGATCGGCCTCGCCATGATGCTTGCCGTCTCGGCTGGCGGGGTGCAATCGGTGTTGCTCATGGCCGGACATTCCAGGTGGCAGCTGCTCAACAAGCTCGCGGCGCTGGCGGTGGCCGTCCTGGGCTGCGTGCTGCTCATTCCGCGCTGGGGGCTCGTGGGCGCCGCGACGGCGTGGGCCGCCTCCGTCCTGCTGGACACCTCTTTGGCCACGTTCCAGGTCTGGCGCCGCTTGGGCTTCGTGCCGCCGCTGGGCAGCATCGGGATTGTGGCCCTGAGCGCGCTGGCCTGCTTCGGCGGGGTGGGCCTCGCGATGCGCTGGGGATGCGGGAGCACGTGGTGGGCATTGCTGCTCACGCTGCTCGTGGGTGGAGGCGTCTACGCGGCCCTCGTGTTCACCCGGCCTGCCGCGTTCGGGCTGGTGGTTCCGGTGCAGGCGCTGCGCCGCACTCTGCGCCGCGTGCTGCGCCGCGTGCTGCGCCGCTTCCGGGGCGCCGCGCGCAGGGAAGAGGCGGGCAACACGGGCACGGGGGTGGGCATGGCAGAATAGATGCGGGCCGCCCCGCGCGGCGTGCCCGTTCCGCCTTGGTGTAACGGCAGCACGCCGGCCTTTGGAGCCGTGCAGACTAGGTTCGAATCCTAGAGGCGGAGCGCTGCGACGCCGCAGGGCGGCGCGGTGGATCAGACCGAGGGCAAGCGCCGACGCCCCCGGGAGGGCGCGGAACGCCTGCCGGCGCACCACCCATAGGGGAGCAGAAGAGCCAAGTGAGCGACGCTATCCGTCCCGCAGCCGTGATCGTCCTTGCCGCGGGCGAGGGCACCCGGATGAAGTCCTCCACACCCAAGATCTTGCACAGCATCGGCGGTCGCTCCATGGTGGGCCACGCCATCGACGCCGCCTCCGCGCTGGAGCCGGAGCGCCTCGCGGTGGTGGTCCGCCACGAGCGGGACCGCGTCGCCGCCCACGTGCTGGAGCACGCCCCGCAGGTCGCCATCGTCGACCAGGACAACATCCCCGGCACCGGCCGCGCCGTCGAGGTGGCGCTTGAAGCGCTCGAGGACCTCACCCACGGCACCGTCGTGGTCACCTACGGCGACGTTCCGCTGCTCAGCGCCGAACTGCTCACCGAGCTCGTCGCGCGCCACGTCGAGGAGGGCAACGCCGCGACGGTGCTGACCGCCCGCGTGGACGATCCCACGGGCTACGGCCGCGTCCTGCGCGCCGAGGACGGCTCGGTGCTCGGCATCGTTGAGCAGAAGGACGCCTCCGAGGAACAGCGCGCCATCAACGAGATCAACTCGGGGATCTACGCCTTCTCCGCCCAGGCCCTGCGCGGCGCGCTCGAGCGCGTCGGCACGCAGAACGCCCAGGGCGAGAAGTACCTCACCGACGTCCTCGGCGTCATGCGCGGGGACGGGGACCGCGTCTCCGCCGCCGTGACCACGGATCAGTGGCAGGTCGAGGGCGCCAACGATCGCGTGCAGCTCTCCGCGCTGGGCCGGGAGCTCAACCGCCGCATCGTGACCAAGTGGATGCGCGAGGGCGTCACCGTCGTGGATCCCGAGAGCACGTGGATCGACGTCGACGTCATGCTCGCCCGCGACGTCACGCTCCTGCCCGGCACGCTGCTGCAGGGCCGCACCGCCATCGGCGAGGGCGCAACGGTCGGCCCCGACACGACGCTGGTCGACACGGTGGTGGGCCGCCGTGCCACGGTCAAGCGCACCGACGCCACGAGCTCGCGCATCGGCGCCGGCGCCTCGGTCGGCCCGTTCGCCTACCTGCGCAAGGACACGGTGCTCGGCGAGGACGGCAAGATCGGCGCGTTCTACGAGACCAAGAACGTCACGATCGGCGCCCGCACCAAGCTCTCCCACCTCGGCTACGCCGGGGACGCGGAGATCGGCGAGGACACCAACATCGGCTGCGGCAACATCACGTCGAACTACGACGGCGTGAACAAGCACCGCACGGTGATCGGCTCGCAGGTCCGCACGGGCGCCAACACCGTGTTCATCGCCCCCGTGGCGGTGGGCGATGGTGCCTACACGGGCGCCGGCGCCGTGGTCCGCAAGGACGTTCCCGCCGGGGCCCTGGCCATCTCGCAGGCGCCGCAGGCCAATTCAGAGGGCTGGGTGCAGCGCAAGCGCCCCGGTTCGGCCGCCGCCGTGGCGGCCACCCTGGCCTCCCAGACCATTTCCGACGCATCCTCCACCCCGCATCAGAACGGAAAGTAAGTCCCATGAGCGAATTGAGCCACAACGTCGACAAGAAGCTGGTGCTCGCCAGCGGTCGCGCGCACCCCGAGCTGGCGCAGGAGATTGCGGAGGCGCTCGGCACCGAGCTGGCGCCCGTGTCCGCGTACGACTTCGCCAACGGCGAGATCTACGTGCGCTCGGGCGAGTCCGTGCGTGGCAAGGACTGCTTTGTCATCCAGTCGCACCCGGCCCCGCTGAACAACTGGCTGATGGAACAGCTCATCACCATCGACTCGCTCAAGCGCGCCTCGGCCCGCCGCATCACGGTGGTCTCCCCGTTCTACCCCTACGCCCGCCAGGACAAGAAGGGCCGCGGCCGCGAGCCGATCACCGCCCGCCTGGTTGCCGACCTGTACAAGACGGCCGGCGCCGACCGCATCATGAGCGTCGACCTGCACACCGCGCAGATCCAGGGCTTCTTCGACGGCCCGGTGGATCACCTCATGGCGATCCCGCTCCTGGCCGACTACATCCGCACCCGCGTGGGCAGCGACAACATCACCGTGGTGTCCCCCGACACCGGGCGCGTGCGCGTGGCCGAGCAGTGGGCGGATCGCCTGGGCGGCGTCCCGCTCGCGTTCGTGCACAAGTCGCGCGACCTGACGGTGCCGAACAAGGCCGAGTCCAAGACCGTGGTGGGGCAGATCGAGGGACGCACCTGTGTGCTCATCGACGACATGATCGACACCGGCGGCACGATCGCCGGTGCCGTGCGCGTCCTCAAGGAGGCCGGCGCCAAGGACGTCATCATCGCCGCCACGCACGCCGTCTTCTCCGACCCGGCCGCGCAGCGCCTGGCCGAGTGTGGCGCCCGCGAGGTCGTCGTGACGAACACGCTGCCGGTTCCGGCCGCCAAGCGCTTCTCCAACCTGACGGTGCTCTCCATCGCGCCGCTGATCGCCCGCGCGATCAAGGAGGTCTTCGAGGACGGCTCCGTGACGAGCCTCTTCGACGGCCGCGCCTGAGCACCCAGCGCACGCCAGTGCCGCCCCGCCCGCCGGTTTCCGGTGGGCGGGGCGGCGCCGTTTTTTTCGCCGTGGGCCGGGTCCCCCTGCACCGAGTAACCCCGGCCTGCGGTCTTCCGCGGCGCTTGCGTTTCCCTTGCTGGCCCGCCCCTGGTGAACTGGACCCATGGCGAGAAGAGATCAAGGGTGGCGCGTCTCGAGGCAACCGTGGGTGTCGTTTGCCGTGACCGTGCTCCTCGGTGCCGCGTCCGTGGTCCTCAGGGCCTCATTCGCGGGCCTTGGCACGATGTGGGCGTCAGGTTCCCTCGGCGGCAGCGACGCCGTGGCCTCTCTCGAACTGCTCAACACGGCGCTTCCGGCGCTCATGGCGGCCGCCGCCGGGTGGTGCACGTTCACCGTGGTGCGCGAGGGCGTGGGAACGCGTCGTCGTCGCCGCTGGGACCGGGCCCTGAGCCTCGCCTCCGGCCGCGCCGCCTCGGTCGCGGTGGACGCCGCCTTGATCCCGTTGGGCACGGCGCGGCAGCAGAGCGATGTCGCGCGGTGGCAGGCCGAGGCGCTGCTCAGCGTTGACGCGGCGGGTGAGGCGCGGGAGCTGGTGCGGGCTGCACCGGAGTCGGGGCGCGCTGGGACCCATGGCGAGGTGGCTTCGCTCGTGAGGATCCTCGGGACGGAGACCAGCGCGCTGCTCGAGCTGGGGCGGGCGTGGGCGCGCGTGGGGTCCTCCGGGCCGGCAGAGCTTGGGCCCTTCCCCGAGGACATCCCCACACCTGCGCAGGCCGCGTTCGCAGCGCACGGCGCAGCGGACGGGGCGGCCGCGGTCGCCGCCTCGGAGGACGCCGGGTTGGTGTCCGACGAGCGCTGGCCCCGGACGCTGGCCGGGCTGGAGCTTGCCCTCGCCCGCGAGGCACGGACCGCCTTCGCCGATCCCTTGGCCCGCTCGCTCGACCCTGGCTGGAGGGCGGAGGGGATGCTGGAGCAACTGCGGGTGGGGGCCGCGACCGCCGAGCGGCTGCCCCGCCCCGCCGCGCGGGCCCAGGCCCGCGCGGCCCTTCTTGCCCAGGTCCGGGAGGGCCGCGCCCGGGCGCTGGCCGTCCTGGAGACCGCCGGCGGCCCGGCGGAGTTGAGGGAGGCAACGACCGAGGCGCCCATGGCGGTGGCGATCGCTCACGACCGGGTGCGGGAGAACGTGCGAAGGGCCAAGCGCGGACAGGACGCCGAGCCGCGCGTGGATCAGAGCATGCCCGAGTTTGTCTATGCCATCACGATGCTCACGAGCCTCCTCGTCATGGTGCCGGCTGGGTTCCTCGGGATCGCGTTCTCCGAAGGGCTGCGGCGGGCGGGCATCGAGCTGCTCGGGCCTCGCAACGGGCCGTGGGCTGGCGCGCTGCTGGGTGCGCTCCTGGCCGTGGCCACCGTCGCGATCGTGTGGGCGGTCTTCACGTGGCGAGAAGGCGGCCGCTTGGCGGATCGGGAGCTCTTGGCCCGCCGCCGCGACGAGATCGCGGCCCTCGGTCAGCGGCTGGGGCGCTGGGGGCTGAGCGCCGACGATGTGGAGCTCGCGGCCCTGCCCACACCCGCCTCGCCGCAGCCGGGGGAGCGGGGCGAGGCGGAGGGGCTGGAGCGGCTCGCGGCATGGTTTGGGCTCGAGCAGGTCCACCTGCTTCGCCGCGTGGCAGCCCTCGACCACCTCCCCGGTGCCGACCTCGTGGGAGAGGAACCGGGTGCCGAGCTGAGCGAGGTGCGGGACCGCCTCGACATCCTCGAGGAGATCGCAGAAGCCAGGCTCGGGTTGCGGCTGCGCCAAGGTGTCGCCGCCCGGTCGTGAGTGCCGAGCACCGTTGTTCACCTCAGCGGCGCCTCCTCACCTCCGGCGGACTTTGTGCACCGTCCACGGGACGGTGCAGAAGCGCCGGGAGGGTGAGAAGGCGGAAGGGGCCCCAGCGCACGACGACGCGTGCCGGCGTTGGGCGAGCGGCCCCGGTTTGTGCGTGCGCGTCCCGTGCGGCAGCCGCCGGCGGACGGGCGGCCGCCGGCCGCGCACACCGGGCACCGGTGGTGAGGCGCGCCGCGGCGGGCCGGCAACGTGAGCTGGACCACCCGCCGTCGTGCACCGGGCCGGGCCGCTGGTAGGCTAGTTAGCGTTGCCCAGGCGAGGGAGCACCATCCGTGGTGACTCCGTCATCGACGAGGGCCGTTAGCTTTCCCCGCGTCACGCGGGAGGCGGTGAGACGGAACCCAAGCCGAGCGTCTTAAGGGCCGATCTTCGAATCCAACAACGGGTTCGATCTCATCGACCAAGGAGAAAAGCTCATGAGCGAGACTCAGAAGATCGCGGCAGAGACCCGCGACGATTTCGGTAAGGGCTCCGCCCGTCAGGCCCGCCGCGCCGGCAAGATCCCGGCCGTCATCTACGGCCACGGTGCCGATCCGATCCACGTGCTGCTGCCGGCCCGCGAGACCACCCTCGCCGTCCGCACCTCCAACGCCGTCCTCGACCTCGTGGTCGACGGCGAGGATCACATCGCCCTGGTCAAGGACATCCAGCGTCACCCGCTGCGCCAGACCGTTGACCACATGGACCTCCTGACCGTCAAGAAGGGCGAGAAGGTCCAGGTCGAGGTCAACGTGCACGTCGAGGGCGAGGTTGTCTCCGGCCTGGTGCTGACCCTCGAGCTGAACACCGTGCCGGTCCTGGCCGACGCGCTGAACCTGCCCGAGAACGTTGTCCTCAACGTCGCCGGTGCCGAGGCCGGCTCCATCTCCGCCTCCGCCCTGGTGCTGCCCGCCGGCGCCGAGCTCGAGCTGGATGCCGACGCCGTCGTGGCCGTCGTCGCCGAGCTCGCCGAGGAGGAGGCCGAGGAGGCCCCCGCCGCCGCCGAGGCCGAGTAAGGATTCTCCTTGTCTCAGGACGTGTGGCTTGTGGTCGGGCTCGGTAACCCCGGGCCCGGCCACGCCGCGAACCGCCACAACGTGGGCCAGATGGTCCTCGATGAGCTGGCCGTGCGCGTCGGGGGTCGCTTCAAGGCGACCCCCGGCCACCGTGCCCAGGTCCTGGAGGGCCGCCTCTCGATGGGTGGCCCCAAGGTGGTGCTGGCCAAGCCCACCTCCTACATGAACCTCTCGGGGGGACCCACCTCTTCCCTGAGCAAGTACTTCAATGTGCCGGCCGAGCGCGTCATCGCCGTGCACGACGAGGTGGACGTCGACTTCGACGCCGTGCGCGTGCGCACCGGCGGCAGTGAGAACGGCCACAACGGCCTGCGCGACATGACCAAGGCGCTGGGCACCCGCGACTACCAGCGCGTGCGCGTGGGCGTGGGACGCCCGCCCGGCCGCCAGCAGACGGCCGACTACGTGCTCTCCAACTTCTCCTCGACCGAGCGCAAGACCCTTCCGTTTGTGCTCGACGCAGCGGCGGACGCCGTCGAGGCCATCGTCAACGACGGCCCAGCCGCCGCCGCTGATCGCATCAACGCCCGTTAGCAGTTCACCGGCCCCGGTCCGGGGCCTCAAGAGTCGTTAAAGGATCTCCCGTGGCCGTGTCCGATCTTCCCCCGCTCGACGACACCGAGGCCGCACGCCTGCGCGCCGACTTCCCCATCCTCGAGACGCGGATCGGGGACGCCCAGCTCGTCTATCTCGATTCCGGCGCCACCTCGCAGAAGCCGGAATGCGTCTGGGAAGCGGAGCAGCACTTCTACGAGACCGCCAACGCGGCGGTGCACCGCGGCGCCCACACGCTGGCCGTGGAGGCCACCGATCGCTTCGAGGACGCCCGCGCGGCCGTGGCCGGCTTCGTGGGGGCCGGGGAGCGCGAGATCGTGTGGACGGCCAACGCGACCGAGGCCCTCAACCTCATCGCCTACTCCTTCTCCAACGCCTCGCTCGGCGCCGGCGGCCCGGAGGCGCAGCCCTTCCGGCTGGGCCCGGGCGACGAGATCGTCGCGACCGGCATGGAGCACCACGCCAACCTCATCCCGTGGCAGGAGCTGGCGGCCCGCACGGGCGCCAGCTTCCGCTGGATCCCCCTCACACCGGACGCCCGCCTCGACCTCGAGGCCGCGGCGGACATCGTCAACGCCAAGACCCGCATCCTCGCGTTCACGCACGTCTCGAACGTGCTCGGCACGGTCAACGACCCGGCCCCGCTCGTGGCGATGGCCAAGGCCGTGGGTGCCTTCACGGTGCTCGACGCCTGCCAGTCGGCGCCGCACCTGCCGCTGAACCTGCGTGCGCTCGACGTCGACTTTGCCGCCTTCTCCGGCCACAAGATGCTCGGCCCCACGGGCATCGGCGCCCTCTACGGCCGCGCCGAGCTGCTCGACGCCATGCCGCCCTTCCTGTTTGGCGGCTCCATGATCACCACGGTGTCCATGGAGAAGGCCGAGTACCTCCCGGCCCCGCAGCGCTTCGAGGCCGGCACGCAGAAGATCGCGCAGGCCGTCGGCCTCGCCGCCGCGGTCGGCTACCTCTCCGAGGTGGGCATGGACCGCGTGCGGGCGTGGGAGGAGCTGCTCGGTGAGCGCATGCTCACGGGGCTCTCCGACATCCCCGGCGTGCGCCTCCTCGGCCCCGCCGCGGATTCCGGCGTGCAGCGCACCGGCACGGTGCCGTTCGCCGTGGAAGGCGTGCACCCGCACGACGTGGGCCAGTTCCTCGACTCCCGCGGCGTCGCGGTGCGCGTTGGCCACCATTGCGCCGAGCCGCTGCACCGCTTCCTTGGCGTCACGGCCTCGACCCGCGCCTCGGCCTATCTCTACAACACGACCGCCGACGTCGACGCGCTGCTCCAGGCCGTCTCCGACGTCCGCGGCTTCTTTGGGGTGAAGTGATGAATCCGCTCGAACAGCTCTACCAGGAGATCATCCTGGATCACTCCAAGCGCCGCGTCGGCGCCGCGAGCCTCGAGGGCGAGCCGGGCGCGGGCGAGGGGCAGTCGCACCAGCACAACCCGCTGTGCGGCGACGACATCACCCTGCGCGCCCGCGTCTCCGCCGACGGCGTGATCGAGTCCCTCGCCTGGCAGGGGGACGGCTGCTCCATCTCCATGGCCTCCGCCTCCGTGCTCGCCGAGGGCCTGCGCGGGCACGCCGTGAGCGAGTTTGCCGAGGCGAACGAGACCTTTCACGAGCTCATGCGCTCCCGCGGCAAGCTGGCCGCCGACGAGGAGCTCGAGGAGCGCCTCGGTGACGCGGCGGCCTTCGCCGGCGTCTCCAAGTTCCCGGCCCGCGTGAAGTGCGCGCTCCTGAGCTGGGAGGCGGCCAAGGACGCCATCGCGCGCGCCTCGGCCTGAGCCGCCCTCCGGGTGTGCGCCGGCCTCCGGCCGCTGGCCGCCCGCCGGCCGGTCGCCGGCCTCCCTCATGCCGCCCGTCGGCCGGGCGCCGGGGAGCGGACCGGCGCCGCGGCGCCCTTCCTGCACGACGACGCGGGCCCACCTTTCGTGGCGAAAGGTGGGCCCGCGTCGTCGTGCGTTTCAAGGCCGGCGTGCCCGCCAGGCGGGATCAGGCGTGCGGCACCACCACGGCGCGGCCGGAGAGCTCGCCCGCCTCGAGCTTGCGGTAGGCCTCGAGCGCGTTGTCCATGCTGAAGCGCTCGACGTCGGGGACGATCTGGCCGTTGCGGTACATCGCCGCGACGTCGTAGAGGTCGGAGACCGAGCCCCAGTAGGTGCTGTTCAGCGTCGACTCGTACGGCGTGCCGAAGAAGTTCCACTCCACCGTGCCGTTGGCGATGCCGACGATGACGATGCGCGAGCCGATCGCTGCGGCCCCCTTGGCCAGGTTCACGGTCGGTGCGACGCCCACGAAGTCGAACGCGGCGTCGACGCCGCGCCCGCCCGTGAGGGCGCGGATCGCCTCGAGCTGGCCCTCGCCACCCGGGACGGTGATGGCGCCGTTGGCCTCCGCGCGGGCCATCGCGTCCGGCTTGGTGTCGGTGGCGATGATCGTGGCGCCCGTGAGGGCCTTGAGGATCTGCACGGCGATCTGGCCGAGGCCGCCCAGCCCCACGACGAGCGCGAACTTGCCGCCGCCGGCCAGGTTCGGCAGGGCCTGCTTGATGGCGTGGTACGGCGTGAGCGCGGCGTCGGAGAGCGGGGCGGCGTCGATCGGATCGGCGTCGCCGAGGGGGACAAGGTGGTTGGCCGGAACCACGACGTACTCGGCCATGCCGCCGTCGCGGCCCAGGCCCACGGCGAGGGCCGGGTTGGTGGCCGCGTTCTCGCAGTACGTGTCGAGACCCTGGGCGCACATGCGGCAGTGGCCGCAGCCCGTGGGGCCGTAGACGAGGTGGGCCGAGCCGATCTCGAGGCCCGTGACGCCCGGGCCGAGCTGCTCGACCCAGCCGGAGACCTCGTGGCCCAGGACGAAGCTGGGCTGCACGCTGCCGGGGGTCTCGGCCGAGAATTCGCTGTAGACGGCGACGTCGGAGTGGCAGGCACCGGAGCCGGCCACCTTCAGGAGCACCTCGCCGGGACCGGGGGTGGGGGTGGGGACCTCGGTCAGGACGGGGAAGGTGTTGAAGTTTTCGAAGACGACGGCGCGCACGGCCATTCCTCCTACGGCGGCAAAGGGTCGGTCAGGCGTGATGTGCCTGGCCCTGAACCTCTTCAGGGTAGGCCCGTCCGGCCCGGTATGCAACATGTGTTGTATATCCGGGGTGTGGCCGGGGGAACGGGTGCCGGGGTGCGGGAGGCTAGCCCCGGCTGGCCTCGGCGCCCGCGGCGCTCAGCGCCTGCGCCTTGTAGCGGCGGTTGGCCGGGGCCAGCCACGCCGCGGCGATGAGCGCGGCGAGCACGGAGGCCACGAGGATCGCGATCTTCGCGTGGTCGTTGTGCGCGCTGGCCTCCCCGTAGCTAAGCTCGGCCACGAGCAGGGCCACCGTGAAGCCGATGCCGCCCAGGATGCCCACGCCCAGCAGCTCGCCCCACTTGATGCGCGGATCGAGCTCGGCGAACGGCGTGCGCGTCACGAGCCAGGTGGCGGCCAGGATGCCGAGCGGCTTGCCGAGGACCAGCCCGGCCACGATGCCCCAAACCACGGGGTCCCCGGCGGCCGACTTGAAGCCCTCGAGGCCGCCCAGCGCCACGCCGGCCGAGAAGAACGCGAACAGCGGGACGCAGAAGCCGGCCGAAACGGGGCCGATGCGGTGATCGAGGGTCTGCGCGAGGGCGTCGCCCTGCTCGCCGCGTCGGCGCTTGGCCGGCACGAGGAAGCCGAGCACGACGCCGGCGATCGTCGCGTGGATGCCCGACTCGTAGACGCACACCCAGGTGATGAAGCCGAGCGGGAGCAGGATGAGCCACGGCGCCCAGCGGTGGGCGCGGAAGAAGTCGGGGGCCAGCTGCACCAGGAGCCCGAAGGCGGCCGCCGGCACGAGGGCCAGGAGCAGCCACAACGGCGCGAGGTCGTTGGCGTAGAAGATGGCGATGATCACGATCGCGATGAGGTCATCCACCACGGCGAGCGTGAGCAGGAAGAGGCGCAGCGGGCTCGGCAACCACTTGCCGACCACCGCGAGGATCGCCACGGCGAAGGCGATGTCGGTGGCCGTGGGGATGGCCCAGCCGCGCAGGGTGTCCGCGTGGGCGCCGGCGTTGATCGCCACGAAGATGAGGGCGGGCACGGCGACGCCGCCGAAGGCCGCCGCGACGGGGGTGAGGGCCTTGCGCGGGCTGCGCAGCTCGCCCACGACGATCTCCTCCTTGAGCTCCACGCCCACGATGAAGAAGAACACGGCGAGCAGGCCGTCGGCGGCCCAATGGCCAAGCGAGAGGTCGATCGTGGTGAAGCCGAGCGGGAGCGCCAGGTGCAGATCGCGCAGGTCGAAGTAGGCAGCCGCGGCCGGCGTGTTGGCCCACACGATCGCGATGACGGCGCCCAGGATCAGGAGCAGGCCGCCGGAGGACTCGGAGCGAAGGAAGGAACCGAGGCGGTGGGCCAGGCCCGTACGACCGGGGTGGGGATCGGGTCGCGGGTCGAGGCGGGCGACGTCGTCGTAGGGGTGGTGCGGCGAGCTGTGGGTCATGCGGCGGCCTCCTTCAAGGCACGACGGGGCTGGGACTCGCAGACCAGACTTCCCTGCACACCTGGAACCACTCTAGCGCTCCGGCGTCCCCGCCGCTCCCGGCGTCCCCGCCGTTCCCGGCGTTCCCGCGATTGCTGCGGCGGAGCGGCGGCGGAGGGCGAGCCAGGCGGCGGCCCCCAGTGCCGCCCCGAGCGTGTTGGCCAGCAGGTCCCGCGGATCGGCCACGCGGTCCGGGAGGAACACTCCCTGGAAGCACTCGATGAAGCTCGTGCAGACGGCCCCGGCCACCACGGAGGCGCCCCACGATCCCAGCCACGAGGCGGCCACGGCGCCGACCGGCACGAAGAGGGCGATGTTGGCGCAGAACTCCAGCACGGCGACGTCGAGCCATCCGGGCAGGCCGGCCGCGTGCCAGCCGGCGAGCAGGTCCTCGAGACCGCCGGGACGGTTCGGATCCCCGGGTTGCGGCCCCAGCGTCAGCAGCCCCACGAGGACGGCGACGATCACCGTGGCGAGGACCCGCGCGGTGGTGACCGCCGCGCCGTCGTGCGTTGTCCGCCCCGCAACGGGGAGTGCCCCGGGACCCCGCCCGTGGGCGGGGTCCCGGGGCACGCCGGCGCGGCCTGGCTGGCTCAGGCGGCCTCGATGGCCTGGCAACGCACGGCGAGGAGGCGATCGAGGAACGGCTCGGCCGCCTTGGAGATCTTGCCGCCCAGGAACGGGACGGAGGAGGAGACCTCGCCCTCGAGGGTCAGAACGGAGCCGGTGCCCTCGGCGCTCAGGGTCTCGGAGCCGGAGACCTTGACGGGGGCGCCCTTGACGGACGCGGAGATCGTGGAGGTGCGGGCGCCGTCGGCGGCGGCCGGGCCCCAGGTCTCCTCGAGCGTGACGGCTACGCCGTTGCTCATGAGCTTGGCGACGATCTCGGGCAGGCGGTCGGAGGGCAGCGTGAAGACGGTGACCGTGGTGGTGGCCTCGCCCTGGGTGGTGACCTCGTGGGACTCGAGGCCGCCGCCGACGCGGTCGGCCACGGCCTGTGCGTTCTCCCGGGAGACGAGGGCGGCGAAGGCCGCCTCGGGGGAGGCTGCAAGCGAACGGGACGAGGACAGAGCCATGAGGCACCTTTTCGTGTTGGCGATGAGAAACGGCACGACGCCGGGTGGTGACGTGCGGAGTTCAGCCTACAGAGCGCGGGCTGGGGGTTGCCTGTGCGCGTCGGGAGGGGGCACTAGACTGGGGTGCCGACCCGGCCGGAACGCTTCCGACCGGGTGTTGGTGTTGCCTGCGCCCGCCCCGACGCTCCAGAAGAAGGTCTTGCTGTGCCGCTGAACGGACTGCGCTCCGCGCTGCTTGCCGATCCCACGTACGCTCGCGTGCGCACCGCCGCCACGCGCGGCCCCGGCCCCGAGGACGAGCGCGAAATCGCCGCGCCCGAGGGCCTGCGCCCGCCGCTCGTGGCCGACATCGCCGACGGGCTGCTCGAGGGCTTCGCCGCCGGCGGTGGCACCGGTGCTGCCCCGATCGCGCTGGTCGTGACCCCCACGGGACGCGCCGCGAGCGATCTGGCCGCCAACCTCTCCTCGTACCTGCCCGCCGGTGCGGTGGAGGAGTTCCCGTCCTGGGAGACCTTGCCGCACGAGCGGCTCTCGCCGCGCTCCGACACCGTGGGGCGGCGCCTGAGCGTGCTGCGGCGCCTGCACGTGAGGGACGCGGCGCTGCGCGTGGTCGTGGCGCCCGTGCGCGCCGTGCTGCAGCCCGTCGTGGACGGGCTCGGGGCGCTGGAGCCCGTGCGCTTTGCCGTGGGGGAGGAGCTGGACTTCGAGGGGGCCGTCAGGGCCCTGGCCGACGCCGCCTACGCGCGCGTCGATCTCGTGGCGCACCGCGGCGAGTTTGCCGTGCGCGGCGGCATCATCGACGTCTTCCCGCCCACGCAGGACCACCCGGTGCGCATCGACTTCTTTGGCGATGAGGTGGATTCCCTCACCTTCTTCTCCGTGGCCGACCAGCGCTCGCTGCTGGGCGAGGACGCCTCCCTGCGCGAGCTCACGTGCCCGCCGTGCCGCGAGATGCTGCTGACGGATCACGTCCGCGCCACGGCGCGCACGCTGGCCGACTCGATGCCCAGCAGCCGCGACATGCTGGAGAAGATTGCGCAGGGCATCGCGGTGGAGGGCATGGAGTCCCTCGCGCCGCTCCTCGTGGAGAAGCTCGTGCCGGTGGCCTCGCTGATCCCCGCCGGATCGATCATGCTCGTGGTGGATCCGGAGCGCGTCTCCTCGCGCGCCCAGGACCTGCTGGAGACCAACCGCGAATTCCTCGAGGCCGCCTGGTCAACCGCCTCCGACGGCGGGGCCGCCCCCGTGGACCTGAGCCAGGCAGGCGCCGCGGAGACCGGCTTCGCCACCCTGGGACAGACCCGCGCCGACGTCTTCTCCGCCGGGCTGGCCTGGTGGACCCTGACCGCGCTGGGTGCGGACGAGGAGCTGGAGCAGGAGGGCGTGACCCAGCGCATCGCCGCGCGCGAACCGCAGGCCTGGAAGGGTGACGTGGGGCAGATGCTCTCCTTCGTGGGCTCCCGCATGGCCGATGACTGGTCCGTGGTGCTCGTGACCGACGGGCCCGGCCCGGCGCAGCGCCTGGCGGAGCTCTTCCACGAGGCGGGCATCCCGTGCCAGCGCGTTGACTCGGTGGACGGCGCGCTCACCCCGGGGCTCATCGAGATCACCCAGGCGCCGGCCGGGCACGGCTTCGTCTTCGACGAGCTCAAGCTCGGCTTCCTGACCGAGGCGGACGTCCTGGGCCGGGCCTCCTCGGCCGCCGCCCGCGGAGGCAAGAAGCTCGCCGCGAGGCGACGCAACGCCGTCGACCCCTTGTCCCTCACCGAGGGCGACTACGTGGTCCACGATGCCCACGGCATCGGCAAGTTCGTTGAGCTCGCCTCGCGCAAGGCCGGCGGCGGCTCGCGCGAGTACCTCGTGATCGAGTACGCGTCCTCCAAGCGCGGCCAGCCGGGCGATCGCCTCTTTGTCCCCACGGATCAGCTGGATCAGATCACGCGCTACGTGGGCGCGGAGACCCCCAGCCTGTCGAAGATGGGCGGCTCGGACTGGGCGAACACCAAGTCCAAGGCCAAGCGCGCCGTCAAGGAGATCGCGGGCGAGCTGATCCGCCTGTACTCGGCACGCATGGCGAGCCGGGGGCATGCCTACGCGGCGGACACCCCGTGGCAGGCCGAGCTCGAGGCGGCCTTCCCGTTCGTGGAGACGCCGGACCAGCTGACCACGATCGACGAGATCAAGGCGGACATGGAGCGCGAGGTCCCCATGGACCGCCTCGTCTCCGGCGACGTGGGCTTCGGCAAGACCGAGGTCGCCGTGCGCGCCGCATTCAAGGCGGTGCAGGACGGCAAGCAGGTGGCCGTGCTGGTGCCCACCACGCTGCTGGCGCGCCAGCACTTCGAGACCTTCTCCGAGCGCTACGCCGGCTTCCCCGTGCGCGTGCGCGCCCTGTCCCGCTTCCAGAGCGCCGCCGAGTCGAAGGACACCGTCGAGGGGCTCAAGAACGGCACGGTGGACGTGGTGATCGGCACGCACCGCCTGCTCTCCTCAGAGGTGCAGTTCAAGGATCTTGGCCTCGTCATCATCGACGAGGAGCAGCGCTTTGGCGTGGAGCACAAGGAGGCGCTGAAGAAGATGCGCACCGATGTGGACGTGCTGGCCATGTCGGCGACGCCCATCCCGCGCACGCTGGAGATGTCGCTGACCGGCATCCGCGAGACGTCCACGCTGGCCACCCCGCCGGAGGAGCGCCATCCCGTGCTCACCTACGTCGGCCCGTACACGGACAAGCAGGTGGGCGCGGCCATCCGGCGCGAGCTCATGCGCGAGGGCCAGGTGTTCTATGTGCACAACCGCGTCTCCTCGATCGAGTCGGTGGCCGGGCAGCTGCGCGAGCTGGTCCCGGAGGCCCGCGTGGCCGTGGCGCACGGCAAGATGTCGGAGACGCGGCTCGAACAGATCATGGTGGACTTCTGGGAGCGCAAGTTCGACGTGCTCGTCTCCACCACGATCATCGAGACGGGCCTGGACATCGCCAACGCCAACACGCTGATCGTGGACCGCGCGGACATGTACGGCCTCTCGCAGCTGCACCAGCTGCGCGGGCGCGTGGGCCGTGGGCGCGAGCGGGCCTACGCGTACTTTCTCTGGAACGTGGAGAAGCCGCTGGGCGAGGTGGCGCTCGAACGCCTCAAGGCCGTGGCCGCCCACAACGAGCTCGGCTCCGGCTACCAGCTGGCGATGAAGGACCTCGAGATCCGTGGCGCCGGAAATCTGCTGGGCGGGGAGCAGTCCGGGCACATCGCCGGGGTCGGCTTTGACCTCTACCTGCGCCTTGTCGGGGAGGCCGTCTCCGACTACAAGGGTGAGGCCTCTACGGCGCCGGCGGAGATGAAGATCGAGCTGCCGCTGAATGCCCATCTGCCCGAGGACTACGTGCCGGGCGAGCGCCTGCGCCTCGAGGCGTACCGGAAGCTGGCCTCCGCCGCGACGGAGGAGGCGGTGCTCTCGGTGATCGACGAGCTGAAGGACCGCTACGGGGCCCTGCCGCCGCAGGCCCTGCTGCTCGTGGACATCGCGCGGCTGCGCATGTCGGCGCGGGCGGCCGGCCTGGGCGACATCGCTGCCCAGGGCAACTTCATTCGCTTCGCGCCTGCGGACCTGCCCGAGTCCAGGCAACTGCGCCTCAAGCGCATGTTCCCCGGCTCGCTCGTGAAGCCGGCGCTGAACTCCGTGCTGGTGCCGTTCCCCAAGAAGTCCGGGGTGGGAGGGGCCAAGCTCGAGGACGGAGAGCTCCTGGCGTGGGTGCAGCACGTCATCGACGTGATCTTCTCCTCGGAGCCGGCCCCGGAGCGCTGACCCTCACCCTCACGTGGCATCTGCACCCCTTCGGCGCTTTCTCACCGTCCCCCGGGCGGTGCGGAGGCGCTCAGAGGGTGAGAAAGCCGTGTCGGCATGCGCCAGGCCCGGTCGGGACGGTTCCCCGCGTAGCCCCGCGCTCGGTTTTTCACCCCTGACCGCCTCCCGCGGGTCGCTGCGCGCCACCGAGCCGCGCGTCGTCGTGCCCCGACTGAATTCTCACGGCGCACCTGCTTTTTCACGGTCACCTTCGCCGTGAGAAAGCAGTTGCGCCGTGATTTTTTGGGGCGCAAGAGCAGTGCGTACCCCAGCCTGTGGATGACGCCGGGCACGATCGCGCGATCGAGGCCAAGATGGCTGGATGAGTGCACTCGTCCCATGGCGCGCCGTTGACCAGCTGGTGCGATCCTCCGCGGTCCCCGCCGCGACCGCCGCCGGGTTGCGCCGCTCCGGCGTGCGCCTGGCCAAGGGCTGCTTCGTTCCGGGAGAGTGGTGGCAAGCAGCACCGCTGTGGGAAAAGTACAGGGCCGTGCTGTCGGCGAGAACGGTGATGCATCCCGGCACGGTGTTTTGCTGTCGCACCGCCCTCTTGCTGCACGGGGTGGCGCTTGGCCACACTCCGAGCGCGGTGTTCGTGGCTGCGGCCACGCGCTCAGAGGCCGGCCGGCACCCCTCCTCGGTGGTGGCCGCCGCGGGCTTGTCGACGTTCGCCCCGCGAACTCACGTGCATGTTCATCCGGCTTTCGAGCCGCAACCGGTCGGAGACTTCTCGGTCATGCCCCTCGACCTGGCGTTGAGCGAGGTGATGGCGAGGGAACCCGTGGAGGCGTCGCTCCCCGGTCTCGATGCGGCGCTCAGGGCACGGGCCGTGACGGTCGAAGGCCTCGGCGCGTTGGCCGAGGCACAACCCCTGCGCACCAGAAGGGAGCAAGCGATCGGGGTGTTGGCGGAAGCGGAGCCGCGCAGCGAATCCGCGGGGGAGTCGCTAAGCCGCGTGGCCATGCTCCGGCTCGGTGTGCAGCGCCCAGAGGTTCAAGTGGAGATCGAGGTGCTGGGCAGGCGGTTGCGCTTGGACTTCGCGTGGCCGGGCGTGCGCGTCGCGGGGGAATGCGATGGGCGGCAGAAGTACCTCGACTCGTCGATGCGGGCCGCGGGCGCCAGCGAGTGGGACGTGTTGAAAGCCGAGCAGATGCGTGACGCCCTGATCCGCCGCGAGTACCGCGAGGTGGTGCATTGGAGTGCCGAGGACCGCAAGCCCATCACGCGGTTGCGCGACAAGCTCGTCGTCGCCGGCGTCCCGGTCGACGCAAGAACGGCGACCCGACTGCGCTAGCGTGCCCTCCCCGACCCGTCCCGGCGAAAAGTCACGGCGATCACGTTTTCTCACGGCGAAGGTGACCGTGAGAAAACGGGTAGACCGTGAGAAATCGCGTAGGGCAGGGAACGCTTGCAGGCGCAGGCCGCAGAGGGCAGGCGGCACAACGCACGCGAGGGCGCCGCCACCGGAAAACCGGCGTGCGGCGCCCTCGCGGACGCTCAGTAGAGAAGAGCGTCAGTGCTTGCGAGCGGAGGCGTTCAGCGCCTGCGCGTACTCGACGTCCACCTGGGCGGCGGCGGCGGCCTCGTTGGCCGTGCGGTCCGGGTGCGCGTCCGAGCGGCCGAACACGTTCATGCCCACGCCGTAGGCGATGATGCCGCCACCGATGACGGCGACCATGGGCCACCACGCGGCAGCGTGGGAGAAGAGGTCGGCAAAGCTCGTCAGGTAGAAGCCGGCGCACAGCACGGCGAACAGCACCACGAAGGTGATGACGTTCGAGACGCCGTGCCCTTCACCGGAGTGGGAGCGGTTCTTTCCATTGGCCGAGTACACGGATGATCTCCTTCGTTTGTGTTCGACGCGAGGGCGAGTGAATCAGTAGTTCGCGCCGGACTCTCCACCGTTAACAATAGCAACGCCGGAGCTGGCTCCGAGACGCGTGGCGCCGGCCTCGATCAACGCGACCGCATCCTCGTAGGAGCGCACGCCGCCGGAGGCCTTCACCCCGAGGTCCGGGCCCACGGTCGCGCGCATGAGCGCCACGTCGGCCACGTTCGCGCCGCCGCCGTTGAAACCGGTGGACGTCTTCACGAAGTCGGCGCCGGCCTCGACGGAGGCCTCGCACGCGAGCACCTTGGCAGCGTCGTCGAGCAGCGAGGTCTCGATGATCACCTTGAGGATCGCTCCCTTGGCGTGGGCCACCTCGGCCACGGCGCGGATGTCCGTCACGAGGCGCTCGCGCTCACCGGCGCGTGCGGCGGCGATGTCGATCACCATGTCGACCTCGTCCGCGCCGTTGTCGATCGCGTTGGAGGCCTCGAAGGCCTTCGTCGCCGTCGTGGAGGCACCCAGGGCGAAGCCCACCACGGTGCAGGTCTTGACCTCGGAGCCGGCCAGGGCCTCGGCGACGGTGGAGACCCACACGGGGTTCACGCAGACGGAGGCGAAGCCGTACTCGCGGGCCTCGGCGGCGACCTGGAGGATCTGCTCTCGGGAGGCCTCGGGCTTCAAGAGGGTGTGGTCGATGTACGTGGCGATCTCGCGCGGGCCCAGGGTGGTGGTCATCGCGGTGCTCCTTGGCGTGGAAGGGGTGGAATGAAAGGGGGAAAGTGCCCGACGGCGGGTGCCCGCCTCGAGCGGGCGGGCTACAGCCCCAGCGCGGCGCCGAGGTCGGCGCGCACCGCGGCGAGGCGGGCATCGGCCGCGGCGTCCGCCTCGGCCAGGGCCTCGGTGGAGGCCACGGGGACAACCACCTCGAGGTAGCACTTGAGCTTGGGCTCGGTGCCGGAGGGGCGCACGATCACGCGGGTGTTGTCCTCGGTGAGCAGGCGCAGGCCGGTCGTGGGCGGCAGGCCGTCCACGCCCTCGCCCAGGTCGTCGACGGCGACCACGGCGGAGCCGCCGAGCGTGGCGGGGGAGGCCGAACGCAGTCGGCCCAGGAGCACATCGCGCTCGGAGAGCTCGGCGACGCGCACCGAGATCTGGTCGGTCGCGTAGATGCCGGTGGAGGCGCTGATCCGGTCCAGCTCGGACTGGATGGAGCGTCCCTGCCCCTTGAGCGCCTGCGCCAGCTCGGCCAGGAGCAGCGCGGCGGAGATGCCGTCCTTGTCGTTCGTGAGGCTCGGGGCCACGTCGTAGCCGAGCGCCTCCTCGTAGCCGAACGTCAGGCCGGGCACGCGCGCGAGCCACTTGAAGCCCGTGAGCGTCTGGTGGTGCTCAACGCCGGCGGCGGCGCACACGGCGCCCAGCTGGCGGGAGGACACGATCGAGTTGGCCATGATCGAGGTGCGCCCGGCGGAGCGGTCGCGCTCGATGAGGTAGGAGCCAAGCAGCACGCCGACCTCGTCGCCGCGCAGCTGGCGCCAGCCGCCGCCCGGCGTGGGGATGGCGGCCGAGCAGCGATCGGCGTCGGGGTCGTTGGCCACCACGAGATCGGCACCCACGCGCTCGGCCAGCGCCAGCGCCAGGTCCATGGCGCCCTTCTCCTCGGGGTTGGGGAACGCCACGGTGGGGAAGTTCGGGTCGGGGGTCTGCTGCTCGGGGACGGGGCGATGCTGCGCGTAGCCGGCGGCGGTGAGCACGGCGTCGAGCGTGTGGCCGCCCACGCCGTGCAGGGCCGTGGAGACGATGGAAAGATCGCGCGCACCGGCGTCAGGGGCGGGGGAGAGGGCCACGATGTCGGCCACGTAGCGGGACTCGACGTCACCCTCGTCGCCGGCGGCGGGGAGCACGGTCCAGCCGGTATCGGCCACCGCGATGCCGGAGAGGTCCTCGTCCCAGTGGATGGCCTCGGAGATCAGCCCGTCGATGGGCGGCACGATCTGCGCGCCGCGCCCCACGCCCGGCTCCACGCGCCCGCCCACGTAGACCTTGTAGCCGTTGTCTTCCTTGGGGTTGTGCGAGGCGGTGACCATGACGCCGGCGTCGGCATCGAAGGCCCGCACGGCCCAGGAGAGCACAGGGGTCGGCAGATGTGTCGGCATGAGCAGAACGTCGAAGCCGGCCGCGACAAACACCCCGGCGGACTCCACGGCAAAGTCGTGGCTGCGGTAGCGGGCGTCGTAGCCGATGACGACGCGCGGCACGTAGGCGCCCTCGGCCGCGCCGGTGAGGAAGCGCGCGATCCCGGCCGCGGTGCGGCGCACCACGGCGATGTTCATGCGGGACTCGCCTGCGCCGATCGCGGCGCGCAGCCCGGCCGTGCCGAACTCGAGCGGGCCGGAGAAGCGCGAGCGCAGGTCAGCCTCGGCGCCGGCCTGCCCGCGCTCGACGGCCGCGAGAACCTCGCGCAGCTCGGACGCGGTGGCCGGGTCCGGGTCGGCGGCGGCCCAGTCGGCCGCGCGCTGGATCAGTTCCTCGATGCTGTGATGGTGCATGCTTCCCCCTCGAAAGGCGTGGATACAGACGGTGGTGCCCGACGGCGGGTGGTTCCCACCCGCCGTCGGGCACCGAAAAGCGGGTGAAACCTAGAGCTTGGCGACGATGTCGGCGAGCAGGCGTGAGATGCGCGGGCCGGCCGCCTGGCCGGCCTCGATGACCTCGGCGTGGCTCAGCGGCACGGGCGAGATGCCGGCGGCCAGGTTCGTCACGAGCGAGATGCCGAGGATCTCCAGGCCGGCGTGACGGGCCGCGATCGCCTCGAGCGCGGTGGACATGCCCACGAGGTGCGCGCCCATCGTCTTGGCCATCTGGACCTCGGCGGGGGTCTCGTAGTGCGGGCCGGTGAACTGGGCGTAGACGCCGTCCGGCAGCGTGGGATCGACCTCGCGGGCGATGGCGCGCAGGCGCGAGGAGTACAGGTCCGTCAGGTCGACGAACGTGGCGCCCTCGAGCGGGGAATCGGCGGTGAGGTTGATGTGGTCGGAGATGAGGACGGGCGAGCCCGGTCCGTACTCCTCGCGCAGGCCGCCGCAGCCGTTGGTCAGGACGACCTGGGTGCAGCCGGCGGCCGCAGCGGTGCGGACGCCGTGGGCCACGGCGCGCACGCCGCGCTTCTCGTAGAAGTGGGTGCGGGCGCCGATGATGAGCGCGCGCTTGCCCGTGTGCGTGAGCACGGAGCGGATGGTGCCGGGGTGGCCCACCACGGCGGGGGCGTGGAAGCCCGGGATGTCGGCGGCGGAGAGCGTGTGAGTCGTCTCACCGATCAGCTCGGCGGCCTCGCCCCAGCCGGAGCCGAGGACCAGCGCGATGTCGTGGCGCTCCACCCCCGTCGCTGCGGCGATGGCTGCGGCGGATTCGGCGGCGGCGGCAAAGGGCTCGGGCATCTGGGCGGCGGCATTGTCGAAGGCAGTCACGTCCAGGATCTTACCGCCGCCGGGGCGGAAGGGCGGGGTGCAATTGGGTTCACGTGGCTCACGTGCGCGAGAATGGGAGGGTGACGACTCAAGTGGACCTCAGCTCGCCCCGCCTGGTGATCCTCGGAGGTGGCCCCGGTGGCTACGAGGCAGCCATGGTGGGAGCCCATCTCGGCGCCCAGGTGACGATCGTGGAGGACGCCGGCATGGGCGGCTCCGCCGTCCTCACCGATGTGGTGCCCTCCAAATCTCTCATCGCCACCGCCGACTCGGTGCGCCGCGTCATCGGCTCGGCCAAGCTTGGCGTGCGCATGGCCGACGCCGACCCGGAGGAGGGGCGCGTCGACCTCGGCTTCGTGAACGAACGCCTCATGAAGCTGGCCCACAGCCAGTCGGACGACATCCGCGCCGGCCTCGAGCGCGCCGGCGTTCGCGTCATCATCGGCCGCGGCACCCTGCTCTCGCCCACGCGCGTCAAGGTCACGGCCATCGAGGGCATCACGGAGCTCGAGGCCGACTACGTCCTCCTGGCCGTGGGCGCCCACCCGCGCGAGCTGCCGACGGCCGTCCCGGACGGCGAACGCATCTTCACGTGGAAGCAGCTCTACAAGATGCAGGAGCTCCCCGAGCACCTCATCGTGGTGGGCTCCGGCGTGACCGGTGCCGAGTTCGCCTCCGCGTACAACCTGCTCGGCTCCCGCGTCACCCTGGTCTCCTCGCGCGATCGCGTGCTGCCCGGCGAGGACAAGGACGCCGCCGAGCTGCTGGAGGGCGTGTTCGCCTCCAACGGCGTCAACGTGGTCTCCCGTGCCCGCGCCGAGGCGGTCACCCGCACCGAGAACGGTGTCGAGGTCACCCTCGGCGACGGCCGCACCATCGAGGGCAGCCACTGCCTCGTGGCCGTTGGTGCCATCCCCAACACCGCCGATCTGGGCCTCGAGGCCGCTGGCGTGAAGGTCAAGGACTCCGGGCACATCGTCACCGACGGCGTCTCTCGCACCACCGCCCCGAACATCTACGCCGCGGGCGACTGCACCGGCGTGTTTGCGCTGGCCTCCGTGGCCGCCATGCAGGGCCGCATCGCCGTGGCCCACCTCATCGGCGACGCGGTCTCCCCGCTCAAGCTGCACGAGGTGTCCTCGAACATCTTCACCTCGCCCGAGATCGCCACGGTCGGCGTGACCGAGGCGCAGGTGCTGGATGGCAAGTACCAGGCCGACATCCTCAAGCTGGATCTCACCACCAACCCGCGCGCCAAGATGATGAACGTGGACGCCGGATTCGTGAAGATCCTCTCCCGCAAGGGCTCCGGCACGGTGATCGGCGGCGTCGTCGTGGCGCCGCGCGCCTCCGAGCTGATCTACACGATCGCCCTCGCGGTGCACAAGCGCCTGCACGTCGACGACCTGTCCGAGACGTTCACCGTGTACCCCTCGCTGTCCGGCTCGGTCTCCGAGGCCGCGCGCCGCCTGCACGTGCACCTCTGATCCGCAGCGCAGGCCATCGCCCCGCCGTCCGGTTGGACGGCGGGGCGCTGTTTTTTTGGGGGCGGGAAGGCTTCGGGGCCTGGGCTTCGGGGCGCGGGCCCGGAGGTGAGCGCACGACGGCGTGTGGTGGCGCCGGGCGGGCGGCGCGCCGCCCGGCGGTCGTGTCCCGGGCGCCACGCGCGCCGGCGGTTGCCGGTCGCCGGTTGCCGGGCGTGAGCCGGCGCGGGCCGAGCTCGCGACGCACATGAGTCGACGGGGCCGGCGCCGGCTCTGCGGGACTGGCGTCAGCGGGCGGCCCACTGGCCGCATGCCCACGGTGCCGTGTCCCCTCGGAGGCGAGCACGCGCCGTCGGGCGGGTCACATGCCGGCGCTGGGGTCCAGCGTGCCGCTGGGATTGGGCACGAGCGAGCCGCTCGCGGCCGGGTTGCCTCCCGTGCCGGTGGGCACGCCGTCGACGGGTGCGCCGAGCTCGGGGGAGTAGGTCTTCGAGTAGCGGAACACGTCGATGAACTTCTGCAGGCGCGGGTCGCTCGCGGAGTTCACGCGCAGCTGGTGACCCCACGCGCTGATGACGACGGGGGCGGGGAGCTTCTCCGAGTCCCACGGGGAGAGCACGAGGTAGCGGTTGCCGGTCTTGCCGCCCTGGGAGTCGGTGCCCTCGATGAGCGACTGCTTCTCCACGAGCGCCTGCAGCGTTGCAACGTCGGAGGCCGAGAGCGACGGGCGGTAGCTGATCCACACGGCGCCGTGCTCCATGTCGTGGACGGCGCGCTCGGTGGGGACCGGCTCGGTGTACGTTCCGGCGTTCATCCAGACCGGGGCGTGCTGGCCACCCACGGCGGGGACCACGGCGTAGTCGACGGGTGTGGTGACGTGTAGGTGGGACAGCGTGCCGGCGTTCGCCTGGCCGGGGGCCGGGTAGCCGGAGGTGTCCCACGCCAGGACACCGTCGATGCCGCTCGTGTCCTTGACCCGGGCCGGCGTGGCCTGCTTGACGGGCGTTCCCTGCGGCGCCGCCGGGATGACCTGCGCCGCCGTGTCCAGGCTGGGGGCGGCCGCGGCGCTGGAGGTCGCGGCGCTGCTGCCGGGGGTGGCGGGGTTCGACGACGACGGCGAGGCCGTCGCTGCCGTCGGCGCCGACGAGGCGGCGGGAGCGGGCGAGGAGGAGCCCCCGAGATTCTCCGTGGTGGCCGAGCAGGCGGAGAGCCCGAGCGCTGCGATGAGCAGCATCGGGGCGAGGCGGCGGGCGCGCGGGGAGAGCACAGAAACAGACATGCGCCCCATCTTGCTCCCGCTTCCTGCGCGTTGCCCGCATCGCCCCGCGGCCCCGGCCGGTGGCTGGGTAGAGCTAGACGTGGGCGGCGGCGTTGCGCAGCCAGTCCCGCAGGGCCTCGGTGTGTTCACGCCACGCGGGGTCCTCGGCCTCGTCCCAGAGCTCGGCCAGCTCGGACTCTTCGCCGCGCAGCACCGCCTCGAGGGCGCGGACGGCGAGGCCGGCCAGCTGCGGGTCCAGCCCGGCGCGTAGATCCGCCGCCCACTCCGTGACCTCTCCCGGGAGCGCGCCGGTGACCCCCTCGAAGGCGTGGCCGAGCCGGGCGAGCGCGGCCGCCGCTGCCACCGCCTCGGAACCGGCGTCCGCCTCCTCGACGCCGCCCGGTTCCACGGCCGAGGCCAGCGCCGCGCGCAGCGGTTCGAGGCCGCCGCTGTCCTCCAGATCCGCCGCCCAGTCCATGGCGGCATCATTCTCGAACGGCTCGTGACCCCATGCGCCCATGCGTGTGTCCCCTCACGTGGTGATGTGTGCTCCGGCACTGCTCTCGGTGCCCGGGCCGAGCGTAGCGCGGAACCCCGTCAACACGCCCGCGGCGTTGCCATTACCCTTTCCCCATGGCATACCACGCTGATTCCTCCGATCTCGTTCAGAAGGAGGTCCTGTCCTGGGACCTCTTCGGCACCGCCGGGCGCGAACTCGCCCAGAGCATCGCCGACTCCGGCTACCAGCCGGAGATCATCATCGCCGTGGCGCGCGGTGGCCTGCTGCCGGCCGGCCACCTTTCCTACGCGCTCGGAGTCAAGCTCTCCGATGCGATCAACGTGGAGTTCTACACGGACGTCAATGAGACGCTGCCGGATCCCATCCTGCTCGAGCCCATGCTCGACACCGCCTCCCTCAAGGGCAAGCGCCTGCTGGTGGTGGACGATGTTGCCGACTCCGGCCGCACGCTCGCCCTGGTGCTCGAGCTGCTGCGCAAGCAGGGGGCCGAGTGCCGCTCGGCCGTCATCTACTCCAAGTCCGCCTCGGTCGTGGAGCCGGACTACGTGTGGCGCCGGACCGACGAATGGATCGTCTTCCCGTGGTCGGATCAGCCGCCGGTCACCGCCCAGGCCTGATCCTCCCGGCGCGGCCGCCGCGCCGACCCACCACCGCGCCGACCCTCCGCCGCCGCTGCGCCGCCGTCCGCGGCTGCCGCGTTGCCTGCCCGCCCCGCCGCCCCGCGTTCCAGCGAGGGGCGGCGGGGCGGGCTTTCCTGATGCGGCGGATCACTGTTGTGATCGCGGGGACGGTGCCAGGATGGGCTATGACCTCCATCCAGCGCCTGCGCCCCGAGGGGCTCGTGTTCTCGCCAGCCTTCAGCCACGTGGCCGTCGTCCCGCCCGGCGCGCGCACCATCTACGTGGGCGGCCAGAACGCGGTCGATGAGCAGGGGGTGCTCGTCGGAGCCGGCGACGTCGCGGCTCAGGCCAGCGCGGCGCTGGCCAACGCCCGCCTCGCCTTGGCTGCGGCGGGTGCCGGGTTGGGCGACGTGATCTCGTGGACCGTGCTCTTTGTCCAGGGGAGCGACGTGGCGGCGGCCTACGCAGCCATCGGCCCGCAGCTCTCCTCGGCGCACCCGCCGCTCGTCACGAGCGCGCTCGTGGCGGGGCTGGCCGTGCCCGGCGCCCTCGTGGAAATCGCCGCCGTCGCGGCGCTCGTCGGCTGAGCGCGGGGCGTCGGGGCCTCTCGGGCGTCGAGCCTCCCGTCGCTTCGGTCTGGGCCCGTTCCGCCTGGGGTTCCCCGCTGGGCCCGTGCGGCCCGGGGCCCCGGGCTTGGGCCGTCTCAGGCCTCGGAAGCCGCCGCTCGCTCGTTGGCCCGCGACCCGGAGAGTACGGCGCAGGCCAGGGTGATCGCGGCCGCCGCGCTGAGGTAGATCCCCACCGCCGCGACTCCACTGCTCGCGTCGAGCCACACCGCCACGTAGGGCGTGGCGGCTGCACCCAGGAGCGCCGCGAGGTTGCTGGACAGGCCCGTGCCGGAAAAGCGCAGGCGGGCCGGAAAGAGCCAGGGGAGGAGCGCCGAGGCCGTCCCCGAGGAGAGGCCCATGAGCACCATGCCGACGAGGATGAAGAGCCGGAAGCGTGCGGGCATGCCTCCGGCGTCAGCGCCGCTGGCCATGCTGGCGAACCACCAGGGGAAGCTTGCCCCGAAGCACAGCACCAGCACCGCGACGGCGGCCGCGGCCCGGCGCGGGCCCCACCGGTCGGCGAGCAGGCCCGCCGCGAGGACCGCCAGGGCAAAGCCGGGCACCCCGGCCAGCTGCGCCAACACGACGTCGCCGTAGCTCGCCCCGGCGCCGCCGGTCTGGGCGGGACGCAGCGCATGGGAGAGGCTCCAGGCGATCATCAGGTAGAAGATCACGTACATGCTCAGCATGGCGGCGGCGCCCAGGAGGACCGAGCCGGGGCGCTGTCGGACGACCTCGAGCACCGGGCGCCGCGAGCGGGCCCCCGCCTCGAGCACGTCGGCGAAGTCGGGAGCCTCTTGCACCCCACGCCTGATCCACCAACCAACGAGGGCCATGAGCACGGCCGCGATGAAGGGCACGCGCCAGCCCCAGGTCATGAACTCGCCCCCGGGTTCGTCGCCGAGGGCGGCCAGGAGCAGTAAGTAGGCACCGTTGGCGAGGGCGAAGCCGAACGGAGCCCCCAACTGCGGCCAAGCGGCAGCGAGCCCCTTGCGGCCGGTGCGGGCGTGCTCGGTGGCGAGCAGGGTGGCGCCGGTCCACTCGCCGCTGAGGCCGAGGCCTTGGCAGAAGCGCAGGACGGCGAGGAGCGCCGGAGCCCAGACGCCGATCTGCGTGGCGGTGGGCAACAGGCCGATGAGGACGGTCGCGCCACCCATCAGACCGAGGGAGAGCAACAAGCTCGTGGTCCGGCCCAGGCGATCCCCGAGGTGCCCGAACAGGACGGCGCCGATGGGCCGCGCAACGAAGGCTGCGGCGAACGTCGCGAGCGAGGCAAAGAGCGCCCCCTGCTGATCGGCCCCGCCGAAGAACAATGCGGGGAAGACGGCCACGGCGGCTGTGGCATAGAGGTAGAAGTCGTAGAACTCCAGCGTGGTCCCCACGACCGTGGCCGCCAGCACCCGTGACGTAGACGTGGGTGCCGTCGGGGTTGCCGACGCCGTCGCCGATGCAGCGGTCCCGGAGCCCGCGGCAGCGGCGGACAGCGGGTCGGCCGGGGCGCCGGGGCCCGCGGGGCGGTGCGCCGGGGCCGCCGACGAGGGCTGCGGGAGGGGGAGCTCAGACATGAGCACGAGCCTGACACGCGCAGGGGGCTTGGGGGCCAAGCATGCCGAGCCGGGGTGCTCGAGGTTTGACCACAGCGACGTCGGCTCCCCCCCGTTCGGGGGGGCGCGGGGACGGCGCAAGCCGGCCGGCCGGCGTCGTACCGTTGCCTCGAGGTTGCGCCGTGAGGCCGCACCGGTGAGGCCTCACCGGCCGCGCCGCTGAGGCCGCCAGCCGCGCCAGCGACGCCCCGCTCGCCCGGCCGTGCCGCTGAGGCCGTTCGGCAGCACCGGTGATGGGCCCCGGCAGCCCCCCATCAGCGGATCGGAGTGGGTTCGGTACGTTTTTCGGCCCGAGACCGTACCAAACCCACTCCGATGCGCGGGTGTGGGGGCCGGTCGTGGGAGGGGCCTCGGGGTGCAGGCAAAAACCGAGCCCCGCTGAACATTTCGACGTACTCGAGTGCACGGAAAGTCCAACGGGGCTCGGTTTTCGCGCCGGCGGCCCGGCGGCGCCGGCGGGTTACAGCTTGGCCAGGTCCACGTTCTTCGTCTCGGGGGAGAAGAACAGGGCCACGAGCGTCAGGACGGCGCCCAGCGTCAGGTAGAGGCCCACGGCACCCACACCGAAGTCGGCGTTGAGCCACACGGCCATGTACGGCGTGATGGCGGCACCCAGGATGGAGGAGACGTTGTACGCGATGCCGGAGCCGGTGTAGCGAACGTTCGTCGGGAAGAGCTCGGGCAGGATCGCCGACATGGAGCCGAAGGTCAGGCCCATGAGCGTCATGCCGATGCACAGGAAGACCAGCACGCGCCACACCGACACGTCGGCGCCGGTCCCGGTCAGCGCCGGATCGATGAGGAACTTGAACGTCAGGCCGAAGAGCGCGATGCACGCGGTGATGACCAGCTGCGAGGAGCGGCGGCCGTACTTGTCCGCGAGCCAACCGGAGACCGGCACGAACGCCGCGAAGAGCAGCACGGCGATCAGCTGCAGGATCAGGAACTCCTGGTACGGGATGCCGAGCATGCCGGCGGAGGGCTTGCCGATGCCGTAGGAAAGGATCCACGCGGTCATGAGGTAGAAGAGCACGTAGGTCGCCAGCATGATGAAGGTGCCCTGGATCATCTGCACCCAGCTGGTCTTGAAGACCTCGGCCACGGGGGCCTTGACGACCTTCTTCTTTTCCTGCGCCTCGGCGAAGACCGGCGTCTCCTGCAGCTTGAAGCGCACCCACAGCCCGATCGCGACCATGACGATCGAGGCAAGGAACGGGATGCGCCATCCCCACACGAGGAACTCGTGGGAGACGCCGTCGGGGTTGGCGGCCGAGTTGAAGCCGAACGCGATCGTCAGGATGAGGAAGAAACCGTTGGCGATCATGAAGCCGAACGGGGCGCCGAGCTGGGGCCACATCGCGGCGCGGGCGCGCTTGCCCTCCTCCGCGTACTCGGTGGCCAACAGCGACGCGCCGGACCACTCGCCGCCGAGGCCGAGGCCCTGGCAGAAGCGCAGGATGGTCAGCATGGCCGGGGCCCACAGCGAGATCTGCTGGTAGGTCGGCAGCAGGCCGATGAGGAACGTGGCGATGCCCATGGTCAACAGCGCGCCGATGAGCGTGGCCTTGCGCCCCACGCGGTCGCCGAAGTGGCCGAAGATGATGGAGCCGATGGGGCGCGCAATGAAGGCGGCGGCAAACGTGGCCATCGAGGCGAGCAGCTTGGCCGTGTCGTCGTTGCCCGTAAAGAACAGGGCGGGGAAGACGGCGACGGCGGCCGTCGCGTAGACGTAGAAGTCGTAGAACTCGATCGTGGTGCCGATGAGCGAGGCAAGGATGACGCGCGAGCGGGGCGTGTCGTTCTTCGTCGCTGCGGAGGGCGCCGCGGGGGCGGAACCTGGGGTGGCTGACATGGGCCGTCCTTCGGGTGCAAGGGAGCGCTTGATTGGTATCACGTTACGCCGCTGTTCACTCCTTGGTTATACGGTCTCGAATGGTGAGACGCGGGGCTTGCGTGGGGCGAGGCGGGGCACGGTGAAACAGAACGACGGCGGCCGCCCACCTTGAGGTGGGCGGCCGCCGTCGAGCGGTGCTGGGCTAGCGCCTACTCGGCGTCCTCGATCACGGCGATCGTCTCGCCGGCCGTGACGGTGCCGCCGGGCGCGGCGTGCAGCTTCTTGATGACGCCCGACTTGTGCGCGGTCAGGGGCTGCTCCATCTTCATGGCCTCGAGGACCACCACGAGATCGCCCTCGGTGACCTTCTGGCCCTCCTTGACGCCCACCTTGACGATGGTGCCCTGCATGGGCGAGGTCAGCTCGTCGCCGCCCGCCGCGCCGCCGGCGGCCTTGGCACCAAAGCGCTTGCGCTTGGGCTTGGCGGCACCCGCGGAGGGCTTGCCGGCCGCCACAGCGAGGGAACCGGGCAGGGTCACCTCGAGGCGCTTGCCGCCCACCTCGACGGTGATGCGCTGCAACTCGTCCTCGTCCTCCTCCTCGGCCGCGACGGCCTTGAAGGGAACGATCGTGTTCTTGAACTCCGTCTCGATCCAGCGCGTGTGGACGGAGAACGGGGTCTCGTCGTCGGCCGGGACAAAGGCCGGATCGGCCATGACGGCGCGGTGGAAGGGCGCCACCGTCGGCATGCCCTCGATGACGAGCTCGCCCAGGGCGCGGCGGGCGCGCTCGGCCGCCTGGCGGCGCGTGGAGCCCGTGACGATGAGCTTGGCGATCATCGAGTCGAAGTTGCCGGAAACCTTCTCGCCCTCCTCCACGCCGGTGTCGACGCGCACGCCGGGACCGGTGGGGAAGCGCAGCTTGGTCAGCGTGCCGGGGGCCGGCATGAAGTTGCGGCCGGCGTCCTCGCCGTTGAGGCGGAACTCGAAGGAGTGGCCGCGCAGGACCGGGTCCTCGTAGCCGAGCTCCTCGCCGCGGGCGATGCGGAACTGCTCGCGCACGAGATCGATGCCGGAGACCTCCTCGGAGACGGGGTGCTCCACCTGCAGGCGGGTGTTGACCTCGAGGAAGGAGATGACGCCGTCCTGGCCCACGAGGAACTCGCACGTGCCGGCGCCGTCGTAGTTCGCCTCCTTGAGGATGGCCTTGGACGCCGAGTAGAGGCGGTCCAGCTGCTCCTCGCTCAGGTAGGGGGCCGGGGCCTCCTCGACGAGCTTCTGGTTGCGGCGCTGCAGCGAGCAATCGCGGGTGGAGACCACCACGACGTTGCCGTGCTGGTCGGCCAGGCACTGGGTCTCCACGTGGCGGGGCGCGTCGAGGAAGCGCTCGACGAAGCACTCACCGCGGCCGAACGCCGCGGTGGCCTCGCGCACGGCGGACTCGTAGAGCTCGGGGATGTCGGAGCGGTCGCGGACGACCTTGATGCCGCGCCCGCCGCCGCCGTAGGCGGCCTTGATCGCGAGGGGCAGGCCGTGGGCGTCCGCGAAGTCGAGGACCTCCTGCGTCGAGGTGACGGGGTCCTTGGTGCCGGGCACGAGCGGGGCGCCGACCTTCTCGGCCAGGTGGCGGGCCTTGACCTTGTCGCCGAGCTGGTCGATGGCGGCGGGGGAGGGGCCGATCCACGTGAGCCCGGCGTCGATGACGGCCTGGGCAAAGCCGGCGTTCTCCGAGAGGAAGCCGTAGCCGGGGTGGATCGCGTCCGCGCCCGACTTCTTGGCGGCGGCGAGCACCTTCTCGATGTCCAGGTAGGACTCGGCGGCGGTGTTGCCACCCAGCGCGAACGCCTCGTCGGCCAGGCGCACGTGCAGCGCGTCCCGGTCGGGGTCGGCGTACACGGCGACGGAGGCGATGCCCTCGTCTCGCGCTGCGCGGATGACGCGAACGGCGATTTCGCCACGGTTGGCGATGAGGACCTTGGTCAGTGACGGCATGTGTGTGCCTACTCCTTCACTCGGGACGCCTGGGAGCTTATCGGATTTGTGTGGTTCCCACGCTTCGCGCCGCCGAGTGCACGGCGCATGGGCTCAAATTTTGTTGGGTTCCCACAAAGGCGAGGCGGGGCAGGGCCTCACGGCCCGACGTCGGGCGGGCGGCCTACGCGCTCGGGGCCGCCCAGAGGGCGGCCAGGGGCGTGCCCAGCTCGGCCGCCATCGAGCGCAAGGCGGCGGGGGAGAGCCCGACGACGGCGTGGAAGTCGCCCTCCAGCCGGGTCACGAACGCCGCGGCGAGGCCGTCGACGGTGAAGGCGCCTGCGCATTCAAGCGGCTCGCCGCTGGCCACGTACGCGGCGATCTCCTCCTCGCTCACCTCGGCGAAGCCGACGGAGGTGGACACGAGCCGCGAGGCCTCGCGCCCGCTGGAGACGTCGATGAGGTGATGGCCGGTGTGCAACACGCCGGTGCGGCCGCTCATGCCCCGCCAGCGTTCGATCGCCACGTGCGGTTCGTGGGGCTTGCCGTAGGCCACGCCGTCCAGCTCGAAGACCGAATCGCAGCCGAGCACGAGGCGGCCGGCGGCCTGCGGCGTGGCCGCCACGGCGCGCGCCTTGGCCGTGCCGAGGAGCTGCGCCTCCTCGCCGGGGCCGACGAACGTGCCGGCCGCCCGCCTCGCCTCGACCTCGGCCCGCTCGTCCACGTCGGGCGCCTGCGTGCCAAAGGCAAAGCCGGTCGAGGTCAGGATGCTGCGCCGCGAGGGCGAGGTGGAGGCGAGCAGGAGCACGGGCGTGGCGGTCATGGCCCCAGGCTACGCGGAAGGGCCGGCCCCCGGAGTAACTCCGGGGGCCGGCCCTTGCGTGCCTCGCGCGGACGGCGGTGCCGACCGCTGCGCGCCGCCGCAGGCGACGCGTTGGTGCCTAGCGGCCCGCGTTTGCCTCGGCGGCGGCCTCGGCCTCGATCGTCTCGTCCTCATCCTCGGAGGAGAAGACGTCGTTCGTGCGCTTGGCGTTGTAGACGCTCTCGTCGAGGATGCCCTCGCGCTTGGCGACGATCGTGGGGACCAGTGCCTGGCCGGCCACGTTCAGCGCGGTGCGGCCCATGTCGATGATGGGATCGATGGCCAAGAGGAGGCCCACGCCGTCCAGGGGCAGGCCCAGGGTGGACAGGGTCAGCGTGAGCATGACCGTGGCGCCCGTGGTGCCGGCCGTGGCGGCCGAGCCGAGGACCGAGACCACCACGATCAGCACGTACTGCATGAGGCTCAGGTCGATGTTGTAGAACTGCGCAACAAAGATCGCGGCGATGGCCGGGTAGATCGCGGCGCAACCGTCCATCTTGGTCGTGGAGCCCAGCGGCACGGCGAAGGAGGCGTAGCCGGAGGGCACCCCGAGGTTGCGCTCGGTCACGCGCTGCGTGAGCGGCATGGTGCCCATGGAGGAGCGCGAGACGAAGCCCATCTGGACGGCGGGCCACACGCCGGAGAAGTACTGCTTCACGGAGAGGCCGTGCAGGCGCACGATGATCGGGTAGACCACGAAGAGGATGATCGCGAGGCCGACATAGATGGCAACCACGAACTTCACGAGCGTGCCCATGGTGGTCCAGCCGTAGGTGGCCACGGCGTTGCCGATGAGGCCGGCGGTGCCGATCGGGGCCAGGCGGATGATCCACCACAGCACCTTCTGCACCACCTTCAGCGTGGAGCGGGAGAAGCTCACGAAGCCCTCGGCCTTCTTGCCCAGCTTGAGGGCGGCGATGCCGATGGCGATGGAGATGACCAGGATCTGCAGCACGTTGAATGACACCGAGGCGCTCAAGGCGCCCGTGGCCGCATCGGCCTTCACACCGGCCTGCAGGCCAAGGAAGTTGGACGGAATGAGGCCCTGGATGAAGGCGAGCCAGTCGCCCGTCTTGCCCTCGTAGGCCTCGGGGGTCTCGAGGCCGGTGTGCGCGCCCGGCTGGAAGACCAGGCCGATGGCGATGCCGACCAGCACGGCGATGAACGCGGTGATGGCGAACCATAGGATCGTCTTCCAGGCCAGGCGGGCCGCGTTGGTCACCTTGGCGAGGTTGGCGATGGAGGCCACCACGGCAAAGAAGATCAGCGGCGGCACGGCGGCCATCAGCAGCTTCACGTAGCTGGAGCCGACGATCTGCAGGAGCTGGCCCCAGCCGTTGGGATCCTTGGCGGTGGAGCCGGTGGCGAGCGCGAGCAGGCCGAGGAGGAAGCCGAGCACGAGGCCGGCGATGATCTGGTAGCCGAAGTTCCCGGTCCAGGCGGGAAGGCGGCGCTTCTTCAAGGGGGTGTTTGTCGAGGTCACCCTGAAACGCTAGGTCCGGCACCTAGCACAACCCAAGCCAATGTGTCCAAATGTGACGCCTAGGTGAAGTGTGTCTCTCAGGCAATTCACCAGGAATAAATCGTCACATGGCGCGGAGCGTGGAGGGGCACCTCGGCGCCGCCGGGGCTGGACCGGGTGCCGGCCGGCGAGCAGACTGACCGTGAGCGGCGAGCGGTCGTCGCACGCCCCGGCGGGGCGCACCGGCAGCGGCGCGCCAGGAGCCGGGCCGGCAGAGAAGCAGGCAAGGGGAACATCATGGCCATTGATCCGTTGGATGTTGACGCCGGGGCGCCCCCGAGCGGCACCGGCTGTCAGGAGTGTGTGACGCAGGGCGGGTGGTGGGTCCACCTGCGCCGCTGCGCCCTGTGCGGGCACATCGGCTGCTGCGATTCATCGCCCTCGCAGCACGCCACGGCCCACTTTGCCGCCACCGGGCACCCGCTCATGCGCAGCTTCGAACCGGGCGAAACGTGGTGGTGGGACTACCGCACCCGGGAGCTGATCGAGTCCGGGCCGGAGCTCGCGCCGCCCGAGTCGCGGCCGGCCTCGCAGGCGGCGCCCGGCCCGGCCGAGCGCCTGCCCCAGAACTGGCGGGAGCTGATCCACCGATGAGTCTCCTGCCGCAGAACGGACGCCTCGTGGTGGTGGGAGGCGGCCTCGCCGCGGCCAAGGCCGTGGAGGCGGCGCTGGCCTGCGGCTTCGAGGGCACCACGGTGCTCGTGGCGGCCGAGGCGCATCTTCCCTACGAGCGGCCGCCCCTGAGCAAGGACTACCTGCGCGGCGAGGCGGAGTTCGCGGCGCAGCTCGTGCACGACGACGCGTGGTACCGGGAGCGCTTCGTCGACGTGCGCACGGGGGTGCGGGCGGAGCGCATCGACCGCGAAGCGCGCCGGCTCGTGCTCGAGGGCGGCGAGCCGATCGCCTACGACGCGCTCGTGCTGGCCACCGGTTCCGTGCCCCGGCTCCCGGCGATCCCCGGCGAGCGGGCCCGCGGGGTGACGGTCCTGCGTAGCAAGGAGGACGCCGACGCCCTGCGCGGCGAACTGCGTCACGGCGCCCGCCTCGTGGTGGTCGGTGGCGGCTGGATCGGGCTCGAGGCGGCCGCCTCGGCGCGGGCCCTCGGCTCCGAGGTGACGGTCGTGATCCGCGGGGAGGAACCGCTCGCACGGGTGCTCGGGACCGAGCTTGGACGCTTCTACGCCGCGCTGCACGAGGAGCACGGCGTGCGGCTGGTGCGCGGGGACACCGTGGTGGAGGTCCTCGCCCCGGGCGGCGCGGTCGAGGGGGTGCTGCTCGCCTCCGGTCAGCGCCTTCCCGCGGACGCGGTGCTCTTCGGCATCGGCGCCGATCCGGCCGTGGGCTTGGCCGGTGGGGCCGGGCTCGAGCTGGGCGACGGGGTGCTCGTCAACGAGGTGTTCCAGACCTCCGACCCGGCCATCTGCGCCGTGGGCGACATCGCCAACTACCCCCACCCCCGCCACGGGCGGCTGCGGGTGGAGCACTGGGACGCTGCGCTGCACCAGCCGGCCACGGCCGTCGCCGCCCTCCTCGGCTCCCCGCGGGCCCACGATCGCGAGCCGTACTTCTTCTCCGACCAATACGACGTCGGCATGGAGTACGTGGGCCACGTTCCCGATCCGGCAGCGACGCGCGTGCTGATCCGCGGGGACTTGGCCGCCCGGGAGTTTGTGGCCCTGTGGCTCTCCGCGGAGGACACCCTGCTCGCCTCGATGAACGTCAACGTCTGGGACGTCGTGGACGAGGTGCTCCCGCTCATCCGCTCCGGGGTGAAGCTCTGTCCACTGCGCCTCGCGGACCCCACCGTTCCCTGGGACCAGACCACGGCGGATCAGCGGATCCCGCCCGCGCCGCCGGAGTGAGCCCGCCCGCCGCCGTGGGACGGCCCGGCGGGAGTCGGCTCGCCCGCCCCGGGCGTGGCGGAACGCCAAGGGAACGACGACGCGGCGGCTCCTTTCGATGCGAAAGGCGCCGCCGCGTCGTCGTGCGGTGGGCGTCAGGCGCCCAGGAGGGCGCGGTGCAGCGAATCGAGGCCCATGGAGCCCAGGCGCAGGGCGCGGGTGTGGAAGGCCTTGAGGTCGAAGTCGGCGCCCTCGCGGCGCGCCACCTCGTCACGGATCTGCTCCCAGAGGCGCTGTCCGATCTTGTAGGACGGGGCCTGCCCCGGCCAGCCGAGGTAGCGCAGGAACTCGAAGCGGATCCGGCCCTCCGACTCGAACATGTTGGCCTTGAGGAACTCCCAGCCCTTGTCGGCGTCCCAGGTGCCGGAACCCCAGCGCTCCGGCACCTCGAGCTCGAGGTGCACGCCGATGTCGAAGACGACGCGGGCGGCGCGCAGGCGTTGGCCGTCCAGCATGCCGAGGCGGTCGCCCGGATCGGAGAGGTAACCGAGCTGTTCCATGAGCCGCTCGGCGTACAGGGCCCAGCCCTCGCCGTGGCCGGACACCCACACGGCCTGGGAGCGGTAGTCGTTGAGCTCGTCGCCGGCGATCAGGGCGGTGGCGCACTGCAGGTGATGCCCGGGGACGCCCTCGTGGTAGACGGTGCTCGTCTCCGCCCAGGTCTGGAAGTCGGTCTCGCCCTCCGGCACCGACCACCACATGCGCCCGGGGCGCGCGAAGTCGGAGCTCGGCGGCGTGTAGTAGATGCCGCCCTCTTGCGTGGGGGCGATCATGCACTCGAGGCGGTCCATGGGGGCCTCGATGTCGAAGTGCGTGCCGGCCAGGTCCTTGAGGGCGGCGTCCGACTTGGCCTGCATCCAGGCCCGCAGGGCGTCGGTGCCGTGCAGGGCCCGCTCCGGATCGGCGTTGAGGACCTCGCGGGCGCGCTCGATGCTCGCGCCGGCCTCGATCTCGTCTGCCACCGCCTCCTGCTCGGCGATGATCTTCTCGAGCTCGGCCACGCCCCAGGCGTAGGTCTCCTCGAGGTCCACCTCGGCGCCCAGGAACTCCCTGGACATGAGCGAGTAGTACTCGCGCCCCACGGCGTCCTTCTCCGGGGCGTGCTTGCGCAAACGTTCGCTGAGGTACGCGGCGAGCTCGAGGTAGGCGACCTTGGCCGCGGCGACGATCGAGGCGAAGGAGACGCTGAAGTCGGTGTCGGAGGTGGGGGCCTGGGCGAGCAGCTCGTCGAAGTAACCGCCGTCGGCGGCGTAGGCGCGGCACTGCGAGGCGACCTCGTCCACCTGGCGCACGGCGGCGACGCGGCCGGCCGCGCGCGAGGCCTCGAGGGACTCCGTGAACTCGGCCAGCGCCTGCGGAAGGTGGGCCAGGCGGTTGGCGACGTGCGCCCAGTCCTCCGCGCTCTCCTGGGGCATGAGGTCCAGCAGATTGCGCACCGACTGGGGCACCGACTCCAGGTTGTTCAGCGGGGTGACGCCGGAGTCGATGATCTCCACCTCGAGGCCGAGGCGCTCGCGCATGACGTCGATCGTCACGGCGTCGACCGTGTCGACCGGCTGCGCTGCTGCGAGGGCCTCGAGCGTGCGCACCAGCAGGGCGCGGCGCGCGGCGGTGCCGGCGGGCGAATGGTCGTCGTAGGTGTCCGGGGCGTCCGGGCGGCCGAGGGCGGTGGCCAGCTCGGGGCTCAGGGCGAGGGAGGCGGTCAGGAAGTCGTTCGCGATGGCGTCGACGGCTGAGGGGGCGCGATGCGCGGTGTCGTGGCTCACGTTCACTAGCCTAGCCCGCCGGGGCGACGGCGGCCGGGTGGCTCGGCGCGGCGGCTACAGGCTCGGACGAACGACCAGCAACCCGCCCGGTTCGCCGAGGTTCAGGTCCGTGGCCCGCAGGCTGATGACGTCACCGGAGCAGGCCGGGGTGGAGCGGTCGCTCGCCTCCCCCATCCAGCGCAGGGCGGAACCGTCCCCTGGGAGCCAGAACACCACGGGGTCGGAGCCCCACGCGGTGTCCTGGAGGATCGCCGTGCCGCTCTTGCACACCGCCGCCCTGGCGACGAGCCGCGTCTCGGACGTGGGCCGCACCAGGGGGAGGAGCCGGTTGGCGGTGCGCTCCTCGGTGTTCAGGACCAGGAGCTGGGTGCGCTGGCGCAGCACCACCCGGTCCGGGCCGGCGGCGATGAGCGCCACGGACTCCAGGGGGCGCCCCTGCTCGTCCACCAGGCCCATGCCGTCCCCGTTGGAGGCCTCGTACCTCTTCATGCCGCGCACCGCCTCGGCCCGCGCCACCTTCAGCAGGGTCTGCGCGCCCCCGCCCGGGGAGAGGCGCGCGATCGAGGAGACGAGCGGCATCTGGCCGTAGGAGAACTCGTCGTCGGTGGTGTCGTCGAAGTAGCGCTCGAAGACGATGGACCCGCCCGCGCCGACGGGCGCCCCGGCGTTCTTGGCGACGAGCTTCGGCTCGCCGCCCCCGGCGGGGACGGAAAACAGGGAGGGGAGCCCGGAGGGTTCCGTCGCATCGTAGGTGGAGAAGTAGACCCGGCCGTTGAGAGTGACCCCGCCGGAGGGAGCCTGGAGGGCCGGCTCCTCCTGGCCGCTCACGAGGAGCGTCGTGTTCCTTTCGCCGGGGGCCCAGGAGTGCAGCGACCAGGGCTGCGCCTCCTCGTCCTCGGAAAAGCGGTACCCGTCGTCGAGCCAGTACAGCCTGTCCTCCGCCGCCCACACCGGCGTGCTGCCGTAGAAGTAGCTCTGGGCCACCACCTCCGGCCCCCCGTGCCACCGCTTGGCATCGACGTAGCCGGCGCGGCTGGCTGCCGGTGTCCCGCTGAAGTCGCCCGTGACCAGCTCGTCGGAGACGGCCACCGCCAGCACGCGCCCCAGCGAGCCGTCGGCGGCGGCGTCGCTGAAGGGGTAGACGGTGTAGCCCTGGGGCGCACCGGCGATCTCGTCCCGGAAGCGGTCGTCGACGTCGGTGTGCAACTGCGTGGAACCGAGCCGGCGGGCTTGGTTGAGGGCGAGCACATCGAGCGTGACGGGGCTGCCGTCCGGCCAGGTCAGGCCGGCGCTCTTGGTGCCCACGGCCAGCGGGGACCCCGTCCCGTGATCGAGCTCCGGACGGTCGGGGAGCGCCGCGGAGTCGGCGGGGTGCTCCGTGCCCGACGACGCGGTCGCCGGGCCCTCGACCTGAACGACGTCGGGGGCGGAGTCGCCGCCCGTGGCCTCGGCGCCGGGGTCCTCGCGGCCCGGATCGCCCCCGGCGGTCGCGGAGGAGGCCGTGTCTGCCGGCGAGCCCGTGCCGCTGGTGGTGCCGGTGTCCGTGCCGGCGGAGGGCGGGGTGCACGCGCTCAGCATGAGTGCCGCGGCCATCGCCGTCGCCGCCACCGCGACCCTGCCCATGCGTCCCCCTCGCGTCAGAAATGACCGGGCGGAACCGGCCCAACGGTCGGCCCCGCCCGGGGCGTTCAGCCTAGTGCACGAGGTGTGGCTTGGTTCACCTTCCGCGGGCGCGCCACGCGCCCGGAACGGCCATGAGCCGGGAGCGAAGCCGCGCCGAGCGGCGCAGCACGTCGCTGCGCGTCGCCTCCTTCGGCTCCTCGTCGCCGGCGGAGGCGGAGGCTGCGGCCACGAGCACCGCGGTGACCGCTGCGAGCTCCTCGGCGGTTGGCTCGCCGCGCACCACGCGCAGGAACGGGGCGTCCTCGACCTGGCCGGGCGCCTCCGGCTCGGCCCAGGGCTTGCGTGCCGCGCTCACAGCGGGATGTTCCCGTGCTTCTTGGCGGGCAGCGAGGAATGCTTATCCCGCAGGGCGCGCAGGCCCTTGACGATCTGCAGGCGGGTCTCGCTCGGGGCGATGACCGCATCCAGGTAACCGAGCTCGGCGGCCTGGTAGGGGTTGAGCAGCTCGGCCTCGTAGTCGGCCACGATCTGCGCGCGGCGCGCCTCGACGTCGCCGCCCTCGGCCTCCACGGCCGCGAGGTCGCGGCGGAAGAGGATGTTGACGGCGCCCTGGGCGCCCATGACGCCGATCTGCGCGGTGGGCCAGGCGAAATTCAGGTCGGCGCCGAGCTTCTTTGAACCCATGACGATGTAGGCGCCGCCGAAGGCCTTGCGGGTGATGACCGTCAGCTTCGGCACCGTGGCCTCGGCGTAGGCATAGAGCAGCTTGGCGCCGCGGCGGATGATGCCCAGGTCCTCCTGGTCCTTGCCTGGCAGGAAGCCGGGAACGTCGACCAGGGTGAGGATCGGGATGTTGAAGGCATCGCAGTGGCGAACGAAGCGCGCCGCCTTCTCGGAGGCGTTGATGTCCAGCGTGCCGGCAAACTGCATGGGCTGGTTGGCCACGACGCCCACCGTGGCGCCCTCGACGCGGCCGTAGCCGATGATCACGTTCGGGGCGTAGAGCGCCTGCACCTCGAAGAAGGCCGCGTCGTCCATGATGTGCTCGATCACGGTGCGCATGTCGTACGGCTGGGCGGCGGAGTCGGGGATGAGGGTGTCGAGTTCCTCGTCCTCCGCCGTGACGAACAGCTCCTGGTCGCCGGGCTCCAGCGCCGGCTCGGCCAGGTTGTTGGAGGGCAGGTAGGAGAGCAGCTCGCGCACGAAGTCGAGCGCGTCCTCCTCGTCCGGGGCCAGGTACGTGGCGGTGCCGGTGTCCTGATTGTGGTGGCGGGCGCCGCCGAGGGTCTCCATGTCCACGTCCTCGCCCGTGACCGTCTTGATGACGTCGGGGCCCGTGATGAACATGTGGGAGGTCTGATCCACCATGACGATGTAGTCGGTCAGGGCGGGGGAGTACGCGGCGCCGCCGGCGCAGGGGCCCATGATGACGGAGATCTGCGGGACCACACCCGAGGCATGGACGTTGCCGCGGAAGATGTCGGCGAACATGGCCAGCGAGGCCACGCCCTCCTGGATGCGGGCGCCGCCGCCGTCGTTGATGCCCACCACGGGGCAGCCGTTGCGCAGGGCGAACTCCTGCACCTTGACGATCTTCTGACCGTTGATCTCGGAGAGCGAGCCGCCGTAGACCGTGAAGTCCTGGGAGTACACGGCCACGAGGCGGCCGTCGATGGTGCCGTAGCCCGAGACGAGGCCGTCGCCGAGCGGCTGCTTCTTCTCCATGCCGAAGGCGTGCGTGCGGTGAACGCGCAGGGCATCGAACTCGACGAAGGATTCCGGGTCCAGGAGCATCTCGATGCGCTCGCGGGCCGTGTGCTTGCCGCGGGCATGCTGCTTCTCGATGGCGGCCTGACCGCTCGGCGCCAGGCCTGCCTCGCGGCGGGCGCGGAAGTCGGCGAGCTTGCCGGCGGTAGTTCTCAGGTCGAACGGGGCGTCCTGGCTCTCGATCATGACGAGGTGAGGCTCCTGGGTTGAGGTGCTGGCTCCGAGGGTTCTCGGTGCCGACGTCTTGGTGGGAAACGGACAAGTCGCAACGCCGCCGCTGGACAGTCTAGGCCCACGCGGGCGGGGTGCCTTTGGAGGAATCGCACAAAAAGCCGCGCGCCGATGGTGGGGAGGCCGTGCATGCCGGGCGCCGCGCGCCCGGGTCCGGGCGCGCCGTCGGGCGGGAAAAGAACCCGATACCTACTCATGGGTAACAAACCGGGCCCCGGCCCGCTACGCTGGGCGCATGAGCAACGAGACCCAGCCCACACGCTCGCTGGCCGGGCGCACCATGATCATGAGCGGCGGCAGCCGGGGCATCGGCCTGGCCATCGCCCTGAAGGCCGCCGCCGACGGAGCCAACGTGGTGCTGCTGGCCAAGACGGATCAGCCGCACCCCAAACTCGAGGGGACGGTGCACACCGCCGCCGCGGAGATCGAGGCGGCCGGCGGCCGCGCCCTCGCCATCGTGGGCGATGTCCGCGTTGACGCGGACGTGGAGCGCGCCGTCGCGGCGGCCGTCGAGACCTTCGGGGGCCTCGACATCGTCGTCAATAACGCCTCGGCGATCGACCTGAGCCCCACCGACCGCGTCGACATGAAGCGCTACGACCTCATGCAGGACATCAACGCGCGCGGCACGTTCCTGCTCTCCAAGACGGCGCTGCCCCACCTGCGCGCCTCGCGCGCCGCGCACATCCTGACGCTCTCCCCGCCGCTGAACCTCGACCCGCGCTGGGCCGGCGATCACCTGGCCTACACCATGGCCAAGTACGGCATGAGCCTGACGACGCTGGGCCTGGCGCACGAGCTGCGCCGCGACGGGATCGGCGTGAACTCGCTGTGGCCGGCCACGATCATCGAGACGGCCGCCATCCGCCATCTGCCGGGCGGTGCCCCGCTGCTGGAGGGCGCGCGCACCCCGCAGATCGTGGCCGATGCCGCCCACGCCGTCCTCACCCGCGACCCCCGCGAGTACACGGGTCACTTCGCCATCGACGAGGAGGTCCTGGCGCAGGAGGGGATCCACGACCTCAGCGGCTACGCCGTGGGGAATCCGGACGCGCCGCGCACTCCGGACATCTTCCTTGACGGCGCCCCGAGCGCAAGCGAGGGCATGGAGTGAGCCGCACCCTGGTGCTCGACGCCGCCGCCGTCGCCGAGGCGCGCCGGGCCACGCCCGGCGCGGATCGCATCGTGTGGCCGGCGCCGCTGCTCCCCGCCCAGGCGGGCTCGACCAACGAGGACCTCGTGGCCCTCGGTGCGACGGCTCCTCACCTGAGCCTCGTGGCCACGCTGGATCAGGTGGCGGGGCGCGGGCGGCTCGATCGCGCCTGGGTGGCGCCCCCCGGCGCCTGCCTGGCGATGAGCACTCTCTTGCGCGCCCCCGCTTCGGTGGCGCCGGACGCCCTCGGCTGGGCCACGGTGCTCGTGGCCCTCGTCGCGGCGCGCACGGTTGACGCCCTGGCCGGGGAACGGGTGGCGGGCGTGAAGTGGCCCAACGACCTCTTGGTGCGCGGCTCCAAGTGCGCCGGCATCTTGGCCCGCCTGGTTCCCGGGGCCCCCGGCGAGGGGCACACCGTGGTGGTGGGGATCGGGGTGAACCTGGATCAGAGCCGCGAGGAGCTGCCGGTGGGCACCGCCACCTCGCTCGCCCTCTCCGGTCTGGGCATCGGCGCGGACGAGCTGCTCGGCAGCCTGTGGGGGCAGCTCGGCGTGGTCAGCGACGAATGGTTCGCGGCGGGCGGTTCGGTGACGACGCCGCTGCCGAGCCTCGGCGGGGCCAGCGTGCTTGAAGCGGCGCGGGAGAGCAGCTCGACGCTCGGCAACGACGTGCGCGTTCACCTGCCCGGTGGCCACGAGCTGGTGGGGGTGGCGAGCGACCTCGACGCGGACGGCTGCCTCATGGTGACCGACGCGGCGGGGGAGGTGCATCACGTCCATGCCGGTGACGTGGTGCACCTGCGCCGTTCGGACGGCGGCTACGCCTGAACCGATAGGCTGAAGACCCCGCGGGCCGGGCGTCGCGCAGCGGCGCGGCGGTCGCGCACGTCAACGGTCAAGGAGCGCGTCGCTTGAGGATCGAGCTGAGCCAGAACGAGGCGGTGGTGGTGCGCTCGCGCCCCCACCCCCGCGGGCTCCTCGGGCCGGCCTGGGCCCTCATCGCGCTCACGGGCGTGGCGGGGCTCGGCCAAGGCATCGTGAGTCGCTTCCCCGAGTTGGGCGGCGGCTGGGAGCAGGCGGCGCCGTTCGTCTCTGGCGGCCTCTGGGTGCTGCTCGGGCTCGCCTGCTTTGCCTGGGTGCTTCGCCCGCTCTGGAGATGGCTCCGCCGGCGCTACGTCATCACCACCCAGCGCGTCATCTCCTTTGAGGGGCGCCGCCGCCGCGACCTGCCCCTCGGCATGATCACGGGCGTCGACCCACGTCCGGGCGTGGGGGCCGGCCGGGACGGCGCCGGCACCCTCGTGCTCTTCACCGCCCGCGGGCAGGCGAGCCTCAAGCACGTGCCCTCGGTGCGCCAGGCGGCCGACGTGGTGCGCCGCTGCCACGCCGCCCTGCCGTGGGAACAGCCCCCCGGGCCGTACGGCCCGGCCTGAGCGCGACGGCGTCGCGGCCAGCCCGAGTGCGAAGGCGAGACGGCCGGAGCGAGCACCGGGTGCACACGGCCGGCCTGCGCGCGAAGGCGAGACGGCCGGCGGACCCGGCCGCCCGACGTCGTGCAGGGGGTGCCCAGCCCACGCCTCGCCCATCCGCAGCGACTTCACGGGCAGGACTCGGCGTAGCGCACGGCTCTCCGCGCGCGCCGAGGTGCAAGAATGGGGGAGCCGGCGCCCACGAGGGCGCGGCACGAGCACCGCGAGAGGGAAGAGACGCATGAGCGAGGACATCACGTCGGGAGCGCACGCCCCGGCTGAGTCCTTCGACGCCCCGCTTCCGCCGGTCCCACCCCCGTCCCGGCCCGACGTGGAACGCGCGGCAGATGACCCGGCACGCGGAGTCTCCACCGGGCAGTCGCCGATGCGCGACATCGGCCCGGGAACCTTGAGCCGCACGGCGCAGCTGCCCGTGGTGCCGCGGCTCGCCCCCGATGCCTCGGCCCGCCCGCTCTCGGCCACCGAAGCGGCCACGTTGGCCCAGCCCACGGTGCCCGGGGCCGGCACCGCCGCCGTCCCCGAGGACGCGCCGATCACGACGTCCATGCCGGTGGTCCCGATCAAGCACCAGGACGAGGCGGACGTCCGCAACGCCGCCCGCGAGCTCGAACGTCGCCTGCTGGGCGGGGAACGCACCCTGCGCCGCCGCGAGGTCGCCTCGGACGTGGGCGTGTCCCTGCTTAGCGCCAGGAAGATCTGGCGCTCCCTCGGCCTGCCCCGCGTGGGTGACGACGAGGTTGCCTACACGAGCAACGACGAAGCGGCGCTCGAGACGATCATCGACCAGGTGCGCGAGCACCTGCTCACCGAGGAAGCGGCGCTGTCCATCACCCGCTCGCTCGGTCAGCTCACCGATCGCATGGTCATCTGGCAGATCGAGGCGATCGTCGAGGACCTCGTGCAGAACCAGGGCATGAGCGACGCCGAGGCGCGGCGCCAGGTGATCCTGCTGCTCGATGACCTCATCGATCCCATCGAAGAGGTCATGATCTACGCCTACCGGCGCAACCTCGCCGCGGCGGTGCAGCGCCAGGTGGTGCGCGCCGAGTCCGGGCTGAAGGCGTCGAACGAGCACCGCGACGGCTCGGAGGACGACGCCGCGCTGCCGCTGGCCCGCGCCGTCGGCTTCGCCGACATGGTCTCCTTCACCAAGCTCTCGCGCCGCATGGACGAGCGCACGCTCGCGAAGCTGGTGCAGGGTTTCGAGGCGCGCTGCTCCGAGATCATCACGGTGGGCGGCGGCCGCCTCGTGAAGACGATCGGCGACGAGGTGCTCTACGTCGCCGAGACGCCGCAGGCCGGCGCGCGGATCGCGCTCACGCTGGCCGGGGAGTTCGGCGTGGAGGACGTCGCGGGGCGCGAGACGCCGCGCGTGCGCGTTGGCCTCGTGTGGGGCCGCGTCCTCTCCCGGCTCGGGGACATCTACGGCGCCACGGTGAACATGGCGGCCCGTCTCACGTCGATGGCCGAGCCGCAGCAGGTGCTCACCGATCACCTCACGGCGCAGGTGCTGGCGGGCGACGCGCGCTTTGTGCTCAGCGAGCAGGAGCCGGTGCACCTGCACGGCTTCGGCGAGGTCACGCCCTACGCGCTCACCGAGGGCCAGGGTGCCACGCTGCCCCTCGACTGAGCCGCGCCGCCGCGCGCGCCGGAACCCGGCCGCCCGCCGTCGGGCATTCCGGTGGCCCCCTGCGGCATGATGGATCCGTGAGCGAAATGCACAGCGAAGAGACCGTGGTTCCCCCCGAGGCCCTGCGGGAGGAGTACGCCCAGCTGGTCGAGGACGTGCGCCGCTACCGCGCCGCGTACTACGACCGGGACACCTCCCTGATCTCGGACGCCGAGTTCGACGAACTCTTTGTGCGGCTCGAGCGGATCGAGGCGGAGCACCCCGAGCTCATCACGAGCGATTCGCCCACGCAGGAGGTCGGCGGCGACGTCTCCACGGCGTTCGCGCCGGTCAAGCACCCCACGCGCATGTACTCCCTCGAGGACGTCTTCAGCCTCAAGGAGCTGCGCGCCTGGCTCGAGCGTGCGGCGGAGCAGGCGGCGCAGGCCGCCCCGGGGGTGGAGCTGCGCTGGCTCAGCGAGGCCAAGATCGACGGCCTGGCGATCAACCTGATCTACCACGACGGCGTGCTGGTCACGGCCGCCACGCGCGGCGACGGCACCACGGGCGAGGATGTCACGGCCAACGTGCGCACCATCAAGGAGATCCCGCAGCGGCTCTCGGGTTCCGGCTGGCCGGCCCAGCTGGAGGTGCGCGGCGAGGTGTTCATCGCCTCCAAGGACTTCGAGGCCTTCAACGCCATGCTGCGCGCGGAGGGCAAGGCGGAGCTCGCCAACCCCCGCAACGCGGCGGCCGGCTCGCTGCGCCAGAAGGACCCGGCCAAGACCGCCCAGCGGCCCCTGAGCATGTTTGCCCACGGCATCGGCACGAGGGACGGCCTGCAGATCGAGTCCCAGTTCGCCACCTACGAGCAGCTGGCCGCGTGGGGCCTGCCCGTCTCTCCGTACTCGCAGCTGCTGGGCTCCATCGACGAGATCCTCGCGTTCATCGCCGACAAGGGCGAACACCGCCACGACCTGATCCACGAGATCGACGGCATCGTGATCAAGGCAGACGACTTCGCGATCCAGCGCGCGCTCGGCTACACCTCGCGCGTGCCGCGCTGGGCCGTGGCGTACAAGTACCCGCCGGAGGAGGTCCACACGCAGCTGCTGGACATCCGCGTCAACGTGGGCCGCACGGGCCGAGTCACGCCCTACGGCGTCATGGAGCCGGTCAAGGTGGCCGGCTCCACGGTCGCCATGGCCACGCTGCACAACCAGGACGTGGTCAAGGCCAAGAACGTCCTCATCGGCGACACCGTCATCCTGCGCAAGGCGGGGGACGTCATCCCCGAGATCGTGGGCCCCGTGCTGGCGCTGCGCGAGGGGCGCGAGGATCAGCTGCGCGCCTTCGTCATGCCGGCCACCTGCCCCTCCTGCGGCACGCCCCTGCGCGCCATGAAGGAGGGGGACATCGACCTGCGCTGCCCCAACGCCGAGCACTGCCCCGCCCAGCTGAGCCAGCGCGTGGAGCACCTGGCCTCCCGCGGGGCCTTCGACATCGAGGCGCTCGGCGCCGAGGCCGCGATCGCCTTGACGGTGGGAGCCGGCCCCGACCCCGCCTCGCTGCCCGGCGGCGTGCCGGAACCGGCCGGGCCGGGCCCGCTCACCACCGAGGCCGACCTCTTCGAGCTCGTCGACCCTGACTCCGAGGTCTCCCGCGCCCTGGCGCACGTGCGCGTGTGGCGCGAGAGGAAGTCGAAGGGCGTCGGCACCGGCAAGTGGGAGGCCGTCCCGTACTTCTGGCGCAAGGCCACGGCCAAGGACCTCAAGGCGAACCCCGAGCTGGCCGCCGGGCAGCTCGTGCCCAACGCCAACACGCTCAAGCTGCACACGCAGGTGGGCCTGGCCATGACGCGCGATCTGTGGCGTGTGCTCGTCGCCCTGTCCATCCGCCACGTGGGGCCCACGGCCTCCCGCGCGCTCGCCACGCGCTTCGGCTCCATGGACGCGCTCGAGGAGGCGGTGGCCGATCCGGAGGCGGTGGCCAAGCTCTCCGAGATCGACGGCGTGGGCACCATCATCGCCGAGTCGCTCGTCGAGTGGTTCACGGGCGAGGAGAACGCCTGGCACCGCGAGATCGTGGCCAAGTGGAAGGCGGCCTGGCGCGAGCAGGGCCACGAGATGGCCGACGAGCGCGACGAGTCCCTCGCCGCGACCCTCGAGGGCCTGACCATCGTGGTCACCGGCACGCTGCCCACCTTCTCGCGCGACGAGGCCAAGGAGGCCATCATCGTGCGCGGTGGCAAGGCCTCCGGCTCGGTGTCGAAGAAGACGAGCTTTGTCGTGGCGGGCGAGGCGGCCGGCTCCAAGCTGGAGAAGGCCGAGCAGCTCGGCGTGCCGGTGCTGGACGAGGACGGCTTCCGCCGCCTCCTGGAGGGCGGCGCCGCCGCCGTCTCGGGGGACCTCGACGCAGCGACCGACGACGCGGCGTCGCCCGACGCCGCCGCCTCGCCCGAGGCGGGCGAGGCGGAGTGAAGCTCGTCCCCGGCACCGAAAACGATCCCTCCACGCTGCAGCTCGTGGCCCGCGTGGCCTCGGCCGCAGGGGCGCGGGTCCTGGCGGGGCGCCCGGTCGGCGCCCTCGACGCCGTGAGCGAGACGAAGAGCGCGGCGGGGGACTGGGTCACCGAGTTCGACCGCGGCGCCGAGCGGGCCGTGCGCGAGCAGCTGGGCAGCGCGCGCCCGGCCGATGTCCTGACGGGCGAGGAGTACGCGGCCTCCACGCCGGAGCGGGCGAGCGGCTACCGCTGGAGCATCGACCCCTTGGACGGGACCGCCAACTTCGTGCGGGGCATCGTCTACTACGCCACCTCGGTGGGCGTGTGCGGCCCCGGGCCGGACGGCTCCGACGTCTGGTTGGCCGGTGCCGTGACGGCCCCGGCGCTACGCTGCCAGTACTTCGCCGCCCGCGGCCTGGGCGCGTACAAGGTGGGCTGGAACCCGGAGACGGGGGAGAGCGAGGGCGAGCCGGTGCGGCTGCGCGGGCCCCAGGGCAGGGGAGCCGACGCGATCCTGGCCACGGGCTTCGGCTACGACCCCGCCGTGCGCCAGGAACAGGCCGCCGCGCTCGCGGCGATGCTCCCGGCGTTTGCCAATGTGCGCCGCCTGGGCTCCGCCGCCCTCGACCTGTGCCTCGTGGCCGAGGGCGTGCTCGATGCGTACGCCGAGCGCGGGATCCGCGAGTGGGATTACGCGGCCGGCGCGCTCATCGCCGAGGAGGCCGGGGTGCCCGTGGCGCGCCCGGCGTTCGACGGCGACTGGCAGCTGGCCGGTGCGGTGCGGCTACCGTCGTAGCCTCCCGGCGAGTACCGGCGCACTGACCCACGGACGTGTGCGACCGGGCCACCGGTCCTCGGCCACCGGAGCCGCGCTGCACTCCCAAGAAAGACCACAGGCCCGCGCGTTCGTCGTGGGGACGAACGCACGGGCCCGCGGTGGTGCCGGGGCCGGCTGGATGTGTGGAGGCCGGCCCCAGCAGAGCCCCACGTCAGCGCGTGGGGAGCAGAGAGGCCCCGAGGGACGCCACCGGCACCTCGGCAGGCAGCACCTCGAAGCGGGAGTCGAGCCGCAGCGAGGCGACAAAGTCGCTCGCGGCGGCGCGCCTGGCCACCGCCGCCCGCACGGCCCCGGCCAGACCCGGTGCCTTAGCGACGCCGCCACCCAGCGCGACGCGGTCGGGCCCCACGCTCACGGCGAGCAACAGCAGCGCCTGGGCCACGCCGTCGGCCAGCATGTCCGCCGCCAGCGCGGCGTCGGCGTCCCCGGCCGCGGCGGCGGCGAAGGGATCGGCCGCCTGCCCGAGGGCGGGCCGCCAGACCCGCGCCACGGCGGAGCCGGAGGCGATGGTCTCGAGACACCCCACCTGCCCGCACTGGCACGGCACGCCGGTGCCCACGGGCAGGTGCCCGATCTCCCCGACGGCGCCGTCCGGGCCGCGCAGCACGCGCCCGTCCCGCACCACGGCGGCGGCGAGGCCCGTCCCCAGGTTGAGGTAGGCCAGGGTGCCGCCCGTGCCGCTGTGGCCCACGTGCAGCGCCGCGCCGAGGGCCGCCGCCTTCACGTCGTTGTCCACGGAGACCGGCAGGTGCAGCTCCCAGGCCAAGCCGGCGGCCAGGTCTAGCTCGTCCACGTCCAGGTTCACGGCGTGGCGCACCACGCCGGAATGGGGGTCGACCATGCCCGGCATGCACGCGCCGACGGCGTCCGCCGGCACGCCGGCCGCCGCCACCGTCTCGCGGGCCAGCCGGGCGGCGACCCGCGTCACCTCGGCGGGGCCACGGCCCGACGGCGCGGAGCGGTGGGCCAGCACGGAGCCGTTGGGCGCCACGGCCGCCACGGCGGTCTTCGTGCCGCCAATGTCAATACCGAGCCTCATGCCTGGATCCCACCGCCCCCCGCGGCGCCGGTCTCCGCCACCGCGGGCAGCCCCAGCGCCAGCACGAGCGCCTCGCCCACGGCGCGGGAGGCGCCGAAGGTCACGACGTCGGGTCGCTCGTTGCGCGGCCAGCCGCACTCGGTGACGAGCACGCGATGCCCGGCGGCCTCGAGCCGGGAGGCAAGCTCCCAGGCCGGGTGTGCGGCGTCGAGCCCGCGGGCCACGAGCGCCACCTTGGCGCCGGACGGCACCGCGGTGGCCTGGGTGAGCGGCACGCCGGCGGCGCCGGCGCCCCAGGGCACGAAGCCCACGGCCATATTGGCCTCGTTCTCGAACTGCACGACGGCGGCCGGGGCCGGGTCACAGACCCAACCGGCCACGGCGGGGCCGAGGCGGAAGGCCGAGGCGATCGTCGCCGCGCTCGGCACCGAGCCGGCCGGCGCGGCGTCGTCCACGGCGGGGTAGGCGGCGGCCAGGCGGGCGGTGCGCCCGGCGGCATCGCGCAGCCGCTCGAGCGGGAGGCGAGCCTCGCGCACCGCCAGCCCCACGGCGTCGAGCACCTGTGCGTAGAGCTCCGGGCTCGTCTCCGAGCCGAGGCAGAGCAGATCGGCGCCCGCGATGAGCGCGCGGACGGCGGCCTCAGGGATGCCGACCTCGCCGCTCGCGCCCTTCATGTCCAGGGCGTCGGTGACGATGACGCCCTCGAAGCCCAGTTCGTCGCGCAGGAGGTCCGTCAGGATGGCGCGGGAGAAGGTCGCGGGGCCGCTCGGGTCGAGCGCGGGAACCAGGATGTGGCTCGTCATCACGGTGGCCACCCCGGCGGCGATCGCCGCGCGGAAGGGGACGAGCTCGCGCGCGTGCAGGGTCTCGAGGTCCACATCGATGCGGGGCATGGCCAGGTGAGAGTCGGCCGTCGTGTCGCCGTGACCGGGGAAGTGCTTGACGCAGGCGGCCACGCCGGCGCCCTGCAGCCCGCTCACCCAGGCCACGGTGTGGCGGGCCACGAGCTCCGGCTCGGCCCCGAAGCTGCGGGAGCCGATCACCGGATTCTGCGGCGAGGAGTTCACGTCCGCGTCGGGGGCCAAATCCAGGTTCAGGCCCAGCCCGGCCAGCTCCGCGGCGATGAGGGCGGCCGAGGAGGCCGTGGCCGCCTCGTCGTCGAGGCGGCCGAGCACCGCGTTGCCAGGCTGGGGGGAACCGGTGAGGTAGTGCAGGCGCGTCACGTCGCCGCCCTCCTCGTCCAGCGTGATGAGCGCGCCGGGGGACAGGGAACGCAAACGGCCGGCCAGCGCGGCGAGCTGCTCGGGGGTGTCGAGGTTGGCGCCGTAGAGGCACACGCTCGCGAGGCCGTCGGCCAGGGCCGCCTCGATCCAGGCCGGGACCGTGAGGCCCTGGAAGCCGGGCATGAGGGTGCCGGCGATGAGGCGATCGAGCTCGGTGGCGGTGGGAAGGGGGAGCGTCATGTCAGCCCTTCACCGCCCCGCCCACGAGGCCGGAGGACATCTTCGACTGGACGATCATGAAGAAGATGATGACGGGCACGGCCACCATGGTGGAGCCGGCCATGACCAGGCCCCAGTCGGTCTCTCGCGTGGCGGAGGCCTGCACCAGGCCACGCAGCCACAGCGGCAGGGTGCGCATGTCGTTGTCCTGCATCACCACGAGGGCGATGGTGAACTCGTTCCAGGCTTGCAGGAAGGCGTAGACGGCCGAGGCGACGAGGCCGGGGGCCAGCAGCGGGAAGGTGATGCGCAGGAAGGCCTGGGTGCGGGAGAGCCCGTCCACCATGGCTGCCTCCTCCAGCTCCGCCGGGACGCCGGCCACGAAGCCGCGCAGCATCCACAGGGTGAAGGGGATGACGGCCGCCGCGTACAGCAGGGTCAGGCCGAGAATGTTGTTGACGAGGCCCCAGGAGGCCATCATCTTGAACTGCGCGATGAACATGCCCTCGGCGGGCAGCATCTGGATCAGCAGCATGGCCAGGATGAAGGACCGGCGGCCCTTGAAGCGGAAGCGCGAGATGGCCAGGGCGCCGAGGAAGGCGACGACGATCGCCACGGCCACGGTCAGCAGGGTCACGCCGAGCGAGATGCTCAGGGCCTTGACGAAGCTGCCGTCGGCAAAGACGTTCCTGAAGTTCTCCAGGCTCCCGCCGAAGGGCAGCCAGGTGGGGGTGGAGCGCTGCAGCGTCAGGGTGGAGAGGAACGACGAGTTCACCATCCAGTAGACGGGGAAGATCCAGCACAGCGCGATGGCGACGGCGAGCAGGGTCCAGAGCCAGCCGGAGACGCGGCGGCCGGTGGAGACCTTGGGCTTGCGCACGGGGGAGGCGGAGCCGGCGGAGGAACGCCGGGCGGAGGTCGTGGCGCTCATGTCAGTCCTCTTCCTTCATGATCGAACGGACGTAGTACCAGGACAGGGCCACGGTCAGCAGCAGCATGATGACGGAGACCGCGGCGGCGGAGCCGAAGTCGGCCGAGCCGACGCCCATCTTGTAGATGTAGGTGCCGAGCAGGTCGGTGGCGTTGGCCACGCCGCCCGCGTCCTGCAGGAACTTGATCTGGGTGAAGACGCGCAGGTCCCACACGATCTGCAGCAGCAGAACGATGGAGAGCACCGGGGCGATGAGCGGGAGCGTGATGTAGCGCGTGCGCTGCCAGCCGGTGGCGCCGTCCATCTGCGCCGCCTCGAGCACCTCCTCGGAGATCTGCGAGAGGCCCGCGTAGATGCTCAGGGCCACGAAGGGCACGGCGGCCCAGATGACGATGATGAGGGCGATGACGAAGAAGGTCGTGGGGTCGGCGAGCCAGTTGTGGTTCTCGACGTCGAGGCCGAGCCGGCCGAGCAGGTAGTTCAGAACGCCGTTGCGCCAATCAACGAGCCAGACCCAGACGGTCATGGACGCTGCGACGGGCATGGCCCAGGCGAGCAGGAGGGCGATCTGCAGGATGAGGCGGGCCACCTTGCCCACGCGCTTCATGAGCAGCGCGAGCAGGAAGCCGAGGATGACCGTGATGAACGCGGCCAGGAAGCAGAAGAGGATCGAGCGGCCGAGGACGGCCAGGAAGTCAGGGTTGGTGAGGACCTTGACATAGTTGTCGAAGCCAACGAAGTCCGGCGGCAGATCCGGATTGAACTGCTGCTTGAGTCCGTACTTCTGGAAGCTGGTCTTGAGCTGCCAGAAGATCGGGTATCCCATGGCGGCAATGATGATGACCAGCGCGGGGGCGATCAGCAGCCAAGGGGTGAGGGAGCGGCGACGGCGGCGGATCGGCGTGGCTCCCGCGGTGGGGGGAGCGGCCTCCGGGGCCGGGGACGCCGGGGCGTCGACGGACATCATGACCTCGTCCTTCAGGGGCTTGCGATTCAAAGAGGTGAGAAGAAGGGGTGAGGGTGGCCGGGGCGCGAGGCCCCGGCCACCCTCGACACATCACTGAGCGTTGAGCATCGGGGTGATCTTGTCGTCGTACTCCTTGGCCAGGGCGGCCAGATCGGAGGCGTCGCGGATCTTGGAGAAGAACTCCTCCATCACGGAGTTGGCCTCGACCGTGGCCCAGCCCGGCGCGGCCGGGGTCAGCTTGGAGTTGGAGGCGGACTCGATGAGGGCCTTGGCGAACTGATCGTCACCCAGGGAGGAAACGTAGTCCGAGTTGGCCGGGCCGAGGCCGGCGCCGCCGAGCTTCTTCTGGTAGTCGGCGGAGAAGATGATCTTCATGAGCTCGCGGGCCAGGCCCGGCTCCTTGGACTTGGCCGAGACGCCGATGTTGGAACCGCCGGCGAAGACCGGGGCGGGCTTGCCGTCGTTGCCCGGGAGCACGAAGGTGCCGAAGACGTCGTCGTTCCAGACGCGGGTGTCCTTGCCGTCAACCTTCTTCAGGTCGCCGATGGACCAGTGCGCCCAGCCCGGCGCCATGATGGTGGCGGCGTTGAGCTTGGTCTTGGACGTGACCTCGCCGGCCGCGTCGACGACGGCGTCGGAGTCGTTCAGGAAGATGTACTGGTTGGAGTCCTTGGCGTCATTCGGCGCGTTGGAAGCGTTCTTGTACAGGTCCTGCAGCTGGGCCAGGCCCTTCAGGGAGTTCTCGTCGGAGAGGGTCGAGACCCACTGGTCACCCTCCTTCTTGGCCAGGTCGCCGCCGTTGGCGAAGATCCAGGAGATGCCGTCGCGCCAGTCCTGACCGCCCAGGAAGAAGCCGGAGAAGTCCTTGATGTCGCGCGGGTTCTTCTCGGCGATGGTCTTCACCGTGGTGTTGAACTCGTCGAGGGTCTTGGGCACCTCGGTGATGCCGGCTTCCTTCCACACGTCCTTGCGGTAGAAGGCGTAGCGGGAACCGAAGTAGTACGGCAGGGTGTACTTCTTGCCGTCGACGGAGCCGACCTCCACGAAGGACTGGAGCAGCTTGTCGCCGCCCAGCTCGTCGTACATGTCGGAGATATCGGCGAAGGCGCCGGCGTAGGTGAAGGTCGGGGACTGGGTGTTGCCCACCTCGACGACGTCGGGGGTGGTGTCGGCGTTGGACATCGCCGTGGTGGCCTTGGCCACCAGATCGCCCCAGGCCTGTTCCTCGATCTTGAGGGTGGCACCGGTCTTCTCGTTGAAGGTGGTCTTCAGGTACTCACGCAGCTCATCCGAGGTGTCGCCGCCTGCGAGCCACAGGGTGATGGACTTGCCGGCGTTGGCCGACTTGTCGGTCGCGGGGGCGGCCGAGCTCGAGGAGGCAGAGGAGCCTCCACCGGCGCAGGCCGACAGCGCAAGCGCCGTCGTCGCGGCCAGCGCCGCGATGGATACAAACTTCTTCTTCATCGAAAGAGTTCCTTCTTGTGGGTGACGGTCCCGGTCCTCTCGCGCTGCGCGAGCACGGGCGGGGGTGTGAGGGGGAGGGGCGACGCTGGCGTCGCCGGTTCCGGTGATCGACGGCGCGGGGCCGGCGGTTGGGTGACGGGGACGGGGTGCCGTTCAGGCCACTCCGAGTTGGGCCCACAGGACAAGCACCGCGGTTCCGCGCAGCACGATGTCTTGGGGGTCCTCGCTCAGCCGCACCAGCAGCTGCGGTTCGCGCTGCTGCAGGGTGCGAGCTGTCAAAGTGGTGGCAACCGCCGAGGCGAGCGCACCGTTCAGGAGATCCGAGGGGCCCGCGAGGACCACCTCGGCAAGATCAAGGGCCGCCACGACGGGGGCCAGGGCGATGCCGAGGCGTTCCCCGGCGGTGGCGAGCAGGGCGGCCCGCGCCGCGTCGTCGGGCGCCTCGGCCAGGGCGCGGCCGAGGTGAGGCGCGCCGACCCAGGTCTCGAGGCAGCCGATCTTGCCGCACACGCACTGCGCGCCGCCGTCGGTGCCGACCATGACGTGACCGATCTCGCCGGCGGCCGAATGGATGCCACGGGCGCGGCGGCCGCCGACCATGAGGCCGGCGCCCACACCGCGACCGACCTTCACAAGGATCATGTCGTCTGCCCCGCCGCCGAAGGTGAACTCGCCCATCGTGGCGGCGTCGGCGTCGTTGGCGACGAGTGTGGGCAGCCCGGTGTGCTCCTCGAGGAGCGTGCCGAGCGGCAGGTCGAGCCAATCGAGGTTCGGGGCCGTGAGCACCACTCCGTCCGCGTCGACGATGCCGGGGGTGCCGACGCCGATGCCGAGCAGGGGAGCGGTGGCGGCCGCGACGGCGCGGTCGGCCAGCTCGAGGACAAGGGCCGTGACGCTCGCGCCCCGCTCGTCCTCGAGGGGGGTGTGCAGGCGGGTGAGGACGTTGCCGTCCAGGTCCATGACGGCGGCGCGCAGGACGTTTGCCTCGGCCAGGTCCAGGCCGACGATCTGGAGTCCGGTGCGGTTGACGTCCACGAGGATGGCGGGCTTGCCTGGGCGGTTGCGCTCCGCCGTCCCGAGCTCCACCACGTGGTTGCGCTGCAGCAGCTCCGCGACAAGATCGGAGACGGTGACGCGGGTCAGCCCGAGTTCGCGGGAGAGGTCGGCGCGCGACATGGCGCCCTGCGAGTGCAGGGTGCGCAGGACCAGCGAGAGGTTGTGTGCGCGCCCGTGAGCGGGCAGCGCGGCCTGGGACCTGCTGCTGCGGCGCTCGGGGACCGGCGTGGGTGTCATGCCAGTTAGTAGACTGAACTAACAAACAAATTGCAAGCCAGATCACACCCGCCGTGATCAAACCGAGATCAAAAGGGCCCTTCCCTAAGGCTCGACGGCGGGTGGTCGCGCGGGCTCCTCGGGCGCGGCTTCGGCGTGTGGGCCGTGGGCGCCGTGGTCCCGGGGCGTCGACGGTGGGCGAGCCGTGCGCGGCCGGCAGGCTCGGATGCCGGGGCGGCGCTGGCCGGCCAGCACGGCGCGGAGAGTCGCCGGTCGGTGACCGGCGCATGGCCGACCAGCTCGGGGCGGCGCGGCTGGCTAGACTCGTCGAGTCCCTTCGGCCCCGCCGCCGGACGCACCCGCCTTCTCTTGGAGTACCGCTTCCCGTGTCGCACCCCCGCACCACCTCCCGTTCGATCGCCGCTCGCTTCCTGGGCCGGGGCCCGCTGGAGCGGCTGCCCAAGCGCGAGGACGACCGCCTCGCCCTGCTCGAGCTCGTGGCCCGCCAGGTGCTCCCGCTCGGGGAGGACGCAGACGAACCGGGGCTCAACCTGCGGCTGCGCGCGTTCGGGGACGACACCGCGATGCTGCGCCGGGCGCTCGTCGACCACGGCCTCGTTTCCCGCTCGGCCGACGGCTCGCGCTACGAGGGCGTCGTTGAGCTCCCGCCGCTCGTGATCCGCCCGGCTGGTGAGGCGGACGACGCCGAGATCAACCGCATCACCGTGGCCGCGTACCTGACGGCCGGCTACTTCCCTGACGCGCGCACGGGCTATATGCAGAAGATCCAGGACGCGGCCGGCCGCCGCGCGGTCACCGATGTGTGGGTGGCCGAACGCGGTGAGGAGATCATCGCTGCCGTCACGCTCGCCGAGGCGGGCAACGCCTGGGCCGACGTCGCGGAGGCCGGGGAGCTCGAATTCAGGCTGCTGGTGGTGGACCCGCACGTGCAGCGCTCCGGTGCTGGCCGGGCCATAGTCGCGGCGATCCTCGACGAGGCGCGCCGCCGCGAGGGCATCGCCTCCGTGGTGCTGACGACGAACGCCGAGTGGGAGGGGCCCAACGCCCTCTACCCCCGCCTCGGTTTCGAGCGGGCCCCGGAGCGGGACCGCTTCCCCGACGATGTCCCTGGCCTGCACCTCGTGGTCTACACGCAGGACGTCTAGGCCGCCCCTGCCCCCGCGCCGCGAACTCTGGTAGACAGGGCACTGCCCGCCCGGGCGCGCTGCGCATCACCAAAGGGAGAAACCATGGCTGAGATCATGTCGACGACGCTGGTCCCGTCGAAGCTGGAGCTGCTGGCGCGCTGGATGCGCGCCACGCCGTGGTTCCGCGGGGCCATCACGCCGGAACTCGTGATCGTGGGTGGCTTCCGCCTCGACGATCCGGAGGGCGAGGTGGGCCTCGAGTTCTTTGTGCTGCGCGACGACGCGGACGGCGAGATCTACCACGTCCCGGTGAGCTACCGCGGCGCGCCGCTGCCCGGTTCCAACGGCCACGAGGACGCGGCCTTCCTCGGCACGATGGAGCACGGGATCCTCGGGACCCGCTACGTCTACGACGGCCCGGCGGATCCGGTATGGCGCTCGACCGTGGCGGCGCTGCTGGACGGCGAGGCCTCGCCGCAGCACCGCACCGAGTCGAACACCCCCGATCGCACGGTGCGTCTCGTGGCCGGCACCGAGGCCGGGGCGATCTCCGAGTCCACCGTGGTGCGCCACCCCGCGATCGGCGACCCCGAGGGTCCCGGTGTCGTTGCACCGTGGGACGCCGCCGACGGCACCGAGGTCTCCGGGCTTCTCCTGCGCGGCGCCTGAGCCGCTCGTTCCCATCTGACGCGGCCGGCCGCGCCACCGCGCGCGGCGTCCCCGATCTGGTCACCCGAGCGCGACGTGCGCGCCGGGGCCACCCCGCGCGACGAGTCCGGTCGCGCCGGCGGGAAGGCGAGGCGAGCGCGCGGGGCGGCCCCGCGGCGTCGTCGTGCGCTGGCTCACGCCAGGGCGTGTGCCGCCGCGCCGCGGCGGCGCGCCCGAGCGCACTAGACTGAGGGCAACACCGAAGTCTTCCCTTGGGAGTGATATGTCTGCCATCAGTCGTGACGACGTGGCTCACCTGGCCGAGCTGGCCCACATCGCGATGAGCGATGCGGAGCTGGACCGCATGGCCGGCGAGCTCGACGCCATCGTCGACGCCATCGCGTCCGTCTCCGAGGTTGCGGGCGACGACGTCCCCGCGACGAGCCACCCGATCCCGCTCGCGAACGTGTTCCGCGAGGACGTGGTGGGCGTGACCCTGACGCAGGAGGAGGCGCTCTCCGGTGCCCCCGACCAGCAGGACGGCCGTTTCAAGGTGCCCGCGATTCTGGACGAGGACTGACCCCATGACGAACATCATTTCGCTCTCTGCGGCCGAACTGGCCGAGCAGCTGCGCGCCGGCTCGCTCACCTCGGTTGAGGCCGTCAACGCCCACCTGGCCCGCATCGCCGCCGTGGACGACGCCGAGCACGGCGTGCACGCCTTCCTGCACCTGAACGCCGAGGAGGCCCTCGCTGTGGCCGCCGAGGTGGACGCGATCCGCGCCGCCGGCGGCGCCGAGGCCGAGGCGCTGCACCCGCTCGCCGGCGTGCCGATCGCCATCAAGGACCTCATCGTCACGAAGGGCCAGCCCACCACGGCCGGCTCCAAGATGCTCGAGGGCTGGGTCTCGCCGTACGACGCGACCGTCATCGAGAAGATCCGCGCCGCCAAGCTGCCCATGCTCGGCAAGACGAACCTCGATGAGTTCGCGCAGGGTTCCTCCACGGAGCACTCCGCGTTCGGTAACACGCGCAACCCCTGGGATCTCTCGCGCATCCCGGGCGGCTCCGGCGGCGGCTCGGCCGCGGCCGTGGCAGCCTTCGAGGCGCCCCTGGCCCTCGGCACCGACACGGGCGGCTCCATCCGCCAGCCCGGGGCCGTGACCGGCACCGTGGGCGCCAAGCCCACCTACGGCGCGGTCTCCCGTTACGGCGCCATCGCCATGGCGTCCTCGCTGGATCAGATCGGCCCCGTGGCCCGCACCGTCCTGGACTCCGCGCTGCTGCAGGAGCTCATCGGCGGTCACGATCCCAAGGACTCCACCTCGCTGCCCGAGGCCGTTCCGGCCCTGGCCGACGCCGCCCGCGAGGGCGCCGCGGGCGATCTGTCCGGCGTGCGCGTCGGCGTCATCGAGGAGCTGGGTGGCGAGGGCTACGAGGAGGGCGTCAAGGCGCGCTTCGACGAGTCGCTCGAGCTGCTCAAGGCCCGCGGCGCCGAGATCGTCACGGTCTCCTGCCCCAACTTCAAGTACGCCCTGGCCGCGTACTACCTGATCATGCCCTCGGAGATGTCCTCCAACCTCGCCAAGTTCGACGGCGTGCGTTACGGCAACCGCGTGCTCCCCGAGGACGGCAACGTCACGATCGAGCGCGTCATGGGCGCCACCCGCGCCGCCGGCTTCGGCGACGAGGTCAAGCGCCGCATCATCCTGGGCACCTACGCCCTCTCGGCCGGCTACTACGACGCCTACTACGGCTCGGCGCAAAAGGTCCGCACGCTCATCCAGCGCGACTTCGCCGCCGCGTTCGAGCAGGCCGACGTGCTGATCTCTCCCACGGCCCCCACCGTGGCCTTCGAGCTGGGCGCCAAGCTCGATGACCCGCTGGCCATGTACCTCAACGACATCGCCACCATCCCGGCCAACCTGGCCGGCGTCCCCGGCATCTCGATCCCGGGCGGCCTGTCCGAGGGTCTGCCCGTGGGCATCCAGTTCCTCGCCCCGGCTCACGAGGACGCGCGCATGTACCGCGTGGCCGCAGCGCTGGAGGACTCGCTCGTGAAGCAGTGGGGCCACCCGCTGCTCTCCGAGGCCCAGGATCTCGAGCAGGCCGTCGCCGCGGCCAAGGAAGGCAAGAACTGATGAGCACCGACGCTCTGGTCGACTTCAACGAGGCCCTCACGCGCTACGAGCCCGCCCTGGGCTTCGAGGTGCACGTGGAGCTGAACACCAAGACCAAGATGTTCTCCGACGCGCCGAACGAGTTCGGCGACGAGGCAAACACCAACGTCACACCCGTGGACCTCGGCCTGCCCGGCACCCTGCCGGTCGTCAACGGCAAGGCCATCGAGTACTCCATCAAGCTGGGCCTGGCGCTGAACTGCTCCATCGCCGAGTCCTGCCGCTTCGCCCGGAAGAACTACTTCTACCCGGATAACCCGAAGAACTTCCAGACCTCGCAGTACGACGAGCCCATCGCGTTCGATGGCTGGCTGGACATCGAGCTGGACTCCGGTCGCGTGATCCGCGTGGACATCGAGCGCGCCCACATGGAGGAGGACGCCGGCAAGCTCACGCACCTCGGCGGCACCTCGGGCCGCATCCAGGGCGCCTCGGCCTCGCTGGTGGACTACAACCGCGCCGGCGTGCCGCTCGTGGAGATCGTCACCCGCCCCATCCTGGGCGTAGGCGCCGACGCCCCGGAGCTCGGCCGCAAGTACGTGGCCGCCATCCGCGACATCGTGAAGGCCCTGGATGTCTCCGATGCCCGCATGGAGCGCGGCAATGTGCGTTGCGACGCCAACGTCTCCCTGGCCCCGATCGGCGCCGACAAGCTCGGCACCCGTTCGGAGACCAAGAACGTGAACTCGCTGCGCTCCATCGAGCGCGCCGTGCGTTACGAGATCGAGCGCCACGCCGCGATCCTGGACGCCGGCGAGTCCGTGGTCCAGGAAACGCGCCACTGGCACGAGGACACCCGCACCACCTCCTCCGGTCGTCCCAAGTCGGACGCGGATGACTACCGCTACTTCCCGGAGCCGGACCTGGTTCCCGTGGTCACCTCGCGTGAGCGCGTCGAGGAAATCCGCGCGACGCTGCCGGAGCTTCCGGCGGCCCGCCGTGCGCGCCTGAGCGCCGAGTGGGGCTTCTCCGAGGAGGAGTTCCGCGACGTCGTCAACGCCGGCCTGGATTCCGCGATCGACGAGACCGTGACCGCCGGCGCCACGCCCGCCGCCGCCCGCAAGTGGTGGATGGGCGAGATCTCCCGCCTGGCCAAGGACACCGAGCTGGAGCCGACCGAGCAGGGGATCACCCCGGCCGACGTCGTCGAGATCGAGGCCCTCATCGCCGAGAAGAAGATCAACGACAAGATCGGCAAGCAGGTCCTGCAGCTGGTCGCCGCCGGCGAGGGACGCCCGGGCGAGATCGTCGAGGCCAAGGGCCTCGCCGTGGTCTCCGACGACGGCCCGCTGCTCGCCGCGATCGAGGAGGCCATGGCCGGCGCGCCGGACGTGGTCGAGAAGATCAAGGCAGGCAAGGTGCAGGCCATCGGCGCCCTCATCGGCCCCGTCATGAAGGCCACGCGCGGCCAGGCCGACGCCGGCCGCGTGCGCGAGCTGGTGCTGGAGAAGCTGGGCGTGCAGGGCTAGTTTCCACACGCCGACAAGGGGCCCGCGCCGAGAGGCGCGGGCCCCTTGTCGCGTCCGGACGCTAGGCTTACAGGCCCGCCCACCCACAGCAGGAGAGAACCCCACGTGAGCATCGACATCACCGTCATCGGATCCACCAACCTGGACATCACGGCCACGGTGCCGCGCCTGCCGGGCCCGGGGGAGACCCTGTTGGGGGAGACGTTGACGCATTCGCCGGGTGGCAAGGGCGCCAATCAGGCCCTCGCGGCCTCCCGCGCCGGTGCCTCGGTGCGCTTCGTGAGCGCCGTGGGGACCGACGCCGCGGCCGATCAGGCCCTGGCGCTGCTCAAGGCCGACGGCGTGGACCTCGGGGACCTGCTCCTGGATCCCGCGTTGCCGACCGGCACGGCGCTCATCGCCGTCGACGCCGCTGGCGAGAACAACATCATCGTGATCCCGGGCGCCAACGCCGCCTTGGGCGCGCAGGCCGTGACCTCTCGGGCCGCCGCGATCGAGGGCGTCGTGGTGCTGCAGGGCGAGATTCCGGCGGGTGGCATCGCGGCCGCCGTGGCCTCGGCCAAGGGTCGCGTGGTCCTGAACCTGGCGCCCGTCATCGAGGTCCCGCGCGAGGTGGTGCTGGCGGCCGATCCGCTCATCGTCAACGAGCACGAGGGCGAACTGACGCTGGCGCAGCTGGGCGTCGAGCCCGCTGGCCTGGACGAGGAAGCGGTCGTGGCCGCGCTGCGGGCCCAGGGCGTGGCCTCGGTGGTCATGACGCTGGGTTCGCGCGGGGCCCTGGTGTCCGACGGCGCGGGGACCACTCAGGTGCCGTCCGTTGCCGTGAGCGCGGTCGACGCGACGGGTGCCGGCGATGCCTTTGTGGGGGCCTTGGCGGCCCGGCTGGCCGCCGGTGCCTCCCTCGTGGAGGCCGCCGGATTCGCCGCCCGGTTTGCCGCCGACACGGTGACCCGGCCCGGCGCCCAGTCCTCCTACCCGGAAAAGGGTGCCGTCTCCGTCGACGCGTGATCGTGTACGGCGCCGACTCAGCGACGGGTCGCGCGTCGGCAGGAGCGGTGGGTTCCGTGTGGCGTGAGTCTGGGCGCACCGCGGCCGTTCAGCCGGTCAGCGGGAGCGCCCGGCCCGAGCCATCAGGTGAGGGGAAGGGCTGAAAGCAGACCCGGTCTCCCCGCCGCGGTACCCCGCCGACCAGATGAGGCCGACCGGTTCATCCGGTGGGGCGGTAGTGGGTGCGGTGTGGTGGTGTCCAGGTGGTTTCGACGGTGTATTTGTGTTCGAAGCGTGCGTTGGTGTGTGGGTGGTGGGTGACTTTGAGTCTGCCGCGGTCGAT
>JAITLQ010000008.1 GCA_031277795.1 Arthrobacter sp.
CGATGGTACTGCAACCGGGAGGTTGTGGGAGAGTAGGACGCCGCCGGACACAACCACAAAAGAGAAGGCCCCGCAGCCCCCACCCCCGAACAAGGGTGGAGAGGCGCGGGGCCTTCCCCCGTTAACGACACAACCCACCGGCATCCCCGGCCCACACCGCCGGCCGCAGGCAGCATTACAGCGGACAGGACAGGCACCCTGGTCGCTAGCCGGCACCCGGCAAACCGCAACCACCCCAAGCAGCACCTCTCCACCCCAGAATCGGAGTGCCCCCGGTACACTTCCGGGCCCAAAACCGTACACAACCCACTCCAATCCACAAGGGGTAGGGACCGGGTGGGGGAGAAGAGACTGAGTGAAGGGCGAAGGCAACGGGTAAGGCCGAGATGACGGGGCATTGGGAGACGGGGAAGCGGGCGCAGCTTGCAGGCCGGCGAGAGCAGCCCTGGCACTCCGAACGGCCTCCCAACCTTGCCCCTAGACCCTGACGGTGCCCGAAACGGTCCTCGCCCCAGAGCAGCCGGCACCCACACCCCGGAATCGGAGTCAGTTCGGTACGGTTCTGCGCCGAAAACCGTACACAACCCACTCCGATCTACAGGGGGAGAGACCGGCTAAGGGGAAGGGCAGCCCCAGCCGGCACACCAACAACAGAATCGGAGTGCCCCGGGTACGGTTCTACGCCCAAAACCGTACACAACCCACTCCGATCCAGAGGGGGGTGCACGGACGGGTGGACGGACGGGTGAGGGACTGCGGGCCTGGAGCGACGGGTGCGTGTCTTAGGGGTCTTGTTCGGCATACCGTTCTGGGTAGCGGGCACGGCGCGTCTTAGGACCCAGGAACGCCTGAGGGCGCCCACCGTGCGGTGGACGCCCTCGGTTCTTGCGCGGATCTGACCGGGCGGCTCAGTGCCTGCGAGCGCTTCGCCTGCGGGCCGTCAGGATCAGACCTGCAGCGGCTGCCATGAGCAGGAGTGAGGTGAGAGCCAGGACGGCCACGTTGGCGCCAGTGTTGGCCAGGGCTTTGGCCTGCGTCGTGCCGGAAGCCTCGGTCGCTGGTGCCTCACTCGCTGCCCCTCCGGCGACGCCTTCGTTTTCACTGGCGTCCCCGGCCCCGGCGCCTCCATCGCTGGGGCTCGTTGAGGAGGTGCTGGGGCCGTCCGTCGCTGAGGAACGGATGCCTTGCTCGGTCGAGGAGGCCTCGGTGCCGGCGGGCGTGCTCGTGGCGGGGTTCGAGGACTCCTGGGTGGCGGTCTCGGACGTCGGGGAGACGGTGCCGCTGGTCGTGGCCGTCGTCTCGGTGGTGGAGGCGATCGGGGCGTCGGTGGTTGGCTGCTCCGTGGTGCCCGTGGCAGACGTTGCCGGCGACTCGGAAGTCGCCGTGGTCTCGCTCGTCGGAACCTCTGACGTCTCCGTCGTCGTTGTTTCGGTGGTGGGAGTCTCGGACGTTTCCGTCGTCGTTGTTTCGGTGGTGGGAACCTCTGACGTTTCCGTCGTCGTCGTTTCGGTGGTCGGGGCTTCGGAGGTGGACACCGTTGTCTCGGTGGTCGGCGTCTCGCTCGTGGACGGAGCGGCGCTGCTGGAAGGCACGTCCTTCACGCACGGCAGCTCGGCCGTGAAGTTGTGGTGGTGGATCTCGGCGTCGCCGGTGGAGGTGAAGTCCTGGCTCAGCCACTGACCGTTGACGGAGAGGGCAGCGGAGACCGTGAGGTCGGTGTTGGGCGCGTACACCGCGCCCAGCACCTGAGGCTGCAGGGTGAAGTCGCCGGTGACGTCGGAGAGGTCCCACAGGATGTAGGAGGCCAGCTTCTGGTCTTCCCCGTTCGCGCTGAAGCCCTCGAGCTTGATCTCGGGCAGCGTCGTCGTGCCCGCGGGCACCTTGAAGATCAGGGGAGCTTGCGCGGAGGGGCGGAAGCTACCCAGCTTGATTCCCGTGAAGGTGAGGGGCCGGTGGTCCCAGGTCTCGCCGGTCAGGGGCAGGGTGATCACGTTCGGCTGGGTGGTGGAGAGCCCGGTGAGCTTGGCCATGCCGCCCTCCTCGCCCACGCTCGGGAACGCGGCAAGCGCATTGGGGGCCGTGGTCAGCCGGTTCAGGCACTGCGTGTTGGCGGCGATGCGCTGTTCGGTGTCCGTGAAGTACTCCGAGACATCGCTCTTGGCGGCCTTGAGCTTGCCCACGTTCGACTCCACCCCGGACAGGGCGTTGAACTGGAAGAAGTTGGCCCCGTCCGTGATCTTCAGCAGCGAGTTCGCGGAGAAGGCGTAGCTGCCCAGCGAGCCGAACTTGCCGATGGCCTCGGAGCCCGTCTCGATGCTCGTGGCCCGCTCGTTGGACATCTCGGCCTTCACGGCCCCGAGGTTCCCTGCCAGCACGCGCACGCGTTCCCCGTCGATCTCCGGCACCGTGAAATCACCGGTGCCCGCGGAGCGCTGAAGGAAGGTGAACTTGCTCTGCGGCGCGTTGGTGCTCAACGTTCCGAAGGCGGCAACCGAACCTTCCACCTCGGCATTTCCCAGCTTCGCGTCGCCGCGGCTCAGGATCGTGAAGCCCTCGTTGACGTCGAAGGGATTGAAGGTGGCGACGGCGCTGTCGGCCTGCGCCGTGGTGGCCGCGATGGTGACAAGGGCGGTGCCGGCCAGGCTGGCCGTGACGAGCCCGGCCGCGCCGATCAGTGCGCCTGCGCGGGCGCGTACGGACCAAGACATGAAAGATACTCCAGAGTTCGAATCGTGGAAGGGGACACACGATCGTTGATAGATCAACCTTGACACTCTATGACAAGAGGGAAATCGAACACTGAGTGGTTAGTCCTCCACCCGAGCACGTGCGTTCTTCACGCCCGCTGGGGGCAGAGCAACCGTGCAGCGGCGCTCATGCCGGGTGAAAGCGAAGGGCCCGCCCCGTCCAGATCGCGCAGAGCGCGACAGGGACGGGGCGGGCCCTCCACAGCAGCGGATGGACCGCCGCTAGAGCATCAGCCGAAGTGCTTGGCCAGCGTGGCCGTGTTGGCCTCGCGCAGTTCCTCGACGGGCACGGAGAACAGGTCCTGGACATCCAGGGCACCGGACTCGGCGTCGACAACACCCAGGCGCAGCGCCGGGTACTCGCGCATGCCCACCATGTCGGCGAAGCGCTCCTCCTCGGCGCGGGGCACGGCCACGAGGACGCGGCCCTGGCTCTCGGAGAACAGCGCCGTGAAGGCATCGACCCCGTCGCGCTGCAGCAGCGGCTCCAGGTTCACGCGGGCACCCACACCGTGGCGCAGGACCATCTCGGACAGGGCGGCGGCGAGGCCACCCTCGGAGAGGTCGTGCGCGGCGTCGAGCATGCCGTCGCGGGACGCGGAGATGAGGATCTGCCCCAGGGTCTTCTCGGCCTGCAGGTCAACCTTCGGCGGCAGGCCGCCCAGGTGGCCGCGCAGGTTCGCGAACTCGGAGCCGTCCAGCTCGTCGCTCGTGGTGCCCAGCAGGTAGATGGCCTCGCCGTCGTGCTCCTCGCGCCAGCCCGAGGGCGTGCGGCGGGAGACATCGTCGAAGCGGCCGAGCACGCCCACCACGGGGGTGGGATGGATGGCCGTGGTGCCGGTCTGGTTGTACAGGGACACGTTGCCGCCGGTCACGGGGACCTGCAGCTCGAGGCACGCGTCGGACAGGCCGTCGATGGCCTGCACAAACTGCCACATGACCTCGGGGTCCTCGGGGGAGCCGAAGTTCAGGCAGTCGGTCACGGCCATCGGCACGGCGCCGGTCGTGGCGACGTTGCGGTAGGACTCGGCCAGCGCCAGCTGGGCGCCGGCGTAGGGGTCCAGGTAGGCGTAGCGACCGTTGGCGTCCGTTGCGAGACCCACGCCCATGCCCGAGGCCTCGTCGACGCGAACCACGCCCGCGTCGTCGGGCATCGCCTGGGCGGTGTTGCCGCCCACGTAGCGGTCGTACTGGTTGGTGATCCAGGACTTGTCGCAGAGGTTCGGCGAGGCGATGAGCTCCAGCAGCGACGAGCGCAGCTCGTCACCCGAGGCCGGCAGGGAGGCACCGGCGTCGGAGGAGCGGAACGTGTCGGCCTGCAGCGCGTCCTGGCGGGCCGGGCGCGTCTGCGGGCGATCGTAGGTGGGGCCGTCGTGGGCCACGGAGCGCGGGTCGACGTCGACGATGGTCTCGCCGTCCCACGTGATGATGAGGCGGCCGGTGTCGGTGACCTCGCCCAGCCAGGAGTACTCCACGCCCCACTTGGCCATGACAGCCTCGAAGGCCTCGGCCTTGGCCGGGGTGACCACGGCCATCATGCGCTCCTGCGACTCCGACATGAGGATCTCGCCGGGCGTCAGGGTGGGGTCGCGCAGCAGCACGTCGGTGAGCTCCACCTGCATGCCGCCGTCGCCGTTGGAGGCCAGCTCCGAGGTGGCGCAGGAGATGCCGGCCGCACCCAGGTCCTGGATGCCCTCGACCAGCTCGGCCTTGAAGAGCTCGAGGCAGCACTCGATGAGGACCTTCTCGGCGAAGGGATCGCCCACCTGCACCGCGGGGCGCTTGGAGGGCTTGGTGTCGTCGAAGGACTCCGAGGCCAGCACCGAGGCGCCGCCGATGCCGTCGCCGCCCGTGCGGGCGCCGAAGAGCACCACGCGGTTGCCCACGCCGGAGGCGTTGGCCAGGCGCAGGTCCTCGTGGCGCAGCACGCCAACGGCGAGGGCGTTCACGAGCGGGTTGGCCTGGTAGACCTCGTCGAAGACGGTCTCGCCGCCGATGTTCGGCAGGCCGAGGGAGTTGCCGTAGCCGCCGATGCCGGAGACGATGCCGTGCACCAAGCGGGCGGTGTCCGGGTGATCGATCGCGCCGAAGCGCAGCGGATCCATGACCGCCACGGGGCGGGCGCCCATCGAGATGATGTCGCGGACGATGCCGCCGATGCCCGTGGCCGCGCCCTGGTATGGCTCCACGAAGGAGGGGTGATTGTGGGACTCGACCTTGAAGGTCACGGCCCAGCCATCGCCCAGGTCGGTGACGCCGGCGTTCTCGCCGATGCCGACCATCATGTCCTTCTTCATCGCCTCGTCCAGCTTGGCGCCGAACTTCTTGAGGTGGATCTTGGAGGACTTGTAGGAGCAGTGCTCGCTCCACATGACCGAGTACATGGCGAGCTCGGCGGCGGTGGGGCGGCGGCCCAGCAGATCAACGATGCGCTGGTACTCGTCCTGCTTCAGGCCAAGCTCGGCCCACGGCTGCTCTTCGCCCGGGGTCGCCGCGGCGTTCTCGACCGTGTCGATGTTGAACTTCTGCGCGCTCACTTGGAGGCCTCCAGGAGGTGCTTGATGACGGAGGTGAAGAAGTAGATGCCGTCGGTGCCCGTGTGGTCGGGGCCGAAGCCCTTCTCCACGGCGTGCTCCGGGTGCGGCATGAGGCCCACCACGTTGCCGGCCTCGTTGGTGATGCCGGCGATGTTGTTGCGGGAGCCGTTGGGGTTCAGGCCCTCGTAGCGGAACACCACGCGCCCCTCCGCCTCGAGCGCATCCAGCGTCTTGGCGTCGGCAACGTACTGGCCGTCCTGGTTCTTCAGCGGGATCGTGATGACCTGATCCTGCTCGTAGAGGCCCGTCCAGCGGGTGTTCACGTTCTCCACCTTGAGCTGCTGATCGCGGCAGATGAAGTGCAGGTGGTCGTTCTTGATCATGGAACCGGGCAGCAGGTGCGACTCGGTCAGGATCTGGAAGCCGTTGCAGATGCCGAGGACCGGCAGCTTGGCGTCGGAGTTCGCTGCGTCCACGATCTTGTCCATCATGGGGGCGAAGCGGGAGATGGCGCCGGCGCGCAGGTAGTCGCCGTAGGAGAAGCCGCCGGGGATGATGACGGCGTCCACGTCCTGGAGGGAATCGTCCGCGTGCCACAGCGGCACGACCTCGGCGCCGGCGATGCGCGCGGCGCGGGCGGCGTCGCGGTCATCGAGGGTGCCAGGGAAGGTCACCACGCCGATCTTGACGCCGGAGTTCGGGAACGTGGGCAGGGTGTTGTCCACGAGGAACGGGAATTCGACGGTGCGAGGCATCAGGGCCTCACTCGGCGTCGGCGACGACGGTGACGGCGACGACGTCCTCGATCACCGGGTTGGAGAGCATCGTGGCGGCGGCCTCGCGGGCCTGGGCCAGGATCTCCTCGGTCACCTTGCCATCCACGGTGAGCTCAAAGCGCTTGCCCTGGCGGACGCCGGAGAAGGCGGTGAAGCCGAGACGGGGCAGGGCGCCGACGATGGCCTTGCCCTGGGGGTCGAGAATCTCGGGTTTGGGCATGACGTCGACAACGATCCGGGGCATCAGGGTTCTCCTGGGTACGCATGAGGTGGGTATGCGCGCTAAGAACACCGTGCCGTCTCACGCCGGACGGCGCTCCGCGAGCTTGCACTGCCCAGTCTATCGGCACGCGGGGCTGGGGCGAACTCGGTGACTGGTGCCGGTAGAAGAAGAGGAGGGAATGCACGACGGCGGGTGGTTGGCCCGGGCGCTTGGCGCGCCGTGGGCGCGCCGTCGGAGGGGCATGGAACGATGTTCATCGTGTGGTCACCAAATTCTGCCTATGAGGCCGGGGCAAGGATCGGGCGAAACGTCCCTGATCCGTGGATTGACGAGCGCGAGCTCAAAAGGCTGGTGCTCGGCCAGCTACGCCCCTCGTTTAAGCCCCGGAGGTCGCAGGCCGAAGCGAACGCCGAAAGCGCCAGCGGCGCCGCGGTGACGGCGGTGTTCCTGGCGATCGTCGCTTGTGCAGCTGCGGTGCTCGTGATCTTGCCTGATTGGCTGCCCAGCATCGTGCCTGACGCCCGCGCGTGGGTCGCCACGGAGCTTCCGGCAGGAGTTCCGGCCTTGATCGCTGCGGGCCTGGTCGTCCTGGCCATCTTTGCTTGCTTTTCGGCGGTGCGCAGCCGGCGTCGGGCGCGTGAGGTCAGGACCTCTCTCCACCGCCAGTTGGCCGAGCACGCCTACCGGGGTGCGGCAGAGGCGGTGAACCGCCGCCGTGAACGTGAAGACCGGCGTTCCGCCGAAGCTGCTCAGGCCGAGGCGCGGCGCCAGCGTCGAGATCCCGCCGGCGCACGTGTAGCCCCTCTGGTCCACGAGAGCTACGCGGAGGTCTACCCCCTGCCCGAACCCAGGACAGGCGAAGTGACTCCCCTCGACGCGGAGGAACTGGCTGCGGAGTGGATGCGCCACATGGGTGAGCCCTCCGCGACCACAACTCAGGCCAGTTGGGACGGCGGGATCGATGTGGCTGGTCACTTCTACATCGCCCAGGTGAAGCACTTCAGCAGCAACATCGGTTCGAAGGCCATCCGAGAGTTCGCTGGTGTTGTGGCGGGCGATCCTCGAGGGCGGAAGGGGCTGTACTTCACGAGCACCGGATACGCATCTGGAGCTGTCGACTTCGCCACCAGCGTGGGCTTGGCCTTGTTCCGGTACAACGCGTGGGAGGGGACGCTCGACGCCCTCAACCCGCCGGCGGAGCAGCTGCGCCATGGTGGACTTGGCGTGAGGCGCTAGGACCGCACCTCAGCCGAGCTCAACGTCTCACCCCGACGGCGGGGGCCGGGTCACTGACCCAACCACCCGCCGTCGGGCACCGCCCACCGAAGCGCATCAGTGCTGTGAGGCCGCCACGATCTGCGGCATCGTGAGCGGCGCGCGCCCCTGCAACAGCAGGCGCAGCGGCTCGGAGGGAGCGTCGAGCTGACCGGCCGCGATGCTCGCGTCGATGAGGGCACCGAAGCGGGCCCCTGCCTCCGGGGCCCCGGCGGCGACGGAGCGTTCAACGAGATCGGCCGGCGTGACGTCGCGGGCCAGGATCTCCCGCCCGGCGGCCAGGGAGACCTCGGCGGCGAACTCCGTCATGGTCCAGCCCGGCCCGGCCAGCTCCCACACGACCTCCTCCGCTGTGTCGTTGACGAGCGCGAAGGCGTCGGCGGCGGCGAAGTCCCCGCGCGCGGCCGTGGCCAGCGTGGCCCCGCCCGTGGCCGTGACGATCTCGCGCGCGGCCACGTATTGCCGGATCTGGTCCGTGTAGTTCTCGGTGTACCAGCCGTGGCGCAGGAAGGTGTGGGGCAGGCCGGTGTCGGCGATCATCCGCTCGGTGGCGAGGTGCTCCTCGGCGAGCGGATTGGTGGAGAAGTCGGCCCAGAGGATGGACGTGTAGGCGATGCGCTCCACCCCGGCGCCGCGGGCGGCGTCCACCACATGGGTGTGCTCGGCGAGGCGGTGACCCACCTGGTTGCCGGAGATGAGCAGGAGTCGGTCGACGCCCTGCAGCGCCTCGTAGAGGGCCTCGGGGTTGCCGTAGTCGGCGGTGCGGGTGGTGACGCCGAGCGGTTCAAGGTCGGCGAGCTTGCCTGGGTCCCTCGCGATGGCGACGATGCTGGCGGCCGGGATCTCGAGGGCCAGCAGGGCGTCCACCACGAGGCGTCCAAGCTGACCGGTGGCCGCGGTGACGGCGTACGTGGTCATGGGGTCTCCTTCCACGAATGACAGGTACTCGTGATCCTGCCCTCGCCGCGGGTTCGCGCCAAGAGGCTCGCGTGAAACTCCCAGAGATCCAGAAATCGACGGGAGATCGTCGTATGGACGATCTGCCGTCGTTTTCTGGATGCGAACCGGTGCGGTCGCTGGGGCCCGCCCGCCACGCACCCGTCGACTCACGGGACTCAGGCACGCACGGTCGTCGACGCCCGCGGCACGGTGACCATCATGGGGCCTCCCGTCACTGGGTCCTGGTGCACCTGCGCCCGCACCGAAAACACGTGAAGGAGCAGCTCGGGCGTGACGACCTCGGCTGGATCGCCCTGGGCCACGATGATTCCCTCCCGCATCACGACGATGCGGTCGGCGTAGCGCATGGCCTGGTTGAGGTCGTGGAGCACGGCGACCACGGTGGAACCGGCGTCGCGTCGCGCGGCAAACAGGTCCAACAGGTCCACCTGGTGCGCGACGTCGAGGAAGGTGGTCGGTTCGTCCAGCAGCAGCACGGGCGTTGATTGGGCCAGGGTGGTCGCGACGCGCACGCGCTGGCGCTGCCCACCAGAGAGCTCGCTGACCCGCTGCGTCGAGAGCCCGAGCACGCCGGTCTCCTCGAGCGCGCCGCGCACGATCTCCTCGTCCTCGGCTCCGAAGCGCTGGAGCCAGCCGTGGTGCGGGAAGCGGCCGCGCGCCACCAGCTGGGCCACCGTGATGCCCGACGGCGCCCCGCTTTCCTGCGCCAGCAGGGCCACCTTGCGGGCATAGTCCTTGGGCCGCAGGCTTTCAGTCTGGGCCCCGTCGAGCCGCACCTCGCCGGAGCGGGGCGGCAGGAGCCGGGCGAGGGCCCGCAGGAGCGTGGACTTGCCGCAGCCGTTGGGGCCGATGATCGCGGTGAACTCGCCCGGTGCGAAGCTCGTGCTCACCCCGCGCACGATGCGCGGGCCGGCCGCCGAGTAGCCAAGCTCGAGGTCATGGACCGAGAGCTGAGGCGCCGGGGACAGGGGAGCGGGGGTGGGGCTCATGCGCGAGCCTCCTTCACAAGAAGAACCAGCAGATACGCGCCGCCGAGGCACACGGTGACGATGCCGACGGGCAATTGGAGGGGCGCGAAGGCCAAGCGGGCGACGATGTCCGAGGCGACGAGCAGCAGCGCCCCGATCGCGGCCGCCGGGACGATGTCCAGTTCGCCGCGCCGGGTGAGCCGTCCCGCGATCTGCGGAGCGACCAGCGCGACGAAGGCGATGGGGCCGGCGGCGGCCGTGACGACGGCCACGAGCCCGACCCCAACGACAAGCACGGCGTAGCGGGTGGTCCGCGTCGCGACTCCGAGGGAGCAGGCAAAGTCCTCGCCCTGCTCCATGACCCTGGCCCTGCCCTGCAGGGCGAGCGCCGCGACGAGGAACACGCCGATCGCCACCGCGGAGGGCAGCACAACGGCCTTGGCCACCGAGTTCAAGGAGCCCGCTCCCCACACGGCGGCACTCATGGCCAGGCGCTGATCCGCCACCAAGAGGAGGTACGCGTTGACGGAGGCGAGGACGGCCCCGACGCCGATCCCGATCACGATGAGACGGAATCCCGTGGTGCCGTCCCGCGCCGAGAGAGCGAGGACCAGGAGCGCCACGATCACGCCGCTCACGAGCGAGCCGGCGGCCAGCACGAGCGGACTGGCGGCGGTGAACAGCATCAGCAGGAGCGCGCCGGTGTAGGCGCCGGAGCTGAAGCCGATGACGTCGGGGGAACCGAGCGGATTGCGCGTGAGGGATTGGAACAGCGCGCCGCTGGCGCCGAGCGCCGCGCCGAAGAGCAGGGCCAGCTCGGCACGGCCGAGGCGCCACTCCTGCACCACCAGCGTCGCCTTGCGCCCGGCCTCGCCGGTAAAGGAGGCCAAGACATCGCGCAGCGGGATGACGATGTCCCCCCAGCCGAGCGACAGCACCGCGAGGACCAACGCGAGCAGCGCAGCAATGGCCGTGACGGCGGCCGAACGGGCATCCACGCGCAGGGACGCGCCACCGCCAAGCGGCAGGCGCAGGCTGAGTCGGCCGGTCGGCACCGGTTCGCCCGGCCCAGGCAGGCGAGGGGCGGCGTCGTGCACGGGTGCGGTCGCCTCGCTCACCGGGGCGTTCACAGCGTGCTCGCGTTCTTGCGGCGGGCCAAGACGATGAGGAGGGGCGCCCCGAGGACGGCCGTGATGAGCCCGGCGGGAATCTCGCTGCCGGGCAGGATCACCCGCCCCACGATGTCGGCGCCCAACAGGAGCACGGGGCCAAGGACCACGGAGAAGGCCAGGATCCATCGCTGATCCACGCCGAAGCACCAGCGCACCACGTGCGGAATCATGAGGCCGACAAAGCCGACCGGCCCGGCCAGCGCGGTGGCGGTGCCGCACAGCAGCGTGACGGCGACGATGACGCCGACGCGCACCGCCGTGACGGGCACACCCAGCGCCTTGGCCGCGTCGTCGCCCAGTGCCAAGGCGTTCAGGGCGCCCGCCGTGAGTGCGGCGATGACCAGCCCGAGCGCCAGGAAGGGCAACACGGGCGCCATCATGCCGAGGGGGCGGTCGGAGAGGTGACCGGTCGTCCAGACGCGCATGCCGTTGAAGACCTCCGGGAACACGAGGGACAGGCCCGTCGAGATTCCCTGCAGCACGGCGCCCAGCGCCATGCCCCCGAGGACGAGGGTGGCAGGATCGGCGCCGCGCCCGCGGCCGGAGAACGAGAGAAAGTAGACCGCCGCCGTCGTGACACCGGCGCCGATGAGGGCCCACCAGATGGAACCGGCGATCGTGATGGCCCCCAGGGCGAGCGTCCCGAGGACCACGGCAAAGGCCGCACCGGCGTTGACGCCGAGGATGCCCGGGTCGGCGAGCGGATTGCGCGTGAGCGCCTGGATGAGCGCGCCGGCGACCGCAAGGGCTGCGCCGACGGCGATCCCGAGGAGAGTGCGAGGCACGCGGAGATCCCAGATCACCTGCGAGTCGGGGTCCTCGCCCCGCCCCCCGAAGAGGGCGGTGAGGGATGTCTGCGGGTCGATGGTGCGGGAGCCGATCAAGAGCGACAGCAGGGCCGCGAGCAGCAGCAACACGAGGCAGAGGGCGAACCAGCCGGGGCGGGGCCCGGAGAGGGCGAGTCGGACGGGGGCGGCGGTGTGATCGGCGGCAGCGGAGGTCTCCGAGCCGGGGGAAGGGTGGCCCCCTGAGGCCCCCGCGTCCCCGGTGTTGCCGGGGCACGGGGGCCGTGCGGGTGCGGGCGTGAGCATGGAGACCATCCCTACAATCCCAGCGATTCCAGAGCCTCGTTGTAGGCGTCCAGTGCCGCTTCCTGATCCCGCCCGTCGAAGAGCGCATCGAGCTCCTTGAGCGTGGCCGGCGGGAGGGCATCGTAACGGTCGCGCCACTCCTCGGCCCGGGGAATCCAGTAGCCCACGAGCTTGAACCACTCGGCGGGCCAGCCCAGCTCCTTGCGCAACTGCTTGCGGATCTCCCGCAGGGCAGGGGTTTGGCCGGCGACCCACACGTAGGGGCGGGGCTCGGACTCCGGCCAGGCGGCCAGGACGCGACGGACCACGCCGGCCATGACGCTGGGACCTACCCAGTTCCCGCCAACCACCCAGCGCACGCGGGCGCCGCTCGGCACCTCAAGTTCCAGCCGGGAGTCCTCATCCGGCACCTCGATGACGGCCTGCGTGTGCACGCCCTCTGGGGTGTTTTCCAGGAGCCGCGCGAGCGCGGGCAGCGCCGTGAGGTCCCCCACCAGGAGTTGGTGGGTGGCGCCGGCGGGCAGCTCGTAGAGCCCCGTGGGCGAGTTGAGACCCAGCGGGTCGCCGGGCCGGGCCGCGATGGCCCACGCGGCGGCGACGCCGCCCTCGTGCACCACGAAGTCGATGTCGACCCAACCGGGACCGGCGGCACGGATGGTGTAGGTGCGCATGGGAGGTTCCGGCGCACCCTCCGGGGTGTACCAGGAGTCCTCCGTGGCCACGGGGAGCGAGAGCTCGGAACGATCCTCGCCGTGCGGGAAGAACAACCGCACATACTCGTCGCCGACGCCCGTGGTCTCGAAGCCGTCGACGGCGAGGCGGATGCGGATGAGCGTGGGGCTGAGTCGGGTCACCGTTCGAACGGTGGCGGGGAAGACCTTCACGATGCGGCGCCCGTCAGGTCCTTGCGCACCTGCTCCATGAAGCCCGTCATACCGCTCGGGGACCCATAGGTCATCTCCATCTCGAAGGTGTAGATGCGCTTGTTCTTCACGAACGGCAGGTCCTTCCAGAGGGGAGAGCGCTCAAGCGTCGCGATGGTCTCCTCGAATTCCTTGTCTCCGGACTCACCGAGCCCCTTGGACATCCAGATGGCGTCCACGTCCTTGAGCTTGTCCAGCTCCTCGGGGGCAATCGTGAGGTCTTTGTCCGCCGAGAGCGGGGTGACCTTGAGCCCGAGGTCCTTGAAGACCTCGCACTCCACGCCCGAGTAGCAGGAGACGTTGGCCTTGCCGTCCCAGTATCCGAAGGTTGCGACGGTCAGGTCGGCGTTGCCCGCGTCCTTGATCGCCTGCTTGATCTCGCCGGCACGGTCCTCCGTCTTCTCCACCCACTCGGTGTACTGCGTCTCGCGGCCGAGGTCCTTGGCGGTCTGCTCAAAGTGCTCGATCCACGGGGTGCCGTCGAAGGCGTTGACCGTGTAGGTCGGGGCGATGGCCGCGAGCTTGTCGTGGATCTTCGTGTCGTAGCCCAGCCCGTTCAGGATGAAGTCGGGCTCTGCATCGAGGACCTTCTCGTAGTTGAACTCCGGGTAGTTGGCGAAGGGGGTCACGTCCTGCAGGGGTTCCTGCGGGAAGAACGAGGGGAAGGTGGTGTACCCGGAATCGCCGCGGATGGGCTGCGACTTGGCCAGCGGGATACCGAGCGTCATGAGGATGTCGACGTCGGTCGTGTAGAAGCCGAGTGCCGCCTTGATCTCGCCCGGCACGGTGACCTCGTGGCCCGCCGGGTCCTCGATGGTGCGGTCCTGTGCCGCGGGGCTCGCATCCTGCGAGGCGGCGGCGCCGCCCGTGGCCTGCGCGCCGCAGGAGGTCAGCATCGCCAGGGCGGCGAGGGCGGCGCCGGCAGTCGTGAAGAGACGGTGTCGAGTCGACATGAAAAAAGTCCGATCGGTGCGACGAAATGAAATGAGGTCTTACTGACATAATTGCAAAACAAAGATATACACTAATATGGCGGGTATGTCGTCATCCCCCTCGTCCGGCGCGGACTTGTTGCGCCGCATCCTGCGGCAACACCGCACCACACTCGTGTTCTCCGCGCTCCTGCTCTCGTGTTGGACCGCCGGGGAGGCGCTCGTCCCCGGCGTGGTCGGCGCCACGATCGACACCGCTATCGCGACCCCGGACGCCGGGCGTCTGGCGCTCTGGCTCGGGGCGCTGGTCCTGACCTTCGTGATGCTCAGCTACGGCTATCGCTTTGGCGCACGGATCAGCAACGTCGTCGTGCAGAAAGAAACGCACCGGTTGCGCACGCTCGTGGCCGACCGGGCCCTTGACGCCCGCGGCACGATCACCCCCCGCCCCGCGGGCGAGGTGGCGGCCCTCGCTTCCTCTGACGCCGACGTCGCGGCAGGCGTGGTGCGGCAGTTTGTCTTCGGTGTCTCGGCCGCCCTCGGCCTGCTCGTCTGTGCCGGGTATCTCCTGCTCACTCAGCTCTGGCTGGGGCTCTTGGTCCTGGCCCTCGTTCCCCTCGGTCTCCTCGCCCTGCGGCTGCTGACGCCAACGCTGACCCGCCGCACGGGCGAACACCAGGAGCAGGTCGCGGCCGCCAGCGCCTCCGTGGCGGATCTGTTGCACGGGGCCCCCGTCCTGCGCGGGATCGGGGCCGAGGCCGAAGCGGCGCGGTGGTTTGCGCTCCGCAGCCAGGCGGCGGCCTCCGCCGCGATCCGAGCCGCCGGACCGGCAGGCAGGCTCGATGCCTTCTCGACCGTGGTCTCCGGGCTCGTCCTGGCCGCCGTCGCCGGGGTGGGCGGATGGCTCGTGGTCGAGGGCCGGCTCAGCCCGGGTGACCTGATCGGGATCCTCGGGGTCACCGCTTTTCTTGCGACCCCGATCTCGACGCTGACGGCGCTCGCCGAGGGCTGGGCTAGATCGCGGGCCTCGGCGCAGCGGCTGGAGACCTTCCTGCGGGAGGAACCAGCCAGGCGCGGCACCGAGCGCCCCACCCCAGACCCGGCTGCGCCGCTGCGCCTGGGCTGGTCTCCGGTCGCCGTCGCGGCCGACGAACGCGGGGCCACCGCGGCACCCGCCTCGCCGGACGCCCCTGGGACGGTGCGGGCAGCGGGTGGCCGCTTCACAGCGATCGTGTGCGCGGATGCCGGTCTGCCTTCGCGCTGGGACGAGTCCTTCCACGCCGCGGACGGCCGGGCCACCGTGAGCGTCGCGGGCGCTGTATGGGACGCCGTCGACCCCACCCACGCCCCGGCCATTCTTCAAGCGTCCCCCCACACGCCCCACTTCTTCCTCGGTACCGTTCACCACAACGTCAGCCACGGCGAGGACGTCGACCCGAGCGTGTGGGATGCCGCGGGCTCCTCCGAGCTGATCGCCGGGTGGGAGCAGGGGCAACGCCACGGGCTGGACGAGGGCGGCGGCAATCTCTCAGGTGGCCAGCGCCAGCGGCTGGCCCTCGCCCGAGCCCTCGCCTCCCCGCCGGTGCCGCGCATCCTCGTTGATCCGACGACCGCCGTGGACTCCGTCACTCAGGCGCGCATCGCAGAGGGCTTGCTGGCCTGGCGGCGCGGGCGCGGGTGCGGCGACACGCTTGCCCTGTTCACCTCCTCACCCGCGCTCGCCGGGGCGGCGGACGATGTCGCCTTTGTCCCGCATCACGGAGCCACGATCTATGGAAGGCACCACGACCTCATGCAACGCGATGACTACCGAGAGGCGGTTGGACGATGAGCGCACCGCACGCTCCCGCCCCCCTCGAGGAGAACTCAGGCGAATCGCCGCAGGCGCTGCCCGTGGCGAGCTACCGCGCGGCCTGGCGCCTGTTGGTCCCGCACCTGGGCAGACGCCGGGGCGGGCTGGTGCTGGCCGTCGCCGTGTCGCTGTGCGCCAGCGCGTGCGCCGTGGTGCCCTCGCTGGCGATCGGCGCGCTCGTCGACGCCCTCGCCGCGCGCGGCGGGATGCCCGCCGTCTGGTGGGCCGTGGCGGCGATGGTGCTTGGCCTGCTCCTTGCCGCCCTATTTGGCTGGTGGGGGCGGGTGCTCTGGGCCCGCGTCGCGGAGCCCGCCGTGGCCGGCCTCCGCGAGGAGGTGGTGGACGCCGCGCTCGGTCTCGAGGCCGGGCACAGCGGCGCCGGTGGGCGGGGGGACCTCGTGGCCCGCGTGAGCGACGACGCGCGCCTGGTGGCCGGGGCGGTCGCCGAGCTGCTGCCCACCGTCGTTGGTGCGGCCTCGCTGCTCGTGGTCTCCCTTCCCACTCTCTTCACGCTGCACTGGGCGCTGGGCCTCGTGGTGCTCGTGGCGGTGCCCCTCTATGCGGGGTCGCTGCGCTGGTACCTGCCCCGTTCCGAACCGCTCTACGAGCGCGAACGAGAGCGGCTCGGCCGGCGCACGGGGCGGCTCGTCGGCGCCCTGCAGGGCCAGGCCGCGCTGCGCAGCCACGGCTGGGGCGAACGAGAGCGCTCGCGGATCGAGCGGGCCTCGGAGCAATCCCGCGACGCGGGGATCGACGTGTTCCGCATGCTGACGGGATTCTTTGCGCGCAACAACCGCGCCGAGTGTGTCGTGATGGTGCTCCTGCTCGTGGTGGGTTTCCTCCTCGTGAGCTCCGGATGGGCCAGCGTCGGGGCGGTCACCGCCGCCGCCTTGCTGTTTCACCGGCTCTTCGACCCGCTCTCAGCGCTGGTGGTGCTCTTCGACGTGGTGCAGGAGGCTGGGATTGCTCTGCGCCGCCTCGCCGGGGTCCTGACGTTGCCGCGTCCCGCACGCTCCGTTCGCTTGCCGTCCGCGGGTCGCCGAGGCGCGGCACCCCTGGGAGCTGGCGGGGACACGCCCGAGGCCGACGGCGTGCGGGGGCTCCGCGCCAGCGTCACGAGCCATCGCTACCCGGGTGGGGGAGAAGTCCTGACGGGCGTCGAGCTCTGCCTCGTGGCGGGGGAACGGGTCGCCCTCGTGGGGAGCACGGGGGCCGGGAAGTCGACGCTCGCGGGGATCGTCGCCGGGACACTGACGCCCACCGAGGGGAACGCGGCGGTCATGGCCCAGACGGAGAGCGGGGTCCTTGACGTGCCGATGGGGGAACTCGAGACCCCTGGGTTGCGCCGCGCTGTCTGTCTCGTGGAGCAGCGCACGCACATTTTTGCCGGAAGCCTGCGGCAGAATCTTCTGCTCGGCGTCCCTGCAGCGCGTCGAGACGATGACGAGTGCTCACGTGCTCTTCAGTCGGCAGGGGCCGCGTGGGTGGCGGAGCTCCCGGAGGGCCTCGAGACGACGGTGGGTGAGGGCGGCAGGGGGCTCAGCGCCGTGCAGGAACAGCAGCTGGCACTGGCCCGAGTCATGCTCATCGACCCGGCCTTTGTTGTCTTGGACGAGGCGACCGCCGAGGCCGGCTCGGCCGGTGCCCGCGCCCTCGACCGGGCGGCGGAGGAGGCCGTGCGCGGACGCGGGGCGCTGGTCGTGGCCCACCGGCTCTCACAGGCCCGTGACGCCGACCGCATCGCGGTGATGGAGCAGGGGCGGATCGTGGAGCAGGGCACCCACGACGAGCTCCTTGCCCTCCGGGGGAGCTACGCCAAGCTCTGGGAGGCCTGGGCCGGGCGCTGAAGCAACCCAGGGCCGGCGCCGCCCCACGGCGGAGCGAGTAGACGGCTGACTGCGGACGGGCCCGCCAACGTGAGACGCGGGGGAGAGGGAGAACGGCGCTAGGGCTTGCCGACCTCCAGCACAAGACTGCCGTACGACTCGAGCCCGGCCGGTGCCCAGAGTCCAATGATGAGCGCCATGACGGTGACGATGATGAACTCGTTGAGCAGCGTGTGCACGGTGACCTTGAAGCCGCGAGGGTCGAAGGCGTCGTGCACCACCACGCGGGCGGCAGTGAAACCGACAAAGAGGATCCAGGCGGTCAGCAGCACGTTCCAGAAGAAGGAGCCGCCGTAGAAGTACAGGGAGAGCACGCCGGCGCCGGCCAGCACCCACGCCGTGACGAACGCGCAGAGGATGAGCAGGGGGTAGACCCACGGCTTGGGGCCCTTGGCCATGGACTCCTCGGTGTGCCCGATCGCGGCGGCCCAGCGCGTGCCCATGACCTTGGGGTGGTAGTAGACAAAGCCGATCGCCATGGCGGCGATGGTCGCCAGCACCACGGCGAGGTAGTTGATGGGCGGGGTCGTGGCGACCGGCTCGAGTCGTTCGGCGAGGATCATGCGGCGATCGTAGATTCTCGTGCCCCGCGTGGGGAGAGGCCGGGCCCAACGGATCACGAGGGAGCAACGTCTGAACAACATCGGGGTTACTTTCCACGCAGCGTGCGGTATCCATGGATACCTTGATCACGGCGAACAGCCGTCGACAGCCCCACGACAAGAAGAGCGCACGGATGAGCATCCTCACCCCGCACGATCACGCCGGCCCGCAGGTCGTCGCCGTGTCCCCGGAACAGGAAGCGGAATGGCCAGCGCCGTCCGTCCCGGACGCGCACGGCCCGCAGGTCGCCCCCGCCGTGCCCTTCGACCCCCAGCGCCGCCGGCTGCCCAGCGTCAGGCAGCTGCGCAGCGCCCTGCGCTTCAGGCCCGCGGCCAAGACCGTCGTGGAGCGCCGGCTGGCCGGCGTCGAGACAGTCGAGGATCTGGCCTCGATCGCCAAGCACCGCGTCCCGGCCGCCGTCTTCGAGTACGTGCACGGCGCGGCCGAGGGGCACGTGAGCCTGCGCCGCGCCCGGGACGCGTTTGACCGCGCCGAGTTTGACCCCCGTGTGCTGCACAACGTGGAGGACGTCGACCTCTCCACGACCATCCTGGGCCGGGACGCCAAGCTGCCGCTCATCCTCGCGCCCACCGCGTTCAACCGCCTCATGGAGCACCACGGCGAACCGGCGGTGGCGCGTGCCGCCCAGCGCGCGGGCGTGCCGTACTCGCTATCCACGATGGGCACCACCAGCATCGAGTACCTGACGCAGGCTGCGCCGCAGGCGGACCTCTGGTTCCAGCTCACCATCCGCAAGGACCGCGACGCCGCGGCCGAGCTCGTGGACCGGGCCGCCGCGGCCGGCTGGAACGCCCTCGTGCTGGGCGTCGACACCCCGGCCGTTGGTCACCGCCGCGACGCCTCGCGCCACGGCATGAGCATCCCGCCGCGCCTCACGCCCAAGACCTTTCTGGACATGGCCGCGCACCCGCGGTGGTGGTTCAACCTGGCCACCACCGAGCCGCTCGCCTTCGAGTCGCTGCGCCCGCTCACCGGCCCGCGCACGCGCCCGGTCGGTACCCTCTACGACCCCGGTTTGAGCTTCGCGGAGCTGGCCTGGCTGCGCGAACGCTGGCACGGCAAGCTCGTGCTCAAGGGCATCCAGAGCGTGGCCGATGCCCGGACGGTTGTTGACGCCGGTGCCGACGCCGTGGTGCTCTCCAGCCACGGCGGGCGCCAGCTGGAGTTCGCCCCTGCGCCCCTCGAGCTGCTCCCCGGCGTGGCGGAGGAGCTGCGCGGCCAGGCCGAGATCATCATCGACTCCGGCATCCTCACGGGCACCCAGATGATCGCCGCCGTGGGCCTCGGCGCCACCGCCGTCATGGTGGGGCGCGCCTACCTCTACGGCCTCATGGCCGCCGGCGAGGCAGGCGTGGACAAGATGCTCGGCCTCTTCGAGGCGGACGCCCGCCGCACTCTGCAGCTCATGGGAGCCAGGAACCTCGATGAAGTGCGCGGCCGAGTGCGCCTGCGCTGAGCCGCAAGCCGCGGGGAAAAGCACAAGCCCGACGCCGGGTGGTTCCGTTTCGTGTGAAACGGAACCACCCGGCGTCGGGCTGTGAAAAGGGAGCGCTAGATCAGATGATCCCCTGGGCGATCATCGCGTCGGCGACCTTGGTGAAGCCGGCCACGTTGGCGCCGAAGACGTAGTCGCCGGGCTTGCCGTAGGTGTCCGCGGCCGCGAGGCAGGTCTCGTGGATGCCGACCATGATGTCGGTCAGGCGGGTGACCGTGTGGTCGAAGCTCCAGGAGTCGCGCGAGGCGTTCTGCTGCATCTCCAGGGCGGAGGTGGCCACGCCGCCGGCGTTGGCGGCCTTGCCGGGGCCGAAGAGCACGCCGGCCTGGCGGAACGCGGAGACGGCCTCCGGGGTCGAGGGCATGTTGGCGCCCTCGGACACGGCCCACACGCCGTTCTTGATGAGCGTCGCGGCGTCGGCGCCGGAGAGCTCGTTCTGCGTGGCGCAGGGCAGGGCGATGTCGGTGGGCAGGTCCCAGATGGAACCGCCCGTGACGACGCGGGCGCTGGGGCGCTGGGCGGCGTAGTCGGAGACGCGGCCGCGCTGCACCTCCTTGATCTCACGCAGCAGGGCCAGGTCAACGCCGGCCTCGTCCACGATGTAGCCGGAGGAATCCGAGAACGCCTGGACGGTGGCGCCGAGCTGCTGGGCCTTCTCCACGGCGTAGATCGCCACGTTGCCGGAGCCGGACACGGTGACCTTGGCGCCGTCGAAGGACTTGCCCTTGGTCTTGAGCATCTCGTTGGCGAAGATGACCGCGCCGTAGCCCGTGGCCTCGGTGCGGGCGCGTGAACCGCCCCAGGTGAGGCCCTTGCCCGTGAGGACGCCGGACTCGTAGGAGTTGGTGACGCGGCGGTACTGGCCGAACAGGTAGCCGATCTCGCGGCCGCCCACGCCGATGTCGCCGGCCGGGACGTCGGTGTACTCACCGATGTGGTTGGCCAGCTCGGTCATGAAGGACTGGCAGAAGCGCATGACCTCGGCGTCGGACTTGCCGTGCGGGTCGAAGTCGGAGCCGCCCTTGCCGCCGCCGATGGGCATGCCGGTCAGGGAGTTCTTGAAGATCTGCTCGAAGCCGAGGAACTTGATGATGCCGATGTTCACGGAGGGGTGGAAGCGCAGGCCGCCCTTGTACGGGCCGAGGGCCGAGTTGTACTGCACGCGGAAGCCGCGGTTGATCTGCACGCGGCCGGCATCGTCCACCCACGGCACACGGAAGATGATCTGGCGCTCGGGCTCGCACAGGCGCTCCAGCACGCCGGCCTCGACGTACTCGGGGCGGCGGGCCATCACGGGGCCGAGCGACTCGAAGACCTCGGTGACGGCCTGGTGGAACTCCGGCTCGCCGGGGTTGCGGCGCAGCACGTCCGCATAGATGTTCTCAAGCTGGCTTTCCACTGATGTTCTCCTCTAGGTCATGGGTCGAGGTTGAGCCTTCACGGTAGATGCACGCCGTGTTTCCGGATCGTTTCGTGACGAGACCGTCCGGACGGTTCAGACCACAGGCCCGCATGCCAGGCCGGGCGCGGTTTGCGGGGGTCCGCGTCGGTTTCGAACGCGTGAAGCGGAGATTTCGTGGCGTCCCCCCGCGTTGTGGGGTGGGCGAGCACTACGCTGGGTGCATGGCCTCCAAGGATTCGTCACGCCGTTCCGGGCGCCCACCCGCGTGGTTCTTGATGACGCTCGGGGCGGGGGCCGCCAGCGGCGTCGCCTGGCTCGTTGCGCGGTACCGCCGGGACCGGCTCGTGGCCCAGGCGGGGGCGGTGGCCCACCCGCACGACGACGCGCTGACCGCCTCCGCGGCCGAGGCCGCCGAGGCGGCTCCTCCCCAGCCGCCCGTTGCCGCCGTGAATGCGGCGAGCGAGGTGGCCCCCGGGCCGTTCGCGTCGGCCGGTGCGGCAGAGGCCGCCGACGCCGCCGCCGACGCGGAGGAGCACGAGTCTCCTGCCGCCGCGGGATCCGGTGGATCCGCCGAAAGCGACCCCGAGGCCTCCCCAGCGTGAGCGGCGACTGGACCCAGGCCCCGTGCCCCTGCGGCAGCGGCGCCGAGGGCGCGGCCTGTTGCGCCCGCTACCTCGCCTCCGCCCGGGGCGGCCGGCCGGCCCTCATGTCGATGCGAGCGAGCGACCCGCGGGTGGGCGAGGCCGTGCGGGCCGAGGGGGCGCCCACGGCGGAGGCGCTCATGCGCAGCCGCTTCACGGCGTTCGCCGTCCTCGATGCCGCGTACCTGTTGGCGACGTGGCACCCCAGCACCCGTCCCGCCGAGCTCGACCTTGATCCAGGGACGCGGTGGAAGCGGCTGCTGATCCAGGACACGGTGGCCGGAGGCCCGGCGGATCGGTCCGGCGTGGTGGAGTTCACCGCCGTGTTCCAGGACGAGGACGGGCGCGGACGCCAGCACGAGCGCAGTTCCTTCGCCCGCGAGGGTGGGCGCTGGTTCTACGTGGATGGGCAGCTGGGTGCGGCCTAGACGCCGCCGAGCTCCAGGACCTCGAGCCGTTCCTCACGCGCGCCGTCTGCCGTGCGCGTGATCCGGGCGGCCACGCCGTCGGGCACCTCGGAGACCACCCGCTCGAGGCGACCGTTGACCCACACGGCGGCCACGCCGTCGTCTAGCGCGAGGGTGCTCGGAAGCCTGCCCTCCCCGACCCATTCGAGGAGCGCCTCGCGCCGACCCGGTTCGCCCAGGTAATGCGGGCATGCGCCGCCGGGCAGGAAACCGAGGCCGTCCGTCAGGGGCGCGAGTGGGCCGAATGAATCGGTGGAGCTGGCCTCGAACCAGCAGTTCATGCCAGCGCTGATGCCGGCCAGCACCGTGCCGTGCGAGGCGGCCTCTTCGAGCCGTTCCACGACCCCGTGCGCGCGCCAGAGCGTGAGCAGATTGGCCGTGGAGCCGCCGCCCACGTAGATCACGTCCTGTTCCAGCAGCATGGAGGCGTCGCGGTAGCCGTACGGGCTCATGTTGAAGAGGCTCAGGACGCTCGTCTCGGCGCGCTCGGGCGGGAAGGCGGCTTCGAAGCGTTCGCAGGCGCTGGCGGCGTCGCCGCTCGCGGTGGGGACGAAACAGGCCTTGGGGCGCTCGGCGCCGCTCAGGCTGAGGATCAGATCGTCGATGCGGGAACGGCCGTCTGGCGACATGAGGAAGCCCCCGCCGCCGAGGGTGACGATGGTGCCCCGTTGGTGCTGCTCGCTCATGCCCGTCACGGTATCAGCGCCGTGCGGCGAGGCCTGGAACGGCCTGGAAGGGCACTGGGCCGGGCGGCTCAGGCCGCCGGCAGCTGCGGGTGCCGCACGCCGGGGTGGCCGGCCGGGATGTTCTTGAACAGCACCCAGCCCGAGACTGCGAGGCACACGAGGATGAGCGGGTACGTGAGGGCCGCCTGCGCGATGCCCAGCGCCGTGGTGGCGCCGGCCAGGTAGAGCGCGCCGAAGACCACGATGCGCACGACGTACTGGCCCACCCACACCCACGAGGCGCGCGTGTAGGCGCGCAGCAGGACCGGGTCCTTGCGCCACGTGGTCTTGGTGCCGATGATCGTGCCGAGCACCACGCCCAGCAGCGGCCAGCGGATGACGTTGGCCGCGGCCCACGCGAGCGCGCTCGCCGCGTTGGAGAGCAGGCGCAGCAGGAAGAAGTCGGCGGCGTTGCCCGTGCGGCCGGCGATCAGCGCCGAGACCACCACGAGCAGCAGGCCCATCACCACGGCGCGCGGCTTGTCGCCGCGGGCGAAGCCGATGATCGCCACGATCACCGCGCCGGCCACGGCCGCGCCGCAGGCCCACCAGAGGCTGTGGTTGCTCAGCATCCAGCCGAGCACAAAGGCGATGGGCGGGACGGAGGCCTCGAGCGCCGCTTTGCCGCCGCCGAGCAGCTGCGTGAGCGATTCGCGTTCGGGCGGGGTGGCCTCGGCGCCCGACGCCGCGTGGTCGGGTTCGTTGCCGGCGTGGGGGTCGCGCTCGGGGGCAGGGCTCGCGCTCATACCGCCCATTCTATTTGCCTGCGGGCGTGTACCCGAACGGCGGGCACCCCTCGTGGGCGAGCGCACATGGATGCCCCACGCTCCGGGCGGCTCCCCACGATTCCTTCAGATCCACGCGGGGAATTCAGTGGAAGTGAAGGAAACGTGGGGAGCGGGGGACGGGCATCGGGTCGTGGGGGGCTAGAGCGTCAGCGGCAGGTTGCCGCGTCCGCTCACGCGGATCTCGGTGAGGCCCTGCCAAACGGCGGCCTGACGCAGAAGCCCCGCCGCGACGTCGGGCGTGTGGCTGGGGGCCGAGGGCTCCTGCCAGGCCGCCTGCACCAGCAGTGCGCCTGCGGCACGATCGGCCTTTAGGTCGACGCGCCCGGCCATGCGCCCACCCACGAGGAGCGGCAGGCAGTAGTAGCCGAAGACGCGTTTGGGGGCGGGCGTGTAGATCTCGATGCGGTAGTGGTAGTCCCACAGCCGCTCGGCGCGCGGGCGGAACCAGACGAGCGGATCGAAGGGCGTGAGCAGCGCGTCCGGCGCCAGGCGTGTGGGGAGCTTGGCATCGCGGTGCATCCAGGCCGGCTCGGGCTTGCCACCGCGCGTGCTCCAGCCCTGCACGGCGACCGGGACGAGGGTGCCCTCCTGTTGCAGTTGTGCCACGTGCTCCTTGAGCGTGCTCGGCTTGAAGCGGTGGTAGTCGGCGAGGTCGGCGAGGGTCCCCACGCCGAGGCTGCGTGCGGCGCGCTCGAGCAGCGTGAGCTTGGCGGTGTCCTCGTCCACCTCGCCGAGCGCCTCGGTGGGGAGGACGTCCTCGGCCAGGCCGTAGACGCGCTGGAAGCCCTGGCGGCCGGCGACCGCCACCTCGCCCGTGGCGAAGAGCATCTCCACGGCGCGCTTCGTCTCGCTCCAGTCCCACCACGTGCCGCGGCCGGTGCGTGGCTCGTGTTCGAGGGAGTTGGCGGTCTGCGGGCCCTCATCGCGCAGGCGTTCCTTGATGCGCGCCGCGGCCGGGGCGAGCTCCTCGGCTAGCCCGGCGTAGCGCTCGCGGAAGCGGGCCATGCGCGGGGCGAAGAGGGGGCGGTCCTCCACGGGAAGCAGCGCCGCCTCGTGCGCCCAGTACTCCGTGTAGCGCCCGCTGTCCCAGAGTTCCTTGTCCAGGGCGGCGTGCTCGTAGACGCCGTGGCGCGAGTGCACCGGCATGTAGTGGCTGCGGCTGAAGACGTTGACGGAGTCGATCTGCAGCACGTGCAGCGCCTCCAGCGCCGGGTCGAACGGGCGGCGCTGGCGCAGCTTGGGCGTGCCGCCGCCGAAGCCCTGGGCGGCCAGGGCGATGCGGCGGGCCTGGGCGGCTGAAAGCTCGACGGCGGGGGAGTGGCTCACGTCTCGAAGGGTACCGAAGGGGGCCCACGCTGAGGCGCCCACACGACGTCGGGCGGTGAACTCGCGAGTGCGTTGCGCCCTCCGCCGTTTCGCGAGTGCCGTGTGTCGTCCCAGGGCGCGATGGCGCGACACCGCGCACTCGGGAAACGAAGCAAACGACAGGCGGCACTTGCGAGCGCTCGCGCCCGGCGCGCACCTGGCGGGTGGGTGCCCACGAACGCGCCGCGAACGGCGGTGCCGCCGGCGCGCCGCGCGGCGAAGGATCGAGGCATGGCCGCGCACGGCGACCCGGACCAAGGAGTGAGCATGGTGCAGATCCTGAACCGACCAGCGTTCGACGTGGAGTGCGAGGCCGTCCTCGCGCCCATGCAAGCGGCGCTCGGCCCCATCACCCGCGAATCCATCCCGGCCCTGCGCTCCGGCGGGACCCCGCTCGACCTGGACGCCGAGGCGCTCGCCGCGGCCGGCCTGACGTGGCGCGACGTGGCCATCCCCGGCCACCTGGGCGATGAGATCGAGGTGTCGGTCATCGCCCGTGCCGATCACACGGGCCTTGGCCCCGGCATCTTCCACACGCACGGCGGCGGCATGATCGCCGGTGATCGCATGGTGGACGTTGACGGCTTGATCCCGGCCATCCAACGGCACGACGCCGTGCTGGTCACCGTGGAGTATCGGCTCGCCCCCGAGTTTCCCGATCCCTACCCCGTCGAGGATTGCTACGCGGTGCTGCCGGGGAACGCCCGAGTGCGTTGTGCGCTCTCCTCTGGTTCGCGAGTGCCGCGTGTCGTCCCAGAGCGCGTTCGCTCGACACAGCGCACTCGGGAACCGCACCGATCGGCACGCGGCACTCGCGCATGCCGGCGGGGCAGGGCTGGCGCCATGCGGTCGGCCCTGTGAGACTCGCCCCATGGGGACTCCGGGCGGCTTCGAGTTTCGCGTGCGGGGCGAGGACGTCGTGATCACGCACCACGGCAAGCCGGCCACGGTGCTGCGCGGGCGCCGGGCCGCGGCGTTCCTCGAGGAGGTCGAACGCGGGGAGCCGCAAGAGCTCATGTCGCGACTGACGGGAAACTATCGGCGGGGCAACGAGCGCGTCGCGAAGCAGCACCCGCGCAACCGGCGCTAGCGCGAGAACCCGGCGGACCACCCGCGCATGCCCGCACGCTGTGCGCACCCCGCCGAGCGCCGTCCTCAGCTCAGGCCACTCTCATCACCCCCCGAACGCGTGGAGTTCGACATATCGTGAAGCGGCCGCTCTTCACGGCATGTCGCACCCCACGTGCGGGGCGGGGAGGCGAAGCGGGGCGACCCAGCCGGGCGCTAGCGGTCCAGCGTCACGGTGCGCAGGTCGAGGCGCCGCAGCACCCGGTCAACGGCCTCGGGATCCATGCCCTTCTGCTTGCGCGCGGCCAAGACCTCGCGGCGGGCGGCGTCCATCGCCTCGTGCTGCACGGCGTCCATGGCCTCCAGCACGGCCTTGATCTTGAGCATCTTCTCCGGGTCATCGGAGTAGTCGGCCTCGAGGATCGAGTGCAGCGAGGAGAGGCGGCGCTCCAGGGCGGCGCGGCGCTTCTCCGGGAGCTTGGCGGCGGCGTCGGAGTTGCGGATCGTCTCGATCGCGACGCGCTCGGCGCGGCGGGCGAGCTGGCGCTCCTGACGCGCCTCCTCGGCGTCGTGCACGGAGAGCCTGAGCGCCTTCATGAGGCTCGGCAGCGTGAGGCCGGGCAGCACCAGCGTCACGAGCAGCACGCCGGCCGCGGCGGTGACGATGAAGTTGCGGTCGGGGAACGCGTCCCCCGCGTCGGTGGTGAGCGGGAGCGCGAGCGCCAGGGCTAGCGTGGCCAGGCCGCGCATGCCGCACCAGGTCAACACCAGCACGTCCTTGAGCGAGCCGGGCGTGCGGGCCTTGGACTCCGTGCCGACGAACTTGTAGATGAGCCAGAACCAGGCGAAGCGCACCAGCACCACGGTGACGCAGACGGCGATGACGCCGGGGATGAAGCGCAGGATGTCGCGGCCCTCGTCCTGCAGGACGTAGCGCATCTCCATGCCGACCAGGCCAAAGGCGGCGCCCGTGGTGAGCAGCTCCACCACGGCCCAGAAGGACTGGCGCGTGAGGCGTTCCTGCGAGTCCTGGGCGCGGGCGCGGCGGCCCATTTCCAGGGCGGTCACGACCACGGCGACGACGCCGGAGGCGTGCACCTCCTCGGCCAGGATGTAGACGGCGTACGGCGCCACGATCGTGACGGCGGAGCGGGCCACCATGTTCGGCACGAAGCGGTTGAGCCAACCCACGATCCACGCGACGACAAAGCCGAGGACCACGGCGATCGCGGCGCTCATGATGAACTGCAGCACGAGCCAGGCGTCGACGCCCGTGCCACTAACGGTCGCCTGCACCGCCACGGTGTAGATGACGATCGCGATGGCGTCGTTGAAGAGGCCCTCGGTCTGCAGCAGCGCGAGCAGGCGTCGCGGCATGGAGACCTTGCCCGCCACGGATTCCACGGCCACCGGATCCGGCGGGGCCACGAGCGCGCCGAGCGCCAGGGCGCCGGTGAAGGTCAGGGTGGGGACGATCCAGTTCGCGATGCCGGCCACGGCAAAGGCCGTCACGGCCACGAGGGCCACGGCCAACAGGATGAGCGACTTCCATCGCACGCGGAAGACCGACCAGCTGGAACGCTGCGCCGCCGCGAAGAGCAAGGGGGGAAGGAAGATCGGGAGGATCAGTTCGGGTTCGATGTGGATCTCGGGCAGCCCGGGAACCAGCGCCAGCGCGGCGGAGAAGAGCAGCATCAGCACCGGATACGGCAGGCGCAGGCGCTCACCCACTCCCACCATGAGGACCGTGCCGAACAGCAGCGCGATCAGGAGGACCATGAATTCCATCAGTTATCGACCCCTTCTACCCTTTGGTCCATTCTTCCAGGTGGGGGTATCGCCGGTGTTTCGTGTCGGCCATTTCACGCCCTCGGCGAAAAAATAAGGCACGTGGCGTAAAATTAGAGATTGATGCACGACGGCGAGCGGCCGGCTTGCGCCGGCCGGTTGCGGGGCGCGAGCGCTAGTTCGATTGCTTCTGGTTGCTGCACGTCACGGGCTGGCCGGGCTCGGCCGTGGCACTGAGCGCCTCGTTGCCATCCACGAGGACCACGCAGGAGAGCGAGGTCTTGGAGCTGGCCGGGGCGCCGGTGACCTCGAGCCGGGCGCCCTGGGTCACCGTGGTTTCCGTCTGCCAGAGCGCCGAGTCCTTGCCCTCCACGGGGGTGAGCGGGACGGTTCCGGCGTTGGCGCGCACGCTGCTCTTCCCGGGCTGCGGCGCGGTGTAGTAGGCCACGGCGCTGATCTGGCTCAGGTTCTCGCCCGTGGCCACGATCTTGTAGGTGACGGCCTGCGCGGGAGCATCCGAGGCCGGTTCGGAGCAGGCGGACAGACCGACCAGCAATGCCGCGGTCGCGCCCACGATGGCGGCGACGTGGGTCCTCGCCACGCGGATGGAGGAAGCGGGGCGGGCGGGGCGGGGCACGGCGAAACGCATGCCTTCCAGTCTGCCACCGAAGCCTGAACGCCGTTGACCGGACGGGGAGGCGCTTTCTCACGGCCGTCGCGTTTTCTCACGGCGATGATGACCGTGAAAAGTCCGGTGCACCGTGAGAAACCGGTTGAGGGATCGACCCCGCCTCCCGCTTGTCGGATCTGCACCCCGCCGGGGCCGGTGTGAACCCCAGATGAGGCAGGCAAAACCGAAGTGTGGGAGGCAAAACCGCTCTTAGGCGAGCAACCCCGCGGCGCGCAGCTCATCGAGGAGCCGCGCGCGCAGGACGGAGGCCTCCTCGGCGAATCCGCGCTGCGCGACGACGTACGCGGCCTTGCCCTCCGGCTCCTCGATGCGGATGGGCTCGTAGCCCCAGTCGGCGAGGTCGTACGGCGAGGCCTGCATGTCCATGGCTCGCACCCGCCAGGAGAGCTCGAAGCAATCGGCGACGAGTTCGGAGCTCACCGCTGGCAGGAGCTTGTACGCCCACTTGTAGAGGTCCATGTTGGCGTGCAGGCAGCCCGGCTGCTCGAGGTCCCGTTGCGTTTCGCGCGTGGGCTGCAGCTGGTTCAGCGGCACGGCCTCGGGGGAGTAGAAGCGGAAGGCGTCGAAGTGTGTACAGCGGATCTGGTGCGCCTCCACCACATCATCCGTCCCCGCCGCGCCGAGCCGCAGCGGCAGGTACGCGTGGCGCACGCCGTGGACATCGGAGCGGTAGGCCATGGCCCACTCGTGCAGCCCGAAGCACGCGAAGTTGGCCGGGCGCGTGGCCGTGCCCACGAGGATGGCCCCGGCAAAGCTCACCATGGCGGCCCGGTCGCGCCCGAAGACCCCCACATCGGCGCACACGCCGGGCGTCCCGGCGCCGTCGGCGTCCTCGATGACCCGGTAGTGCTTCCAACCGCCGCGCTCGGCCACCGCCTCAACACCGAGCAACACAGTGCCGGCGCCCGGGTGCCAGCGCTCCAGCTGGCCGGGCGTGAGCGAGTAGTAGGTGAAGAGGAAGTCGTGAACGGGGTGCGGCTTCGCAGTGCTGCGGCGCTCGCGGAAGGGGGCGGTGTACGGCGCCATGCGCTCCACGTGGGCGGCCTCGGCGGCGCGCCACCGCTCGGGTGTGAGCAGGGTGAGGGTGGCGGAGGGCATGCCTTCATGATCCCATGTGAGCGGGGACGCCCCGCCCGGGGCCCGAAAAGGGGAGTCGTGCTGCGCATCAGCTTCTTCGCCGCACTGGGGCTGCTGGCCGGATGCGGCGTGGCCACGCTCGTCGGTCCATCCGGTGCCGCGCTCTGGGCCCTGCCCGTCGGCCTGGCCGTGGCTTGCTTGAGCATCATCCTGACGGGCATCACGAGGTCCAGGGGCGCCAACGGGCTCGACGGGCCCGCGGAGGAGGTCGTGGCCGCCGCCCGTGCCAACGATCGCCTGGGCCTCGCCCGCGTGGACGCCCGCGAGGGGAGCGACACCGAGATCAACGGCCGCGCGCTCCTCGAGCTGCAGCTCTCCGTGATGCCCCGCCGCCGCGCGCCGTTTCGCACGACCGCCCGGCCCCTGGTCCCCGTGCGCTTGGCCGGGCGCTATGCGCCCGGCTCGCATCACGTCGTCGTCCTCTTCACGCCCGACGGCGCTGAGCTGGGTTTCCTTGACGACGATCCGTCCCAGCCACCCTGGGACCGGGTACGGGTGCCGGACGCCCACGAGCTCGGCGACCTCGTGCCGACGCGACGCGGGGTGCCGCAGGCGGACGGAACGTTGCGGCGCCCGTGGTCGGTGCCTCCCAGGGCAGGCGCCGGCTTGTCCGGGCGCTGCTCAGCCTGGTGGTCTTTGTCGTAGCCGCCACGGCCGTGGTCTATCCCTACCGCACGGCGCTGTGCCAGAGCATCGAGTCGCTCACGGCCGGGCAGGGGCTCCACGCCAACCTGTTTCGCGAGCCGTACACGCGCGACGCCCTCCAGGCGCTTGCCGCGGCCAGCGGGACCACCGTGGCGAGCGAGGTGATGGTGCGCGTCGACCGCATCGATGCGGACGTGCCGCTCGTGCAAGGGCACGTGGCCACCGACGACTGGTTCTACGAGCGGGGCACCGCGCAACGTCGCGGGTAGGCCGCCATCCAGCCGGCGGTCCCCGGCGAGCAGTTCGAGCTGACCTCGGTGGCCTGGACGAAGATCCTGGCCAACGTCGAGCGGGCGGCGCGAGAGTCCGGCCTACCCGTGGCGAGCGCCTTCGCGATCGTGCAGCGCTCCGTCGACGAAAACATCGAGAGCGAGAGCTTAGGTGATCGGGTTGGTCCGGTCGAGGTGCGGATCCACCTGAGCGGCGAGGACGGGAACGCCTCGTTCATGACCGACGCGGACGGCACCGGCTTCGCGCGCGTCTCCTAAGCGCGGCGCGCGGGCGCGGTGCATCGCCGCGGGCCCGCCGTGGTCCCGCGTTGGGCGCGGCTCGCCCGCGGACCCGGCCCCGCGCCGTCGGGCAGCTTTGCCCTTGACAACGCGCAACGGCGCGATCGATTCAAAACGGCCGCAACCTTCCGGCCGTTCTGAAGCGATCGCGCCGTCTCAGCGCGCGTGCGTGCCGGCGACTACTCGCCGGCCACCGTGTGGCCGGTCGCGTCTGCGAGGGCCTGCTTGATCGTCTCGGCGTCCAGCACGCCCTCCTCGAGGGCGAGCTCCAGCAGGCCGCGCTTCTCATCCAGCGCGCGGTGCATGAGCTCGGCGGACTTGGCGTAGCCGATGAGCGGGGAGAGGGCCGTGACCACGGAGACCGACTCGGCCACGCGGCGCGCCAGCACCTCCTCGTTGGCGGTGATGCCCACGACGCACTTGTTCTCCAGGGTGGAGCACGCGTTCTGCAGCGACTCGACGGCGTCGAAGAGGACGTCGGCCATGACGGGCTCAAACGCGTTGAGCTGCAGCTGGCCGGCCTCCACGGCGAAGGCCACGGTGTTGTCGGCGCCGACGATGCGGAAGGCCACCTGGTTGACGACCTCGGGGATCACCGGGTTGACCTTGCCCGGCATGATGGAGGAACCGGCCTGGACGGCGGGCAGGTTGATCTCGCAGAAGCCGGCCTGCGGGCCCGAGGAGAGCAGACGCAGGTCGTTGCAGATCTTGGAGAGCTTGATCGCAGCGCGCTTCAGGGCGCCGGAGATCAGCACGAACACGCCGGTGTCGCTGGTGGCCTCGATGAGGTTGGCGGCGCCGATGATGTGGATACCGGTGATGTCGGCGAGGGCCTTCAGGACCAGCGGGCGGTACTCCGGCAGCGCCGTGATGCCCGTACCGATCGCCGTGGCACCCAGGTTGAGCTCCAGCAGGTTCGGGGACAGCGTCTCCAACAGGAGCGAGTCCTCGGAGAGCGTGTCGGCAAACGCGCCGAACTCCTGACCCAGGGTCATCGGCACGGCGTCCTGCAGCTGCGTGCGGCCGATCTTGGTGATGTGGGCGAAGTCCTGCGCCTTGGCGCGGAAGGCCCGTTGCAGCGACACATGCGCGGTCAGCAGCGGTTCCATCGACTTGTACAGCGCCAGCTTGAGGGCCGAGGGGTACACATCGTTGGTGGACTGCGCGCGGTTCACGTGGTCGATGGGGTCGACGTAGCCCATGGGCTGGCCCAGGATCTGCGCCGCGCGGTGGGCGATGACCTCGTTGGCGTTCATGTTGGTGGACGTGCCGGCGCCGCCCTGCACGCGGTCGATGGGGAACTGATCGTCCCACTTGCCGTCCATGACCTCGATCGAGGCCGCCTCGATCGCGCCGGCGCGCTCGTCGTCCAGCTCGCCGAGCTGATTGTTGGCGCGGGCCGCGGCCAGCTTGATCGCGCCCAGCGCCCACACGAGCGAGCGGACGCCGCCGATGGGGCGGCCGGTAATGGGGAAGTTCTCCACGGCGCGCAGGGTGCTGATGCCCCACAACACGTCATTGGGCACCTCGCGGCTGCCCAGAGAATCCTTTTCGACACGGGTTCCTGCGGTGGCAGGGGTGGTCATCGTTGCTCCTGTTGATGTCCGTGATTCGTGTCCGCCCGGGGCGTCATGGAGGGGGCGGCGCGTCGCCGTTGACGCGGTGGGCTCGGCGTCTGCCGTTGGGCCCACATGCCAACCCTAGCCTGGGGTCTGACCACAGCGCATATCGTGCCCCGTTCAGCGCCCGGCCCGCGCCCCCGGGGCGTGTGGGGGGACCCGAGAAAATGCGCGACGCCGCCCGCTCACGGTGAGCGGGCGGCGTCGGGCAGGGGGCGACGGCGGGTGGTTCAGCCGGCCTGGCCGGCCGCCTTGCGCACGAGGGCGGCGATCTCCGCCGCCACCTTGTCGTCGATGTCCAGGAGGGCGCGATCGGTGGCCCACATGTTCCCGTCGTCGAGGAGCGCGCCTTGCTCGAAGCCGAGCGTGGCGTAGCGGGCCTTGAACTTGGCGGCTGGCTTGAAGAACACGGCGGCCTTGCCGTCGCGCGCCCACGTCGGCATGCCGTACCAGGTCTTGGGCGCCAGCTCGGGGGCGACCTCGGCCACGATCTGCGCGATCCGCTCGGCGAGTTCGCGGTCCTTGCCCTCCAACGACTCGATGGCGGAGCGGTTGTCTTGCGCCTCCGCCGCCGCCTTGTCGGCGTCCTTGGCGCGCTTGGCCTCGGCCCGCAGTTCGGCGGCGCGGGCCTTGGCGGCCGCCTTCTCTTCGGCGCTCAGGCCGGGGTTTTTCTCGCTCATGACGCAGATCATGCCACCGCGGGCGGCCGAACGCGCGCGCTCACGACGCGGGAAGCGGCTGCGCCGCCTGGCGCACCAGCTCGACGATGCGCCGGCGCGTGGCGGGGCCCATGCCGGTGAGGGCGAAGGAGGTGGGCCAGAACTCGCCGTCGTCCAGCGGCGCCGCCGCGTCGAAACCCAGGGTGGGATAGCGGGTCTTGAACTTGAGGGCGGGTTGGAAGAAGAAGACGGTCTTGCCGTCGCGGGCCCAGGCCGGCATGCCATACATCGTCTTGCGGGTCAGCTGCGGCGCCACCTCCGCCACGATCTCGCCCAAGGTGAGCAGCAGCTCACGATCGAGTCCCTCGGTGGCGGCCAGCGCGTCGTCGTACGCCTGGGCCTCCGCCGCGAGCTTGTCTTCCGCTTTCTTGGCGCGGGCCTCGGCACGCAGCTCGGCGGCGCGGGCCTTGGCGGCCGCCTTCTCTTCGGCGCTCAGGCCGGGGTTCTTCTCGCTCATGCGCCCGATCTTGCCAGCCCGTGTGGCCGCACGAGCGCGCTCCGAGCGCCTCCATCCCAAGATCGTCGAGAGCCCCCAGCCCTCAGGATCGGAGTGGGTTGTGTACGTTTTTGGGCCGAAAAGCGTACACAACCCACTCCGATCCTGGAGGGTGGGGAGCCGGGAGGGCTGGGACGGGCACTGGGAGACCGGGAGGGCCGGGTGGACGGGGCGAAGGTCTGGGAGGGGCGGGGCCGGGGACGCCGGGAGGGGCAACAGGGACGGAAAGGGCGGGGTAGGGAGCGACGCACCTCGCTCCCCACCCCGCCCGGGCTGTGGATGGCCTACTTCTCCGTGAGCTTGCCCCCGGAGATGTGCAGGCGGCGCTGCGCCCGCCGCGCGACGGCGGAGTCGTGGGTGACCATCACGATGGTCAGCCCCTCGCGCCACAGGGACTCGAAGAGCCCCATGATGTCGTCGCGCGTCGCCTCGTCGAGGTTGCCGGTGGGCTCGTCGGCCAGGAGCACCTGCGGGCGCTTGGCCAGCGCGCGGGCGATGGACACGCGCTGCTGCTGACCGCCGGAGAGCTCGCCGGGCAGGTGATCCCCGCGATCGGCGAGGCCCACGGAGGCGAGGGCCTCGGCGGCGCGTTGCTTGCGCTCCTCCGGCTTGAGGCCGAGCGGGGCCAGGCCCATCTCCACGTTCTCCTGGGCGGAGAGGGTGGGGATGAGGTTGTAGTGCTGGAAGACGAAGCCGAGCTGATGGGCGCGGACGTCGGCGAGCTTGCTGTCGCCCAGTTTGGAGATCTCCTGGCCGCCCAGCATCACGGTGCCGGAGGTGGGGCGATCGAGCGCGCCGAGCATCTGCAACAGCGTGGTCTTGCCGCCGCCGGTGCTGCCCTGGATGGCGACCAGCTGGCCGCGCGGGATCTCCAGGGTGACGCCGGCAAGGGCGTGCACGGTGCGGCCCTTCTGCTGGTAGGTCTTCTTGACGTCGGTGAGGGAGAACATGGGGCCGGCGGGCTGCGCGGCCGGCTCGGTGAGGTCCACCGTGGAGGTGTCAGTCATGTCTTGTCCTTGCATGTGGTGGGGGTGGCTCAGGCCACGGAGCGGAGGGCCTCGGCGGGGCGCAGACGGGCGGCGCGCCAGCCGCCCAGCAGGCCCGCGAGAAGGCCGCCCACGATGGCGATGCCGGCGGCGATGGCCATGACCATCGGCGTGAACGGGGCGTTGAGCACGATGTCGGAGGCCGAGGTGGCGGTCGAGGCGGCACCGGGCATGCCGCCCTCGCCACCCGTGCCGGAACCGGAGCCGCCGGGGCCACCCTGGCCGCCGCCGAAGCCGCCGCCAAAGCCGGAGCCGGTGGAGGCGGAGGCCGTCAGGGTCGGGCCCACCATGTTGATGATCCAGATGCCCAGGAGGCCGACGGCGATGCCGATGACGCCGCCGATGATCGCCTGCACGAGCGACTCGCCCGCCACCTGCTTCACGATGGAGCCGTTGCGCCAGCCGACGGCCTTGAGCGTGCCGAACTCGCGGGTGCGGCGGGAGACGCCGGAGATGGTCAGGAGGATCGCGAGCAGGAAGGCCACGCCGAGGACGGCGACGGAGAGCCAGGTGCCCAGCGAGGACACCAGGTTCGAGGCGGTGGAGAGGGAGCCGGACACCGTGGAGGCCAGGTCCTCCTGCGAGTTGATCTCCTGATCCGGCAGCGCCTCGGTGAGGGAGGTCTTGAGCGCGGAGATGTCGTTGGAGGAGGCGGCCTTCACATACACCGTGGAGATGGTGTCCTCCGAGTCGGAGAGCGTCTGCGCCAGGACCAGCGGGATGAAGACGTTGGAGGCGGTCTCGCCCTCGGAACCCGTGGCCTTCACGAGGCCAACCACTGTGAAGTCCTTGCCGCCCAGGTTGACCTTGTCGCCCACGGCGATGTCCTCGCTCGTGGCGTACGAGGAGTCGACCACGGCGTTGTACTTGCCGGCATCGGAGGCGGCGAGCGTGCGGCCGTCGGTCACCTCAACGGAGGAGAGCGGGCCAACGGTGGAGGCGTTCTCGTCCACGCCCATGACGGTCATCTGGTTGACGTCGAAGTTGCCGCCGGGGCCGCCGGCCTGGCCGCCCGCGGCGCCCTCGCCGCTCGGGGGCTGCTGGCCCTGGGCCGTGCCGGAGGAGTCGGTGCTGCCCGAGCTGGTGTCGGGGCGCTGCGGGATCTCGCCGGAGAACTCGATGTTGTTCAGCGAGAGCACGGCCGAGGCGGCCTCGACGCCCTCGGTGCCGCTGATGGTCTTCAGCGCGGAGGCGTCGAAGGTGCCGGCGCCGCGGCTCGTGGAGAGCCGGGTCTGCGAGAGCGACTGCGTTCCATCCGAATCGGTGGTGCCGTCGTCTTCGGAGAAGTCGAAGTTCTGGCGGCCGCCGCCGCCCTCGGTGGGAGCGGCCGGTTCGCTCGTGACGGTGAGGTCGGTGCCCACACCGTACACGGAGGAGAGTGCCTGCTCCTGGGCTCCCTTCACGCCGGAGGAGAGGGAGTTGACGATGATCACCAGGGCGATGGCGAGGGCCATGGCGACGGCGATGATCGCGGTCTGCTTGCGGCGGCCGGAGAGCTCGCGCCGCAGGTAGCGGAAGAACATAGGGATCCCTTCGAGGGACGGCACCATGCCGCCCGTCTACCCGAGAAAACTAGGGAGCGCGCGTGTGGATGCCGCTGGGTTCCGCTGTGCCCTGACTGTGCGCTGGCAAAAGTCTGTGAGCCACCTGGGCATGGATGTGTGAGCCCTGTACGACGACGCGGGCGGGCTCAGGCGTCCGGGGCGCCTTCGCCGACGGCGGGTGCTCGCCTCGCGTTGGCTCCTCACCCGAGGGCCGCCTCACCCGCCCAACGCGAAAGGCGCCGCCGCCCCGTGAAGGGGCGGCGGCGCCGTCGTGCGTTGGAAACGCGGGAAGGGTGCGGGTCAGCGACCCGTGCCGCCGTACACCGTGGCGGCCTCGGCGGAGTCCAGGCCGAAGGCCGTGTGGACGGCCTCGACGGCCTTGGCCAGGCGGTCGGCGTGCGTGACGATCGAGATGCGGATCTCCGAGGTGGAGATCATGTCGACGTTCACGCCGTTGTCGGAGAGCGCCTTGAAGAAGGTGTGCGAGACGCCCGGGTTGGAGCGCATGCCGGCGCCCACCAGGGAGAGCTTGCCGATCTCCTCGTTGTAGTCGATGTCGGCGAAGCCGATGCTCCCCTGCGCCGAACGCAGGGCCTCGAGGGCGGCCTGGCCCTCGGCGATCGGCACGGTGAAGGAGATGTCCGTGCGGCCGGAACCGGCCGTGGAGACGTTCTGCACGATCATGTCGATGTTGGCGTTGGCCCCGGCGATGACGCCGAAGATCTCGGCCGCCTTGCCCGGGATATCCGGCACGCCAATGATGGTGACCTTGGCCTCGGAGAGGTCGTGGGCAACGCCGGCGACGATGGGCTGTTCCAAGGGTTCACCCTCCTGCAGGTGGATCTTGTCATCGGGGCTGGGCACAATCCAGGTCCCCTCGTGGTGGCTAAAGGAGCTGCGCACGTGCAGCGGCACGCCGAAGCGGCGCGCGTACTCGACGCAGCGCAGGTGAAGGATCTTGGCGCCGTTGGCCGCGAGCTCCAGCATCTCCTCGGAGGAGACCTTCTCGAGCTTGCGGGCGCTGGGGACCACGCGCGGATCGGCGGAGTAGACGCCGTCCACGTCGGTGTAGATCTCGCAGACGTCGGCTCCCAGCGCGGCTGCGAGGGCCACCGCGGTGGTGTCGGAGCCGCCGCGGCCCATGGTGGTGATGTTGTTGGAGTCCTTGGACATGCCCTGGAAGCCAGCGACGATCGCGACCATGCCGCGGTCGATGGCGCGGCGCACGCGCGCCGGGGACACCTCCACGATCCGCGCGCGGCCGTGCAGCGCGTCGGTGATCATGCCGGCCTGGGAACCGGTGAAGGAGACGGCCGAGCCGCCCTGCGCGTCGATCGCCATGGCCAGCAGGGCCATGGAGATGCGCTCGCCGGAGGAGAGGAGCATGTCCATCTCACGGGCGGGGCCCTCGGGGGTCACCTGGTTGGCCAGGTCAAGGAGGTCGTCGGTGGTGTCGCCCATGGCGGAGACCACCACGACCACGTCATGGCCGGCGTTCTTGGTCTCGATGACGCGGCGCGCGACGCGGTTGATGCCTTCGGCGTCGGCCACGGAGGACCCGCCGAATTTCTGCACGATGAGGCTCATGAACGGTCAAACTCCATACGGGTGGATACGGGGGAGGGCTCCCTCGCCCGGTCAGGTTGAGTCTAGGGCGGCGCGTCGGAGTGGCCCTGGTCTGTGACGGGCGTGCGTCGCTGGGCTGGACAGGAGCCCGGGGGGCTCCCCACCTCCCGAATCGGAGTGGGTTCGGTACGCTTTTCGGCCAAAAAGCGTACCGAACCCACTCCGATCCCGGGGGACGGAGGGGCGCTGTCATGGGGCGGGGCGGCGGGGCGTGGGGCGACGGGGCGTGCCGCCGGGGTGGGCAGGCTGGGGAGCTGAGGGCGTGATCGGCTGCTTCAGCGGCGCGCGGCGACCGGCTCAGCGCGCGGCCAGCTCCTCGGGGCTCAGGACCCGCACGGTCTCGCACACCACGAGCGTGTCATCGCCCAGTGCAGGCGTGTAGCCGAGGTCCTCGACGCAGGCCGGCGAGAGCCAGTACGCCTCGTGCGCCGCGCGCCAGTCGGCCGCCCCGGCGAAGCCCTCGCCCTCGGCGATGGCAAAGGCATCGTCGACCTCGGCCATGCGCTTGACCTCGACCTTCACGATCTCGGTGGCGAAGCGCGGCACACCCTCGGAATCAAGCACGCCCTGCACGGTCCCCGCGACGGGCAACTCCTCCTGCCACACTGCGTACGCCTCGTGCAGTGAGGACGTGGTGGTCTTGATCCCCGAGTACACCGCCGCCGTCAGCTGATCCCGGAGGGGTCCAGGGAAGGCGTATTCGGAGAAGGGAAGTGCCGAAAGCTCCATGCCTCAGTCCTCCCGGCGCGTGTAGGTCAGCAGCGCGTTGCCCTTGGACGTGATGACGGAGTCGACGAGCGTGAGCCGCGTGAGCGGGTCGCCGTCCTGGAAGAGGCGGCGGCCGCGGCCGGAGAGCACGGGGTGGATCATGAGCTGGATCTCGTCCAGCTCGCCCGTGGCAAACGCGCTGCGCACGATCTCCACGCCGCCCATGACGGCGATGTTGCCCTCGGCGCCGTTGTTCTTCAGGCCGCGCAGGTACTCGCCGAGGTCGCCTCGGATGAGCGTGGAGTTGTCCCACGCGAGCGGCTCCTCCAGCGTGGTGGAGGCGACGTGCTTGCGGATCGAGTTGATGAATCCGGCAAACGGATCCCCGGCGCCCGCCCCCGGGAAGTACTCGCTCCACTCGTTGTAGCCAATGCGTCCCAGCACCGCGTCGGTCGTGGAGGACATGAAGGCCCCCATCCCGGCGCCCAGCTCGTCGTCGAAGGAATCGAACTGGAAGGTGTCCGGCGCCTCCGCGACCCCGTCCACCGACATGAACAGCCCCGCCGTGACCTTGCGTGCCATGAGCCTCGCCTTTCGCCGGAGCCACCCGTGGGCGGGCGGCTCCAAGAAATGCCCGACGGCGGGTGCCCGCCTCGGGTGCGCCCCTCGCGGAGCGCTGGACCAGCGTACGACCCCGCCCCGTCACCTGGGTATGGGGGCGGGGCGAGGAAACGCGGCGGGCGGCGGTGCTCAGCGGACGGACGGCTCCACCTCGCTCAGGCGACCATCCACCATTTCGAGGACGCGGTCGCAGTAGCCGAGCACCTCGCGGTCGTGGGTCACCATGACCACGGCCGTCTCGCCGGCGGCGGCGCGCTCGGCGAGGAGCTTCACCACGTCGTGCGAGCGCGCGCGATCGAGTGCCGCGGTCGGCTCGTCCACGAGCAGCAGGCGCGGGGAGAGGGCCAGGGCGCGGGCGATGCCCACGCGCTGGCGCTCGCCGCCGGAGAGCTGCCCGGGGCGGTGGCCCGCACGGTGGCTCATGTCCACGGCCGCGAGCAGTTCGGCGACCGGGATGCGGCGGCGTCCGGCCAGCTTGCCGGCCAGCGTGAGCTGCTCCGCGCTCGTGAGCGAGGGGGTCAGGTTGTCGGCCTGGAACACGAAGCCCAGGTTCTCGCGGCGGAAACGCGCCGCCTTGGACGCGGAGAGCCGCGTGACGTCCTGGCCGGCGATCCGAACGCGACCGGCGTCCGGTGCCGAGAGCGCGCCGGCGACGGCCAAGAGCGAGGACTTGCCGGAGCCGGAGGGCCCCACGATGGCCACGAACTCGCCGGTGTTGACGCGAAGGTTCACGTTCTCCAGCGCCGTGACGCGGGCGTCTCCGTCACCTAGTGCGAGCTGGACGTTCTCGAGGAGCAGGGCTGGCGTGGTCATCGGGCACCTCCCAGGGCGCGCAGGGGGCTGATGCGGGTGACGCGGAGGACCGAGACGGCGGCCCCGATGAGGCCGAGCACGACGGTCAGGGTCGTCGCCGCGGCCACCGGGCCCGGCTCGAGGGAGAAGGGCATGGCGTCGGGCATGATGGCGCCGAGCCCCAGTCCAACGGCCACGCCGAGCGCCGTGAAGACGAGCATGACGATGACGGCCTGGGCCAGCGCGTCGCGCAGCAGGAAGCCGGTCGAGGCGCCCATGGCGCGCAGCACCGCGAGCTCCTTGGAGCGCTGGATGGTCCAGACCGTGAAGAACGCGCCAACCACGAGGGCGCAGATCGCGTAGAGGAAGACCTGGATCATGCTCAGGGTCATCGTCTCGGCCTGGTAGCCCGGGGAGGCGTTGAACGCCGCCGTCTTCTCCATGGTCATGGTGGAGGCCGCCTCATCGGCGGCGGCGAGATCAAGCGAGGCGCCGTCGGCCGCCTTGACGGCCACGACGGAGGCGAGCTCGTAGCCAGCGCCACTCACGCGCTCGGGCGTCACGGCCCCGGCCTGCGTCTCGCCGCCGGCCAGGTAGCGCCAGGTGGACAGCGGCAGGTAGGCCACGTCGACGTGGCCGAAGGTGGCCTGATCGCGCGTAAAGCCGGCCACGCGCAGCTGCGCATCGCTGCGCATCGCTGCGCATCGCTGCGCTCGAGCGTGATGGTGTCGCCCAGCTGCACGCCGTCCTGGGCGGCCGTCTCGGAGACGATGATGTCGCCAGGCGCCGCATCGCTCAGCGCGGCGTCCGACGCGGGAACCAGGAAGCCCCCGGGCTGAACGCCGAAGAGTGTCAGGTCGATCTGGTGATCGCGCTGGGTGGTGCCGTTGACGATGGAGACGCCCATGGGTTCGGCCGCCGCGACGCCCTGCGTGTCCTGCCACGCGGCCACCTGCTAGGCGTCCACGGTGGAGCGGGAGAAGGCGTTGTCCTTCATGGTGCCGGCGTTGAAAGCGAACGAGGTGACCGGCAGGGACTTGAGGCCGGAGACGCCGTCGTTGACGAGGCCGGAGGACAGGCCGGAGAGGATGACAACAAGAACGGAAATGAGGCCGATGACCACGCCCATGAGCGCGAATCGGCAACGCGCGAAGAGCAATTCGCGCAGTGCAAGAAACATGGAAAGACCTGGCTGGTAGGTTATCGACACTGCGTCGGTATCTTGCTCGAGTATGCGCCCGAGGTGCTGTCGCAAGGAAATCGACATGGTGTCGATAACCGACCCGTGCGCCCTCCAACGCTCCCTTGGCGTTCCCTGACCGCCACCTAGGCATCCGGTCACCATTGGGTTGCGGCACCCGCGGATCGGCGTGTGGCGCCGCGCGCCGGGCCTACCGTGGCCGGGTGCAGTTCTTCCCCCTTCCACCATCCCCGTCCTCCACCCCGCCGCTTTCCGCGCACCGTCCGCAACGCCGTGTGGCGCGCCGCACCCCGGCCGTCGCGGCGGTGGGGCTCGCCGCCGCCCTCGCCCTCAGCTCCTGCGCCAGCGCCGGCACCACCCGGGCCGACGCGAGCGCCGAGTCCGGCCTCGCCTCGAGCACCACCGCCAGCGCCACCGGCGCCCCCGAGGCCAGCAGCCCCGAGGCCGGTGCCAGCGAACACACCGAGGGGGCATTGCCCGGTTCGGGCAGCGCCTCCGCCACGCCCTCCGAGGCGAGCACGGCGACCGGCGAGCCTGGCGCCACCGGCGACCCCACGGCGTCGGGCACTCCCGGCCACGCAAGCCACACGGCCCCCGCGTCCTCGGCGACCCAGACGCCCGACCCGCAGGACACCGTGGCCCCGACGGCGCCCGCCCAGAGCATCAAGGGCGGCGTCGACTGCTCCAAGGTGCCCTGTGTCGCCCTGACCTTCGACGACGGCCCCGGCCGGTACACGCAGCAGATCCTTGACGCGCTGACGGCGGCCAAGGCGAAGGCAACGTTCTTCCTCATCGGCACGCAGATCAAGGCCTACCCGCAGCTGGTCAAGGCCGAGGTGGCCGCCGGCATGCAGCTCGGCAACCACACGTGGGATCACGCGGACCTCACCCGGCTCACGCACGCCCAGCAGCTGGCCGAGCTCACCAAGGTGGACCGCGAGCTGGCGGGCCTCGTGGGCGTCACGCCGGTGTTCCTTCGCCCGCCGGGCGGCGCGCTGGACAAGGCCGAGAAGCTCGCGCTCAAGCGGCCCATCGCCGACTGGAGCGTGGACACCGAGGACTGGCGGACGCGCAACACGGCGCAGACCATCAAGGTGGCCTCCTCGGCCAAGCCGGGCGACATCGTCCTGATGCACGACATCCACGCGAGCACCGCCGCCGCCGTCCCGCAGATCGTCAAGAATCTGCAGGCCAAGGGCTATCACCTCGTCACGCTGACCGAACTGATCGGGCAGCACCCCACGCTCGGCATCGCCTATGGCTGGGGCCAGAAGCCGGGCGGGCCGAAGCACTCGTAGGGCCGGCTATGCCTCGCGGGGCGCGTGCTCCGTGAACCAGAGAGCCGCCTGCACGCGCGACTCGAGCCCCAGCTTTGCGAGGACGCCGGACACATGGGATTTGATGGTGGTCTCGGCGAGGCCGAGCTTCCGGGCCAGGGCCCGGTTGCTCAGCCCGCCGGCGAGGAGCCGCAACACGTCGAGCTCGCGGGGCGTGAGCTCGGAGGGCGGCCACGTCACCTGCCCGACGGCGGGTGCATGGCTCGCCTTGGCGGCTCGCCGGAAGAGGGCGGGCACCACGGCGGGGTCGACGAAGCCGCGGCCGGCGACGACCTCGTCGATGGCCTCGAGGATGCGCGGGGCCTCGGCGGTCTTCAGGATGTAGCCGGCGGCCCCAGCGCGGATGGCGGCCTCCACGTTCTCCTCAAGATCGAAGGTCGTGAGGATCAGCACGGGCGGCCCGCCGCGTTCCACGATGCGGCGCGTGCCCTCGATGCCGTCGGTGCCCGGCATACGTACGTCCATGAGCACCACGTCGGGTGCGAGGATCGTGGCCATGCTGGCGCCTGTGGCGCCGTCGGCCGCCTCGCCGAGCACGCGCAGGCCCGAAGCCTCTAGGAGCAGGCGCAGGCCCGAGCGCACCGCTGCGTGGTCGTCCACGAGGAGCAGGGTTCTCATGAGCCTTCCTTCGGGTTTGGGGCCATGATCGCCGTCGTGACGTTGGCCGGGTTGGACGGGCTGGCCGGGCTGGGCTCGGCCTCCGGTGCCGCCGTGCCCGGGGCGCCGGCGCCGGCGCCGGCGCCGGCGCCGGCGCCGGCGCCGTCCCCGTCGGCCGGAGGGCCGAGCGGAACGCGCGCCTTCAGGATCCAGCCGCCGCCCTGGGTGGGGCCCGCCACCAAGCTGCCGCTGACGCCCTCGACGCGTGAGCGCAGCTGACCCAGCCCCAGGCCGTTGCCCGAGCCGCGGGATCCGGGCCCGGAGTCCGCCCCCGACTCGGGCGTCCGGGCGCCGTGCTGCGGTGCGGACCCGTTCTCGACCTCCAGCACCACGGCGTTCCCGCCTGTGCGCACCCGCAGCGTCAGCGGCGCGCCCGGCGCGTACTTGAGCGCATTGGTCAGGCCCTCCGAAGCCGCCCTGAACATCGCCGCCTCGGCGGCGGGAGGGAACCGAACGCCGTCGGGCAGCTCCAGGAACACCTCGTGCCCGGCCGCCCTGGCCCGCTGCGCGAGGGCGGGCAGATCGGCGAGGGCTCCGGTGACCTCGTGCTGAGGCAGGCCGGCCTGGAGCACCTCGATGAGCGCGCGCATCTGGGCCAGGGCCTCAATCGAGCCGGCGCGGATCTCACCCAGAACGCGGGTGCGCAACTCCGGATCCAGCGTCAGCGCCGCCGCCTGGGCCTGGATCGTGATCGCGCTCAGGTGACCCGAGACGCCGTCGTGCAGCTCGCCAGCCATGCGCTGGCGCTCCCGGGCCACGGCCAGCGCCGCCCTGGCCTCGGCGGCGGCCGCGGCCTCGTCGGCCCGGGCCGCCTCCGCCGCCCGGAGACGATCGGCGAGCCGCAGGTCCCCGGCCCAGAGGACGGGCAGCCACAGCGCAACGGCGGCCACGAGAGCAGAGCTGAGCACCGCCCCGAGCCCGGCCCCGCTCAACGCCGTTCCGCCGATGAGCGCCACACTGAGCCCCGTGGCGACGGTGCGGGCCGCGCGCGGGCCGCGCGGTCCCACGACCAGGACGAGCGTGAAGAGGAACTCGAAGAGGAACACGAAGGCGCCAACGCTGAAGCCCAGCGCGGCGGTGGTCAGCGTGGAAGCGACCAGGAGCGCGAGTGCCGTGCGGCTCGCGTGATGCCGCAGGCCCACGCCGAGCACCCCGGGCAGCGAGGCGGCCAAGCCCCACCACGGGCGGGCCGTGATGGGGGAGAGGACCCCCTCCCACGTGGTGATTCCCACGGCGCCGGCCGCGCACGCCACGAACAACACGAGGTAGGCGAGCGCCAGCATCACGTCGCCGCGCGTCGTTGACCACCAGGGAGCCTTCATGCCCCCCATTGAACCGTGCCGCGCCCGCCCGCGCCCGGTACGAAAGGAGGAGGCCGCCTCCTCCGGCCGGCCGGGGCGCGGCGCGATCTGCCGCCCGAGGCTTGAGTCATGAGCATCGACACCCTGGCCCAGCTGGCCGTGCTGGCCCTCATCGACTCCACGAGCATCGGCACCCTCGTCATTCCGCTGTGGCTCCTCCTTCGCCGTGGCCGCGCCCTGGCGGCCAAGGTGCTCTTCTACCTCGCGGTGGTCGCCGCCTTCTACTACGCCCTCGGCGTGCTGCTCATCAGCGGCGGCCGCGCGCTCGTCGAGGGCTACGGGGAGGTCGTTGGCTCCGTACTGCAGACGCCGGGCTTCCGGTGGGCGGCGCTCGCCGCCGCAGTGGCCCTGATCGTCTACGGCTTCTCCGGGCCGTGGAGCAAGGACGAACGGGACAAGGCCGCGGCGCTCAAGGCCGCACAACGCGGGCCGGAGGGCGGCTGGGGCGCGCGCATCGATCGGGCGCTGCGACATCCGGGCGCGCTCGTGGGACTCGGCGTGGTGGCCGGCCTGCTGGAGGTGCCCACGATGCTCCCGTACCTTGCGGCCTCCGGGTTGCTCGTCGGCAGCGGGGCGGCGTTCCCGGTGCAGCTGGGGGTGCTGGCGCTCTATTGCCTCGTCATGATCCTGCCCGCGCTGCTCCTGCTGTTCGCCCGGCTGGCGCTCGGCACGCGCGCCGACGCCTGGTTCGAGCGCGTGGCGGCCAAGCTGGGCGGCATGGTGAGCGAGTCGGCCAAGTGGATCGCCGCGATCGGCGGCATCCTGATGCTCCGCTGGGCCAGTTCGGGGCCCGACGGCGTGGGGGTGGGGGACGTGTTCCCCGCCCTGTTTGGCGGGGGCTGAGCGAGGCGGCGCGACGGGACGCGGGCCGGGCGGTTCAGCCCTCCGGCGTCCACTCGCCGGCGAGCCACGCGCGCAGGCGCTTCTTGCGCGCGGCCGACCAGAGGCGTCCGGGGCCCCCGGAAGCCGAGAGCTTGGCGAAGTCGTAACGCAGCTCGGGGTGCGCCGCGCGGAGATCGGCCACGATCCGGGGGAAGTCGAAGGGTGTCTGCGCCGGTTCGAGGGAGCCCTCGACGATGTGTTCGCCCGTGCGGTCCTCGCGGCGATAGCTGCCCAGGTCGAAGCCGCGGTACCTCGCCGGCTGCCCACTCCCGCCGAGCGAGTTCATTCCCAAGACCCCGATGCGGATGTTCCAGTCGGTGCCAGCCCCGGGGTAGTTCTTGATGTCGGCGAGGATCGCGGTGTCGATGCGCGGGGTCGTGAAGTCGGCCTCGTCCGGTGCCTCCGGCTTGAGGATCAGCGTCAGCGACCAGTGTTCCCTAGGCAGGTCCAGGCCCAGGGCCTCGGCCCACTGCTGCGCGAGGGTGGGCGGCTGAGCGTCGAGGGCCGCCGCGGTGGCCGCCTTGATGCGGCGGTCCTGTTCCGTGTCGGCGCTGGAGAGGTAGTTGAGGTGCTCCACGTGATCCGGGTTCAGCCGGGGGATGAGCTCCACGATCCGGTCCAGCTGCGGCAGGGCGTCCACCCGGAGCGCCGGGTCCTCGGCGGCGATCAGGAGGGCAACGAAGGCGTGGTCCGCCTGCCTGAACTCGCTGCCCCACAGCGGATCCGGGTCCTCCAGTTCTGCCGTGCGAACGGCCACGAACTCCTCGCCGAGGGCACGCACCACGGAGGGGGTGAGCACGGCCTCGATGCGCCCGGCCGCACGGCGATCCCCGGGCGCGTGCGAGAAGGAGGCGAGTTTCTTGGCCGCCTTCTCGAGTTCCTTCGCCGCCGCGGGGCTGGCCCCTTCGGCGCGCTGCACGAGCCGTTCCCCCAGGCTGCTGTGGCGCGTCATGAGCGGCACGCTATCAGCTCGGCCGCGCCGCAATCTGCCGAGTCGGCGCTGGCCGCGAACGCGCCCGGCCGGAAGGGTGCCCCTCGGCGGCGTTTGCCCTGCGGGCCACCCCGCGGGCCAAGGGCCTCGCGCGGATCCGGCGGGGCCGGAGGTGCCGGGCGCAGAGCTGACGGAGAGTGCGCGGGGGAGGATCTCAGCCGATGAGGCTGCGGCGCCCCTCGAAGGCGCGGCCCAGGGTGACCTCGTCGGCGTACTCGAGGTCGCCGCCCACGGGAAGGCCGGAGGCGAGGCGCGTGACCTTGATGCCCAGGGTCTTCAGGGTGCGGGCCAGGTAGGTGGCCGTGGCTTCACCCTCGAGGTTGGGGTCGGTGGCGACGATGATCTCCTGGATCGTGTCGTCCGAGAGGCGCGTGAGCAGCTCGCGGATGTGCAGCTGATCCGGGCCGATGCCCGCCATGGGATTAATGGAGCCGCCGAGCACGTGATAGCGGCCGCGGTAGCTGCGCGTGCGCTCCACGACCATGACGTCCTTGGATTCCTCCACGACGCACAACACGCTGGGATCGCGGCGCGCGTCGAGGCAGATGCCGCAGCGCTCCGCCTCGGTCACGTTGAAGCAGACCTCGCAGAAGTGGACCTTGTCCTTCACCGTGCGGATGTTCTCCGCCAGGCGCAGCATGTCGTCCTTGTCGGCCTCCAGGATGTGGAAGGCGATGCGCTGCGCCGACTTGGGGCCGATGCCGGGCAGGCGACCCAACTCGTCGATGAGGTCCTGAACTGCACCCTCGTACACGGCTCAAACTCCTCGCGAAAAGACCAGCGGATTTAGCGTCTGCGCTGCTCGATGGGCTGGCCGCTCTGGTCCAGCTCCACGATCAGCGTGGCGTCCAGGAGGCGTTCAAGCGCCGCCCGGCCAAACGTGGTCGAGTTCTCGAGTTCCTCGTCGTCCTCGCTCGGAACAAAATCGACCGGTTCGGATTCTACCGGCGGGGCCTGACGACCGCCGCGTGGCGCACCCCATTCCGCCGCCGGCGCACTCGCCTGGGCGCGCGCCATGAGCTCCTGGTACTTGGACTTGCGCCCGGTCCGCGCCTCCTTGGCGGGGGCGGGGGCCTCCTCCGGGGCACCCTGCGGAGCCGAACCCCAGCTGGTGCTCGGGGCCTGGCCCCATCCAAGGCCCGACGGCGCGGGGGCGGCCGGGGCGCCGCCGGCACCATGGGTGCCACCGGGGGTGGTGCCCGGCGCTCCGCCCGGCAGGGGAGCAGCGGGCGCCTCGCCCGGCTGGGCGGGGCTCGGCGCGGCGGCCCGTTCCGGAGCGGCCGCGCGTGCGGCGGGAGCGCTGGGTGCGGGGGCCGCCGGGCGCTCCTGCGAGGGAGTGTGCTCGGGGGCGAGCCTCGCCCCGCCGGGGACGGGTGTCGCCGGGGCTTCGGCGGCCGCCGCCTGCGAAGTGGGACGCGGCGCGGGAGCTGCCGAACTGCTCGCGGCGGGCATCGGTGCCGCGAGGCCCCCGGCCTGCGAGGCAGGGCGTGGCGCGGGAGCTGCCGGGCGCTCGTGGACCGGGGTCGAGGCGGCAGGAGTCGCGGGGCTGGGGGCCGCGGTCGGTGCCTGGCGCTGGGCCTGCGTCTCCCGGGGCGCCGCGGCGGCGCGAGGGGCTTGGGGGGCGCGCGATGAGCGGCTCGGTGCCAGCTCCCACGCCGAGTCGACGGGAGGGACGTCCTCGCCGTACGGGTCCCAGGGCTCCTCCTGGTCCGTGAGCAGGCGCGGATCGATGGCCGGGCGTGCGGGCGACGGCGCGGGCTCGTTGACAGCTTGCTGTCGAGCGGCCTGCGGCGCCGGTGCGGCGGCTTGCTCGGAGGGCTGTTCGGTGGCCGCAGCCGGCTCGGCAGGCGCCGGCGTCGTGGCGGTCGGCCGCTCGGGTGCCGGTGCGACGGCCCGCTCGGTGGGTTCGGGCGCCGCGGGGTGAGCCACCGCCGCGTCGGCGGGCGTGGAATCGGGGCCCTGAGCGGCGGCGGTCGGTGCCGACGCGGCCGTGCGCTCAGCCGTGGGGGCCTGCGCCGCCGAGTCGTGGGACTGCCCAGGCGCTGCGGACTGCCCGGGCGCGGGAGCGGACCCACTTCCGTGGCCCGTCAGCTCGGGACCTGAGGACCGGGGAACGAAGGGGGAGGATGCGGGAGCGACCGGGGAGGCCGGCGCGGGCCGGCCGTCAGCTTTTGGGCCGCCCTCACCGCCCTGGGTGACGTCGATCTCGGGGTCGACGCCGAGCACCTCGCGGATGCTCGCCCTGACCAGGTCCACCGCCTCGGGCCGCGAACGGAAGGCCGTGAGCGGGCCGGGGTGGGCGAAGGCCAGCACGAGGGTGCGGCCGTCGAAGCCGGCCAGAGAGACGTGCGGCTGAACCATCGACCACACGAACTTTCGCGAGTCCTTGAGGTGGTCCATGATCTGCGGCCAGGCGCGGCGGAACATCTCCACCGAACCGGCGCCGCCCGCGGGGTGCGGGACGTCGCCGCCCTGAGTCGGTGCACCACCCTGCGCGGGTGCGCCGTGCTGCTCGGTGAACTCGGGCCGAGCGGTGGGCTGGGTCTGCTGCGGTGCCTGTTGCTGGGGCTGCTGGGGTGCGCGTTCCTGCGGTGCTGGTGCCTGCCGCGCTTGGGCGGCCAGCCGCGGATCGGGCGTCGCGGCCCGGGGCTGAGCCGGGGCCTGCGGGGCGCTCTGCTGCGGCGCGGGCGCCTGGCGCTGAGCGGGGGCCGACGGCTGGGCGGGTGCCTCGGTCGGCTGCGCGGCGGTGGGTGCGGCGGGCGCTGCCGGTGAGGCGGCCTCCGGTGCGGCGGAACCCTGCTGACGCTGCTCCGGCGCGGGGGCCTGCTGCTGCGCCGGCGCGCGCTGGGCGTCGCGCTGCGTGAAGCTCGGCTCGGACGGCTGAGCGTTCTTGGCCGCGGCGGCCGCCATGGCGCGCTGCGCGAACTCGCGGGCCTTGGCCACGTGGTCCTCGCCGCCCTCGATGGGCGAGGCGTCCAGCGGGGCGCCCTTGAAGGTGGGGTCGACGAGGGGTCCCTCGCCGAGGGAGGGCGCCTGGCGCTGCGGTGCCGGCGCGGCCGGGGCCTCGGGGGTCGAGATCGGCGGGGCGGCGGGAGCCGAGGCCCGCTGAGCGGCCAGCGGTGCGCCGTCCTGCGCGTCGAACGCCTGATCCTCCGGATACTCGATCGGCTCGAACTCGCCGTCGGAATCGTCCTCCGCCTCGGCCAGTTCCTCGGCCGTGGGGTGGAAGTCGGAGACGCCGCCGAAGTCAGCGGCGGCGGGCTCCTGCGCCGCCTGCTGGGGCAGCGGGGCGGCCGGGGCCTCCTGGGTCGGCGCGGCGGGGGCCTCGCCGGTCGGGGCCTGCAGCTGGGCGGGCGAGAAGCCCTGCGGCACCGGTGCGGCGGCGGGCTGGGGAGCTGCTGCCGGCTCAGCGGGCGAGAAGCCCTGCGGCACCGGTGCGGCGGCGGGCTCGGGGGCGGCCACCGGCTCGACGGGGTCCGCCTGCACGGGCGCCTCGGCCGGGTGCGAAGGCTGTGCGGCGGCTGCAACTGGCGCTGCTGCGGCTGGCGCCTCCGCGGCACGGGGCGCGGCAACGGGAGCGGCCGACGGCGCGGGCGCGGGCGCGGGCGGCGTCTCGTCCCCCTGCGCGGCGCGCAGAGCGCGGCGGGCGGCGGCGGCCCCGCCGCCCTGACCGGCCCACTCGGCCGGGGCTCCGGAACCGGGCGCCGACGGGGCGCCCGCGCCGGAAGGCGAGCCAACGCCGTCGGGCAGCGAACCCGACTCAACGGGCGTGCCGGAGAAGTGCAGATTGCGCTCGAGGCGGTCCACGCGCGCGGCGAGGCCGCGCTCGGAGTCGTCCGCGGAGGGCAGCAGGAGGCGCGCGCAGAGCAGCTCGAGGTGCAGGCGCGGGCTCGTGGCGCCGGTCATCTCGGAGAGCGCCTGGTTGGTGACGTCGCCCCAGCGCGAGAGCTCGGAACCGCCAAGGCCCGTGGCCTGCGCCGCCATGCGCTCGAGCTGATCGGCGGGCACGCCGTGCAGCACGGTGGCGGCCTCGGGGCCCAGTGCGCGCACCACGATGAGGTCGCGGAAGCGCTCGAGGAGGTCCTCCACGAAGCGGCGCGGGTCCAGGCCGGACTGAATGACGCGGTCGACGGCGCCGAAGACGGTCGCGGCGTCGCGGGCACCGAGCGCGTCAACGACGTCGTCGAGGAGCTCGGCGTGCGTGTAGCCGAGGAGCGAGACCGCGAGGTCGTAGGAGATGCCCTCGGCCGTGGCGCCGGCCATGAGCTGATCGAGCACTGAGAGGGTGTCGCGGCCCGAGCCGCCGCCCGCGCGGATGACGAGCGGCAGCACGCCGGGGGCCACCGCGATGCCCTCCGCGGCGCAGAGCTGCTCCACGTACTCCAGCATGGGCTCCGGGGCGATGAGCCGGAAGGGGTAGTGGTGCGTGCGCGAACGGATGGTCCCGATGACCTTCTCGGGTTCCGTGGTCGCGAAGATGAACTTGATGTGCTCCGGCGGTTCTTCGACGATCTTCAGCAGTGCGTTGAAGCCGGCCGAGGTCACCATGTGGGCCTCGTCGATGATGAAGATCTTGTAGCGGTCGCGGGCCGGGGCAAAGGTGGCGCGCTCGCGCAGATCGCGGGCGTCGTCGACGCCGCCGTGGCTCGCCGCGTCGATCTCGATGACGTCGAGGCTGCCGGCCGAGCCCGTGGCGAGGTCGACGCAGGAGGGGCACACGCCGCACGGCGTGGGCGTGGGGCCCTGCTCGCAGTTGAGGCAACGGGCCAGGATGCGCGCCGAGGTGGTCTTGCCGCAGCCGCGCGGGCCGGAGAAGAGGTAGGCGTGGTTCACGCGGTTCTTCGCCAGGGCGGTGCGCAGCGGCACCGTGACATGGTCCTGCCCGATGACGTCCTCGAAGGTGTCCGGACGGTAGCGGCGGTAAAGGGCAGTAGTCACCCGCCCAGCCTACCGAGTCTGCCGACGGATCGCCGGGGCGGGTACCAGGGCTGTGACTGGTGCCCTCCCGCCGGGTCGGCCTGTGAGGGAAAGGAGCCGGGCCCGTGACACGCGCGGCGCCGTGGTGTTGCATGTGTGATGCACGCCACCGCAACCCGGGGCGGCACCGGCAACACCCCTGATCACGACCCAAACCCAACCTGGTGGAGGCATCCGATGGCGATGAACAAGACGGTGGCGACCCCCGCGGAGGCGGTGGCCGACATCCCGGACGGAGCATCGCTCGCCGTGGGCGGCTTCGGCCTCTCCGGCAACCCGATTCAGCTCATCGAGGCGCTCCTGGCTCAGGGCACGCGGGACCTCGACATCACCTCCAACAACTGCGGCGTGGACGGCTGGGGCCTCGGCGTGCTCCTCGCCGCCGGCCGCATCCGCAAGGTCCACGCCTCCTACGTGGGCGAGAACAAGGAGTTCGCGCGCCAGTACCTCTCCGGCGAGCTCGAGCTGGAGCTCATGCCCCAAGGCACGCTCGCCGAGAAGCTGCGCGCCGGCGGCGCCGGCATCGCCGCCTTCTTTACGCGCACGGGCACCGGCACGCAGGTCGCCGAGGGCGGGCTGCCCCAAAAGTACGACGACGCTGGCAACGTGGTGCTCGCTTCCTCGCCCAAGGAGGTGCGCGCCTTTGCGCCCGGTGGGGAGGAGGCCGAGTACGTGCTCGAGGAGTCGATCGTCACCGACTACGCCCTCATCCACGCGGCCGTGGGGGATACCCATGGCAACCTCGTCTTCCACGAGGCGGCGCGGCAGTTCTCCCCGGTCGCCGCGATGGCCGGCAAGGTCTGCATCGCGCAGGTGGAAAAACTGGTTCAGCCGGGTCAGATCCACCCGGACGCCGTGCACCTGCCCGGCGTCTTTGTGCACCGTGTGGTCGAGGTGGGCCAGATCGAGAAGCGGATCGAGAAGCGCACCGTGCGGGCCGCCGAGCCCGCCTCCGGCGCCGCCGACCCGGCCCCGCCGGAAGGCGGGGGAGCGGCAGAACCCGGCCCCACGCCGTCGGGCGCTGGAGTCACCGCGGCGACCGGAACGGGGGCCTGAACATGGCGCTGACACGCGAGCAGATGGCGGCGCGCGCCGCGCAGGAACTGCGGGACGGGCAGTACGTGAACCTGGGGATCGGGCTGCCGACCCTGGTGCCGAACTACCTGCCGGAGGGCCGCACCGTGGTGCTGCAATCCGAGAACGGGATCCTCGGCGTGGGGCCGTACCCCACGGAGGATCAGGTGGATCCGGACCTCATCAACGCCGGCAAGGAGACCGTCACGGTGCTCCCCGGGGCGAGCTTCTTCGACTCGGCGCTGAGCTTCGGGATGATCCGCGGCGGCAAGATCGACGCCGCGATCCTGGGCGCCATGCAGGTCTCGGCAAACGGCGACCTGGCGAACTGGATGATCCCAGGAAAGATGGTCAAGGGGCCGGGCGGCGCCATGGACCTGGTGCACGGGGCCAAGCGCGTGATCGTGCTGATGGAGCACGTGGCCAAGGACGGTTCGTCCAAGGTGGTGCCTGAGTGCACGCTGCCGCTGACCGGGCGGGGCGTGGTGGATCGGATCATCACGGACCTGGCGGTGCTCGACGTGACGCCGATCGGGCTGGCGCTCGTCGAGTGCGCGCCGGGCGTGACGCCGGAGGAGGTGCGGGCCGCGACGGCCGCGCCGATCCTTTGATCGGTTCCATGAAACTGCCGGATCGCTTCAGAGCTGCCGCAACCTTCGGGCCGTTCTGAAGCGATCGGGCCGTCACGAAGAAGCCTCCGATCAGGCGCCGACCGGCGGCTCGAAGACCCAGGGCTCGCGCGGCAGCGTCGCAGGGTCGAAGGCGCCAACGGCGCGCGCGAGGGGACCGGCAGGCAGCCCCAGCGAGTCGAGCAAGAGGTCACGGACGCGCTCGCTGGAGAGCCCGACGTCGTGCAGCCGGGACAGCGTGACGGCCCCGTCGCGCTTGGCGAGGCGCTTGCCCTCGCCGTTGATGACGAGGGGGACGTGGGCGTAGCCGACCTCGGCCGCGGCCTCCGGGCCGTAGAGCAGGCCGCGCAGGTGCGCCTGGCGCGGCGAGGAGAAGGCGAGGTCGTCGGCGCGGACCACCTGGTCGACCCCGGAGAGGTGATCGTCGACGACCACGGCGAGGTTGTACGCGGGCGTGCCGTCGTTGCGCTGGACCACCACGTCGTCCACGCGGCCCGTGACGGGGCCAAGCAGGGCGTCCTGCACCGTGATCTCTTCGTGCTCCGTGGCCAGGCGCCAGGCGGCGGGGCGCTCGAGGCGGCGCTGTGCGCGCTCGGCCTCGGAGAGGCGGCGGCACGTGCCGGGGTAGGCACCCGGCGGGGTGTGGGGAGCGCGCGGGGCGTCGAGGATGTCGCGGCGCGTGCAGAAGCACTCGTAGAGCAGGCCGCGCTCGCGCAGCGTGGCGAGGGCGTCGGCGTAGACGTCGAGGCGCTCGGACTGGCGCGGGGAGACGGTGTCGAAGCTCAGGCCGATCGCGGCGAGGTCGCGCAGCTGCGCCTCCTCGGCGCCGGCGGCCGTGCGGGCCGTGTCCAGGTCCTCGACGCGCAGGATGAACTCGCGGCCGGTGGAGCGGGCGAAGAGCCAGGCCAGCATGGCGGTGCGCAGATTGCCCACGTGCAACTCGCCTGAGGGGCTGGGGGCGTAGCGGCCGGCACCCATGGAACTTCCTTCGCGCTGGGGATGGAATCGTCTGGGGACGTTGTCTGGAGACGTTAAAGGCCCCTCATGCACCTGCCAGAGCCCATCTACCCTTGCTGCATTCCTGCCCTGGGGGAGTTCGACGAGATAGCACCACATGAGGGGCCGTCATTCAGTATAGGCGCTCGACCGGCTCGGGCCGAATCGGGCGTGCGGCGGCCCCGAGGCCTGGCCGCGCGGCCCCAAACTTCCCCGTGATTCCGCGGAATGTGGCGGCCGAGTTGCCTCGATTGGTGATCCGCCCCCGGTCTGGGCTAAGCTTGTCTAGCCTGCTTCGCGCAGGTAAGCCAAGGAGGATTCGCCTAGCGGCCTATGGCGCACGCCTGGAACGCGTGTTGGGTTAACGCCCTCGGGGGTTCAAATCCCCCATCCTCCGCGGAAGAGAAGCCCGGAACCATCTGGTTCCGGGCTTCTTGCGTTGCCGGGAGGTTTTCCGTGTCAGCGCGGTCGCGGCGCGCGGGGCGACAAAGCGGTCCGATTTTCTGTTGAATCGGGGCCCCGACCGGTCGAATCAACAGAAAATCGGACCACATGGCGCGGCGCAACAGAACATCGGACCACGCAGAACGACGACGCCGGGCGGGGCACCCAGCCCGCCCGGCGTCGTCGGGTCTGTGACCTCAGGCGGAGGCCGTGGGGGCGACGCCCGTGTCGTCCACGGCGGCCATCGCCTCGAGGAGCTCCACCTCCATGGCGGAGCGGAACGCCGCCGACTCCGGCCGGAGCGCCAGGTTGGCCAGCTCCCCGGGGTCGCTCGCGTGGTCGTACAGCTCGGCTTCGCTGGAGCCGAAGTACCGCGTGAAGCGGCCCCTCGGCGTGATCACGGTGCGGATGCGCGTCGGCGCCGGCAGGCCCTCCGGCGAGAACGGCTGGTCCTCCTCGATGAGGAGCCGCTCGCGGATCGGAGCGTCCCCTCCCAGAACCGGTTCGAGCGAACGGCCGTGCATCCCGCGGATCGCCGTGGCGCCGCCGAGCTCGAGCAGCGTCGCCGTGATGTCCACGGAGGACACCAGCGCCTCGCGGGACCCCGAACGCTCGGGCCGGCGCGGGTCGGCTACCACGAGCGGCACCCGGGTCACGGCCGAGTAGTGAACAAAGTGCTTGAGCATCAGCCCGTGGTCACCGAAGAGGTCGCCGTGGTCCGCGGTGAAGAGCACCACCGTGTTCTCCGCCTGCCCCGTCTCCTCGAGGGCGCGCAGCACCCGGCCCACCTGCTCGTCCATGAACTCGATCAGGCCGTACTGAGCCGCCGCGGCGTCCCGGTACTGCCGCTCGGTGACGCTGAACGCCATGGTGGGGTCCGGATCGGGCTGCCCGCGGCGCGCCGCCATGGCCCGGATGTGGGCCGGCGAGTCGGCGTGATCCTGTTCGAAGCCGAGCGGCAGCGGCAGGGCGTCCGGGGCGTAGCGATCCGCGTACTCCTGCGGAGGGGCAAACGGGTGGTGCGGGTCCGGGAAGGACATGAAGAGGAAGAAGGGCTCCTCCGCGTCCGCCGCCGCGCGCACGCGCGCCTCGGCCCGTTCGCCCACGAACGCCGTGGGATGGGCGTGGGCCGGGATGGCCGAGGTGTAGATCTGGTTCCAGGTCGCGTCTGCGCGCAGTGCCGCATCGTGCCCGCCCAGGAGCGAGGCATCGACGCCGCGCTCGCTGGCCCACCAGCGCCAGTGGCCGCCGGGCGCATCGCCGTGGCCGATCACGAGATCCACCTCGTCGTAGCCGTAGTAACCGGCCGGGAGCGGGACCAGCGCGGCGTCGTGCCGTTGCCTGTCCTCCCACTGATCCCAGCCTTGCTCCCGGTGCGGCCGGTTTGCGTCGGGTGCACCGGGGTCGACCAGCAGGGGCGAGGTGAGGGCGATCTGTTCGGCCTGATCGTCCTCGAAGTCCCACCCCATGTTCTGGTGGTGCAGCTTGCCCACGGCGGCCGTGGAGTAGCCGGCGTCCGCGAGCTGCTGCACGAAGGTCGTGTGGTCAGGGTCGAGAGTGATGCCGTTGCAGCGCGTGCCGTGGGCGCTCGGCCAGCGGCCGGTCATGAGGCTCGCCCGGTTGGGCATGCACGTGGGGTTGGCCACGTGCGCGTTTTCGAAGACCACGCCGCGCTCGGCCAGGGCGTCGAGGTGCGGCGTGCGCACGCTCGGATTGCCCCCGAAGCCGAGGTGGTCCGCGCGCAGCTGGTCGCAGATGATCATCACGATGTTGGGGCGCTCCGCGTCCGGCACCGGGGCGGCGTTCGGATCGACGACGCCGGGGGAGGGGCTTTCCAGGCTCATGCGGGGGCCCCCGCGGCGCCCGGAACGGCGTCCTCCATGGCCGACGGCGTGGGCTTGGCCGAGGCGTGCTGGATGAGGGAGAGCGTGTGGTTGCGCAGTTCCGCGAAGCGCGGCAGGGCGCGGGTGTCCAGCTGGTTGCGCGGAAGCGGCAGGTCCACGGTGAGCTCCTCGAGCACCACGGCGGGGCGCAGCCCGATCGCGACGATGCGATCGGAGAGGTACACGGCCTCGTCGATGTCGTGCGTGACGAGCAGGACCGTCATGCCGTAGTCGTCACGGATCTTGAGCACCAGGTCCTCGAGGTCGAAGCGCGTCTGCGCGTCGACCGAGGCGAACGGCTCGTCCATGATGAGGATCTCCGGGCGATAGGCCAGCGCGCGGGCGATGGCCACGCGCTGCTGCATGCCGCCGGAGAGCTCCCACGGGTACTGCTTTGCCGCGTGGGAGAGGCCCACCGCGGCGAGGGCGTCCAGGATGCGCGTCCGCACCTCGGACTGCGGCAGCCGCAGGTGGCGCAGGGGCAGGCGCAGGTTCTTCTCCACCGTCAGCCACGGCATGAGCGAGCGCGAGTAGTCCTGGAACACGAGGGCCATTTCCGGCGGCGGCGAGTAGATGCGGCGCCCGTCGATGCTCATCTCGCCTCCCGTGGAGGGGTGCAGGCCGGCGAGGCACTTGAGCAGCGTGGTCTTGCCGACGCCGGAGGGCCCCACGAGGCAGACGACCTCGCCGGCGTTCACGGAGAACGTGAGGTTGCCGATGATGTCGGTGCGCTTGCCCTTGCTCGTGTAGGACTTGGCGAGGCCGTCCACCTTGAGCAGGAGCTCGCCGGGGCGGGGGGACGTGGTGCCGGTGCGGGTGCCGAGGGTGCTCATGCTGCACGCTCCAATCGTTTTGAGCTCACGTACCAGGACAGAACCCGGTTCTTCACGAGGTCGAACAAGATGTTGGTGAGGAAGCCGATGAGGCCGAGCAGGAGGATGCCCGCCCACATGTCGGCCGACATGAAGCTCTGCTGAGCCAGGAGGGTCATGGCGCCGATGCCCTGGGAGGAACCGAGCATCTCGGAGGCGATCATGACGATGAAGGCGACCTGCAGGGACACCTGCATGCCGGAGACGATCTGCGGCAGCGAGCTCGGCAGGTACACGCGCAGCAGCCGGTCGCCGCGGGAGAAGCGGTAGACGGCCCCGACGTCCTTCAGCCCGGGCTCCACCGAGCGGATGCCGTCGATGGTGGAGAGCATCGTGGGGAACATCGCCGCGATGACGATCGAGGCGACGCGCATCTCGTTCCCGAAGCCTACGAGGGTGATGAGGATCGGGATGAGCGCCACGGGCGGGATGCCGCGCAGGAACTGCACGACGGGGGAGAGCATGGCGTTGAGCACGGGCACGGTGGCCATCGCGAAGCCCAGCGCCACGCCCAGGATCACGGCGATCGCGAAACCGACGAAGAGGTTGCCAAGGCTGGGCAGGACGTCTGTGGCGAAGTGATCGAAGAGCCACAGCTCCTTGAACCGCACCACGATGTCCCGCAGCGGCGGGAAGAAGGGATTCAACGATCCAGCGGAGGCGAGGTACCACCAGGCCAGGAGGGCGATCGGGACGAGGACACCCACCGCCACGGAGATGATCTTGCGCGTGTTCATGAGCCTGTCTTCCTGAAGGACGGGTGCCAGTGCAGGAGCCGGCGCTCCGCGGCGGAGCTGATGCCCTGGGCGGCGACGCCGAGGACACCGAGCACCACCACGAGGGCGTACATGTTGGCGACCTCGCCTGCCGACTGCGCCAGGTAGATGCTGCGGCCGAGACCGGGCGAGCCGCCGAGCAGGCCGGCCACCACCGTCACCACGAGGGAGGCGGGGGCTGCGATGCGCATGGCCGTGCCGATGAAGGGCAGCGAGGAAGGAAGCACGATCCGCCAGAGGGATTCGGCGGTGCCGATGCCGTACGAACGGGCCGTGCTCAGCGCCACGGGATCCACGTCCTCCACGCCGGCGATGGTCTGGATGGCGATCGCCAGGGCGCACCCGACGATGACCAGGAAGATCGCCATCTGCTGCGTGGGACCCCAGATCATGACCGCCAAGGGCAGCACCACGATGGGCGGGATGGGCTTCAGGAACTCGGTGACGGCGAGGGTCGCCGAGCGCACGAGCGGGAAGCGGCCGGCCAGCACGCCGAACACGACGCCGATGACGGAGGAGACGGCGAGGCCGATGGCGGCGATGCCGATCGTGGCGCCCAGCTCGCTCCAGAAGGCCGCGGTGCCCAGGAGCCCCGCGAGGGCGCTCAGGGTCTCGAGCACGCTCGGCAGGCCGGAACCGAAGCGCCCGCTGGCCGCCGCGGCCTGCCAGAGCCCAAGCACCAGCACCGCGCCGAGCACGCCGTAGGCGAGGTGGGCGAAGCGGCCGAGCGAGCGGGGCTCGCCGGAGCGCGAGGCGCGCCGCGCGCTGGGGCTCAGCCGAACGCCGTCGGGCAAGGAAGCCTCCGACCGCGCGGCGGCGCCTCCGGCGTCGGCCGGGGGCTCACTGAGCCGTGACGACGTCGGCGTCATCGATCTTCACCGCCTCGGGCAGGTATCCGAGCGCGGCCAGCTTGTCGGAGGCGCGCTGCAGGTCGGCGGCGCGCACCTCGGTGGGCCAGTACGTCATAGCGGTCTGCTTCACCGTCTCCAGCGGCACCTTGGTGACCTCGGCGGCCACCTTCTGCGCCTCGTCGTAGTTCTCGTTCGCGTAGGCGTTCGCCTCGTAGATGGCCTTGATGAAGGACTGCACGCCCGCCGACTTCTTCTGGACGGTGGAGTCGCCGGCGATCCACAGGCCGACCGCGCCCTTCTCGAAGAACTCAACGCCCGGCGAGGCGATGAACTTCGCGCCGGACTCCTTGGCCTTGATCGTGAAGGGGGCGACGAGCCCCGAGGCGTCCACGCGCCCCTGCTCGAGGGACTGCAGCGCGGAGTTCGGGTCCAGCACCATCCAATTGATCTTGGCCGGGTCGCCGCCGTCCTGCTTGACGGCGTTGGCGATGGTGACCTCGAGCTGAGCCTTGCGGGCCGGCACCGAGACCTTCTTGCCCTCCAGGTCCTTGGGGCGGGTAATGCCGGAGTCCTTGCCGGCATACAAGCCGGTGTCATCCACGGCCGTGGCGTCCTTGGCGGTCTCGGCCACCGCGTTGTCCCGGTAGCCATCGGCCGCGGCCAGGACCTTGAGCGGCACCTTCTGGGAACGGGCGTTCAGGTACGGGATGGAGGGAGCGTACGTGATGTCCAGCTGGCCGGACTGGGCCGCGGCGATGCCGGCGGCGGGGTTGGCCACGACGGTCGTTTCCACCGTGATGCCCTGCTTCTCGAAGAAGCCCTTCTGCTGGGCCAGCGTGATGCCGGCGTCCGAACCGATGCCGATGATGCCCACCTTGAGCGTCTTCTGGTCGCCGGAGGCGGAGCCGGAATCGGCGGGGGCCCCGCAGGCGGACAGGGTGAGGGCCGCCGCGGCGGCGAGGGCGGCACCGGCGGCCGCGATCTGACGTGTGCGCATGGTGGGTCCTTCGTGGTTGGTGTACCTGGGTACGGGGTGAGGGAGGGGAACTAGAGCTGGTGGACGAGGCGGCCGCCGACCACGGTGTGGGTGGCGGGGAGCGCGGCGAGCCGCGAGACGTCTCGGGGGAGGGGCTCCGAGAGCACGGTGAGGTCCGCGAGCAGGCCGGGGCGGACGGCGCCCTTGCGCCGCTCCGCGTGGTCCTGCCAAGCCGGGGCCTCGGTCATGAGGAAGAGGGCCTGGGCCAGGCTCAGGCGTTCCGGGTCGCCCTCGCCGGGGCCAGCGCTGGTGTTGCGGGTGACGGCGGCGGTCACGCTGGAGCGCCAGTCCGGCGTGGTGACGGGGGCGTCGGAGGCGATGTTGGGGCGCAATCCCAAAGAGAGGGAGCGGGCGAGCGGTTGCTGGGCGTCGAAGCGTTCCTGCCCCAGCAGGGACCGCATGAGCGCTCCGGCGCCGGCCCGGATGGCCGGGTTGGTGCTGTAGCCCATGCCCGCCGCGTGCAGCCGAGCCAGGGCGTGGTGGTCGGGGAACGCGCCGTGGATGACGTAGTGGCGGGCGTCCCGCGGGGCGCGGGACTGGGCGCGCTCGACGGCGCCGACGAGGGCCAGGGTGGCGGCGTCGCCGGTGGCGTGGACGCCGGCCTGGAGGCCCGCGGCGTGCACGGCGTCGATGATGAGACCGAGCTGGGTCTCGCGCTCCTCGTTCGTGGTGCCGGCGATCGCCAGGTGCCCGCAGCCGTGCCCGCACGGGCTCTCGTAGGCCGTGCTCATCCAAGCGGTGCCGGAGCGCGGCGTGCCATCGGCGAAGACCTTGACGCCGGCGATGTTCAGCCGTTCCGGGTGGACGCCGCGTTCCAGCGCGAGGCGGTGCAGGCCCTCCTCCAGGCCGCGGCGCGTGTCAGCGGCGTTGGCCCCGCCCGTGCCGTTGAAGAGGAGGAGCACGGTGGCCCGCAGGCTCAGCTCGCCGGAGGCGGCGAGGTCCACGAGCGCCTCGAGCGTGGGGGTGCCGCAGGTCCCGCCGAGCAGGCTGTCGCCGCCGGGGCCGAGGCCGGGCTCGGTGTAGGAGGTCAGCCCGAGGGCGTGCAGTTCCGCCTGGTGCGTGAGCAGGGCCTGGCGCAGGGCGTGAGTCGGGAGCGGGGGCAGCCCGCCGTTGACGAGGGCCATCGCCGCGTCGGCGAAGTGGCCGCTGTAGCCGCCGTCCGGGAGGGCGCCGGTGACGCCGCCATCTACGGAGCGGGCGACTCCCGTCAAACCGAGGGCGCGCAGCCCCGCGGCGTTGACCAGAAGTTGGTGTCCGGTCTGGTCGTAGGCCACCGCGGGGTGATCGGGGGCCGCGTCGAGGAGCGCGTTGGCCGGCACGGGGCCGTGGACGGTCTCGTCCCAGCCGTGGGCGCGGATCCACCCGTCCGCCCCAGGGCGCGCCGTGTTCAGGGCCGCCTTGACGGCGTCCCACGTTCCGGCCGCGCCGAGCGGCAGGAGCAGGTGGCGGGCGGTGGCCGAGGCGGCGAAGTGCAGGTGTCCGTCGTTGAGCCCCGGGAGGATGGCGCCGCCCTGGGCGTCGATGACGCGCGTGGCCGGTCCGGCGCTGTCCAGCAGCTCGTCAGAGCCCACGGCCGTGATGAGGCCGTCGCGCACGGCAACCGTGCTGGGACGGCCCTGCGTGCGCGTCGCGTCGAGACCGGCGGCGGGTCCGATCTCGGGGACCACTCCGCCCGTGACGATCAGATCAGGCGCGGTGCTCATGGGCTCCTCCTCGGCGTTGAGTCGTGTGATGTGGCTAACAAGTGGTTAGAGTATGTCGCATGACTTAGTCACTTGACCAGGTGTTACGAGCGGACGTTCCTGACGATCCGTGCACGAAGTTTGGATCTACGCTCCGCCGCGGCGTGCGCGGACGAATGACAAGATGAGGTTCCGCGCGGCCGCGTGGAGAAGGAGGCAAGGCATGGCCAGGGTGTCCCTCGAGGACAGGAGCCGGCAGTTCGTTGAGGCGGCGGCGCACGTCATCGCCCGCGAGGGGGCGACGGCGGCCACGACCCGGCGCATCGCCGCGGAGGCGGGCGCGCCGTTGGCCGCGTTGCACTACTGCTTCAGGAGTAAGGATGAGCTGCTCGACGCCGTCTACGACCACCTGAGTCGGGATTACGTTCGCGCCCTCGAACCGCTGGAGGAGGGGCTCGGCCTGGCGACCACCGTGCGCAGGCACGTCCGTCGGATCTGGCGCCGCATGATGGCGCAGCCGCACGAGCAGGTCACCACCATCGAACTGCTCCTGCGCGTGCAACGCATGCGCACGCCGGAGGAGAGCGAGAACGCGCTCCAGATCAACCGCCGCATGTACGACGGCTGGATCAGCTCAACGACCCGCATCTTCTCCGAGGCCGCCGCGCGGGAAGGGATCGAGCCCGCGGTGCCCTTCGAGGAGGTTGCCCGCTTCACCGTCGCAGGCATCGACGGCATCTCGCTGCAACACCTCGCCGACCCGGACGAGGAGCGCTACACGGCGCTCGTTGAACGGCTCGGCGAGGTCCTCATCGCCATGATCACGGGCCGGATCGCGCCGGCCGAGGACGCCGTTGGCTGAGGGCACGCCGGATCAGCCGGGCGGCTGTTGCCACCCCGGCCCGGCCTCGCACGCTGGCCCGGAGGGGCCGGCCGGTCGCGCTCCCGGACGGCAGACGGGCGGTGCGGCGCGGGACGTCGTCGCCCTCCCCGCCGCCACGGTGCGGCTGGGTGATCACTGGAACGAGGGCTATGCGGCGGACGGGGAGCTCCCCGTGCACGCCGTGAGCCTCGGCGCCTTCGACATCGACCGGGCGCCGGTGACGAACGCCCAGTTCGCTGACTTTGTTGAGCGCAGCGGCTACGTCACGCAGGCCGAGAGGCAGGGGGCGTCGGCCGTCTTCTACCTGCACGCCAGGGCCGCGGACGCGGATGTCCTGGGCCAGGCCAGCGGCGCGCCGTGGTGGCTCACCGTCAGGGGCGCGGATTGGGCGCACCCCACGGGTCCCGGCTCCACCTGGCGGGACCGGGAACGGCATCCGGTGGTCCAGGTGAGCTGGCACGACGCGGTGGCGTACGCCGCGTGGGCCGGCCGCTCCTTGCCGAGCGAGGCGCAGTGGGAGTATGCGGCGCGCGGGGGGCTCGACGGCGCCCGGTTCGCTTGGGGGGACGATCTTCACCCCGGCGGGCGGCACGTCTGCAACATCTGGCAGGGGCAGTTTCCCGTGACCGACCTTGGTGAGGACGGCTTCCTTGGAACCTCACCCGTGGGGCACTACCCGCCCAACGGCTTCGGGCTGCACGATGTGGCGGGCAATGTGTGGGAATGGTGCCTGGACGCCTTCGCGGTGGACGCCTATCGTCGCCGGGCCGCCCAGGGGATCGCCGTCGATCCAGTGGAACACGGCCCGGCAGGTGCGTCGCCGGGAGAGTTGGAGCGCGTGATTCGCGGGGGATCCCATCTCTGCCACGACTCCTACTGCCATCGCTACCGCGTCGCCGCGCGCTCGCGGGCCACGGCGTTGTCAACGAGCTCCAATACCGGCTTCCGCACCGTCTCGGCGGCGCGGAAATGCCCGAGCTAGGCGTCGTCGGTGCCGCGCGGTCCCGCGCCGCACCCCCGGCGCCGCGCGGTCCACGCACGACGGCGCGCGGTCCCGAAAGCTGGTCCGATTTTCTGTCGAATCGGGGCCCACACCGGTCGAATCAACAGAAAATCGGACCGCGTTGCGCGGCGCAACAAGAAATCGGACCGAGTTGCGTCTCCGGCCGCCGGCTGGCCGGGGGTGCCACGGCGAGCGGCCCGCGCGCGGCGAGCCGAGGCTAGTTCGCCAGCTCCGGGTAGTGGCGGGCCGCCACCTCGGGGTGGGCGCGCAGGAAGCCCTTGAGCATGTTGGCCCCGTAGACCGAGAGCAGCGGGTTGTTCGGGTCGTCGGAGACGCCCCTCGCATCGGCGGCGTAGTCGGCGGGAAGCTGCACCGCCTCCACCACGGCATCCAGGCGAGGGGCCCAGAAGAACGGCACGGAGTAGCGATCGACGCCGGCCGGGGGAGCGGTCACGCGATGGATCGTGGCCATGAGGTAGCCATCCGTCGCCACCTCGAGCATTTCGCCCATGTTCACCACGAGCGCGCCGGGGATCGGCGGGACGTCGATCCACTCGCTCTGCCCGTGCGGCTGGACCTCGAGCCCGCCCACCGCGTCCTGCAGTAGGAGCGTCACGAAGCCGTAGTCGGCGTGCGCGCCCACGCCCTGCTTCCCGGCGCCCGGCACGGCGTCGCCGCCCACGTAGTGCACGAGCTTGCCCATCCACATGGGATCGCGCTTGAACGCTGCGGCGAAGTGATCCTCCGGCAGGCCGATCGCCGCGAGCAGCGCGCCCAGCAGCTCGGCGCCCACCGTGGACATGAGCGAGGCCCACGCCATGGCCCTCTCCTCGAGCTCGGGGAATCCGGCGGGGAAGAGGTTGCCGCCCTGCAGACGCAGGTATTCCTGTCCGGCCGGCACCTCGGCGAACGGCTCGCGCGCCGGCCCGTAGTCGATCTGCTCGCGCGAATCGGCGCGGCCCTGCGTGCGCTCGGCGCCCAGGCGGGTGTAGCCGCGGAACGTGGAGGTGAGCCGGTTGTCCAGCTCCAGCCGTTCCTCGAGCGGGCGCTTGAAGAACTCGGCCACGGTGTCCAGCAGCTCCTGCGCCTGATGCTCCCCGGCGCCGAAGCCCACGAGCTGGAAGAAACCAACGTGGTGGGCGGCGTCGCGCAGCTGATCCAGGAACGCGGCGTTGAACGTGCCGTCGGCGTTTCGAGCCTGGCTCAGGTCGATGACGGGCAGCTCGGTGCGGGGCGCGGACGGAACGAGGGGGGATGAAGCGTTCATGTTCTTCATGGTGCGACCGCTCGGCACCGAGCCGTGAGGCTACGTGGCGTCATGTGTGCCCGCATTGCGCCAGTGTGACGATCTCTTGACTCGCGCGCCCCGGCGGAGGATTCTGTCCCGCGCGCGGTTGCGCGGGCGCCCCGGCCGGCCCGCGCGGGCGGCGAGGTGCGCGCCCCGAGGCGAGCACCCGCCGTCGGGCAGGAAGGCCCGCCGTCCGCGGCATCGCGCCGCCACCGCGTAGGGTTACACCCATGATCTTTAAGTCCGTGGGCGAGGACCGCCCCTACCCGGATCACGGTCACGTGAGCACCCGGGATTGGGCGGGTATCCCCCCGCGGCAGGTCCGTCTCGAGGATCTGGTGACGACCAAATCCACGCTCGACCTCTCGGCCCTGCTCTCGGAGGATTCCACGTTCTACGGGGATCTCTTCCCGCACGTGGTGCGCTTCGGCGGCGAGCTCTATCTCGAGGACGGCCTCCACCGGGCCGTCCGCACGGCCCTGCACCACCGCTCGATCATGCACGCGCGGGTGCTCGACCTCGATGCGAAGGGCGGGTCCGGTGCGGCCCGTTGAGCTGAAGCCGGAACCGGAGCCGGTCTCCCCGGTCGCGGCGGCGCGCGCCGCCTCGACCCGCAGGGTGGTCCTGATCGCCCTGCTCGTGCTTGCTCTCTTTGCCGCCGGCCTCGGCTTCGTGTGGCAGCGCACCGGGCTGTGGAACCCCACGTGGGGCGCGCCAGAACGAGTGGCGGTGTGCCCGTCCACGCCGTTGCGTCCCGCGAATCCGCAGGAAACCAAGGTCAACGTCTACAACGCGACGGATCGCATCGGCAAGGCCACCGCCACGGCGGAGGCGCTCAAGTCGCGCGGCTTCAGGATCGGCTCGGTCACCAACGCGGAACTGCCCGACGACGTGCGGCAGGGTTCCGGCGTCATCCTCGCCGGACCGGATGCCTTAGACCGCGCCCTGGCGCTGCAGCGCCAGGTGCCCCGGGCGCAGATCAAGCTGCAGCCTGAGCGCACCGACGGCGCGGTGGACCTCGTCCTCGGGGAGGACTTCCGCGGCCTCGTGCGGGCCGACCGGGTCAACATGGCACCCGGCGTGCCGCGCTGCGAGGCCGCGCTCTTCGGAGGCTGATCCGGGCGAACCGGATCCGAACGAGCCGCAGCCGAACGGGCCGGAACGGAGCCGGGACTACTCCCGCCCGAATACCTCCAGTAGGGGCGCGAGCTGCGCCGCCGGCAGCTGGCCGGGGGCGGAGGCCTCCCCCACCGTGGCGAACGTGGCGCAGGAGCCGAAGACCGCTCCGGCCACGCGGCTCACGAGCCCCAGCCGCCCCATCGAGATCGCGATGAGCGGCTTGCCAAACGCGGCGGCCGCGGCAGCGGAGGCGGCCAGCAGCTCGGCGACGTCCGCGGCGTTGCGCGGCGTGACGGCGATCTTGAGGACGTCGGCCCCCAGCTCGTCCTGCGCCCGCAGGTGCCCGAGCAGCGCCTCGCGCCCCGGCGTGGAGGCGAAGTCGTGGAAGGAGGCGACGGCCGGCACGCCGGCGGCGCGGGCGGCGTCGAGCAGCGAAGCGACGGCCGTGGCGGAGCGCGCGTACTCCACGTCCACCGCATCCGCGAGCTCGAGGCGCAGCAGCCGCGCCACGAGCTCGGCGTAGCCGGCGTCGTCCAGCGTGCCGAGGCCGCCCTCGCGATCGGTGCGGTAGGTGAGCAGGATCGGCAGCGCCGTCGAGGTGCGCAGGGCCACACCCACCCCCACGGCGAGCTCGGGATCGCTCACGTGGTCAACGCGCCACTCGATGATGTCCACGGGCTGCCCCGCAAGCGCGGCCAGGGCGGGCGCGACATCGGCGGAGGCGCGCGGCATGAGCGGGACGATGATCTTGGTTCGTCCCTCGCCAAGCACGGTGCTGTGCAGGCGGACGGTCGAGGTGGTGCTCACGGTTCTCCCAAGCGGCGGCGGACGGTGCCCCTATTCTTGCGCGCCCCGGCCCGCGGCGCCGCGATGCGGGGCGAGCATGACGGGCGCCGGGGCGCGCGGGACCGCCTGGCATGTGCTCTTGGGCGCCCCTCGCCGCCGCCAGGGGGCCCGACGGCGCCCGCGCCCCACGGCGGGAATGCGGCGGAAGCGTGGGTGGTTGCCACCTGTATGACTGAAACTCTCGCGAACGGCGGCCCCCAGCGCCTGGCCGTCGACATCTGGCTGGACGTGGCCTGCCCCTGGTGCGCCGTGGGTGAGCGCCGCTTCGAGAAGGTCCTGGAGACCCTTCCCTTCAAGGGCGACGTGGACGTGCGCTTCCACTCCTTCCAGCTCGATCCCGGTGCGCCGGAGCGCTCCGAGCTCACGCAGCCCGAGTACCTGGCCCGTCGCGGCATGGACCCGGAGCGCCTCAAGGAGGCCGGCAAGCACCTGCAGTCCATGGGCGCCGAGCTGGACTTCCACTTCGACCAGGACAACACCATCCCGTCCAACACCTTCACCTCCCACCGCCTGATCCAGGCGGCGGCCGAGCACGGCGTGCAGGGTGCGGTGGTGGACGCGCTGTTCTCCGCGTACTTCGAGCAGGGCAAGGACGTCGGAGACCCGGCCGCGCTCAAGGCGGCCGTCGTGGCCGCCGGCCTGCCGGAGGCCGTGGCGGACGCCGTGCTCTCCGACCCGGCCGCCTTCCGTGACGAGGTCGCGGAGGACATCGACCAGGCGGCGCGCCTGGGCATCCAGGGCGTGCCGTTCTACGTCATCGACAACAAGTACGGCGTCTCCGGCGCGCAGCCGGAGGAGGTCTTCTCCCAGGCGCTCACGCAGGTCTACGGCGAGCTGAACCCCGCCCCGAAGCTGGCCACGCTCCAGGGTGCGGTGGGTCAGGACGGCGAGGTCTGCGGCCCCGACGGGTGCGCCGTCTGAACCGTGCTCCTCGCGGCGCAGGGCGCCTCACCCGTGTCGGGTGAGGCGCCCTGCGCGTGTGGTGGACCGGGTGGTCGCTCGCTCGGCGGCCCGGGTTGGCGCGGGTCCAGCGACCGGTGCCCGACGGCGCGTGGCCGAGTCGGGCGGGCCCGGCGCGGCTCAGCGATCGAGCGCCGCCGCGCGGCGCCGCCCGGCGGCCACGACCAGGCCGTGGGCCACCGCCAGGACCACGAAGCTCACGAGCGCCCCCAGCGCCACGCCGCTCGCGACGTCGTGCACCCAATGCGCGCCGGACGCGACACGCGAGGCCAACACCACCACCAGCAGGAGGCCGGCGGGCAGCCGCAACCACAGGCGCGAGCTGGCCACGACGACCGCCACCGCGAGGGCCACGGCCACGGCGGTGTGATTGCTCGGCCACGAGTAGTCGTTCAGCGGCGGGCAGCCGCTCAGCCCCACCTCGGTGCACGGGCGCACCTCGTGGACCCATCCCTTCAGGCCGGAGGCGACCACGAACGCCACGACGGCGGCGGCCGCGGCGACCAGCCCCGAGACCCACCGCGCCTGCTCCCCGACCCCGCGCGAGCGGCGGGCCAGCGCCACCCCGAGCGCCGCCAGCAGGCCGAGGCCGGCCACGCCGGCATCGCCGAGCCGATCGATCGCCGCGCCGGAGCCGCCCTCGCCCAGCCACTGCGTGGCGGCCTGCGAGAGCGGGAGCGCAAAGGGCGCCGCCGCGAGGGCAGCGAGCGCACCGCCGAGGGCGAGCAGCATGATGCCCACCCACGGGACACCGGCCAGCCCCGGTTCCCCCGGCCGGACGCCGCGGGTCGCGCGGACCGCTGGAATCTGCCCGGAGGCGGGGGACGGGGAAAGCGTTGTGCCGGTCATGCTTGCAGTCAACGCCCTCCGCAGGGTGCACCGCGTCCGGCGAGGGGACGAAAGAACGGCGCGGGAGTCAGACCAGGGTCGTACGCCCGCGGCGGGAGAAAGCCGGCGCACCTGTCGCCGTGACACACCCCTCACCTAGGGTGAAACCATGACCCAACGCGCATATGTGGCGGAGTCCGCGCTGGACGGGGGAGCGCTGGGCCTGGCCCTGGCACCCGCCCTGACGCCGGAGGGCCTCTCCGCCTCGCCGAGCTTCTTCCACGGCTTTGCCCTGCACCCGCAGGTCCTGGCCCGCGGGCTCGTGACGCTCGCGGACATCACCTCGACGCGCTACTTCAAGTACGTCCCCACCACGCTGCGGGACCCGGTCCTGACGGCGCACGGCGATCGCTTGCGGGCCGAGGTCTTCTCGGCGTGCAACGGCGTCTACGCGAGGCTCGATGTGCTCGGCTCCGGCCTGGACGGTGGAGAGATCGCCCACGGCACCACCAACGTGGACGTGGGAAGCAAGATGCGCCAGCTGCTCTCCTCCGTGGGACGCGACGCCACCCTGCACCTCGACGTGGGGCGGGAGGGCCTGCGCGCCGTCACCGCCACCGACACCGCCGTCGAACGCCCGGTCCAGATGCCGGACCGCTGGGTGCGCGCGCTCGGCAACGCCGCGGAGCTGCACCACGGGTTCGTGGAGGCCTTCCGCGTGGGCAAGCTGCCCGCGCGCCAGTTCCTGACGCAGCTTCCGCCCGTGACGTCCACGACCAAGTCGGGCTGGCTCACGGCCTCGCGCACCGGCCTGCGGGTGGCGCCGCGACCCAGCGCGGGCGCGGTCTTCATCAACGGGCTGCACCGGCTCTCCGCCCTGCGCCGCCTGCTCACCCACGCCGAGGGCCTGGCCGCCTACGGCCCCGCGGACGGCTCGGCCGGGCCCGCCGCGATCGAGCTGGAGCTGCCGGGCGCGCGCATCCTGCTGGCGCTCACCGAGGAATCCTGGCGCGGCTACTCGGGCGAGGGCGCCCTCCTGGAGGGCCTCGCCTCGCCCACGGTGCTCGACGACGCCGACCTCCTGAGCGTCTCCCTCGCCTTCGAACCGATCATCGACGAGGGCAAGCTCGCGCGCGAGTCGGGGCTGGACCTCGCCCGGGTGCGCGGCGGCTTGGCCGTGCTCGCGGCGAGCGGGCGCGTGGGCTGGGACGTGCGCGACGCCGCGTGGTTCCACCGCGAGCTCCCCTCCGATCCGGACCGGGTCACCAAGGACAACCCGCGGCTCGTGGCCGCGCGCAAGCTGTTGGAGGCCGGTGCCGTGCGTCCCGTGGATGGGCGGCCGGGCGAGTTCACCGTGACGAGCTCCGGCACGCCGTACCGCGTGACGCCCGGGGCCGTGGAGCCGCTGCCGCGCTGCACGTGCCTGTGGACGCTCAAACACGGCAATGGCCGCGGTCCCTGCAAGCACCAGCTCGCCGTCCGGTTGAGCCTCGGTGTCGAGGTGGAGCTGGTCGCGCCCGCCGGGGACGACGCGCCCGTCGGGGATCACGTGACCGCCCCGGGCGGGACGGCGTGAGCGCCGGGGCGGACGAGGCGGCGGCCCCGGCGGCGGCCGGGACGGGCGAGGCGGCGGCGCGGGCCGGACGGGCCGCGACCCGGGTGGACGCGTCGGCGGCGCGGGCACAACGGGCCGCGACCGGGCCGCGGACCGAGGCCCCCGATCCGCGCTACGCCAGGCGCGATGCCGCGGTCGGAATCTTCCGCGAGCTGGGCTGGGAGGATCTGGCCTGGGACAAAATCGCCGAGGCACCGCTCGGGGACAAGACCCAGCGCGCGGCGCTCCTGGCCGGCCTCACGAGCGGCGACTGGCGGCCCTTCGGTGAGCGCCAGGACGGCACCTTCGGCTGGCACTCGCCGGTTCAGGCCGACCGCGAGCGGCTGGCCCTCCTGGCGCTGCGCGTGGGCGTCCCGGCGCCTCGGGCCGCCGCGCTGATCCGGGAGCACGTCGACCCCCGCCGCGATCAGCTCGTGGCCCAGCTCGCCGCCGAGCGCGGCGAGGCCTTCTCGGCCCAACTCGTGGCGCGCCTGAGCTCGGCGCGCAACCGCTTCAGTGAGATGGCCCCCACCCGGCACGCGGCGGCGTCCGTGACCCTCGCCGAGCGCCTGGGCCTGGACGTCGAGGCCAACATCGAGTGGCTGCGCGACTGGGCCTGCGTGGCCGCCGCCGTGCTGCAGGGCCAGCAGCGGGACAAGCACAGCAGCCTCGGCCGCCCGCAGCAGGAGCTGCTGCGGCCCGGCTTCGAGCAGCACGCGGGTGCGGCCGCCACGGCGGGCGTGAGCATCGAGGGCCCCCTCGCCGGTGCGCTGCACCTGGCGCTGACCCAGGGGTGGCTGAGCCACTCCCGTGCGCTGGAGTTGGCCGTGGCCGGCCTCGACGCCGCCCGGAAGCAGAACCAGCGCCGCGGCTGGCTCGGCTTCATCGAGACCAAGCTGCGGGCCACCGATGCCGAGCTCGCCGCGCACGCCGAGGCGCTGCTCCCCGCCCTGTCCTCGGGCGACGGGCCGCTCGCCGGCGCGCTCGTCCCGCGCATCGCGCCGCTCGTGGCCCCCGAGCTGCTCCCGGACCTCGCGCTCGCCGCGAGCGCCGTGAAGGCCCGCGGCCAGCGCGCCGCGATCCTGTCCGCCTTCGCCGCGCTTCCCGCCCCGCCGCCGGAGCTGGCGGCCGCCGTCCTGGAGACGCTGGGCGCAGATCGCGCCAACGCGGACGCCAAGCTCGCCCGGGCCGCCGTCCGGCTCTGGGAGGCCTGGGGAGGCGAGGGACGCACCCGGGAAACGCTCGACGTCGGGCAGCAAGCGGGTGCCCAGCCCCACAGGGGTGCTGGGAACCGGGGCGGCCCCGCCGTGGCCAGCGAGCCCGGTGGGAGCGGGGCCTGGCTGCCGACCCCGGAGCTCTGGGAGGTGCCCCGCTTCGAGGTTGGAGAGGCCTCGCTGCCCGAGCTCGGCCGGCTGGCCGGCCTGCTCGTGGCCCGCCGCTTCGATCACGCGGACGAGCACACCGAGCGCTTCCTGGCGCTCGCCAATACTCTCGCCGCAGGCGACGCCGGCGGCGTGAGGGCCGCGCTGGGCTCCGTGGGCCACCAGTGGCTGCCCGGGCTGAACAGCCTCAACGACTGGGTACTGGGGCGGATGCAGGACTCGAACCTCGACGACCAGCGCGGCGCGGTGCCGCCGCTGCGCGCCCGCGACGCCGCGGTGTTCGCGCGGCTGGGCGAGCTGCCGTGCCTGCTCTCCGCCCCCACGTGGCTTGACCTGCGCATCGACCCGGCGCAGCTGCTCGAGCGCCTGCGGGGCTACGCCGCGGCGGGGGTGGCGGCGGCCGAGGGGGACCTCTTCCTCGCCCTGCTGCGCACCGATCCCCGGCTCGGGACGCCCGAGCTCGAGACGGCCCTCGAGGCCGTCGACGTGCCGGTCCTGGGGCGCGACGGCGCTCGGCTCGCGGAGGGCGCCGGGCACCTCGCGGCCCGGTGGCTGCGCGAGCCGCTCGCCGAACCGCAGGACCCGCGCTTCTCATCGATCGAGGCGCCCGCGTGGATGGGGGCGCTGCCGGGCAGGACGTCTGGCGCGTGGTTCATGGGGCACCTGGGCGCGGACGTCACGCCGTGGTGGGGCGGGACGGCGCACGCCGGAAGCCCCGTGCCTGCTCTGCAGGCGCTGAGGAGCGCGCCCCTCTCGGCCGTGGCCGCCCGCCGCCTGCTCAGCGACGCGGCGGACGAGCGGGGTCACGAGGCCAAGGGCGCCCGCATCGCCGCGCTCGAGGCCTTCGAGCGCGGCCTGCTCCGCCCCGAGGCGGTGGCGCAGGCGCCCGCCGGGCCGGAGGGCCAGGACGCGGCCGCGCTGGGGGCCGACGCGCTGGCCAGGGAGGCCGGCGTGCCGGTCAAGGCGCTCTCCGCCCTCGCCGCCGGCGCGCTCGCGTTCGCCGAGGAGGGCCTCGGTTCCGTGCTGTGGCCGTTGCTTGAACTCACGTTGCAGGCGGCCGTGGCCGCCCCGCGCCTTCCGGCCGGCACGGCCGACGTGGCCGAGGCGATGGCGAGCCTCGCGCCCCAGGCCGCACGCGCCGTCGGGCAGGGCATCGTCCCCGCCTCCTTCTCGGAGGCCCCGGGGCTGCGGGCCCTCGCGGCCAGGGGCGGTTCGGCCCGCGCCCCACGGGCCGCCGCCCAGGCGCTGGCCGCCCTGGGGGAGCCTGCCCCGGGAGCGGAGCCTGCTGGTTCCGCGGCCGGCGCCAAGCCCTCGGCCGCGCGCGCCGGCGACGCGCTCGCGCAGAAGGCCCTCGCCGACGCCGCGCCGCTCGACACCCCCTCCTTCCACCGCGGCTTCGATCCGGCCCCGCTCGCCGCGCAGCTCCTGCCCGACGGCGCCGTGATCGAGGCCGTGGTCCACGACCCGCAGGAGAAGAGCCAGCAGATCGCCCTGCTGGTCACGCTTCCGGGGCACCCCGGTGTCACGTTCCGGGTGCTCAAGGGCTGGTACTACGACCTCGCCCACGAGGGACAGTGCCAGGCGCAGCGCCGCGAGGAGGGCGTGGAGCCGCGCACGGTGTACCTGCACTGGGACGGCGGGTCCGCCGCCCTGGTGGTGACCGAGCACCGCAACTGGCACGAGGGCACGGGCGGACCGCTCGCGCTGCACGGGCTGGAGCCGCCGCCGTGGAGCGTCGTGGCCACCGCCGCCGCGCTCGCCACCGCGTTGCACGAGGGGTACAAGGGCTCGGAGGGCGCGGGCGCGATCAAGCAACTCGTGGCGCTGCGGCGCTTCCACCCGGGCAATGTTGCCGCCGCGGCCCGCGCGCTCTTCGCGAGCGAGGCCGTGGTGCCCACGCGCCTGAGCAAGATCCTCGAAGAGGACCGGGCCAGCCTCTCGGTGCTCTGGCCGCTCGTCACCGAGGCGCTCGCCGCGGCCGCGCAGGCGGCCAAGCCACCGCGCTTCACCTCGCGGGTGCTCGACACGGCGCTCGCGCGGCTGCCGCACCTCGCCGAGGCCACGCGCCGCGGGCTGATCCCCGCCGCGGCCTGGGAGCCGGTGCACCGGCTCGCCGCGGCGAAGGGTTCCGGCGCCGTCCCGGCCAAGGCCAGGGCGCTCTCGGCCGCCCTGCCCGGGTTGGGGCTGGCCGCCGCAGCAGACGCGGTGGCGGTCCCGGGAGGACGCGAAGCCGGTCCCGCCACCGCGGCGCCCAGGAACACCGACGCCTCAGCACAGGAGACGCCATGAGCACCCACCGCACTAAGCTCGCCGCCGCCGTCGAGGTCTTCAAGGAGCTGGGCTGGTCCACCGCCGCCACGCAGGACGCCGCCCGGCTCCCGCTCGGCACGCCGGAGCAGCGGGCCACCGCCCGGGCGGGCCTCGCCTCCGGTGCCTGGTCGCGCTGGGGTCAAGACGAGAAGGGTCGCTGGGGCGAGCACTCCTTCATCGACGTCGACCAGGCGCGGCTCGCCCTCTTCGCCACGCGCCAGGGAGTGAGCGTCCGGCGCGCGGCGCGGCTGCTCGAGGCTCATGCGAGCCAGGGTGCCATCGCCGAGGTGGTTGAGGAACGCGGGGCGGCCTTTGCCTCCGCCTTCGTCGACGCCGTGAGCGTGCCGGCCCATCGCCTGTGGGAGGGTGCGTTTTCGGCCTTCGCCCGGCACACGCTGCCGCTCGTGGCCGGGATGGGCCTGCCGATCCCGGAGAACACCGACTACCTGCGCGACTTTGCGCTGCTCGCCGCGCGCAGCCACGCTCCCGCCTCGTGGCCGGATGCCAAGGACCTGACGCTGCCGGGCGGCGCCGAGCTGCTCCCCGGGCGCTTCGCCGAGCACGTCCGCCTCGCCGTGGAGCTCGGGGTCCCGGCCGTCGGCCCGCTCCCGGATGCCCTGCGCCTCGGCCTCGAGCGCGGTTGGCTGGGCCGCGAGGAGGCGAGCGGGCTCGCCCTGCTCGGCCTGCAGACCGCCCAGCGCCCCAGCGATCGTAAGGCCTGGTGCGGCTTCCTGGCTCAGCCGCTCGCCCTCACCCCGGAGGAGCTCGCCGCCCACGCCGACGAGCTCGTCCCCGTCCTCTCGCTCGGCGAGGGGCCGCTCATCGAGGCGCTTGCCCCGCCGCTCATCGCCGCCGTCACCGACGAGCAGCTGCCCGAGGTGGCCCTCGGTGCGCTCACCGTCACCACGGCCAAGGGACGCCGCGTCGTCCTGGCCGCGCTGAGCGGTCGCGGCGCTCCGGCCGCGTGGTCCGCCGGCGGCGCCGACGGGCTGGACGAGCTTGTCGCCGAGATCGTGCGGCCGTGGGCCGGCTCGCGGGACCGCGTGCTGGCCAAGGCCGCGGCGGTGTTCCTCGGGGCCTGGGGGTTGGGCGCCCCTGAGACGCGGGTGCCCGACGCCGCGGGGTCGGGTGGGGCGCGTGGCGTCGCCGCCGCGCCCGGCGGCGACACCCGGGCGGGCGGAACAGCGGCGGGCGGCGACACCCGGGCGGGCGCCGGGAACGGCGCCGTCGGGCAGGAGGCTGGGCGGGGCGCTGGACTGGACGCTGGGCGGGGCACCGACCGAGCCGTCCCCGGGGCGTGGCTGCCCACGCCGCCCGTGTGGGAGGCGCCCGAGCTGATCCTGGATCCACCAGGGCCGGAGGCCTTCCGCGCGGCCGTCGCGGCGCTGGGCGGGCGGGTGCGGCCGGACGTGGAGGGCGAGACGTTCCTGGCCCAACTCGTGGCGCTCGCCCGCCACGACGAGGAGCTGGCCCGGGCCGAGGTGCTCGCGCTGCCCGCCGGCTCGTGGGAGGTGGATCAGGCCCAGGCCTGGGCACGAGGGGAGGAACGACCGAACTACTGGGGCGACCCCGAGACGCTGCTGGGCTGGCGCGATCTTCTCGCGGTGGCCACGCCGGGCGCCGTGCCGGTGCTGCTCTCCACGCCCTCGCGCGTGGATGGCTCGGTGAGCGGCGAGGCGCTGCTGACGCGCCTGCGCCGCTACGCCGCCGAGGGGGCCAGCGCCCGGGAAGTCGACCTGCTCGCGGCGCTCCTGCGCCTCGACCACGCCTCGGTGAGCCGGCAGCAGCGCGAGGAACTGCGCGCGCTTGAGGTCCCGGTGCTCACGATCAAGGGGAAGGAGACCGGCTACACGGCGGGGGAGCTGGCCGCCGGCCACGTGGGGGATCCGGTCATCGAGCCGGGCTGGATCAGGCGCGGCCGCGCCGGCGGATACTCCGACGGCCACATCAAGCGCCAGCGCTATGAGACTCCCGCCTCGCTCAAACGCGCCTCGTTCAAGCTCGCGGAGGCGCCGCAGTACGCCTACCGCGACGATCCCTTCACGTTGATGCCGTTCTGGGGAGATGCCCTGCACGGCGGGGCGAGCTACGGGGGAGCGAACCCCGAGGCGTGGGTGTGGAGGCAGCTGGCCCGCCGCGCCGCGCCGCTCAGTCCCGGAACGGCGCTGAATCTGCTGACCGTGCAGCGCGACGGGCTTGAAACCCAGGACGGCGCCGGTCGGCTCCTGGCCCTGCGCGAGGCGTGGGAGCGCGGGCTCCTGCGCCCCGGCGCGGCCGAGGCGCGCTATCTCGACTGGGCGCACGAACCGCAGCGCCTGGCCTCCGTCGCGCGGACGCTGCTGGGCCTGGGGCTCGAGGAGGGCCTCGCCTCCGTGGTGTGGCCCGTGCTCGATGACTTCCTCTCCATCGCCGGCGCCCACACGCGCCTGCTGGCCGGCGCCTCCGAGCTGGCCGAAGCGGTGCTCGAACTGACGCCGGGCGCCATCGCCGCGCTCGGCTCAGGGCTGGCCGAGCCGCGGGCCCTGCGCCTGCCCGGCCTGCGGGACATGGCCGAACGGTCGGGGTCCTCGCGCGCCGTGCGGGCGGCCAAGGAGGCCGCGGAACTGCTCGACGCCGCCCTGCTGGCTCACGCGGGCGACGTCGCCGCCGCCGCCGGGGCGAGCGCTGCCCCCGGTGAGCCGGGCGCCAGAGGCGGGCCGGCGGCGTCGGGCAGGGATACGGCTGCCCCGCGCCTGAGCGAGGCGGCCTTCCTCGAGGCGTGGGGGAGCGAGATCGTGGACCCTCCCGTGCTCGACGACGGCGTGGAGGTGGACGTGCTCGAGGCGGCCGATGGTTCCTCGACGCGCCTGCTCGTCCTCTTGCGCCTCCCGGGCGAGGCAGGGTCGCGGTTCGTGGTGGACAAGGGCAGCTACTTTGCCGACCTCGTGGAGCAACACGCCTTCCAGGCGGACGCGTTGAGCGAGGGAGCGGACCCGACCGCGCCGATCCCGCCGGGCACGGGCGAACGCCGCAAGCTGCGCTGGGACCGCGAGGCGGGCCGGCTCGAGGCGCTCAAGTTCTCGGGAAAGACGGCGGACCTCGCGTTCCCCCAGAGCTTCGTCAGCCTGGTGCTGGCGCTCGTGGCGCAGCCGGGGAGGCGGGGCGCCAGCGCCCTGGACGCCGTCGCCCAGCTCTGCGCGCGCCACGAGCTGGGTCCCACGCGCGTGGCGGCAGCCGCCAGGGTGTTGCTGACGCGAGCGGCCGTGAGTCCTGCGCGGCTCGCGGCGGCCGTTGGCAAGGCGCCCGGGCTCCTGGGCGCGCTGTGGCCGCTGCTGACCGAGCCGGTGGCCCACGCCGCCGCCCTGGAGGGCGCCCCACCGCGCTGGTTGGGCGGCGTGCTCGACGCCGCGCTGGACCACGCTCCCGTGCTGCGCGAGGCGGCCTGCCGTGGGGTGATGCCCGCCCGCTGGGACGGGCTGGAGGAACTGGCCGCGCGCCCGGGCACGGCTACGGCGCTCAAGAAGGCCCGACAACTCAAGGAGGCGCTCGCGTGAGCACGCAGCGACAGAAGCAGGACGCGGCGATGGCTCTCTACCGGGAGCTGGGCTGGGAGGGGGCGCAGGTCGCTGACGTCATGGACCTGCCGCTCGGCACCCCCGAACAGCGCAGGGTGCTCAAGGAGGGGCTGGAAAAGGGAGAGTGGGAGGGATTTCTGCCTCACCCCACCGACCCGGACGAGCTGGGGGACTGGGGGAACTTCTGGGGCATCGACTCCTCGATGCTCAGCCTTCTTGCGCTGCGCGTGGGCGTGAGCCCGCGGCGGGCGGCATCCCTCTTGAGCGAGCACAGTCCGGGGTGGGACGGCGGATCCAGGGCACCCCAGATCGCGGCGATCCTTGCCGAGCGCGGACCCGATGTTGCTGCGCGCTTCATCGATGCCGCGGCCGCCCTGGTGGAATCGGCGTGGTGGGAACTGCAGGCGGCGTCGCAGCGGAGCGTGCATGAGCTTGGGCTGCCCGTCCCCGAGGCGGGGCGCTATCTCGAGTCCTACGCGGAGGCCGTGGCGGATGTCTTCAAGGCAGAGGACGGCGGATGGGACCCGGACCCGAACGACGCGCCCACCCTGACGGCCACGCAGCTCGGGGAGCGTTTTGCCGAGCACGCGGCCGCGGGCGTGCCGCTGGCCTCGGCGCGCTCGGAGGCGTGGGTGGAGGCGCTGGCCGGTGCGCTCAAGCGCGGCTGGCTCACCCGAGAAGAGACCCTGGAGCTGGTCTGGGTCGGCATGGACGCGGCCCAGCGCCCGGCGGCGCGCGGGCCGTGGGTCAAGGCGCTGTCCGGGCCGCTGGCCGTGAGCGACGCCGAGCTGGACGCCGCGCGCGATCGCCTCATCCCACTGCTCTCCCTGGGCCACGGGCCCACGGTGGAGCTCCTGGCCCCGCGCCTGCTCGCGAACTCGAACGACGAACAGGCCGTGGAGCTGGCGTATGCCGCGCTGGGTGCCGGGACCCAGAAGGCCAAGGTGACGCTGCTCAAGGCTCTCGCCGCCCGCCCCGCGCCCCAAGGCGAGGCACGCGCGGAGCTGCTGGGCGTCGTCGGGCCCTTCCTGGAGGGCACGCCGACCGAAGCCAAGGCGGCCGCCGCCTTGCTCGCGGCGTGGGGTGCCGAGGCACCCAGCGCGGAAGAGACCCCGAGCGCGGAGGCGGCCCGCGGGCTGTGGACTGCGATGCCCGCGCTGTGGCGCGTGCCGCGCTTCGAGGTGGGTGAGGCGAGCGCCGACGCCGTCCGCGTGGCCGAGGCGGCGCAGATCGGTGAGTCTGACGGTCAGGACCTCGAGGACGAGCGCGTTCTGGCGCTCCTCAACACCATGGCGTGGCAGGACCCTCAGGCCGCCGAAGCGTTCCTCAGGGAACGGCCCACCCTCTGGAGCTACGGACAAATCGCGACCCATCTGTGGGCCGGGGCGCCGCACGCGGACACCATCAGGGCGGAGTGGGCGGGGGACAAGAACGGGCCGCCGGCCTCCCAACGCGATGTCGATGAGGCCCAGGGCCGGTCCGACGGCGACCCCTGGGTCCGTTTGCCGGAGCGGCGGCGCGACAGCGTCAACCGGTGGCTTGGATGCACCCCCGTGTTGCTGTCCACCCCCAGCTGGGAGGACCTCACGGTGGAGCTCGATGAGCTGCTCGCGCGGTTGGGGGAGTGCTCGGGGGCCGGGACGCCGGTGCTGGAGGACGATCTCTTGCTGGCGCTCACGCGCCTGCGGGGCAGTGCGGCAGGACCGGTGCGGCTCAGCGCCGCGCAGGAGGGGGCGCTGGAGCGCCTCGAGGCGGCGGAGATCCCCGTCCGGCGCTGGACGGGAAAGCTCCTCGCGCGCCACGCCGGGTCGCTGGTGCGGGACTATCTGGCCGCCCCGATGCGCTCGCCGCGTCCGGGTGGGGCCACGGTGCCGCCCGGACGATTCACCGGACGGCTGGACGACAGCGCGGGGGTCGAGGGATTCATCACGAAGCCGCGTCGCGGTGGTTCGTATGAGCACGAGGGCCCGTCCGTGTTTCCTGAATGGGACGACGAGGCGCTCGGCTTCAATGCGGTCCAGACTCCCGCGGTGTGGCGCCAGGTGGCGCGGAGGGGACGGCGCTTGAGCCCGGCCATGGCGAGCAACCTCGTGTGGGCGCTCGCCCTCCGGCCGTCGGACGCCTCGCTGGCCGAGGCCGTGGTCACCGCCTGGGAACGCGGGCTCGTTGATCCCGGCTCCCTCGATCCGGCGTACTTCGGCCTGGAGGGCGACCGCGGGCATCTGGACGGTGTGGCGCAAGCGGCCCTGACGCTGGCGGCGGCCGGCGGGGCGGCCGCGGCGTGGGGACTGCTCTCCCGCGTGCTCGACTCGTGGGCCGAGGCGGCCCGACCACCGAGGTCGTTGCAGGGTGTCATCGAGGCGCTCGGCGAGCTGGCCCCCGAGGCGCTCTTTGCCGTCGGGAACGGACTGGCCGGCATCGACGTGCTGCGCCTGCCCGGCCTGCGCGCGCTCGCTGCACGGTCCGGGTCCTCCGCGGTGGTGGGGGCCGCGCGCCGCGTGGCGGGGCGGATCCCCGTGGCGGATGATCCGCTGGACCCCACCGCGAGGCTCGGGGCCGAAGGGCCGGGGTCGGCGGGCACGCCGTCCACGGCCGGCACGGAGCATCTCCCCGCAGCGGCCCCGAGCGAGGAGGAGTTTGCGGCGGCGCTGCGGGAGGCGGGGCGCGGGGACTCATGCCGCGGGAGAGGACAGGACTGACCGAGCTGGCCGCGCGCCCGGGCAAGGCGATCGGCTACGCCAAGGCACGGGCGCTCACGGAGGTCCCACGGTAAGGCTCGGGGCAAGAATCACCCTCGCTGCTGCGCGTCGAGCGCGCCAGCAAAGGCACAGGAGAAGGGACGGTCGCGGTGACTCGACCAGGCGGAGCGCTACAGGCCCTCCTCGAGGTCATGCAGAGGGCGGCCTCCCGCTCCCGGTTCGTGGCCTCCATCAGGGTCTCGGGGGACGGCGTCGCCGATCACCTCGTGGGCGGCGTGAGCTTCGATGTGGAGCGCGCGGTGGGAACGTCGATGCGCCTGCACGACCAGTACTTCGAGGTGGAGAGCTTCTCGGCCGAGCTGTTCGGGTGAGCATCGGCGTGGCGAAGGGCCCGGCTCGCTGTGCGACGGCCCGCTAGGCTGGCGTGACGCGCGTCACGCGCGCGTTCTCACCGTGCCAAGCACCGCCCTCGCCCCCCAGGAGCCCCTTGTGGAACACCTCTCGAAGACCGCCGACGTCCTCGTGATCGGGGCCGGCGTCTCCGGCCTCACCACCGCGCGCCTGCTCGCGTCCGCCGGCCGCAGCGTCGTCGTGCTCGAGGCCAGGGAACGGATCGGCGGGCGCGTCTGGACCGACCGCTCCTCCGGCCACGCCACCGACCTCGGCGCCTCGTGGATCCACGGCATCAACGACTCCCCGGTCTTCGAGGCCTGCGCCGCCTTCGGCATGCCCATGACCGAGTTCACCGTGGGCGGCTACCAGCCGGACGGCCGGCCGATGGCCCACTTTGCCCCGGACGGGCGGCGCCTCACCGACGAGGAATCGGCCGCCTACGTGGCCGACATCCACGCCGTCGACGCCGCCCTGGCCGGGGTCGTGGCGGCCTCGGCGCCCGGCGAGTCCTACCGGGACGTCACGGAGCGGGCGCTCGCCCTGGCGCTTGGTGCCGATGCCGGGGAGCGGGCGCAGCGCGTGCGCGAGTACCTCGAGCACCGCAGCGAGGAGCAATACGGCGCCTGGATCGAGGAGCTCGCGGCCCATGGCCTGGACGACGACGCGGTGGGCGGCGACGAGGTCGTCTTCCCCGAGGGCTACGACGCCCTCCCGCGCGGGCTGGCCGCCGGGGCCGGCGGCGCGCCCGCCCTGGACGTCCGCCTGAACACCCGGGTCACCGCGGTGCACTGGGACGCCTCCGGCGTCAGGGTGCAGGCGTCAATGCCCGACGGTGCCCGGCTCGCCTTCGCCGCGCGGGCGTGCGTGCTCACGGTGCCGGTGGGTGTCCTGGCCTCCGGCGAACTGGAGCTGGAGCCGGGCCTGCCGCCCGCCCATGCGCGCGCCCTGGCCGGGTTCACGATGAACGCCTTCGAGAAGGTCTTCCTCACCTTCCCGGAGGCCTTCTGGGACCGGGACGTCTACGCCCTGCGGCAGCAGGGGCCGCACGGTGCGTGGTGGCACTCCTGGTACAACGTCTCCCGCGTGCACGGCGAGCCGAGCCTCCTGACCTTCGCCGCCGGGCCCGCCGCACGCGCGATCCGTGGGTGGGAGCCGGCCGCCGTTGCGGAGTCCGTCATGACCCAGCTACGCCGGCTGTACGGGCAGGGCATCCCGGAGCCCACGCGCGTGGACGTCACCGCCTGGCAGGACGACCCCTTCTCCCGCGGCTCCTACGCCTTCATGGCGCTCGGCGCGGTCCCCGAGGACCACGACGCCCTGGCCGAGCCCATCGGCGGCGTGCTGCACCTGGCCGGCGAGGCCACGTGGACCGAGGATCCGGCCACGGTGACGGCGGCGCTGCGCTCCGGGCATCGTGCGGCGTGCAACGTCCTGGGCCGTGAGATCCCGATCGAGGCCGCCTGGCGCTGAGCCGGCCCGACATCCCGGCGGATCACGGCGGCGCTTCGCTTTCGGACCGGCTCCCCGACTCCGGACGCGGTGCCGGCAGGAATCGCTGCGTGTCGCCGCAGGCCGTGGGGAGCTGCGGGCATGCGAACGGCGCGACCCCGTGGCCCCGTCCCTTCCCCGTGGGTGGGGTCGGTGATCGGGTGCTCCGCCGCGCGGGTCGCGCCGAACGTTTCTCCCCCGGAAGATCCCGAGCCGGCCACACGCATCAGGGACGGGCGGGGACTTCCGGGGAGGTGTTTCTGGAAGGGGAAACCGGGACAAGCTGAGAACCGGAACGGTTCCCCCTTCCAAGGGTGTCCCTCGAGCGAGGCCCGGCCTTCCGCCGTCGGCCGGTGGTGTCGGGGCTCCATCCCCACGTCACCGGCCAAGCGGCGCTCAGGTGAGGCCGGACCGCGCTCGAGGTGGTCGTTAGGCCGGCATGAGGGTCTTCGCCTCGGTGTCGGTCAGGTAGCGGTCGTAGGCCGGCAGCGTGATGAAGGTCGGGAAATCATCGCGCAGGGCCGCGGCCTCGAAGATCTCGCGGGCGTCCACGTAGCGGTCGCCGTCGAAGCGGGCCAGCTTCTCGAACTCGTCCTCCACGAGGCGCTCCACCCAGTCCAGGGTGATGAGCTCGCCCTCGTCGGTGATCGCCTTGTGGTGCAGCCACTGCCAGATCTGCGATCGGGAGATCTCGGCGGTCGCGGCGTCCTCCATGAGGTTGTGGATCGCCACGGCCCCGTTGCCGCGCAGCCACGACTCCAGGTAGCGGATGGCCACCTCGATGTTCAGGCGCAGGCCCTGCTCCGTGATCTTCCCGTCCATCGCCGACACCGAGAGCAGGGCCGCATCGTCCGGGGTCACGTCCTCGCGGGAACGGTCCTTCTGGTGCGGGCGCTCGCCGAGAGTCTCGTCGTACACGCCCTGAGCCACCGGCACGAGGTCCGGGTGGGCCACCCACGAGCCGTCGAAGCCGTCGGCCGCCTCGCGGGCCTTGTCCTGCTGCACCGCGGCCAGCGCGCGGGCGTTGACCTCGGCGTCGCGGCGGTTCGGGATGAAGGCGCTCATGCCGCCGATCGCGTGGGCGCCGCGGCGGTGGCAGGCCCGCACCAGCTGCTCGGTGTACGCCCGCATGAACGGGGCGGTCATGGTCACCTGGCTGCGGTCCGGGAACACGAAGCGCGCTCCGCGGGAGCGGAAGTTCTTGATGATGGAGAAGATGTAGTCCCAGCGGCCGGCGTTCAGGCCTGCGGCGTGGTCGCGCAGCTCGTAGAGGATCTCATCCATCTCGAACGCCGCGGTGATGGTCTCGATGAGCACCGTGGCGCGGATGGTGCCGTGCTCGAGGCCCAGGTACTCCTCCGAGCGGGTGAAGATGTCGTCCCACAGGCGGGCCTCGAGGTGGCTCTCCAGCTTCGGCAGGTAGAAGTAGGGGCCGCGGCCCTGGGCGATCAGCGTGCGGGCGTTGTGGAAGAAGTGCAGGCCGAAGTCCACCAACGCGCCGGCCAGTGGCTCGTCGCCGGCCAGCAGGTGCTTCTCCGTCAGGTGCAGGCCGCGGGGGCGCACCACGATGGTCGGCAGATCGGTGAGCTTCTCGCCGCCGAGCTTGTACTCGCGGCCCTCGGGGGTCGTGAAGTCGATGCTGCGGTTCAGGATGTCGCGCAGATTCAGCTGCCCATTGATGACGTTAGCCCAGGACGGCGTGTGCGCGTCCTCCATGTCGGCCAGCCACACCTTGGCGCCGGAATTCAGCGCGTTGATGGCCATCTTCTTCTCCACCGGGCCGGTGATCTCCACGCGGCGGTCCTCGAGGCCGGGGGCCACGGGGGCCACCTTCCAGGACGCGTCCTCACGGATGTGGCGGGTGTCCTCGCGGAAGGTCGGATCCTGGCCGTTGGCGATCTTGGCGCGGACGCGGTGCCGGCGCTGCATGAGCTCGCGGCGTCGCGGCTCAAACTCCTGGTGCAGGGTGCGCAGGAAGTCGATGGCCTCCGGGGTCAGGATCTCTTCCTGGCGGCGGATGCGGGGAGGGGTGATGGTGATGCCGTTGAGGGTCATGGGCGTGAACATGGTGTTCTCCTGATGCGTTTTAAGGTGCCCGACGCCGGGTGGCTGGCTGTGCAGCCGGCCTGAGCTGGGAGGGCGGTCGGGGCTTGGAGCGGGACGTCTTGATTCCCTTCGGTGGAAGGGAGGGCCGGGACCCCACCCGCATGGGGTGGGGCCGCCGGCACCGTTCCCGCTGGGCCGGTGGGCCGCCGGTGTTAGCCGGCGAGCCGCAGCGGGCGGGAACGCTGAGGGTGGCTCAGTGGAACTGGCCTTCCTCGGTGGAACCCACGAGGGCAAGGGTGGAACCCTCGGGGTTGAGCGTCGTGGAGACGCGGTCGAAGTAGCCGGTGCCGACCTCGCGCTGGTGCTTCGTGGCGGTGTAGCCGTTGACCTCGTCGCCGAACTCGCGCTCCTGCAGCTGGACGTAGGCGCTCATGCCGTCGGTCGCGTAGCCGCGGGCCAGGTCGAACATCGAGTGGTTGAGGGCGTGGAAGCCGGCCAGAGTGATGAACTGGAACGAGTAGCCCATGGCGCCGAGCTCGCGCTGGAACTTGGCGATCGTCTCGTCGTCCAGGTGCTTCTTCCAGTTGAAGGAGGGCGAGCAGTTGTAGGCGAGCATCTGATCCGGGAAGTCGGCCTTGACGGCCTCGGCGAACTCGCGGGCCAGGGCCAGGTCCGGGGTGCCGGTCTCCATCCAGATGAGATCGGCGTAGGGGGCGTAGGACTTGGCGCGGGCGATGGACGGGGCCAGGCCGTTCTGCACCTTGTAGAAGCCCTCGGCCGTGCGCTCTCCGGTGATGAACGGCTTGTCGCGCTCATCCACATCGGAGGTGATGAGGGTGGCGGCCTCGGCGTCCGTGCGGGCCACGATGAGGCTCGGGACGTTCTCCACGTCGGCCGCGAGGCGGGCGGCGTTGAGGGTGCGCACGTGCTGCTGGGTGGGGATCAGCACCTTGCCGCCCAGGTGGCCGCACTTCTTCTCGGAGGCCAGCTGGTCCTCCCAGTGCACGCCCGCCGCGCCGGCGTCGATCATGGACTTCATGAGCTCGTAGGCGTTGAGGGGGCCTCCGAAGCCGGCCTCCGCGTCCGCCACGATCGGGGCGAACCAGTTCTCCACCGACTTGGTGCCCTCGGCGACCTCGATCTGGTCGGCGCGCTTCAAGGCGTTGTTGATGCGGCGGACGACCTGCGGCACCGAGTTGGCCGGGTAGAGGGACTGGTCCGGGTAGGTCTGGCCGGAGAGGTTCGCGTCGCCGGCGACCTGCCAGCCGGAGAGGTACACGGCGCGGAGGCCGGCCTTGACCTGCTGCACGGCCTGGTTGCCGGTGAGGGCGCCGAGGGCGTTGGTGTAGCCGCCGGTCGGGGCCTCCTCGGTGAGCTGCTTCCAGAGGCGCTCGGAGCCGAGGCGGGCGAAGGTGTGCTCCTCGATGACCGAGCCCTGCAGGGCCACGACGTCCTCGGCGGTGTAGTCGCGCGCGACGTTCTCCCAGCGGGGGTTGGCCTCCCACTCCAGGCGGAGGGCCTCGGCGCGCTGCTCGGGGGTCTGATTCTGCTGGGTGCTCATCGTTGATGCTCCTCGTGAATGCTTCTTGCTTGGCTTCCCCGCCTGGGTGAACCGGGCCGGAAGTTCTGCGGGTGAGACCATCTTTGGGGGCGTGCAAGCGGTTTGAACCGACCAGTTTGAGGAAAGATCTGCAGTTCTTCGCGTTTGAGAAAGATTCCACGGATCGACGTGCGCCGACCGGCGTGAGCGGTGCCGTCCGCTGGGCCGCGGCGGCGGGATCGCCGTCGGGCACCGTCACGAGCACGTGGTCGAGCCAAGGTGCGTGACCCACCTCACCTACAGTGGACCCATGAACGCCCGCGCCGTGCTCGCCGCCCAGGCCGCATCCGCCGCCGACTCAGACGAGTCGCTCGACACCGTCGCCGTGGGCCGGCGCATCCGCGAGCTGCGCAAGGCCAAGGGGCTCACCCTGGATCAGCTCGGCGAGGCCGTCGGCACGGTCCCGAGCCAGCTCTCGCTCCTTGAAAACGGCAAGCGCGAGCCCAAGATCACGCAGCTCATGCGCATCGCGACCGCCCTGGGAACGAGCCTGGATGACCTGCTCGCCGCCCGGCCGGTCGACCGCCGCGCGGCCCTGGAACTGCAGCTCGAGCGCGCCCAGCGCGGCCCGCTCTACCAAAGCCTCAACCTGCCCCGCGTGAAGGTGGGCCCGCGCCTGCCCACGGAGGTGATCGAGTCGCTGCTTGGACTACAGGGGGAGCTGGAGCGTCGACTCAATGAATCCCTGGCCACCCCGGAGGAGGCCCGCCGCGCCAACACGGAGCTGCGCGAGGAGATGCGCGAGTGCGGCAACTACTACCCGGACCTCGAGGCCGGCGCGCAGGAGCTCCTGGACGCCGTGGGCCACAGCGCCGGCCCGCTGCCGCACCACATGGCCGCCGACCTGGCCGAGCACCTGGGCTTCTCCATCCGCTTCGTCTCCGACCTGCCGCACTCCACGCGTTCGGTCACCGACGAGAAGAACCAGGTGATCTACCTGGAGCGCGGCGGCCGCGCCGACCACGACCCGCGCTCGGTGCTCCTGCAGGCCCTCGCGCGCCACCAGCTGGGCTACGGGGAGCCGGCCGACTACGCCGACTTCCTGCGCCAGCGCGTGAACACCAACTACTTCGCCGGTGCCCTGCTCATGCCGGAGAAGGCGGCGGTGGCCTTCCTCGGCGAGGCGAAGAAGCGCCGCGAGCTGGCCATCGAGGACCTGCGCGACGCCTTCGCCGTCTCCTACGAGTCGGCCGCCCACCGCTTCACGAACCTCGCCACGAGCCACCTCGACATCACGTGCCACTTCCAGAAGGTCCACGAGTCGGGGATCCTGCACAAGGGCTACGAGAACGACGGCGTGACCTTCCCCTCCGATCACACGGGTGCCATCGAGGGGCAGACGGTCTGCCGCCACTGGACGAGCCGCGAGGTCTTCGACGTCCCCGACAAGTTCAGGGCCTTCGAGCAATTCACCGACACCGTCTCCGGCACGTTCTGGTGCACGGCCATCACCGAGCGCCACTCCTCGGGTGAGTACTCGCTCTCGATCGGCGTCCCTTTCGATCACGTGCGCTGGTTCCGCGGCCGCGACACCAAGCACCGCTCCTCCTCGACCTGCCCCGATCCGGCCTGCTGCCGCACGCCGCCGGCCTCGCTCGAGGCGGCCTGGGGCGGCGCGGCGTTCCCCGCCGCGCGCGCCAACACGCACCTGCTCGCGGCCATGCCGCAGGGCGCCTTCCCCGGTGTGGACCCCACCGAGGTCTACGCCTTCCTGGAGCGGCACTCCGGCGCCTGAGGGGCCCGAGGCGCCCACGCGCCGTCGTGCCCTTCCGGCCGCGCCCCCGGAACTCACGAGCGGCACGCCGCCCGGGCGTTCCCGCGTGTTTCGCGGGCCCGCGGCGGGGGCAAGCGCCCGACGTCGGGCGCTTGGCTTGGGTGCCTCCCCAGCCCCAGGTGGGAGCTGGCTGGGAGTTGGGCACGCCGCCTTGGCTGGGCGCGGGGGCGGTGGCAGTGTCGCGTGCACGGCGGCTCGGTCATGGGGTCGCCGCCCGCCGGACCCGCAGATCGGGGCCGACGGACACGTTGAAGCATTAACCCTTTCCAGGTGCGAGGGGCCCTCACCGAAGACTCGGTGAGGGCCCCTCGTGCGTTGCCTGTGCGGCGGGATCAGCGCCCGGCCGGGTAGCCCGAGGCGAGCAAGAGCTGCGCGCCGAACGGGTCTTGGATCGTGACGACGGTGCCGTAGGGGGTGTCCTCCGGGCCGGCGAGCACGGCACCCCCGAGGGACACGACCTGCTCGGCGGCCGCCGCCGCGTCCTCCACGCCGAAGTACACGCGCCAGTGGGCCGGGACGCCCTCCGGCAGGAAGGCCGAGGCGTCCATGACGCCGGCCCGCGCGGCGGCGTTGGTGCCCAGGGTGGCGTAGCGGAACTCGTCGCTGTCGGAGACGATGCTGACGTCCCAGGCGAAGGCGCGCGAGTAGAAGTCGAGGCTCGCGCCGAAGTCGCGGGTGAAGAGCTCGTGCCAGTACGGGGCGCCGGGTTCTTAGACGCTGCCGTAGCCGCCCATGCCGGTCGGCTGCCAGACGCCGATGGCGGCGCCGCTCGGGTCCTGGACCATGCCCATGAAGCCCTGGGCCGGCACATCCAAGGGGCCGAAGAGCACGCTGCCCCCGGCCTCGGAGACGGCGCGCAGGGTGGCCTCGGCGTCGGTGCTACCGAGGTAGGTGCTCCACAGATCGGGGAAGTCGGACTGCTCGGGTTGCTTCTGCATGATCCCGGCGACGGGCTTTCCGTTCAGCCACGCCGTGACGTAGCCGCCGTAGAGCTCCTGGTCGCCAGCCTGAAACTCCCAGCCGAGCAGTGGCCCGTAGAAGGCCTTGGCGCCCTCGGCATTGCTGGTCATGAGATCGAGCCAGCATGGAGCGCCTGCCTGGAAGGTTGCCTCCGCCATCGTGTTCCCCCTCGTTTCTGGCCGCATGGCGGCCGCTGTGCGGCCCCGAAGCGGAGCCGTCGCATCACGCTATGCGCGTGGGGGAGCGGCCCACAAGGGGTGAGGGGCACGACGTCGTGGGGTGGGCGCCGGCGGGTGCCTAGCGCCGGCGGCGGCGGGCGATGCGGCGCCCGATCCCGAACAGGAGCACTCCGATCATGAGGATGCCCACGCCCATGGCGACGGGGCCCGCAGCGTCGAGCGGCGTCATGGCGCCGACCGGTGCGAGGGGCAAGGCAACGAGGACAAGCGAAGACATGACGCTCCTGTCGAGGACGGCGATGACGTGGCACCCAGGCTAGGGCGTGGGAGCGCGGGCGGGAAGGGGCGGACGGGGCGGCGGGGCCGGGCGCGCGGGCCGCATCGAGTCCCCGGGGAGCGCGCGGACAGGCACCCCACAGCCGCCCGGGCTACCGTGGTGGCTTGCGCCCGGCCCCGGGTGCGACCAGCCGAACCATCCAGCAGGAGCCCGCCGTGCGCCGATCCCCGCGCGAAGAAGACCCCACCACCGCAGCCGAGGACGCCGGCGGCGTGGGCCAGTGGGGTTTCGAGGAGCAGGCGGACGACGCCGCGGGCAGCGGAGGGCGCGGCCGCGGGGCCGCGGGGCGCGGATCCTTGGGCCGCGCCGCACGCGAGCGACGCCCGCGGACCACGACGCCCCTCGTCGTGTGGATCCTTGCCGCCTTGGGGGTGATCGCCGCCGTGGTGTCGATCGTCGCCGCGCTCAGCCCGGAGACGGCGCTGAGTTGGGTGTGGCCGGCCGGGATCGGCGTGTTCCTCGGCGGCGCGGCGTGGGTGCTCGCGGCGCTGCGGGGCTCGCCGAAGTGGCCCGGCATCATGGCCGCCGTCCTGTGCGTGGTGGGCATCGCCGCGCCGGTGTCCACCGCCACCGTGGCGCGGGCTGGGCTCGAGGAGCAGGCACAGGCACTGGTGCAGGACGAGGACAGCGAGGCCGCGGGGGACACTTTCGACGAGTCGGCGCAGGCCTCGGAACTGCCGGGGCTCGTGGCAGGTGCGGTGCCGGTGGGCACCGGCCTGGACGTGGGCCAGCTGCGCGTGGTCGTTCAGAGCATCACGCTGGACGGCGACGCGGCGGTGGCCTCGGACGACCCGAGTGCCGGCAAGGCGGACGGGCGCTACGTGACGGCCACGATCGAGGTCGGGAACCACTCGGACGCCGCGGTGTCGCCGGGCACCGACCTCACCTACGAGCTCATTTCGGGGGACGGAACCCGGGTCGATTCGCTGACCTGCGGTGCCTCGCTGCCGCAGAACCCGGTGCTGGCACAGGACCTGCCGGCGGGGGAGACGGGCACCTACAACGTGTGCTTCAACGTGCCGGTCGAGCTGAACAGCGATGCGTTGCTCAAGAGCTCGGCGGTGCGCGTGGCGGACGCCCTCGCGAGCGACACGACGGCCGGCTTCTGGAGCGTCGGCTGAGGGCGTTGACGGCCGGCTGAAGCGGCCAAGCGGTGACGGTGAAAGCCGGCCAGGCGCCCGCCACGGCGCCCCCAGACCGCGGCGCGCGGCCCCTCCCGAGGCGGCCGCGCGCCGTCGTGCTGTGTCCCGAATCATGTGACCTTTAGTCTCCACCGGTAGACCCAATGGTGTGACCTCTGATGGACAGGCGTGGTCAGACCGTATACGATCTTCCCCCGTGGCGCCCATCACGTCACCAAGCTCACATCCGTTCGAGACGGGGGTAACACGATGACGTCTACCGCCACCACCCATTCGGCCAACCGGCGACGCGTCGCCGCGGCCACGATTATCGGCACCACCGTTGAGTGGTACGACTTCTTCATCTACGCCAACGCCGTGGCGCTGGTGTTCAACAAGCAATTCTTCGACCCGGCCGGCGGAACCGTGGGCCAGATGGTGGCGTTCGCCTCCGTCGGCCTCTCCTTCCTCTTCCGCCCGCTCGGCGCCTTCCTGGCCGGCCACTACGGCGACAAGCTCGGCCGCCGCGCCATGCTCGTCATCACGCTGCTCATGATGGGGGCCGCCACGGCGCTCATCGGCGTGCTGCCCACCTACGCCCAGATCGGCGTTGCCGCGCCCGTGCTGCTGCTCCTGCTGCGCGTGCTGCAGGGCATCTCCGCCGGCGGCGAGTGGGGCGGCGCCGTCCTCATGGCCGTTGAGCACTCCGACGCCAAGAAGCGCGGCGTGGCCGGCTCCTTCCCGCAGCTGGGTGTGCCGCTGGGCATGATGCTCGCCTCCGCCGTCATGGCGCTCATGACCGGCGTGATCTCGCCCGGCGACGCGTTCGACGAGTGGGGCTGGCGCGTGCCGTTCCTGCTCTCGATCGTGCTGATCCTCGTGGGCTACTGGGTGCGCCGCTCCGTCGACGAGTCCCCCGTGTTCCAGGAGATCGCCGAGTCCAAGCAGCAGACCAAGGCCCCCGTCCTGGTGCTGTTCAAGAAGTACTGGTACCTCGTGGTTCTGGGCGCGCTCGTGTTCGTTGGCAACAACGCCCCGGGCTACATGACCACGGGCGGCTTCATCCAGAAGTACGCCACCGGCGACGCCGTGGGCCTGGGCAAGACCGAGGTGCTGCTGGCCGTGACCTTCGGTTCCGCTTGCTGGTTCGTGACGACGCTGCTGGCCGGCGTCTTCGCCGACAAGATCGGTCGCGTGCGCACCTACCAGATCGGCTTCCTCTGCACCGGTGTCTTCGTGTTCTTCCTCTTCCCGATGGTGAGCACCGGCTCGCTCGGCCTGCTGTACCTGTCCATGGGCCTGTTCTCCATCGGCCTTGGCCTGACCTACGGCCCGCAGGCGGCGCTGTACTCGGAGATGTTCCCGGCCTCGGTGCGCTTCTCCGGCGTGTCCATCTCCTACGCCATCGGCGCCATCCTCGGCGGCGCGTTTGCGCCCATGATTGCGCAGGGCATCCTGGACGCCACGGGCTCCACCCAGGGCATCTCGATCTACCTCGCGATCGCTTGCGTCGTCTCCCTCGTCGCCGTGTCGCTCATTCGTGACCGCCGCGGCATCGACCTCTCCATCGCGAACGAGGCCGAGCAGGAGAAGGGCATCACCGTGTTCGACAAGGTCGACGCCAAGTAGTTCCCGCGGGACCGGCCCGCCGGGCCGGCCCGCCGGGCCGGCCCGCCGGGCCGGCCCGCCGGGTGCCGCGCGCGCCCGGGTCCCACCACGCCGCCCGCCGCCTCCATCCCCCGGAGGCGGCGGGCGGCGTCGTCGTGCGTGTTGCCCCGACTGAAGCCCACGCCCCCGCATGTGCCTTCCCCCGCGCCCCGCGCGCCCCTTTCGCCCCCGCGATTCGCCGGAGGGGAGTCGAAAGGCCTAGGTTTCTTGGGGCCGGGTGACGCCCGCCTCGGGGCCCTGGCGCGCCACTCACACCGTCACGTGGTTGCGATCACATTTGGTATCACCTATTGTTTCCGCTCGGACCTCGCCGGACCGCTCGCTCGCTCCGGCCTCTCCGCTCACACTCAAGGGGAACCACCATGCAAGGTGCATCCACGCCGGGATCCGGCCAGAAGCTGCGCTCGCGCCACGTCACGATGATCACGCTCGGCGGCATCATCGGCGCCAGCCTGTTCGTCGGTTCAGGCAACGTCATTCGCTCCGTGGGACCGGCTGCCGTCATCTCCTATCTCATCGGCGGCCTGCTGGTGTTCCTGGCGATGCGCATGCTCGGCGAAATGGCGGCGCAGCGCCCGGCCATCGGCTCGTTCATGGAGTACGCCCGCGTTGGCCTCGGCGACTGGGCCGCCTATCTCGTGGGGTGGCTCTATTGGTACTTCTGGGTCGGCGTGCTCGCCTATGAGGCCGTCCTCGGCGGCGAAACCCTCGGCGCCTGGGCGCCGTTCCTGCCCTCCTGGGCCTGGACGCTCGTCCTCATCGCCATCTTCATCGGCGTGAACGCCGTCTCCGTGCGCAGCTTCGGCGAGGTCGAGTTCTGGCTCGCCAGCATCAAGGTGCTCGCGATCATCGTGTTCCTCGGCGGCGGCCTGCTCTTCGCGCTCGGTTGGTGGCCGAACGCCTCGTTCTCCGTCGACAACCTGTGGTCGCACGGCGGCTTCGCCCCGAACGGCATCGGCGTGGCCCTGACCGGCGTGGCGCTCGTGATCTTCTCGTACTTCGGCACGGAGATCGCCGTCATGGCGGCCGCGGAGTCCGAGGACCCGGCCAAGGGTATCAAGCAGGCCTCGAGCACCATCATCTGGCGCATCCTGCTCTTCTTCGTTGGCGCGGTCCTCATCATCACCGCCGTGATCCCGTGGGACGAGCTGCCCGAGCCCGTCAATGTGGCCATGGCGCCCTTCACCCGCGTGTTCGCGCTCCTGGGCCTGCCCGGTGCCGACATCGTCATGCAGCTGGTCATCTTCACCGCCGTCATCTCGGTGCTGAACTCCGGCCTCTACTCGGCCTCGCGCATGTTCGCCGCCCTGGCCGACGAGGGCTTTGCGCCCAAGATCATGGCCAAGCGCAACGGCCACGGCGTGCCGATCTGGGCCCTCGTGGCCTCCTCGAGCGGCGCCGTCGTCGCGGCGATCGTCAACTACCTGGCCCCCGACTCCGGGATCTTCGAGTTCATCATGAACTCCGCCGGCCTCGTGGCGCTCTTCGTCTACGCGTTCATCTCCATCACGCAGATGCGCTTGCGCCAGAAGATGACGCCGGAGGAGGTCGCCGGCCTCAAGATCAAGATGTGGCTGCACCCGTGGCTGAACATCCTGCTGCTCGTGGCGATCGCCGCGATCCTGTGCGTCATGCTCACCTCCGACTCCGGCCGCGAGCAGGTGTACACGAGCCTCATTGCCACGGGCGCGCTTGTCATCGCGTGGCCGTTCGTGAAGCGTGCGCGCGCCAAGCGCGCCGCCGTCGCCGCGCCTGCCACGGAGCAGGCGGCCCCGGTCTCCGAGTAGCCCCCGGCACCAAGACCAGCAGGACAACCCACGTGGTTCGTCTTTTCTCCGGCCAAGCGCGGGGGGGAAGACGAACCGCGTGGGTTTTTGCGTGTGAGTGAGGTGCCCGACGGCGGGTGGTTTGGTTGGGAGGGTGCCCGACGGCGCGACTCAGGCCGGTGGCCCGCCGAAGAGCTCGCGGGCGAGGGCGGCCATGGCCTGCGCGGCCTGGGAGAGGCGGCGCTGGGCCGACCATACGAGCGAGACGGGCACGCCGGCGGCGTCCTCGTCCAGCGGGCGCACGCGGAGGGGCTTGCCCTCGTAGCTCAGGTTCCCGGCCGGGGCCTGGATCAGCACCGACCATCCCAGGCCGCGGCCCACGAGGGAGCGGGTCACCTCGAAGTCGGTGGTGCGGAAGCGCACGCGGGGCACCAGCCCCGCCGCCGCGAACATCCGCATGGTGTTGTCGCGGCTGGGGGCCACGTCCAGCATGATCATGGGGTGTTCGGCGAGCTCGCGCAGGCCGAGGCGCTCCTGCGCGGCCAGGGGGTGCTCGGGGGAGAGGACCACGTTCGCATGGGCGGTGTAGAGCGGGAGCCGCTGCAGCTGGGAGCCGAGCGAGAGGTCGTACGCGATCGCCAGATCTGCGCGCCCGGATTCGACCGCCTCGAGGATGCTCGGCTGGTCGCCGTGGACAAAGTCGACCTCGACATCGGGGTGCCTGCGGACAAAGCCGTCAACGAGCGCGCTGAGCAGCGTGGGGGCCAGGGTGCCGTAGCAGCCCACGCTGACGCGGCCGCGCAGGACCGCGGCGGCATCGGCGGCGTGGAGCTGGAGGTCGCCCGCCTGGGCGAGCAGCGCCCGCGCGTGATCCGCGACGTAGCGGCCGGACGGGGTGAGCGCGGCGCCGTGGGCCTTGCGCCGCACCAAGAGCTGCGCCCCCATCGCCTCCTCGAGCGCCGTGACGGCGGCAGAGACGGCCGACTCCGAGGCGAAGAGCGCCGTCGCCGCGGCATGGATGCTCCCGTGGTCGGCCACGGCCGTGAAGCATTCGAGCTGGCGCAGGGTGTAGCCGGGCATCATTCCTCGCCTATGCCGTGGATATTTCACGAATAATCCCGTTTTTCACGTGGATGTGTGCTGGAACACACTAGCTGAAGAGTTGTTCCAGCGCACAGGAGTTCCCATGAGCATCGCCTCGCACGACACCGCGTCCACCCCGCTCCCGCACCCGTCGTCGGCCCAGGACGCGGCGGCCGAGCCCGGCCGCGAGGCCCCCATCGCCGACTGGGTCACCATCGAGGACCTGGACCGCGATCCGTTCCCGATCTACGCGCGGATGCGCGCCGAGGCACCCGTTCACTGGGTGCCGGCGATCAACCGCTACATGGTGGTGGGCTTCGACGCGTGCCACGAGGTGGAGCAGGATGCCGACCGCTTCAGCGCAGACGAGGAGGGCTCGCTCATGAAGCGCTCGATGGGCCACTCCATGCTGCGCAAGGACGACCCCGAGCACCAGATTGATCGCGCCTCGTACGGCTCCACGCTGCGCCCGGCCACGATCAAGAACGTGTGGATGGAGATCTTCGCCAAGAACCACCGCACCTGGATGGATCATCTCCTGGCCGCCGGGCCCGGCGCCGACTTCGTGTGGGACTATGCCGCCCCGTACACCGCTGACAACCTGCGCCTCATCATGGGCTTCCACTCGGCCACGCAGGAGGACATGCAGCGCTGGAGCCAGACCCTCATCAACGGCACCGGCAACTACGCGGACGACCCGGAGGTGTGGGCGCAGGCCGAGCGCAGCAGCGCCGAGGTGGACGCCGCCATCGACGAGATGATCCCGTACCTGCTGCGCCACCCCGACGCCTCGCTCCTGTCCGGCCTGGCTTCCATGCCCATCCCGATGGAGGCCATCCGGGCCAACCTGAAGATGACCATCGGCGGCGGCCTCAACGAGCCCCGCGATGTGCTGGCCACCACCGTGTGGGCGTTGCTGAACCGACCGGAGCAGCTCGCCGCGGTGCAGGCCGATCCCAGCCTCTGGGGCGCGGCCTTCGAGGAGTCGGTGCGCTGGGTCGCGCCGATCGGCATGTACCCGCGCCAGGTGACGCAGGCGACCGTGCTCGACGGCATCCGGCTCCCTGCCGGCGCGCACCTGGGGATCGTCCTCGGGGCGGCCAACCGCGACGCGAGCCGCTGGGACAACGCGGAGGAGTACGACCTGCTCCGGCCCAAGCAGGCGCACCTGGCCTTCGGCGGTGGCCAGCACTTCTGCGCTGGGACCTGGATCGCCAGGGCCCAGGTGGCGCAGGTGTCCCTGCCCGCCGTCTTTGCCGAGCTGCCCGGCCTGCGCCTGGCGCCGCCGGAGGCGAGCGTCGACAAGGGCTGGGTCTTCCGCGGCATGACCCAGATGCCGGTCGCCTGGTAGCCCCTTCCCCCCACCATCTTCAGGAGTACCCCCATGCCCACCATCACTTATCACCAGCCCAGCGGAGAGCGCACCACCCTCGAGGTCGCGGAGGGCGCCACCGTCATGCGCACCGCCGTGACCAACGGGGTTCCCGGCATCGTCGGCGAATGTGGGGGCCAGGCCATGTGCGCCACGTGCCACGTCTATGTGCGCGGCGACGTCGCGCTGCCCGAACGCAGCGAGGACGAGGACGAGATGCTCGATTGCACCTCGAGTGAACGCACCGACGCCTCGCGCCTCGGCTGCCAGATTGCGGTGGGAGGCGGCCTCGATTCCCTCGAGGTCGACGTCCCGGCGTCGCAGGTCTGAGCCGTGCCGGGCGTCGTCATCGTGGGTGCCGGTCAGGCCGGCATCGAGGCCGCCTGCGTCCTGCGAGAGGCGGGCTATGCGCGCAGCGTCACGGTGCTGGGGGAGGAACGCGGGACGCCGTATCAGCGGCCGCCGCTCTCCAAGGACCTCAGCGCGGGCGGCGAGCTGCCGCTCCTGCCGCTGCGCGCGCCGCGGGCGCTCGCCGAGCTCGGCGTCACCGTCATCGAGGGGGCGCGGGCCACGCGGCTGCTGCGCGGGGAGCGCCTCGTGGAGTACACCGCGGCTGACGGCCGGCCGCACCGGCTGGAGTACGAACACCTGATCCTGGCCACGGGCGGCACCGCGCGCGGCACCGGCCCGGGCGGCGGTCAGCGGCCCGGCGAGGACGCCGCCGGCGTGCATCGCCTGCGCACCCGCGAGGACGCGCAGGCCCTGGCCTCGGCGCTGCGCACCGCGCGTTCGGTGGCCGTGATCGGCGGCGGGGTGATCGGGCTCGAGTTCGCGAGCATCAGCGCGGCGGCCCGCGTGCCCACCACCGTGCTGGAGCGGGGGCAGCGGATTCTTCGCCGCTTCGTCGGCGGGGAGAGTGCGGCCTGGCTGCACGGACGCCACGAGGACCGTGGCGTCAGGATCCTGCGGCAGGCGACGGTCGAGGGCTTCGAGCGCACGGAGGACGGCCCCGTCGCCGCCGTGCTGCTCGCGGGCGGCGGCCGCCTCGAGGCTGACCTCGTGCTCGTCGGCACGGGCGTCACGCCGGCGGTCTCCTTGGCGGCGGACGCGGGCCTGGAATGTGCCGGGGGCATCACGGTGGATGCGCGCCTGCGCACCGCCGACCCGCGCATCAGCGCCATCGGCGATTGCGCCAGTTTCGTCAGCCCCCATGCCCCGGCCCCGCTGCGCCTCGAGAGCGTGCAGAACGCCACCGACCAGGCGCGCTTCGTGGGCCGCGCCTTGGCCGCGGAGCTCGCCGCGCCGGCGGACCTCGCGGGCCGCGCGGACGCCGCGGAACCCGGCGGGGCACCGGCGCCCGCCCAGCAGAACTACGTGGACCTGCCCTGGTTCTGGTCGGTGCAGGCCGGCGTGAAGGTCCAGGTGGCGGGCCTCGCCACGGACGCGGGCGCGTCGGTCGTGATCGGCGACCCGTCCGCCGGCAAGTTCTCGGTGCTGCGCTTCGCCGGCGAACGCCTCGTGTGCGTCGAGTCGATCGGCCGCCCGGCCGACCACCTCGCCGCCCGGCGCCTCCTCGCCGCAGGAGACGGTCCCACCCTTGCCGAGGCCCGCGCGGGTCGTATCGAGTCCCTCAAGTCCTGGAACGCCGTCGTGCCCGTGTGAGGCTCCGGCGCCCACCGGCCGCACGAGCGGCCACCCCTCACCCACCCTCAGGAGGACCCCATGAGTAGTTCACCTGCCGGCCGCGGCAACCAACGTAGGATCGCCGTCGCCACCGTCGTCGGCACCACCATCGAGTGGTACGACTTCTTCATCTATTCCACCGCCGCAGCGCTCGTCTTTGCGCAGCTGTACTTCGCCCCGGCCGGGCCGGCCATGGCGCAGGTACTCGCCTTCGTGACGGTGGGCATCAGCTTCCTCTTCCGCCCGCTCGGCGCCTTCCTGGCCGGGCACTTCGGCGACCGGATCGGACGCAGGGCCGTGCTCGTCATCACGCTCATCATGATGGGCGCCGGCACCGCGCTCATCGGACTCGTCCCGAGCTTCGAGTCCATCGGCATGGCGGCGCCGCTGCTGCTGATCCTGCTGCGCATCATCCAGGGCATCTCGGCCGGCGGCGAGTGGGGCGGTGCCGTCCTCATGGCCGTGGAGCACGCCGCGCCCGAGCGCCGCGGTCGGGCCGGGGCGTTCCCGCAGCTGGGCGTGCCGCTCGGCATGCTGCTCGCCTCCGGCGTCATGGCGCTCATGACCGGCGTGATCGCGCCGGGAGAGGCCTTCATCGCGTGGGGCTGGCGGGTGCCGTTCCTGCTCTCCCTGGTCCTCGTGGCCGTGGGCTACGTGGTGCGCCGGACGGTGGACGAGTCCCCGGTCTTCCAGGAGATCGCGCAGAGCGCCGAGCGCAGCAAGGTCCCGGCCCTCACGCTCTTCACCCGGTACGGGTTGCTCGTGCTCCTCGCGGCGCTTGTCTTTGCCGGCAACAACGCCGGCGGGTACATGACCACTGGCGGCTTCGTGACCAAGTACGCCACGTCGGACGCCGTGGGCCTCGGGAGCACCGAGGTGCTGCTCGCGGTGTCGTTCGGCTCGGCGGTGTGGCTCGTCGTGACGTGGTGGGCCGGTCAGCTGGCCGACCGCATCGGGCGCGTGCGCACGTACCAATGCGGTTTTGCCATGCAGATCCTCTCCGCGTTCCCGCTGTTCTGGCTCATCAACTCCGGCTCGCTCGTGGGGCTGTACGCGGGGCTGGCCCTCTTCGCGGTGGGCCTTGGCCTCTCCTACGGCCCGCAGGCGGCGCTGTACTCGGAGCTCTTCCCCGCCTCCGTGCGCTTCTCCGGCGTGTCCATCTCCTACGCGCTCGGAGCGATCCTGGGCGGGGCGTTTGCACCGACCATCGCGCAGGCGCTCATGCAGGCCACGGGCGGGACGGCGGCCATCTCCTGGTACCTGATGGGCATGGCGGTGATCTCGCTCGCCGCGGTGTCGCTGCTGCGCGACCGCTCCGGGATCGACCTGTCGGTGCGTAACGAGGCGGAGCAGTCGCGCGGCGCGACGATCTTCTCCGCACCGACGCGCGCGGCGGCCGAAGCGGTGCCGGCGGTCAAGTAGGCGGGGCGCTGGCTCTCGGGCCGCGCGAGATCCACGACACGACGGGAGATCGTCCAGAGGACGATCTCCCGTCGTGTCGTGGATCCGTTGCCGGGGGTGTCCGGGCGCGCGCGTTTCCGCAGTGCTCGACGGCGGGCGGCCGCCTCAGGCGCGACGCCGTGCGCCGGGCGCGCCTTGCAGCAGTGCCCGACGACGCGGGCACGCCTCAGGCGCGGCGTTCACCGCTCGCCTGACCCGCCTCGTCGAGCCCCGCGAGCCGCAGGGCGGCCCACAGCTCGGCGCGCACGGGGAAGGTATCGAGGGCGTAGCCGCCCACGTGTTCGGCGGTCTTGAGCCGGGCGCGGATGGTGTGCCGGTGCACGCCGAGCTCGCGCGCAGTGTCCTCGTGCCGGCCGTCGTGGCGCAGCCAGCACGCAAGGGTGGGCAGCAGCGCGGTGCCGTGGCGCTCGTCGTGCGCCAGCAGGGGGCGCAGCGCGGCGCGGGCGGCGGTGCGCGCGTGCTCGTCCGCCACGGAGGAGATGAGGTCGAGCTTGACCACGTCGGAGAAGGAGGTGAGCTCGCCCGAACCGCGCTCGAGCGCCGCGAGGGCCTGCGCCCCGATCTCCGGCAGCTCGGCGTAGCCGCCGGCCAGGGACACGCCCCAGCTTCCGCCGAAGCGCCGCCGCAGCTCCTCGAGCCCCTCCTCGGCGGCCTCGCGCTGGGCCACGAGCACCACGTCCTCGCCGTCGCGCGCCAGGAAGAGCGCCCGCGAGGTGCGTTCGGGCAGCGAGGAAATCCAGGCGGCCACGGCCTCGGCGCCGGTGGAGAGCGAACGCCCGCGCGCCACCACCACCGGCTCGCGCGGCAGGCCGTCCAGCTCGCCCGCCACGGCCTGCGCCAGCTCGTCCTCGCCGGCCAGGAGCAGGCGCAGCAGGCCGGAGCGCAGGGACAGGCGCGAGGATACGAGCGCGGCGTCCTGCTCGGAGGCCAGGCCCACCATGGCCACCACGGAGTTCATGACGCCCTGCGCCTCGTGGTCGAGGCGTTCCACCGCCACGGCCAGCACGCCGCGCAAGGCGTTGCCGCGCCCCACGGTCTGCAGCGTGTAGGCCTGCCCGTCCAGGTGCACCACGGAGGCGGCGCGGGACTGCCGCGCCAGCAGCGCGCGCGCCCGTCCCTCCAACGCTTCAGTATCGGAGGGGCGCGTGCCGCGCGGTAGCGACTCGTGCGCCAAGGTGCCTGCCACGTCGAAGAGCCCCACCCACGCCTGCATCTGCCGCGAGAGCTCCTGCACAGTCGGCGCCAGGCCGCCGCTCTGCAGCGCGGCGGCGGCGATGGCCCGCTGTGCGCCCAGCGCCCAGGAACGCCGCGCGAAGGCGAGGGCCGTCACGGCCTCGGCGTTGGCGCGGGCCACGGCGATGAACGGGGTCTGGAACGGCACCTCGAAGAGCGGCAGCCCGGCCCCGGAGCACGCGGCGATGAGCGGCTCGGGGATGCCGTCGCGGATGACCTCGGTGCCGAAGCCCAGGGCGGCCACCCCCGCCGCCACGAGCCGCGCCACGTACTCCGACCACGCCGCCTCCGGGGCGTTCTCGAACTGCGTGCCGGTGGTCAGCAACACCACGCCCTCCACCAGGAACGGCGCCGGATCCGGCAGATCCGAACTGTGCACCCACGGGGCCGAACGCGACAGCGCCCCCTCCGGAAGGGCGGCGTCCGGCACCCACTTCAGGCCGAGCCCTGGCTGGGCCAGGAGGGCCTCGACTGAGGGGAGCGCTACGGGAGAATCTGCCACGGCACCACTGTACGCAACGTATAAAGCTTCACCCAGAATTCGCCGTACCGGCCAGCTGGCAAGTGGCGGGCCCCACCCTAGGCTGTGAGCCATGACCTCCCTTGACGCCGCGATCGGCGGCCCCTCCCTCCCCCAGAAACGCGAGCTGAAGACGGCTCTGCCGGGCCCGAAGTCCAAGGAGATCCTTGACCGCAAGGCCAAGGCCGTCGCCGCGGGCGTCACCTACTCCGTCCCCGTCGCGGCCGTTGCCGCCGGCGGCGGCGTCGTCGTCGATGCCGACGGCAACTCGCTCATCGACCTGGGCTCCGGCATCGCCGTGACCACGGTGGGCAACGCCAACCCCCGCGTCGCCGCCGCCGTGGCCGCGCAGGCCGCGTCCTTCACGCACACCTGCTTCATGGTTTCCCCCTACGAGGGCTACGTTGAGGTCGCCGAGAAGCTGAACCAGCTGACCCCGGGCGACTTCGAGAAGCGCACCGCCCTCTTCAACTCCGGCGCCGAGGCCGTGGAGAACGCGATCAAGATCGCCCGCATCCACACCAAGCGCACCGCCGTCGTCGCGTTCGATCACGCCTACCACGGCCGCACCAACCTGACCATGGCCCTCACGGCCAAGGCCGCCCCGTACAAGACCGGCTTCGGCCCGTTCGCGTCCGAGGTCTACCGCGTGGCCGGTTCGTACCCGTACCGCGACGGCCTCTCGGGCGCCGAGGCCGCCAAGCGCGCCATCTCCCAGATGGAGAAGCAGATCGGCGGCGACCAGATCGCCGCGATCATCATCGAGCCGGTCCAGGGCGAGGGAGGCTTCATCGTCCCGGCCGAGGGCTTCCTCGAGACCGTGGTGGCCTGGGCCCGCGAGAACGGCATCGTCTTCATCGCCGACGAGGTCCAGACCGGCTTCGCCCGCACCGGCACCATGTTCGCCTCCGAGCAGCTGGGCATCGAGCCCGATCTGATCACCACGGCCAAGGGCATCGCGGGCGGCATGCCGCTCTCCGCCGTCACGGGCCGCGCCGACATCATGGATGCCTCCCACGGCGGCGGCCTGGGCGGCACCTACGGTGGCAACCCCGTGGCCTGCGCCGCGGCGCTCGCCACGATCGCCGAGTACGAGGAGAACAACCTCGCCGGCCGCGCCCAGGAGATCGGCGAGCTCATCTCGCAGAAGTTCTCCGCGCTGGCCGAGACCGACGCCCGCGTCGGCGAGATCCGTGGCCTGGGTGCCATGGCCGCCGTCGAGTTCGTCGACGCCGACGGCGAGCCGAACGCCGCCCTCGCCAAGGCCGCCGCCGGCCAGGCGATCGCCGAGGGTGTCATCACCCTCACCTGCGGCACCTACGGCAACGTGATCCGCTTCCTCCCGCCGCTGTCCATCTCGGACGAGCTGCTGGCCGAGGGCCTGGACGTTGTCATCGAGGCCGTCAAGGCCAACTGACCCGGCCGGGTTCGCGCCCTCCCCACGTAGGTGAAGGGGAGGGCCGCTGCCCGACGGCGTGTGGCCGGCTTCCGGCCCCGCCTTCAGCCGGTGAGCCGCTTGGCGCGGCTTCCCGTCGCCGCCGCGTCCTCCCTCACGGGAGGGCGCGGGCGGCGGCACCCTCACCCCACGAGTCACGAGGACGTTATGCCCACCCTGACCCGCGACGCGGTCGTGATCGGCGCCGGTTTCTCCGGCCTGGTCGCGGCGCGTCACCTCGAACGGCACGGTTACTCCGTGGCCGTGCTCGAGGCGCGCCAGCGCGTGGGCGGCCGGGTCGGGCTGGCCGAGGCCGGCGGCGTGCTCGTTGAAACGGGCCCGGCGTGGCTCGCGGCGGATCACTCCGCCACCCTCGACCTGGCCGCCGAGCTCCGGGTCCCCGTCTTCACCCCCGCGGGGGAGGGCGAGGACGTCTACCTCGGCAGCGGCGGCGAACGGCTGCGCTACGCGGGCGAGCTCTTGCCCGTCCCGCAGGCCTCCGAAGCGGCGATGGTCTCGGCCATCTCGACGCTCGAGGCGCTCAGCGGCGCCCCACAGACCGAACTTCCCGGGACGCTGGGCGAATGGCTCGACGCCAACGTCGCCGACGAGCGGGCCCGGGCGGCGCTGGCGCTCCTGCTGGCCGGCTCTCATGCCGACGGCGCCGGGCGCGGGCTCCAGCTGACCGACGCGTTGCGCCTGGCCTCCGGGGCCGGCAGCGTCTCAAATGTGGTGGACCGCGGCTTCCGCGCGGCCCATCGCGTGGTGGGCGGGCTGCATCGCCTCGCCGCCGCGCTCGAAGCCGAGTTGCCCGACGACGTCTGGCTGGGGCGGGAGGCGAGCGCCGTGCGGGTCGCCGCCTCCGGCGTCGAAGCCGTCGCAGGGGATCTCACCGTGCAGGCCAAGGCCGCGGTGCTGGCGGTGCCGGCACCCGACGCCGCCCGGCTGCTCGGTGGGCACCCCGGTGAGCCGGGGGCGTGCGGTGCCCCGGGCGCCGTCGGGCACTCCCTTGATTGGTTCACGGCGCATGCCGTGTTCCCCACCCCCTTCTGGCGCGAGCGCGGCCTCTCCGGCCGCGGCTTTGGGCCGGGAGCGGTGCTCCAGGAGCTGCAGGACGAGAGCTGGGACGTGGCCGGGGACGGCGCGCGGACCGGCCCGGGTGTCCTTGCCGCGCACGCCAGCGGCGAGGCGGCGCTTGCCCTGTTTTCCTTGCCGGATGCGGCCCGCAAGGCCGCGGTTCTTGGCGCGCTCGAGGACTACGTCGGGGCGTTCCCGGTACCGGAACTTGGCTATGTGGAGACGCGGCGCGCTCCCGGGTACGGTGTGGGCAGTGTCACGTTCGAGGGTCCCCTCGTCGCGGCCGGTGACCACCTCGAGGGGACGGGCCACCTCCACGTGGAGGGGGCGGTGCGCTCGGGACACCGGGCCGCGCAGAAGGTGTCCGCGCTGCTGCGCGGAGAGCAGGATCCCGTCAGCATGCAGAGTTCAGCCAGCGGGGTGACCGGGTCTCCGGTCCCCGCCCACGAAAGGGAATCATGAGCGATTACGCCGTCGTTAACCCGGCCACCGGCGAGGCCGGGGCCAGCTACCCCACGTTCACGGCCGAGCAGGTCGAGAACGCCGTCGCAGCGGCCAAGGCCGCGCACGATGGTTGGTCGCGCAGCTCCACCGTGGCCGAGCGCGCGGCGCTCGTGGCCCGCGTGGCCGAGCTGCACCGCGAGCGCCGCGAGGAGCTCGCCAACCTGATCGTGCGCGAGATGGGCAAGCCGCTGGAGCAGGCCCTCGGCGAGGTCGACTTCTCCGCCGACATCTACCAGTTCTACGCGGACAACGCCGAGGCCATCACGGCCGACCGCCCCGTGGCCGATCTGCTCGGCGAGGGCACCGCCGTCATGCGCCCGTCCTCCCTCGGCGTGCTGCTGGGCATCATGCCCTGGAACTTCCCGTACTACCAGGTGGCCCGCTTTGCCGGCCCCAACCTGATCAACGGCAACACCATCCTGCTCAAGCACGCCCCGCAGTGCCCCGAGTCGGCCGAGGCCATCCACCAGATCCACCTCGACGCCGGCTTCCCGGCGGGTGCCTACCAGGACGTGCGCTTCACCAACGAGCAGTCCGCCGAGGTCATCGCGGATCCGCGCGTGGCCGGTGTGTCGGTGACGGGCTCCGAGCGCGCCGGCGCCGCGGTCGCCGAGGTGGCCGGCCGCAACCTGAAGAAGGTGGTGCTGGAGCTGGGCGGTTCCGATCCGTTCTACCTCTTCTCCACGAACGACCTGGACGCCGTGGTCGAGGCCGCCGTCTCCGCCCGCCTGGGCAACAACGGCCAGGCCTGCAACGCCGCCAAGCGCTTCATCGTGGCCGAGGATCTCTACCAGGACTTCCTCGACAAGCTGACCGAGGCGTTTGCCGGGATCAAGGCCACCGATCCCACGCTCGTCGACACCTTCCTCGGCCCGCTCTCCTCCACGGCCGCCACCGAGCGCCTGGCCGAGCAGGTCTCCCGCGCCGTGGCGCAGGGCGCCAAGGTCGCGATCGGCGGCGGGCACGACGGCAACTTCTTCGAGGCCACGATCCTCACGGACATCTCCCCGGAGAACGACGCCTACCGCGAGGAGCTCTTCGGCCCCGTGGCGTCGGTCTACAAGGCCTCCTCCGAGGAAGAGGCGCTCAAGATCGGCAACGACACCCCGTTCGGTCTGGGGTCCTACCTCTGGACCACGGATCGGGAGCAGGCCGAGCGCGTGGCGGACAAGATCGAGGCCGGCATGGTCTACGTGAACCTGGTGGACGCCGACTCGCCGGAGCTGCCCTTCGGCGGCATCAAGCGCTCCGGCACCGGCCGCGAGCTGGGCCTCATCGGCGCCAACGAGTTCGTCAACCACAAGCTCATCCGCTCCGACAAGTGGTGAGCCTCCCGGTCCGGGGTCGCTGAACCCCGGACCGGCGGTGCGGCCCCCGCCGTGCTCCGCGTGAGCGCGGTGGGGGAGCGCACCCCCAACATCCAGCGGAGCCTTTCGTGCGAGGTCATGGACGCACGAAGGGCTCCGCTACAGACTCGGGTTTCACACCCGATGCAGGCCAACGGGGCCCCTCGCGCGAGGTCATGGACGCACGAGGGGCCCCGTTTCCGTTTCCCGACCCCGCCCCGTCGGTGCTCTTGTGTCTCCCGCCCGCCGAGCAGGCAGGCCGCGCCACGTAGCGCCGCGGGTGGAGGCGACGGAGCACGCGAGACAGGCCGTTCGTCGGTGCGGTCGTGGCCATGGAAGGATGATGGCCGTCGCCGAGACACGTGAGGGGGAGAGGCCGTGAGCGGTTTGGCCGTCCTCGCCCGCGCCTGGCTCGCTTCGGCGATCGCCGTGCTGTGCGCCCTGGCCGGCCACCTCATCGCGGGCGGCAGCGTCACCTCGTGGCTCGGACCGCTCCTGGCCGTGGCCCTCGGCGCCGTTGCGGCGCTCCCGATGGTCCGCCGCGCGCCGTCCTTCCCGCGCTCGCTCGCGCTCTTCGTCCCGGCCCAGCTGGCCTACCATCTGCTCTTCTCCGCCGTGCCGGCCACCCGAATCGCTGCCACGCCGTGGGGCGGGGAACACTCCGGGCACGACATGGCCGCAATGGGCCATGCGGCAGAAAGCCTCGCCCACGGCGCCTCGCACACCGGGACCGCGCTCGCCTCCGCGGCGACGACGGCCTCCTCCTCGGGGGCCTCGGGAGGGCACGACGGCGCGTGGATGCTCGGTCTGCACCTCGCCTCCGCGCTGCTCACCGCCGCGGTGGCCCGCTGGGGCGAGGTCTGCGCGGCGCGGCTCGGGGAGGCGCTGGCCCTCGCGTGGGGCTCCGCCCTGCGCGTGCTGCGCTTCGCCCACCGGACCGCCCCGCCCGCGTGGGCCGGGCGCGACGTCGTCGTTTCGGAGCCGCTCAGCCTGCGGCTCGTGGGGAGCCTGCGTTTCCGCGGCCCTCCCTCCTTGGTGTGATCCCGGCCCCGCCTGGTGCGGGGCCTACGCGCCGTTGTTTGGTGCCCTGCAGATCCCCCGCGCCCCGACCACGTCCGGGCGCGGGGCGAGCGTGGGTGCCGCGGCGCGCTCCCCAGCCTTCCCCTCGCCGAAGAGCCGCGGTGCACATTGCCGCGCCCCGGCACGGACCCCCAAGGACCGACATGTCGAACCCTCGGGCGCACGAACGCGCCTCCCTGCCCCCGTCCACCCCAGTCACGGCGCCCACCGGCCCGCCGGCCACGGCCCCTTCGCCCTCCGCCTCCTCGGCGGGTTCCCGGCGGCCCCGCCCGTGGCTCAAGCCGTTCGTGATGCGCCTGCACTTCTACGCCGGTGTCTTCGTGGCGCCCTTCATTTTGGTGGCGGCGCTCACGGGCGCCGCCTACGCGATCACCCCGCAGCTGGAAAAGATCGTCTACGCCCAGGAGCTCACGAGCTCCGGGGCGGCGGGAGACTCGCAACGACCCCTGGCCGAACAGATCGCGTCCGCCCAGGCCTATACGGGCGGGGGCGTGGTTCAGGCCGTGCGCCCGGCCCCCGACGCCGGCCAGACCACGCGGGTGCTCTACCCGGAGCCGAGCGACCACGACGGCGGGCTGCGCACCGTCTTCGTGGATCCCACCACGGCGCAGATTCGCGGAGAGTTCACGAGCTACACGAGCCTGGGGGAGTCGCCCATGCGGCATTGGCTCGAGGGTTTCCACTCCTCGTTGCACCTCGGAGAGGCCGGTCGGAAGTACAGCGAGCTGGCGGCCTCGTGGCTCGGCATCATCGCCGCCGCCGGACTGTTCCTCTGGGCCTGGACGTGGCGCAAGACGCGCAAGGCCCGGCGCGCGCAGCTGCTGACGCCGGCGCTGGGCCGCGGCCCGCGCCGCCTGCACCTGTCCCTCGGCGTGTGGGCCTTGGCCGGCATGCTTTTCCTCTCGGCCACCGGTGTCACATGGTCGCAGTGGGCCGGGGCCAACGTGGGCCAGCTGCGCGCGGCCTGGGGCTGGACCTCCCCGACGCTGGACGCCTCCCTCGGCGGCGAGGGAGCCGCGGAGGACGAACACGCCGCGCATCACGGCGCAGCGGTCGTCGCTGACGGAGGCAACCTCTGGAGCGATCCCGCGGCCTTCACGCAGGTGCTCGCCCTCGCCAGAATGAACGGCATCACCTCCGAGCAGGTGGAGATTGCACCGCCGAGCAGCGCGGAGCGGGCTTGGGTGGTCAAGGAAACCCGCGCCCAGTTCCCCACGGCCGCGAATCAGGTGGCGATCGACCGGGCCAACGGCACGGCGACGGATCGCGTCGAGTTTGCGAGCCAGCCCCTCGCGGCGCAGCTGACCACGTGGGGGATCGCCCTGCACATGGGCGACCTGTTCGGGGTCTGGAACCAGGCGGCGCTCCTTGCGCTCGCGCTGGCGATCGTGGTGGTGGTGCTCGCCGGCTATCGGATGTGGTTCAAGCGCCGGCCGGCCGGGCTGCGCTCGGGGTTTGCGGCACCAACCTTCCGGCCGCGCGACGTGCCGTGGTGGGGCTGGGCCGCCTTCGGTGGCGCGGGCCTCGCGCTTGGCCTGTTCCTGCCGGCCGTGGGGCTGAGCCTGGCGGCCTTTGTGGTGCTCGACGCCGCGGTGCTGGCTTGGCGGGGGCGGCGCCCCCACCGGGGCGGCGGCTCGGTCAAGCGGACATCGGGCGGGGCGCACACGAGCCCCGGCGTGGCCTCGGATGATCCGGACGTGGCGAGCGGCGGCGTTCAGGAACGCACGAGCGTGAGCGCCTCGCCGGCCTCGGCGGGCAACGCCAGCACGCCGTCGAGCGAATCCAGGACCACGTCGGCGTCCAACTTGGCCGCCGAGTAGGTCCCGGTCAGCCCGAGGGTCCTCGCCCCGGCCGCCCGGCCGGCGGCGAGGCCCGCCGGCGCGTCCTCGACGACCAGCACGCGCGAGGGATCCACCCCGAGCCGCTGGGCGCCGAGCAGGTATCCCTCCGGGGAAGGCTTGCCCACCGAGACCATGTCGGCGGTGACCATGAGCGGCGGGGCGTCCCAGCCCACCGCCCCGAGACGGACCGCCGCCAACGCGTTGGTGCAGCTCGTGACGATCGTGAAGCGCCCGGCGGGCAGGGAGGCGAGGAGCTCGGCGGCGCCCGGGAGCCGGATCACGCCATCGGTGTCGCTCTCCTCAAGGAAGTTGATCCGGGCGAAGGCTTCGTCGAAGCGGTCCGGGTCCAGGTCGCCGCTGTCGATCACCCCCTGGATGACCTGCCGCGCCGGCACCCCGTGGTCGTGGAAGTCGGTGCGGCCGATGCCCAGCTCGACGCCCCAGCGGGCCCAGGCCTTGCTCGTGACCGCGGTGGAGTCGATGAGCGTGCCGTCGAGGTCGAAGAGGATCGCGTCAAGGTCGCTGAAGAGCGTGGTGGGCATGCCCCCAGCCTAGCCGGGGGCTCGGGCCTATATGCCCGCGTGTCATCGTTAGTCAAGCTGTTTGAGCGAAGCAGTCATCTGAGAGATCTTTGTAGGACGTTTAACGCGATTTCGCGCCGAAAACTGGCAGGATGTGACGGTGTCAGCATGAGTCATCACTCCCAGGAGACCTCCGTGCGCCCTCGTCTTGTCGCCCCCCTCGCGCGCCGATGGGGCGCGCTCCTCACGGCCCTTACTTTGGTGCTGGGTGTCGGGCTCGCTGGCCCAGGAGTCGGGATGGCCGCGGCCTCCCCCGGCACGGCCGCCGCGGCCCTGAACCCGATGGCTACCACCCACAAGCTCGACGCCGCTGTGGCCGGGCAAGGGGTGGCGGCGATCCAGCTGTTCGAGAAGCGCCTCAACGAGCTGCGCAAGAAGAAGGGCCTCAAGCCGCTTCGTTTCAATCTGTACGCCACGCAGGACGCCTACAACTGGTCGAAGACCATGGCGGCGACCAATATCTTCCGCCACACGACCAGTGCGGCTGAGCGGCCGAGCATGAAGCGCTTCAGCGGCAGCTGGGCGGTGTGGGGCGAGAACATCGCGGCGCGTTCCGACGTTGATGTGAGCGGGATCTTCGATCAGTGGGTGGCGTCGCCGGGGCACCTGGCCAACATGCTCGCGAGCGACTACGACAGCTACGGCGTGGGCTTCTACACGACGCGGAGCGCCGACAAGGGCACGTGGGCCATGTACGCGACCACGGTGTTCTACAAGACCAAGCCGGGCAAGAGCCTCGCCGGCAGCTACAGCGGCGTGAACGCCTACGTGGCCGCGCAGCCGCTGGCCGCGTCGCCGGCGGCCTCGAAGAAGGTGACCGGCGGATCCGTGAAGGTCTCCGGCACCGCGAAGGTGGGGTCCACGCTGAAGGCGTCGCTGAAGTCCTTTAGCACCCCGTCGGTCAAGGTCTCCTACCGCTGGTACCGCAGTGGCAAGGCGATCTCCGGCGCCACGCGCAGCACCTACAAGCTCGTCGCCGCGGACAAGGGGAAGAAGCTCTCGGTCAAGGTCACGGGCGCGCGCACCGGCTACGCCTCGCGGACCGTTTCCTCCGGCTCAACCGCGGCGGTCAAGGCCGGCACGCTCGGCGCGAAGGCCGTCAAGATTTCCGGCGCCGCGCGCGTGGGCAAGACGCTCAAGGCGAGCTCGGCGAGCTGGGCCCCTGGCGGCGTGAAGGTGACCTACCGCTGGTACCGCAGCGGGTCCTCGGCGGCGATCGCGAGCGGCGGAACGTACAAGCTCAAGGCGGCGGACCGCGGACGGACCGTGCGCGTGAAGGCGAGCGGCAGCAAGGCCGGCTACACCGGCAAGGCCACCACATCGAAGGCGACGGGGCGGGTGCGCTGACGCACAGGAGGCAAGAGGTACGACGGCGTTCGGGCGGCTTGGGCCGCCCCAACGCCGTCGTCTTTCCGGCCGGAGGGGCGGCCGGGGGCTTGGATGCTGAGACGCGGCCTGTGGGTTTGATCACTGGTTGTTGATGCGTCAACAAACGTCCTACAACCTGCTCACGGTGTGAGGTTGGCGGGTTGGTGCGGAAGTGGGTTCCGGGCGTCGGGATGGCGCGCGATGGGTGCCGTCGGAGTGTGGCGTGAGCCACGTTGAATTTCGCGTGAACACCACTGATCCTCAGTAGGAACTACCCGTACCGGAGAGTCACTACTGAGAATGTTGAGTGGATGCGTCAGTAGCGACCCACGCCCCCCAAGAGGATGTGCATTTCGTTGTTGACCCGACGTTGGCTTGGCGCCATCGCCGCCCTCGGCACTGCCCTGGCCGTTTCGATCGTCGGCCTCGCCGGCGCGCAAAGCGCCCAGGCCGCCACCCATACCTTGACCGCCACGTGGCATGTGAACGGAAAGGACTGCTCCACCAACTTCCCCACGCAGGTGACGGTGGTGCCGTTCGGTGACGTCTCCACCCGCTTCGACATGGGCAACGGCGCCGCTGGCACCGTGACGTACACCTGGACCGCCGAAGCGAACGCCGGTGACCTCGTGCGCATCACGTGGCAGGACGCGGACGTGTCCTGGAAGCTGAAGTGCCGACTGGTGACGGACAACGGCGCGGCCAACCTCGCCGTGGACGGTGTAACGGTTGGTCGTTTCGTGAACCAGGTGGCTCCCGGTGGTGCGAACGGCATGATGTCCGGCGATGCCCGCATTGCTGCTCCGACCACGACGGCCCCGACCACGACGGCCCCGACCACGACGGTGCCGACGACCACCGTTCCGACGACCACGGTGCCCACGACCACCGAGTCGACGGATCCCACGGAAAGCACCGAGCCGACGTATACGACTTCAACGACCACGACCACGACCACGACCACGACGACGCCGACTACCACGGTGCCGACGACCAGCGAGCCGACCGGCAACACCGAGACGTCCGAGCCGACTGCTTCGCCCGAGCCCACGGACTCGACTGAGCCGACGGATAGTACGGAACCGACCGAGACTGCTGAGCCGACCAACTCGACTGAGCCGACCGAGCCCACGGACAGCACGGAACCGACCAACCCGACCGGCAGCACCGAGGCGCCCGAGCCGACTGACTCCACCGAGCCGACGGATACGACGACGCCGACCACCACGGTGCCCACGACCAGCGAGCCGACCGGCAACACCGAGACCACCGAGCCGACTGACTCGACGGATCCCACGGACAGCACCGAACCGACGGACAGCACGGAGCCGACGGACAGCACGGAACCGACCGACACCACCGAGCCGACCGACTCGACGGACCCGGCGCCCTCCACGTCGGTGACCATCGACCCCACCCCGTCCAGCTCCGCCACCGGCGTGGTGAGCCCGACGCGCACCACCGCCAGCGAGACGGCCTCCGGCGAGGTGGGCACGCCGACCTCCGTGACGTCTGGCGCGGGCGATGACGACAACGGTGGGAACTCGCCCGCTGCGAGCGACGACACGACGATCGACGGCGTGTCCGTCAGCCGCGGCCCGAACGGCACCGTGGGTGTCGCCCTGCCGACGCGCGAGGTGGCTCCCGATGACGAAGAGCAGCAGTCCGTTGCGGCGGGCGGCACGTCCCAGGCCCAGGCGAAGGATGGCGAGCTCGCCAACACCGGCGTGAACAACTTGGTGGGCGTCGTGGCCGGCCTCGGGGCCGCGTCCGTTCTCGGCGGTTTCGTGCTCGTCTCGATCGTTCGCCGCCGCCGGGCCTGAGCCGAAGGGGCGCCGGGCGCCGGCTCATCGAGGAGTGGGCACGGTGCTGCGGCCGGACTACTTCCACATCTCGGCGATGCGCTCATCCAGGCTGCGGAAGGAGGTGTTGGCGTTTTCCACCGGGAAGCGCCAGCCGCCCACGCCGTCCTGCCAGGTGTGCTGCAGGGTGCCGGAGGTGGAGGGGAGGTCGAAGATGAGCTCCCCGCCGCTGATCCAGCCGGGCTTGGCGGTGGCACCCCACGTTTCGTCGTCGCCCTTGAGGCATTTCTTGGCCGCCTCGGTGGCGAGGGTGCCGAGCCAGGGCTTGCCGTCGGCGTCGAGGTAGCCCCAGGTCTTCTCGGTGACGTCGAGGGTGGGGCCGGTCGTCTTGTCGGCCTTGGAGTTGCCGAGGAAGTAGAAGACGCGGACGAAGTGGCCGTTCTCCGGCGGAAGTGCGTCCGGGTTGGTGCACGTGAAGTCGACGTCCATGCGCTCGAAGGCGTAGGCGGCGTAGGTCGTTCGCTCCGGGGTCAGGACGCCGGCGACGAAGGGAACCCTGGAGTCGATGTAGTGGTTCTTGTCGTCGGTGAGGAGGGAACCGTAGGCCCGTGCCTTCGTGGTGGGGGCGGGTGTGGCGCTTGAGCTGTTCGGCACCGGGGTGGTGGCCGGCGTGGTCGGCGCGGGCTCCGTGGTGGGCTCCGGGGCCGGAACTGGGTTCGGGGCCGGGGTGACCACGGTGGGGGACGGCGGCGGCGCGCAGTTCACGTCGACGGCGGGTTGGGGTGAGGCCTGGGTCGAGGCCTGAGGCGACGGGTCGAGCGCGCCGTCGATGTCGCCGCAGGGGATCCCCTGGGACGAGCGTGCGCTCGAGGTGCCCTCGGTCCCGTCGAAGCCCGGGGCGCTGCTGGCGGAACATGCGGCTACGGTGCCGGTCAGTGCGGCGACGGCGATGGCCGCGGCGAGGCGGTGGGTGCTCTTCATGCGTACTTCCCCCTGGAGCGCGTGAATGCTGCTTCGCGGCCCCGGGGCGTCCCGGGGCCGCTGACGGCCATTTCACCATGAATTGGGGCAATTCGGCGAACTATTGCTGACGCCGTTGCATAAGCCGATGCCAGAGCGGGGGAAGGGTCCCCTTGGGGTGGGCGCAGTGCGAGGCACCGGGTGGGTCCGTCTCCTTCAGCGGACCCACCCGGCGGGCCAAGCGCAGCTAGGGTCTGCGAGGGCTGCGCTGGGCGATGGCCTCCACCTCGAATCGGAAGGGCGGGATGAGCCCGACCACCACTGTGGTCCGGGCTGGGGGAGCATCGGGGAACACCTCGGCCCAGACGCGGTTGAGCGTGTCGAAGTCTTCGGCGTCCGTGAGGTAGTTGCGCGCAAACACCACGTCGGAGAGGGCAAGACCCTCGGCCTCGAGCTGAGCGGCCAGGTTGGCGAAGGCCGCCCGCATCTGCTCCTCCACACCCGGCCCCACCGGCCGCCAGGAGGCGTCGGCGCCCACCTGACCAGAGACCCACAGCTGCGAATCCGACCACCGGCGCAAGGCAGCCGGCGGCGGCACGAACAGCGCGTCGTCGTGCATCTTCACACCCTGCCCGCCAACTGGAACGGCAAGGCGTGCTCCGGAATGGAGCGGTCCATGACCATGGAACGCATGGCCCTGGCCGTGGCCGGGGCCAGTGTGACGCCGAGCATGCCGTGACCCGCGGCCACGAACAGGCCCTCGTGATCGGGAACCGGGCCGATGAACGGCAGGGAATCCGGTGTGGCTGGGCGCAGGCCGCCGCGGCCCTTGGTCACGGTGGCGGCGTCGGGGATCCAGTCGCCCAGGTACGGCTTGGTCTGTTCCAGGAGCTGATCGAGCCGGCGCTGGGGCACCGGGCCCTCTCCTCCGGGCAGCTCGAAGACGCCGGCGATGCGGACACCGCGCTCAAACGGCGAGAGGCCCAGCTTGGATTCCATCAGGTAGAACGCGTGCTTGGGTGGAGTGCCGCGGCCCGTGAGCTCCACGGAGTAGCCGCGCGCGCCGATGATCGGCAACGAGACGCCAACGGAGGAGAGAACCTTGTTGGTCGCAGCGCCGAGAGCAACGATGACCTGATCCGCGCTCAGCTCGCCGGAGGGAGTGGAGATGACCCACCCATGGCCGTTCTTGCGCATCGCCTGGACCGGGCGGTTCTGGTGGACCGCCACACCCATGTCGGTGACGCGGGCCAGGAGCCCCTGGATCAGGCCGTCCGGATCCACGAAGCGGTCGAGCGTGGTTCGGGCGGCCTCGGCGACGTGGGCGCCGGCCGCCGGATCGAGGGCGTGGGCCTCGGCGGGGCTCAGGTAATCGATGCCGCCGGTGAAGCCGAGGGGGACCAACTCGTCGAAGAGTTGGCGGAACCAGCCGAGGCCTCCGGGCTGCAGCGCCAGGGCGAGGATGCCGGCGCGACGCATCTCGAATTGCACGCCGTCGTCCTCGAGCTCGTCGAAGAGGTCCATGGTTTGCCGATTGAGGCCGAGGAGCGCCTTCACCCCGCGCTCGTAGACCTTGGGGCGCGCGGCCCGGCTGAAGTTCCAGAGCCACTTCATCCACTGGGTGTCCGGCTGTGGGCGGAAGACGAGGGCCCCGTCGCGGTCGAACATGTGGCGGATGCCTTGGCCCACGATGCCGGGCGAGGCCAGCGGGGTGGAGAGGGAGGGGGTGACCCAGCCGGCGTTCACGGCGGAGGCGGAATCGCCGACCGTGCCGGCCTCCAGCACCTCCACGTCGGCACCGGCCGAGCGGAGGTCCCAGGCGATGTTCAGGCCGATGACGCCCGCGCCGATGATGGCGATTTTCATGCTTTACAAATCCTTTGCTGCGAGGGGGAAGGTCGAGGGACTACTGAGAGATCTGCGTGTAGCGCGGATCGGTGGCGCCGTACTCGGAAAGCACCTTGGCCACGGCGCCGTTGGCCTGGATGTCCTTGATGAAGGCGTTCAGGGCGGCCGTGAGCTCGGTGTTGGTCTTCGTATGCGGGAAGTTGATGTTGCCGCCTTCGGTCAGGGCCGCGTTGGCGGTGTCGGGCTCCAGCGTCTTGACCTGCAGGGAGTCCTCGCCGCGCACCTTGGCCTGGTATGCGAGCTCCACGGCGGTGCCCATGACGGCGTCGATGCGCCCGGCCTTGAGGTCCTGGAAGGCCGCGTCGATGCTCTGGTACTGCTTGACGGCGTCCTTACCGACGGCGGCGCCGAGGGGCTCGACGTAGATGGAGCCGGCCACGGTGCCCACGGTCTTGCCCGTGAGCGCCTCGAGCGAATCGAGCCCGTCCGCTGAGGCGATGCCGTTGAGGTTGCGCCACACGGGGTCCGTCTGGCCGATCGACTTGCCGCGCTCTTCCGTGGCGACCCAGCCGCCGGCGCCCGCATCCGAGCGCCCCTCGGTCACGGCCGCCACGGCGGCGGGGCCGCCCAGCTGCGTGATCTCCAGGGTGAGGCAGGCACGCTTGGCGAACTCGGTGTAGAACGCACCGTCGATCCCGGCCGCGCTGGCGCCGTTGTCCTTGATGTCCACGTAGGGCAGGGCGCCGACGGCGGCCACGGTGAACTTGCCCTCGTTGATGGTGCTGAACGTCCACTCCGGGGTGCAGCCCTCCGCCACCGTGGAGGTGGACTGGGTGCAGGCGGTGAGGGAGAGGGCCGCGAGCGCGGCGGAGGCGGCGAGGGTTAGGGGGCGGGTGGTGAGGTTCATGCTGACTCCTTGAGGGTGGTGACGGGGGCAGGGCGGGGGAGTGCCCGACGGCGGGTGGCCGGGCGGGCGGTGGGGTCCAGCCGGCGCTGGAGCCCGGAGGCGAGGGCCGTCAGGATCAGCGAGACGGCGAGGTAGAGGGCGGCGGCGGTGATGAGCAGCGGGAGGACGTCGAAGCGCAGGGTGCCCTCGTCGTAGGCGATGCCGATCACTTCCTTGAGGCCGATGCTGAAGGCCAGCGCCGTGCCCTGGAAGACAATCACCGCGAAGCCAATGAGGGCGGGGAGGGCGTGGCGCAGGGCCTGGGGGAGGAGGACGAGGGCGAAGCCCTTGAGCGGGGGGAGGGCGAGGGCGGCGATGGCCTCGTGCTGGGCTTTGGGCACCGAGGCCAGGGCCGAGCGGAAGAGGTCCGCCGTGTAGGACGCGGTGGTGAAGCCGAACGCCACGGTGAGGGCGGCGACGTCGTTCAAGACCACGCCCACCTGCGGGAAGCCGAAGTAGACGAGATAGACCGTGACGAGGGCCGGGAAGCCGCGGCCGACTTCGGTGAGGACGGCCACCGGCCAGCGCAGCCAGCGCGGGCTCCTGAAGAGGGCGATGCCGGCGAGCAGCCCGAGCGGGAGGCCCGCGAGAAGGGCCAGGCCCAGCAGGCGCAGGCTGACGGCGAGGCCGGGGAGGAGGACTGAGAGGTTCTCGATCATGCCGCCACCGCCCAGCGCTTGCGTAGCTTGGCCTCGGCGGTGCGGGCCGCGAGGGCCACGGGGACGCTCAGGGCAAGGTAGGCCAGGCCCAGGAGCAGGAAGGCGGTGAAGCCGTTGCTCCCGCGCTGCACCGCGTCGTTGGTGATGAAGGTGAGCTCCTGGACGCCGATGAGGGAGGCCAGGGCCGTGTCCTTCAGGAGGTGGATGAGGTAGGCGCCGGCGGCGCTGAGGGAGACCGGGAGGGCCTGCGGGAGGATCACGCGGCTGAAGCCGGGCCACGCGGGCATGGCCGTGGCGGAGACCGCCTCGAACTGCGTGCGCGAGACCGAGTCAAGGCCCGAGCGGTAGGCCTCCGCGAGGAAGGCCGAGCCGACGAGTGAGAACGTCAGGATGGTGGCGGTCAGGGCCGTGAGTTTGGCCTGGCCAAGGTTGATGCCGAAGAAGGCGACGAAGAGCCAGACCAACGGCGGGACGCCGCGCAGCACGCTGACCCAGGCGATGGCGAGCCAACGCAGGGGCGCCCACGGGCCGCGCCGGGCCGCTGCCACGAGCGCCCCGAGCAGGGCGGCCAGGACAAAGGACACGCACGTGGCCGTGAGGGTGAAACCGAGCGCGCGCAGGATGAGCTCGGCGCTCACAGCTCCTCCTCGAGGACGGCGGCGAGGAAACGTCGGGTGCGCTCGTGCTGCGGGGAGGCGAAGAAGGCGGCGGGCTCGGCCTGCTCAACGATGGTGCCGTCGGCAAAGAAGACCACGCGGTCCGCCACCTGGCGGGCAAAGTTCATCTCGTGCGTGACCACGAGCATGGTCATGCCCTCCGCCGCCACGTCCCGCATGACGCGCAGGACTTCAACGCGCAGCTCGGGGTCGATGGCGCTGGTCGGTTCGTCGAAGAGCATGATCTCCGGGTCAAGTGCGAGGGCACGGGCGATGGCCACGCGCTGCTGCTGCCCGCCGGAGAGCTGGGCCGGCTTGTGGTCGGCGCGCTCGCCGAGGCCCACCTTGGCCAGGAGCTCGCGGGCACGGGCCTCGGCCTGCTGGCGCGAGCGACCCAGGGAGTGGACCTGCGGGAGAACTACGTTCTCCAGCGCCGTGTGCGTGGGGAAGAGATTAAAGGACTGGAAGACCATGCCCACCTTGCGCCGCAAGGCGCGCAGCTCCTTGGAGGTCAGGCTGGGAGCCAGCCCCGCGCCGTCGAGCATGACCGTGCCGGCATCCGGCTCCTCGAGGCGGTTGAGGCAGCGGATGAAGGTGGACTTGCCGGAGCCGCTGGGGCCGATGATGGCGACCACCTCGCCGCGGGCGACGTCGAGGTCCACGTTCTTGAGGACCTCGAGCGGGCCGTAGGACTTGGCGAGACCGGTGACGCTGAGGGCTGTCACGGGAGGGGAGATGGTGGACACTGGCGCGTCCTCTCGGCTCTGAGGGGATGAGGGCAGGATCAACGCTAGTGAGCTGGCTCACGTGCTTCCTGATACATTCGCCGCGAGCAGTTTCGACATTTGTCTAAGGGGTGCGCGTGCTTCATCTGCAGGGTCTCGTGGACGAGCTGTGCCTCCGGCTGGGGCGGTCCGTGGCGATCGATAACCGGCACGTGGAGGTGATCGCGGCCTCGGCACAGATCGGCGAGGTGGACGACGCCCGGCGCGAGGCGATCATGGTGCGGCAGACCGATCCGCGGATCGTGGAGTACGTGCTGGGTCTGGCGCCGCCGAGCGGGGCGGAGGGCTTTGCCGTGCCGCCGCACCCCACCATGGGGACGCTGCCGCGCTGGTGCACGGTGCTACGCGGCGAGTCCAACGAGCTGCTCGGCTACCTCTGGATCATCGACGTGCCCGCGCTGTCTCCCGAGGAGAAGGGGCTCGTGGCCGAGTATGCGTCGCTCATCCGTGAGGCGCTCGTGGTGTCGCTGAGCCACGTGGACGCGACCGTCCAGGCGCTGGTCGAGGTGACCTCGGCTCTGCTGGGCGGGGACGGCGACGCCGTGGAGCGGGCGGGGCGTTCCGGGTTGCTGGCACGGTCCGGGGAAGCGGCGGTGTGGGCCATGCGGGTGGGGCGCGGGGCCGAGTCGCGGGTGTCAGCAGTGGAGCTCGAGGCGCTGCTCAAGGACGTGGTGAGTTCTACGTATCCGGGGTCGTTTGTTGGGGCCGCCGTAGACGACGTGTTGGTCTTGGTGACGCGCGGGCGGCGGACCGTGGCGGAGGAGGCGTCGGTGGTGGGGGCCGTGCGGCTGTCTTGCCAGCGGCGGCGGTTGCAGCTGGGCGGTGTGGGGATGGCGGTGCTGGATCCGGCCGTGCCCGCGGAACTGGTGCTGGAGCGGGCGCGCTTTGGGGCGCGGCTCTCGGCGCTGGACGGCGAGGCGGAGGCGAAGCGCTGGGAGGGCCTGGGGGCCTGGGGGTTGCTGCTGGGCAAGCCGTGGACGCTCGGCACCGTGGCGGAGGTGAGCCCCGGAGTAGCTGCGCTCGTGGAGCGCGGAGCCGCGCTGTGGGAGACGGCGCTGGCGTACCTGGACCTGGCCGGCAACGCGGCCCGCACGTGCGAGGCGCTGCACATCCACCGGGCCACGCTGTACTACCGGCTGGACCGGATTCGCGAGGTGGCGGGGGCAAACATGCTCGACGACGGGTGGGCCAGGTCCTCAGCACACGTCGCCTTGAGGCTGTGGGAGGCGATGGGGCGGGAAGGGGCCGCAGTCGCCGTCTAGCCCTTGGCCAGGTTCATCGAGAACTCAATTTGTCCGGAATCTTGCACCGAGACGAAGCCGAGGTTTGGCGCCTGGACACCGAAGTCCTGCCACGTCACGTCGATGTGTCCCACAACTTGCGCCGAGGTGCCCGTGAAGGCCCCGTTCACGGTGGCGGTGACTGGCACCGTGGTGCCATTGAGCGTGAGGTCACCCTTGATGGTGAACTCCTGCGATCCGCCATTGGCGGCGGCAGACACGTCGACGGCCTCAGTGAGCTTGAAGGTCGCCTCGGGGTATTGCGAGGTGTTGATCGCGCTGGTGCGGAAATACTCGTCCCGGCGCGTGGAATCAGTGGTAACACTGGCAACGTTGAGGGTCAGGCTCGCGGCCGTGAGTCGCTGGCCTGCGACAGTGACTTCGCCGCTGACGTCCTCGGTACGCCCGGTGACCGTGACATTCGCGCCGTTGAGTACCTCCGCCACGCGGTATCCGGCGAATGAACCGGTCGAGATGCTCCAGGTTCCGTTCAGGTCCGCCTCCGGGGTGGAACCGCTCGCGGAACCCGCGCCGGCGGAGCCAGCGGTGGAGCTGGAACTCGCCTCAGGAGTGGCGGTCAGGCTCAACGAAGGAGCCGCGGCTGCTTTGGAGGACTCGTGGGCCGCATAGAGGCGCGAACCGACCCAGACGCCGGCCACCACCAGCACCAACGCGATGGCGGCGATCATGAGGTTGCGCGTGCGCGTGCTGCGCTTGGCGGGCTGAGGGGCAACGGGCTGTGGCTCGGTCATGGTGTGTTCTTCTCCTGGTTCGCCGCAGGCGGCGGGCCGGTAGGGGAACGGCCTCGACATAGTTGACGCGTCCATCGTGACACTGTTCGGTTCCCGATGGGGTGTGGGCGGTTGGATCTGGGGCTTCTTGCCAGCTTTTCAAGGCGGAGACACAGGGGAGCGAAACGAACGTCGGGGCTGGGTGCGCTGGTGGGATCCTTGGGACGACCCCTTGGGTGAGCACCTTTCCTAGAGTCCAGGGCCAACTTGCCAAGGCGCCGCGCCGCAGTGCCTTCTGGCTTGTTGGTTGCGAGGGCCCCGAACGACTCTGTGATGGCCCACGAGGTCGACAGGTCGGCAGCGCTAGGCAAACATCATTTCTCCGGCCAGGAGGGGCCTAACACTGTCGCCTGATCCGGAGATGAGAAGTCATGACTGTTGTTTTGCCTGAAGCCTTTGAGGACTCCCTGACGAACCTCTTGGACCCCACCTATGAAGCGGTCCACGTCAAGCGTCTCGGCGACTACATGGCAGGGGGCGGGTACACCGGCGCAGCCTTCGAAGCGTTGACGGTGGCCGGTGCCCACCCGGACCGGATTGATGCCAGTGATCTTGGGGACTTCTGCACGGGTTGAGGCACCGATTCTGCTGCGGCGCCCGCCGCGTGATTCGATGACTGCTATCCGTGAGCAAGGAAGCGGGCGAAAGTCACGTCGAGCGCGTCACGGCTTGGCCGTTCGAGTTTGCTCGTCGGAAGCGCGCGAAGCGGCTGGCCGTGCATTTCTTGAAGACCGTGCCGGAGCATTGGTCCATCCACTTCATCGAGCAGACTCTGCCGGACATGCACTTTGTAGTCGCCGTCCACACCGATGAACCGCCGGTCGTACGCAGCGTGATGGATCTTGCACAGCGCAAGCCCATTGGTAACTATCGGCTCCCCGTCCTCTGAATCGGGGATGATGTGGGCCGCATCCAGGAGTTCAGCGTGCCCCAGGCTGCAGATTGCGCACCGGTTCTCGTACGCCCTCAAAATGAGCGAGCGAAAGTACGGTTGATGAACGCGGACCTTCGTCTCGCGAATGAGGTACTGCCGAAATACCAATTCGGCGTCCAGCTTATGTTCGCGGTCTTCCAACAGTGTCCGTCCGAGAGAACCTGGTGCGAGGACAACTTGCTGCCTCTCAGGCAACCACTCCAACACTTGAATGGGGGCGACCACCCGGAACATTGACGGCTTCCCGCCGAGGCCCAGAAATCCAATGAGGGGACCCGTTGTTGGTATGCGGTCAAGAGCCCAACGTTCGTGGGCACGTTGGAGCCACCCTTTTCCCATGAGTAGTTCCACAGTCCATCGGCGCCGAGGTGATCGTCGTAAATCTCAAACTGCTTCTTGGGTTTGAAGGATGTGGTCACAGTCAACGCGGCAGCGAATCCAGCGGGACGTCGGATTCCCTTCGTGACATCTTGCAGCCTGAAGGGTTCGCCTTCGAACCGAAAATCGAGGATGTCTTCGCGCGACAGGGGTATCTCGCCTTCGTGACTGCGTTCGCGGAGCCAATCGATCGCAGCGTGCCGCAGGCGAAGCTGAGCGTCTTGGTCGTGACGGAGGAAGTCCTGGGGCATGCGAGCAGTGAATCAACCTTTCGCAGACGTGTCTATAGGGATAAAGCAGAGGGTAAAACAATCTCTTCTTTGGAGGCGGTTGGCGCCTGTCTCGGACCCGCACTCGAACGTCTCCCGCGGGAGACATATTGACATCTCTCGATGAACTCACAACAGATCGTCACGATTCTCTTGACCGAATCTGTGAAGTCGTGCAGAGTTGCCGCTCGTTAGCACTCCCTGGTCAAAGGAGATCAGCATGCAGAACCCCAACAAGCGGGCCTCGCGCCTCGCCGCCGCCACCCTGGCGGCGGGTGCACTCGCGCTTCTCGGCTCGGTCACCCCCGCCGTCGCCACCCCGGCAACCCCCCAAAGTGACACACCCAGCAATCTGAGCCACGCGGCGTCGGGCGCTGTCGAAAGCCTGAACCTCCCGGCCCAGGCGAACACCGCAGCCGCCACGCTGAGCAAGGACGTCGCTGCCGCCTTCAAGGCGGACTCGGTGTCCACGTTCAGCGCCGTGCGCAGCGAGCAACTCGGTGCCAACCAGGTGCACCGCTATCAGCAGAGCATCGCCGGTCGCGCGGTGGCCGGTTCTTCAATCGCCACGTCAACGGACGCCGCGGGCAAAACCCAAGCCCTCGGCAACGTCGCCACGGCCACCGACGGTGCGTTCCCTGCGGCCCGCTCCATCGTGACGTCCACCAAGGCGGAGGCCCGCGCCACGGCGCTCGGCGCCGTCGCCCACAACGACCGCCAGGCCGAGGTCACCCTCAAGCGCGAGGTCTGGTTCGCGCCGGCGGTCTCGGGCGCCGCGGCCAACCCGGCGGACGCGAACTCCACCGTTGCCGTCCCGGCCTACCAGCTCAGCGTCACGAGCCCCGGCGGAGGCTGGCTCGTCACGGTGAGCGCCAACCATCCGGACCAGGTCCTGGCGAGCACGCCCACGCAGTACGAGATCAACCGCGTGGTCTGCGACGCGAACCGCTACAAGGCCGTCTACAACTCGGACCTGGAGTGCGGCACGGGCCTGAAGAACAAGCCGAGTCGCGTGGAGGGCGGGGCCGCCAGTTCCGTCGCCGACGTCAACAGCGTCTACACGTTCTTCGGCGATACGAGCAGCTTCTACGCGTCCAAGACCACGGCCACGGATCTCACCTCCCTGGTCGGCGCCAACTACAACGACGGCAACGGCAAGGCGATCCGCGGCTCGGTGCGCCAGTGCATCTCCGGCGAGGCATGCCCGTTCCTGAACGCGTTCTGGAGCGACGACCTCTCAGCGATGGTGTACGGCGAGGGCGTCACCACGGACGACGTCACGGGCCACGAACTCACGCACGGCGTGACCGCTAAGACGAACGGGCTCGTCTACCAGAACGAGGCCGGCGCCATCAACGAGTCGATGTCGGACATCTTCGGCGAGATCATGGACCAGGGCAACGGCTCCGCGGACGACACCGCGGCCAACCGTTGGAAGATGGGTGAGGGCAGCTCGATCGGCGTCATCCGCGACATGAAGAGCCCCAAGAGCTACGGCCAGCCGGACACCTACAAGGGCACGTACTGGGTCGCCTCGACCAGCAATCCGAACGACAACAACGACTACGGGGGAGTGCACACGAACTCCGGCGTGGGCAACAAGCTCGCCCAGCTCCTGAGCGACGGCGGCACACACAACTCGGTGACGGTCACCGGGATCGGCTCGGCCAAGACGGCCCAGATCCACTGGACCGCGCAGACGCTGCTGACCTCCAACGCCACGTACTCCACGCTGGCCACGGCGCTCAAGCAGTCCTGCTCCACGAACGCGGCCTCCGGCGTCAAGGGCATCACCACGGCCGACTGCACCCAGGTCGCCAACGCCATCAAGGCGGTCAAGATCCCGTAACCGGGACCCCAGACCCCGGGGCGCCACACTTGGGGGCGTCCCGGGTTTCCCCCCCAAGGAAAAGGTGCCCGACGGCGCGGACTTGAGTCGCGTCGTCGGGCACCGTTTTTTCTTGGGTGCCTCTCCCACCTTCGATGGATGACACCCACCCACCCGGAAGCGCACCATGAACACGTGACCCCCGCCCAGCAGAACACCACCACCCCAACCCCGCTGACCGGCCTCGCGGCGCTCCTGCGCCGCGTCGACCGGCTCGCGGCCGGCCGTCGGCAGCGTGACCTCCGCGCTCCCTCGGACCTCATGACCCACAAGGTCACTCAGGGGTTCCGGGCGATCCGCTGGATCCTCACCGCCGAAATCGTCGTGGGGCTCGCGGCGCTGGCCATCGCGTTTGCCAACTTGGCCCAAGGCCACCCGGACAATGCCGCGGTCTGGATGCGCGGCGTTGTCGTCCTGGGCCTCACGCTGGGACTTGGCTACTTTGCGCTGCGGGCCGGCCAAGGCTGGTTCTGGGGCTATCAGCGCCTGCGCCTCTTCAGTCGCATCTTCCCCGTGGCCACGCTCGTGATCGCCGCGATTCCCGGGCTGTACCCGTTCTGGATGGTGCTCGAGCAGATCGTATTTTCGCTACTCATGATTGGCATCGGCGACATCGCCACGAGCGACTCCATGCGCGCCGCCTTCGCCAAGGCCACCCTGATGCGCGACGAACCGCGTTTCGCCTGAGGGCGACCGAACTCGGGTGGGGTTAGCACTGTCGCCAGGTCTTAAGGACGAGTGCTTTTGATTTTTGGAAGATTGTGAAAATGGATTGTCGGTCGCCTGCGCCAGCCAAGGTCTCTCACGCGTGGGGGCTTCCATTTCCCCAACAGGGTTCCACGAGTGGTCGGTTCGCCCTCCGAAACCCTCGAACTCGTGGTGGGCAACGTGGGTTGTTCCTTCGTCGCTGACGGGGGCGGGGCGACGATCACCCTGCCCGCGACGGATGCGAACCTCGGCTTCGACCGTGACAACGCAGGGCAGGCAATCATCCCCACCGAACCGATGAATGTCTGGGTCGTACTGAGTGGCCCGCAGACCGCGCTCCTCGGTGGTCCGCTGATCCGCCGTGGCGCCGTGGGCAACGAAGGCGAAACCGCGCGCGTAAGGGTGTGGCTCTGGCGCTCGGATTACCTGAGCGGGCGGCCGTCGCCTGAAGCGCGAGTTTGCGTCTCGGGCAAGTGAGCGGACTGCCCGGAGACTTCCGTCTGGACGCCGGAAGGAGGCAGCCCGGGCCTTGTTGCGCCGAGGCGGGTGAGGCCGTGCGTTGGCGGTGGCCGCGATCTACGGTCAAACCGCCTGCAACCGCACTGCCGGTTCAACTCATGGGCGCCAGGCTGATCTCAAGGAGAACGGTGCTCGCCCGAATGGGGGAATCGCCGCGTCCTGCACGTTGAAGCGCAAGGTCCACATCATCGCCGTAGTGATCTCGAACGCTGAACTCGGCGCCGCCATCACGCTCAATGTGGACGTGGGCAACGCCAACAGCCTCACCCGCAAGTGGAGCGACGCATGGGCGGGTACCTCCTTCGGTCGCCTTGCATCGGGGGTCCACGGGAAAGGTTGGGAGTCGCATGACGTGGACGGCCCCTTCGTCTGGGCGGGGGTGCCCTCCGTGGTCCCGGGGCGAGCGCGCCGCCTGTGGCGTCCGGCTCAGTGTCGGCATCGGACATGGCTTCGGTGGCCTCGGAATGGGGCCCGCCTCTGACGGCTTCGGGGTCCGAGTTCACGCCTGTTGCGCCGCCGGGCGACTTGACGGCTCCCCCGGCCCCGGAGCCGTCTCGGTCCTCGAGCGCGAGGAATGGCCCCTCCTCTCCGGGCGCGTCTTAGACCGGGACGCCCTCCAACCATGCCACCTCAAAGATCACATCTTCAGAAAACTCGCCCAGGCCCTTGTGTGAGGCATTCATATAGATAGACTAACTATCTGCAAGCAACGCGATGAGTTGATCGGGGGTGGTGACTTCAGTGATAGAGCGGAGCACGGGCTCGGATGGCCTGGAGTTGCGGGCCTCTCCGATGCGGTTCTTGCCTGTGGAGAGGTGTCCTCCCGAAGGCGCATGCTGTGCAGCTTGGCACAATCGCAGTTGCCGAGCTTCGAGGGGTGTGCTCGGCCTGGCTTTTCCTGTTCCACCGGCGCTTGCGCGTGGCGTTGTGGTGCGGGACGGCACGTCGAAGCAGGCCGTCGGGGCGGAACTTGTCGCGGGGATCCGTCCCCGGATGGAAAGGAATCTCTCGACGGGCTTCGACGAATGGAACGTCCAGCTCGACGTGAGGGTGGGCTGAGGAGTCTGTTCCCGCCCCGTCGATCAAGTTCAACAGCTAGAACAAAGTGAGTGTTCTGATGTATTGGAACCCCGATACCGCCGGTCTTTCGCCAGAAAGCGTGGATCTGCTCGAGGAATTGCGGCTCTACCGACAATCAAACGAGCAAATGAGGGTCAAGGTCCGCGACGATATGGGTCTCGGAGACAAGGATCTCGAGACGCTTCGCTTGGTGTTGGATGCCCACCACGAGGGGAAGTACCTGCGGCAACAAGACCTCGCTCATCGCCTCCACATTACGGGTGCCTCCGTCAGTGCCTTGGTGGACCGGCTCGCCAACCGGGGCTTCCTCACCAGGCAGCGCCACCCGGACGACCGCCGCTCGGTGGCGCTTATGCCCACTGCCAAGACCACGGGAGAAGTGGAGGCCACGCTCCGGTCCATGCAGGTGCGCATGCTGGACGCCACCGAACAACTCAGCGCTGACCACAAGCTCGTAGTGCTGGGCTTCCTGAAAACTCTCAACGGCACGTCCGGACGGGGAGAAGAGTAGGGGCCGCCGCGGCGTTCACACCCCGGCCACGCAGCCACCTCACAATTTGAACGTCCCGCCGCCCAATGCGGCGGGTAGCCAGTCGCTTGCGGGACCCGCTTGCGGCATCACATGAAGGGGACCTCATCATGGGTTTCATCGGTTGGATTGTCTTGGGCCTCATTGCCGGCGCGATCGCTAAGGCCATCCTCCCTGGCAAGCAGGGTGGCGGCTGGATTGCCACCCTCATCCTGGGAGTGGTCGGCGCTCTGCTTGGCGGCTGGATCGGTCAGGCCGTGTTTAACGCGGACGTGGACAAGTTCTTCTCCCTGTCCTCATGGCTATTGGCCATCCTTGGCTCGCTCATCGTCCTGGTCATCTGGGGCTTTATCACGGGCCGCAACAAGAACAAGGCCTGAGGCGCGGGGTCAACGCGCCTGACGTAGAAACACCATTACAGAGAAGGAGTGCATCATGAGCCTGGCAGACAAGGCTAAGAACACCGCCGACAAGGTGGCAGGCAAGGTGAAGGAAGCCGCCGGCAAGGTCACCGACAACGAGAAGCTGGAAGCCGAGGGGCAAGCCCAGCAGGCCAAGGGTGATATCAAGCAGGCGGGCGAGAACATCAAGGACGCCTTCAAGAAGTAAGTCATGCACGCGCCAAGGGGCCCGGGTTACGAAGACCCGGGCCCCTTGGTGCCTGCTGTTCGGCTCAGCGGTCGTGAATCTTCTGGGAGATGAGCTCCACGGCATCCACATTGCCCAGCGTGCCGGGCAGGAGATTTGCTGAGGGGACGGCCACGAGACGGTTCTCCTTCACCGCGGTGACCTGCGGGAAGGTCTCGCGCAGGTGCGCCTCGATGGAGGCGGTCTGGGGGTCACCCGTCGTGGCAAAGACGATGGCGTCCGGGTTCAGGCTCGCGACCTGCTCGGGGGAGACGGCGGCGGCGAAGAAGCTCTCGAAGAGCTTGTCGTCCGGGCTGAACACGTTCTTGCCGCCCGCCTGCTTGATGATGTCCGCTTCGATCCCGGCGCCGATCGCCGAGAGGCTCTTGCCGTCCACGAACAGCTGCGCCACCGTGGGCGCGGTGGCCGAGGCGTTGGCCCGGCTCACGGCGGCGAGGCGATCCCTGACCTGCTTGCTCAGCTGCGCCGCCTGCTGAGGCGTGCGGAAAATGGAGCCCAGGTTGTCGATGTCGGTCACGAGGTCCGTCACCACGGCGCTGGCGCGGCGATCCGCACAGCCGCCCGTGGCGATGTACGCCTGGGCTCCTGCCTTCTTGAGCTGCTCCACGCTCGCGTAGCCCTGCTCCGCCGTGAACTCGTAGCTGGTGGGGGAGAGCACCAGATCCGGGTTGACCGAGAGCAGCTCCTCGCGGGCAGGCGGCTCGCCCTTGCTGAGCACCTTGACCTGCTCCGCCTGGCTCGCCACGTCGGCCGGCAGTGCCTGCAGGCCTGTCTGCGCCTGGCCCACAAGGGTCTTGCCCACGCCGAGGCGCAGGAGCAGTTCCGTCTGGGCGGGGCTGAGGCCCACGGCGCGCTGCGGCGCCTCGGCAAACGTGAGCTCGGCGCCGCAGTTCGTGATGCTGACCGGGCCGCTCGCCGTGGCGGAGCCGCCGGTGGCCCCCGCGGTTCCGGAGCTTGCCGCTCCGGAACTTTCGCCCGCGGGCGGCGGGGCCGTGACGGACTGGCCGCAGGCGCTCAACGCCAGCAGGAAGGCACCGGCGGCGCCCACGAGCGCCAGACGCGAGGACAGAGTGTTGCGGGAGAGAGCGTTCATGCGGTGGTTTCCTTCTGATGCGGTGGTGTTGGTTCTTCGCCGGAGTCCGTCCGGGGAAGCGGGTCGAGGAGCAGGCGTGTCCCGGCGCCGCTCGGGGCAGGCACGGCGGTGGCATGCACGCCGAAGACCGTGCGGATGGTCTGCTCGGTGAGCACCTCAGAGGGTGTGCCGTACGCGTACCGGGTGCCCTGATGCAGCACGGCCACCAGGTCGCAACTGCGGGCAGCGAGGTCCAGGTCATGCAGGGCAATCACGCTGGTGCGGCCCGCAGCGCGCACCAAGCGAAGCAGGTCGAACTGGTGGGCGATGTCCAGATGATTGGTGGGCTCGTCCAGCACCAGCACCGGGGCGTCCTGGGCCAGGATCCGCGCGAACGTGACGCGCTGGCGCTCGCCGCCTGAGAGGTCGGCGAAGGAACGCGTGGCCAGACCGAGCGCGCCCACGCGCTCCAGGGAGGCCATCACCACGGCGTGGTCGCGATCCGAGGTGCCCCATGCCGCGTGCGGGGTGCGCCCCAGCATCACCACGTCGTACACGAGCATCTCGAAGTCGGCGCTGAACTCCTGCGCCATGTGGGCCACGGTCCGCGCCACCTCCTCGCGCCGCATGGCGGAGAGCTCGGTCTCGCCCACGCGCACGGAGCCGGTGATGGGGAGCAGGCGGGATAGGGCGCCGAGGAGCGTGGACTTGCCGCCGCCATTGCCGCCCAGCACGCCGAGGACGGCGCCGTCCGGCACGTCGAGCGAGACGTTGCGCAGCACCTGCTTTGAGCCGCGGCGCACACCGAGGTCGTTCACCGTCAGCCTCACTTGGCACCCCCCTGGCGGCGCAGCAACCAGAGGAAGAACGGGGCGCCGGTCACGGCCGTGAGGATGCCGAGCGGCACCTCGGTTGGCTGGGCCACGGTGCGGGAGAGGAGATCGGCCGCCACGAGGAAGACCGCGCCGCCGAGCAGGGCCACGGGCACGAGGCGCCGGTGATCCGGTCCCACGAGCAGGCGAGCGATGTGCGGCACCACGAGGCCAACGAAGCCCACGCCGCCGGCCACGGACACCGCGGCTCCCGTCACGAGCGCCGCGACCACGAGGGTCTGGGTGCGCACGCGCTGCACGTCCACGCCGAGGCCGGCCGCCACCGCGTCTCCCGCGAGCAGGGCGTTGAGCGAGCGGGTGCGCGCCGCCGTGAACACGACGGCCACCAGGAGGGCGGCTGCGGGCAGGATGACGCTGGAGAGCGTGGCGGCGGAGACCGAACCGAGCAGGAAGAAGAGGATGCCGTAGACGTTTTGCGCCTCGGTGGTGATGGTGAGGTAGCTGGTGAGGGCGCTGAACAGCGCGCCCAGCGCCACGCCGGCCAGGATCAACCGCTCCGGCGTGATCCGCCCGCGCCGCCGCGAGAGGAAATACACCGCGATGGTGGCCACGAGCGCACCGAGGAAGGCCGACGTGCCCAGCACCCACGTGGCCGCGGCGAAGCCCAGCACAATCGCGGAGGCGGCGCCGAGGCCGGCCCCGGCGGAGACCCCGAGGATGTACGGCTCAGCCAGCGGGTTGCGCACCACCACCTGCAGCAGCGCACCCGCCAGCGCGAGGCACGCGCCGACCACGGCCGCCAGGAGCGCGCGCGGCAGGCGGAACTGCCACACGGCGGTGTCTTGCAGCACGGTGTAGCTGCCATCGCTCATCCATGGCATGCCGGGCACCAGGTGTCCGAGGATGAGACGAGCGGCGTCCAGGAGCGAGACCTGGACGGTGCCGACGGCCACGGAGGCGACGAGCAGGGCCACGAGCGCGATCGCGAGCAGGGGGACGAGGAGGCGGGCAGCGCGGCGGCCGGGGAGAACGGGGCGCTCGGCCGCGGTGACGCCGGGTGGAGCAAGGGACGGTGGGGTCACGAAGGGGTCCTTTCGGGTGCGAGAGTCGGGCGCACCACGCCACCCGTCGCCGCCGCGGCGAAGGAAAGGCAGGCGGCGCCGAGGCGGCGCAGGGCGGAGAGGGAATTCGCGGCGTGGCCGGCGCACGGAACCACGTGCAGCCGCGCGCGAAGCCCGCGCGAGCGCAACAGGCGCACGAGCTCCTCGGTGTCCCGCGAGCCCACGCGCGCGTCGGCGGCCATCACCGCGCCGAGATAGGGCGGGCAGTGGCCGGGCGGGAGGTCGGCGGCGCGGCGCAGCGGCGAGAGCTCGCGCAGGGCGGCGCGTCCCTCCGGGGTCTCGCTGGACGGAAACTCGTTGAGCCACAGGCTCCCGAGCGGGTGCTCGTTCAGGCGTTCGAGGTCGAGCGGAGCCGCCGTGGTGATGAGGCCGGCGCAGAGTCGGCGCCCGTCGAAGGCGCTCGCCGCGGCGACGACTCCGCCGAGTGAACCGCCGGCCAGCACCACGGGCGCCGCCGGGACGCCGGGCAGGCCATGCAGGCTCAGCTGCTCGACGACGCGGCTCAGGTCCCACACGGCGCGCACCTTGAGTGAGCCCTTGGCCTGCTCCCACCAGGACCGGCCGCGTTCGTCGCCGCCGCGGATCTGCGCATGGGCGACCACGCCTCCGGCCCGAACCCACGCGGCGTGGCTCGGCTCATAGACGGGCAGGTGCGGCTCGCCGAAGCCGCCGTAGCAGCTGAGCAGCACGGGGCGCCGGGTGGCCGGCCCCGGGGGGAGGCTCAGTACCACGTCGATGATCGCGCCGTCCTCCGCCATGACGCCGTGCCGCAGGGTGTGCCCCAGGTCGGAGGGGGCTAGGGGCGAGGCCTCGAGAGCGTCGAGGCGGCAGAGCCGGGGCGGTTCGAGGGCGCTCTCCCAGCGCAGCACCTCCTCGCCGCGGTGCAGGGCGAGTCCACTCACCACGCCGCCTTCCACCCACGCCGGAAGCTCGACGGCGCGCGCGTCGGTGACGCCGGCGCCGTCGAGCCGGAGCAGGGAGGGGCGTCCCTCCCGTTGCTCCGCGATCGTCACCCCAGCGGGGGTGGCGAGGGCATCGATGACGCGCGCGTCACCGGCCGAGTGTTCCCACAGCACCCGGCCGGTCAGCGGGTCGAAGCCGCGGGCGGCGCGCGCGGAGCGCACCACGGCGTGGTTGCGCAGGGTTGATACGCCGCGCACGCTCGGCAGGCTGAGCTCCCAGGACGAGGGGACCGGCGACCGGCGCGGGGCCAAAACTGGGCGGGGCGCCGGGCGCAGGCGGGTGGGCTCGCCCGGAACGCTGATGGCCAGCAGCGGCCCCCACGGCCCCTCGAAGAGGCGCCAGCGCTCACCGGGGGGGACGGGGCAGACGCCGCGCAGTCGACGGCCCGGCATCACCCGGTACAGCCGCGCCTCCGGGGTGGAGACCACCAGGAAGTCGCCGCTCACGGGGTCGTAGACGGGGGCGTCGTGACGGAAGACGGCCGCGGCCATCCGCGTGGCCCGCCGCTCGCGGGTGTGTACGAGCCAGAGGCGCGAGGCCTCGTCCGGAGTCGACACCATGACGGCGGCCCACAGGCCGTTGTCGCCGACGGCCAGGGCCGTCGGCGCTCCGGCGGGTTGCCACAGCGGTTCCCGGGAGGGGTAACGGCACAGGGCGGCGTGCTCGGCCCCGGCCGCGCGCAGGAGGACGAGCCCGCGCTGAGGCAGGCCGACGACGGGCGCCTCCTCTGCGGCGATGGCCGCCTCCCACTCGGCGCTCATCGTCCCAATCCATCGGCGTGCGCCGGGGCCGCACCGGCGGTGTCCTCCCGGAAGAAGGCGATGCCGCCCTCGTCGAGCGAGGTGGGGACGGCCAGGGTGCGCATGGGCGAACCGTGACGAGCAGCGTCCAGCACGTGCACCTGGGCGTCCCCGCCGCGGGTCACGGCGATCCAGCGCCCGTCGGCGCTCACGGCCACGCTGCGGCGCTGGGCCGGGGCGCCGGCGATCCCCTCCCACGGGACGTGCCCGGGGCGGGGGGAACCTGACAACGTGGGCAGGGTGCGGGTCTCGGCCAGCCTCCAGCCGCCGGCGTCGCGGCGCAGCACGCTCAGGTGGTCGCCGTCGGGATGAATCGTGGCGATGGCCGCCGTGTCGCCGCCCAGGCCGAAGCGGAAGGCGAGCCCCGGCGGGAGCTCAAGCGAGCGCGCCCGACCGCTGTGCAGGTCGATCCAGGCCAAGGCGTTGCCCCAGTCGGCCCAGCGGCTGGGGTCTCCCGGGCCGGAGCGGAGGACGCCGAGGGCGTGGCCTGTCTCGGCGTCCAGGCGGAGGTAATGCGCGCGGCCCGGGGAGGGCCAGGGCACGATCCCTGCGACCTCAGGGCGGCCGTTGCGCACGCGGAAGCGCTCGAGGCCGCGCGAGGTCGCCGTGGCAAACAGCTCACCGGCGGCCACGTCGCCGTGACCGTCCGGCGCGAGGTCCTCGCACTGCTCGCCGCGCAGCGGTGGGACGTGGGGGCCAAGGGCGAGGAGCTCGTCGATCCTGATGGCCTCGATGGCACCCGGCTCGCGGTGGCGCAGCACGGCGGTCAGTTCCCCGGTGGCCGCGTCCTTCACCCATCCGACGCCCGGCTCGCCGGGCCGGGTGCGGAAGCGCGCCGCGACGCCGTACTCCAGGTCAACGAAGCTCGCGACCGGGTTCCAGGGATCCAGGTCCAGGCCGAGGCCGGGGGTGATGAGCGCCAGCCGACCGCTCGGGTCCACGGCCACGTGCTCCGCCGGGACAGCCGTGGAGATGCGCGTGCTCCCCGACGGGGTGTCCAGCACGACCTCACCGGCCGCCTCGTCGATCCACACGGCCAGCTCGGGGCTCGCCTGGGCCACGCCGGCGTGCTCGGACAACACGCCGGTGTCGACCGTCGTGAGGGCGTTGCGGAAGAGCCGGTAGAGGACGCCGGCGCGGTGATCTGCGAGGTAGAGGGGAGGAGCATTCACGCCGCCAGGCTACTTGCTATTGAGAATGATTCTCAATACGGTGGGGGTGTTCGATCCCGAACACCCCGGATATCCGGGGAAAATTCACCACAGAAGGAGATCGCTATGGAGCGCATCGCCCAGGAAATCGAAGAGACCGAGCAGCTGGCCCATCTTTCGGCCACCCACTCCAACGCGCTCGTCGAGAACCCCTTTGACTGAGTGATCCCGTTGCGCCGTAGCTCGGCGTGACGCCGGGGCCGGGCTGTCGTCGACTGCCCGGCCCCCAAAAAAACTTTTCACGCGGCGTAGCCCTGGCCGCCGCGCCCCTCGAAGCAAGGAGCCGCCGTGCGCGCCGAGACCAGCATCGTCCCCGTCGAAGGGACGGCTGACACGATCGTGGCGTGGGGCGAACGCGGGGCGGCGCTACGCACGGCCGGGGGCGCCTTTCTCGGATTGTCCGGGTACCCGGAGGGGCTCGCGCGGGGGGAACGCACCGATGAGCAAGCGGAGTCGTTCATGCTCCGGCTCGCCGACGAGCGGGCACAGGATGCGCTGGAGATCCGGCGCGCGAGGTGGCCGGAGTCCCGGCGCGTGATCCTGCTCGGCGACGCTGACCTGGCAGCGGACGTGCAGACGGCGCTCGCCGCCTGGGGCGCCCCCGTCGCACGCCTCGGCGCGGCCGAGGCGGCCGAACGCGCCGACGCGCACACCTTGGTGATCGGCGTGGCCGAGGCCCCGGCCGGGCGCGCCGGCTGGGACCGGCTCGATGACGCGGCGCGGCGCGGCGCCGGGTGGATCCGCGCCTACCGCGAGGGCGGGCTCTACCTGGTTGACCCGCTCAGCGTGGGGGATCGCGGCCCCGGCGCGGCGCAGGTCCTGGCCAGGTGGCGCGCAGCGAGCAACGCGCCGCAGGCCTGGCAGGCCTGGCGCAACGCGACGACGACCGCCGCGGCGCCGCCCGGCCCTGCCGACCCGGCGGCGCACGCCCACCAGCTCTCACGCATCCTGACGCTCGCCGCGGCGTGGGCGCGCGGCACGGACGGCGTCGACGACACGAGCCTCCTGCAGCGCTACGACGCAGCAGCCGCCCGGCTGAGCCGCCACCGGGTCCTCGCCTTCGATCCTCCGCCGGCCACCGCGCTCAGTGCCGGTGCCGTGGAATGAGTTCCCCCACGGTGGGCGCCGCGCGCGTTCCCCTGGCGGACGGTACCCTCCTGCGGGGGGTCCGGGCGTTGCCCCACCACCCCGTGGCCACCGTGCTGGTGCAGACCCCCTACGGGGCCGCCGTTCAGGAACCCATGGCTCGCTCGTGGGCGGAGCGCGGCCTCGACTGCTGGGTGCTTGATGTGCGTGGTCGATACGCGAGCGGCGGGGAGTGGATCCCGTACCGCAACGTGGCCAGCGACGGGGCACAGGCCGCTGCCTGGACGCGGGAGCACGGGGCTGGGGGGCCGCTGCTGCTGCATGGCGCTTCCTACGCCGCGCACACCGCCCTGGAGACCGCGCGGGCGCTGCACCTTGAAGGCGCCACGCCCGCGGACGGCGTCGCCGTCTCGGTGCCCGTGCTCGGCCCCGGCGAGACCGCCTGGGATCGCCACGGGCGGCCGCTCATTTCCGAACGGGTGGGGTGGTGGCACGAACACGGTTTCGGGCCGCGCTCCAGGAACCCGCTGGACGCCGCGGAGGCCCAACGTCGCGTCAACGCGGTCCGCGCCCGCGGCGTCGGCGTCGCGGCGGCGTGGGGTTGGCCGCCGGCCACCCAGCGGGCCTGGCGCGGGCTATGGTCCTCGTCCCGCGTGGACCCTGCGCTGCGGTGGGGAGGAATGCGATCCCCGCTCCTCGTCATCGGCGGCCGACACGACCCCTTCCGGCGCGAGGCGGCGGCGCTCGCGCGGGGCTGGGGTGGTCTCACCCAGCACGCCGAGGGGCCCTGGGGGCACGGGCTGCTCGCGGACCTGGCCCCGGGTAGCACCCGCGGCGACGTAGTCGCGGCCGGCGGGCCAGGTGCCGTACTGGACGGCTGGCTGGCCAGGATCGTCCCGGACGCCCACGTTGAGCGCAACATCGTCCCCGCGCCGCCCCGCGGGGCATACCGACTTGTGTCCGAGCTGCGCCCCGCAGCCCGCAGGTGGACACACACCACCACGGCAGAAAGGCCCCGACCGTGAACCCGATCCCCACCGACACCCTGCCGCAGCCGGCGCCGACGGTGAGCGCGGACTCGCCGACCGCGGCGCTCGGAGCACCCGGGCCCCCCGGTGAGCGACAGGCCGCGGCCACCCCTGCACCGCTCACGCCGGAGGACCTCGTCGACCCCTTCACCGGCGTCATCCGGTCCGTCAGAGAGGTCCCGCACCCACCCGGCGCCCCGGCGGCCTACCTGGCCCTGACGGCCTCCGTGGCCGATGCCAGGATGCTGGGGGAGTGGCCGGCGGACCGGGTCTCGCTCGGAACATCGTTCGGGGACGCCTCCGCGGCGCGCATCGCGGCCATCGCCGAGGGCGCCGAGCGCTATTGCGGGAACTTCCTTCCCGACCCGCTGCCGCCACACGACTTCTTCACGGGCACGCGCGGGGAGCTCGTCGGGTCCGGGCACCCGGCGCTGGAGACGCACGAGCTGCCGACGCATGCCACGTGGCAGGCACGGCGCCCGGGGTTCCCCTACACGACCTTGGGCGAGGACACCCCCGCGCTGTGGGCGCGCTGCCTCGATGATGGAGGGAACGAGGTGTGGGTGCCTGACGCGCTGGTGCACCTGAACTGGCGGCAGGCCCGCTTTCGGCACCTGCCTCGCACCCATCATCTCAACTACGCAGGGATCGCCACGGGCCAGGGCGTACAGGACGCGAGGGACAGGGGGCTGCTCGAGGTCATCGAGCGGGACGCCTTGGAACTCTGGTGGCACCTGGACGGGCCGGCGCGCGGGATCGACGTGGACTCGGTGCCCGGCCTGCGCCAGGACCTGGAGGGCTGCGCGCTCGAGGTCTGGCTCGTGCAGATGCCGAGCGAGTTCGCTCCCTGCGTGGCAGCACTCACGTTCGACGCCGCGCGCGGGATCTACGCTGCGGGCTTCTCCTGCGCGCTAGACCCGGCCAGGGCAGCGCGCAAGGCGGTGCTGGAGGCCGTCCACACCTGGATCTACACGCAGGGCACGCTCGAGGCCGACGGCTGGGTATACCGCGCCGTCGAGCGGGGGCTCATGGCCAGGGGGCTCTATCTCGAACACCGGCCGGAGCGGGACTACGCGGCGCAGGCCGGCGCGCAGTTCGAGAACGTCATCGACCTGGGCGCCCACGTGCAGGTCTGGCTCGATCCCAGCGTGCACGCGCTCGCCGCCCGCTTCCGCGAGCCAGCGCTCGGGACCGTGGGCGTGGAGGCCCTCGAGAGCCCGACGCTCGGGCAAGTGCGCGCACGGCTCGCCGCGGGCGGCCACCGGGAGATTTATCGCGACCTGACCACGCGCGACGTGGCGATGACGCCGCTGCGCGTGGTGCGCACACTCGTGACCGGCCTGGTCCCCAACGCCCCGGCCGCCTTCGCCTATCTCGGCATGGACCGCTTTGCCTCCGCCGCCCGCGAGCGCGGCTGGCCCGTGCCTAGACAGGGGCCGGAGGGCTTCACGCTTGTTCCGCCCCCGCACATGTGAGGCGCTGCCCGTGACACTCGCCGCCCTTCCTGGCCTTCTGCTCCATCAGGCCTACGGCCCCCTGACGCCGGGGGACCCGGTGCATCCGGGACCCCGGGACAATGCTTGGTTCGCGCTCGGGGCCGGGACTGCCGCCACCTCGGCCGGGGCCACGTCGCCTGCCGCCGAACTGGCCCTCGAGGTCCTCGAGGCACTGCTCGCCCCGCGCGGACTGCACCTCACGGAGGACGGCTCCGCCACGTCCATCCAGCGCCGGGCCGTCCCCTCGGCCGGGGCAAGCTACGGTGTGCGAGCCCACCTGCTGGAGCCGGCGGTCGAGGGCGACTGGCGCAGGTGGGCCTACGACCCGGAGCTGGGCACGCTCACCTTGCGCCACCCGGAGACCGAGTTCCTGGTCCCGGCCGCGTGGGGTGCCGCCGCCTCCCTCGGCTCGCCTAGCCGAGCACTCCTCGTCTTCTCCGTGCTGCCCGGACGTGCGTTCTCGCGCTACCGACACCGGGCCTGGCCGCTGTGGCTGGCCGACGCCGCGTACGCGGCGGCCGGCGCCGAGCACTTGCTCGGTACCACGGCGGTCCTTGCCAGCGAGCTGCAGGGCGGGGCGACCGCCCTGCGCGCCGCGCTCGCCTGGCCTCGGTCCGCCCACGCCGAGGCGTGGCTGAGGCGAGGCCTCGCGCCCGAGCTGCCCCTCGCCGTCGTGCCCCTGCCCGCCGCACGTCCCGCCTGGCTGTCCGCGAGGGCTGAGCGGCTGAGCACGCGGCGCAGCCCCCGTCACGACCGCTTTCTCGCCCGCCCGCGGAGGCCGGGAAGTGCGGCCGAGTGCCTGTCCGAGGCCGCGCAGCAGCCCTGGATCGCCGGGGCGGAGCGCGTGGTCACCTGGACGCTCGACGTGGGCGCGGCCGACCCGCGTCGCCTCATGGCGGCGGCCTGGGCCGCGCCGCTGGCCGGGGGGCGCCGCCTGTACGCGGAACACGCGGAGGGGAGCTGGTCTTCCCGCCCCGTCTCCGGGCTGGTCGCCTCCTCGGGGACGTGGGTGGTCCACGCCCTCGCCTCCCTGCGCCCAGATCGCCCCGCCACTCACGGAGGAATCCGAACATGATGATTGTCAAGGAACTCACGCGGGCGGCCGCCCGGCGTCCGCGGGAGGTGGTCGCCGCCGTTGCGCCAGCACTGCTCGTCAACGCCCTCTACGTGGGGCAGGCGGTGGCCCTGGCGCACGCCCTCGCCGCGGCGGCCCGGGGGCGGCTCCAGGAGGCGTTGCTCAGTCTCGGGGCCGTGGCGCTCATGACGGTGGTCCGGGTCGGGGTGGCCCTCGTCCAGGCCTCTGCCGCGAGCCGGCTCGGCGCCAGGGTCCGGCTCGATGTGCGCGCGGCCGGCCTTCGGGGCGTGCTACGCCCCGAAGCGCTGCGGGACCCGGCGCGCCGCCCTGGGGCGCTCCGGGCCACGCTGAGCGACGGCGTGGACGGCGTGGACGCCTACGTCTCCGCCTACTACCCGGCACTGCTCACCCTGGCGATCGCCACCCCGGTCGTGCTCCTCGGGCTGGCCTGGGTGTCCTGGCCTACGGCCATCGCGGTGGCCGTCGGTGTGGCGCTGGCGCTGCTCGCGCCGCTGGCCTGGGCGCGACTCATGGTCAGGCGCTCGCAGGAGCAATGGGAAAGCTACGAGGGCCTGGCTGCCGAGCTCTCCGAGGCACTCCGCGGCATGCAGACGCTGCGGGCGTTGGGCCGCGTTCCCTGGTCGAGGCGGCGCATCCACGCGCGCTCCGAGCGGCTGCGCCAGCAAACAGAGCGGGCCATGCGTGCCTCGCTCGCCGAGACGGCTCTCACCGACCTCGCCATCCAAGGGGCGCTCGCAGGGGCGGCGGCCTGCGCTATTGCCGAGGCGCTGTCCCCGGGATCCGTGGCTTCACAGAGCTACTTGATCCTGATGCTTTCCGGGGAGGCCTTCCGCCCGGTGCGCGAGCTATCGAAGCAGTGGCATGCCGGCTACCTTGGCCTCGGCGCCGTCGCGGGGCTCCGCGACATTGGCGCGTTTGAGGCGGGAGAGTCGCTCAGCACCCACGGCACGACGGCAGCGGTGCCGGATACGCCGGAGGCGTCGGCCCGGGCGGGTGGGCGCGGTGGTTCGGTTGGCGTTCTCCGGGCACCGCGCAGCGACTTGTCGCCGGGCGCCGCCCCGGAAACGGCGGTCCCTGGCGAGGGGCTGCGCCTGAGCGCAGTGCGCTTCGCCTACGAGGAGGCCCGCCCGGTCCTGCGCGGCGTGAATCTGCGGGCCGGACGCGGCAGCCTCACCGCGATCGTGGGGGAGTCCGGGGCCGGGAAGTCCACCCTTTTCGACGTGGTGTTGGGCTTCCTGGAACCCGAGAACGGGAGCGTGCAGTTGGACGGCGCACCGCTGCGCGCCCGCGACGTGGCGCTGGTCTCGCAGCACCCCGTGCTCTTCGAGGGGACCGTCCGCGACAACCTGGACCCCGCAGGCGCCGGCCACGCAGACGCCGCGTTGGAGGAGGCGTGCCGCGCTGCCGGAGTGTGGGACGACGTACGGGCGAGGGGCGGGCTGGGGTCGTCGATCGCGGAATCCGGCCGGGACCTTTCGGGCGGGCAGCTGCAACGCCTCGCCGTGGCCCGGGCGCTGCTGACGAGGCGCCCCGTGCTCTTGCTGGATGAGCCGACCAGCGCGCTGGACGAGGCGACCGCTGTATCGGTGCTCTCCACCCTGCGACGGGTCGCCGCGAACCGGGTCGTTCTGGTGAGCACCCACCGTCCCGGCGAGCTGCCGGGGGACACCAGGGTGCTCACCCTGAGCGAGGGCCGCCTCACCCCGTCACCTGGCGGCCCAGGGGCGGCTGCTTCGCTACCTGCCGGCCCCGTGAGCGTCCCCGCCTCCCGGCTCGAGGCGGAGCGCCCCCGCCGCGGGACGCAGTCGGAACAGACAGAGGGGAACACATGAACAGCTCAGCCCTGACCCGGCTCATTCCGTTGTTGTGGCCCGAACGAGTCGGACTCATCCGCAGCCTGATCGTCTCGATTGCCTCGGCGTTGTGTCTCACGGCGCTCGGGGTGTTGGGCGCGTGGGCCGTGGGGCGGGCTGTGGTGCTGCAGGCCGAACCCCCGGCGTGGCTGTGGTCCGTACTCGTTCTCTTGGTCGCGGTGCGGGCCACCCTGACCTGGCGGGAAATGGATGTGTCCCATGCCATGGCCTTTCGCGTGTTGGCCCGCCTGCGGCTCTCTCTCTTCGACGCCTTCTCCCGCGCCGCTCCCACCCGGAGAGGGCGGCACAGCGGCCGGGAGGCCAGCACCCTGCTCACCGACACGGAGAAGTTGGAGTTCTTTTACGCCCACACCGTGGCGCAGATCGCTGCGCAGGCCTTCGTGGCCGCTGGATGCATCGCCACCGCAGCGGTGCTCAGCCCCGCGGCCGGCGGTGTGGTCCTCCTGGGGGCCTTGGCCCTGATGGTGGCCACAAGGCTGAGCGCGGGGAAGGGGCGCCGGGCGGGTGAAGCCGAACAAGCCGCGCGCGAGGCGCTGTCCGCCCGCATCAGTGAGGTGGTGACGGCGACGAGGGAGGTGCTCAACAATGCCATGGTCCCGCGCGTGGTGCGAGAAGCCCTCTCGCTGACGGAGCGCACCAACCGGGCCGCTCGGAGCAAGGCCCTCGTCACCGCCGCGGCGTCTGGGCTTCGGGAAGCGATCACGGGCGCGGTGACGGTGGGCGTGCTCCTCCTGGGGGTGCTGCACACCTTCGGCGATCCGGAGGACGCCGCCGCGCTCGCGCCGCTCTTGGTCCTGACGTTGGCCGGGCTGGCCGCCGTGGCCGACGCCTCCACGACGTTGACCCAGCTGCAGCCCCTGGAAGCCTCCGCGGCTCGGGTGGCCGGTGTCATCGAAGATGCTGATGCCGTCGGGGGGACGCATCGGGCCGACGCGGAGAGGAGACGGGTTCAGGTCTTGCCCGACGGGCCGCTCGGCGTCCGGCTGAGAGGCGTGCGCTTTGCGTACGACGGCGCGGATGCTGGCACGGTCTGCGAAGGAGTCGGCGTGGGCCCGGACACGGCGGTCGAGCCGGGCGAGCACGTGGGCTTGCGCGGCCCGTCTGGTGCCGGCAAGTCCACGTTGCTCGCTCTGATGGCACGTTTGCTCTCTCCCCAGGCGGGGAGTCTGATGCTGCTGGGAACCGGCGGGGAAGGCGTGGCATTGGAGGATGTTGGCGAGCAGGAGCTGCGCGCCCGGGTGGCGTACGTGGGCCAGCGCGCCACCCTGTTCAGCGGCACGGTGAGGGAAAACCTCCTGATGGGTTTGTCGGAAGGGCTGGCTGCGCCCGCGGAGGCGGAACTGTGCCGGCTCCTGGAGCGCCTCGGACTTGGGGATGTCGTGGCTCTAGACGAACGCCTGGGTGAGGATGGGCTGAGACTCTCCGGCGGCCAACGGGCGCGCCTATGCCTGGCGAGGGCCCTGGTGAGTCATCCCAGCCTGTTGCTCGTGGATGAGGTGACTGCCTCGCTCGACGCGGAGGCGGAGTCCGTCATCACCGACGTGCTCGCGGAGTTTCCGGGCACGGTGGTGATGGTGTCTCATCGGCGCACCACGCTGAGCACTACGGACCGTGTGATAGAGGTGGCGGCGCCGGGTGTCGCCGCCAAATAATCGGGCCCTACGGAGTGCCCCAAGTCCTTCACGGCCTAGGCCTCCCGTGTCAGGTTCGGCCTAGCCAGCGCACGACTTGCCGGTCCAGATACGGAGCCACAGGGTCATGGCTGCGGCCCGTGATGTAGTTCCAACTGGGCATGACGACCGCGAGTCAGCTGGTCGCCGAGACATGTTCGTCGCCGGGGGAACCGTTGTCCCAGGCACGCGGCTTGGCATGCGGCCGGCGCGTGCCCTCCTCGGCCAACGCGAGCGTCGTCTGTTTCTGATCCGAGCAGTACTGCGATTCCCACCGGGCTACGATGACGGCGATCCGGTCGGTGCTATCGCCCTTGGCGAGGGCGCCGCGCGCGGGCATGCGCGGGCAGACAGGTGCAGTCGTTGATCTGCGAGACGCGGATCTTCGTGAGCTTGCCGAGCAGGGGATCGAGGCCAGCCGCGGCGCACGCGCCGTCGGCTTACTAGCTCGGGTCGGGGTCGGGGAGGGTGTCGGCGCTCGGGCGCCCTGAGACGACGTCTGCGGGGCCGGCGAGGGGGGCGGATTGGGTGTTGAGCTGGGGCGCTCAGAGGGCGTGTGGGAGGCGCCCGTGGGCTACGTCTGGGGTGTTGTTCAAACTGTCGGGGGTTAGTGCTTGTGATTGTTTGCCATCATTTGCACTAATTTTCCCAGCCCATTCCCAGCCAAAATCAGTAGAATAGAACCCTCGCCAGCACCGAGAAACAACAAGACAACAGGGTGACCCCTGACCGGTCTCTGACCGGGTTTCAGGTTTCTTTTTCGGTACGCGCACGCGCCATGGCGGGAGGTTGAGAACATGTTGGACGTTGAGGCCTTAACCCAGGCCACCGCCACGCTGCGTTCCCTCATCGCCGCCGGTCCCCGCGCCTGGGACGGCGCCCCAGAAGAAGTCGTCGTCGCGGCCCTCGGTGCCGCCGCCGATCTCTCCCGCACCTGCGACGCGGTCAAGATCGCGGCCGCCGGCGCCGTGGCCAGGCGGTCCGAACCGCTCACACCCATCGAATCACTCGCCCGCCGGCTCGGACACTCGAACACGCGCCGCCTCGTCATGGACGTCTTCGGCGTCAACGGGTACGTCGCCGGGGCCTGGATCGAGGTCGCCGCCGCCGTTCAACCACGCACCGGCATCTCCACCGGAGACCTACCCCCAGCCCGCCCCGCCGTGGCCGCCGCCCTCGAAGCAGGCGAACTCAGCGCCGACATCGCCAAGGCCATCGTCGAGCAGCTCTCCAAGCTCACCGGCGAAACCGTCAACGGCGGCACCGCCGTCGCAGAAGCTGCCCTGGTCGCCAACGCCACCGGCGGCCGCATCAACCTCTTCAAACCCACACCCCCAACACCGCCCGCCGCGCCTGCGGGAGCCGAAGCAACCTGGCCGGCCTCGGATGCCCCGGCCCCACCTGCTTGCGCCGGGCCTTCGGCCTGGCCCGGCCACCCCGGCGCCGCAAACCCGAACAACGGCGCCACGCCGTGGAGCGGCGAACCAGGCCCACACGATCCCCACGGCACCCATCCCGGATTCTTGGACCCGCGCGAACGAGCAGGCAACGCCTGGTTCGGACACCAAGACCACCCGACCACAGCGAACCCCAACCAAGGACCAGGTGCCGACTACGGCACAGGTGCCGGGCCCCTCTTCGGGGCCGGTTCAGAGGCAGGCGCGGGTTCGTTGTTCGGCGCCGATCCCAGCTTCGGTTCCGGTGCTGGCGCGAACGGGACGTGGCCTCACCACCAGGCACCGCAGTCATCGCAGCTGCCTGAGTCGCCGGTGCCATTCAATCCCGTGCTCCCACCGAGCATGGACGAGAGCCCCTCCCGCCGGGGTACCGGCTCCGCGATCTCCGGAGGCCGCGTGGGCCTTGAACGCATCAAGGAAGAATCCAAAGGCTGGGGACTGGTCCTGGACCCCGACGGAGCAGAACCGCGCTACGAACAACAACGCCGC